>NZ_JAAOEF010000005.1:0-83207 GCF_011393055.1 Desulfofundulus sp. TPOSR | reverse complement strand
CATCGCCTCCTTATCGCATATAAAGTATGTCCAAATAAGCGCAAACTATCTACAAGTTTATGCCTACCAGGGCACCCCGGCCCGCACGGCACCGGATTGGCCTGTTGTTTCCTTTTCTTCCGTTGCCGTTTTGCTGGAGGCATCGTACGAGATGTGATTCTCAGAAGGAGTAAAGGTTTCGAGTTCAGCAACAGTTGTATTACAAACATCGGGCTCTTCGAATATAAGCCTGGGATGTTCAGGACTTCCCGCCTCCGATTTGATTCTGTTTAAGCGCTTTAAATCTTTTGCTTCGGGAAAGTTTTCATAATCCAGCACCCGCAGTTTTGCGGGGGGTGTGCCGTCCGGCAGGAAAGCCAGGCAGAACTTCGAACGCATTTTGATTATCTCTTCCGGCCGCATCAGTTCACGACCTGTGGTGCTGCGGGTCTGCCGGTCGTCAAAAAGGCCGGGACCGAAAAGAGGCTTCACCTCACGGGTCGCGCTTTGTGTTTCCACGGTGCACTGCCCCAGCATGCGGCTGAAGTACTGCGCCGTGTAGTCGTCTTTAACACCGATTACCAGGGTGGTGTCGCAGCAGGCCTTGATTTCCTGCCATGTACGCCCGTAAACCCGCTCCAACTGGGGAAGGCTCTGCACTATGACGTGGCACTCTATGCCCCGGGACCTGACGGTGGCAATTTTCTTTTCGAACTCGGGAATGGTTACTATGTTTGCAAACTCGTCCAGGAGGAACTTCACAGGTACCTGCAGGCGGCCGTCGGGCCCGGCGTCGGCCACTTCCACCAGCCGTACGAATTCAAAAGTGAAGAAAAGCGAAGCCAGAAAATCAAAGGCCCCGTGTGTATCCGGGGTGATGAGAAAGTAGGCGCATTTTTCCCTGCCGGGCAGGGCCAGGTCTATATCCGATTCGCCGGTCACCCTGCCGGACCAGTTCCTGCTGGAAGACCTGCAGCCTAGTGCCCAGCCCGATAACCACGCCGCCCCTTACGTTCTGGCCGGCCATGGCGTAGACGTTGTAAGGTCCTTTGGCGGGGTGGTTCACCGGCAGCTTTGCGAACATGGCATCCACCTTTTCGGGGTCGCCGGAGGCCAGGATGTCGTACAGGGAACCCATGTGCCTCTCTTCTTCCGGAAGCTCCAGCACCACGTAGAGCGCGAGGGCCTTCAACAGATTCTGCTCCGCACGGTCCCAGAACGAGTCGCCACCCCTTTTGGGACCGGCATCGGTGGTTGCAATCACCACCTGGGCGAACACATCTGCGTCCAGGGGTGTCCGTATTTCCCGTCAGCGGGTTCCACCGGTCGGATTCCTCCATGCGAACGAGATTGAGTACCCTGACTGCATATCCTTTCGTCCTCAGCCAGGCAGCCATGTCACGATACAGCTCGCCTTTAGGGTCGGTGACGATAACGCTCTCCCCAGCCCGCACGGCGGCAAATATGTTGGGTCGTACGTAGCCCCGGCTCTTACCCGATCCGGGAGCGCCGACCACCAGCACATGCTTGTTCATCCAGGTTTTCGGCTTCACCGGTATGCGCACCGGCCTGCTCCCGAACGCGCCAAGTATTATTCCGGGGCCGAAGCCGAAGTCGCACACGCGGGCCAGGTCGGCCTTCACAGCCCACCTGGCGCTGCCGTGGGTGGCGTCGCCGGGTTTCATCCTGATCCCACCCCATCCGGTCCCACCGCGGAATCTTCCCCCCAACCACCAACTGAAAGCCGCCAGCGCAGTAAGGCCGTGCAGGGACCAACCAGATTTTCCGTGGACCCGGATTGGCCAGTTCCCGTTTTGTGAGCCAGGCCCACGCAGTTTGTAAGGGATGCTGCGCGTACCAGGATACGGCATCGAAAGCATGGGCTGCTACGGCTTTCTCCGCCGGAGTGGCGAATATGGATTGCCCCTTCAGCCAGGTCCCGAGGCCGTGCAGCCAGGCGGCCGCCGTGCCCAGGGTCCATACATCGAGGAGATAGAGGCCACCAAGGGCCAGCGCTGAAGTTCCAGCCATAATTCCCCCTCTAGCCAACGCGGGCATGTGTTTAAAAGCTGAATAAACCTCCTCCTTCACCCGGGATAACGACCATCTCATAAAAACCACCTCTTTTTCAATTGTTCAAAAAAGAAAAAAGGCCCGGATAAATTGGGCCTAAAAAAGAAACAACCCGGATAAACCAGGTATTTTTTAAAGAAACTTACCACTTATTTGTATCTACCCGCTCGCAGGCGTCCTCTATAGCTCTTTTCATCAATTCTCCTTCTTCCGGCGATATAACCCCGGCAAAGCGAAGCAAATCCCTACCGGGCGTTCCTTCATTGAGAGTAAACCTTAATGCCCGGGCGAATTCAAGAACTCGTTTTTGAAAGTGGAAAGGCAGGCGGTTAACCTCCATTAAAATTTCCTGTTGAATTGGCTTAGTGTCCACTTTAACCACCATCCCTGTCTGTTTAAATCCTAACACCGCTACGGAGGTCAGGTGTAAACCTATTTAAGCACTTTTAAAAGCCCATTCACCCTCACCCCAGTTGCCCCAGGCTTTTCCATTTTCTGTAAGGCAAATTCTTTTTTGAATTATCCATTATCCATAGAAAATTATTCCCTCTTGAGTAACGTTGCGGTAAAAGGGATCAACTTTAAATGAGGGAGAATCGAATTCTTGAATATCGCACGCCAGAGCTATCACCGGAATGTCTTCTCTCAGGCTGATTTCAAAGGCTTCATCTACAATCGTATCGCGGATCTTTTTATCAAGCCTTTCCGTCACCACAAGTACGTCAATATCGGATCCCGGAACGCTGGTTCCCCTTGCCTGGGAGCCGAATAAAATTATCTCATGCTACCCCACTGATGTAAAGTCACTACCCTGTATAAACACTGGTCACTTCCGGCCTGCCGTGGCCCAGAAGCTCCGCCACCTCCAGTTTTGCCGCCCTTTCCGGACTTACCCTGTGGAGGCCGTATTTCTCCGGATGCTCCAACCGGCAGGCCAGCTCCTCCCGGGCGTAGGCGTGGCGCAATCCGTGAAAGGTAATCGGCCGGTCGGTGATTTCTTCCCGGTGCCGCTCGATGAATTTCTGGATGCTTTTGATGACCCTGTGCGTCTTTTCACCCGGCGCGATAAAGATCTTCTCCCCCCTGGTCCCCCCGCGCTCTTCCAGGAACCGCTTCAGTTCCGCTCGTAACCCGGGGCGCAGTGGAACCCGGCGTATGCGGCCCCCTTTCCCTTTGACCTCCAGTTCTCCATCCTTCAGGGCGTCCCGACAGTGGCCCACCGTGAGCCGGGTACACTCGTGGATCCTGAGCCCCGCGTGGCGGGCCAGCTTCATGGCCATCACCACGTCCGCACGGCCCAGTTTTTCGGCCTTCTCCAGCATCCGCCGGTATTCTTCTTCCGTCCAGGCCCTATCTTTGCCGCCGGCCGGGGTCTTTTCGAGCCCCAGCGCCCGGTTATCCGGCAGTTCATTGCGCGAACCGGTGAAGCGATGGAAAAACCGCACCGCCGCCAGGTCGTTTTTCAGCGTCTTTTCTGATATGCCTTCCTGGCGGCGGTATTCCACGTATGCCCGCAGGTGCTTTTCGCCGATGTTGGCGATCTTCTGCAAACGAAATTTTTCCGAGCAGAACCAGAGGAAGTTCTTCATGCTGTCACGATAGCGAAAGTGGGATTTCTTGGATTTTGAGTGAGCAGTGGCATCGACGGCCTCTCTCCAGATTTTATCAAATTGTGCCATGAGGTTTTTGTACACGCCCCCTGCCCCTTTTACGCCTGTAGCTGTTTTTGATTTCTTCACAGAACCTTTTGTCATCGAGCCTCGCCTCCAGTTCCAAAAGCACCTTATTCTCGGGCATTTCATACTTTCGCCATGGGATCTGCCGGTGCCACCAGCGAATTACGGAATAATAACGTAGCACAGTCCGTTCACTGCGACCCAATTCTTTAAGGTATTTAGAAAATGCCGCTACATGGCGGGGCTGAATGTTACGAATATCTTCTGGTCCAAAGCGCTCAGCCAGGAAGTGTAGAAATTTTATGTATTTCCGGTACCACTCTATGCGCTTCTCGTACGAGCCGCCCCTGGCGTAACGAGCAACCCTATCCACAAACTGCCGACCCAAGCGGTCGAGGATGGGATTTCCGGTATCTTCCCAGGAAACCCGTAGCATTTTATCCCCCCTGATCTAAATTCCCCTTGGAAGCTTTTTTAGCTTAATTGGAAGGTACTTCCTGCTTTAAAAGAAGACAAAAGTAACCCAGAGGTTTATTTTCCTGAGCTCCCGTCACGTGGGTATATGCCGGAAAAAACCTTTTGCAAATGCCCTTCGGGCCTTGCGCTGCGCGGCTTTTTTGTTGCGGGCTGCGCCCGTCTCAGTGCCCCCTCCGCTTTCGCTCCGGTGGCCTGAGACGGGCTTCCGCCCGTTTTTGCGCTTCGCGGTGCGGGCTTGCGCCCGATTGCGGCTTTGCCGTGCGGGCTTACGCCCGTTGCCTGCCGCTTCGCGGTTCGCCCGGAGGGCTGCGCCCGGGCTTGCACCCCCGGAGCCCTTGCCCCGTCCGCTGCGGGGCAACCGCCCCGGAGGTGGTGCCTGTTTTGTTGTCTGCGTGCTCCCGACGGCCGGCTTTCAAAGCCCGCCTCGCACGCCGTTATGAGCTTGTTAAGCATTCACTGAGGCCCTATTACCCCACTTATGGGGGCGGCAGGTGCCGCCAGGGCCCATGGTGTGGACCCCATACTCCATATGGAGTGGTTAGTCAGCGATCAATCGCGTCATAACCGAGGATCCGGCAACGCCGCTAATTTGCGGCGAGAGAGGAGCCGGCCGCAAGCCGGCGTCCTACCTCCGTTGGTTGATTAAGGTTGGAGCAGGTGCCGACCCTGCGGCCGGCACCCCTCAACCACGTTCTCAGTCCCGGGAGTGTCTGCCTGCACAGCACCATTCAGCGCAATGTGGCAGGCAGACCGGGACCCATTGCGGGCGCCGCCGAACTGCGGCCCCCGTTTACAATCCAGCCCGGGGAGAGGCAGGAAATCATGTTTCTTCCCGCCTCCTCGCCATCCGGAGCTGATCTACATCTACACCGCTTCCGCAACGTTACTCTTCTCACAAACGGCCTCCAGCAGGATCATCATTTGCCATCGTTTGTCCCCCCTGGCCCGCAGGCAGTCGTTGTCGGAATTGCGGAGCCATTGCTGTACCCACCGGTAGGTCTCACAGCTTGCTATATTTACCGCCCTGCCCAGAATCTCAAGGGCCATCCCGGGTTTCTCATAGATGACGTGGTGCGGTATTACCCTGGCAAGGGCATCCGCGTCCTCCGCCTCGATTGCCCTTGCAGCCCGGCGGGCGTAGTGGTCTTTGAGAGCTTCTTCGAGTTGTATCATTCTCATTGCCACTTATACCTCCCGTATGGTTTTTTCCAGGTCGTGCCGGCCACCCCGTTCTCTTGTTTTCGCCCTAAAATCACATTCAGCGCAGCGGCGAGGGTGGCTGCATCCACCGGGTTCTCGATCCCGATGTACTGCTGCACGTCCGCCGCAGACCACTTGTCGGCATCCAGGCAGCCGCACCGGTTGAAGTTGATAACCGCTATTAAATGACTACCTCCGCCGATACCACCGGACGGCCGGACGGCAATCCACATCTCCGTACCCCGCCCCGTAATCACGTAGTTACCTGGTGCTCTGAGCGGGTGTATTTTTACCGGCCATCTGTTATCATGTAAAGATGCCTGTACTTCCATCATTCGTAATTTAACCCCCTTAAACTCCCAGGATTATATCCCCTTCCGTTTCCCCGGTTTCTTCACCCCACTGACTGCGCGGGGCCAGCAGGGTACCGTTCCAGTTGTAATCTTTTCCGCAGCGGTCGCAGGTGTTGGTGAAACCGTCGCAGATGACGGTTTCACCGCAGTCGCACCGCACTTCCACATAGCCCGGAATTCGCCTTTTGATGTACCTGACAGGATCCGGCACTTCCATTGTTCCGCAAATAGGGCACTTTTCGGGAGTGGTCCTTTTCCAGTTACCGGCTCCGCATTTGGGGCATATAACCCCGCCACCGATTTGTTCGGTAACATATTCAGCCGGAACTCTTTTGATGACTCTTGACATTCGACCCATCTCCTTTCTTATGCCCAGACGACCCGCACTTCCATACCGGCCGCCAGGGCATCGTCAATGCCTTTTTTATCGCTCCACACTGCCCGGCTTACCGCCAGGCCGTGCTTTTTCAGTTCTACTTTCAGAGTCAAGTATGCTCGTGCCACTTCCGGGTTACTTTCCACGTCCCGGTCGAAGGCGATTATGACTTCTTTTGCTTCAAGAGCCAGGATAGCCGGTATAGCCGGCCGCCAGGTGGCGGCGCTTAATGCGCCCACCACGACGGCGCCCAGGTACTTGCAGGCGATGTCCGCTTTCAGCGGGCCTTCGGTGATCCATATCCGCCGGTCTTCGACTTTTGCGGGCCTGGTCACGTGAGCAGGGGTGCCGCAGGAGCAACCGCCCCGGCTCTTGTGACCGCTGAACAGCTTATATTTCCCGCCCCGCGCGTCGTCCATGCGGCGCTGCAGGGCCTGGATCCGGCCCTTTTCGTCCCGCACCGGGATGAAGTATCCCGGCTGCCGGTCGAAGGTCCAGTAGGTGCCGCCTCGCGGCCCCCGGACCTTGTAAAAGCCGGGGATGCCGGCCAGGTCATGGCCCATTCGGATCAGGCGCCTGCAGACCGACCATGGGGCTTCGGTTTCGGGGACCGACCGGTAGCCGTTCCTCCTGATCTCCCATTCAGTCAGTCCGCGCCGGAGCAGGTCCTCTCTGTGGCGCGGGTGAAGGTAAAGGAGTCGCAGGAAGTCACGGTACACCCGGTCCCGCACTTCCACCGGCGCGGTTTGCGCCGCGGTTATTGAGTCGTCTTTCATGAGCGCCGGCAGGTTTACCATGCCCGGTTCCAGCCAGTGGAGGTAGGCTACCTGGCCGTTGCTCAGGACCACTTCCTTGAACGAGCCCTCGCGCACCCGCATGCAGCTGGCGATGAAGCTGTTGAAACCGCACCAGTCGCCCTTGCCGCAGATGGGGCAGGGGCGCCAGGGTTTCACCGGAATGAATTTTTCCTCGGGGTAACGGTGTTCCGCCTGCACCCCCGATCCCCCCCCTCTGCTTAAATCAATCCATTTGTTTTCAGGCTTGCAAACTTTCCGTCGCCGATGATGACGTGATCCAGCACCGGGATGCCGACTATTCTCCCGGCCTCGGCCAGGTTTCTTG
The DNA here is from genome assembly GCF_011393055.1 of Desulfofundulus sp. TPOSR. Taxonomy (NCBI): domain Bacteria; kingdom Bacillati; phylum Bacillota; class Clostridia; order Eubacteriales; family Peptococcaceae; genus Desulfofundulus; species Desulfofundulus sp. TPOSR. The sequence goes on along the minus strand of NZ_JAAOEF010000005.1, from coordinate 75,951 downwards.
TGATAGCCATATCCTCATCGGAAGGTTTCGGGTCACCGCTCGGGTGATTGTGAACCAGGATTACGTGGTAACTGTTGGCCAGGATTGCCGCCTTAAAGACTTCCCGGGGGTGGACCTGGACGCTGTTCAGCGTACCTACCGCTATCGTATGGATTGCCGTCGGTTCGTTCTTGGCATTAAGACATATGACCAGGAAGATCTCCCGGTCGGCGTCTTCCAGAAAGTCACGAACCAGATCGGCCACATCCTCCGGTCCGGTTATTCTGCGGGCTGCGTAAAATATGCCCGCTTCCTTGACAAGTTTCACCGAAACGATATTTACCCGTTTCTTCATGCTCCCGGGGCGGCCGCCGGCGCCGCCCCTTTCACCTCCTCTTCGGGTGATTGGGCGGGTCGGGCCGCCTAAAGTTCTAAATCTCGCAGTCCGCCATCCGCCGTGCCCGGTTCCGGTCTTCCGTCTCCGCCACCAGGCGCAGCAGCCGTATCAACCTTTCGCCACGGGCAATCTCCTCGCGCAGGGAAATCTCCCGTATGCTGGACATTGCCACCAGGTAGGTGGTATCTTCACCTGCGTTTTCGTGCCTCCCAGTTCCAGTATGTCAAGCCGCACACCCCCTCTCTTCCGGGGTGGCGGCTTCCCAGATCCTTTCCAGCACTTCTTCGACCTCGCAGAGCACTTTCATTACTAGTTTGAGCGCCTGTTTCGGCTCGCCGCCGGCGCAGGCTTTGATGTACTGCCATCCGTGCCAGGCATATCCGGTATAGCCGTAGATCTCGCAGAGGGTACAGGCCACTGTCTCGGCGACCACTTCCTGCACCGGATCCTGGCCTCCCACCAGCGGGCGGATGGTGTTATGCACCGCGTGCGCAAGCTCGTGGAAGTACGTTTTGACGTCGTGAGTGTGCAGGTTGATCCTTTTAAGTCCGGGCTGGAAACTGCCGTAACAGCTGCCATCACCGGGGGCGTATTTGACTTTGATGCCCCATCCTGGTCGCTACGTCGAAAAGCGGCGGTAGTTCCGGAGGGGCATAGTCCACTTCCGGCAGCGGTTCGCCTTCCGTATCCTCCAGGCGGAACACCGGTATAAACCGGAAACCCACAATCACAGGGCGTTCTTCTTCCCGCTCCTCGCCCGTCTCGGGGTCCTGTATTTTGACCTTCCTGGTTTTGGTCAGCGGAGCGAGGATGTGGAACGCTTTCGCGCCCTTTTTAACGTGCCGCCCTACTTCTTCCCACTGTCTGAAACCCCTGGCGTCCTCCGTCCCGGCCAGGTACATCAGCAGGCGGTTGCCCAGGCTCCATTTGTCAGACGGCCTTTCATCACCCGCCTGGCGCCGGATCATCGTCCGGGCCACCGCCGGCGGCAGGTTGCCACTTTCAAACATTGACAGCAGCTTTTCAAGCGCTTCGCGCAATATTTCTTCTTTCATGATCCGGGGCGGGCCTTAACCGGCCCGCCCCATTCCCTCCTTTCCGTGGGAATTTTGGCGGGCCGGGTGGCCCGGTTATCCGTTAACTCGCTCCCGCGCACTGCGGGCAAAGGAAGCCTGTCAGGTTGCCCCGGCTGTCGTAATCACCGTGGACCTCTACGTGCCCGAACCGGTTCTCTTCGACCCACTCCCTGGCCGGGCGCAGGCAGGCTTCGCAGTACCCCTCTTTAAGAAGCCACTGCGCGTCGTCGCCCTGCAGGTACTCGGTTTTAGCCATTTCCCCTTCCCCCCTTCCACCTTCACCGGGATGACTTCCTCATTCCGGCAGAAGTGCACCAGGCGGTCAGTTTCGACGGCCCGTGCGTTCCATACGGCAATGGTGCCGCACGCGCTGCAGGGGCCGAGCTCCGGCCACGGCTGGGGGTCCGGGACTTTATAAAACAGGTGTTCCTTGTGCCACGGGGTGCGGAACAGCACCCCCGGCTTGATCCTCTCAAATTTCATTCTTTCCGGGACGGACCTCCATCCGGCCCGCCCCCATTCCTCCTTTCCGTGAGAATAGTTCGGGCCGGGAGAAGCCCTGATGGTCTTAAAAACACAAAAAGAGGACGGTCAGGACATTAATGTCCTGTTTTCCGTCCTCTTTCTGGCCTTGACGGCCGTATTCCAATCTTCTTACCTGCGGTATGCTTTGCTCCGATGGACTACCTCGGCAATATGAACCTCCTGGTTTTCAAACCGATACCGGAAGGTCACACGCCAGTCACCCACCCGAAGCCTAAAGCGATTATCCGCGTATTCCAGCTTAAGAACATCACGTACTTGTCTTTCTAACGACTTGAGTTGCCGAATAGCCTTGGGGGAAAAGATTATATCATACACCGAGTTCCCTCCAGACATCTTCGGCTTTTATGCCTTTACCGGCATCTATTTCGGCAAACGATTCTTCGATTTCAGCCGCTTCTTCCGGTGAAACCTTTTCAGTTGGCCAGGCCATGGAGTTAAGAATAACCCACAATGCCTGCACCTGTTCGTCGCTCAACCGGTCTATAAGGGCCTTGACATACTCCCTCGCAATAGCCATGGTAATCACCCCGAGATCATTATATCTCGGAGAGACCATCTTCACCACTCCTCTTTCATTTATCATCGGCTCTCCCTTACACTCGGCTACCGCAAGGTCACCGCCAGCGTGACGACGATGCCGCCGAATCCCAGCAGCATGGTCACCAGAAGACCGATTGACCAGCGGTAGATACCGTGCAGTTCTCGCCTAACATCACCGATCTCCTGCCGGAATTCGCTCCGCAGGTTGTTCTCCATCCGGTCCATTCTTTCCACCAGGTAGAGAAACCAGTGCGGAGGTAGTTCCGGCGGCTCGGCTGCAGCCGCTGTTTCTTTCATGGTTTCCACGGTTATCACCGCCCCCACCTCCAGTTTAACATTCCGGAGGCTAGCCGGCAATCTCCACGCTCACGGCGAACAGCCTGTCACCGCTTAAGGGGCGGTACTTGACTTTCGCCTGCTTGCCGGCGGCTTCCATCAGGGCCTTGCCGGTGCCATTTTTGGCGCAGATCTTATACTCCGCGTTATCGGCTGTAACCGCAATAGCCCAAATGGTGCTTTCATTCTTGCCGGGTTTGGCTTCCTTGATGGTGAACGTGCCGATCTTCAGCTCTTCCTGATCTTTTGTCTTTTCTTTGTTTTCCTTTTCGGGTTTGCTTTCGGACTTTTGCGCCTGTTCCTGCTTATTTTCTCCCAGCGCCGCCAGTACCGCCTGCGCGTCGTCCGCTCTGCCCGCGCCGATGAGCGCCGACAGCAGGTTGATGGTAGCTACGGCGGCCGTCTGGCGGGAACGCAGCCACTCCAGTTCCCGGTCGGTGTGCGCCAGGTTGTCCCTGACGGCCCGGAGGGCTTCTTCGTCCCCGCCTTGGGAAAGTTTCTTTTCCAGGTCCGTCCTGGCGGTCATTATGTCGCGTATTACCGCCGGTATCTCGTTAACTTCCTTAACCAGCTTGACCAGCATTTCTTTCATGCTTCCGGGCTACGGGCCTGCGGCCCGCGCCCAATCACCTCCCTGGAAATGATGATTGGTTTTGCAGGCCGGCGGCCCTTAATTTCTCTTTACACTCGCATCCCTTACTGTACTGCCGACTCGGAAGGAACGCGGAACAGGTTACCAACGTCGATGGTTTCGCCTTTTCCGTTTCCTTCCGTAAACCTCTTTATTGCCCGTTCCACAAAAACTTCGACATCGAGATCGTAAGTTTCCTCTCCGCAGCGCGGGCAGTAGTAATAGGGGATTCTTTTGAGACAAAGCGCTGCGCCATCTTTTACCAGCGTTTTTTCTTTAAACCGAAGTTCGGCGTTCTCGTAGTAGCACCCGGCACAAATGCCGACCAACTCAAGCTTCTCCATGATATCGCATCTCCTTTTATTTCCGGGGCGATTTGAGAGTCCGGTGATCGTCTTCCCAGACATCCGGATCCGGTTCGTAGGCTGTAACCAGTATTACGGTTTTCCCGTGAAGCGCCACGACCAGATGGAGGATCCGACCACCGTTCCCACGACCCATAACCACTCTCACAGGATCCGGATTGCTTCCGTACATTCCCGGCGCATGGCCCTGGATGATCTCTCCGTTCTTTATAACGTTATACACTTCTTCCACCGTTATACCTCTTGCTTTGATCCGCTTCCGGCAATGCCTGGAAAACCGGATACGGGCACGGCGAATGCGGATCATTTCTTCCCGCCATCGTTCTTTGCCGTCATACATTTCCCGGGCTGCCTCCTTTCTCTCGAAATTGAAGCGCCCGGGTTTTTCTTCCCGCGGGCGCCCGTTTCCAACGCCCGCGGAGGGCTTGCAAAAAACAGAAAAACACTTTAACAGAGCAAGCAACTGCTTCTTGCTTTCGCCCGCCAAAGTGTCTTTCTTTGCTGCTAATATTCCGTTTCTTGCGCACGCTAATGAGGCGTGCATATCAATGCGCAGCAGTTCCTTTTCAAACCGGCCAAAACCGCTGCCTTCTTCCGTACGCCGACCGGTGGCGTACTTATCTCGCGTACGTCCCAGTGTTTGGAACTCCTGGGCCGCTAACGCGACACCGCCCATTGATTTGAGGACGACCACTCCTCACCGCTTGTAGCGCCGCTGGGTCGGGCCTTCCCGGTCTGCGGCGGTTAGCCCATTTCATGTCGAGGTCGGCCATACCTCTCATCCGACTTTCAACGCTAATGGAGGGGGGCAACCTCCGGCCTATAGCGCTTGGGACGTTTCGGTTACAAGGGGTTACTACGGTTGCCTTCGGAAGAGTCCACCTTCCTACCGCTGTGGCCTAATGCCACTCACCCCAGGGGCCGGATACAGCTCCGGCCAGGCAAGGTACACTGCCGCTCATCGCCGTGCAGTCGTACCGTTTTGCCCTTTCCTTACGGCTGGGTCCCGCCGCCTGCGCCTGCTCATCGCCGTGACGCAGGTCCGGTACGTCTGCTCATCGCCGTGACGCACCTGCCCCGAGAGTACACCCTGCTCATCGCGAGGAATTTTTCCCGGAGCACTTCTTGCCAGTGAATTCGCCCGCTCATCGCTGGCGACCACTCCGGGGCTTCCACCCGTATCAAGAGAAAGGCGTCCTGATAGGCAAGAAGTTTAAAACTTGTGTCTATATCCTTAACCCAAAGGTTAGCAGGTTACCATGTGGCTGTCAAGTGGTTTTCTGAAAAATTTTCCGGCGCAGTTCACCCGGCGCAAAGAGCAGTTCGTCCGCGGTGTACATTTTGCCCGGCGGGGTGAGGATTTTTCCTTCCCGGAGGGTCGGGAAAATATATACGTCGGCATTCGGAACAGGGTTTTCCTCCCGGCGGGGAGCGTCAATGATCCATTGAGTTGCATTATCAGCAACGGTAAAACGCATTTCTGCCATAACAACGCTTTTCCCGTTCCTAACCACCTGCCATTTAAAACCGGGCACTTCGTTCCTGGCCAGAGCATAGAAAAGCCCCAGCGCAGCCAGGCGGCAGGCTTCCTGTGCGTCCTTCGGCGGCCTGCCGTCGGCCGGAAGCCAGAGACGGAACTGCCCCTTGAATTGCCCTATTTCGGCAAATACGTTGACCCATCGGACCATTCCAGCCCACCACAGGCTGTTGAACGCCGAACCAGCTACTTTACGGTGACAGGACAACGCGGTGGCCGCCGCGCCGGTAGTCATTGCCGTGGCTTCAGCCAGCATTTCCATTAGTTCGAAGGCTCTACCGGTATAATCTATGGATTCGTTGTCCCCCCGCTTGTATTGAGGCATGCCCAGGGCAATCCCTTTTGCGTAATTAATACCTTTGCTCGGAGGCCCGTTCCCTGCGTTTTCTTGCACGTTGCCGCCTCCTTCCCCGGATTCTTTCTTCGTCCCAGCGCACCAGGTGGAGCACTCTGTTGTCCGGATCGTACCTCTGCACCTGGTATTTCACGGTTTCCCCAATCTTTACCTGTTCGCTCTTAGGGTATGGGGCGATACCGACCAAACCGGGTTTCGTTTGAACGAAGGCGATATTATCTTTAATTTGAATTATTTTCCCGGTTACCATCTCGCCACGGACATATTCTCCGGGTTGCCACGGGTCTATCATTGAAACGTCGATTTTCTTTGCCGCTTTGTCGATTCCGGTCACTTGCACTTTTACGAATTGTCCCGGGGGATACTGTACTTCAACGGGTACTGCCCGGGACAACTTTATTTCTCTCCGGGGTATCCTGACTAATACGCCACCACCGATGTCCACAACAATGCCACTCGGAGAGGACGCCCTGACCAGCGCAAGCAGTTGCTCCGATTCTTCCAACTGTTCAATCATACGGCGCAGATTTTCTTCCACGACCTCTTTTCTGGTAAGGGCGACTATGCTGTTTTTTCGGTCGATTCCCTTGATTTTCGCCGCCACAACTTGATGTTTGAACCAGTTCATTGATGTACCTTCCGGAAGTCCGCTTTCCGATTCGGGAATTAACCCAACGATACCGAACAAGTCTTCCTGCTCTCCAAAGCTGACCTCCCAGGTGTAACCATGGCCGTTAATTGACCTTACGTTGACTATGGTTACGTTCAAGGTTTGTTCCTTGTCCCTTGCCGTGTAAAGAGCGTCCCAGGGATCTATATCCCTGTAATTGGTTCCTTCCGGCGCAAAACGCATGTCCTATCCCTCCTGTCGGTTTTTAAACTCGAATTCTATTTTGCCGCCTTCTCCCAGGACCAGGGCGGCTTCGAAGTCCTTGCCGGCCCTGGACTTAAAGCCCTTGATAACGGCGGTCCTGCCCTTCTGGAGCAGTTCTTTTGCCTGGTTGGCCGCAATCTTTTTCCCGGCGATCTCCTTCCAGATAACGAATTTACAACCCTCCTTCCATCCCGCGCAGCCGTAGCCCTTCTTCCCCTCGATGACATCCTTGCCGCAGAGGGGACATTTGCCCAGGGCCCGGCCTGCATGGTCGGCAAATTCGAAGTTGACTTTGCCGTCTTCCCCCAGGGTCAATATGGCGTCGAAACTCTTGCCGGCTTTGGATTTAAAGCCCTTAATTACGCCGGTTCTGCCTTTTTGGAGTAACTCCTGTGCTTGTTTGGCTGTAATCTTCTTTCCGGCGATTTCCTTCCAGATGGCGAACCCGCAGCCCTCCTTGTACCCGCTGCAACCGTATGATCTGGCAAACTCCAGCACGTCACGGCCGCACAGAGGGCACCTGCCTATCACATCCTTCTGATGTACCGCGCCGTTTGCTTCCTGTTCTTTTGCCATGGCCACCACCTCCCCGGTGAAGTTCTTGAGGCCGTGCAACCACGTCCGGGCGTCCTCCAGCCCCTCCTCTATACGCCGCAGCCCGTCTTCCCATTGAGCGGTCAGTTCCACCGATTTCAGTTTTTCCGGCACCAGGTCTATCAGTGCTTCACCCCGCGGGGTGGGTACCAGGGTTTTCTTGCGGCGCTCGATGTATCCCCGCTTGATCAGTGTTTCGATGATTGCCGCCCTGGTGGCGGGGGTGCCGATGCCGCCGGCGGCCTTGAGGGTTTCGGCCATTTCCCTATCGTCCAAAAGGCGGCCGGCATTTTCCATGGCCGCCAGAAGCGTGGCTTCGGTGTACCGTTTCGGCGGCTTCGTTTGCCGCTCGACGGCCCCCGCTTCTTCGACGCCGACCGTCTCGCCTTCGGCCAGGGGCGGGAGCGGTTGTGATTCTCCGTCTTCGTCTTTCCCATCCTTTTCCTCCTTTTCTTCCGGCCCGTATACCGCTTTCCAGCCCGGCTCGATCTCGACCCGGCCCCCGGATTTGAAAGTCTCGCCCCCGGCTTCGGTGACCACGGCGGTTTCGTCGTAGGTTGCCGGGGGGTAAAACATGGCCAGGAATCTCCGGACCACCAGATCATATACCTGTCGTTCCCCGGGGTTGAGGGCCGCCGGGTCCGGAGTCACGTCCGTGGGGATGATGGCGTGGTGGTCAGTGACTCCGGCGTCGTCGATGTGACGTTTGCCCGGCATCATCCCCGGCCTTATACGGCGGACCAGTTCCCCGTATTCCGGGCATTTTTCCAGGGCGGCCAGGCGTTTTTGCAGGGTGTCCCGCGCCAGTGCCTCCGTTAGATGGCGGCTGTCGGTCCTGGGGTAGGTGATCAGTTTGTGCTTCTCGTACAGAGATTGGGCCGTGTCCAGGACCTTCTGGGCCGTCATTCCGTACTTCCGGTTGGCTTCTTTCTGCAGGTCGTTCAGGTTGAAGAGCAGGGGTGGGGCCTCCGTTTTGGTGCGTTTTTGAACCTCTGCCACCCTGCCGGAACCGGCGGCCAGGGCGGCCCGTACCAGTTCCTCCGCCCGTGATTTTTCTTTGATGCGGCTCTCGCCACCCCTGAACCACCTGCCCCGGTAGGTGGCCCCGCCGCTTTTCCGGAAGGTGGCCCGAACCTCCCAGTAAGTCTCCGGCTTAAAACCCCGGATTTCCCTTTCCCGCTGCACCACCAGGGCCAGGGTGGGCGTCTGCACCCTGCCGACAGAAAGCAGGGTTTTGTGTTTCACCGAAAACGCCCGGGTGGCGTTGATCCCCACAATCCAGTCGGCTTCGGCCCGGGCCCTGGCCGCCGCTGCCAGGTTGTCCAGTTCGCGGCCGTCCTTTAGCTTTTTGAAGGCATCCCTTATGGCGGAGGGGGTGGCCTCCGAAAGCCACAGGCGTTTGATTGGCTTCCTGCAGCCGCACCACTCGTATATGCGGCGGAAGATCAGTTCCCCCTCACGCCCCGCGTCACAGGCGTTGATTACTTCCGCCACGTCCGCCGAATTTAGCAGTTGCTTCAGGATCTTGAGTTGCTTCGCACCACTCCTGATTGGATGCAGTTTGAACTCCTCCGGAAGGATGGGAAGCTGCTCAAGAGTCCATTTGACGAGGGCCGGGTCGTATTCGTGCGCGTCGGCCAGTTCCAGGAGGTGGCCCAGCGCCCAGGAGATGACCAGACGGTCATCCTCCAGGTAGCCGTCTTTCTGCGCGAATTTCCCCAGGGCGGAGGCAATGTCGCGGGCGACGGACGGTTTTTCGGCAATAACCAATGTGCGCAAAGGTGCTATTCCCCCTTTTTGCCGATCAGGGCCGCAAGGTCCGGGTTGCTGGTGACCACCGCCTTTTCCACCTCGCTCCAGGCCCTGAACCTGATCACCCTGTCGGCGTTCCATCTCGCGCCCTTCCCGGCGGGCAGCTTCCTGTTGTACGGCCAGTCTTTCAGCCACAACGCCGGCACCTTGTTGAGCAGGGCCGCTGCGAGCACCGGATCGTCTTCAAAGACTGCCACGGCCTGCAGTTCTTTCGTGGCCACCTCCGCCTTCTCCCTGCCTGTCCAGGCCGCACAGCACCTGGTCCGCAGGGAAACCGTGTTTCTGCAGCCAGCGCACGGTGAGAAAAAGGGCGTCCCCGGGGCGGGAGCTGATGTAGGCGATGCGGTAGCCGAGGTCCGCCAGGGTTTTCAGCGTCTCGGCTGCGCGGGGGAACGGTTCCGCCCTCTGCAGGAGCCTCATACCTTCTTCAGTATTGAAAAACCCCGGCGGCACTTCCGGCGCCGGGTATTTGTTCAGCGGCACACCGAACCTGCGCACCAGTTCCAGGTTCGTGTTTGCCACGGTGTTGTCCACGTCTACGGCAATCCACATGTGTCTTCATCCTTTCTTCCAGGTGGGCCAGGACCCGCCGGGGGTCCACGCCCGCCAGCTCGAATATACCATGCTCGTAGCCGTCCTCCAGTACCGCTTTCTGATGAATTTCCGGGCGTCGGCTTTGATATGCCTGGCGGAATAGTCGTGTGAGTCATACCTCACCGGGTTTACAGCGTCTTTAACCGCCTGAAGCACGACTGCCCGCGCCAATCGGGTGTATGCGGGTTCGAACATTAAAACCACCTCGCTCAAAGGTTCATGAATGCTTCCACATCAAACTCCACGGTCTTCTTGGGAGCTTTCCGGGTGCTGGTACACGCTCCACCGGTAAGCTTTTGCGCAATCCCGGCCAATTGGCGCTCTATCTCCAACAGCCGCTCTTCAAGACGGATGCCCGTGTCGATAAGTTCCCTCGCCCTGGCCGCCCGCTGGCCGGGAGGGTAACGGAACAGCGGGTGGTCAGCCGGCAGCCGCAATTCCAACCGCTTATACTTTGTCTTATTCCTCGCCACGATGAACCACTCCTGTAAGAGCACCGGTACCTTCTTTTCCAGGCGTCATGCGGCTTCAGACCTCTTTTTCCCGCTCCGGTTCCGGCACTCAATGGCCACGATGATCAGCGCCACAAAGGAGTACCGGTACCTGAAGCGAAAAATTGCCCTCAAAACCTGATTTTACGCGCTTTTGAGGGTTCCGGTTACAACCCTCAAAAATCCTTCCGCGTTAGCCCACTGCGGGTCCGGCAGGACCTCGGCCGCCGGGAACATATCCGTCAGCTCCGGCAACGCTACCGCCCCACCGCCGGCCAGGTAGAACTTCGCCACGAAGTCTCCTTTCTGCCCCAGGGCCGCAAGCACGCGGTCGGCTATGGCCCGGGCGGTATTGACGCGTGCCGCCTTCACCGATGCCGTCAGGTCCAGTTCCCTGCCCCGGAACGTTACCCTGCCCTGAGCGGCTACGGCTGCTGCCACGTTCATATCCAGCGGAGCCCCTGTCTCGGATCCGAAGGCGGCTGCCACAGTTTCATACATCTGGAAGACGCCGTACTCAACAGAACCGCCACCTTCGGGACCGACCATACCACCGGCCACCTTAGCCAGTACGTAGTCCGTGGTTTTGAAACCCACGTCCACGAGGCATATTAGACTGTTCTCCGGCAGGTCTGAGGCCGTCAACAGCGCTCCAGCCCCCTGGGGGATATACCACCACCTTCCCGAAGGAGACCCGGGCGAGGGGACCGTCGTCTACAGACACCTTCGCGTGCAGAGCCTCCAGCTGTTTACGCAGTTCTTCCTTCTGCAAGCGGTAGTAGGCTACGGGAAGCCCGACCACCAGGGTAGCACCCTCCCGGGCCTCCAGGAGCCTGGGCGGCTGCCAGTACGAGGATGTCGTGGTTGGGATGTCTGTGTTTCTCCCGGTCCAGGGTAAACGTCGCCCCCTGGCCTTCCCGCAGGGCCAGCTCACCCACGAAAGTACTTTTTGGTATCGCGTTTTTGGTATCGCCGTTCAATCTGCGGATTTCAACCACGTGGCCGGAGCAGTTACGGGACAGTTCAGCCAGCGGTAGTTCGCTGTATGGGGAGCTACGACGGAAGGGAATGAGCACCCGTCGTCTGGAGACACGGCCTTAGTATGGCTGTAACCCACGTCGATAGCTATCATAAAACCAGCTCCTTTCGGTAAATGGTCACAAAAAAAGCGCGTTAAACGCGCTATTTCTCAAAGCACCCGTTTTACCACACCGATAACACTAGTATAAAACACTAGTGTTATCTATTTCCCCACTGCCTTCCCCACCGCCACCTTACTTATGCCCGCCAGCACCCGGACCACCTCCCCCGAAAACCCCTGTTTTTCCAGTTCCGCCAGGGCTTCGGCCCGTGTAAAACTTTTGTCCCTGTAGGGCCGGTGCTCTAAGAGCGCCGTATAGACTTCCACCGCCGCCACGATGACGGACAGCGGGTATATATCCCCGTCCTTCAGCCCGTTCGGGTAACCGGAGCCGTCCGGCCTCTCATGATGTTCCCTGACCACACGGCACACCGGATCCGGCACGTCAGGCCAGTATTCCCGAAGGCAATACTCCCCCTGCTATGGGGTGGGCGTTAACCAGCTTCCGGTCGTCGTCGCTCAAACGGGCTTTGCTTACCAGCGCTGAAGGCCAGGTAATCTTGCCGCAGTCGTGGTAAAAGGCCGCCTGAGTGAGCCACTCCAGCTCTTTTTCCTGCAAGCCCAGCGCCCGGCCCTACAGCTTCGGCGCACACCGCCGTGGCGATGGCGTGATAATACAGCGTCTCGTGCCAGGCCAGCATCTGCATGGCCAGCCTGTTTGGCCCCTGGTACTTCAACATCTCGGCCAGCCACCCGGGCAAGCCCGGGCGGTGAAGGATGAATTTGCGCATTTGTGAGACCACCTTTCTTTTTACAGTTTCACAAACATTTTCATAGTTTTACAAAACTCCGCAATAAATCTTTAACGAACCCTTAAAAGACCTGCAATAAATATCTGCTTAAATAAGTGTCGATGGTGCCTGATGCCTAAAAACCTCTTTCGGGGAGGTGATACGGAAAGCCTCCAGCCGGAGCCACCCTGCGCCCCGGCCAACCCCGGAGGCGGAAAGTATCTGCACTTCTAACCGGCAAAAGAAGGAGTACGAAATATCCAGGGGAGGGAGTTTGCGGTGAAAAGAAAAGTTGCCGTGATTATCGCTGTTGCCTTTGCTGCGGTTGCGCTTCTTTCGGGTGTCGCCCTGGCACAAACCGCGGGAGACCAGTCCGGGGTGCCCGCACCGTTCCAGGTCTTCCTGGAAAAACTGGCGGCCAACCTGGGCGTAGAACAGGGCAAACTGATGAATGCCATCAAGCAAACCGAACTACAAATGGTTGATGAAGCCGTTCAGCAGGGCAAGCTGACTTCCGACCAGGCACAAAAAATCAAGGACAGGATAGAACAGGGTAAGTTCTTCCCGATGGAACTGTTCCATGGCCCCAAAGACGGCGAAAAAGCCGGGGAATTCGCGGGCAAACGGTTAGATGTGCTGGCTCAGGTTCTCGGTATGAGTGCCGACGAACTCAAAACCGAACTACAGCAGGGTAAGAAAATTTACGACATCGCTAAGGAAAAAGGACTTACTATGGATCAACTGCACCAGAAGCTCCTCGAAGCCAGAATCCAGGCCATCCAGCAGGCGGTGAAAGACGGCAAGATATCTCAGGACAAAGCCGACAAAATGATCCAGCGGCTGCAAAACGCACCGCAGGACAGGGGTTTCGAACACTTTGGCCCGCCTGCCTCTGACGAACAGTAAGTCGTCATTCCGGCACAACCCTGCTGAAATCTCGGCGGCCTGCCCCGGAGAAGGGGCGGGCTGCTCTGTTTACCGCTGCCCGTCCACTCGCCTTAACTGGCTGAAGAATATAGACACTCCCTTCCACCAGTCGGTGTCCTCGGCGTACCTGTACCTCGGGTTCAACGGCGAATCTATCCACTGTATGGGATTCATGCCCGGGGGACAGTTCGCGGACAGTCGGTTCACCGTTTGGGCGGCAATCATGGCGGACTGCTCAAACCCCGGAGCGTAGACTTGCCAGGACCCGTACACATTGAACGGGTTTTTGATCATCTCCATGGCCCCCGACGCCCCTACCGGTACGAATGACTGTTCCTGGCCGGTGATAGCCAACAGTAGCAGGGGGTTGACGTCGTACCTCCTGCCCGCCGCGTCCAGCGCGTCGAGATATTTTCTTTCGGCCAGCATAGAATTCTTCGCGGCCAGCCAGGCGATCACCGCCTCCGGGTTGTTTACGGGCCGGTACTTTATTTCCTCCGGAGTGACCGCAGGGACGTGTTTCAACTGTCCTTCCGTGAGCAGGTAGGGCACACCAATGGGGCGTGCGTGGAACTCGAACGGGTTGAATTCCGCTTCGGCGTTCGGTTTCAGCTTCATCACCATGCCGACCAGTTGTTGCGGAGCAGGAAAACCGCCCGGGGATTTAGATGACTTTGAATCTTCACCGGGCAGGGGCAGCACGTTGGTGATGACCTTCCCGGGCTCTATCTCTTTTTCGGCCGGGAGCACCACCTGTACCGGGGCCGGTTTTTCCAGAGCGCTGACCAGTATCTTTCTAACGTCGCCCCTGGGCTCCCACCCGTCTCCCTTGAGCAAGGCGAATATCTCGTCAGCCCAGGAGCGGTATGGCTCCGGTATGGCCACCCCGCCGGTGGAAACGTTGAAGAGGCGCGATATGGCATTGCCGGCCGGGTAAACCTTTATCCCCCTGTCCCCGTACTGCACGGTCATGGGCAGGTCCGGTATCCTGGCGGCCCGGAGCAGGACGAGTTTATCCTTGTAAAGGACCTGGGCCGACTCGCCGCTCACCTCCACCCTGCCGCCCAGTTCGCGCAGCGTGAGAGTCAGGGAAACAAAGCCGTTTCGTGAGTAGATCTCCGGCAGGTCGGTGTCCAGAATTGATTCGAGCCGGGGCAGGTTTTCCCGGGGAAGCCATACAGTGCCGTTGGGCTCCACAAAGGCACCCAGGTCGTAAACGGGAACCCGGACATCCGGGGTCGTCCCGTCCTGCCCGCTGGCGGTAAGACAGAACGCAGCCAGGCCAATACTGAAAACAAGTGTGCAGATAAAGACCACGTTCTTCAAGGCCGTGCCGCAGTCCCTCAGAACGTTGCGGAAATTTCCGTACCGCATTTTTGCTCATCCTCCAGCAATTCCCCCAGCACCTTCAGTTCGGGCACGAACAACGCGGGCGGTTTCCCGGCGTAAATGCCTTCCAAAACCGGGGCGGGAACGTCCGGTATGACGCACCGGCATTTGACCATCCCGGCCCTTTCCACGTCCGACACCGTAACTTTTTTATTGGTGGTCACACGGTTGGCTACCAGCACCACCCTGTTGTAGTCAATTAAATTCTTGAGCGTTTTGAGTTTACCGTGCAGTATGATCAGCCGGGCGTAGTCCAGGTCGGCCACAACGACAATCTTTGAAGCCGCCGAAAAAAGATAGGACGCAAGCACGGGGTCCAGATCGCGCGGCGTATCCACGACCACCAGGTTACTTCTCTGGCTCAACGAGCCCAATAGAATGGCCAGTCTCTCCCTGTCGATTACCGGGGGACGGTCCGGCGCGGGCGAGTACACCGTCAGGCCGGAAGGCATCTGGAGCTGGTAGCCGGGTGTGCCGGGATCGCTCAGTGCCTGCGCCAGCACTTCCCGCCCGGGCGGTACGTTCAACCACAGGGCGCAGGACGACTGCGATACGTCCAGGTCCACCAGGGCTACGGAACGCCCCGACTGCACCGCGCAGGCGGCGAGGTTCACGGCGGTGAAGGTTTTCCCTGCGGAAACCGGTGAATAGACCATCACCAGGTTGGGCAACCGGTGCCTGCTTTTCCTGCCCGGCAACCTGGTTGATAACCTGGAAGGAAAGGAACGGATGTTATTTGCAGCGGGTTTTTGGGCAGGTTCGCGTACCGGATTCAACACACCCGGGTAATTTCCGAAAAGCATCCGCTCCAACTCGGCGAAATTGAAGTTGCGGGGGAGGATGGCACAGTTCTGCTTTACGCAGCGCAGGGTAACCTCGTCATTTTCAAACCTGTCAACGTGCAGGATGACCCGGGTGTAACCGGCTGCCTCCTGCAACAACTCCAGCATGTCAGTACGGCCCGGAAGGGTGTCCTCAATAATCAGCACATCGGGCCGCTCACTGATAACCGAAGGTATGACTTTTTCACGTTCCGTAACCGTTGAATATTCCACGCGCACGCTCTCAAGGAAGTCTGAAATATCCCTGTTGTCGCTGGCCAGAAGAACCTTCAACACGGATCCCTCCCGAATTTCTTGTCTCCAAACAAAAAGCCGGGCTGGTACCCGGCTATTGGGTCAACATCACTTTCGAGAAAGAAGCCACGTTCCCCTGGACGATGAGGAACGGGTTCTGAACCAGGTAGGCCTGTCGTCCTCCGCTGTCGGAGGCGGTGAAGGTGACCGCTATGGTGGTGCCGTCCGGTGCCTCGGGCGACACCTGGTATTCGCCCACCCAGGTATTTGTCTCCGGCAGTGAGGGGTCCCGGGGCATCAGTATCACCAGCTGGCCGTCACTGAACTGGGCCACCACCTGGGTGGCCAGGCCGGTGGTGGTCACCTGGAACTGCACCCTGGAACCGGCGTAGACCGTCACCGGGAAGGTGGTTATGGGCGGGTCCACCACCGGCTGTTCGGGGGCCCCCGGCGGGTACGTTATCGCCGTTATTTTCAGGTCGGTAATTTTAAGTTTGCTGACTTCGAGAATAACCTCAAAGATTTTCGGGGTTACGGTAACGTCGGTGGTGTCCAGAACCGCATGGACTGCAAACCGGTTACCCGGGTTGACTGCCACCCAGCTTCCCGGCGTTACTTCCGACCAGGTGATACCCCCGTCCGAGCTGACGTACCAGGTTACAGAAGTACCAGGGGGTAGATCCTGGTTAACCGTCAGCCTTATTGTGTTGTAAACTTCGCCGGTCGTAACCACTTTGGAATAATAATCCTTCGGGTGCAGGTATCCGGAAGAGGAGAGGGTGAGTCCGGTAACTTCAAGGGCCGGGTTTTCCGTTACACTGCCCGTGTCGTCATCGTAGGTGTAATACTTTACTTCCCCCTCCCGGGTTAACACGGCGTAATCGTAAGCCCCGGGTTTCAGCGAAAGCGCCACGGGACCCGATATGGGTGAGGCCGACAGGGCGACAGCGCTCCGGTAACCCCCCGTGTCGTCCTGCAGGAAGTAGGAAACGCCCCGGTTGTCCAAAATCCCCACGGCACCCGGCGAGCTGCTTGCCGACACCACCCCGTTCAAACCCGTTGTGTCGCGCAGGCCGTTCCTGACGTAGTTTCCGGTGGCATCGTCGTAAACGTAGTAATAGAATGCGTCCCCGGCGGCAACCACTATGTCCGGCGTGCCGGGGACCACGGAAATCGCAACCGGATCAGAGAGGCCGGTGCTGAAGGTAATAGCCGGCACCAGGCTACCCCCGGACGCATCGTAGATCATTACCGTGCCGGACCTGGTGAGGACGGCGGCCTTATCGGCATCCGACCAGGCACTCACGGCGATTACGTCGGTCAATCCGGTAACCTGAAGATTGGGGCTGGTGGCCATCTGGGAACCGTTGAACTTGTAAAGGGTTAAAGAAGTGCTCGTGAGCGCCCAGATGTCCGGCGCATCCTGCCTGACAGCCACCCCTATGGCGCTGGTAACAGTCGGCACGGAAAGGGCCGGGTTTTTAGTCATTTTACCCGTGGCGTCGTCGTAGCTGTAGACGTTGATACCCTCTCCGGTGACCACGGCATATTCATACCCGAACTCTTTCATGGCCAGGGCGCTGGGCATGGCCTGCATGGGCAGGGAGACGTAACCCTGCGCGGTGTTGACGTAGGCCGACGTTTTATTCAGGTCGACGTAATCCGTGTTATCAAAGGAGTCGTGGAGGATAACTTCGGCTGCACCGGCCGGCGGAGGGTGGTAAAGCATCACCATGAGGATTGATAGTATCAGAAAACCTGCTCTTTTAAGCATTGCCCTCGCCCCCCTAAAGCCGGTCGATACGGGTTATTTTCCACGTTCCCGCACAGTCGGCGGCGGTGAACATTACGTCCATCTTGATCGGCTCCCTCCCGGGGTATTTTACCGTGTAGGAACCGTGAACGAGAAAATACCCGTTTCCTTCTCCCACCGGGGTCAGCAGGAAGTCCGACACGCTGCCCTGGAGGTTTACTTTTTTTATGTCGTGACGCTGGGCCTGGATCTTGGCCTGCCCGGTCAGGTGCTTTCCGGCTTCGGCCCAGTCCCCTTTCACGGCGGCAGTCACGTAAGTTTTTATTGCCGCGGAAAGCTCCTTCGGAATTTCGCTTTCTTCAAGCAGGGCGGGCAGCAACGGGTCGGACAGTTCCTGCTTGTAGATCAGCCACTTGCCCGCCTTTTTGGTAAGGTAAAACAAATAGTTCCAGCGGTCATGGCCCTGGGTAACGTCGGCGTGAACCAGGGCAAAACTGTCAGATTGGGTTATTACCTCCAGGTTCCGGCTCACCGGGACAGCCGGTTGGCCCTGAAAGTGTTTTGTGTTCTGGTTTGCGGCCGCAAGGGCTTCCCCGGTGAGGTAACTTGCGGCTTCCCGCCAGTTCATCTCACCTGCCGCCGCGATGTACTTTTCCACCGTTTTTTCTACCCCTGTTCCGGGTGGTGGCTTACTTCCGCACCCGGACAATATAACCAACAGGACCAGCACGCTCAAAACCAGCCGCATCAGCATCCCTCCCTTGAAAAAAGAAGCCCCGGTTTTACCCCGGGGCGAAACCATTTAAAGTTTCCAGATGGTAATTGCCTTTGTTGCAACGTTCCCGGCTTGGTCTTGAACACCAATTACAATTGTATTCGGGCCGGGACTCGTTAATGGTACGCTAACCTTACCATCAGCAGGAAGAGGAGAATATGCTCCACCATTGACGTTATAATTCAGATTTGCACTTTTGTTATCGCTCGCGGCTATAACCAGGCGTATGGAACTACCGCTTGTCGCCGTAGCCCCTGAAAGGGTTTTCACTTCAACTGAAGGCGGTACGTTATCGGTGGTAACTGTATTTTTGATGTCCGTTATGATGGTTTGCATATTGTTTACGGCAGTTATAGCTTCATTGGCCTTATCTCTGGCTTCTTTGGCCAGTGTGGCGGCGGACTTCCCTTCAGAGGAGTCCCACACCCGGCTCGCCGCCGTGTCGGCGGAAGATTTCGCGGTGTTGGCAGCGTTATAAGCGTTCTGGGCGTTAATTGCGGCGCTGTTAGCCGCATTATAGGCGTTCTGAGCATTAGTAGCCGCTACATTAGCTGCATCAGTGGCTGTTTTAGGAGAGTACCCAGAAAACGTTCCTGAAGTGGTTACCGTTGTTGAAAATGTTTGATATACAGGTTCATATGTTCCATCTAATGAATCTTCTATGCTTCCCATAACAAACCCACTGATCTTCCAAGTGCATCCGTCGTCAGGAACAGTAACAGAAGCACTAGAATAGTCTACCGATATCGGTAGGTTTTGGGCATATCCTTGAGTGACGTTATATCCAACCGCATATCCACCTGTCCAGTTATAGTAAATAGAGTACTTCCCTTTGGGCAATGACATATAATAAGTGTACGCTTCTGCTCTAATAGCGAATGTAGTAAAAAAGAGAAGAAATAAGAAAACATAAAATCCCACTTTCTTTGCTAGACGATTCATCTTTCTCTTAAGCCCCTTAAGTTCAAGTTTTTTGCCGAAATTGGCAGGTTTTTTCACCTGTCTTTCACCCCTTATAAATGTTTGTATCCAGGCTCTCTCCGTTTCGAAAATTTCTATCTATCCGGACGGATTCCGCGTCTACTGTTCAATCTTAAACACGCTCTTCGACGACAGCGGTATCGTGTCGCCAAACAAACTCCCCCCGAACAGAGCCCCCGCCCCGGGGACAATGCTCGGCTGGTTGTAGCGCACCTCCACCGTGGCGTAAGCCTGGCCCTCCGACACGTTGACCTGATCAACGTTATCGGGTTTGAGCCTGCCGTCGATCAGGGTCTCGTTGACTATATAGCTGGGGTCGCCCAGGCGGAGCGCCTGGTAACGCGCTCCCTCCCGGGCGGCGTCGATGACAACGATCTTGGCCCAGACGGCCAGGTTCAGGATCATGGGCACCAGCAAAAGGAAAAGCAGCACCGGTAACACAATGGAAAGCTCCGCGGTTAAAGTGCCCCGCTGATCGCGCTTAAAGCGTTTGAAAAAACGGTAAGCCAACGGTACATCACCCCGGGAAATAAAATTTCCGTCATACATCCCAGCATGATAAACACGGCAAATGGAAACTCGAAGTCCGCCCTTGCCGGCGGCTCGCTGGAAAAGTCGCGGCGGGCAATCTTGTAGAGCAGGTACTTGAAATACAGCCAGGTGTAACGGAGCAATTCGATTAACCTCCCCCGGACCGCCATGAATGCAACTCCCGAAACGGAGCTGAACAGCACGGCCCAGGCGACGGCGCCCACCGCGAACCACGGCCCGGCCACCGCGCCGACCGCCGCCGCCAGCTTGACATCACCCCCTCCCACGGCGCCGAAGAGAAACAGGCAGAACATCACGCCGAAACCGACCGCCATTCCCGCCAGGGAAAATACCAGGCCGCCGGGCCTGCCCAGTGTGTTTTCGAGCAGGCCCAGCAAGACCGCCGGGAAAACGAGCCTGTTGGGTATCAAACGTTCGCTTACGTCTACGCTGGCGGCACAGGCCAGCAGCATGGCAAGGATGAACATCGCGCCGCCCGGGCCGCCGGAATATGCGCCCAGGATTCCCAGGACGAAGGCTAAAACGAAAAGCAAAAATTCATGCCTTTCGTCCCGGTTCACGGCGAATATCAGGGAGGCGGCCGCGAGGTAAACGGCCATATCAATAAGTCTGGGCGGCAGCATCGTCCAGGGTCTGCCCCGTGCTTGTGGTCGTGCTTTTGACCTTGCCGAGCACGTATACCGCCGCTCCCAATGCGGCAGTACCCAGTACGGCTGCCAGGATGGCCGTCACCGGCAGGTCCGAGCCGCGCTCATCCCTGAAGCATTCGACTAAGGCAGTGGCTATTTTGCCGAACATAAGAAATCACCCCATCAATTTAGTTGGATTGAGGGGCGGGGGCATACCCCCCGCCTTTTAGCCGGAAAGTGTGCTGGCAATTTGCTGGTAGGCGTTGATGATGTGCGGCACCAGTATGCGCAACGACGCCAGGGCGGCGGTGCAGACCACCGCCGTCAGGATGGAAAACTCGCCGGAAAGCACCCCCCTTTCATCGCGCTTTAACTTCCGCAGTACCCTCAAACGTCACCACCTCCTTTCCCTTTTGAAAATAAAAGAAGCCCCGGCTTGGGGCCTACATGGTAAAGACTGCTTTTAAATTCATCGCTACCGGGCCGAGCATGAGCACGAACAGGGGCGGGAAGATAAACAGGAACAGGGGGGCCAGCATTTTCAAAGGGGCTTTCTGGGCCGCCTGGGCGTGCCTTTCCCAGGTGGACCTCCTGATCCGCTGCGCCTGGTCCTGAAGTATGGTGACAATGTTCGCCCCCCGTTCGGCCTGCTGGAGGGCGTCAACCAGGAGGTCCACGTCCTTCACGCCGATACGCTTTTTGAGGCTTTCGATGGCTTCCGAAAACCTCATCCGGCGCGTCTGGTCGAAGGCCGTTTCAAACTCCGCCGAAAGCACTCCGGGCATCCTGTCCGCCACGCGCCTCACCCCGGCTCTGATGTCCAGGCCGGCACGGCAGACTTTCTCCAGCATCCCCACGTACTTGAGGACTTCATCCTGCGCCCTGGCCTGGCGCATCTTCGCCCTGCCCTTGACATATGAGGCCGGGAGCAGGTAAAACATGAGCCCGTTGAAAATTCCCGCCGCCAGCATCCACGTATAATTGGGAGTGAAGAGCAGGCCTGTGAGCGCCCCCATCACCACACCGGACGTCCAGCGCAGGGCGTACAGTTCTTCGGGCTTGATCTCCATTCCGGCGCGGTAGATGATCAGCTCCCACCTTTCCAGCACCTGCGGTTTCGGCAAAAGCGGCCTGGTGAGCTTGAGCACCGCGTTGATGAACCCCCGTTTTATGTCCAGCGGTTCGTCACGCGGCAGCTCCCCCCTGATGTAAGCCGCGAGCCTGCTGCTGTTGTGCCTTTTCTCAACCTCCCACCAGGATATGAAACACGCGATCATGAAGAATACCGCCAGGCCGACGTGCCACGGTTGAAACTCCATGACTTCCACTCCCCTAATTCATTTTGAACTCCGCCATTTTGTAAATGCGCCACCAGCCGAAGAGGATGGACAGCAGGGATAAAATGACGGCCACCTGGCCGGATATGGTTTTGAGAAAGTCGTTGAAATAAGTGCCCCGGGAGACGATCTGGAGGGCCACCACAACCCCGAAGGGGACGATACCGACGATAATGCCGGAAAGGCGCATGGCTGAAGTCTGGGTGTTCAGGTTTTCCTGCATGGCGTGGACGTCCTTCAGGGTGGTGGCAATGTCGTCGAAGGAAGCGGCCATATCCCCGCCCAGCTGGGTGTGGATGTCCGCCACGACGCACACGGTCTTGTACTCGGCCAGGGGGATGTCCGGAATGGCCTCTTCCAGAGCCCTCACCGCCGGCCTGTTGCGCTGGATCCCGTCACGGATACGGCGCAGCACCGGCCCCAGGGGCTCCGCCACGCCGTCCGCGCAGGCCGTCACCGCCTGGGCCAGCGTGGCCCCCGACCGCAGGAGGTTGCCCATCCGGGTCAGCACGTCGGCCAGCTGCAGGACCATATCGAAACCGCGCTTTTTAGCCCGCTCCTTCATGTAAAACACCGGCATGTACATGCCCACCGGGACGGCCACCCAGGCCACCCCGGCGTGATGGAACAGCGCCATCAGCAGGGCGAACCCAGCCCCGCCGCAGAAAAGCATGATCAGCAGGACCTCCACCCCGCCCAGCTGCCAGCCCGCACCACGGGCCAGGTGTTCCAGGCGCACCAGAAATTCAAGCTTCGGCCCCTTTTCCCTTTTCTTTACCGGGACCTCATCCCGCCCGGTGACGATCATGAACTGCAGGTTCCTTTCCCTGTTCTGCATCAAAACGGTGGCAACCACCGTCAGCAGCACGCACAGGAAGGTACCTGCGCCCACCATGAGGCTGTAGTACATTACAGCACCACTCCTTCCCTGAACCAGTCCGGGAAGGTAAGCCGGTGCTTCTGGAACAGCGGAATGCACTTCTCCCATCCGGGAGCTACCACCAGGGCGTCCCGGTCGCGGTCGTACCGCAGGATGTCCTGCATGATCACGCTTTCACCCTGGCACCCGATTATACCGGTTATGTGGGTTATCCGGCGCTTCACTTCCCGGGGGACGTCTTCCTCTTCGCTCTCTTCGCCGTCCCAGTTGTCGAAATCGATCACCGTTTCGGCACCCTGGACGGTTTCTTCCAGCCGGTCCTGGTGGATCACCAGGTCCAGCCCGTCCACGATGGACTTGGCCACGAAAGAGCTGCTCACCCCGTTGGTGAAAGCCCTCTGGAACATGCCTTCGATCCGGGAGGGCAGTTCCGCCGGCGAATTGGCATGGATGGTGGTTATTATCTTGTGGCCGGTGTTGGCCGCCTGGAGCATATCCACCACTTCCGCGTCGCGCACCTCCCCGACGATGATCCAGTCGGGGTATTCGCGCAGGGCGTTTTTCACCAGGTAGCGGATGGTGATCTCACCTTCCCCCGCTATGTTCGGGGGGCGCGATTCGTGCACCAGGACGTGCTCCTGCTGTAACTGCAGTTCCACGGCGTCTTCGATGGTGACTATGCGGTGCCATTTGGGGATGAACCCGGACAGGGCGTTGGCCGTGGTGGTCTTGCCGGAACCGGTGTTGCCGGAAATGATGATGTGGAACCCGGCCCGGATGAGCGCCTTGCAAAGCCCGGCCACCCGGTGGGAAAGAGTGCCGCGTTTGATCAGTTCGTGGATGTTCATGTGCCGCTTGAACTTGCGGATTGTTATGAAAGGCCCGTTGACCGCCACCGGCCGGACGACGATGTTCACCCGGGACTTGTCGGGCAGCCGCGCGTCCACGATGGGGCTGGCTTCGTCCACGCGCCTGCCCGGCAGGGGGGCCAGGATCCGCTCTATGAGCAGGTAGATCTGCTCTATCGTCTGGAAGTCCCTGACGTACCTGAACTTTATCCCGTCCTTCTCTATCCAGATCTTCGGCCCCACGATCATGATCTCGGTCACGTTCTGGTCGTCGAGAAGCACCTGGATTATGCCGAACCCCAGCACTTCGTCGGTGATTTCCCGCGCCAGTTCGGCCAGGGCGGGGTCCACCACGCCGGGCAGGTTTGCGGCCGCTTCCCGGACGTAGCCGTATATGATCCGGTACACGGATTCCTTGATTTGTTCCCGGCGCTCGTAGGATGTATCCCGGTTTTCAAATTCCGCAAAGAACTTCCGGTCGATGGAATCGGTCTTGAGCAGGACCTTCTGCCTGATCTCCGCTTTTTCCCTTTCCCCGAGCGTCCCCGTGGTGGCCACGGTGGCGCCCTTTTCCATCAGTCTCTTTCTTAAAAGGCTCATGCTGTTGTTCAAAAGGCAACCCTCCTGCGGAAGAAGCTGAAGAACCGCCCGGTATTCTTCCCGGGCTCGATGTAGTTTGGGACGATCTGTTTTAAAATGCTGTTCATGGCTCTGGTGAACTTTCTGGTCCTCCGGCTTAAACCCACCGGCTCCAGCCTGTTAACCGCCACCTGGACACCAATATCCTCCGGTATCACGATCACTTCCGTAGCCGATGGGATTTCGTCCACCACGTCCATGCGCATGACGGAAAGCTTCGGGACCCGGTTGAGCACCATGTGGAGCTTGTTCAGCATCCCCAGGTCGGCCAGTATGTGCGCCCGCTTCATGGTGTTGCGCAAAGAAGTGACGTCGGGTACGTCGATCAGGAATATGTGCTGCGCGTTTTCCAGGGCCACCAGTGTCGCGTCCATCATCTCGGGCCGGGTGTCCACCAGCACGATGTCGAACCGCCGCTGCAGGGTGGTCAGGAGGTTCTGGGCCACTTCGGCCGTTATCACCGCCCCGTCCTCCTCTCTTTCCGGGCCGGACAGCACCATCAGCCTGCTGTTTCCGTTCGCTCCCGGCAGGGGGACGGGAGTGAGACAGCGGGTTATATCGTCCACCGCACCGTTTATCCAGTCCAGAACCGAAAACCGGGGTGAAACCCCGAGTTTCCTGGCCAGGGTGCCCGCAAAGGGGTCGAGATCCACTGCCACCACGCTGGCGTGAAAGCGCGGGTCCGTGGCCAGCATGACCGCCGTGGCGGCGGTGAGTACGGACTTCCCCTTCCCGCCGCCGGCGGAGTTGAACGCAATGGTCTGGCGCGGCACGTACTGCTGGGGAATTACCTGTAAATCATCACCCGGAGCGTTTTCCCGGAAGCGAGCGGATTTCCGGTGGCCGTTCGGCTCCGGCCGTACAGCCGGATGATATCCATCTTCGTTCCGGTGGCGGACCGGCTCCGGCCATCTAATCGGTTGATGTCCATCTCCGTAAAAATCGTCCCGGTTCACTCCCCTGCTTTGAGACGGCGCATCGTCGGGCACGACCGTTGTTCGTTCCAGGGGGCGGCGCAGTGGCCGCACCTCCCCGGTTTCCCCGGCACGGAGCAACGCCGCCAGGCGCACCGGGAGTTCGGATGACGCCCACACCCCGGCGTAACCGGCGGCCTCCGCCGCCTCGATTATCTCCAGGGAGAGATTATCGCTTACCAGGTAGCTCCTGCCCCCGATTCTCACGTCCTGCCAGCCCGGCACGGAGTCCGACACCACGGTTATGTCCGCCTGGCCGTTTAATTCGTTGACGCTTGAGCACTGTACGGCCCGGTGCCCCGGGGGAAGATCCGGAGGCACAAGGCCGCAAAAAACGACGTGCATTACTTTTCACCACCTTGCTGTTTGTTTTCAGTGTCATTCTGGTTTTGTACCGGGGTGCCGGAAAGCATCTTGGTTACGAAGCTCAAAGACGTGGTCGGTGAGGTGTTGGCCGCGTTTACGTTGGTTTCATAGGGGTTCAGTGCCAGGGAGATGGTTCCGGAGGAAAGAGCGAACTGCACCTCCTGGTTCTGCTGGGGGGTCATGGCCAGAATCACCCCCTCGGTCTGCTTCTCCCCCCGGATCACGTCCAGCACCTTGACGTTTGCCGCGATGATCCGGCACACCGGCTGGACGGCGCTGCCGCCGCCGGCAGGCAGCTTCATCGCGCCCACCACGTCAACCCTGTCCCCGGGCTCGATCCTGCCGCCCAGACTGCTGATGTGGTCCAGTTTCAAGGGCACGGCCCGCAGGTCGGGGTTGTTCTCCTCGGAGATCCGGGCCGTCAGCACGCTGCCCGGGGTGTTCTGGGCCAGGGCGCCTGCCCATATCGGCCAGCCCTCGGGAATCTCGGTCTTCGATACCTTGCCCACCACCCCTTTTACGCTGGGGTACATGCCGCGCCTTACGGCCGCCCGGGGCATCATTTCCACCTTCAGCTGGGCTTCGGTAATCCGGGTGAACGGCTGGATGTCTGTTGCCGCCACCACCACCGGCACCGAGCTGGTGGCACGGTTGATTATCTGCACCGCCCCGTAGGCGGCCACCAGCCCGAAAAGTATGCCGAAGGCCAGGATGTAAAAACTGCTGCTCCTCTTCTTGGCAAGGGTTTTTACGCTCGTATCCAGTGCTGACACTCCTTTCTCTAAGTTAGGGGTTCTTTTTGTTTGACCGCCGCTTCCGCCTTGCGGAAAACGGTTATCGTGTCCATGCCCATGATGGGTCCGAGCAGGCGCGTCCGGATCTCCGCCGTGATCTCCGCATGGTAGCTGTCCAGATAGCCGTCACCGTTGGCGTCGAACGGCCACCCGTGGTAGCTGGTTACCGTCACCCCCTCCCGGTCGAACCCGGCCGCGGCGATGTTCTGGTTGAAGGTGTCCTGGGCGTATTCGTCGCACAGGGGTACGGTAACCACGAGTATCTGGCCTTTGATGCCGCCGTAGTCGTCATAAAGAAACTCGGCGTGCACCGCGCTGGCCCCGGCCAGCGAAGCCGCGTCGCACATGGCCTGCAGCTGGTGCTTGAGGATGAAGGCCCGGCCCAGGTCCAGCCCCAGGGCGGTGAACAGCAGGATCAAGGTCAGCAGGATCGCCGCATAAGAGGTGATGGTCCCCCTCTGATCACGGAGTATGCGCATTGGGAAGCACAGGTTTATCGCCTCCTTTGCAAAAAGTGCCGGCAAAAAAATAAGCCCGGCGTCAGGCCGGGATGGAATGTTTCGGCGGCACGTTCCAGTGGAGGCCGAATCTCGCACCACAAATTACCAGCAAGCCCGAGGACACGATTAGAAACAGGGCGTTATTAAAAGACAGCGGGTCATGAAAGAAGGAGAAGCCGGAAAGGAGGTGGTATATTGCAAACGAATGGAGTGCGACCACCAGTTTACTTTGTTCCACCATCGCAACCAGAAACGGGTTGTTGCCGGTCGAGCAAAACGCGAATGTTTTGAAGTCCTGAGCGTTCAGCGGTCTCACCGGACCCCGGTTGGAAAACAGGTACAGCACAAACCATACAGGGAAGGTAATCACGATTAACAACCGGTCCCAAATCGTGAGCGAGTGAGCGGCATGATGTATGTTTTCGATAATCTCCCGGTAATAATGCTTTACCTGCTCGTCTCCATCCTTCTGGCCGTCATCGTCCACGAACTCGCCCATTTTACCGTAGCGAGGTTTTACGGTCTTCCGGTCAGGAGTATCGAGTTCGGGCGCGGAAAAAGCTACGAACTTTATTTTTTCCAGGTCGGAGGTATATTTGTTAGAATCAAGGCGGACTTTTTTCTCTGTGGTCGCTGCGACATTCCCCGGTGTATTGTCGAAAATATTCCCCGAACCAGCACCGTACTTCTCTTCTATTCCGCCGGCACCGTTGCAAATCTCATGATGGGCGCGGCCTACTTTCTCCACGGGGATTTTTTCAAGGTTCTTGCCGTTATCAACCTCGCCACAGGTGTTACAAACCTTCTTCCGCTGGGTAGCGACGGTAAGGTAATGCTCCTCGCGGTCAAAAACAAGTTTGCGGGAAAGCCACTGCCCGGGTCTATCTGGGTTGAATATGACGAATTTGCTAAGGAATTCCCTGCGATATTTCTTAAATTTCTTGTGACGCTTATTGTTGTCGCCTTCCTGGCCCTTGTAGTAGTTTGGGTCATTTACAAAAAAGCCGATCCAGAGGCGCTCGGGGTAATGCAAGTACGGACCGGGGTAAACAGCCGGCTGAATCAGCGGCCCGCCGCGCAACCAGCCGCGCAGGTTCAGTCTCAATCCCGGCATCATGCCGCAGTAAGGGCAATCATCGCTGGTGACCACGCCGCAGAGCATCTTCTTCTCCCGGTACGGGCGGTACGGATCAACGGGATATCTACAGCCGTTAATCTTGCAAAATACTTTCCTTTGCACAACTTCCAGTAAATCGAGCCACAACACAACCAATCCGGCACAAAGAAAGATTTTGCACGCAAACGCCGACAGTATCAGCCACTGCATGTAACCGCTATTCTGTCCATGCACGCCGGAATATAGATGGTAAATGTACAAACACGCAAAACTAAAAAAGGAAAGGAACCCCATTTTCACCATGACCAGATCGTTAATCTCGTGACAGGCGTTGTGAAACACCGGTGATTCCAGCGAAGTATACAGGGCGAACCTGAACCAGCGGTTGAACATAGCCGTGCCTCCTTTTTTCGTCCCAAGGAGCCCCGGATATAATCGAAATTCCTTTCTTCTCCGCTTCTACCACCATCTCCAAAAAAAAGAACCCGGTCAAAAGCGGGCAAATAAGTTAGGGTGTATAGTATTCGCATGTTTAACTCGCCACCTTAGATAAGCAAGCCTGCTGTCATATTTCTCTACTCACAGATTTAAGATATTGTTCTATTTCTTCCAACTCACTTTCCTGCAGTCCGGCAGCTTGTTCTTCCATGGCTTTGTATACTTCTTCCAATACAGCAATTCTAAATTCATCCATGGCAATTTTTACTTTCGCAGATGAGTAGTATTGGGGATCAGTATTGATTGCCCATTTAATATCACGAAGACACTCTAATATTTTTTTAACTACCTGATCGTAAAATACGTATGTATCTTTACCTACAGATTTTTTCATAAGTTCAACATAATGACGTAACTTTTTCAGAAGTTCTCCTTCTTTTTCTTTCAAACTTTCCTTGATAGCGTTCCTCTCTTCTTCTTGTTTTTTCTGCTTATACCTGGAATTTCGGCTCATGTAAATTCCCCCTTTTAATACATGAAGATAGCAATAAAAAAGCCCGGCACTGAGCCGGGCGAAAGGAAAGGGGAGGAATTTTTGGGGGAAGTCGGCCCGCCGCCCATCCGGGCCGGGGCTTCAGACCCCGGTTATCCGTCGCGAACGGGCCAGCGAAATCCCTATCCGGCCTACCAGGTCAGCAAACCGCATAATTTAGCATCACCCACTATATATGCGTCAAAATAAGCCCGGCGTCAGGCAGGGTTTATGATCAGTAAATCCCACTCCTCGGGTTTGCCCACATCCCTTTTAGACAGCACCTTACCGAACATCTTCTTCTGCATCTTCTGGAACCTTCTGCCTTCCCAGCCGGTCAGGTTTACCCTGGCCAGGCAAATCCCCTCCTTTTTGAACATCGCGTACCCAGTGAACGCTTTCTCCAATACCCCCGCAGCACGGCGGTTGAAGCTGTTGAACACCAGGGTGCCGGATAGTTTTCCTTCATCTACCAGCCGGCGCAGGAGCCGGGCGTCGTGCTCCATATCCCGGTTGTAGGTGTCCAGGTCGGGATATTTCCTGATACGGACGTGCAGTTCAAGGTACTTCTCACCTGCAGGTGCCCCGTGCTTCCGCAGTAACGGGGTGAGGATGAACGGCGGCCCCTTACGGATGACGAAAAACCGCAGCCCCATTTTATGCGACCGGTGCTTTTCATAGATCAGGGAGAACAACTGGAGCAGGACGTAAAGCAAAAAAATCAGGTAAAACGCCAGTCCCGCCTGGACGGGGACGAATAATGCCAGCACTGCGACAACCACCAGCCTCAGCGGCTTATACACGGCATCCTGCAGGTCCAGGGCGTAAAAATTATTGGCAAACAGCGTTATGCCCGATTGTCTGAACAGCTTTAACATCTCCCGGGCTTTTAATAACGAAGGCAGTATCCTGATTCCCCGGGTCACCGCGTAGGCGTCAAGAGCTATCAGGGTATTGAAGTAAAGTACGGCCATTATGAAGTTGTAAAGCAACTCCGAAGCTTCCTGTATGCGACCGTGTTCCACTAACAGGAGTATGAATTTGCTTACAACAAGGATGCTTATGATCAAAGAGCTGAATATAGCTATTCCACGCCATTTCCTCCCGCCGTAGATTTGGCCTGACCCGGGCAGGATTGCCGATAGGACTGCCGCTATAAACGGATATCTTTTCATGATTTCCCACCTCTCGCACTCCCTATTTCCCTAAAAAACAAAGCCCGGGTTACCCGGGCCATTTCGAAATACTTGGAGGTTTGCAGGAGTATCGTGTGTTTCCGGCGAAGGTCTTTCAATCACCGGAAGTATCTGGTCGCCAGCAAGTTAATTAATATTCCTGTTAATACCAGTGCCAAGGTAAATATTATTGCATCTTTTCATTTGCTTTTATTAATTCACTGTAATCTTACAGGCTAAAAATTGGCAACTCCCCACCCAGACACTGTTTGATTCGTCCAGATAAAATTAGCAGTATATATGACTAAGGTCATGCCTGCAATGGCAATTAATATCTGAGCAAGAATGCTTTTGTTTAAATCTACGCCCCTTTTTTTTAGAAACCACACAACCAGTAATGTGATCGCTATTACAAGCCCAACTTTAAAAACGAAAGCAAGGCATGCCTCTAATCCCGGTTTGAAACTTATGAGAGGCACGGCTTCTAAGTAAGGAGGGGAAAAGATTGTGGCAAGTGTAAAGGTAAATATATTCAACTGGTTTCGCGCACACCCTTTAATGTGCAGACTCTGAAAAGAAAGTTGTCGAAAAGTCATAAACATCTCCTCCGGGGCAATTGTTGATGACAGGCAGGGCACGCATATGAAAATAAAATCCAGCCAACAAACCTATCACGGCCAGACATTCAAGAACCCGCGCCCATTGGGCATATTTTGGAGTGCCCCGCAAGCGAAATGATAGACCAACTGCCAGCAAGAACACCACCAAAAGGCCTATTACCAAACAGGCAATGCTTTCGACCGATTCTGTACGTTTGCTATATCCAAATATCCCAAATGCAGCCCCCGCCCCCAACATTGCGTAGTATGCAAGAAATCCAGGACACTTGTACTTCTTACAGGAACAGCCTATTAGATCATGTTTTTTCATTATTTCAGCCCCCTTTTAAATAATGGAGGTAAATTTAATGTTTACCAATACCATATTCGCAAAGAAAATATCAGCATATATTCGTAAACTCTCAAGGACTTTAAGAATAATTGGGATACTGTACTTGGTTTTGATTATTACTTTTTTCTTAACGGCGTTTTTTCTCTCCGACAAGATTCAGGTCGATACGCCGGGAATATGTCAACCAGTTGTACATTTGGTGACTTTAAAGCCAGATTCCGAAGGACCAGATAATGTAAAATGTGTTTCAGTTACCTCTAGTTCCTTAGATCCCCTATCCTTCGCAGCTTACTCAATGTACTGGAAAGTTGCAAAAATTCCCTTTCGTGTAGTGGAAACACCAATGAAAAGCGAGTTACCTACTGCGGAAGACTTCCAATGGAGGAACAGGGAATCCAGAATTCAATCATATTACGCCGCCTTTATTGCAGCATCCCGATTGGCAGGCAAAGATATTGAATATCAGCGACAACTAATCTTTTCTGCTAATGGTCAAAAAGATCCACGTTATAAACTGGAAAGGGGAGACGAAATTCTAACGGTATGTGACCAAGTGGTTAAGTCTCCTAACGACGTTATAACAATTTTACGAAATCATAGAAATATTAACGCTACGATAAACGTGAAAAGAAAAGGTAGAATTTTGACATTGGATACCTCCGTTACTGATTTTGGGAGCCCTCCGCAGTTGCTAACTAGATATGCTTTTCCTGAAAAACCACCAATCAACATAAAAGATACTCCCAACGACCAAGGTCCTTCAGCTGGACTGGCGGTTGCGATTTTGTTTTATCTCCAGATGACCAACCAGACCATAAAAAGCGATACTGTAGTAACTGCCACGGGCACCATAGACGAAAATGGTTATGTAGGTCAAATTGGTGGGATTGACTTTAAAGTAATTGCCGCTAATAAAGCGAACTCTACCATTTTGTTTGTACCTCGATCACAGTCATTCGGGGATTCTAACGAAATCCTTGCCCGAAAAACGGCGGAACAAATTAAGGCATCTGCACTTCATATACAACCAGTCGCAACACTTGCTGAAGCCGTGGCTTTCTTGAAAAAATCGGGCATTATACTACCTTGTCCCACAAGTAAAAACTAGTGATGCATCTGGTTAAGCTCCTACACTATTCTAACCCCCCCTTGCATTTCTAAAAAAACAAAGCCCGGGTTACCCGGGCCATTACTTTTTATGGCTTTTTCGCTTAACTTTTTCATAAACACCCCGCCGATTTTTTATAGCAAAACAGCCCCAACAATCAGAAAAATGACAGACGAAAAAAGGAACCCAACCAGGCGCCAGCGAAAAGATTTCTGTGCAGCGTAAGGAGAATCTTCGCCAAATCTGCGAAATAATACGTACTCATCCACCGAAAACACCCTCACCATATCCCTCCTGTTTGACATTAAATAAAGCGGAAACCAAAAGCCGATCATTACCCAAATGGCAAGACGGAAAGGAAGAGGAAATTGATCATCCTTCAGGAAACTCTTAAATTCCTGGCATTGATTATCGTGGCTTATCTTTGCGCATTCGTTCTTTTGGTCACACATGAGACAGGTCACTACATTGCTGGCATTTTTCTCGGCTACAAAGCTAAGAGAGTTATAATCGGCGGCTGTAAACCGTCCTTCGCTATCGTTCTGAATAACACCGTTTTTAAAATCAGCCCGCTGATTAGACGAGGAGAATGCGGAAACGCCGGACACGAAATGCCTGACTTCAACTCCGCTTTCAAGGCCTTCGTTTTCTACATTGCAGGCACACTTACCACTATAAGTCTTTCCACTCTGGCTTTTATATTTTTGCGTTTCTTTAGATACCCATGGGCAGTTCCAATTTATATTTTTTTGATGATTCTTTCCATAGATGGCATTGTTCCAAAGGCTGATTACTGCGATGGCAAGGCTGTTCTCTGCATCGCAAAAGGTTGCCTCTTTAAACTACGCGGTTTTCACTATATTAAGAATTGCTACAACACGGCGCCGTCGCGAGGAACAGTTGTTACTTTTAAAATGATCCATATCCTGTATCTCATTATTTCTTTTAGTTTTTTTATTTACTCTTTCATAAACATCTTTATCAAACAGCAAAACCTTGCTTATTGAATCGCCTTTTAGCCAACCTCCAAAATTGAGTTTTATTGTGGTATATCTCTTTAACTGTTTATAAACCAGAACATCCAGCAATACCTTTTCACTATTGACTTTTTCGTGTTCTTTATAATATGGCGGAATGATTATCTTCTTCTTCGTTAATGACAATAACAAGCCGGTAATTCCAAAACAAACCAAAGAAGTAATAAAAGAAAATGTAACGAACAGCATTGGTAAAAATCGTTCTTCTATTTTTACACCACCGAATGTAAGCGAAACTCCGTAGGATTTTGTAATTATTGCTTCCGCTGCGGCCGCACCGAGAAAAAGGAAATACACTTCCATACCCATCAACGGATTCCCAAAAGGGTTTTCGATATAATGCTGAACAGCGAATCTCATCCATCTCTTCAACAGGCAATGACCTGGTTTCAATGTCGCGCCCCTCCTTAAAAAACAAAAGCCCGGCGTTAACCGGGCCTTATCTTTATTTGGTCAATATCTGCTTCTTCCCCGGAATGGGTATCTCGCCGATTGTCACGTCCTTACCGGCTTCACCGGACCATTCCCCGCACCAGGCCGTGAGGTGGCCGGATGCGTGAATGTGCACCAGTGTTTTCTGCCCCCATACGCCGCTCCAGGGGAATGTGAAGGTGAACGGTATCGGCGTTTCGTCCTCGTAGGGTACGGTGGTGCTGTCACTGAAAGTGGGTTCTACCGGCACGATGTTCTGCTGCCCCGTCGAGTATTCGTACTTGTCTCCCCGCAGGCCCCCAGCGGTGGTCACCTTTACCGTCAGCACCGGCGGCGGTGGCGGATCCGCATCCGGCGGGGGCGGTGGCGGTTCGGGTATGTAGGGCGGCTTCACCCACACCGTGAACGTCCAGGGCTTCGGCAGGGGGCTGTTGTTCACGAACGATGGCGCTTCAATCCACATATTCAGGTCCCCGGATACTGCCTCCTTATGGGGTAAAACCTTCACCATGACGGTGGCAGTATTGTCGTCCCAGCTCGCTTCGTCCGGCGGCCTGTTATGGTTGTAGTTCACCTCCGCCGTGAAGGTTATAAGCCGTGGTTCATCTACTTTGGGGGCGGTCATGGTGTATGTGGTCCCCTGGCTGGTCACCAGGTCGAAGTTGTTGTATTCCCTGACCACCGCCCCGTCAACCTTCCACCGGAAGTCCGTCATCACGTACTTGCCGCTGGTGTTCCTGACCAGGGCGGTCACCGGGATGGGGTCGCCGGAGTATACTTCCTCCGGGTAGTTGGTTATCTGGACGGAGAGGTTGTTGGGCAGCTCAAGCATGATCAGGGCCTCGTCGCTGTTGTTGGCCCAGTTTGCGTCGTAGGCCACGCTCCAGGGGTTGATCTTGACCACTACCTTGCTGTTCTGCCCTTGGGCGGTCACCCTTACCCTGTATTTCTTTTGCTCTCCGGGCTGGAACCCTATGGTGCCGTCGCTGTTCAGCTTATCAGCGGGACCCAGCGGTTCCAGGGTCACCTGGAACTGGCTGCTGCCCACCACGTGGAAAGCTGTAAGCTTCGCTGTTTCGGCCCTGGGGTGGTCGGCGTTCAGGGCGAAGGTGGCCACGAACTCTATGGTATCGCCGGTTTTGGCCTGGACCTGGTGCTTATCGAGCGTTACCGAGAAGTCCGGCTTTTCGGTGTCCAGGGCTTTAGGTGCCAGAGGGATGGAGATGTACCAGATACTCCCGTCCGAGCGTTTGTGCCACATCCGGCCCATGCCCCAGGAGTATTGCGTGGGAGGCACCATGATGTGGACGTATTCGTGCCAGTGCTCCCACATGGGGGATTGGGCCAGCAGGCTAACGTCGCTGTACTTGATGATCAGCCCGGCCTGGATGTGCCAGAGAAGCTTGGGGCTACCGTCGAAGTTGTTAGGTACAATGTTGTATTTTTGTTGCAACTCCTTGTTATCCCATGGACGTTTTATCCAGTTCCTGTCCTCCAGCTTGCCCCCGGCCCAGGCGTCGTGGGGGAAAGTTGGATTGGTGAAGTCCTCGTCATTGTATGTGTACCCCACGTAGCGCCGGTGGCCGTTTTTGATGTCCCCGTGGGGGTCGCCCCACGTGAGGACGTAGTACCCGTAACCCGGCTCCGCCAGCTCATGCCGCCGCAGGGGCTTGCCGCTTATATTGGTATCAGTAAAGTAGTCGGGTACGCCGAACTTCTCCAGCAGCTCCTGGTTGGCCGCTGCCTTCGCCTCCTCAAGAGAAGCAGGAGGCCCGGCCAGAGCCGGACCTGCAGGAATGCTGAAGATCATCAGTGTGCAAAGAAAAAAGACAACCACCTTTTTTAGCTTCTTCAGCATTGGGAAACACCCCACATTAACGAAACTTTGATAAACCATATCAGATTAACCAAACTGTGATGGCTACACCATCAGTCTTGTCGCCAACAACATAGATCTCCTGACCGTTGGGCGTGAAAAAGCTCTTCAGCGGCAGCGGGGTATTCCGCGTCTTCTTCTGCATGGCGTAATTAATTACCTGGTCAGCTAATTCATCTCCCCACTTGCTGGCCAGCACCTCCCTGGCCTGCTCGAAGGCCTCGGCGTTGAGGGGGTAGATGTAGAGCTGCAATTCGGACTGATCTGTTTTCTCGGTATCCACCTTTAACCCGGCTTTAGTGATCCACACATATTGGGACCACTTATCAAAAATTATCTCCTTGTCGTCCGGGTTGGGCACCCTGTAGCCGTTAATCACTACCCAGCTGCCCTGTTCGCTGGTGGTTTTTTGAAGGTATTCCTTCACCGCACTCACGTCCGGCTTCGGCTCGCCCTTTGGCCAGCACACCACCAGGCCGAGGGAGGCGTCCCACTCCACCTGATAGCCCAGGGCCTCGGCCACCCACCGGGCCGGCAGGAATGTGCGCCCGCTCCTGACCAGAGGGGACGCGTCCATATTCGTAACCTTACCGTTGGACTTGAGCTGCCTGCTGCCGACCACCAGCTCCACCACCGGATATCCCGGCTGTTTCAGCGTCACCAGCCGGGCCTTTTCGTTCCAGCCGATGTTCTTGTCCTCCACCCCCAGGGCGTTGCTCAGGAAACGCACGGGGACGAAGGTGCGTCCGGCTTCCACGAAAGGAGCCACGTCCATTTTTACGCCGGGGGTCTGGCCGTTGACGAAGTATTCCCTGGTGCCGACCACGAAGACCACGGACTTGACCAGCTTCTGGTTTTCGTAGATGTCCACTTTCTCCTGCTGGGCCAGGGCCGGGAGGGCCAGGACGGCGAGCAGAAGAATGGCCAGTATGGAAATTAATGCCCTGCGCTTAATCATAAAACCACTCCTTTTTTGATTTTTTACACCGGGCGCATTCCCGGCATGAAGATGATGAAAAGGGCCAGCATGATGACGAACAAGAAGAACCTCAGCATAATACCACTCCCCATGTCTCTTGACGCCCGAACAGGAACTTTTGTTCCATGAACCACCACCTTCTGGAATATTATAGCACGGGCCGGGGCGAAGGCAGCCCCAAAATAGAAAAAGCCCGGCAGAGCCGGGCAGGTTCCTAGTTAACCATTTCCTTTTAGAAAAGACACCAGCTCTTGTAGAAAATCCCCGGGTGTACCGATAGCAAAGTTCACCTTCCCTTTCAAATCGCTGTTCAGGAAATGCTTGTCCAGGCTTAACAGCCAATCTACCTTACCGGATATAGCCGCCGCCAGTATTGGAGCATCCTTTTCGTTGATCAATGAACTGGCGTACTCCAGATCCTCACTGGCTGCGTCCACTATCTTGAACGGCAATGTCTTAAACAGGACGTAGTAGCTGTCCAAGCAACCTGGCAACTTCTTTTGAATGTTCCTCAGTACCTCGCCCACTACGTCTTCGGATATACAGGGAACAATTATCCCTAACTCGGCCAGGGCCAGCACTTCATGTGAACCACCCGTACTTGAGGCAAGGGCAGCTATAATAACGCTGCTATCCAGAAACACCTTAATCTGTCTTATACTCATGGCTACCCTCTCTTAACTCGGCTAAAAGTTTTTCCAGGTCGATATCGTTTCTGGCCATTTCCTTGCGGACGGAAGCAGCCAGTTCCTTAACCGTTATCTTTTCCGGGGTAGCCACAATAGCCTTACCGGCCTGAAAAACTTCCAGGATTGTGTTCTCGTTGATTCCCAGGCGTTCTCTCATCTCGGACGGGATGGTAAATTGACCCTTTCCCCAGACACGCACCTTTTTAACAACGGGGTAGCTTCGCTTTGTTACTATCCTTTCAGACATACGGAATTCCACCTTTCAGAGTTTCTCTTATTATATACTCTATAAGGCAGAAATTACAACCGTTCTTACAAACAAAAAGCCCGGCAGTGCCGGGCAGTCCACTTCCTTGACATTATGGAGGCCGTATGTTAGAGTGAAAACAGGAATACCATAACAAACGGCGTGGAGACCTCGACCTGCCGAGGTTTTAGGTTACCCTCTAAACTGCTGGCACAGTTTAGAGGGTTTTAATCCCACCAGAGGACGGCACGAGCGCCTCATACTGCCGAGGCTTTTAGTGAAACCCTTGGAAACCGAGGCGGCGGTTCCAAGGGTTTTCAACTACTTGCGCCGGTCAGTTATGTGGACGACGAGGGTAAGCAGTAGAATGACCACTATTACGATCTGGATTGCGTCCGATGTTGTGAGCATTCCTGCCTCAACGGGGGCGCTTCCATCTTGCTCAACTCAGCACATCTTTCAGTTCGCTGAAGGGAGAACGTCACTTAGAACAGCTTGAAACTCCTCTAGGCTTTTCACCCTTACTGCGCGGCGGAAAAGCATTTTCAGCGTATTCATGTCCTCAATCGCCCGCAGTTTTACTGCCAGTTCACCCGGGTATCGCCCGGTGTTTTCTTCCAGAACTTCAAGAATTGCTTCGATACGGTCTTCTCTTGACCCTTTCTGAATCCCTTCTTGTATCCCTTTCTGAATACCTTCATTAACCCACTTTTGCCTGATTCCTTCAAACAGCGGGGACGCTTCCATCCTGCTCACCTCGATGTTCCTCAAAATGATTTCGTCCGGAATTTTTCCCAGATGAGCGAACAGAGCCAGGCCGACATACAGATCGGGTACCCATTCCGCTGGGGCTTCCCTTATGCGTCTCGCGCAACTGGCTACCAGCTCTTCGTCCGGCATCTGCCGCCGCATCAGCGGCACCAGGGGTACAATCCCCACCGGCCCATACCTTAAAACGTCCTCGGCCGGCAAGTCGGCTAGGTTGATTACCCGATAACTGAAGGCTATCACGGTCAGGTCCAGACAGTCAAAACCGTATTCGCCTTCCTGCGGCCTGCCCGTCAGGTTGAGCACCACCGGGTACACGGGCTTCCTGTATTCCCGGTGCTGCATGGCCGTGTACTCCAGCAACCGCAGGGGCATTTCCCTGTCCGGCCGGGTCTGGATTTCTATGAGCATAATGTATTCATACCCGTCCTCACAAACGTTAAGCAGCACGTCCGA
The DNA here is from genome assembly GCF_011393055.1 of Desulfofundulus sp. TPOSR. Classification (NCBI taxonomy): domain Bacteria; kingdom Bacillati; phylum Bacillota; class Clostridia; order Eubacteriales; family Peptococcaceae; genus Desulfofundulus; species Desulfofundulus sp. TPOSR. The sequence continues at coordinate 37,727 of NZ_JAAOEF010000005.1, read as the reverse complement.
CTCCCGCTTCACCGCTACAGCCTCTTTTTCCAATCGCTCAACCCTATCCGCAGGTATTCCCCGCACCAACTGGACAAAGTGGGATGAGTACCGTTCAACGAGAGCTTTGATGATAAGGTCGTATTCCTGCAATATCATCACCGGCCCTTTAGTTGATTATAACCCGTTCCCCGCAAAATTGCCAGCGGTTTCGGGATGGACGTATCCGGGCTGTTGGTTATCCCTTTCAGTATTGGTTATCCCTTTCAAAGCACTGCCGCCCTTCTGAACGTCGAGTAAGCGCGAGATCTGTCGGAATACATACTATAAGGAAAAGAGGATTTTTTCTTATCTTCTGGAATTATGACGTATTACAGAATGTAGAAGATATCCGCCTAAACCTATAACAATTATTGCCGCAGAAATCTCTGTAGCAATAATCATTACCACTGTAAACATTTGGTTATTACCAAAACTACTAATTTTATCAAACAGGGGAATAGATTTCAAAAATAAATTAAATGCTTTTATTTTCATGGCTGCAAATATACCAATTTGAAGCAAAGCTAGTACTACGGCTCCAATTTTCGGAACATTATCCATTGTGTTTAACCTCCTTTCAAGGTGGTGTTATTTATTTGACAAAAAGAATGATTCATTTTTCAGGTACAGTTATTGCCTTGTTTCTTTTATTTGAAATTATACGTGAAATTTTATTAAGAAAACCGATAATAGCTGGGTTTTTTATATTTGCTACAATAATATGGACTTTAGTTTTCTCCAGATTCAGCTATAAACTATTTAAACCAAAAGATGTTCAAAAAATCGCTTATAAATGCCAAATGACCGCCGTTCTGTTATTGGACGGCCTGTAGCATTCTCTTGAAAAAAGAAAAAGCCTGGAAAATACCAGGCAATAATCCCACAACATCATCTTAAATCACTGCGGCACTTCTGAACACCTCGGCCAATCCCGGCCCCGACAATGTTGTTGCCGGTCTGCCTTCAGTGTACGGCACAATATAGTCCACCTTCAGCTGAAGGGCGGCTTCAACCCGCCCTCTTTCCTCATCCGGTACACCGTTGGCCACCACCCATACCTTGTTCCATTCCAGCTCATCCCGGTCCAGGCTCTCCGTAATGGCATCCAGGTAGGTAACATTCACAACGAGCATTATTTGCCCGGCACACCGTAAAGCGTCCCTGTAGCCGTCTACCACCACAACTTCGAACTCTTCAGCCAGCCTGCGGTACTCTCCCTTATCCAGCACGGTGAGCCCGTGTACTTCACCCGAGTGGGAAATAGCATCCCGGCTTACCAGCACCGTCCGGTACCCTTTGAGGGCATAGGCCGCGGCCAGGTTGACCGCCGTAAATGTCTTGCCGGCCGGGGCCGGGCTCCACACGGCGACCAGGTTGGGAATGTCTTCTTTGGGAGCCGGGGCGATTTTTGATAGTATACGGCTGACGTTCGGTTTAGGTATTTCCGGCCGCCATGTTGGGAGTTTAATATGAATCTTTTCTTTCCTTTTAACTGGCAGAACCGGACGGGGCAAGGCCATTTCGGGCATATCACCTAGCTTGGGCAAACTAGCGGCCCGGGAGGTAATGGATTGGTGCACCGCCGTTTTTTCTACCACCTCAACCCGGTCCCCAGCTGCTACCACCCGGTTTCGCCCGGTCTGTTTGGCCAGGTACATGGACTGGTCGGCAGCCCTGATCAGCGCCTCTGCATCCTGCCCATCCCGGCCTATCACGGCCAGGCCGCCCGAAAAAGTGCTCTGGATTACCTGACCATCCGGCAGCTTTATCCGGCGTCCGGCCCAGCTCCGGCATAATCTCTCGGTTATTTCCCGGGCATCGCCGGTACCGGGGAAAACGACAATGAATTCTTCCCCGCCATACCGGACCGTTACATCGGTTTGTCTTACGCCGCTGGCCAGGAAGCTGGCAAATTCGCGCAAAACCGCGTCCCCGGCATCATGGCTGTAAGTATCGTTGACGGCTTTAAAATGATCAAGGTCAGCCATCATCAGCGAAAACGGCACCCCGGTCTCCCGGTAGCGCCGTTCCTGCTCGGCCAGGTACTTTTCCAGGAACCGGCGGTTATACAGGCCGGTTAAAGGGTCCCTTTCGGCCTGTGCCCACATTTCCTTCATTCTTGTCGCCCGGGCGCGTATACGCTCAATGGCCGGACCGTCCAGCACGGTAATACATTCGTCCGCGCCGGCCCGGTAACAGCAGGCGGTGTCACAATCCCCCAGGATGACAACAGGCAATGTCAGAAACCGGAAGTCCCGGCGCAGAGATTTAATTGTTTCAACCAGGTCCTGTCGATCAGCCGGGATTACCACTGCTGTTGGACTGGCTGCAACAATGTCCTGAGCATTGTCGTAACACCGGGCACCGGGGATATTTCCCAGAACTGCGAAGTCCGGAGGTAGCTGCGGGAGAGCTGTTTTTATATGCAGCATTTCCGGGTCGGGTTCTATAAATTGTCCTTCAGGGCCATTCCATGTTTTATGGGACAGCGGTTCTTCCTGGTGCTTTTCCAAACCCCGTTTCCGGCCGCGCTTGAACCTGCCGGCCAGCTTCCCCAGCATACCTTTCACTTCGGTATGCTCCTTCACAGCCGGAATACTGACAACATTTTCGTCCGGCTCAAAGCCCGCTTCAGCCAGCGTGGCCGGGTTCAGTACCCGGTTAACTACCGCCTCCGGACTTACCGGATCCCAGACCAGATCATATACGCCCAGGGCCACGGCCTTCCGGGCCAGGTCCACCGCTTTTTTATCGTTCCGGCGACCGGGCAGCAGTATAACGCGCAGGCCGGCCATGCGGAGCTCCTTCACCAGATCCACCATGTCTGCCTGGCCGGGCAGGTGGAAGGAGAGAACCACCACGTCCGCCCCGCGGTCTTTTGCAAGAGAAAGCAGACCCTCGCGGTAATAGCACTCACCGGCGGTATCTTTTCCTCGCCCGGACAAACCAGCCGAAATGTCCCTGTCAAGTTCTTCAAGACCCGTAGCCGTTAGAACGCGCAATCAGCCCACCTCCTCCCCCCCCAGGCACCAAAAATGGTTTAATGCCAGGCCCGGGTTAGAAATCTACAACCTCAACATTAATAAAACCGTCACCACTATCCACAAAAACGACCCCATAATCAGAATTATTAAGGCCAGTAGTTTCAAACCTGCAAAACCAAGTCCAAAACCAGTTGCCATCAATAGCAGAGATATTCTCAACAGCCTCATTCTTCTTAAATGCCTCTGAATACAGTCCATTGCCAATCAAACACTCCTGCGAAGTTTTCGGTTCAGTGCGCGATGGGAATATACCCGGCAATTGGCTCCCAGGGCCGGACGGGTTTCTTTGCTCCTATTTCAAAACCCACGCCTGCGCATCCCCCCGGGCAGATTCGACCGCGCCCGGTTGACCCGGACTCCCAAACAATTACGGCAAACCGGTGTCACCGGTCTGACGCCAGCCGTTTTGCAAGCCCTGTTCAGCTTACCTTTTGTTGCCTTCAGCTCAGATAGAAGTTTGTTGAATCTTTCCAGTAAACGGTAAACAGTCAACCGACCTCATCCTCTCATGTTTTGCTTCCACTCCTCAATTCAGACGCAAGACCATAGATGTCAGAGTCGCGGGACCAACAGATGTCAAGATCACAGAACCGGTAACTATCCAGAAGCCCAGAGAAGCGCAAATTCCGCCTTATCATCAAACATCACCTCCATTTTAAGGCTCGTTCTTCCAGACCCAATAAACAAAATAGAAACCACACCAGAACAGAAGAGCCAAGACGCAAACCCAAAATCGAGTGTTTGCGCTGACCCATGAAATTAAACCCAAAACTTTCCAAAGCAATACGCAAAGCGGCATTCCTATTACTGAAGTAAGAAACAACCTGAAACCAAGCCGCGGTCCAAAGTCTCTCTCATACTCCTTGTGATATATCCCTGGTGGCGGAAAGTTCCAGGCACGCCGCAGCAAACCTGTACATCTACTTACGATCTTAATCCGCTTCAGATTCTTGTCTCCCAATACGAGCACCTCCCCAAAAAGAAAAACCGGGCGTATGCCCGGCAACTACTGCGGCTGCACCACCAGCAGCGGGTCGATCCAATTGCCACCGCTCAGATCCTGTACTCCGAAGTGCAGATGCGGCCCGGTGGAGGAACCCGTGTTGCCCACCGCGCCTACCTGCTGGCCCGGCTGGACGGTCTGGCCTTTTACCACATCCGTACGGCTCAGGTGTGCGTACAGGTACAGGTGCTGCCCGTCACGGACGGTCACGTAGAGGCCGTACCCCTGACCCGGGTCGTTCGGGTTCTCCCACCCGACAAAGGTCACCACGCCGCCGGAAACCGACACCACTGGGTTCCCTTCAGGTGCCGGTATGTCTATACCTTTATGGAACTGCTTTTCGCCCGTAAAACGGATGCGCCAGCCGAAATAGGACGATATTGTTTCGTAACCAGGCACCGGCCAGGTACCCGACACGTCCCGGAAACTTTCCGCCAGCTCCCAAATGATAGACGCGTACTCCGCCCGGCACCACTCCTCGACAGAACTGTAGGGTTTGTCAGGAGGTACCTCGACAAACCCGCCGTACCTGACCAGAACCGGCAGGGTCTGCTCCTTCCAGTCGCCCTCCCAGTCCACGTTCCCCAGGTAGTTTTTCAGCAGGTAAGCCCCCACCATCACCTGCGCCCGGGGGTTGTCCCTGTCCATCACCGGGTCAAACCCCAGCAGGGGGGCGTAATGCTCCCAGTTCGACGGGGAGACCTGCATCAGCCCGTAGCAGTGGGTGTCCGGGTTTTCCGCCCCGGGGTTGAAGGACGATTCCTTGAAGGCCATTGCCGCCAGGAACCACCAGGGTATACCGTACTTCTCCTCCGCTTCTTTGAAGAACGGTATCAATTCCGGAGGGATCATGGCCGAAGAGGCAATGGAGGAGTAGCTGACGTTGTTCACCAGCCAGTTGAGCCACTCCGTCTGCTCGTCAAACCCCCGGGTGGCCTCCCAGAGCCACGTGCGGGCCAGTTCCAATTCGTCGGCGTTGTTTTCCAGGTTATATTCCTGCTTCATCCAGTCCTTGAGCCGCTGCCACTTGTCCGGTAGGATCTGCTGTACGTCCCTCAATCTTTCATAAGTGACGGTGTAGGCGTTTTTCCCTTCGCCGTGGGTTTCCGTAACCCACTCGTAGTGGTACTGGTAGTGGCCCTGGACCGTGTACGCCTCAACCAGGAGGTAAACCGTGTGCGGCTTGCATCCGTCCTTGCCGCAGACTATCACTTCGGATTCCTTGTAGTAGAAGTACGGGTGCAGGTCCTTCGCCGTCTTCTCCCGCTGCTCGTCCGTTATTTCCTGTTCTCCCGTGACGTAATTTCGGAAGAGGCACGCCCCGTGAACCTGCCCCCAGGTCAGCCTCAATTTGAAGTCCTGGCGGTACCTGTCCACCATCGCCCCAATGTTCGCCCTCCTGCCCCGGTTCGGGTAAAACGGGTTGTCCGGGGAGGACTCGTAATTGGGACTGCCCGGCCTCGGCCTGGATGGTTTGCCAGGGTTGACCAGCCAGGTGTCCGCGATGTTGTACTTATTACACAGCTGCTCATATTTCCGCTGGATTTCCTTGTCTTCCGGGGATGGGTTGATACCCGTCAGGTAACTGCCGGGAGCCATGGCAGAGTACGTCGCGGCAACCAGCACCGCTATCAGAAAGAGGAACACCAGGAAGGGAATGAACGGTGCCAGGTACGGGAGGAGCAGGAGCAAAAGTTTCCTCGCCCCGGCCCGGGCGGCCCTTTTCACGGCCCTCCCGGCAACCTTTTTCAGGTATTCCACCTAACCACCTCCCCCGAGCTGTAAATCGATCAACCAGCCAAATACAAACCCAGGACATAAAGCCCACAGGATACCAGGTACAACATGCATACAAGGCAAAATCTTCTTAACCAGAGAGGATAGGAATGAGGACATCTGGTAAGCAGAATCCAAAACGCAAGCGCAACGCTTGACGGGAGCAGACCCCTATACCCAGAAAAGTCATAAATTTCCCCATTGGAAACACTCCTTCTCCCCCGGCTTTAAATTAATAAACCAGCCAGATACAAACCCAGGATACACAGCCCACAGGATATCAGGCACAACATGTATACAAGAGTATGTTTCTTTGACCAAAGAGCCGCGGAATACGGACATCCGGGCAGAAACAAGATCGCAATCCCAGTAATCGACAGGAACAGACCCGCCATGCCCACAATCATCAAAAATTTCCCCACTGGGAACCCTCCTTTCCCCGGAAAGCCTTGCGGCTGTAAGGCTGAAGGGCATTTTTACCTGGATCAAAAAAAGAGCGGGCCGGACATCATTATCCGGCCCACCCCAACTTTTGCGATAATGCTCAGGGCCTGAACCTGTACCCATCCAGGCTCGACCCGGTCAATCTTTTCGCCACCACCGGCGTGGAATTGGGCGACACGGCGTCTATCGTAGCGGCAGTAGCCGCTTTGAAGGTCGCCTTCGCAGCCCCGTAGACGCCTCCCTGCTGTACGTTGGTACCATCCTTGAGGGTCTGGAGTGCGGCCCCCGGCAGCCTGCGCACGGTTTCCACGGCTCCCCCACTGCCCTGTTTTGCACGCTGGTAGGAGTGGTACATCATGCCGCCTGCAGTGGCGGCAACCTGCGCAGCCATACCCGCGCCTTTCGCCACAACACGCAGCACGCGGTCGCCGCCGGGCATAACGGCCGAGCCAGCCGCTCCTACAGTGGAGACCACGCCCTGGACCACGTTCCTGGTCACCCGGCCGTAATCCATCGACCTGATCAGGGGGTTCTGGTGGACGGGGAGCCCGCTGCCTGTTGTAGCAGTTGACTGCAGACCCGCAGCAGCCTGCGTTCCGGCACCGGACGCAATACCTGCGGGCGTAGTGCTCGATGACGCGGGGACGAACAAACCTCCCGGCGATACTGTCCATCCCGGAGGCCCCCCGGTGGCGGCACCTGCGCCTGGAGATGTAATCGTTGAACCTGCGGTTCCTGGAGGTGCCGCGGTGCCCTGCAGGTTTATAGGAGAGCCACCTGCGGTACCGGTGCCACCCGTGCCGCCGGGAGCTCCCGCCACGGACGGGGCCGCAATACTGGCGGCGACCAGCCGCCCCACGCCGGCTATGCCGCCCAGCCCGAACATGCCGAGGGCTTTCGCGGCAACGCCTTCCTCCTCAATACCGGCCCACCTGGTCCATAGTCCCTGCAGGCCGTTGCGCAACATGCCCCCAAGCGTGATTATCATGTACGCACCCAAGACTTTTTGAGGCCAGCCTATGTTGCTGTTCGCTATGGAAACCACAATGACCACGGCTGCTAGCGCATACGCCGATTGGAGAAATGTGTTCGTCAGCAGTTCACCGAGCCAGATGCTTGCCGCGGTTACGTTCTTATTCATAACCCAGAGTAGCGCCATTATAGGTGTGAAGACATACAGGACGAAAACGACCCAGTTCCGCACCCAGAAGATGATATTTATCCAGAACCCGGCCCAGGCGAATACCACTTTCACCAGGGCAGTGCCGAGCACGGATCCGGTATGCAGGTTCGAAAGCCAGGCGTCGGATAAAATGTCGGTCAGGTGCCCACTCCCGTCACCTGCGGCCGTCCTGATGGCCTCCACCAGGGCGTTGTTCAGGACGCATAGTGTGCGCACGACAACAGGCGCGCCGGCGATGATAATAAGCGCGAAAAACATCCGCCAGAGCTGCAATGACGCTTCCGCCCTTGCTTCCGGACTTCTCGAAATTCCGGCGCCTATGAACCTACCTGCTGCCACAAGCACAGCGATCAGGTATAGCGCCAAGCCAACACCCGCCATGCCTCCGTAGAGTCCATCCTGCGTGTCCCACTGTTCCGGCAAAAACGGGGCCGGGGCCATGAGGTCGTATGCGTTGGCCTCAACCTGCAGGATGAGTTCCCCTATCGGTTTGAAGCCGAACCTGCCAGTCAGGTTCGTGAAGACCTTGTACAACCCATCAAACACAGCAGCAACGGCTCTTTCAAAAAAGCCGCCTTCGTCCCGGATGTCGTTTCCGGGCGACCCAGATGGTGCATCGCCCGGAGACGACGGCTTGGGAGAGTACGGCTGCACCGTGATATCGTTCGTAAACGCTCCTATGCCGAAGTGCAGGCGGTAGGTGTACGTGGTATTTCTGTCGGCGGTCCGGTCGGTGTAGTTCCCATCCGTCTGGGGCACTTCCGCAAGATTGCTGTAACCTATCCCCTTATCACCAACGGTCCGCTGTATTGTAAGCTTTTTACCCGTTTCGCCGCCGGACCACTTGAGCGTTACGCTTCCGTCTTCGTTCCGGACGGCGGTGAAACTGTCAACGGCAAAGGCTGGAAGCGTGAAAGTAAATATAAAAAGCAATGCGAGCAGGCAAGTGAGTTTACGTCTCATCCCTAACCATCCCGTTCCCTTCGAGCCGCCAGCGACCCCTTTCACCGGTCCCAGTAGAAGGGGGACGTGAACTCCGAAAGTCCATCCGAAGCTGAAACTCTTCTTCCGGGAGGAGTCCCCATTCCGTCAGAACCAGCCTCTCCCGCACCCCGGTGCCCCACTTTTTCAGTTGTGCGTCGTACTGGTAACCGAGAGGCTCTTTTTTCTCGTGCAGGCGCCTGTACTCCAGCCGGGCGTCGTACCACTCGAATATCTTCAGCACGATGTGTGAGACCAGGAGGATAATTCCGACCACGAGTCCCCAGACCAGCTCCAGGGCCGCCAGGATGGCCAGCGCACCGCCGCCCGCCACGGCCTCCTCGTAGTTACCGTACGCATTCCAGGGCTCCACATACTCGCCGGTGTAGGGGTCGTACACCAGGCCCCGGGCTGCGGCGTCCGTTTCCCAGCAACTGTAGTTATAACCATAACCGTAGCTCATTGCGGTTCCCCCTTCCCTCCCGTACGGACGAAGGGCATTTCATAGGGCAGTGCCGTCACCTGCACTTCCGCCATGTTGCCGCCCGCTTCCTGCAAGGTTTTACCACCAACTTTTATTATACACCTGCCCTGGGTAAAAATCTGGAGCCTTTCACCCATGCCTTTGGGCAGTTTGAACACCTCCACCACCTGGTCCACAACGGACGGGTTCTGGCCCAGCAGGATGTTCGTGGCACAGCCGTCTATCACCGATCGGCCTTCCTCACGGGCCAGGAATTCCTCCACGTACTGGCTGGCTACCACCAGCGCGGTGTCGTGTTTCCTGCCCCGGCGGGCCAGGGTCTCCAGGAACTGCGCCGAGTCAGGCCACTTCACGAACATCCACGCCTCGTCGATCACCACCATTTTCTTGCCGGTGTGCCGCAGCGCAAACCGGTGCCAGGCCCAGGTCAGCACGACGAACATGGCGTAAAACTTGGTGAACTCGTCCCTGATCCGCGAGAGGTCGAAGACCACCACCGGCGCGGTGAGGTCCCTCTCCGTCTCGCTGTCGAACATGCCCAGGGATTTTCCTCTAAGGAAGGGTTTTAAGATCAGGCACAGTTTTTCTGTCCCGGGCTTTTCCCCCAGTTTCGCATGCAGGTCGGACAGCGTGGGCATCCGCTTCCTCACGCCTCCCACCGCGAAACTACCGTCAGGCAGTTTCCTGCCGCCCGGCTCGTACAGGCTGGCCGGGTCGGAGGTTATGCCCCGCTCGGCGTACAGCTCGCGCACCGCTTCCTCCAGTACGGCTATCTCTTCAGGCTCCAGGGGCCGGTTGGCAAACCCGCGCACAATGGTGGCCACCAGCGCCCGCACGTCCGCCACCTTGTCGCTTATGTTGATGTACTCCTTTTTCGTATCCGGGTCACGCTCAACCTCTATTTCCAGCGGGTTCATGCCTGCCGGGACACCGGCCGCCACGGGCACTATCTCGCCGCCGTAGAGGTTTTTCGCCGCTTCCCTGTACTCCCCTTCCGGGTCGAAAATCAGCACTTTCACTCCCATCAGGGACAACCTGCCGCAGAAGATTTTCAGCGTCACGCTTTTACCGCTGCCGGGATAGCCGAAGACGGCCACGTGCTGGTTGGGCAGCCACGGCGGCCCGATGAAAGGGTCGAAGAAAACCGGGCTGCCCGCGCTGGTGTATCCCAGGAACGCCCCGGTCGGGTGGGAGAAGGCGGAGCTGGACACGGGCAGCACCGATGCCGTGCCGCCCAGGGTAAGGTTCCTGAAGGTACCCCGGCCGTAAATGCACAGGTTGCCCGCAGGCAGAACGCTCTTCAGCGCCTCCAGTTGCCTGAAGGTGAGCGCCCGCACTTCCGTTGCCCGGCGGGCCAGGATGTCTTCGACCCGCTCGCACCGCATGTTCAGGTCCTCTTCGCTGGTACCGTGGACGGCTATCAGCACCGTGACGTGGAACATCCGGTCCCGGTTGCACTGTATGGCCTCCCGGATGGTTTCCAGGTCCCTGATGACGTTCTCCAGCTCGGGCAGGCGCATGATGCTGCCCCGGTTTTTCTCCACGATCCACTGCGACTGCGCCGAGACCACCTTCCCGGTGAGATCCTTCACTACCTTCCTGTCGGGCACGGGCCGTACATACACCGCCAGGTCAACGTTGCCCACCTGGAATATTTCGTCCAGCCACCCTACGTGCACGTCCCGTGGCCATTTCGATATCGCAAATATCCGGCAGTACCTGGACAGGCCAAGATAGAGGTAATCTTTCTCCTCTTCGAGCCCGTCCGGGATGAAAAGGTCCTGCACCGCCGGAATGCCGTCATCCAGCGAGTACTCCCTCTGATGCAAGGTTTGCTTTTGCTTTTTCCGTTTGAACACCTGTAATGACCCCCTTTCCGCTCACGCACAGGTCCAATGCCCCTGCTCCCACCAGGTCGGACGGCCGCACGACCTTGTTCCTGTTGAGCAGGTGGTGCAGCAGGTCCACAATCTCATCACTGGACAGTACTACCGCCGCGACTTTCGCCCGGGACAGGGCACCTGCCAGCGCAGCGGCGCGGTGTTCCAGTATCCCGCGGGTCTTTTCATAGGGCTGCCCGTCGCAGCCGACAACTGCGTAGGAGCGCCTGACCAGCACTGCCCGCTGTGACATGAGGGTGTCCAGGTAGGATAAGAGCACCTCTGCGTAGTTTTGCCGTACGGCGGACATTTCCCCAGCGGCATGGCTGTAAAGTTCCGCCATCGCCGCCCGGGTGTCCACCACTTCCGCCGTGCACAAAAACTGCACGGGAAAGTCCAGCCCCTGGCATACGGCCATCAAGGCGTTCTCGATCACGTGCTGCTCTCCTTCGGAAAGCAGGTCGAAGTTCACCGGCGTCAGGCGCAGGATCATGCGGTAGCGCGAGCGGGTGAGGTGCACCACCCCGTCCCTGATGTCTTTTATCTCCCAGAGGTCGCGCAGGCTGGGGCCGCCCTTCCTGCGGCTTTCACCCTCTTCTTTCTGCGTGTCATGCTTGCCCGCGTTTTTCCGCCACCTGCCGCTTTCCGCGCGGTTGTCAACCCAGCGCAGGATGAAGGGCAGGGATACCGCAACGGCTATCGCCAGGAAAAAGAATATGAAGCCTATGACTATAGCTCATCCCCCCAGTCGTACCGGCGCTTCCGCAGCCGGTATAGAAACCACCTGAACAGGTACTCGTCCGCACCCATCCCGGCCAGCGAGCCGAAACTGAAATATATCCCCGCCGCAAACCACAGCACACCCGCCGGGAAGGCCAGCACCCACGGCACGTGAAGCAGCCTCATAAACACCAGAGCAAAAACGGCGGCCACGCCGCCCCCCAGAAGGTAGACCACCTGCCGCAGGGAAAGCACACCGCCGAGAATCTTTTCCTCTTCAGTTAAGTCCATGGGGACAGGGAAAAGACGCATAAAACCATCTCCCCCTAACCGCCAAAAACACTCTTACCGATACCGAAGAACACTCCGGCAAAGAACAGCGCGCCCCCGAGTATGATCCCCCCAATGGCAATGTACAGCAGGCCGCTCATCACCCTGGCCCGCTCTTCGGGCCTGCCCCGGGCCATGATCAGTTCAATGGCCGCCACGCACACGGAGAGGAATAGCAGTGCGCCGCCGACGGGCACACCTACTTTATTCACCAGTTCGATAATTTTGTCCGTCAGTTGGTCGGGGTTCTGCTCTTGCAATCCGGCAGCTAAAGCAGGAGCAGCCGCCCAAAGTATGCCGGCGGCCAGCGTACCAAGCGCACCTGCAAATTTCTTGAGCCTTTTACTGAACATTTTCATCATCCCCCCTTACCTCGTCGCATATTGGGCTAGGCCCTTGATCAAACCGACAACGTACGGCGCGCCATAGAACAGCAACAGGCCAAAACCCACGCACAGGACCGCGCCCAGCACCCTCTGGAAGAGTTTCATCCCGCTGAAGAGTACCAGCAGCGCGGCCACGCCCGCCACAGCCAGCATGATCTTGGCCACGGCGTCGGTCACGGGACCGGCCGCTTTGTAGGCGCCGTCAATCATGGTATTGACCTTCTGTGCAAACTGGTCCGGGCTCACCGGCTGGATCCCGGTGGAACCCGCCGACGGAACCTGCTGGTCGTCAGCCAGGGCGGGTGCTGCCAGAACCAGCAGCACGGCAAAAAGCAGAAGGGTGATTCCGGCTTTACCCGCCAACATTTTCACCAGCCCCCTTGTTAATTATCTCAGCCGTCCTGTAGGCATCGTAGATGCCGTATATCCACACGACCGGCAACAAAATAAATCCGATTACCACCGCGCAGAGCAGGCCGGTAATACCTGCCGCTACGAAAAGCGCAATGCCCTTGCCGACCTGGCCGTTGTAGATCTGGCCAAGACCGCAAACCAAAAAACTCAACACCGCCGCAAGTCCGGGGTTCTTATGCACGAATAAACATCTCCTCTTTAATATTTTTACTTTGCTACTATAAACTAGAAATACAAATTCCTTTTTTCTCCGCTTCTACCACCACCTCCAAAAAGAAGAACCCGGTCAAAACCGGGCAAATGAGTTAGGGTGTATAGTATTCGCATGTTTAACTCGTCACCTTAGATAAGCCAGCCTGCTGTCATATTTCTCTACTCACAGATTTAAGATACTGTTCTATTTCTTCCAACTCACTTTCATGCAATCCGGCAGCTTGTTCTTCCATGGCTTTGTATACATCTTCCAGTACAGCAATTCTAAATTCATCCATGGCAATTTTTACTTTCGCAGATGAGTAATATTGGGGATCAGTATTAATTGCCCATTTAATGTCACGAAGACACTCTAATATTTTTTTAACTACCTGATCGTAAAATACGTATGTATCTTTACCTATAGATTTTTTCATAAGTTCAACATAATGACGTAGCTTTTTCAGAAGTTCTTCTTCTTTTTCTTTTAAACTTTCCTTGATAGCGTTCCTCTCTTCTTCTTGTTTTTTCTGCTTATACCTGGAATTTCGGCTCATGTAAATTCCCCCTTTTAATATATGAAGATGGCAATAAAAAAGCCCGCATTCCCGCGGGCCGCAAAAATCGGGAGGTACACCCGCCACCACCGCCCCTCCCGAAAGCGGCAGTTTCCAGGTATCTTAAATAACTCTGCCTTTATTGTGAAATACTATTTTTTTCGTAGTCTCTACAAACACTGTAATCATCGAGGAGGTCTTAATGCAAATGCTTCTTGAAAATTTGTTGCAGTTCCAAATTTCCACTTCAATCCCTCAGTTGCTGGCCAAGACCCTGCATAACCAATAACTCTTCTTGCTTTGGCCACCATTTCCAACTCCATTGCAGTCCATCCAGGAGAAATATATTTGCCCTTTTCAAGAGAATTAATAGGCTCGTAACGCATAGGATAGGCTACAACTTCCCACTCCATAAGGTCTTTTATTCTTTCAAGGAAATCAGTGGGATTATCTTGAAAATTATACAAAACATAAACAAAAATATCTTTAGATCTAAATCCAACACTTTTTAAGTTCCTAATCGCTTGAGATAAAAAGTGTCGGCTAACAGTCTCATCATATGCTAATCTAATTATTTTGATTTTCATCTTCTTTAGCCAATGTGCAACCTCTTCAGTAAGAAGTCTAGCATCTAACCCTTGGTTAAAATCCACTTCCAGTCCAGATTCAATAAACTCTTGAAAAATATCTCTCCAATAAGGAGAAGCTAAAATATTATTATCCCAACAAATAATTTTTTTATGACCTGGGTATATCAAATGACGGACTGATTGCAAAGCAACAAATTTTGGTTCACAGATACGAACTCCACAAAACGGACATTGTCTGATACAACCTCTAGAGGAAAATAATACCGAAGATTTCCAACTTGGTACTAAGTCCCAGGCAGGCATATAATTATCTACTTCTTCCCAAACCCCTGTAAAAACCTCCACGCCTGTTGTAGCAGCATGTTCTGGCATTAAGCTCGCATAAATACCACCAAGGATAATTCGAGCTTTTGGATACCATTGCTTATAAAATTCAATTGCATCATGAACAGGCTTCCAAGCGTAAGTAAATAAGCTAGTAACATAAATTAAATCAGGATAACTATTTACCCATTGAGCTCCTCTTACGAGTTGGACATTATCACCTTTATTTCTATGATAGGAGGCAATTTTTAACAAACCCAGGGGCGGGTATTTTGTGTAATATTTTGGTTCTACTAGAAGTATATTCAATACAACTCCCTCCAGCTTTTATATTCGATATGTGTGGCAAAATCCCTTTTAAAGGAAGGGATTGTTAATTTTTTGTAGAAAATAGTTTTTTAACACTAGAAAAACGGGGGGTCAATTGTGAAAGAATACCAAGAATTAAACTTATTACCTCGACTTGAATTAGCACGAGAATTATCTGAGCGGCTGTATATGAATTATCCTAGAAGGTTTAGAGAATTAGTCTCAAATGCAATAGATGCAGGCGCTACGCAAGTAATAATAAATATTGATATTAATAATGATTGCATTAGCGTTATTGATAATGGCCTTGGCATGGACCCTGAGACCTTACGGGAAGAGTTTCTTTCCCTGGGAGGAAGTCAAAAAAAAGCTAGTGTCGACAAAATCGGTAGAATTGGCGTAGGCTTCTTAGCTCTAGCTAGTTTAGGCGATATCATAACAATTAAATCTGCCTACCAAGGAAATGGATTCAAAGCAGAAATTTATTTTGATAAGTTATTAGATGAGTCTATTAGAAGAAAACCAATGCATGAGCAAATAATTGGCAGGATGGAAAATGTAAAATATGCACAAAACGGAACAGAAATAGTAATTTCCCAATTAAGAACAACCACAAAAGAATATTTCTTAGGGCAGTATCATGACTTTATTATCGAACTGATGAAAATATTGCCATTAAAATATAATCCAAAAAGTAAAATTTTTACTAAATTATCTCAAGAGTTTCATAATATCTATTTAAAAAATCAAAGTAGTTTTTGGTTACCCACATGCCAAGTAATTGTTGACGGTATTGATCTAAAGCGATACTGTTATGGCGATTTATCTGATGAGGAAATAATTGCGATTAAAGAGTTAAACTTTACAATTAAAGAAAATAACAGCAAACCAATAACAGTTATTGGGTATGCGATAGACGCTGGAAGGCAATTACCAAAAGAAACACAAGGTTTTATTTCAAGAGTTAAAAATGTTGCTGTAGAGGAAAATGGATTTCTAGCAATGAAAGTTGGAGCACAATCTCAACGTGCGCGTGTAACAGGGGAATTACATATTTTTGGCCTAAATGATAATATTGGAATTAATCTAGATCGAACTTCTTTTAACTATGATTTACCAGATATCCATTTAATTTGCAATAAACTTGATAGTGAATTAGAAAGTTTTTTCTTAGAAGTGCGTAATCGCTCTTCAGAACATTCAAGTGCAAATAAAGTTCGAAATACTGTTACAGCTTTTCAATCATTAACGCAAGATATTTCCAAAACTCTTCAAAAATACCACGAAGAAAATAAAACTGAAAATAATGAAATACAGCATTCAGATGATACTATAAACATACCCAAAAAGAGCATGAAGGATATCCTCATAGAGGCAGGTGCACAACCAACATCAGAACCTAATATTCAAGTGAAATATGAAGGAAATTCTTGGATAACTAAAGTTCCTAGTAAAATATTAGAGAACATAGGCAAGATCACTTTGTCAGGGGTTGAATATGAAATTTCTTTTTCAAACTTCGGCGCAGATCAGGAACCTTGTAAAATTGTATCTAAACAGATTTACTATAATTTAGATCACCCACTTGTTATTAACAACCTTTTTTCAAATGATAATACATTATTTAAGTTAATGTTTTGCTTGGCATACGCTTACAATAAAACCATAGGCAAAAGTGCCGGCGACATGTATCGTGAAGTAATTAAACTTCTAAAAGATGTGATAAGTAATGACTAGTAGATACGTAGGGCTCATTTTTGGTGCGGGGGCCTCCGCTGCAGAAGGGGCTCCCGTTATAAAAAACTTCCTTCAAAAGGCATTCGAATTTTTTCCGCCCGATTTTGGGAGAGACACAATTGATGATCTAACTAACGATATATGGAATTTTTTGATTGAATATTATAACAAACCACTGAGAACATCTCAAGAGGTTGCCGAAAACATCCCAGCCCTTGACGAAGTATTTACTAATATTGACTATGCAATATCTAATAACCTTTCTTTAACCCCTTTTTATAATCCTGAACGTTTATCAATCGTAAAAAAAAGCTTAATTTCACTAATCTGCAAGACATTAACCAAGACGATTTCCTCTTCCAATTCCTACCAAACTTTACTTAATGGAGTTCTCCGTTCTAGAACCATATCTCCAATTTTTATATCATTAAATTATGACTGTATTTTAGATAAATGTTTGAGCGATTGCAATAAACTTAATTACGGTTTTATCTCACCACGTACATTCCCCATTCTCATTAAGCTACATGGTTCTTTGAACTGGTCATATTGCTCACTTTGCGAACGTATTGACATACATAATGAGGACGATTATCCATTTGACACAAGGTATGAGCTTAAATGTTCTCTTTGTGGCAATTCTTTTACTCAACCCGTCCTTATTACTCCTACATTATTTAAAAATTATGACATTCCACCCCTCAAGCAATTATGGTCATTAAGTTTAAATTTACTATCAACTGTTGATAAAGTTGTATTTATCGGTTATTCATTACCTGAGAATGATGTTGCAGTAATCCAACTTATTAAGAGAGCATTTGCAATAAAGGGGAAAATGCCTGAAATCATGGTCGTAGATAAAAACAATGATGTATTTCGTCGATACATAAAAATTTTTGGAGGACAAATAGCGGGAATTGATTATGGTTTCTCCCCTGAATGCGCAAGGTTCATTTTAGATTGGTTAAAACAGAAACCAAAATAAGCTTAAAGTAACACGCGCGAGAAACACCTTAACGATGCATTAATTGTTTTCGGGATGGACGTGTTGTCCATCCTTTTTAAATCACCGCCACCCCCTAACCCGAGTTTGAAAGGCAATATCTCCCATCCCTTGCGCCCCAAGGGCTTCAGGGCACAAAAGGGTGACGTACCACTACATATTTCCTGTATGTGGTAATTGGGTAAGTATCTGTGCTTTTAGCGGCGGCCTTAATCCCAGCACCCGAAATGCTTCATAGGCATCCCCCTGTAGCTCGGTCCGGAAAAGATAAACTTTATCATTGAAGCTAAACTGGATGGCGTGCAGGGTGGCCAGGTCGGCCATCACTTGCAGATAGCCGGCTTTCGACTGTTTTTCCTTCAGATAACGGATGAGGGCGCTTTCCAGGACCAGGGCCAGAAAACACACCATGACGTGCCCCCTGACCCGGGATTCGGTCCAGTGATAGATGGGGCGCAACTCCAGCCCTGATTTCAGTTCCCGGAAGGCCCTTTCCACCCGCCAGAGCTCTTTGTAGGCCAGGACCACCTGGTCCGGAGGAAGGTCGGTGTTGGTTTTCAGCATGTATTTGCCGTCATAGCGGGCTTCCCGCCTGATAGCATCGTGGTCGATGGTTACGGCGTTTTTACTGGCTTTGAGATACTGCCGGTAGCCTTTGTTACCAAGCAAGCCCTTGATATTGCCGCTGTCCAGTTTCCTTTTCAGCTTGATGATCATTTCCCGGCGGGCATTGCGGTCCCGTTCTGCTCCTTCCGGATTGAAACAGAGGATGTACCGGCTAATCCCGTTGCTCCATACTTCCTTGACCTTGAGGTTTTCTTTTACCCGGGTATAGGGGGCATTCCAGCTGAGCATCCGGTCAATGTCCGGCCGGCGGCGCATCTTTACGCCCACGATATACTGGAGCCCGGCGGCACTGATTTCCTGCAAAACTTTTTTACTGACCATTCCCCGGTCTCCCACCATGATTACCCGGGTGACATTAAACCGGCGGCGCAAATCAGAAAAGGCGGCCTTAAAAGTCCTGACATCGCCGGTGTTGCCGGGGAAAATGTGGTGGGCCACCGGTATGCCCTCTTTGGTCATCAACAGGCCAATCATGATTTGCAACCGGTCGGGCCGTTTATCCTTGGAATAGCCGTATTTGGCCAGTTCTTTCGGCCCGGAGCCTTCGAAATAGGTGGAAGTGGTATCCCAGAACACCAGGTCCAGTTCGCAGTTAAAAAGGTTGCGCACCCGGTCGAAAAGAAAGCTCTCTATCTCGTCTTTGTATTCCGCCACAAAATCCAGGGCGTGGTAGAAATGATGGAGCTGGAGCTTTTCCAGGGGCGGGTGGTAAACGCTTTGCAACCACCTTTCGTTGAGTCCTAATTTAGATAACGGATCGCATAACCGGTTTAAAACCATGGCAAACAGGGCTTCTTCAAAGGGAGAGGTCTTTTCCGTGCGATTCAGGATACGCCGCACACAGGGACCCAGTCCCAGCTTTTCTTCCCACAGGTTGTGGAAGATTAATGCCGGCCCCCATTGTTTGGACCAGCTGGCCTGTGTTTCATCCAGGTTCATTCTGACCCATTGGGTTTCGCTGAATCTGGTCAGGTTCTCAATCAGGCGATCCAGCTGTCCACCCTGCAGGTCTTCAAGCCGGCCCAGGTTAGCGATAACTCGCTGGCGGGATCTACCGTTTACCCGGTAGGATTCCACCAGCTGGAGGTATTCCCTGGTAGTACCGTCTTTATTTGTAAAGGTCTTTTTTCTGATGAACATGGCATCCCATCCTGTGGATAATATCTGCATTTATCTTACCACAGGAGAAGGGGTAGTGTCTAGCCATATATTACCAACGTGGCACTACATTTTTAAAAATCGCCGGTTTTTTGACAGTTGCTTTCCATTCTGGCAGTGCTTTACAACACAAAATGCCCATTTTTCAAGGCTTCGCGGATTTTTGGGGGTAAAATAACAGTTTCTAGCTTTCAAACTCGAGCCTAACCCAGTCCCCCCAGCTTTGCGTCCCATGCCTGCCCTATGGCTGCACTCTTTATACGGCCGGAGCTGTTCTTCCACTTCGTCCGTTTTCCACCACAATTCGCGATTGTACCCCCGCCGGCCTCCACCGCGGCCAGTCTTGAAACGTCCTTTGCATTTATGTTCCCGGTCTTCCTGGCTGATCGTTGCCGCCGTGCCATATTCCGTTGTCTCTTGAATTCCCTTATGTCCCCTTCATTGTATAAAGAATCATATGTAACACCCAGCATTCTGGCCAGCAACTGTAATCCTTCCGCTTTCTCATGTCTCCATACTATTCTTATGATTTCCCGCCTGGCTCCCGGTGTTGACTGCCGCCGGTATTCCCAGGCATATCTTCTCAATTCGCTCAAAGACAAAAGACCCACCCTTTCTCCCGCTTTTCGCCGCACGCAAAAAGAGAGCATGCGCGCGCCCCCGGCGCGCCAACGTGGAGGCAGCGGTAATTCGCGCCGGTATGTACGGTACCTTGCCCGGAGCTGCGCTCACGCACCGTGGAGCAGACCACCCTCACGCTTTCCCGCCCGGGGTGCGCCAAACGGGAAAGGGGAAAGAAGCCCCCTCGCACGGCTCCCTGGTTTCAGGGTTACGGGATGCACCGTCGCGCAGAACACTCCCAGTTATCCCCAAGGGGGTCCCCGTTTTCCGGTCCGGTGGCCCGGCGGCAACCGACTGCGCCGCGGCGCCTGCTCGGCAGGACCGGACCGCCGCTGGGGGGAAGGGCTATGTCAAGGAACATCGCCACAGAATTCGCGCACCAGCCTGTACGTCTGTGGAGGGCTTTCACCCGGGCGGGACGCCATCCCCGCCGCGGGCGCGGCTCTTCAGGGCGGCCGCCTTCCCCCAGGTTTAACCCTCGCTGGCGGGTACGACTGTTTCCCGGACCGTCGTCGTCCCCCCGGCGGTTTCACCCCCCGCCGGTCGGGTCAAGTGGACTGCGTTGCGCTGCACCCCTGATTTGTGCTGCCGCAACCACTCTCCCACGCCCCTACGGGCCGCTGTATTAGGAGTCGATGCGGCAGAACTTGCAGAGGGGTTCCCGGATTATCCCCTCTCCCGCGCCGCCAAGAGCTTGACGGCCAGGGACAGGGGATAATGCAACGAAACGAAATTTTTACCCAGCGAACAGGAAATTTATACCTGTTTAGTTAAGTAATAAATTATTGGTCATTTACAGGCTGCTGGCGGTAAATCTTCACTGTACAGAAACTCCGAAATTGTCAGGCCGAAAGCTTTTGCAATCTCCACCGCCTCGTCAATATCCGGTAAGAATTTACCGTTTTCCCAGTCTGAAATTGTCGTCTGTGGTTTACCAATCATCTGCCCGAGCTCTTGCTGTGACAGTTTTCTTTCTTTTCGCAGATAACGGAGCCTCGCCCCAAAGGTTTTTGCGTCCACTTCTTTCACCTCCGTCTGCTTATATGGTAAACGGTTTATCGTTTACTGTCAATGGTATTTCGTTAGATGTCCTGCAAAAATATGTTTTACAATATTTCTGGGATAACGGATTTTCGTTAAGAAGGGTATGTTTTACATGGATATTGCCGACCGTATTGTACAGCTGCGCAAAGAGAAGAATTACAGCACCACAAAACTGGCCAAACTTGCCGGAATAGCGCAATCCACGCTTCGTGAAATCGAGTTGGGCAAGACATCGCCGACCTGGGACACGATCCTCAAGCTTTGCAGGGCGCTTGGTGTTTCACCCCGTGAATTGCTCGATTTTGAACCGGGTGACCGGGGCGATTTGCCCCACGACTTTAAACGTTTCCTGGAAGTTGCCCGTCTTCTCACCCCCCGCCAGCGTGAGTTAATCCTGGAAGTGATGGAAGAATGGGCGGAATATAACAGGATTAAAGCTAAATAATTGTCTCCGCAGTTTTACTAAGATACGACGCGGCGAACAGGTGGTTTCATGTGAGAAGTATTTACGTGAGATCATCTGAACCTGTTGCAAGGCGAATCTACGAACTTTGCCGGGAAAAAGGAATCACCATAAACCAATTGGCTACCCTTTCGGGGTTGCCCCACTCCACTATCGACAGCATTATAAAAGGGAAGAGCCGCAACCCCCGTCTGACAACTATTAAGAAGATCTGCGATGGCTTGGGAATGACTATTTCGGAATTTCTAGACGATCCGGTGTTCAAAAAAGTGGAAGATTAGGTCTCAGAGTTATCTGCACACACACCTGCAGAATGCCGATCCCCCGGGCGAGAGCCATCCCTGCCCCAGGCATGACAAAATTTCAATCTCTTCCCGGCGACGTTCCCCCACCGGATCTAATTCAATGATCAAACTGCATTGCCAGTCCCAGGTCAGGGATATCCTCTCTCCCTTACCGCCACTTTTCCGGCAGACTGGGACGGGAAACAAAATTTCTTCTGTTTTCTGGAAGGTCATTCCATGTTTTCACAGAAATATTGTTTTGAGTCACTCTCCCGCTGCTTTTGCCTGCTGCTCGTCTAGCAATTCGGCTACGGTTACCCCCAGGGCGGCGGCAATCCGGGATAGTACATCAATGCTCGGATTTGTCTTGACACCACTTTCTAGCTCACAGAGGTAAGCTGCCGTAATTTTGCTGTCACTTGCCAGCTTTACTTGGCTTACGCCTCTTGACTCCCTTAGTGTTTTTATCTTAAAGCTGATACCATTTTTTAACACACGGCTCACTCCCTTTGTTATAAGTTTAGCTTACAGCTAAGTTTCGTCAATAAAAATTTAACCAACAGCTAATAAATGCTCTTTGCTTTCTGAGTCGTTGAGTTGATAAAATTAGCTCATAGCTAACGAAGGGAATATACTCTTATGGATATAGGCCGAAGAATCAGGGAGATTAGAAAAGCAAACAATCAAAAGTTACTTAACATATCGCAACAAACGGGACTTTCACAGCCGTTCATCAGTGAGATAGAACGTGGAATTAAAGTCCCATCTATTGAAACCCTCGAAAAAATCTGCTCCGCCCTGGGCATCACCCTGGCCGAGTTTTTTGCCGACCAGGCCCCGGAGCTGCCGCCGGACATCCGCCAGATGATAGACGTAGCTCGAAAACTTACCCCTTTGCAACGCGAATTGATCATCTCCGTCATGAAGGAGATGGCGAAAGAAAATCAAACGGGAGGGGAATAATCCGTGTCAGAGCAACTGTTGAAAGAAATCCTTGGTGAACTGAAGGCCCTGAATCAGCGTGTCGGCAATATAGAGCAACGCGTCGGCAACATGGAGCAGCGCATCGGCGACCTGGAGCAGGGCCAGCAGGAGCTCGTCAAGCGTGTCGGCGACCTGGAACAGGGGCAACAGGAACTCGTCAGGCGCATCGGCGACCTGGAGCAGGGCCAGCAGGAGCTCTCCGGGCGCATGGAACGAATGGAAGCCCTTATCGAAAACGAAATTACCGACAAGATCCGCGCCCTCTTCGACGGTTACAATCTTAGAGGCGATGAAATTGAGAACTTAAGGAAACATCTCGATGAACGCCTGGATGCAATAGCTCTGGACATCAACTACCTGGTGAGAAAAACAGCTCAGCAGGAGTTTGTAATCCAGGAATTAAGGCGGGCCAAATAGGTCAGTTTCATTCTCCACCGGGTCCAGCTTCGTCCCGGCTTATAACCAGCAACTCACTGGCGGGAATGCCGAAGAATTTCTCCATACGGATAATTACTTCAGCAGAAGGGTCATGCCGGCAGTTTTCGTAGTGACTTATCATTGCTTTGCTGACGCCAAGTAGCTGTGCCAATTTTTCTGCAGATAGCCCCTTACTTTTTCGTGCAGCTATTAAGTGGGTTCGTTTTGGCATTTACTGCCACCGCCTTTGGGTTAAGCCCTACTTAACCCTGTCATCTTTAATATAGTTAAGTAACACTTAACTGTCAAGAGGGTTTTTAATGTTCAACCGACAAACATTTGCCATTCGCTTGAAGCAACTCCGTAAACAAAACAATGTTTCTATGCAAAAGCTGGCTGAAGCGCTCAACTTAAAAAGTAAAGCGGCCATAAGTCAGTTTGAGAATTGCGTTAATCTCCCGTCACTTGATACTCTTGTCGCTCTCGCCGACTTCTTTGACGTCAGCATCGATTTCTTACTTGGCCGGACTGACAATCCCAAAAGCCACAAGTTGTAGGCGAAAGGAGAACAGCCATGACCAATGAGGAATTCCAGAGCCTCGTGCTTCAGCAGCTTGGAAAGATTAATAAACGTCTCGATTCTCTTGAAGAGGGCCAGCTCCATCTAGCAACCCGCCTCGACAACGTGGACAACAAGGTGGACAAGCTAGGGCTTCGCCTCGAAAACGAAGTTATCGACAAGGTGCGTGCCCTCTTTGACGGTTTCGCATTGAGGGGCGACCAAGATCGAACGGCTGCAAAAACACCTCGATGAACGCCTGGACAGCATCGAAACAGACACCCGTTATCTCGTTGCCAGGGTCGCCAGGCTGGAGAAGCTGGCGAAGTAGGTGCGTGTTTCCTGCCCGGTCATGTCCACCTCCTGTTCTCCTGCGATGCAGGTTGTTCAGGCTCCTCAGCCAGCAATTCGCCGGCCGGAATGCCGAAGAATTTCTCCAGGCGCTGGGCCACCTCCCAGGAGGGATTGATTTGGTTCAGCTCAATCATGCTGTAAGCTCTCTGCGAAATACCAATCTCCTTTGCAACCTGCTCTTGGGTGTAGCCCAGAGTTTTTCTTGTATTGATCAGGTACCGACGCATAAAAACTTCATCCCTGTTCAACCAGAAGCATTACTTCTGACACCTCCATTATATTAGAAGCGATACTTCTGATCAAGTATTTTTATCAAATCCTGCTCGGAGAAAAATTATCATGCTTAAATTAAGTGCCAGGCTCAGGGAACTTAGAACATCTCGCAAAATCAGTCAGACAGCTCTATCTAATGCGGTTGGTGTATCTCAAAGAGCAATTTCGTATTACGAAGCAGGTAAGGATATTCCCACGCTTGACGTTCTCATCCGTCTCGCTGATTTTTTTGATATATCCCTGGATTACCTAGTCGGCCGCTCCGACGACCCGCGCAGGCACTGATTTCTGTTCCCCTGCGACGCGGGTTGTTCAGGCTCTACAGCCAGCAGTTCGCCGACGGGAATGCCGAAGAATTTCTCCAGGCGCTGGGCCACCTCCCAGGACGGGTTGCAACGACAGTTTTCTATAGACACTACCAATGACTTGCTTATTCCTAATTGCTGGGCCAGTTGTCGTAAAGATAAACCTGCATTTTTTCTAGCCTCAATTAAACGAGTCCGTTTCATATGACGCAATCACCACGTTAGGAAGCAGCGGTCAGTGTCACTAACCGCTACCACTATATATTCTATCGGTTAGTATTACTAACCGTCAAGAGGCATCAACCATGTTCGATAGAAAAATTTTTGCCGCAAGGTTAAGGTATTTACGTGAGCAACACGGTCTTTCCACACAGAAACTTGCAGGTGCTCTTGGTTTAAAGAGCAAGGGAGCTGTTACGCAGTTTGAAAAGGCTGTAATATCCCCTTCCGTGGATACTCTTGTTGCCCTTGCCGACTTCTTCGACGTATCCCTTGATTACCTGGTAGGCCGCTCCGACGACCCGCGCAGGCACTGATCTTCTTGACGCTTCTCCACCGGTATCGAACCGCCGGAGGCGTTCCTGGCATACTGGAGCATCTTCAGGAATGCAGCCATACCCTCTTCGTACCTGCGCTCCCAGCCGGGAACAGGAACAAACTTCACATTTATCACATAGGTGGGTGGCTTTCTCAACAACTATCCCTCCCCGGCCTGCTGGCCTTACATTTAGTCTAGATCAATATCATTTGTAAAGTCAAGCCCCTAGTTTATTTGTGCCCTGTACTTTTCTTGTTTTTTGGGGTAAACTAGTATTGAGCTTATTCTTAATCTAGACCAAAACAGGAAGTGATTTTTATGGACCGCTTTTCTACCTGGGAAGACCTGAAGGGTGTAAAAATTGCTTTCCTGCCCGTGGGGTCCCTGGAGCAGCACGGGCCGCACCTTCCCCTGGGTACCGACGGGATTATCGCAGAGGCGCTGGCCGGCAGGCTGGCCGACATTTTTGCGCCGGCCTACCTGCTGCCGCTGCTTCCCTTCTCCTCCTCTTTTGAACATGCCGGTTTTCCGGGGTGTGTTTCCCTTAAAGTGACGACTATTGCTTCGATCATTTCCGATGTGGTGGAATCCCTCGCGTTTTCCGGTATCAAGAAACTTGTCATCGTCAGCGGTCACATGGGTAACCACCTCCTTCGAAACGTCGTCCAGGAATTGAATTATCCCCGTCCACGGGTGCTGCTGCTTCCATCCCGCCATCACTGGGAAAGGGCTTACCGGGTGGCCGGAATATCCTCGTCCCCTTCCCGGGACATGCATGCTGGTGAAAGCGAGACGTCCATTATCATGTATTTGTTTCCCGGGGCTGTACGCTCCCAGGAAATGAAGGATGTTGACCAGCCGGAACGGCAGCTTCTAGAAACTCTGGGCATGAGGGCTTATACCGAAACCGGAGTCATCGGGTTCCCTTCAAAAGCTTCTGCCGAAAAGGGAGCTATGTTTCTGAATGCCCTGGCGGAAGAAACAGCAAAAACGGTAAAGGAGTTTGTTGAAATTGGCTGAGCAACTTAGTTGGCAGGAAATAGCTGCAATTCTGCGTGAAAGAATTCTTTCGGGTCAACTGAAACCGGGACAACCTTTTCCAACCAACAAGGAATTGATAAACGAATTCGGCGTCTATGTAAGCACCGTCCAGAACGCCGTAAACGCCCTCATCAGGGAAGGATTAGTCGTCACCTCCGGCCCCGGCAACAAGCGCCGCATCGTCAGGCCTTTGCTGGAGCGGTCGGTACGCCGGGGAGGCTTCCTGACCGAGTTCGGGCCGCGGGCCAGGCTGGAGATCCTGGAGCTGAAGATCGTACGCAGTCCCAGAAAGCTGCCGGCAGCGGTTCTCAAGGAGATGGATCCGCCGGTGCTGAGGTATCTCACCCGCCAGTGGCGGGATGAAATTCCCGTCGCCCTGTCCGATGCTTATATTCCGGAGGTCGTCCCGCTCAAAGAGCTGAAGTCACTTATTTCCGACCCCGGCACAGACTTGTACCGGGCGATGGAATCACTTGGTATGAAACCTGCCATCTGTGAGGAGTCGCTGATTGCCGGTGGGTCTACGCCGGAGGAGCAACAGATCCTCTACGGAGTGCCTGTGGTGGTGCGAATCACCCGGAAAGTTTATGATAAAGACGGACGGTTGCTGGAACTGTGTTTTCTAACCAACCGGGCGGATTGCTACGAGTTTTTATACCGGTTCCCTTTTGAAGTTCAAGAAAATAATGATAAACTAACATAAAAGGAGGGTAATAATACCGTGCGTTTACCTGTAACCCTTTACCCGGGTGAAGATGGTTTTATAGTTGCAGAATGTCCGGTTATACCAGGATGTATCTCCCAGGGCAGAACAGAGGAAGAAGCTCTGGCAAACATCAAGGAAGCGATTGAACTTTGCCTTGAAGTCAGGAAGGAAGCTGGCTTGCCCTTAACGCTACCTCTCCGTGAAATAGAGGTGGCCATCTAATATGGCTTCCCTTCCTGTTGTTTCGGGTAAGCGCGCTGTTCGCGCTTTTGAAAAGGCCGGCTGGAAAATTGCCCGGCAAAAAGGCAGTCATATCATTATGGTTAAAGCAGGTATGCTGGCAACGCTATCAATCCCTGATCACAAAATTTTGGATCGTGGCCTGCTGCGCAGTTTAATTCGCAAGGCTGAAATGTCCGTTGATGAGTTTATTGAATTACTGAATTAGTTGAACCGGACATCGTGCGATGGGGTGCATGCCGTTTTTATTGTTCTTATAAAAAACAATTTACAGTACAATGTTGCCCGTAAGAACAGTATAGTCTCTTTCAAGAACAATGTCAAGGGTTTTATTAAGTTTTTCAAAGAAAGCATCTTTACTTTGTTCTTTTTAGCAACGTGCTTTTAGAGAACATCTTGGTTATACTTAAATGAAAAGTACCTGAAAAGACCATCGGGAGCGGTAAACCTTGGAAAGTAAATCAACTGTCTTCAGTCAAAGGATAAAGTTTCTCAGAAAGCAAAAGGGCTGGACACAAGAAGATTTGGCTGAAAAACTTAAAATCTCGCGTTCTGCTGTCGCCGGATGGGAAGCTCCCAGTAAGACAAATTTTCCTGATAAGGATACACTTTTACAACTTTCCAATATTTTTAACGTTTCAGTTGACTACCTTTTGGGACGATCAGATGATCCTTCTCCACCCCCCGCAAAAACAGAAAAATCCCTTCAGCAAAGACGCATCGAGCTGGAGCAGGCGTTCAAAGAACTTCTCAGGTCCGAAACGGTCATGTTCGATGGCATGCCCATTGGTGAACTCGATGAGGAAATTATCGAGGACCTGGAACTGATGCTTGACCATATCCTGGAATTCCTGAAAAAGAAAAAGCAAAAAGCGGCTTCCGGCAGAAGTGAAGATGGAAAGAATTAATCCGAAACCTATGTTCACAAAAGGTGATTGGACGTGATGTTCGGCAGAATTTTTAAGCAAGTATCAGATCTCATTTCCCGCTGCGGTCTTCTCCACCCCCGGGAACTTGCCGATTACTGCGAGGTAAACGTCCTTTATGTTCCCACCAAACGGCTCCGGGGTGGTTTCATCGACATTCCGGATGGGGCCATAGTCGTCGTAAGCCCGTTGCTGCCCCGCTTCAAGCGTTATGGCATCCTACTCCACGAAGTGGCCCACAAGATCCTCCACCCTGGCACGAACCGGTTCATGGACCACGCATACATAAGGTACAGCTGCGGCAAATACGAGCTTGAGGCCCACCTCTTCGCATTGATATACGCCGTTTTGTGGGACAGGGAAGGTTTCGAAGAATGCGAATACGACCCCCACAGATTCGCCGACAAGTACGGTCTGTCCCCGCAAGCAGCGGACGTGGTGGCCAGGGAAATCGAAGTCAGGGGGCCTGAGGTGTTAAAAGCTCTGGGATATAAAGTACCGGACCCGGAAGATTGGGTGCCGTAATCCAAGGGATGGAAGCCGGAAAAGGCTTTTTTCGTTTATAGGAAATTTTGTCGAAAGATAGAAAAGAATATCGAGCATCCAAGCCGGCTATGGAAACCCTTTAATTATACCAGTCCTCACCCGGCCGGGTGTACAAAGAGAAAGGTCCGCACAGCAACGGACCCTTTTTCACCTCATTATGCGGATGCTACAACTTTTCCACGGGGGGTTCCGGGCCAGGGGTGGGGGATCATGCGCATTCTCGCTTTCCCACCGCAAAAAGGACATTCAAAACGCAGCTCCCCCGGTTTTCAAAAGAGAGCAACGCTCTTATTGCTCCCATTCCCTCGACAGGTACACTACGTTGCTTTCAGCCGCACTCTCTTCCACACTGCCGGCCTTTGCCGCCTCCGCTCCGATTTTCTCGACCACCTTCTGAGCCAGTTCGGCCACCATTTCCGGGTGCGCTTTCAGAAACCTTCGAACATTTTCCCTTCCCTGTCCGAGTTGCTCCCCATTGTACGAGTACCACGTACCGGACTTCTTGACCAGTTCATATTTCAAAGCAAGGTTCAGGACATCCTGTTCGCGGGAAACGCCCTCGCCATAATACATTTCTACAATTGTCCCCCGGAAGGGCGGGGCAACCTTGTTCTTGACCACCTTGATGCTGACTTCGCTGCCAATCGCCTCACTACCGTCTTTTATGGTTTCCTTCTTCCGTACATCCAACCGCACGGAAGCGTAAAACTTCAGCGCCCTCCCGCCGGGCGTGACCTCGGGTATGTTGCCGCCGAAGTTATTGCCCCCGACCTTTTCTCTTAACTGGTTGATAAAGATGACAACCGCTTTGCTCTTGCTGGTTATTGCCGTCAGTTTACGCAAAGCCTGGGACATCAGGCGTGCCTGCAGGCCGACCTGGATCTCCCCCATTTCCCCTTCTATTTCCGCCTTTGGCACCAGGGCCGCCACCGAATCTATTACGACCACGTCTATCGCCATGCTTTTTACCAGATCCTCACAGATATCCAGGGCCTGCTCCCCATAGTCCGGCTGGGAAACCAGGAGGTTTTCAATGTCCACCCCAAGTTTTTTAGCATAGACCGGATCCAGGGCGTGTTCCGCGTCAATGAAAGCGGCAATGCCTCCCGCTTTCTGTGCTTCGGCGATCACATGCAGCGCAACCGTGGTTTTGCCCGAGGACTCCGGGCCGAAGAGCTCCACAATGCGGCCCCTGGGTAAACCGCCCACCCCGGTCGCCAGGTCCAGGGACAGTATACCAGTAGGAATAGCCTCAACCATCATTTTGGGGTTCTCTCCCAGCCTCATAATGGACCCCTCGCCAAATTTCCCCTTGATTTTCGCCAGCACATTTTCAAGCACTTCCTCCCTGGTGGCCGGTTTATCTTTCTCCGCTCTTGCCATTTCGCGCACCCCCAAACATATGTTTTAATGGATTATAAAACAAAGCCCGTTCTAATGCAAGGAAAATGCTGCCATGGGGGTGAAAAGTTACGGCAGGACGCGGAAAAATCCAGAAACTGACGAAAAAGCTGATAACTCAAGAGAGATAAAGGGATTTGAGCAGTTCCCGTTTTTTCAGCTTTTCCTGTTCCTCAGAACCCGTTTTATTTTCCGCTTTCTTTGTTTTTGATTTATTCTTTTCGACCCGGCCCTGCGGCCGCCCGGGTTCGTGCCTGTAATCTTCCCTGAGTGCGGCAACCAGCAGGCCGGGGACGTTCCTGATTTCCGTACTGCTGCCCATTTCACTGATAAGTTTGATTTTCTCCCTGATCTTTTCTTTTGGAAATTCCAGCAGGAGTTCTTCCAGGAACTCTGAAGGCACCAGGGCGCCGGTGGCCACCAGCACTGTCGCCTGCAACTCCCCCAGAACAGCGGCATTAAGGCAGGGATGGG
The DNA here is from genome assembly GCF_011393055.1 of Desulfofundulus sp. TPOSR. Taxonomy (NCBI): domain Bacteria; kingdom Bacillati; phylum Bacillota; class Clostridia; order Eubacteriales; family Peptococcaceae; genus Desulfofundulus; species Desulfofundulus sp. TPOSR. Next base: position 7,388 of record NZ_JAAOEF010000005.1, on the reverse strand, counting down.
CGCCCGTTACAGGATCGCCCGGCGTTTCGCCGCGGTTGTCTGCGGGCATATTCTCTCCCGGTTTTTGGTAATCAACGGTGTCACGATCAACATCAACATCAACAACAACAAAATTATTATTTAATTCGTCTGAACCCATGGTAAGAGGGGGGGTGAAATTTTTACAGACCCCCCTCTGAAATTCGGAAAGTGGGGGGTATGAAATTTTTTCACACCCCCCGGCATGATCCACCCGGGTAAGAGGGGGGTCTGTATTTTTTACACACCCCTGTCCGGAATCGGAGGTTTCTTCCCGCTCGTTTTGAATAATCTGCTGCAGTTTTTCAAATACAGGCGCCAGGTCATATTCATTGCTCAACTGGCCGTTGCTGGAATCGTACCTGTTGCGGACAATGATCAGTCCCTTTTCAACCAGGCTTTTTTTATAGGAATGCAGGGTCTTTTCACTCACGCCGGTTAACTTGCTGAGTTCCCTGATGGAGGGATAAGGATCCTTAACGGTCCACCGGTAGCTCAAAAGGTGGCAGATAAAAGCCACCTCCTGGAAGGAAAGCCCCAATTCCCTCTGGTAACGGAACAAAGCGGTGGGAATGGGAGCCACACCCTGCTCGGCAATCGTTCTGCCGTAAAGTTCGTAAAAACGGTTTGGATTTCCATTTTCCTGCTTGACAACGCCCGGGGTTTCCACTATCATACCCTTAGAAACTCCTTTCTTTTGCCATACGCTTGCATGAGCGCATGGCATTTTTGTTTTGGACCTCCCTCCCGGAAGCCCACAAAAAAAACCCGCGTGATTTGTCACGCGGGTGGTTGTTTTAAAATGGTCTTTTAAACTACCGGCTGCTGTTGGCATAAACAATCGGATAATAAATGGCCGTCCTTCTGGACAGCCCGCGGGCTTGCTATTTCTTGTTTATCAGCAAATTCGAGAGTATTAATAATTAATTTGTTATAAAGATCGCTTTTTCTCCAACCAAGCCATTCTTTTGTCCTCTCGACTCGTGGCAATAACCATCGCATCCGCCACCAGTCAGCCAAATCACTAAAAGGCAAATCCCGGTAAACAGGTTCAGTAGTACGACCCTCCATGTAATCCGTAAGATTATCTACTAAAGGAAATAAAAAAGCTTCTCTTTTAACATTATGGCGCAATAAATCAGAAGAAAAACCGAGACGCTCCAATGCTCTAACCATAATTTGCCACTTTATACGTGGACCTACACCAAAGCCTCCCCTTGTTGAAATCCCCTGGGACTCAAGAAACTCTTTAAACAAAGGGTAAAGTTCCATTAGATGGAAACTACCGTATCCGTCGGTATATCCCAATGAGTAAGCAATATGTAAGGATTTATAACGCAACCGATTATATAAGCTACTTCTACCAAAAGCACTGGTAGTAGTTAGAGCAACAAGATGTGCTGGCAACAGACGCTTCTCCATCTCAGTCATACGATCACCGTATTTTAGCCGGTAAGCTTCTCGAATCTCGTTAGATGCTGCAGCCATGGCAACCAACTTGCCTCCCAGTAAATAGTTATAGGGAGGCACAGCACCAAGCGTTTGAATGTCCATCGTTTGATTGACCAGTTCAACCTTCTTACCCTCGGGGTAGCGGAAGAGACGATCGCGAGGTGGAAAGCTTAGGGGTGGTGATTGCAGAGCCAGAATGCCAATTAGTTTGTCATTATTATTGTCAAACACTAGAAACCTTAAGCGGCGGCCATATCCCTTGGAAAAGGGCAAAGACCAAAGTAAGCGCGCGATTCTGAAAAGAGCATGTTGTTTTCTATTTTTTACTTCAACCAGTACAGGGGATATTTTTTCCGGAACTACTTCTACACCATCAGCAAAAAAATTAATGAAACGCGGCAAGTTTTTAGCAAGCCACTCTTGACGTCTTGCAAGTTCCAGCAGCCGAGCTGGCTCGTGAAGCTGACGAAGCGCATCCTTTGTATCGCCGCAGTATGTCAGGTACCCGTCTTGATCAATATCAAATCCTACAGATTCAAGTTTCTCCAAAACTAATCTATGTAATTCCTTTGCCGAGATTGACAATTAAACTCCCCTCCTTACGTAAGAACCAAACCATTGGCTTGTACAAATTCCTCAACCGTATTAAAGGCATTGAAGAACAAAGGTGTCCCGGCGAATGAAAGTGGAGATACCGGCCCAGTTGTCATAAAAGAATATTCTCGAGATGCTACATCAAACGAAGAATGGGGATCTCTAAAAAGCCGATATAACTCCAGGGATTTACTGCGACCACCCACCAGTTCGCTTAAAGCCTTAAACTCGGTACCCATACCTAATCCAAAACCAAAGAAAAATATTCGTAACTGATCTAAAATCTCCCGGTGTAAGCTGGATAAAGTCTGACTTATGAACATCCAACCTACACCATATTTACGAGTAGTGCGAGCAGCATCGATCAAAATATGCCTTATGCCTTTCTTTTCTTCAATGCCTGGGTCTTCCCGTGGAGCTAAGCGGTGGGCCTCATCTATTAGAACCAATGTATTTAGGCTGCGTTCCTCTTTGTATGCTCCTTCCGCAGCAGTACGGATACCCTCTAAGAGACGCCTAATAACCAGGGCTTGGATGGTATCATTCCAAAAAAGAAACGAAGATTTATTGCCTTCTACAATTAGTTCACCAAACAAATTTGCCTGCGACTCTTGAGTTGTTATAGTATTAAGTTGTTCGCCAGAAAGATCTATTACTACTAGTGGACGGGATTTTTGGCTTGGCTTCAAGAGACCAAATAAAATGCTTTCCACTTTTCGAGCACCCGCACGATCTTCTCGAAAAAGTTGAGCTACCGGAAGCCAATACTTCTCGTAGTACAAGTCAGGAACGGCTTGGGAAAAAACATCTTTAAAACGTGCTCTGGAAGATTCACTTCGATAAAAAATTTTCTGTACGTTATCATCGCCTAAAAGGTTCCAGGCTTTATCAAAGGCGGACCGTTTATACAGATCTTTTAAAGTAATTCCGTCCCGCTCCATTCTCTGAACTAAGGTATCTACAGCCACTTCCCGATTTTCGCCTTTGGGCATGCTGAGTTCTTGAAAGAACGACGATTCATATAATATCTTCGCAAAAAGTTCCCACCTGTCCAAAACCAAATCGCGAACGCTGTAAATATATACGGGCTTCCCTAGATTCTTAACAATATTCCTTAATGGTAATTGAAATTCGCCAGTAGGGCGACCCTGAAAATCTTTAGCAAACTCTCCTTGAGGATCTAAAACTAATAGAGCCATTCCCGGATATCGGGTATAAGCTAATAAAATCATCTTTGCCAATACGGATTTCCCGGATCCTGTTTTACCAAAAATACCGATATGATACGCCTCACCAGCACCATCAGCACCTTTATCGAAATGTTTAAACCATAGTGGCAGGAGAGGCCTGGAACCATAAACATGTCCGAGGTAGAATAGTTGCGTCCGGTAGGGTGAAAGCAACTCCTCCAATACATCATTGTTTACTAAATGAATTGGAGTACCGGTAGAAGGAACGGAACCTAAAATGCTCGGACGGTAACCGCTTGGCCCCGCGGAAAATACTGCGCTAATCGTCATTTCCCCTGTATGTGTGTCCTGGCGTTCACTTACCGCATCTATTTTCCCACGCTGGCGAATAAGGCTACGCATGGTTGGATCTTCATGCCAAACATTGCGAAGAGTTATTTCGGTTATCTGGCCGAGCGCATAGTGTTCACGCCCGTCCTGCATATAATGGAACATTGCCAGTTCACCCACAAGTTTTTTGCTCATAGCACTGGCAAGTATATCTAGGGTTAACTCGCTTGTAGACGAAGGTGAGCCAATAATACCGATTCGCTCTGCCGAATCCACCAACTGGCTCAGCTTTTTATCTTTAGCTTCCATGTTAAAACCCCCATTCAGTGCGATAGCCGTGAAGGCCCATAAAAACCTCTGTAACATTACCATGGTAGGTTTCCGCTAAACGCTGGCTAGTTATTTGACGAAAGGCTGGAATGGACTTCGGCAAATGTTTTACCATCCTGTCAGCCATGTAAAGGGGAAAAGGTTCCATTATAGCTGCTGCACCACACTGATGTTTTATACCGTGGAGCATAAGAGCTAGACGGGCAGGATTCTCGACCACTGTTCGACTTGCTTCCAGCCTTAAAGCGGGAAGCCAGGAATAGGGTCGGTAATAGATTACCTGTATGTTTGTTAATAGATCAATAATTTCTTCACTTAAGCGGGAAGCTTTCTCGCGTTCTTCAAAAGCAACTGTTTCTGTATTAAGATGCCAGGGTTGTTGTGGCTCCTGGAGCACTTGTGGTTGAGTAAATTCACCCGGTTCTAGTAAAAAACTTAGTAAACCGCGGTCGTCGTACGTCTCCGGCCACCCTATTATTTTACCAATTTCACGACGCGTTGTATATTTGGGTATGGCCACCCACGCGCGATCGGTTCGGACAGAAGAAAGGATAACTCTATAGGCTTGTAGGAAGCGAACAATACCCGTTGTAAGATATTGTGTTATCTTGAGTTGCTGTGCCTCTTTTGTCTTAATCATGGCCTGGTTAAAGTATATTAGAGGTGTGGTAAGTGAGCCATCAATAAAGACGAGCTCGTGCGGAGCATTAGATGCAAGCTCAAGTTCCATTCCGATCATAAAGGCCCTTAGTATGGTCCCAGTTCCAGAATCATGAACCTCCATCTCTACCAACACCTTGTGGCGTGGCTCAGGCCAATATCGAGTTTCAGAAGGTGGGGTAAGACCCTCAACGGCTACAGCTGCTGCTGCAACTAAATCACTGGTTAATAGATGTTCAATCGCGTAAGAACCATCAACCCCACAAGTGGTAGGTATTGGCATATAAGGAAGTTCTGACTCCCTGCGTAAAATACCAAGATTCATTAATTTCTTCCGCCATTGCTCCCTTTGCTCATGTACTTTCTCAAAGCCTTCAAGTAATGCCTGGCTCAAACCTTCGGTGCATTGTAATACTTCATTTACTAAAGCACTTGGTAATTCAGCAAATAAATTATTAATCTGCTCGTTCATAATTGGGTCTCACCTAGTTTTTAGGGTAATATATTTGAGAGCTATTTTCAAACGAGGTCTTAATTGGGATATATTCTCCGTAAAAGAAACTTTTCCCTGTTTTAAGGCAAATAAAAACCCGCATTTTTTCGCCCGCAATACCTGCAGCCAAAAGGTAATATATACCCAGGTCCCATGGTGATAAAACATAGTGGTAAAAATGTGGGCTACACCCTATTCAGGAATTTTCCTTTCATAAAGTTTTAAAGCTTGTGTTTAGCGCAAATGCCCGGGTTACGTGCCCGGCGGAAAACTACGAAAACATCCTCCGCCTCTTACAGAACCAGGCTAAACCTTTGGGGTAGCGACAAGGGCACTATCGGCACCCCGATGCTACCCATGTCGCTACCCCCTGATAAAGAGCGAAGGACGGAAACTTTCCGCCCCGTTAAAACGTTGCCAGTACCTTGAGTTCGAACCTTTCCTGCTCCAGTTTTTCTTCCCGCCCCAGGAATTCGGCGAGGTCGACATTATAATGAATTTCAATCTTATCCCGGTACAAAACCACCTTGCTGATAATCTGGGCGAGCATCTGCTTTTTCGTCTCGACCGGGGCCTCCATGAACAGCTTGAACCAATGAGGGGCACGCATGGAAAATTCCATCAGCTGGCTTCTCCGATGCTTCTCCACGCGCGCCTGCGACTTTACTTCTTCAAGTTCCTTCTCAAGTGATTCTACTATCCTGCCGTATTCGTTCACTTTTTCAGCCAGCAGTTGCTCCGAATACAAACTGCCGTCCGGATCGGCGAAATAATCATCCAACCGTCTTACCCAGGCATTATAGATTTTCCTGTTTTTGCTTAACTCCTTCTCCAGGGTCTTTACCCGATTTGTCGCTTCAGCCAGGTAGTCCACCTGCTTCTGTTCAACATACTGTAAAAGATCTTCATAATTCAACCCGGACAGAAAATTTTCAAGTTCCTGCAGGAAAATCCGGTCTATTTTTTTCTGGGAATACGAACCCTGCCCTTCACACAGTTTTTCTCCCCCACCTACCCGGGCGTGGGTAACACACCGGTAAACCCTTTTCTGACAGGGGTAAACCTTGCCGTTACGTTTGCGCCAGTTATGGCCGGAGCTGATAAAGCCGCGGCCGCAGTAACCGCACACAAGAAAGCCGGTCAGGAGTGCACTGCTGGACATGGCGCGGGGATTGGGAGTTCCTCCCTTTTGTGTTTTAGACGTACAATTTTCCTGCATCTTGCGGATCAACCGTTGCCATGTTTCCAGGGGAATAATGGAGTATTCGGGTATCGGCTTCGGGTTTCCATTCTGATCCCGGGGAATGATGAAATTGTTCAGGTCCGTATATCCTTTGATGCGAACCCTGGAAGTGGGAGTGTTTCCCGGTTTCGTCCTGTCATAGGCCGGAAGCCCGCAGATTATTGGGTTCTGCAGCACCTGTCGCACCCGGGTGTCGGTCCACAACCTGCCTTCCCGGGTGCGGTACCCCTGTTCGTTCAACGCAGCGGCTATCCTTTTGCTTCCCAAGCCTTCTTCCAGGTAGAGTCTGCACATTTCCTTAATCACCGCGGCCTCTTCCTGATCCACTTCCAGCGGCAAACCTTTTTTGGACTCGGATAGCCTGAACCCGTATGGAGGGCGGCCACCGGTCCAGCATCCCTGTTTGGCTTTCTGCCGCATAACATGAGACACGCGAATTCTGGTGTTCACACTTTCCGTCTCCGATTGCCACCCTTCGATAAACCGCAGGAGCTTGTCATACTGGTCCTTAAGCTCCAGCTTTTTACCTCCAGGTACATCGGCGACGGCGATAACCTCGACACCGGCACGGTGAAACTGCCATAAGACTATCGGGTACTCCAGGCTTTTGCGTGAGAGGCGGTCGGCCTTAAATACAAGCAGAATCTTAAATTTACCCATTAACGCGTCGGCGAGAACGTTCTGCAGGATGTCTCTGTCGTCTTTGCTGTACTTAAATGCTGAAACGCCTTCCTCCGCGTATTCCTTCACAAGTTCCCATTCCGGATGTTGTGCAACAAATTCGCGTATTACGCTTGCCTGAAGCGGTATGCTGTCTTCCTCGTTATTTTTCAACTGCTTTGCGGTCGATACCCTGTATAATGATGCTACCGGAATGGTCATGGAAAGCACCCCTACTTCGTGATTTCCTCCAGAATAAGTTGGGCCGCTTTAGCTTTGAAATTTACCATGCGTTCCCTGGAATCGGGCACGGGTATGAAAACATTTTCCACTTTCATACCCGACACGGGGTCACGCCTTCTTAATTTCATATGGCTCAGGCCTTCTTCTACAATATATTCTACATCATTTATTAAAA
>NZ_JAAOEF010000004.1:0-562040 GCF_011393055.1 Desulfofundulus sp. TPOSR | reverse complement strand
ATTTGTCAAAATTGCCCGGGAAGGTTTTAATTTTTATGCAACACTAGTGCCCCCGTGCATTTATGCTAGATCTTCAGATAGGGAACAACGCTTTAGTGAGGTTTTGTCCTGGGATGAGGACAGAGACAGTTGGCGGAACCTGGCGGCAGCACAAGCTTTATTGCTACCGGAGGGTTACCGAACTACTTTCGGTTGTATTCAGACAATATCCTGTTAGCGTGTGAAATGACAAGCGGTGGGCTGCCATGCCGGCCGCTTTCTTTTTTGGCTTTTGAAAAATCATAAAAGTCTCCTTGGAGGAAAATTTATGTTTTTGACGAATTATTCCAGAAAGGGGGTTGCGGCGGTTTTTGCCGAGCGTTCATGAAAAAGGTTTCTCCAGTTTTGTTGAAAGCAGAAAACTCTTTGGCGGAAATCCTTCCATGTCAAAAAAGACTTTCGGTTCTTCTTGTATGGCCTCGATTTTATAGCCAGTTCCCCCCTTTAGGACTTCTAAAACTTGCGAGTTACCATCGATCTCGCGGGGACATAGTAGTTCTTGTGCGCCCCCCAGAAAAGGCGGGAATCGATCCAGATATTGTATATGTGACATCGCTTTTTACTTACGGGTGGAAAGCTGTAAAGGAGGCTGTTACGTTCTACCGTAGACAGCATCCTAAAGCTCTTTTTGTTTTGGGCGGTATTTACGCTTCATTACTTTCCGATCATGCTGCTGAAGAGATTCGCCCGGACGTAATTTGGAAAGGTATCATCCCGGAAGTGGAAGACCTTCTTCCAGATTATAGCTTGATCGAAGGATGGACTGCAAGCCTGGTCTTCAGTTCGCGGGGTTGTATCAGGCGGTGTCCTTTTTGTGCGGTTCCTATTTTGGAACCAGATTTTGAGGCGAAACCGTCAGTAAAACATCTTGTGTTGCCGGAGCACAAATCAATTATTCTACTGGATAACAACTTTCTAGCCTCTTCCTATTCGGGTAAAATTTTAAATGAATTGGCAGAACTGAGAAACTCTAAAAAATATCGCTATAAAATAGATTTTAACCAGGGCATTGATGCTCGTCTTATAACTTCTGATGTTGCTCTAGCTTTGGCAAAATTGAACATTCCCTTAATACGTCTTGCCTACGATAGTATTGTTCAGAAGGAAGCGGTGGGCCAGGCAATTAAATTGCTTACAAATGCGGGGATAAGAAAGCGCAACATCCTCGTTTATGTAATGTTTAATTATATGGATACTCCCGACGATTTTTTCTGTCGTATTAAACATCTATTTGACTGGGGCGTGGTGGTTTATCCAATGCGTTATCAGCCTCTAGATGCTCTTGAAAAAGATAGCTACGTTGCGCCGGAATGGACACCGGAACTCCTGGAGATGGTAGCTGATGCCAGACGGGTTTTGGGTGTTAACGGTACTTGGCCTCCTTATGAGGGGCTTAAACGAAAATTTTTGAACGCGAAAGACCTTTTTATCGCCCTCGAACTTAGAGCACAGAAAGGAGTGGTTGTTTGATTGACAGCGTTTTCGTCAAACTTCAGGATTCTGCAAAGATTTTAGTGGAGCGCCTGGAAGGGGGAGGGCTTAATTTCGTTTCTGCATCTCTTACGGATGAACCTTCCATTGAAGCGGAACCGCCGGACCCGGACAGGATGCGTGATGATGTTATTTTTTCTGACGGAAGACATGAATGTTGTAATGTTGAACGATCTTACGAGCCGTACATAGAAGTGGGACCACCTCTTTACGCTGATGAGGAGAGTGTTTTTGTCTATTTCTTGGATGGTTCTCTTCAGACATGTTATTGGGGAGATATTATTGCACAAGGATATTCATACCCTGTTGTAGCTTCCCAGATGGCCGTTGGCGTAGTTTCTCGTGATGGGAAGGCACTGAAAAGTGTCGCTCTTGAATATCGATTTTTTGCTATATTTCCATTTACAGAATCATACCCGGTTTGGAGTGACCTGGTTTCTGTTCCGAGCTTTTTGGAACCTGTGTGTCTTGAAAGAGACCCAGGCCCCTCTAGGGACCTCAGAAGTGTACTGGCAGGAAAAGCCCGGGAGCGCCTTCACCACATAGAAGCAGAATTGGCTTCAATACTTGCGCGTGCTGATGATGGGTGGTTGGTAATAGACGGCGATCTAAGGGATAGGCGTTTCCAGAAGATACCTAATGTCATAGGTCTTGCAAAGTCCTTTAGCTTAAGGCCAGTTGTGACTCTTCGGGAGATGGCAAAAACTTACAATCTTCCGAGGTTACTGCGTGAACTTCCTGTTGGATGGAGAACTCCTGTGCTGGTTCAGCAGAAGGGAGACTATCGGGATCTGGTATTTTGGTACCTTCGTCTATGGGTAAGCGTAAAATAAACCCCACCTTGCAATCAGGTGGGGACATAATCTGGCTTATTTATTAACCCTGCAGACAGGGGGTAATGAATCGGACCAGGGGAGCAACTGATCCAGGGCGTTACTGTCTTTAGGGTCCAGGTTGGGAAGTTTTTCAAAAAGATAACTGAGGTACTGGAAAGGATTCAACCCATTCTCCTTTGCCGTTTCTATGATGCTGTAAGTAATAGCGCTGGCCCGGGCACCCCGCGGAGTATTGGCAAACAACCAGTTCTTGCGGCCAATGACAAAGGGTTTGATCGACCGCTCACTCCGGTTGTTATCCAGTTCCAGGCGTCCATCCTGCAAAAAGGCAATGAGTTTATCCCACTGGCTCAGGCAATAGTTAACTGCCTGACCAAAGGAACTTTTGGGCAGTACCTGTGTTTTCTGGGTTTTAAGCCATGCCCGAAAAGCATCCAGCACGGGGCGGCTGCGCACCTGGCGGGCCTGATAACGCTCCTGGGGCGTTGCATCTTTCAAGTCGCGCTCAATGGCAAAAAGTTGGTTACAAAATTCCAGCCCCACCTGGGCGGCCACTGCTTTATTGCGTTTATCTTCCGGCAGGGCCTTTAACGCTTCATCAAACTTGCGCCGGGCATGGGCCCAGCAGCCCACCAGGGTGACATCCGGCAGTTCGTTGTAGCCGGCGTAACCGTCAACGTGCAAGTAGCCTTTAAAACCTGCCAGGAACCGGCGGGGGTGCTTGCTGGCCCGGGTGGTCTGGTAGTCGTAGAGAATAATGGGAGGACCGTCCCGCCCGGTGCGGTAGAGCCAGAGGTACGATTGGGTTTCAGCAGCCCGGCCCGGCTCGCGGAGGACCTGCAGGGTTGTCTCATCGGCATGCAGGATATCCCGCTCAAGCAGGTGTTCATGCAGGCGATCGTAGATCAGGGCCAACCAGTTGTTCGCCCCGTACAGCACCCAGTTGGCAAGCGTCTGCCGGGACAGCTCCACCCCCAGGTGGGCAAACTGCTGCTCCTGGCGGTACAGCGGCAGACCTTCCCCGTATTTCTGGTTCATGATGTAAGCCATAAGCGAGGGGGAAACCATACTTCCGGGAAATACAGGAGCCGGCATGGGAGCGGTAACAATGGGGGTGGTTAGCTCGTTGCGCTCGCAATGGCGGCAGGAATAAACGTAACGCACATGCTTGACCACTTTTACCTGGGCCGGGATGATCTGCAGTTCCTGTCGTACTTCGGTGCTCATTTCATGTAAAGGACCACCGCAGCACGAACAGACCCGCTCTTCTTCCGGCAGGCGGTACTCAACCGTTTCCACCGGCAGGTTATCGAGCACCATCTCCCGGCGGCCACGCTGTTTGCGGCGCTGGTAGGTGATGGTTTCGACAGCCGGTTCGGGTGAAGCCGGCTGGGCTTCCACTTCCGCCTCATTAAAAAGCGAAAGCTGCTGGTAGCCAGAAGCGGTCCGTTCGCTGGAAACACCGAATTGCCGGTGTTTGCTCAAGCGAAGCTGCTCCATAAACCAATTCAGTTTAGCGGTCAGCTCGGCATTCTGTTGTTCCAACCATCTGCACTGCTCTTCCAGCTGTAGACAGCGGCTTTGCAGCTCTTCTATATTCATGGCAGCGATAGATTGCGAAGTAGTGTTCATGAATAAAAGATTCGACGAAACCCGTCGAATCCCTCTAGAATCAACCACAAAGTGAAAATATTTCTTTCTGCTGCTTTATTTATATTACAGTGCGTGCTTTTACCTCGGGATGAGCTTTAGGCTGTTCTATCGATAGGCCGTCGAGCAGCCAGCGCAGTTCCCGGCGGCTAATGGCAATAGTTGAAGAAGTGCTTCTTTCCGGCCAGGGGAATTTACCTTTCTCCAGCCGGCGGTAATAGAGCCAAAACCCATTGTGGTCCCAGTGGAGAATTTTAATTTTGTCCCGCTGCCGGTTACAGAAGACGAAAAGGCAGGAAGAGAAGGGGTCCAGCTCAAACCCTTCCTTGACCAGCACGGCCAGCCCGTCGATGGACTTGCGCAAATCGGTGGCACCGCAGGCGAGGTAAACCCGGTTGATACTAAATTCATTTAGCATAACGCTACCAGCACCTTAACTACCTGAGAAAGCAAGGCTGGATCAAAGCCGGGTTTTACCTCGATGTTGGCCGGTCCTATTTTGACCAGTAAAGTATGGTCCTCTTCTATAAATGACTGGTTGCTTATTTCCACCGGCAGCCACCGGTTTGATTTTCCTGGGGTAACTCCGTTCCGGTCTTTAAACTTTCGCAGCCAGTACCATAACTGCCTGGGGCTGATGCCTTCATGGGCGGCGCACCATTCTCTGACGCTTTGCCCACTCATCTTGTATTCGGCTATTCGGGTTTCCCATAGCGCTTCCCGTTCGGCTTTGGTCATAAGAAAAAATCCTCCTCATCGAGCTTATTTTCTGAGCATTCCTGTAATCCTTATCAAAGGGGTTGATCAACAAAAAGACCTCCTGGTACAACAAGGTTAGAGCAAACACCAAAAGTACCGGAGGTCGAGGTTAATGACGAAACGAAACAAAAACCTAAAAGAAATTCGTAGCGTCCACACCCTCATCGTGGGCGTCGACATCGCCAAAAGGACCCACTGGGCCCGCACGCTGGACGGGTCAACAGGCATCGAAGTGGGCAGCGCCTTCTCTTTTCAGAATAGCATAAACGGCTTTTCCCGTCTACTGGGTAGAATGCACCGGGTCAAAGAACAAATCGGCGCGCAAAACATCGTCGTGGCCATGGAGCCTTCCGGCCATTACTGGAAACCCCTGGCCAGCTACCTGGTCAATGCCGGCATCCCAGTAGTTATCGTCAATCCTTACCACGTCAAAAAGCAAAAAGAACTCGACGATAACTCGCCCACCAAAAACGACCGGAAAGACGCCCTGATCATCGCCACTTTAACCTGGGAAGGACGCTTTTTCCACTGCTATCTACCCAAAGGGATCTGGGCGGAACTCCGGGGGTACACCCAAAACCGCCACCAGCAAAAGGCCAAACTAAACGCCGCCCAGAACAACCTGGTGGCGATCCTGGACGAGCGCTTTCCCGAATATCCGCAGGTTTTTAAGAACCTTCTAGGGAAAGCCTCCCTGTACATCCTGACCCACCGGCCCTTCCCGGCCGACCTAAAACAGCTCACGACAGAAGAGCTGACCGCTGAACTTAAGGCAGCCAGCGGCGGGAAAGTGGGTCAAAAACGGGCCGTTCTTTTACTGGCTGCCGCCAATGAATCCATCGGCGTGCCGGAAGGTTTAGATGCTGCCCGTCTGCGCCTGACCCAGTGCCTGGAAGAAATCTTCTTCTGGCAAAAGCAATTGCTCCAAACCGAAGCGGCCATGGAAAAGGCCCTGGCCAAAACCGGCTTAGCCGAGTACCTTTTGAGCATCCCCGGGATCGGAGTCGTCACTGCCGCCAGCTTCTTAGGGGAAGTGGGGGATTTCACCCGGTACGAAGACTGGCGCCAGATCCGCAAACTGGCCGGTTACAACCTGACTATCAACCAATCCGGGGATTCCAAAAAAGGGGTTACAAAGATCTCCAAGCGGGGCCGGGCGGGGTTGCGGAGCATCCTCTACCAGGCTGCCCTGGTCCTGGTGGCCAAAAACCCTCAGTTTAAAGCGCTCTACCGTTACCTGGTGACCCGGCCGCAAAACCCGCTGAAAAGCAAGCAGGCCCTGGTAGTGATCGCCTGCAAACTCCTCCGGGTAATGTTCACCTTAGCTAAAGAAAAACGCCTGTACGACCCGGAGAAGGTTTTGGGTAGCTACCGCCGGCAGCAACTGGCGGCCTAGAAGGCTTGTGGATATGCCGCTCGTATGGACTTGCGGGAGGCCTCCTGCCACTTAAGAGGAGCCTGGAGGTTTAGGCATGGTTTATCTTCCGCCTGTCCACAGGGTCCACACTCGCTTGGACAACGCTAAAGCGTTGCCCACATATCCACAAGCCCGACGGCGTAAAGGAATCATCATGAGGCAAAAATCTTGGGTGGGGGAAACCGAAAAAACCTCCGTTAGGGCATGACCCTGCTTCTGAGTAACGGTGCCCCACCCGCCCCCATTATGCTGAACGAAGGAATGTAAGGGCATTGACCCCGGGAGACATGATAGGGTAAGCAGGGGGCGAACAGGTGGGTTAGACCACCCAAGATAAATTTTAAAAATGGCAGATTGAGTAAGCTTTTTAAAGTATCAATGAAAAATATTGAGATAGGAAGATTATCCCTTAAACTTGGGTATTGTGCCAAGGTGGGTTGTGTTTGACGCTTACGTCTATGGCCTGTAGAGTGTCTTGATAATTATATCCAAGGTGTAGTGAAAGTGGAAACTGTTCTGCCAGGACCATGGGATGAATCAAAAAGTTTACTAGTTCAGAGATTAAGCCGGGCTCTTCTCGCAGAAAGACTTCCTTGCCTTTACCCGGAGAAGAGGTGGCATTCACATATTTATCCAATTCGCGCTGCGGAAATGTTAGTGAAGAATTCATTACTGCCGCCTTTGGTTATTCGACAGCTACTTCAAGTAAGGGGGTAGGAATTTTGGCAGAGCGAGAATCCATTGGTAAGGTTTCTTCCATCGAAAGAGACCCAAGTACTTCGTCATCGTTTTCTTTTTGGGTTAAAAACGGTGTTCTGATTAACCCGTTTGACTATGTTTCTGTTAAAAACCACGAAGATTCCCGTACCATTGGGGTCGTTAAGGAAATCTCTGCTCCTACCGATGCTCAGACGCACCTTTCCAATTTTGTTGGTTCCAATTTTGGGGACCCTGGTGCGGAAGGCAATACTAGAAGAATCACGACCATTGTTGCAACTGCCCATGTGGTGGCTAATACTGGTGTAAACACTCCTTATTCTAGGACCGGCGCAAAGCCTGTGTGGTATCCGGTGCTCAACGATACGCCCGTTTCTTTCGCTACTGAAGAGGAGATAATGTTTGCTCTTGGTATGCATGACATCCCTTCCGAAGTTATTCTTCCGGCTGGTGCAATTGTTCGTTCAAGTGGAGACCCCCTGCCTCTATTCCTCGACGGGCGCTACGTTCTAGGTCCTGAAGCTGCTCACGTCAACGTTTCAGGAACATCAGGTCTTGCTGCTAAAACTTCCTACCTTATGTTTCTTCTTAAAGCGGTTATACACCGTTTCGGGAAAAACACCGCTGCGGTAATTTTTAATGTTAAACAGCGTGACCTTCTTTACATTGATGAACCGCCAGCTTCTGGTTTTTTAGAAGAATACGACAATAAGCTTTATGAATTACTAAAGGTGTCGCCGGAGCCCTTTAGTGACGTAATTTATTATCTTCCTTGGGGTCATCGTAAGGCTTCCGATGTTTATGAAGATCCATCTAAGAAGAAAGTATTTTACTATGCTTATACCCTGAAAGACGTTTATGATGAACTTAACTTGCTTTTTTCCGATATCGATGATCCCCAGTATACTTTGGAAAGCATTACAAGCTATATTGCTTCGAGTTATCCTGACAAAAAGTTAAAATTCCTTAAGGATGTCTGTGATTATGATGGAAAGCCGATTTATAAAAAAGATACAATAGTTGAAACTTGGAATCAGTTGAAATGGTTTGGAGGCTATCCTGCAGAAACAGTAGGCTCTCAGCGTGAGAACGTTATAAAACGCTTTAAGCGGCACTTGAGTCGTTGTACTAACGCTGATATCTTTGTTGAGAAGAGAGAAGCGATTGCTCTTCGTTCCGAACTCGAAGTAAAGTACCTTGGTGAGGAAGTCAAGACATTGCTTATACCCGGACGAATTCTTGTCATTGACATTGAACCCTTTGAGGGAAATTTAGGTGTCCAGGGTTTCATAATAGGTGATGTGGTACATAGGTTAAAAGAGGCATGTAGGGAAAATAGGGATGCGATCCCTGAGCACGTTATTATCCTCGTTGATGAGCTTAATCGCTATGTACCTACAGGTTCAAAACTCAGTGCTCTGGGAAGGGAAATTGTCGATCTGGCTCGGGTTGGTCGCGCCGAAGGAATAACCCTTTTCACCGCCCAACAATTTAGATCCGATATTCATCATCAGGTTTATGAAAATTGTTCGACGAGTTTGGTGGGTATAACCGGTACGACAGAACTTTCACGTCCTGCTTACGAAATTTTTGATAAGCAAACTAAAGCAGTTATCACCAACCTGTTTCCTGGGGAAATGATTCTGGCGAACCGAAGACTAAAGCAGCCTGTTAGAATTGATTTCCCCAAGCCGCCATACAGGCGCCAGGATACGAGGTAAGCCACTTTCCATTTTAAGTAAAACCCTGCGTGATAATCACGCGGGGTTTTTTTGTGTGCGCCCGGCATGGGCGTTAACTTGGTGGTGAAAGTCCACTGCAGGCGAGGCAGCACGAGTCTGCTAGCCAAAGGCAAGGGTGTCCATCGCGAGGTGGAATCCGAAGGAAGCCGGCGGCAAAACCACGGCCCGATGAACAAGAACCCCATAAGAGGCTAAGCCGTTCGGATGAGCTGGCACAACACAGCGAAATCCCAGGCTGCCAAGGGACGGCGGAGTATATGGGGCGGGCGCGGGGTGAAGGTTAACGCTCTTACCCGGGGAGGCCTGCCGGATAAGCCAGGTAGAGCTGGTAACCCGTGTCGAGAGGCACGGCTGAACCGGCAGGAGTCAGCAGAGGGCATAGTACCCTGGGGGTCATGAACTCCAGGGGAAGGCCCGAACATCAAGTCAGAGGTGAGACCGGTGCGTTCGCGAGAAGGGCGAAGACAGCAGAAAACCCCGGAAGGGGCCTGCCCGCGGGAGGAAGTGGTGAAGCCACGGGGGACCGCGGGAGGGCCGAGTCCTTCTCCGGCACAAGGCGGGGCGACACCTCGCGGGGGTCAGGATAGCGGCCTGATGGAACAGGTGGTGGCCAGGGAGAACATGCTGGCCGCCCTGAAGCGGGTAGAGAGAAACGGAGGCGCGCCCGGCGTAGATGGCATCCCGACCGAACGGCTTCGGGACCAAATTCGTGCCGAATGGCCGCGCATCCGGGAGGAACTGCTCACAGGTACCTATAGACCGATGCCCGTGCGCCGGGTCGAAATCCCGAAACCCGGGGGAGGCAAACGGCTATTAGGGATACCTACCGCAATGGACCGCCTGATCCAGCAGGCTCTCCTGCAAGTATTGACGCCCATTTTCGACCCGCAATTTTCAGAGGCCAGTTACGGGTTTCGGCCCGGAAGGAGAGCCCATGACGCGGTAAGGAAAGCGCGTCAATACGTGGAAGAGGGATACGAATGGGCCGTGGACCTGGACATAGAGAAATTCTTTGACCGGGTAAACCACGACATTCTCATGGCCCGAGTGGCCCGGAAAGTGACGGATAAGAGGATACTTATACTTATTCGCCGTTATCTCCAGGCAGGTGTCATGATGAACGGAGTGGTCATAGAGACGGCGGAAGGGACGCCGCAGGGTGGACCCTTAAGCCCGCTCCTGGCCAACATCCTGCTGGACGACCTGGACAAAGAACTGGAAAAGAGGGGCCACAAGTTTGTCCGTTATGCAGACGACTGTAACATCTACGTCAAAAGCAAGCGGGCGGGAGAAAGGGTCATGGCCAGTATTCGTAAGTTCCTGCAGGAGCGGTTGAAGCTCAAAATCAACGAACAAAAGAGCGCGGTAGACCGGCCGTGGAAACTGAAATTCCTGGGGTTTAGCATGTACAAGGCCAAGGCAGGGCGAATCCTTATCCGCCTGGCACCGCAAACCATCAAACGGGTGAAGATGAAAATCCGGGAGATAACTTCCCGGAATAAGCCCGTAAGCATGGCCGAGCGCATAGAGCGGCTAAACGCCTACTTGGGCGGATGGATGGGCTACTTTGCCCTGGCCGAAACGCCCAGCATTTTCAGGAACCTGGAAGGCTGGATGCGGAGGAGGCTGCGCATGTGCCTCTGGAAGCAGTGGAAGCGAGTGCGGACAAGGTACCGCGAGCTGCGTGCACTGGGACTGCCTGAATGGGTGGTACATGGATTCGCCAACGCTCGCAAAGGGCCATGGCGGATGGCCTACGGGCCAATGAATAGAGCCCTGGGCAACGCCTACTGGCAGTCCCAGGGCCTGATGAGCTTAACCGAACGCTATTCTTATCTTCGTCAAGCTTGGTGAACCGCCGGATGCGGACCCGCATGTCCGGTGGTGTGAGAGGACGGGGGCTAGCCGCCCCCTCCTACTCGATGGGCTTCCGGGAGGGAGGTCCAAAACAAAAATGCCATGCGCTCCTGCAAGCGTATGGCAAAAGAAAGGAGTTTCTTAAGGCTATGATAGTGGAAACCCCGGGCGTTGTCAAGCAGGAAAATGGAAATCCGAACCGTTTTTACGAACTTTACGGCAGGACAATTGCCGAGCAGGGTGTGGCTCCCATTCCCACCGCTTTGTTCCGTTACCAGAGGGAATTGGGACTTTCCTTCCAGGAGGTGGCTTTTATCTGCCACCTTTTGAGCTACCGGTGGACCGTTAAGGATCCTTATCCCTCCATCAGGGAACTCAGCAAGTTAACCGGCGTGAGTGAAAAGACCCTGCATTCCTATAAAAAAAGCCTGGTTGAAAAGGGACTGATCGTTGTCCGCAACAGGTACGATTCCAGCAACGGCCAGCTGAGCAATGAATATGACCTGGCACCTGTTTTTGAAAAACTGCAGCAGATTATTCAAAACGAGGGGGAAGAAACTCCTGATTCCGGACAGGGGTGTGTAAAAAATACAGACCCCCCTCTTACCCGGGTGGATCATGCCGGGGGGTGTGAAAAAATTTCACACCCCCCACTTTCCGAATTTCAGAGGGGGGTCTGTAAAAATTTCACCCCCCCTCTTACCATGGGTTCAGACGAATTAAATAATAATATATTTGTTGTTGTTGATGTTGATCATGGTACCATTGATGAAGACCAAAAACCGGGAGATAATGTGCCCGCAGACAACCGCGGCGAAACGCCGGGTGAACCTGTAACGAGTACCCATCCCTGCCTTAACGCCGCTGTTCTGGGGGAGTTGCAGGCGGCAGTGCTGGTGGCCACCGGTGCCCGGGTGCCTTCAGAGTTCCTGGAAGAACTCCTGCTGGAGTTTCCAAAAGAAAAGATCAGGGAGAAAATCAAACTTATCAGTGAAATGGGTAGCGGTACGGAAATCAGGAACGTCCCCGGCCTGCTGGTTGCCGCACTCAGGGAAGATTACAGGCACGAACCCGGGCGGCCGCAGGGCCGTGTCGAAAAGAATAAATCAAAAATAAAGAAAGCGGAAAGTAAAACGGAGAAAGCGGAAACTAAAATGGATCCCGAGGAACACGAGAAGCTGAAAAAACGGGAATTGCTGAAATCCCTTTATCTCTCTTGAGTTATCTGGTTTTTCGTTAGTTTATGGATTTTTCCATGTGCTACCGTAACTTATCACCCCCATGGCAACATTTTCCTTGCATCAGAACGGGCTTTGT
Organism: Desulfofundulus sp. TPOSR; assembly: GCF_011393055.1. Classification (NCBI taxonomy): domain Bacteria; kingdom Bacillati; phylum Bacillota; class Clostridia; order Eubacteriales; family Peptococcaceae; genus Desulfofundulus; species Desulfofundulus sp. TPOSR. The sequence continues at coordinate 550,215 of NZ_JAAOEF010000004.1, read as the reverse complement.
TTTATAATCCAGTAAAACATATGTTTGGGGGTGCGCGAAATGGCAAGAGCGGAGAAAGATAAGCCGGCCACCAGGGAGGAAGTGCTTGAAAACGCTTTAAAGGGGATCAGGCAGAAATATGGTGATGGGTCCATCATGCGCCTCGGTGAAAACCCGAGAATGAACGTGGAAGCGATACCCACCGGAATACTGTCTTTGGACATTGCAACCGGCATTGGTGGCCTGCCGCGCGGACGCATTGTTGAATTGTTCGGACCGGAGTCCTCGGGTAAGACCACCGTTGCCCTGCATGCCATAGCCGAAGCGCAGAAAGCGGGAGGTACCGCGGTATTTATAGACGCGGAACATTCGCTTGACCCGCTGTACGCCAAGAAACTCGGGGTGGACATTGAGAACTTGCTCGTTTCACAGCCCGATTATGGGGAGCAGGCTCTGAACATTTGCGAGGATCTCATCGAAAGCGGCGCGATAGACGTGATAGCGATAGATTCCGTGGCGGCCCTGGTGCCAAAGGCGGAAATAGAAGGGGAAATGGGTGAACTCCAGGTCGGCCTGCAAGCCCGTCTGATGTCTCAGGCATTGCGCAAACTCGCCGCCATTGTCAACAAAACGAGGACTTTGGTTATATTCATCAATCAGTTGCGGGAAAAAGTGGGCGGGGGACACGGCAACTTCAACTCCATTCAGGAGACAACACCAGGCGGCAGGGCGCTCAAATTTTACGCCTCCATGCGCCTGGAGGTGAGGAAGAAGGAAAACATCAAAGACAAGGAAGGAATAATCGGGAGCAGAACCTTGATCAGGGTGGTCAAAAACAAACTTGCGCCGCCATTTAAGGAAACGACCGTAAGCATGATCCATGGTGAAGGGATTTCCAGGGAGTGGGATGTGCTGGAAATGGGGGAAAAGTTGCACATCATACAGAAATCCGGCACGTGGTACTCTTTCAACGGCGAGCAACTGGGCCAGGGCATGGAGAACGCGAGGAAGTTCTTAAAATCGTACCCGGAAGTAACGGCCCAGATAGTTGAAAAAATAAAAGCCGCTATTGCCGGCGGTAATGAAATGAAGCCTTTAGAAAACAAGGTTATCCCGTTGGTAAAAGACCCGGAGTAGCTCCGGGTTCCTTTTTACGGTTCAAATTCCACTTTTATCACCCTTCCGAGTATTCGTACCTCATCAATCCGGTATATCTGCGGCTGATATTTGGGATTATCCGGGTAAAGAATGACGGCTTCCTCAAGAAATTTTACCCGCTTAAGGGTGGCTTCCTCATCGTTCACAAGGACAACGGCTATCTGGCCGTTGTCCACCGTTTCCTGGCGGCGTACCAGCACTATGTCTCCGGGATAGATGCGGCTGCCGATCATACTGTCTCCTTTAACCCGGAGATAAAAATATTCCCCGTTTTTTACTTCTTCGGCCGGCACTTCCACCCAGTCGATAATGTTCTCGTCTGCATATATGGGCTCCCCGGCCCGGATAACACCGAGGATGGGTATTGATACCGTAGGGCCACGAGGCCAGCCATCTATGTCTTCGATGATTTTATCCACCGGCCGGGGGTCATTGGTTCTTCCGAGCAAGTAATCAATAGATACACCGAAAAAATCGGCCATCTGTCTTAGGGTCTGTTGACTGGGCTGCTTTCGCCCTGCTTCGTAATGAGCGATCATACTTTGGCTTAAATGAAAAAGCTTTCCTAATGCTTCTTGAGAAAGGTTTTTTTTCTCTCGAAGCTCTCTTAACCTCTTACCAAAAATGGTCACAATAATCACCTATACAAATTCTAGTATTACCATTCGTCATGGTAAAGTCATATTACCATTAGAAATATTATTGTAAAAAGGCATTGACTAAATTACCCAAGGTAATTATAATTAAGACCAAGAGAGGCATTACCTTGAGTCATAACAAAGGCAGGTGAAAAGATTTTGAAAAATGAACGATTGATAGATTTAAGAGTAAAAGCTGGTCTCACACAAGAACAAGTGGCTGAAGCGATAGGCATTTCTCAAAGTATGATTGCTCACATTGAGGCCGGAAGACGGGAACCAAGGAAACATATCAAAGTTAGACTGGCAAAATTTTTCGGAGTGTCCGTGGAATGGCTTTTTTATGAGCAGTTTGATTACCTTAAGTCATGTTCAGCGGGCACGTAAGTAATACTTCTGCGAAAACATGGAATGACCTTCCAGAGAGCAAATAAATATAGTCTCCTGTCCCCGGCCGCTGTAAAGATGGCGGCAAGGGAGAGGGGATTACCCTGACCCAGGAGCGCAGTGCAACGCAGTTAACCAGTTAACTAGACCCGGCGGAGGGAAAACGCCGGGAGGATGCACCAGCTAAAAATTATCGCTGAGGAGCCTAAACAACCTGCATCGCAGTGAATAAGAGGTGGACATGACCGGGGTGAATAAGAGGTGGACATGACCGGGCAGGAAACACGCACCTACTTCGCCAGCTTCTCCAGCCTTGCGACCCTGGCAACGAGATAACGGGTGTCTGTTTCGATGCTGTCCAGGCGTTCATCGAGGTGTTTTTGCAGTCGTTCGATCTGGTCGCCCCTCAATGCGAAACCGTCAAAGAGGGCACGCACCTTGTCGATAACTTCGTTTTCGAGGCGAAGCCCTAGCTTGTCCACCTTGTTGTCCACGTTGTCGAGGCGGGTTGCTAGATGGAGCTGGCCCTCTTCAAGAGAATCGAGACGTTTATTAATCTTTCCAAGCTGCTGAAGCACGAGGCTCTGGAATTCCTCATTGGTCATGGCTATTCTCCTTTCGCTTACGATTTGTGGCTTTTGGGGTTGTCAGTCCGGCCAAGCAAGAAATCGATGCTGACGTCAAAGAAGTCGGCGAGGCGGATGGCCGCGTCAAAGCTGATGGGTTGTTTGCAGTTTTCTATGTCACTCAGCGAACTTTTACGCATACCGATGGCTTGACCAACTTGCTCAAGGGTGAGATTGTTAGCTTTCCTTAATTGCCTGAGTCGCGCCGAAAAAACTTTGGAAATCATGGAACAACCTCTTGACAGTTCGGATATCCCGAACTACAATAAAGTTAGGGTGGTTCGGAATATCCGAACTAACTGGAGTGGTACTATGGGACTTCGTCATAATCTCATTAAAGCTAGAACAAATAAAAATCTAAAACAGGTAGATGTAGCAAGATATCTCGGTTTGGCTAAATCAACTTATTGCGAAATCGAGCATGGCCACCATAATCCCTCCTGGGAGGTGGCCCAGCGCCTGGAGAAATTCTTCGGCATTCCGGCCGGCGAGTTGTTAGCTATAAGCCGGGACGAAGCCGGACCCGGTGGAGAGTGAAACCGACCTATTTGGCCCGCCTTAATTCCTGGATTACAAACTCCTGTTGGGCTGTTTTTCTTACCAAGTAGTTGATGTCCAGGGCCATAACATCAAGGCGTTCGTCGAGGTGTTTCCTTAAGCTCCCAATTTGATCGCCTCTAAGATTGTAACCGTCAAATAGGGCGCGGATCTTGTCGATGATTTCTTCCTCGATACGAAGTTCAAGCCTGTTTAAATGGGAACCAAGTTTGTCCATCCGCGTTTCTATCCTTTCCATGCGTCCGGCAAAGTTACGCTGGCCTTCTTCCAGGTTGCCGACACGCCTGGCAAGTTCCTGCTGGCCTTCTTCCAGGCCGGCGACACGCTTGACAAGTTCCTGCTGGCCTTCTTCCAGGCTGCCGATACGCTGGTTAAGAACCTTAAGTTCGCCCAGGATTTCTTTAAGTAGCTGTTCGGGCATGGATCATTCTCCTTTCCAGGATTTATGGCTGTGCGGATTATCGGTGCGGCCAAGCAAGAAATCGATGCTGACGTCAAAGAAGTCGGCGAGAGCGACAAGAGTATCAAGTGACGGGAGATTAACGCAATTCTCAAACTGACTTATGGCCGCTTTACTTTTTAAGTTGAGCGCTTCAGCCAGCTTTTGCATAGAAACATTGTTTTGTTTACGGAGTTGCTTCAAGCGAATGGCAAATGTTTGTCGGTTGAACATTAAAAACCCTCTTGACAGTTAAGTGTTGGGCTATCTGCAGAAAAATTGGCACAGCTACTTGGCGTCAGCAAAGCAATGATAAGTCACTACGAAAACTGCCGGCATGACCCTTCTGCTGAAGTAATTATCCGTATGGAGAAATTCTTCGGCATTCCCGCCAGTGAGTTGCTGGTTATAAGCCGGGACGAACCCGGACCCGGTGGAGAATGAAACCGACTTATTTGGCCCGCCTTAATTCCTGGATTACAAACTCCTGCTGAGCTGTTTTTCTCACCAGGTAGTTGATGTCCAGAGCCATAGCATCCAGGCGTTCGTCGAGATGTTTCCTCAAGTTTCCAATTTCATCGCCTCTAAGATTGTAACCGTCGAAGAGAGCGCGGATCTTGTCGATGATTTCTTCCTCGATACGAAGTTCAAGCCTATTTAGACGTGAATCCAATTTGTTTATCCGGGTTTCCATTCTTTCCATGTGCCCGGCGAGTTCCTGCTGGCCCTGTTTCAGGTCGCCGATACGCTGCTCCATGTTGCCGACGCGTTGCTCTATATTGCCGACACGCTGATTCAGGGCCTTCAGTTCACCGAGGATTTCTTTCAGCAGTTGCCCTGACACGGATTATTCCCCTTCCGTTTGATTATCTTTCGCCATTTCCTTCATGACGGAGATGATCAACTCGCGTTGCAAAGGGGTAAGTTTTCGGGCTACGTCTATCATCTGACGGATGTCCGGCGGCAGCTCCGGGGCCTGGTCGGCAAAAAACTCGGCCAGGGTGATGCCCAGGGCGGAGCAAATGCGTTTGAGGGAATCGACATCAGCAGCCCTGGTATTATTCTCAAGCCGATTTATAACAGGCTGGGAGATGGATGTCAGATCGGCAAGTTCTCTTTGGGAAAGCTTTTTAGCTTTACGAAGTTGTTTGATACGTGCACCGACATTCATTTTGCACCTATTCCAAAAAAGAATATCTGTTTAATCCTATCTTACGGGCTTGCATGGTGCAAGCCAATATGTAGAAAAATATTATTCTAAATTAGAATCATCAGCATTGACATAAGAGGCAATATATTCTATATTAGAATCAAAAGGAAGGTGGACGTTTTGTTGAAGCATCAACTTCGTTATTTGAGAAACAAAAAAGGGCTTTCGCAAAAGGAACTGGCAGTGCTTACAGGTCTTCACCAATCCCAGGTAAGCAAAATTGAAAGCGGCAATCGTAAGGTAACCGCTGAAGAACTACAAAAACTTGCGGCCGCCCTGGGGGTAACCGTAGCCGAATTGCTGGACGAGCAACAGGCAAAGGCAGCGGGAGAGTGACTCAAAACAATATTTCTGTGAAAACATGGAATAACCTTCCAGAGAGCAAAACAAATTCTTGGCTCTCGAAAGAAGCGTTATCTCCTGTCCCGGACCGCCGGCAATGTGGCGGCGCGGGAGAGGGGATGGTGCGGCTACGATAACTACTTAGCCCTTAATTTTACGATCATATTGGCCAGGGCCTCCACCTGCTCCCGGTTCAGGTCCCGGGCGGCATCAATCAAGGGGCGAAGGTGGGGAGGGATCGGCGTGACGAAAGCACCCTCTGCAAAAAACTCGGGTAAGGTTATCCCCAGAATGGTACAAAATCGTTCAAGGGTTGAAAGGGGAATCTCGTTCTGACCCTTTTCGTAACGGGACACCTGGGCCTGGCTTACGCCAAGCAGTTCGCCGAGCTCACTGGCCGTCAGGCCGTACCTTTTTCGAAGCTCTCTAATCCTTTCTCCTACATTCATGAATTCTACCTCGGGATGATATACGGATTACGTATAATATTATCTCTGAAATATTATCGCCTAATAGTTGAATTTGCAAACACGCAATTCGTATAAAATATGTTGACTAAAATACGTATAACGAATATAATAAATCTGGAGGTTAAAATGCCATGGTCCCGGTAGGAAGCAAAATACGTATGTTGCGCCAAAAAAGCAAGCTGACCCAGGCGGAACTGGCTGCCAAACTGGGCATTTCCCAGGCCGAGGTAAGCCGTATGGAGCGCGGACGTACTGCCGTAACGGTTCAAGACCTTTATAAAATTTCCTCAGCACTTGACGTACCCGTAACCGCCCTGTTGGACGAAGCTGACTTCCATAAAGCTTGATTACTTTTAGTTCTCCCGGTAAACAGATTTTTCCTGCAGACACGAAATTGTAAAGTTATGAGGAAATGTCTCTGTTTTCATTAATTACGCATTATCTCCTGTCCCTGGCCGTCAAGCTCTTGACGGCATGGGAGAGGGGATAATCCGGAAGCCCCTCTGCAAGTCCTGCCGCATCGCCTCCTGATACAGTGGCCCGTAGGGGCGTGGGAGAGTGGTTGCGGCAGTAAAACCAGGGGTGCAGCGCAACGCAGTCCACTTGACCCGGCCGGCGGGGGGTGAAACCGCCGGGAGGACGACGACGGTCCGGGAAACAGTCGTACCCGCCAGCGAGGGTTAAACCTGGGGGAAGGCGGCCGCCCGGAAGAGCCGCACCCGCGGCGGGGATGGCGTCCCGTCCGGGTAAAGCCCTCCACAGACGTGCAGGCTGGTGCGCGAATTCTGTGGCGATGTTCCTTGACATAGCCCTTCCCCCCAGCGGCGGTCCGGCCCTGCCGGGCAGGCGCCGCGGCGCAGTCGGTTGCCGCCGGGCCACCGGACCGGAAAACGGGGACCCCTGAGGGGATAACTGGGAGTGTTCTGCGCGACGGTGCATCCCGTAACCCTGAAACCAGGGAGCCGTGCGAGGGGGCTGCTTTCACTTTTCCCGTTTGGCGCACCCCGGGCGGGAAAGTGTGAGGGTGGTCTGCTCCACGGTGCGTGAGCGCAGCTCCGGGCAAGGTACCGTACCGGCGCGAATTACCGCTGCCTCCACGTGGCGCGCCGGGGGCGCACGCATGCTCTCTTTCTGCGTGCGGCGAAAAGCGGGAGAAAGGGTGGGTCTTTTGTCTTTGAGCGAATTGAGAAGATATGCCTGGGAATACCGGCGGCAGTCAACCCCGGGAGCCAGGCGAGAAATCATAAGGATAGTGTGGAGACATGAGAAGGCGGAAGGGTTGAGACTGCTGGCCAGAATGCTGGGTGTTACATATGATTCTTTATACAATGAAGGGGACATAAGGGAATTCAAGAGGCAACGGAATATGGCACGGCGGCAACGATCAGCCAGGAAAGCCGGGAACATAAATGCTAAGGACGTTTCAAGACTGGCCGCGGCGGAGGCCGGCGGGGGTACAATCGCGAATTGTGGTGGAAAGCGGACGAAGTGGAAGAACAGCTCCGGCCGCATAAAGAGTGCAGCCGTAGGGCAGGCATGGAACGCAAAGATGGGGGGACTGGGTTAGGGAGTGCACCTACTGCCTCTGCCAGGCTGCCGGGGAGGATGCCGAGGCTCTGCTGTGCCTGGGCGATAAGGTTGGCCAGGGAAGCGGTACTGGGAGCCGGGTTTACGAACCCGTTTGTTATCTTGTTAGCTGAAGGTTGCTCGGGTATGTAGCTACCCGGCTTTTTTGTTTTTTACTGAATTCATTCGGGGGGAGGACGTCAAGGGGGTGTTGAATGTGGGAAGAATAAAGGAGAACACAACAGACTCATCGAAAATAATGGTAGAGCATAAAAAAAGCGAGTATACGGTGGTGCATGTTTTTCCGGCCAATACCGAAGATAGTGATGAACGCCTGAAAAAATTCAAGCGACAAGTTGTAGAGCTAATTCTGGCCAGTGCACCATATGTTTCAAGGGGTCACTAATTATGCGGGCTGCTGCTTTATATCGCGTATCGACTTTGAAACAGGTGAAGAATAATCAAGAAGAAACCATTCCGTTGCAACAGCACGCTGTATACGCTTTTGTTGCCCAGAAGGGCTGGGAACTGGCCGCGGAGTATTTCGAGTCGGGCGTATCCGCATACAAGAAATCCTTCAAAAACAGGGATGTTATACAGGATATCATCAAGGACGCGGCCGCCGGTAAATTCGACGTCCTGCTGGTGTTTAAAGCCGACAGGCTTAGCAGGAACAGTTTCGAATATCCCCTGGTTCTCTGGGAACTGAGCAAGCTCGGTATCACAGTGATCAGTGTGGCAGACGAAAAAGTCCTCAACATCGAAGATCAGGCCGAGAAGCTTATCAGGTTTATCGAGGGGTGGCAGGCCGAAACGGAGTCCCGGAACACGTCTATCCGGGTATCTCGGGCCATGATAGACATGGCGAGAAAAGGCAAATGGTCCGGGGGGAGGCCTCCGTACGGATTCAGGTATTCGCAAAAGAAGAATGTAAGCATAGAAATTGATCCCGAGGAGGCCCGGGTAATTCAGATTATGTTTGAAATGGCCGAAGACGGTGCGGGGGGAAATAAAATCGCCAAATGGCTCAACCAGCAAGGTTACCGGACGAAAAACGGTCGTTTATGGACAGGTTATACCGTTAGAAGGGTCATGCAAAACCCTATTGTGGCGGGATTACCTGCCTACAACCGTTCAACCAGGCGCGATAAATCTTCTTGTTCTTATGATCTTAACAATCCTGAGATCATAATACCCCGGGATGAAAACGGGAACCCCTTGCCTATTCCCGAGTTGCAGATAATACCGCTCGAAACCTGGCTTAAGGTAACGCGGAATATGAGACAAATTGCCGAACACAGCAAAATAAGTGGAAGAGCGATAGAAAGCACATCTCTGCTGACAGGCTTTTTAAAGTGCGGTTCATGCGGGCGGGGTTTCCTTTCATCTACAAGGCGCCTGCCAAACGGAAAGATCAGGAGGGCCTACGTTTGCTCTACGAAAAACCGGCGGGGGTCTCAGTTCTGCAACGGGCAAACCCAATATGAACAGCATATTATCGATAAAATTTTTATGGACGAACTTGAGCAGTTTTTGCAAAAAATAGATCTTGGTGATTTAGCGGAATACCTGAGGGGAAAGCAGGCAGCCTCTCTTTCTATCGCTCAAAAAAGAGAAAGAGAACTGAACCGCGAAATCTCAAAGGCCAAGCGCATACTGGACTCATGGGTTGAGCGCCTGAACATGTATTTTGCGGACCCCCACAGCAGTCTATACTCTGAAGAACGTATTGCCACAGAAATCTCCAAATGGGAGAAAAATATCCGGGAATTAGAGGAATCCCTCTCTGCTGTGAGAAACGAGTTGCAAACGGCAGTATGCGAGCAGGATAAGGTTAAGGCTTTTATGCGGGTCGCGCCCCGTTGGTTGGAGCTGTTTAAATCATCTCCTGTGCCCGTTAAAAAGAAAATGCTGGCACAGATTATAGATAGGGTGGTTTTATCTGGAAAACAAATCGAGATATATTATAACGTGAACCTTCTGGAAGTAGAGCGCACTGTCGGCGCGAGCGAGCAACAGCAAGGGGAGATTAAATTGAAGGTAATACGTTCAATTTAATACATGTGTTCGGTCGTGACTAGGGAACAATGGGAAAGCCCAGGTTACCTACAGCCTGCAAAATGGTTTCCACAAGGCAGCACCTCCGGATATGAGAAGTGAGAAGTGAGAGGTGAGAAGTGGGATTAAGAAGGCATTCGGCTAAAGCCGAATACCAACCTTGGAATCCCTTCTTACGTCTTCCAAAGTTTGTGGCTCGGGGAGGCCGGCCCCCGGCAGTGTTGCCGGGGGCCGGGATGTTGAAGGGGATGGTTTAGGCCGGGTCGTACAGGTCGTTGGTGGTGCGGTCGACGATCTGTACATCCTGCTTGGATACCAGGGCGCCGCCGCCGGTGAGAAAGACGTTCCTGCTGATGATCAGGTCCATTACGGCTTCGATTTCAGCGGCGGTAACGTTATCCCGGGGGTTGTCCAGGCTGATGGTGAAGTTGGAGCCGCTTTGATTTTTAAAAACCATGCGCAGGGTCTGGGTGGTGGTGACAGCCATAAAAATGCACCTCCTTATTGTTTTGGCGTAAATATTCAGTGAACCTGGTTAGATGCGGCGCTGTCCCCCGCTCACTCCGGTGCTCCGCGCCGACAGCACCGCGGCTCGCTTCGGGCCGGCTCTGGCTCTCTGCGGATTGCCCGCTACTAATCATTCTTCGTTGTTACCTCTTGAAACAGTATGTCTTAAAAGGTCTTCTTCCGGGTAGTTCATCATGCGTCCTCGAGAGCCGAGCCGGCAGCCTCGCTTCACCGGGTGCTGTTACCGGCGCTTCGCAAGTCGTTCGCTCCGGACAGCGCCGCATCCTCCTCATAACGGTTTTACTGAATATTTACGTTTGGGCCGGCTTTTAGTCGTGCCAGGGGAACCTGCTTTCTAATCGACAGGGGGGATCAACAGGCGGGGCCTGTATCCAAACCGGCCCCGCCTCCCTATGCGTTAACCATTACACCTGCACCAGGCGGGCGCTGTCAATCCGGTTCACGCCGGCCAGGGGGTATTCCTGCAGGCCGGCCAGGGCCTGGGCTACATCAAAGAGATCCTGGTCGGCGGCATCGGGGCGCACGTTGTTCAGGTTTTTGTTGCGGTAGACCGGGTTGCCCTCCCCGTCAACGCCGGTTTGCAGCACCAGCCGCAGGACCGTGGTGCTGGGAACCCTGCTCACTGCCATAACGTGAAACACCTCCTTGAGCTTTGACCGAACACGTGTTCGTCTTGTGGTTTTATTATACCCCGGGCAGGGGGTACCGTCAAGGCCAGAATTTGTCAGTTCATGTCTAATTTTGGAGCAGTTCTATTTCAGGCGCTTGCTGTATGCCAGAATATGGTTGGCCCGTGCTGTTGCCGATTTTCAAGATTGATGTTGATTTAATTTGACACTATTCGGGCTATTTGCTAGAATAGTCGTGGCAGTTTTTGCCCGCAGGACATGGAGGTGGGTTGTCATGGCCAGGAGGCTGTTTACTTCAGAATCAGTTACCGAAGGCCACCCGGATAAGGTGGCCGATCAGATTTCCGATGCCATTCTGGATGAGATTATTGCCCGGGACCCGGACGCCCGGGTGGCCTGCGAAACGCTGGTCACCACCGGTTTGATTCTCGTGGCCGGCGAGATTACCACCAAATGTTATGTAGACATCCCCCGCATTGCCCGGGAAACGGTGCGGGAGATTGGCTATACCCGGGCCAAATACGGCTTTGACTGCGACACCTGTGCGGTGGTCACTTCCATTGACGAGCAATCGCCGGATATTGCCATGGGCGTGGATAGGGCCCTGGAGGCCCGCTCCGGGGAGATGACCGATTCGGAAATTGAAGCCATTGGTGCGGGGGACCAGGGCATGATGTTTGGCTTTGCCACCAATGAAACAAAAGAGTTTATGCCTCTTCCCATTGCCCTGGCCCACCGGCTGGCCCGCCGGCTGGCCACGGTCAGGAAGACCCGGGAACTGCCCTATCTGCGCCCGGACGGCAAGGTGCAGGTGACGGTGGAATATGAAGACGACCGGCCGGTGCGCATTGATACGGTGGTCATTTCGGCCCAGCATCACCCCCGTGTGCCCCTGGACCAGATCCGGGAAGACCTGATCGAAAAAGTTGTCCGGCCGATCATACCGCCGGAACTGCTCAACTCCACCACCCGTTACTTCATTAACCCCACCGGCCGTTTTGTCATTGGCGGTCCCCAGGGGGATACTGGTCTGACCGGGCGCAAAATTATTGTGGATACCTACGGCGGTATGGCCCGGCACGGCGGCGGCTGTTTTTCCGGTAAAGATCCCACCAAGGTGGACCGTTCCGCCAGCTATGCCGCCCGCTATGTGGCCAAGAACATCGTAGCCGCCGGGCTGGCCGATAAGTGCGAGGTGCAGCTGGCCTACGCCATCGGTGTGGCCCGTCCGGTGTCCATAATGGTGGATACCTTCGGTACCGGCAGGGTCGGTGATGAACTTCTGGTCAAACTGATCCGGGAACATTTTGACCTGCGCCCGGCCGGAATCATCAAAGCTCTGGATTTGCGCCGGCCCATCTACCGCCGTACTGCTGCCTACGGCCACTTCGGCCGCACCGACATCGACCTCCCCTGGGAGCGCACCGACAAGGCCGAGATTTTGCGCAAGGAAGCGGGAGCGTAGGAGACCAGGCACATAGAATTGAGTTAAGCAATTTAAAACGCCGGGTAATCCTTTCACCCCCGTTCGCGGTCCTGCATATGGTGGAGCAGGGGCGAATACGGGGGTGATTGACTTGCTGGTGCAGTTTCTCCTGGCGCTCTGGCTGGTGTGGCTCGTTCTGGTAGTGGTGAAGGTGTGCCGCCTGGTTCTGGTTTACCGCCGTTATGCCGGGCAGAGCCGGGGAAAACTGGTGTTGCTCCTGAGCAACCAGGATCAGGCCTGCGAAGGTTTTTTGCGCCGTCTGGCCCTTGGGTGTGAACTTTTGTTGCCCCGGGTGGAAATGGCCGTGGTGGTGGATGAGCACAGTTGCGACGATACCTTTGACATTGCCCGCATCCTTGGCCGCAGACTGGGCTTCAGCGCCCTGCGGGCGAGGGAAACCAGCGGTGAGGAAAAGACAGCCCTTTCGGCCATGCTGGTGCGCCTGCCGGGAGAGCCCCGGAACGGCCTGGTTGGTGGGAAAAGACCCACCTGGTATTACGATGCCCGGGGTTTGCAGGACCGGAGTCTTTTACGCATACCCGTTCTGCGGCAGATGGGCCTGGCGGCCTGAAGAACGATAAGGAGGTAATCGATCCTTTTTGTCGAAATAAACCCTTGAGGTGAGGAATTTTGAAGGGCATGCGTCGCATTACCCACGTTGCCTACACCTGGCTGGTCATCGGCCTGGGTGCGTGGGGCCTGGCGCGCCTTTTTTCTTTTCTGGACCTGGATTACGGCAGGCATTTTCTGGCTTTCATCGTCCTGGGGGTGGCCGCCGAGTGGCTGGCGGTCAACTTTCCCCACGGCCAGCTGTCGGGGGGTTTTGCTCTGGTTCTGGCTACCTTTATCCTTTTCGATGCGCCGGCAGCTGCCTGGACCGGGGCCCTGGCCACCCTGATCAGCCAGGGGTTTTTGCCCCGGGGCAATCCCCTGCGGACCGTTTTTTTCAATGCCGCCCAGCATGTGCTGGCGGTGATGGCCGGAAACTACGTTTTTCTCCGGGTTGCCGGTGCGGCCGGCAACCGGCTTACGGTGGAACTGGCCGCCGGCCTCCTTGCCTTTTCGGGGACCTACTTTCTGGTGAATCACCTGCTGGTCTCTTTGTACGTTGCCCCCAAGAGATCCCTTTACCCCCTGCTTTCCTGGTGGGATGCCCTGCGCTGGGACGGGTTTACCTGCCTGTTCAGCATCCCCATAGGGTTGCTCATGGCCCTTTTATACCGCGAAGCAGGGTTGTCCGGTGTTGTTCTCCTTTTCCTGCCCGTTCTGGTGGTACAGTTTGTCTTGCGGTTGTACGTGCATATGGAGCTGACCAACAGGGAATTGCTGGCCCTCTACCATGTGGCCCGGGGATTGAGCCAGAGGCTTGATGTGCAGGAAATCCTGGATCTGGTGCTCAAGGAGACCCGCCGGGTGGTATCTTATCATAGCGGGGTAATTTACCTGTGGTCTGAGGAAAAGCGATATTTTAAGGCCCGGGCGGCTGCCGGTCCTTTCAGGGAAAAATTATGTAAGAGCGTGGTTTTTTCGGGGGAAGGTTTTATCGGCTGGGTCATAGAAAACGGTGAGCCGGAAATTATTCACGATGTGCGGGAAGATCCCCGGGTTCGGCAGGAACCGGGATTGTTCCAGGTGCTGCGTTCTTTAATGGTTATTCCCCTTTTGGCCGATACAAGGACGGTGGGTGCTCTGGTCATCGGGGATAAACGCCCCTTTGCCTTTAATGAAAACCACCTGCACACCATCTCCGTCATTTGCGGCCAGGTGGCGGTGGCCATTGCCAACACCATTTTAATGAAGCGCCTGGCGGAAAGCGCCAATACCGACGGCCTGACGGGCATTTACAATCACCGTTATTTCACTTACCGGGCCGATGTCGAGTACCGGCGCACCCGGGATGCCGGTCTGCCCCTGGCGCTGATCATGCTGGATGTGGATAATTTCAAGCTGATCAACGACCGCTTCGGGCACGTGGCCGGGGATGCAGTGCTGGTGGAGCTGGCCAGGCTCCTGCGGGATGCCGTGGGTGAGGCGGGGGTGGTTTGCCGGTACGGTGGGGAAGAATTTGCCATCCTCCTGCCCGGCTGTGATGCCGCCCGGGCCGGTGCCCTGGCCGGGGAGCTGAGGCGGCTGGTGCGGGAACATCATTTTGCGGTAGAGGGCATGCCCCGGCAGGTACGGATCAGCCTGGGGGTAGCGGCCTGCCCCCAGGATGCGGTGGATGTAACCACGCTGGTGCAACGGGCCGACCAGGCACTTTACGGGGCCAAAAAAGCAGGCAAAGATCGCGTGGTGTTGTACGAGCAGTTAGCCGAACTGCCGCGGTAGTGAGAAGTGGGAGGTGAGAAGTGGGAAGTGGGAAGTGGGAGCTGATCGGGATGCGCCGTCTCTTAAACCCCTTGCGGGTACTGTGGAGCGATTTTCTGGATTTGCTATTTCCCCCGTCCCGGGGGTGTCCCCTCTGTGGTGCCGCGGCGGAAGATGGAGAGCTTTGCTCCAGGTGCCGGGAGATGTTCCTGGACAACAGAATGCCGGTTGGCTGTACTATTTGCGGCTGCTTTCAGATGCCGTCAGGAAAAAGAACCGGCACCCCTGGTGAGGAACCCGGAGAGTCTGGCGGTGGGGGTCTTGTTACAACTTCCCGGTCCACCGGCCGGGGCGGTGCTCCTTTCCCGCACCCGCCCTGCCCCCGGTGTGGGGTCGAGCGCCCTCCCTTTAACGCAGCCCGGGCCATCGGTCCCTACGAAGGCGTGTTGAAGGAAGCTGTCCTGCGCCTGAAGTTTCGCCGGGAGCGGGGACTGGCACGCCCCCTGGGACATCTGCTGGCCGCGGTGGCCCGGGAATTGGTTCCCCCTGGAACGCTTCCCCTTGTGGTACCGGTGCCCCTTTCCCGGAAACGCTTACAGGCCCGGGGGTTTAATCAGGCCGAATTGCTGGCCCGGGAGCTGTCCCTGACGCTGGGCTGGTCCCTTGTGCCGGCCCTGCGCAAGGTGCGGGAAACTCCTCCCCAGACCGGGCTGTCCCGCGCAAACCGTTTAAGCAATCTGTCAGGCTGCTTTGCTGTTGCGGCGGATGTTCTGCTGCCGGGGCGGGTGGTGCTCCTGGTGGATGATGTTATCACCACCGGCTCGACCGTCCGGGAATGTACCAGTACCCTTCTTGCGGCGGGTGCGGCGGGGGTCTACGTGGTCACCGTGGCTGCCCCTTTTTGTTTGCGGAATTCGACAGCGGGTCCGCCGGGGGATGCATAAATGTAACCCAATGTGACAAAATTTACGCTTACCAACAGTTTATCCAAATCCGAAAGGGTTATCCGGCTGGTTATTAACAGGCTTATCCACATTATCCACAGCTTTTTCATCCACAGGAGACTTTTCCACAGGCGTTTTTCGACATGGCGATCCCGGTTGGACGGTGCCGGGTGCCGTCCGTGCGCAGTATTTGTATATCGTGCTGTCCCACCTTGTAATATGTCCCTTAATGGTTTAAAATATATGGTGGAATAATGATACAATGCTGTATCAACCGGGCCGATGAAGTCCCAGGACAGTGTATTTTTACGTCTTGGGGCTTTCTTTTTTCCGTGATGCAGTGTCAATCGAGGGGGATTGTGCTGGTGAAAAAGATTGAAGCCATCATTCGACCGGCCAAACTGGAAGCGGTCAAGGAAGCCCTGGGGCGTTTTGGTATTCACGGTATGACGGTCAGCCAGGTGCTGGGTTGCGGGCTGCAGCGGGGGCGGGTGAGCATTTACCGGGGCCATGAGTATAGCATTAACCTGTTGCCCAAAGTAAAAATAGAGATTGCCGTTCCCGACCGGTGGGTGGATGAAGTGGTCCGGATTATTTCCGGTGCCGCCCGGACGGGCGAAATAGGCGACGGCAAGATTTTTATCTACCCGCTGGAAAATGCCCTGCGCATCAGGACCGGCGAGGAAGGAGAAGAAGCATTGTGAAGCCCGTCGTTAAAAACAGCAGGGCTTTCCACTCCTGGTTCAGTTTCTTAAAAAAAGTATTGACGCCCGGTTCCGTCCCGATTATACTGTGATCAACTAAAGGTACAGGGGGTATCGACCGGGCAGGGGCGCTTTTTGACGGGATCCCGTTAAAAGCCGTTTTGTCATGGACAACAGGTCATCCAAAGGTGGAAAGCAGGCAAAGGCGCTTTTCGAAAAGAGCGGTCTTTTCGAAAAGCGCCTTTTTGGTTTACCGTATCCTGTGGTTAAAAAATGAATGGAGGGCGGATAAAAGTGAAGAAGCCAGGTGGCATATTGCTGTTAGTGGCTGGTTTGTTGATCGGCGTGGTTTCCGGGTGTGGTACCCCCGGGGCTGAGCAAAAGACTTCACCTGCCCCGGAACTCATGGTTTTTGCCGGCGCGGGCCTGAAGGATGCCCTTCCGGAGGTGGCGAACCTCTACCTTCAGAGCCACCCGGGAATAAAAATCTCCTTTAACTTTGCCGGGTCCGGGACGTTACAGAAGCAAATTGAACAGGGGGCGCCGGCCGACATCGTTATTTTTCCCGGCGAAAAGCAGATGGATACCCTGGAAAAGGAAAGTTTAATCGACAAAGCCACCCGCAGAAAAATCCTGGCCGATAAACTGGTGATCATTACGCCGAAAGAAAGTGGAAAGGTGAAGGATTTTGCCGGCCTCGCTTCTCCTGGCGTCGGCAAGGTAAGCATTGGTGATCCGGCCATCGTCCCGGCAGGAGAGTGGGCGAAGGAAACGCTGGTTAACCTGGGGTTGTGGGATAAGGTGAACGTGAAACTGGTTCTGGCTAAAGACGTGCAGCAGGTAAAAACGTACGTGGAAACGGGAAACGTGGACGCGGGCCTGGTTTGGCGGTCTACCGCCGCAACTTCGTCCAAAATAAGGATTGCCGCCGAAGCGCCGGAGGAAGCCTGCCGCCCGGTTTTCTTTACCGGGGCTGTAGCCGGCAACAGCAAGGAAAAAGAAACCGCCCTTGATTTTCTTAACTATCTTGCGGGGCCGGAGGCGGCCGGAGTTTTTGCCAGATATGGTTTCACGCCGCTTTCGGATGTGCAGTAACCAGTTTAAACGGGAGTTCGTGGAAAGGAGGACGGTTATGTCGGACGAAGCGCTGGCCGCTTTACTTCTATCCTTGCGCGTGGCTCTTCTGGCCACGGCGGTGGCGTCTGTAAGCGGGGTAGCATGTGCCCGCCTGCTTACCCGCGCTCATTTTCCGGGAAAAGATACGTTGGAAGCCGTTTTGCTTCTCCCCCTGGTACTTCCTCCTACGGTAGTGGGGTTTGGCCTGCTTCTGTTCCTTGGCCGGAACGGCCCGCTGGCCTGGGTTTTTCCGGGCCAGATACTTTTTACCTGGTGGTCAGCGGTGATCGCTTCGGCGGTGGTAGCTTTCCCCTTGATGTACCAGAATGCCAAGGCGGCCTTTGAAAGTGTGGATATCAACCAGGAACGCGCCGCCCGTACCCTTGGGGCCGGAGAGATACGGGTTTTTTTCACGGTGAGCCTGCCCCTGGCCTGGCCGGGGATTATGGCAGGTCTGGTGCTGGCCTTTGCCCGGGCGCTGGGGGAATTCGGCGCCACCCTGATGGTGGCCGGGAATATCCCCGGCAAAACCCAAACCGTTCCCATGGCCATTTACTTTGCCGTCGAAGCAGGTGATTATGGGACGGCCGTGCCCCTGGTGGTCATCGTTTTGCTCTTTTCATTTGCCGTCATTTTCTGGCTGAACTGGTGGTCGAGGAACAGGGTTGCGCGCCATGCGCTGCGGAGGAGGGGATGAGCATGCTCGAAGTTGACTTTCAGAAAAAACTACCGGATTTTATCTTGACGGCCAGGTTTGCTGTCCGTGAGGGAGAAATCCTGGTCCTGTCCGGTCCCTCGGGTTCCGGCAAGACGACCATCCTGGAGTGCCTGGCCGGGTTGCAAAAGCCCGATCTTGGATACATCAATCTGCGGGGGAAAATGCTTTTTAATAAGACAAAAAGAATTAACCTGCCACCGCACAAGAGGGGTATCGGTTTTATTTTTCAGGCGTATGCTCTCTTTGAGCACATGA
The DNA here is from genome assembly GCF_011393055.1 of Desulfofundulus sp. TPOSR. Taxonomy (NCBI): domain Bacteria; kingdom Bacillati; phylum Bacillota; class Clostridia; order Eubacteriales; family Peptococcaceae; genus Desulfofundulus; species Desulfofundulus sp. TPOSR. Next base: position 532,097 of record NZ_JAAOEF010000004.1, on the reverse strand, counting down.
CGGTGAAGGACAATATTTTGTACGGGGCAGCAAGGGTTAATGGAAGAAAGAAGCGGGAACAGATCTTACGGGAAGTTTTGGAACTGCTGGGTATAAGCCACCTTCAGGACCGTTATCCCGCCCAGCTATCAGGCGGGGAAAAACAGCGGGTGGCCCTGGCCAGGGCGCTGGTGAGCGAACCGGCTCTTTTGCTACTGGACGAGCCCCTGTCGGCGCTGGATAGAAACCTGCGGGAGAGACTCCGCGGGGAATTAAAACAACTGCACAGGCAGTGGGGGATTCCCTTTGTGCTGGTAACCCACTGCCGGTGTGAGGAGGAACTGGCGGACAGGGTTTTGCGACCGGTGGCGAACATAAATGAGAAGGGCGAACAGGCCATTTGCTTTAGTACGTAATAAGCCCCGGCATATACTGGCTGATCCTGGGTTATGAGAAAGTCTGGATAAGAGAGTGCCTTCCAGCCGTTTTCTTTAAACTTTAAAAAAGTGTTGACAACAAATTCTCCCTGACTTATAATCTGAACAGAGGCAGATACAGGGGAGTATCTAAGGAGGCAAGGGCGCCTTCTAAGGGAGGGTTCCGTTAGGAGGCGTTTTATCCCGTACAAACGGTATATCCAATGGCGGAGATCAAGCAAAGGCGCTTTTTCAGAAGGTGTTTCTTCTGAAGGGCGCCTTTTTATCATACCAGCGTGAGCTCAAAGCAAGGGTGCTTTAAAGGGAGCAATGTTGCTCCATTAAAGCACCCTTTTTGCGTTTTGCAGGAAACGTCCGTCCGGTGAATTGGCGCCGTTCACCCCGGGCGATAAGATACAGGCCATCTTCGGCCGTTACAGCAGGATCCGGAGACTGCAGCGGCTGGAGGTGCAGAAACCAGGGTAGGTTTGGATAGGAGGTTGGTGTAAGTGTACAGGCGAATCATGAATGGCCTTTACCTTTTACCCCTGGTATTGCTGGCCGCACCCGGTCTGGCCTGGGCCGGTGAAGCTCAAATTGATACGGGAGATACCGCATTCATACTTATCTCTGCAGCACTGGTGATGCTCATGACCCTGCCCGGAGTGGCCCTGTTTTACGGTGGTATGGTCAGGCGCAAGAATACCCTCAGCACGATCATGCAGAGCCTGTTTATCATGGCCCTGATTTCAGTACAGTGGGTGCTCTGGGGTTACAGCCTGGCTTTTGGTCCCGACCAGGGGGGGTTAATCGGTGACCTTTCCTGGCTTGGCTTAAACGGTGTGGGTCAAGAACCCAATGCCGATTATTCGGCTACCATTCCGCACCTGGCTTTTATGGCCTTCCAGATGATGTTTGCGGTCATTACGGCGGCCCTGATTACCGGGTCCTTTGCTGAGCGCATGCGTTTCCCGGCTTTTGTAGCCTTTACCCTGCTCTGGTCGACTTTCGTTTACGACCCCCTGGCCCACTGGGTATGGGGCGTTGATGGCTGGTTGCGCAACCTGGGCGCCCTGGACTTTGCCGGCGGCACGGTGGTGCACATTTCCTCCGGCGTATCCGGCCTGATCGCGGCCCTGGTGCTGGGCCGGCGCAAGGGTTACGGTTCGGAGCCGATGGTGCCCCATAACCTGCCCCTTACGGTCCTGGGAGCAGCGCTGCTGTGGTTTGGGTGGTTCGGCTTTAACGCCGGCAGCGCCCTTTCGGCCAGCGGCCTGGCGGCCAGCGCTTTTGTGGTGACCAACACGGCCGCTGCAGCGGCAGCCCTTTCCTGGGTCTTTGCCGAGTGGATCCGTCACGGCAAGCCTACCGTGCTTGGCGGTGCCAGCGGCCTGGTGGCCGGTCTGGTGGCCATCACCCCCGCTTCCGGCTTTGTCGGTCCCATTCCTGCCGTAATCATCGGCCTGGTGGCCGGCGTGGTCTGCTACCTGGCGGTGAGTGTGGTCAAGACCCGGCTGGGTTATGATGATTCACTTGACGCTTTCGGCGTGCACGGTATCGGCGGTACGTGGGGCGCGCTGGCCACCGGCCTGTTTGCTTCCAGGGCTGTTAACCCTGCCGGTGTTGACGGGCTGCTCTTTGGCAACCCCCATCAGCTGTGGATCCAGTTTATCAGCGTACTGGCCAGCTGGCTGTTTGCCGCCGTTATGACTTTCGTCATCCTCAAGGTGGTGGGATTGTTCTTCAAGTTGCGGGCCAGCGAAGATGAAGAGGTACAGGGTCTGGATATCACCCAGCATGGTGAGGATGCCTATTCGGATATGGTGCTGGGCGCACCGGTGAGCCGCATTCAAAGCTTATCGGGTTCTCATTCTACCGTGGTCACTACCAGGGAAGCCGGTGTGTAAGATAAATTAAAGCTGCTTTTTCCCGGGACATGGACTACGTGAAGTAAAGGGGGAACCTCAATGACCAAAATTGAATGCATCATCCGCCCCGGTAAGTTGGAAGACGTTAAAGATGCTTTGGGAAGATTCGGCATACATGGTATGACCGTATCGCAGGTAATCGGCTGTGGCCTGCAAAAGGGTCGCACCGAGGTTTACCGGGGTACGGAATACAGCATTAACCTGCTGCCCAAAATCAAAGTGGAAATTGTCATTGCCGATAAATTTGTAGATGAGGTGGTAAAGCTGATTACCGAAGCCGCACGTACCGGTGAAATCGGCGACGGCAAGATCTTTACCTATCCGGTGGAAAACGCCATTCGCATTCGTACCGGTGAAACCGGTGAAAGCGCCATCTGATGATTCCCTGGAAAAGGCAATTGCTACTCGCAGGTGAGGTTTTCCTGGCGTTAAAACAAAGATGTTTGAGAACTGGCATTGGCGCCTCGGGTTTAAAGGATTTACCCTCCTTCCTCTAATCCCGTGGCGCCTCTTTAATTTAGTGAACAGTGAAGTTGTTGCGGGCAAAGGTGCCGGTATCCCCCCGGGGAAACGGCACCTTTTTACATTGAATAAAAGATATGGAGGGCTGATCATGACCAGAAAAATTGCCATTTACGGAAAGGGTGGTATTGGCAAATCCACCACCCAGCAAAATACCGCTGCCGCCCTGGCCCATTTCTACGGGAAAAAAGTTTTGATCCATGGCTGCGATCCCAAGGCGGACTGCACGCGGTTAATTCTTGGCGGCAAGCCGCAGGAGACGGTGATGGATACCCTGCGGGAATTCGGAGAGGACGCGGTGACCATCGACCGGGTGGTAAAGACCGGGTTTTGCGGGATCAAGTGTGTCGAGTCCGGGGGGCCGGAACCGGGTGTTGGTTGTGCCGGTAGGGGTGTGATCACGGCCATCAGTTTGATGGAAGAGCTGGGTGCTTATACGCCGGACCTGGATTTCATCTTTTTCGACGTGCTGGGTGACGTTGTCTGCGGTGGTTTTGCCATGCCGGTGCGTGAAGGCAAGGCCCAGGAGATCTACATTGTGGCTTCGGGGGAAATGATGGCTCTTTATGCCGCCAATAACATCTGCCGCGGTATGGTCAAGTATGCCGAACAGAGCGGCGTCAGGCTGGGGGGTATTATCTGCAACAGCCGTAACGTTGATGGGGAGAGGGAATTGATGGAAGAGTTTTGCTCCAGAATCGGTACCCAGATGATTCACTTTATCCCGCGGGACAATATCGTCCAAAAAGCGGAATTTAACCGCCAGACGGTGACCCAGTTCGATCCGAATTGCAACCAGGCCCGGGAGTACAGGGAGCTGGCCAGAAAAATTATTGATAACGATATGTTCGTCATTCCGCAACCCATGACCATGGACGAGATGGAGAGCCTGGTGGTCAAATACGGCCTGCTGGAGTAACGGTATCCCCACTTTTTCGCCAGGCGTGATTTAGCTCCCGCTCGCTTAAATTTCGCCTCGCGGACCAAACTAGCGCTCAATTTTCGGACTCCGGCGGGGTTCCCGGCAAATTTGGAAATCAGATGTCAGAGGTTGGAACTGATGTTGGAATCCGCTGCGCGAATTCCCTTCCTCTGTTCCGACTTCTAACTTCCGACCTCTAATCTCCATTCCGGCCATCCAGGGCCTCGGCTCCGCCTCCGTCCTCAATTTCGCTAAGTTTGGTCTTCCGCTTGGCTCAAGTCGCTCGCTTTCGAGCTAAATCACGCTCTTAAAACTGGGGATAACTCAGGGCATATGTAACTGAAGCCTCAGAGGAATGAGGAAAAAATTGTTACACCGGGGAGGTTATAGTATGAAAATGATCAGGGCCATCATCCGTCCCGAAAAAAGTGAGGAAGTGGTGGACGCCCTGGCTGAAGCTGGATACGTAGCCCTGACCAAAATGGATGTGGTTGGGCGGGGCAAGCAAAAGGGCATTCATGTGGGCAGCATATACTACGACGAGCTGCCCAAGGTGATGATCATGCTGGTGGTAGAGGACGATAAGGCGGCGGAAGTGGTGGAAATCGTTACCAGAGCTGCTTATACCGGAAACTTCGGTGACGGGAAAATCTTCATCACCCCGGTTGATGAGGCCTACACTGTACGCACCGGTGCTGCGGGGCTGTAACCCGCGGGAGGTTAACGGATTCTTGCCGGAGGCCGGTAAAACGCCGCTGGCACCGGCACTCTCCGGTGGATTTTGCGCGGGGGTGAATATGCCATGAAGGAAGTAGTTGCCATTATCAGGCCCAATAAAATTAACGCCACTAAAGAAGCCCTGGCCGTGCTGGGTTTTCCGGGTCTGAACGCCTGCAAGGTGGTGGGGCGGGGCAAGCAGAAGGGAATCACGGGTGAAGTGACCTTTGCCGTCAACCCCGAACTGGAAAAGCAGGAGGGCGGGATGAAATACGTGCCCAAACGGATGATTTCCCTGGTGGTGGACGACCGGGACGTGTCCCTGGTCGTGGCTGCAATCATCAAAATCAACCGTACCGGCCGGATAGGAGACGGACGTATCTTTGTCTGCCCTGTAGAAGAGGTAGTCCGGGTACGCACGGGGGAAAAAGGCCCGGCAGCCATCTGATAACAGAACGGGTCATAAAGTGTCCGGGAATTGCACGCTTAAATGAAGTGTGGCAATAGTCCTCCGGCCGGGGGGACGGCTGTCGCGAAAGACGTGAGGGGAGGAATGAAATCATGCCTGTGGTAAGAATGAAGTGCAACGAAACGATTCCCGAGCGGGATAAGCATATTTACCGCACAGAAAAGGAGAAATCCATAATTCCCGCCTGTAATATCGCCACCATTCCGGGAGATATGACCGAGCGCGGGTGAGCTTTTGCCGGTGCCCGCGGGGTCGTGGGCGGACCAATTTCCGACGTCATTCAATTGGTTCACGCGCCGGCAGGTTGCGCCTGGTACACGTGGGGTACGCGGCGGCATCTATCCGACTTTTATCCCTGGGCTACGCCCACCCGCCTGACCAATGTCGCCTTCAACCGCCGCTACTGCATGTGTACCGACATGCAGGAAAAAGATGTTGTCTTCGGGGGCATGAAAAAGCTGGAACAGGCCTGCCTGGAAGCCATCCGGCTGTTCCCTGAGGCAAAGGGATTGATCATCTTCACCACCTGCACCACGGGCCTGATCGGCGACGACGTGCAGGCGATAGCCCGGCAGGTGGAAAAGAAAACCGGCAAGCTGATCTTCACTTCCGAATCACCGGGTTGTTCCGGGGTGAGCCAGTCCAGGGGGCACCACGACTTTAACACCCAGTTTTACCGGCAGATACGGCAGTTGAGGGAGCGCCGGCCGGAGCTGAAAATGTCTGAAGAAGAGAAAACTCCCTATGACATCTGCTTGATTGGCGAGTACAACATGGACTGGGATTTAAAGATAGTCAGGCCGCTCTTTGAGAAAATCGGCGTGCGTATTGCAGCCGTTTTCAGCGGTAACGAGCGCATCGAAAACCTGGTCAAGATGCCCGATGTGAAATTAAACGTGGTGCACTGCCAGCGTTCCGCCGAATATATCGCCCACATGATCAAAGACGGGTTTAACATTCCATTTATCCGCGTCTCGCTCTTCGGGATTAAGCAGACTGCAGAAGCGCTGCGGAAAACTGCCGCCTTCTTTGGCCTGGAGGAGCGGGCCGAAAAGGTGATTGCCGGGGAAATGAAGCGGGTGGAAAAGAGCCTGGCTTTCTACCGGGAAAAGTTAAAGGGCAAGCGGGTGGCCATTTACGTCGGCGGCCCCCGGGTATGGCACTGGATCAAGCTGATGGAGGAACTGGGGATGACCGTGGTGGCCGTCGCCTGCACCTTTGCCCACGAAGACGACTATGAAAAGATCAACGCCCGGGCGCCGGAGGGAATGCTGGTTATTGACAACCCCAACGAGTTTGAGATCGAAGAGATGCTTAAGACCGAAAAGCCGGACCTGTTTTTAACCGGGCTGAAAGAAAAATATATCGCGCGCAAGATGGGCATTCCCACGGTAAACTCCCACTCCTACGAAAAAGGTCCTTATGCCGGCTTTGTCGGTATGGTTAATTTCGCCCGGGATATCTACCAGGCTCTTTATGCACCGGTTTGGAAATACCAGTGGGGCATTGATGGTGCTCCGGCAAAAGACGAGGAGGAAGGGTCATGCAGCTAAAGGAAATTCCCGTTACGGGCATACCTTACGATCAGATAAAAATCGAAAAAGTCCCGGCGGCGCCGGAGTATTGTGAGCGGCCGGCGGAGCTGATTCCCTCCGCGAACAGGGCTGTGGTGATCAATCCCAACCGCACCTGTATGCCCCTGGGAGCCATGTGGGCGGTGCTGGGAGTAAGGAAGGCGATCCCTTTTGTCCAGGGTGCCCAGGGCTGTACCACTTACGTACGGTATACGTTCTGCCGTATTTTTAAAGAACCGGCCGTTATCGCCACCGCCTCTTTCCATGAGGATGCGGCGGTTTTTGGCGGCCGGCGCAACCTGGTGGAGGGCATTCGCAACCTGGTGGTGCGTTACTGGCCGGAGCTGATTGGTGTGGTGACCACCTGTTCCAGTGAAATTATCGGCGACGATATGGTCAGCTTTATTAAAATGGCCAGGGCCAACCTGCGTAAAGAGATCGGACCTGAGAAAGCGGACCGGATCCCCATAGTGCTGGTCAACACCCCCAGCTTTGCCGGGTCCCATGTGGAAGGTTATGACCGGGCCTCCCGTGCCTTTGTGGAGACCCTGGCCACCACTAAGGGCGAACCCAACGGCAAGGTGAACATCATTCCGGGTCTATTTTACCCGGGCGACATCCGGGAAATCAAGCACCTGCTGCGCCACATGGGTGTGGAGGCGATAGTGCTCTTTGACATTTCCGATACCCTGGACGCTCCCCTGGAGCCGCCAATGTCCGTCCCCTACTATCCTCCTGGGGGTACTGCGGTGGGGGAAATCAGAGACATGGCCAATTCGCTGGCCACCTTTGCCCTGCAGCCCCACGCCGGCCAGGCCGGCGCCCGCTACCTGGAGCGCAAATACGGCGTGCGTGCCGTGGTTGGTCCACCGCCGGTTGGGGTACAGGGTACCGATGCCTTTTTAAAGGCGCTGCGGGAGATAACCGGAAAACCCATCCCCGAAAGCCTCTTGCGGGAAAGGGGACGGCTAGTCGATTCCCTGGCCGACACCCTGCACCACACCATGATGAAAAAGGTGGCTATCATGGGGGATCCCGATATAGTGCTCGGTGTCACCCGCTTCGTGCTGGAAATGGGGATGGAGCCGGTGGCCCTGGCCGGTGGTACGGCCAGCAAGACCTTCGTCCACGATGTGGAGGCCATCCTGGCCGAAGCGGGCTACGGAGGCGAACCGCCGCTGATCATCAATGGCGGCGACCTGTTTGAGTTTGAGGAGTACCTGAAAAAACAACCGCGCCTGGACCTGATTATCGGTAATTCCCGGGCAGTGGACATCTCCCGTGAGCTGCAGGTACCGCTGGTGCGGGTAGGTTTCCCCATCTACGACCGCTTCGGTTATCAAAAACGTCCCATTGTGGGTTACCGGGGCGGGGAAATGCTGCTTGCGGAAATTGTAAACAGCATGCTGGATTACCAGTACCCCGATGACCGTACCCAGCAGTTGTAGGGACTTTTATGGAATTCCGGGTGATAGTTGCCACGATTCATTCCTTAAATATTGTCAGGAAACGCCAGGTTTGGGTCGGGCCGGCCAGTGGGGGGCGTGAAAGCTCCCCAGGGCGTCCGGCCGGTCCCGGCTCAATTAATAAACAACACAAAGCAACGGGTGGTTTTGAGAAGAGGCCCGTTGGGCTCAAGAGGGGATGCTTTTCGATTAAGGAGAGGATAACTATGAAAATACCCATTGATGTAATACCTGAACGGGCCGGGCACCTGGAAGTGGTGGAGATACCCGCATGTGACCGGCGTACCCTCCCCGGGGTAGTTTCCCAGCGGGCCTGCCTGCTTTACGGAGCCCGCTGGATGCTGGCAGCCATCAGGGACGCGGTTCACCTTATCCACGGGCCGGTGGGTTGTGCTTACTACAGCGGGACGGTGCGTAAAAAGAACTACAGGGTGTTTTCCACTGCCCTGGGTGAAAAGGAGATTGTCTTTGGTGCCGGGCAAAAACTGGAAGATGCCATCAGGGAAGCAGTAAGTTTGCGTCCCCGGTCTTCTGCCGTGCTGGTTTACACTACCTGCGCGGTAGGACTGATCGGTGAAGACGTGGAGGCAATCTGCAAACGGGCATCGGCCTCCCTGGGCCTGCCGGTGGTGCCGGTCAACTGTCCCGGTTTCGGCGGGGTGAGCCAGGGTAAAGGGCACGATGTCGCCGCGGCAGCCCTGCTCGAGCATTTTATCGGGCGTGCTCCGGCCGGGCCGCCCCTGGAGAACAGTGTAAACATACTTGGTGAGTTTGACGTTCAGGGGGATTTGAAGGAAATTGAGCAGTTGTTGCAGCGTCTCGGTTTAAATATTATCTGTGCCGTGTCCGGCCGGGCGACGGTAGAAAATATGGCCCGGGCTCACCGGGCCGGGCTCAATATCGTGCACTGCGGGCGTACCGGGCGCTGGCTGGCCCGGAAGATGGAAGAGCGCTTCGGCATTCCCTGGCGGAAGGTTTCCTTTTTTGGTTTGGCCGAAACCGCGGCGGCACTGCAGGCCATTGCTGCTTTCTTCAACCGCCCGGGGGAGGCGGCGTGGGTGGAAAAGGAGGCGGAAGCCGCCAGGCAGAGGGCGCTTCCTTACCTGAGACGCCTGGCAGGCAGGCGGGTGGCCCTGTTTTTTGGCGCTTCACGCATGGGTTCCATGGCCAGGGCCTTTGGCGAACTGGGCATGGAGGTGGTTTTGTGCGGCTCCCAGTTCGGCTGCCGGGAAGATTATACCGAGTCCCGCCGCTGCCTGGGCCGGGGAACGCCGATGATTGATGATGCCCACCAGCGGGAGCTGGAGGAATTTTTGCACCGGTACCGGCCGGACCTGCTGGTGGGGGGCACCAGGGAAAGATTCATGGCCCATAAGATGGGCATACCCTTCCTGGTCTTTCCCCAGGAAACAAGCCCTTACGCCGGCTTCAACGGTTTTGTGAACCTGGCCCGGGAAGTGGCGGCCCTGGTGGGAGCCCCGGTGTGGCGGCTGGGTAATAGCGGGTTCATGCGTGAGGAAGGCGAAGAAATGGTGGCCAGTAAATATTCAGTAAAACCGTTATGACGGAGATGCGGTGCTGTCGGCGCGGAGCACTGGAGTGAGCGGGGACAGCGCCGCATCCAACCAGGTTCACCGAATATTTACGGTGGCCAGACACGTGCGGTATATGGAGAGGGGGATAAACGAGAATGAGAGATCCAGCCTGTGAGGAAATAACCAGGGAACATCCCTGCTATAATAAAGCCGCCGCCAGGTGGTTCGGGCGCGTACACCTGCCGGTGGCGCCGGACTGCAACATAAAGTGTCGTTATTGTACCCGGCTCTATGATTGCGCTAATGAAAACCGCCCCGGCGTGACCAGCCGCCTGATGACCCCGGGGGAAGCCCTGCAATACGTGAAACGGGTAGTGGAAAGGGACGGGCGCATCCGGGTGGTAGGCGTTGCGGGTCCCGGGGAGCCCCTGGCCAATAAAGCCACTATGTATACCTTGCGGCTGGTGCATCACCGTTTTCCGGAGCTGATCAAATGTATCAGCACCAACGGCCTGCTGCTGGCTGAAAAGCTGCCGGGGTTGTGGGAAGCGGGGGTGCGGGCGGTGACGGTGACGGTGAACGCTGTTTCACCGGCGGTGGGCAGCCGGATTTACGATTACGTATCTTACCGGGGGCGGGTATATAAGGGGAATGCCGGGGCGGAACTGCTGTGGCGGGCCCAGCATGCGGGCATCCGCCTGGCCCGGGAACTGGGCATGGTCGTTAAAGTAAACAGCGTGCTTATTCCCGGAGTCAATGACCATCACCTGGAAGAGGTGGCCCGGGCGGTGAAGGCGGCCGGGGCGCATGTCATGAACATTATCCCCCTGATTCCCCAGGGGAAGTTTGCCGGCCTGCTTCCACCGCCGCCGGAGCGGGTCAACCTGTTGCGTCAAAAACTGTCTCCCATTATTGAACAGGTGACCCACTGCCGGCGCTGCCGGGCAGATGCGGTGGGGATGCTGTCATGAGATTTTAAATTGTGCGGGCGGCAGGGTAGATTTGCCCTGCCGTTTCTCTACCCCGTACCACCAGTCATTTTATCCGGAGGTGAAACTGATGCAGGTGCATATTGTGGATACGACCCTGAGGGATGGAGAGCAGGCGCCGGGGGTGGCTTTCAACCTGCAGGAAAAGGTGACCATCGCCAGGATGCTGGATCGCCTGGGGGTGGCCCAGATCGAGGCGGGTACCCCGGCCATGGGGGAAGTGGAGCAGCAGGCCATTGCGGCCATTGTCCGTTTGGGTTTGAGGAGCCGGGTGAGCACCTGGAACAGGGTGGTGCCGGCGGATATTCGTGCCTCCCTGGCCTGCGGGGCGCGGCACGTGCACATTTCTGCGCCCGTTTCGGACATTCAAATTAAGTACAAGCTGGGGCAGAACAGACAGTGGGTGCTACAGCGTTTGAAGCAGGCCTGCCTTTACGCCGCAGGGTACGGGCTGCCGGTAACGGTGGGAGCGGAGGACGCCTCCAGGGCGGACCCGGAATTCGTACTGGAATTTGCCTTACTGGCCCGGGAGCTGGGCGCGGAGCGTCTGCGGTACTGCGACACCGTGGGCGTCCTGGACCCGTTTACCACCTTTGAACGCCTCATCTGGCTGAAGGAGCGGGTGGATCTGGAGCTGGAATTCCACGGGCACAACGACTTCGGCCTGGCCACGGCCAACGCCCTGGCGGCCATAAAGGCGGGCGTGGAATGGGTGGATGTTACCGTCGGCGGGGTGGGGGAAAGGGCGGGGAATACTTCCCTGGAGGAACTATACCGGGTACTTGCCGGACTTTACGGTCTGGACCCTGGACTGGACACCCGTTATCTCCCCCTTCTGGGCCGCTTTGTTGCCCGTGCCGCCGGGCGGCCCTCCCCGGAACACGGGGGAAAACAGGGATGTTACGCTTGAAAACAGTATCCGGGTGGTAGATTTCCCTTCGCCGTGGTGCTAAAATAATCGGAGAAGGGCAAAGGCGCTCTTTCCCGCTTCTTTCAACGAAGAAAGATTTTTTATGATCAGAGAAAGGGGCAGGAGGGAATGGAGAGGAAGACGGGATCTGCGGTGACGCGCTTTGTCCTTCCGGTTATCTTTGGCGGGTTGGCCGGAATCATTCCGGGCTGGTGGTGGCCGCTTCCGGTGGCCGTACCGGTTGGCGCATTTCTGGGGGCACTGGTGGCTACGGCAGTGGTTACTTCTTATTGCAGGCGGGAAAACAGGAGGTTATTAGGCAAACTAGCGGCCGGGATCAAAAGCCGAAGGGCCGGTAAAGAGGCGGAAGTGGATCTTCCGGCTGTACATGATTTATGGCAGGAGATAAAGGAGCAGGAGGACAGGGCACGCATCCTGTCCAGGGATTACCGGGTGACGGCGGAACAGGTTTCCGCCGCCGTGGAACAGATGTCCCTGGTCAGCCGGAACGCCCGGCAGGCCGTGGCAACCTTTCAAAAACTGCAGGAGGCCGCCAGGGCCATCTCCGGACTCGGTCAGGAACTGGGCCGGGAGGCAGAGGCAAACCGGCGGCTGGTGGAAAAGTGCCGGGAAGTCCTCCAAAGGGTGCTGGAGGCCGTCAACCGCATCCGTTCCGATTCCTCCCGGGTGGCCGGCGAGATCGGCACGTTGAGCCAGGCAGTGAACCAGGTGGACGAAATTGTGGCCAGCATCGGGCAGATATCCCAGCACACCCGGCTCCTTTCCCTGAACGCCGCCATAGAAGCGGCCCGGGCCGGCGAGCACGGCCGGGGTTTTACCATTGTGGCCGGAGAGGTGAAAAAGCTATCCGACCGTACCCAGCAGGCCGTGGAAAGGACCGGTGCCATCCTGGAAGGGATTAAAGAAAAGGTGGTCCAGGTGGCGCTCCAGATTAGGGCCGGAGAAGAGGGGATTACGGCCGGTGTGGAGGAAGCCGGGCACATCAGGGAGAGCATTGCCGACATTGAGCGTGGTGTGGCCGGTATGAGCCGGCGGGTCGGGGAGGCTTACCAGGAAATCGATAGTTACCTGCAGCAAATGGGTGCTGCGGTGGAGGTGCTGGAAAACAGCTTTGCCAGCATTCAGAGCGTGAGCGAGCTGCTGGCCGGGGTGGCCGCACTGGTGGAGAAAAACGCGGCTGCCGGCGACCCGGAAGAAGAGGCTGGTAAGCTGAATGAATCGGAAAAAATGCACATGGAACAGGTGATGGAAGCTTTGCGGGAACTGGCCGCCCGCCCGGAAATACAGACCCTGGACCCGGCGGCTCACGGCGCCCTCCTGCATGACTGGCTGGCCCCGCAGACCGGCATTGAAGCGGTTTATTCCAACCGCGGCGACGGCACCTTTATTTTCTCCCAGCCGCCGGCCGCCCTGGCCAACGCGCGTATCCGCCCCTGGTGGCAAAAGGCCATGGCGGGGGAGGAATACTTTTCTCCGGTTTATATTTCGGCCATCACCCGGCAGCCCTGCCGGACCCTGTCTTTGCCCATACGGGATGAGGCGGGTCAGGTAATAGGGGTGCTGGCTGCGGATATCACCTTGAACAACCGGTAAGATCCGGCACGGAAATTAAATGAACCCCCATGAGGGGGGGAATGTCTTGCAGGGATGAGAATTCTTGTGCGGATCAACATTAAGGCATTTGCACAAGTAGCTCTGCTACCTCTACTTTAAATCCGTCGAGAATAGCGGAGGTCACCACTCCCTGGCGCCTCACTTGCTGGTGCAGTATGAACCGGCCATCCTTGTTCAGGTATATTTCCACCGTTTCATCTTCCGGGTCCACGATCCAGTATTCCTTTACCCCGTATCTTTCGTAAACCCTGTATTTTTTCCGCAGGTCATAATAGGCGGTGGAGGGGGAGAGAATTTCCACCACCAGGTCGGGGGCGCCGTTAATTTTATTGTGTTCGATAATATGGGTTCTTTCTCTGGATATAAAGATGATATCCGGCTGGAAGGTTTCCTCATGATTAAAATAAACATCCACGGGAGAAACCAGAACGGTGCCCCTGTTCTCTTTTGCCTGGTAATTCAGGAAATGGCCCAGCAGGCGGACCAGGACGAGTTGGTGAAATGTAGATGGAGAGGGTGTCATAACCAGCTTCCCTCCGATCAGCTGGTAGGGTGCGCCTTCGGGCAGCCTGGCGTAATCTTCATAGGTGTATAACTCTTTTGGGGGGATCTCAATGGAGGTCGGGTTCATTAACATAACCTCCCGAAAAGTAATTACAGGGTGCATATCCTGACCGTTGGGTATGTTTATCCGGCTGCTACTTTAACCTCCTGTGCTTCTATTATAACTGTAGTTTCCTGCTTTTGCATAGTGCCCATTACCGGAACCCGGATCGCACGAATTGGCATAAAAAGTCTACCTGGTGCCGAATTTTGTCGCTCCCGGGCAGGGGCGCCGGGTTTTATAACCCGCCCTTGCCAGGGAGTATTGTTTTTGTTACAATACGGGCAGGGAAACAATCAGGGCAATGGGGCCCCGGCCATACGCTTTTCGAGCGGAGGGCGGGGTTTTATTTTGGCTGCGGAAAGAGGGTTTAGTCAAATGCGCATAGCTCTGGCCCAGTTGAATCCCACCATCGGGGACGTGGGCGGCAACACGGGTAAAATGAGAAAGGTCGTGGAGGCGGCCCGGCGGGCCGGTGCGGATCTGGTGGTCTTTCCCGAACTGGCCGTAACGGGCTACCCGCCCCGGGACCTGCTCTGCCGGAGGGATTTTCTGCAGCGGGTGGAAAGGGTGCTGGTAGAAGAGATTGCCCCCTTGAGCCGGGAGGCGGCCCTTGTTGTCGGTGCCCCGGTGCGGGGAGAAAAGGCGGGCCGGGATTATCTTTACAATGCCGCACTGCTTTATGCGGAAGGTAAGCTGGCCGGCCGCCAGGACAAAAGCCTTTTGCCCAATTACGACGTGTTTGACGAAAGCCGCTATTTCCGCCCGGCCGGGCGAAGGATTCCGGTGCAACTGGGAGAGTGGAGCCTTGGCCTGACCATCTGCGAGGACATCTGGAACGATAAGGACTACTGGAACCGGCAGCTTTACGAGGTGGATCCGGTGGAGGAACTGGTGGCCCGGGGTGTGGATCTGATAGTGAACATTTCCGCTTCCCCATATCACTACGGTAAAGTCGGGCTGCGCCTGGACATGCTCCGGAGCATCGCCCGCAAGTATCACCGGCCCGTAATCTATGTCAACCAGATCGGGGGTAATGATGAGCTGATCTTCGACGGCACCAGCCTGGCCGTGGACGCCGGGGGTAATGTGGTCTGCCTGGCGGGCAGCTTTGAGGAAGATTTGCTGGTGCTGGAAATGGGGCGGCAGAAGTCCGGGGCGACATGGATGAAGCCGGTTGGAAAAGCTGCGGGTGCCGGCTGCAGCACCTGGAGGGAAAATGCCGGTGGTGCCCCCGGTCATGCCAGCACAACGGATTCCTGCGGCAGTTCTCCGGAGGGAGTGGATGCCGGCAGTAACGCCGGTTGCACCCCGTCCAGCGTTGAAGCACCGGCGGCGGTGATCCTGCAGGAGGACATCAGTTACGTTTACCGGGCGCTGGTGCTGGGAATCACCGACTATATGCGGAAGACCGGTTTCAAAAAGGCCGTTATCGGCCTGAGCGGGGGCATTGATTCTTCCGTCACGGCCGCCCTGGCCGCCGCTGCCCTGGGACCGGAGAATGTGCTGGGAGTTTCCATGCCCTCCCGTTACTCCTCTCCCGGTAGCCGTTCCGATGCCCGGAAGCTGGCGGAAAACCTGGGCATTGCCTTCCGGGAGATACCTATCGAAGAAGTGTTCAGCGCCTTCTTAAAGGTCATGAACCGAGACGGTTCCCCCTGCGGAGACCTGGCGGAGGAGAACATCCAGGCCCGCATCCGGGGTAACATCCTCATGTTCATCTCCAACCGGGAGGGCTACCTCACCCTCACCACCGGCAACAAGTCCGAGATGGCCGTGGGTTACTGCACCCTCTACGGCGACATGTCCGGAGGGCTGGCGGTGCTGGCCGATGTGCCCAAGGTGATGGTGTACCAGCTGGCCCGCTATATTAACCGGGAGCGGGAAATCATTCCCGAAAGCGTTTTGGTGAAACCCCCGTCGGCGGAACTGAGGCCCAACCAGGTGGACCAGGATTCCCTGCCCCCCTATGAGGTGCTGGACGCCATCCTGCAGGCATACATCGAAGAGGAGAAGTCGGCTGATGAAATTGCCGCCCTGGGGTTTGACCCGGCACTGGTGCGGGAAGTGATCCGCAAGGTGGACCGGGCCGAATACAAGCGCCGCCAGGCCGCCCCCGGGCTGCGGGTGACCTCCAAGGCCTTCGGCATGGGCCGGCGTATGCCCATTGCCTGGCGGGCGGGGTAGAACTACTGAATCTTGATACGGACCGGTCGGATGGTAACCCTTGACATCAGGGGTTGAATATGTTAGTATTCACCTGCGTGTGTGTGCAAGCACCCACGGGATTTTATGCTGGGAGGAATGTTCATGCTAGGAAGAGTCAAGTGGTTCAGCGCCGAGAAGGGTTACGGCTTCATCGAGAGGGAGGACGGCAAGGACGTCTTTGTTCACTTCTCGGCCATCCAGGAAGAAGGGTTCAAAACCCTGACTGAAGGTCAGCTCGTGGAATTTGATATCGTCGAGGGTGCCCGTGGGCCTCAGGCGGCCAATGTGGTAAAGTTATAAGTTGGGAAGTTATAAGTTGGGGAGCAAAACCCCGGCCCGGTGGGCTGGGGTTTTTGGTATTTTTGCCAGGCGATAGGCAGGAATTCCGGCTGTTTTCGGGAATAATATTAATACCAGGGACCAGAAAGGAGAGGGTACCAGATGAAAGTACAGGTACGGGGCAGAAACGTGGAAGTAACCAATGCCTTGAAGGAGTATGTGGAGAAGCGCCTGGGCAAGCTGGTGAAATATCTGGATCTGATTGAAGAGGCGCAGGTAACCCTCACCGTGGAAAAGGATTCCCACCGGGTGGAAGTAACCATTCCCATCAACGGCATCATTTTGCGGGGCGAGGAAAGCACCGGCGACATGTATGCCTCCATCGACCTGGTGGTGGAAAAGCTGGAAAAACAAATCGAGCGCTATAAGGGCAGGCTATACCGCCGCCTGGGCCGCCAGAACACGGAGGTGAAAGCCGGGGACAATAAAAAGGAGGAAGACGGCCCCCAGATTGTGCGCACCAAGCGGTTTGCCATGAAGCCCATGTCCGTTGACGAAGCGGTAATGCAGATGAACCTTCTGGGGCACAGCTTTTTTGTCTTCTCCAACGCGGATACGGAAAAGGTCAACGTGGTGTACCGGCGCAAGGACGGCAACTACGGCCTGATCGAGCCCGAATTTTAAAGGTTTTACCCTCTAGAAATCCGCCGGCAGCAGCCTGTACTTGAAACCATCCCCGGCGGGTGCTACAATAATACCGGAGTTACTTTGGAAGAGGAACCTTTACGGTTCCTCTTATTTACGAAGGGTGATTTTTATGCTCAAATTGCTGCGCAACTGGCTGGATGACAACGCGCGGGAAATCAAACGCCTGCAGCGGACGGTAGATCAGATAAATGCCCTGGAGGGGGAGATTTCCGCCCTTTCCGACGGGGATTTGCGCGCCAAAACCGGGGAATTCAAGGAGCGCCTGGCCAGGGGCGCCACTCTGGACGACCTCCTGCCCGAAGCCTTTGCCGTGGTGCGGGAGGTAAGCCGGCGGGTCCTGGGCATGCGCCATTTTGACGTGCAGCTGATGGGCGGCATTGTCCTGCACCAGGGAAAGATTGCCGAAATGAAAACCGGTGAAGGCAAAACCCTGGTGGCCACCCTGCCGGTCTACCTCAATGCCCTTACCGGCCGGGGCGTGCACGTGGTCACGGTGAACGATTACCTGGCCCGCCGGGACAGCGAGTGGATGGGCCGGATTTACAGGTTTCTGGGCCTTACCGTGGGGCTCATCGTGCACGGGCTGGATACGGCAGAAAGGCGCAGGGCCTATGCCGCCGATGTGACCTACGGTACAAACAACGAGTTCGGGTTTGACTACTTGCGGGACAACATGGCCATCCACCCGGACCAGCTGGTGCAGCGGGAGCTTTTTTACGCCATCGTGGACGAGGTGGACAGCATTCTTATCGACGAGGCCCGCACACCCCTGATCATTTCCGGCCAGGCCGACAAGGCCACCGATTTGTACTACACCTTTGCGCGCCTGGTGCCCAGGCTGCAAAGGGACGTTGACTACACGGTGGACGAAAAGGCCCATTCGGTCACTCTCACCGAGGAGGGCGTGGCCAGGGTGGAAAAGATGCTGGGGGTGGAAAACCTCTACGACGACCAGCACATGCAGCTGACCCACCACCTGAACCAGGCCCTGAAGGCCCATGCCCTGATGAAGCGGGACCGGGACTACGTGGTCAAGGACGGCCAGGTGATCATTGTGGACGAATTCACCGGCCGGCTGATGTTCGGGCGCCGTTACAGCGACGGCCTGCACCAGGCCATTGAAGCCAAGGAAGGGGTGCGGGTGGAGCGGGAGTCCCAGACCCTGGCCACCATCACTTTCCAGAACTACTTCCGTATGTATGAAAAGCTGGCCGGGATGACGGGCACCGCGGCCACGGAGCAGGAAGAATTCCGCAAGATCTACGGGCTGGACGTGGTGGTCATCCCCACCCACAAGCCCATGATCCGCAGAGACCTGCCAGACGTGGTCTACAAAACGGAAAGGGCCAAGTTCCGGGCGGTGGTGGAGGAAATCGCCCGCCGCCACGCCACCGGGCAGCCCGTGCTGGTGGGCACCATCTCCATCGAGAAGTCGGAGATCTTAAGCCAGATGCTGAAAAGGCGGGGCATTCCCCACCAGGTGTTAAATGCCAAGTACCACGAAAAGGAAGCGGAAATAGTGGCCCAGGCCGGGCGGCTGGGAGCGGTGACCATTGCCACCAACATGGCCGGCCGGGGTACGGACATCCTTCTGGGCGGGAACCCGGAATTTCTGGCCCAGGCCGAGCTGCGCCAGCAGGGGTACGACCCGGCCGATGAGGATCCCCGGGTGCAGGAGCTCTACCGGGCCACCCTGGAGAAATACAGGAAGATTACCGATGAGGAGCACAAAAAGGTGGTGGCCCTGGGCGGCCTGCACATCATCGGCACCGAGCGCCACGAAAGCCGGCGCATTGACAACCAGCTGCGGGGCCGGGCGGGCCGCCAGGGGGACCCCGGCTCAAGCCAGTTCTTTATTTCCCTGGAAGACGACCTGATGCGCCTGTTCGGTTCGGAGAACATTGCCGGCATTATGGACCGGCTGGGCATTGAGGAAGACATGCCCATCGAGCACGGCCTGGTTACCAAATCCATCGAGACGGCCCAGAAGCGGGTGGAAAACCGCAACTTTGACATCCGCAAGCACGTCCTGCAGTACGACGACGTGATGAACCAGCAGCGGGAAGTGATCTACCGCCAGCGGCGGCAGGTTCTCATGGGTGAAAACCTCAAGGAAGTCGTCCTGCAGACCATCGCCCAAACCGTGGAGCGGGCGGTGGACACCTACTGCCCCGAGGGAGTGCACGAGGAGGAATGGGACCTGGTGGGGCTTTTGCATTATGCCGGGCAGCTCTTCCTCCCCGGCCACAAGCTTACCCCCGAGGATTTCACCGATATGGGGCGCCGGCAAATTGTCGAAGAGCTCAAGGAGAAAGCCCTGGCCGCCTACGAGGCCCGGGAAGCCGAACTGGGTGCCGATGTGCTGCGGGAACTGGAACGGGTTCTCCTGCTCCGCATAGTGGATGAAAAGTGGATGGACCACCTGGACGCTATGGACCAGCTGCGGGAGGGCATAGGCCTCCGGGCCTACGGGCAGAAGGACCCCCTGGTGGAGTATAAATTTGAAGCCTACGAGATGTTCCAGAACATGATTGCCAGCATCCAGGAGGACCTGGTCCGCTACATCTACCGGGTTAATGTAGTGCAGGCTCCCCAGCCGCAGCAGCGGCAGATGGTGGAAAACCGCTACCAGGAGGAAGGCCCCCGGCAGCCGGTGCGGCGGGAGCAGAAGGTGGGCCGCAACGATCCCTGCCCCTGCGGCAGCGGCAAGAAATACAAGAAATGCTGCGGCCGGGCGGCGGCAGGTTAAAGCCATCGTAAACATTCGGTGAACCCGGTTGGGTGCGGCGCTGTCCCCGCTCACTCCAGTGCTCCGCGCCGACAGCACCACGGTTCGCTTCGGGCCGGCTCTGGCTCTCTGCGGATTACCATCGACATTGTTATCTCCCGATCATAATTAAACTGACCGATGTGTCACTGGCGGGTGTTTTTCCACTTGCTGTCGTTTGGCGTCCTCGAGAGCCGAGCCGGCAGCCTCGCTTCACCGGGTGCTGTTACCGGCGCTTCGCAAGTCGTTCGCTCCGGACAGCGCCGCACCCCCCTAGCGGCTTTACTGAATACTTACAAGCAATCAAACAACAAGAGGTGAACAGTATATGTATGCCGAACTGTCCCGGGAACTGGAGAACCTGGGCAAACGCATCGAAGAATTGAGGGTTTCTCTTTGACATTGCCCAAAAGGAAGAGGAAATAAAGCGCCTGGAGGAAGCCATGCTGGACCCGGGCTTCTGGAACGACCCGGAACAGGCCCAGCAGGTGACGCAGAAACTGGCCGCCTTAAAGGACCGGGTTGCTCAGTACCGGGAGCTGGCCCGGGTCCAGGAGGACCTGGTTGTTCTCCTGGACCTGGGGGAAGAAGAGGAGGACGAGACGGTGGCCCGGGAGGTGGCCGGGGAGCTGAAGAAGCTGGCCCGGCGGGTGGAGAAGATGGAGCTGGAGGTGCTGCTGAGCGGCCCCTATGACCGGGGGAACGCCATTGTCTCCCTCCATGCCGGGGCCGGCGGCACCGAAGCCCAGGACTGGGTGGAGATGCTCCTGCGCATGTACACCCGCTGGGCGGAGGAAAAGGGCTACCGGGTGACCATCATGGATATGCTGCCCGGGGACGAGGCGGGCATAAAAAGCGTCACCTTTTCCGTGGCCGGACCCAACGCCTACGGCTACCTGCGGGCGGAAAAGGGCGTCCACCGGCTGGTGCGCATTTCCCCCTTTGACGCCGCCGGGCGGCGGCACACCTCCTTTGCCTCGGTGGATGTACTGCCCGAGGTGGAGGAGGATGTGCAGCTGGAAATCAGGCCCGAGGACCTGAAAATCGACACCTTCCGCTCCAGCGGGGCCGGCGGGCAGCACGTGAATAAAACCGAGTCGGCGGTGCGCATCACCCACCTGCCCACGGGCATCGTGGTCCAGTGCCAGAGCGAGCGCTCCCAGATTGCCAACCGCAACGCGGCCATGAAGCTGTTGCGGGCCAAACTTCTGGACCTGGAGATGAAAAAGAAGGAAGCCGAACTGGCCGCCCTGCGGGGCGAGCAGGGGGAAATTGCCTGGGGCAACCAGATCCGCTCCTACGTCTTTCACCCTTACAGCCTGGTCAAGGACCACCGCACCGGGGTGGAGGTGGGCAACGTCCAGGCGGTGATGGATGGGGAAATAGACGAATTTATTGCCGCCTATTTACGGCAGAAGGCAAAGAGTTAGAACCAGTGCAAAGAGCACTGGTTTTTTACAATTTCCCACAATTCCTTGATAATTTTTCCGCATTCCACCTGTATATTTTCAAGTGTGGCGCCACATAAATACTGAATATTTACAGGGAGGAATGGGTAATGAACAAATGGAAGACGAGAATTAGGCACTCAAATAGATATTTAATCGACCATTCTATATTCGAATGGCGATATCATATCTATCGAGTTAACCCTGCTGTTGCCAGCCTACTATCTCCTATCCCCGGAGGGGACTCGGCCTTACTTTTGAACCTGTAAATGAAATCGTAGAGGTTAAGTCTCAGCGGGTTGCACAACTTACACAAAAGAACTTTCAGGCTCAGAGTAAGTCTGCGGAGCTTCGCTCCCACCTTTAAAATGTTCAAAGCGCCGTTCAAATCAGCGTTGAAAACTTTTTTGAGCACATTGTCCCTGTACAGGCCGCGCTCAATTCTTTTACCGGAACACTTAACTTTTATTTCTCCCTGCTTCTCTTTGGCTTCGGCGTACTTTCGCTGAATTTCCAAAATATCATCGGAAAGAGAGGAAGCCTTGCTGGTGTAGGACTCCTCTTTTTCTTCCGCTTTCATACCCAGCTCTTCCAGCTTGTACTTCAAAATATTGATCAGCTTACGAAAAGGAATACTCACGAAATTCTGGTTGGTCACTTTTCCCAGGTCTATTCCGTCTTTGCTTTCCGTAACCCCTTTGCCGAGGTAAACTGCTTTGTGGCCGGTTTCGTAAAGGAAATCGGCCAGGACACGGGCTACTTTGTGGAAGTGAGACTCAATCCAGCGGTCACGGTAATTGTAAAGGTTGTGAAGATAGAGCTTTAACTCGAACAGCTCTTTCGACATGGCATTTTTCCGGGGTTCATCCTCTTCCTGAGCAATTTTGTTGCTCAGCGTATCCATTGCCGACTGCACCGCGGCCTTCTTTTTGTTAAACCAGCAGTTGAAAGACTTGATTTCCCTGCCGGAAATGATCAGGCTTTTTACGTCAGGGCTGGTTGAAATTAGAGAAATTAAATTGTCCATCCCCATGTCGATTCCGGCCAGATGGATAAGCCCGGCCTCCGGTTCTTTGAGTTCCTTTTCGTAAATTACATCCACCCAAACGTCGGAAAGATGATAGACCAGCCTGACCGAGGATACACCTTCCACGTCCCTGGGGAGTTTTATTTTTATTCTTTTCTTGCCGTTCATGCGCAGGCGCAGAAAAAGTGTATTACCTTCTACTTCAAACACGTTGCTGTTGAATTCTGCCGTGACTTGCGTGAGTTTACCCAGCTTTTTGGGTTTGGGCGGTTGCGGCCGCTCTTTATATTTCCCTGGATTGACGCGATATTCGGCCAGAGATGCCAGAAAACTTTTGTAATCTTTGATAACCTGGCGGATAGTGGTCTGGAGGACGTAGTTGTTGTCTACCCTGGCTTTCTGCTCTTTCATCCTTTGGATCAGTTCCTGTAAGTCCGGGTGCTGGATAATCCTTTCGGACGCTTCCCGGAGTGCTTCTTCCTGTTCGGGTTTCTTTTTCGTAGTCTGGTCGGCCAGGAGGGAATAAATGACGCTCTGGTTTAAAATGACCTGCCCAAAAAGAGCGTAATACCTGCTCTGGAAGATTAACAACAAATTACGGAACTGAGCCAGGTCGCAGGCGAGTTCCCTCGCCCTTCTTTTTCTTTTGCTGGAAATCCTGATTCTGATTGCCCGCTTGACTTTCATTTAAGTGCTTCCTCCAGACACTTCTTTATTTTCCTCATGGAAAAGCTGTGGAGTAAAGTGAAAATTTCTAAGGCGTTGTCCCAAAAATCGTGGAAAATGAAGGTGGCGGCCCTCAATCCCCTGTGATATAACAGGGGTAGACAAACCAAACCAAAGGAGGTAACCGCCACCAATGCCAGTATATCACAAGAAGGCTAAAAACCCAATATCCCCTGACAGTTTTTCTAACCTGCCCGACCATGTACAGGTATCTTTGAGGGAAGCTATAGGCAGTGCCAAGGATGGCCTCCTGGCCCTCTCCATTACCGTAGGACTGAATATTCTTAAGGCCATGATGGAAGCTGAGGTGGCCGAGATAGTCGGACCTAAAGGTAAGCACAACCCAAACCGACAAGCTGTGCGTCACGGGAGCGAGAAAGGCAGCGTGGTTCTGGGCGGTCGGAAGGTAGCTGTCCGACGGCCTCGGGTACGCACCACAGACGGCAGAGAAGTAAGGCTTAATACCTACGAAGCTTTCCAGGACGAAAGACTCATTACCGAATCGGTTTTAGAACGTATGATTTGCGGTTATCCACCAGGAACTATGAACACGGACTTGAACCCGTAGGCGAAGAGGTACCCGCTTAGGGGATCTCCAAAAGTACCATCAGCCGGCGATTTATCCATGCGACTCGCAAGGCTCTGGAGGAACTGCTCAGCAGGCTTTTGGGGGACAAACGCTTTTTGGTTCTGGTAATTGATGGGGTCATGTTTGCCGGCCACACGGTGGTGGTTGCCCTGGGCATCACGGCCGAGGGAAAAAAGGAAATTCTGGGTTTATGGGAAGGAGCTACGGAAAATGCCACGGTTTGCAAGTCCCTGCTTGCCGACCTTGTAGCACGTGGCTTGAAGGCGGAAGAGGGGATACTGGTGGTCATAGACGGCTCCAAGGCCTTGAGGCTCGCGGTCAGAGAAGTTTTTGGGGAACGGGCTGTGGTGCAAAGGTGCCGGGTGCACAAAAAGCGTAATGTATTGGAACACCTGCCCGGGGAAGCTCGGGGGTGGGTGGGTAAAAAGCTAAACCAGGCCTGGGCAGAAAAGGATCACCGCAAGGCTCTGAGTGAACTAAACAGGCTGGCCGACACTCTTGAAGAAAAGTACCCCGGGGCGGCAAGGAGCCTGCGTGAAGGGTTGGAGGAGACACTTACCATAACCCGGCTGGGCTTACCTGAAACTCTGCGGAAGAGCCTATGTTCGACGAATTTGATAGAGTCAGCTTTTGACAAGGTTAGGGTTGTTACCCGGAACGTAAAGAGGTGGCGCAGTGGGATGCAGGTTTTGCGCTGGGCAGCAGCCGGGCTACTTCAAGCAGAGAAGGGGTTTCAGCGTCTCAAGGGATATCGAGAGCTACCTTTATTGGCCACAGCGTTGCTTGAAGTCATCACTACTCCAAAATCTTCCATGGCAGTGAAAACAGCTTAAAAATCGCGAAAAAGGGCACTACCGAAATTCCACGATATTTAGGACATGTTCAAAAGCAGTGGAGGCCGGTGATGAAGCCCGGATTAAAGAACTGCTGCCGCAGCTTTTGAAACAACTGCAGGAAAGAAACAGGGAGTTGCATGAGGTGATGTTAAAAACAAATCAATAGACTGGTAAATGTACGGTAGATCCGCTGCGTATTAAACAAAGGCACGGCGTTGTCCCATGCGGAAGCCCAGGGTAGTTGGCGGGACAACGCCGTGCCTTTCTAAAGTAGATAAACCGGCCGGCCTTTTCGCCGGCCGGGCTGCAGGTGTATGTGATTGTCATGCTCATCATGCCTTGTTAATCTGCAACTTAACCGGTATTGCTCTGATAATCAGCTGGTGGTTATCGTTTTCACAATTTCCCATAATTCCTTGATAATTTTTCCGTATTCCACCTGTATATATAGATTTAAGTATGGCGCCATATAATTGCTAAATATTTACAGAAAGATAAAATAACCTGCATGATACGGGTTAAGGAAGGTGATTGCAAGTGCGATTCAGGAAAGCCATATTCCTGGTGATGGTCCTGGTGGTTTTTGCCCTGCTCCAGGGCTGCGGCAAGGGAAATAACAACGACGCCGGCAATTTACCTCGCAGCGAGCAGGCCCCTCAAAATGCCCCCCAGTGGGGCGGGCCCGGAAGACGGCCCGATTTGCTGGGTCAGGTCAAAACCGTCCAGGGTGACAAACTTACTGTTTTTAAAGTTGAGGATACTTTCCAGAACTTATCGGAAGAGGAAAGACAGGCCCAGGGCCGCCAAATGCAGTCCCTGACTCCTGAAGAAAGGGCGAAGTTGCGGGCGGAAAGATTCAAAGTGAGCAATGAAACGGTGGAAGTTACCGTCCCGTCAGGTACACCTGTCTTAGCACCTGGAAGTCCCGGCGAGAAAGCTGCGGAGGTGGACATTTCCAAAATCAAACAGGGCGATATGCTGGAGATATGGTTGAAACAGGAGTCTTCCACTGATGGGAAAACAACGGCCGGGTATATACGGATCATGCCGGAAGGGAAACCGCCTCAGAATAACGGTGGCGGCCCGGCAGAAAATGGCCGCCCCGCCCCCGCTTCGCAAGCTACATAAGAACGGTTCTGCTGGCCGGGGGTAAATGACCGGGAGGGGGATTATTCCTGGTTTGAGCTGTTTCTTGCCGGGCGGGGGCGCACCCCGGGTTGGTGGGTGGGAGCTTGCCGGATATGCCTGACCGGCGCCAGTGGGGAGCGTCCTGGCCCGGCTTTTGGTATAATGGGTGGTATAATACAGAAAAAGAGAGGGGGGCTGGCGCTTGTACCGTGTGTACCTGGTTGAAGACGAAGTAAACCTGAGCAAAATACTGGTTTCCTACCTGGAAAAAGAGGGCTGGGAAGTGCGGTCCTTTTACGATGGCCAATCCGCCCTGCAGGCCGTGGGAGAGCATCCCCATCTTTGGATTCTGGATATTATGCTTCCCGATATCGACGGGTACCAGCTCCTGCGCAGCATCAAGGAGGCGTCGCCGGACGTTCCGGTTATCTTTATCTCGGCCCGGGATGCCGATCTGGACCGGATCATAGGGCTGGAGATGGGAAGTGACGACTACCTGGCCAAACCGTTTTCACCCCGGGAACTGGTTATCCGTGTTCACCGTCTTCTGGAACGGGTTTACAAATCAACGCCGGAAAACTCATTGATTAACCTGTATCCCTATGTACTGGATGAAGACAGGCGAATGGTTCTCAAGGGGAAGGAAAAGATTGAATTAACATCCAAGGAATTCGACCTGCTTTTGTTTTTTGCCAGGCGAAGGGGGCAGGCCCTGTCCAGGGACCAGATTATCAACCACGTATGGGGTGCGGACTACGTCGGCAGCGACCGGTCCGTGGACGATCTGGTGCGGCGGCTGCGGAAAAAAATGCCTGACCTCCGCATTGAAACCATATATGGCTTTGGATACAGGATGACGGCCAAATGAAAAAAATTTCGCTGACGGTAAAAATGTGGCTGGCCCTTTCGCTGGTCAGCCTGCTGGTGTATGTGATTGTCATCCTGATCATGCCCTTTCTGGTGCGCAGCTTTTTCACGCTCAACATGATGGGGCCCCAGGCGCCGCCGGAGAAACCGCCTGAAAAAAACGCCCGGCGGGAAGCACCACCCCCCGCTCCACCTCCCGGTCCCCCTGTCCTGGGCAGGCCGGAATTCCGCATCCGTGATTTTATCGTCCTGGAGGACGGGACCACCATTCCCGCAGAGGCCGGGCAAATGTTTTCATCTTCGTTTATCCGGGAAATCCTGCAGAACGCCGTGGCCCAGAAAGCATCCGCCCGTCTGTATGAATATAACCGCGGCCAGGAAAATATCCGCTACGTCATAAGGAAGGAGCAGGCTTACGGGCGCCCCCTCTACCGGGTGGCGCTCATCAGGAAATCCGAAGAAGACAGGTTTATAAAATCCCTGCTGCTGAACTTTCTGGTGTTCACCGGCATTGCTCTGATAATCAGCTGGTTTGCTTCTCTTTTTATTGCCCGCTACCTGACCCGGCCCCTGATCCAAATGGAACGGCATGTAAAGCGTATTGCAAACCGCAACTGGCATGAACCCCTGGAGGTGAATCGTGGCGATGAAATAGGACGGCTGGCCCGCTCCATCGAGGTTATGCGCCGGCAGCTTGTCCGCCAGGACGAAATGCAACAATCCATGCTGCAGAATATCTCCCACGAGTTGAAAACACCGGTCATGGTGATCCGCAGCTATGCCCAGGCCATCCAGGACGGGGTCTACCCCAGGGGCGACCTGGCCGGCAGCATCCAGGTGATCGACGAGGAGGGTGCGCGCCTGGAAAAGCTGATCAAGCAGCTGCTGTACCTGACACGGCTTGATTACCTGGCCACGCGGGAACAGGTTCAAAAAGAGGTAAAATTGAACACGCTGGTTGAAAATATAGTCCAGCGTCTATGCCCGCAGCGGCCGGAGATATCGTGCCGGATGGATCTGCAGCCGGTAAGTATTTGGGGAGATGAAGAAGTTCTGCGGGTTATGGTTGAAAACCTGCTGGAAAACCACCTGCGTTATGCGCTTTCGCGTCTTGAGATCAGTCTCGGGTTAAGCGATGAAAAAAAGGAGATAGTCCTCTCTTTCTGGAATGACGGCTCCAGGATTGAGCCCCACATCCTTGACCAGCTGTTCCAGCCCTTCCATAAAGGGCGGGAGGGCAAATTCGGGCTGGGGCTGACCATAGTGCAGCGGATTGTTAAAATGTACCAGGGAGAGATCAGTTTGAAAAATGAGAGGGGCGGTGTATCTTCGACGGTTATCATTCCACTGGGGAACATTAAATTGAAACCGGTTACCAGCTGAAATACGGGGGGAAGCGGATGCAAAGCGAGCCGAGTTTCTTTTCCAGGCACCTTAAAATTGTTTCCGGTGTCTTCGGGAGAAAAAAAATAATCATCGGTATGGCGGCAATTTTCGTTTTGGTCGTGGCGGGCTTTTATTTTCTGGGTGGAACAAGAAAAGCGAGCGGGAGTTACCTCACCAGTACCGTCAAGAGGAGCACCATTACCAGCAGTATCCCGGCCAGCGGTGTGGTCGAGCCGGTGAAAACAGTTTCCCTGGGTTTTGAAAACGCCGAAGTGATCAAGAAAATATACGTAAAGGTGGGTGACCGGGTTACCGCCGGCCAGCTGCTGGCGGAACAGGACACCGCCAGCCTGGAAGCGCAGGTAATCCAGGCCTCGGCGAATTTGAAGGAGGCCACGGCCAATCTGGAGTTGCTCAAAGAAGGTTCGAGGCCGGAAGAAGTAGCCAAAGCCGAGGCGGACGTCAAAATGGCCCGGGCAAGCTACGATCTGGCGAAATCCAGGCTTGAGCGTTATAAGCAATTTTTCAATGAGGGGTACATTTCACAGGCCGACCTGGACCAGATAATTTCCGATTTTACCACCGCGGAGGCCAAATTGAAGCAGGCCGAGGAATCACTAAAGCTGCTCCGGGCGGGCAACCGCCCGGAAGACATCGCCGCAGCCGCCGCCCGGGTGGAAAGCTGCAGGGCGCAGCTCCAGATGGCCAGGAAAGACCTGGCGGAAGCAAAATTATTCAGCCCCATGGACGGCATTATAAGTGAAGTCAACGGTTCCGAGGGCCAGCGGGCCGCGGCCAACAACAACAATACCAGTGGAGGGGGGGGTCGTCACCATTATTTCGGAAGCCCTGCAGGTCAGGGCACAGGTTAACGAGGCCGACATCGGCAGGTTGAAGGTCGGCCAGAAAGCGGAGTTCACGGTCAACTCCTTCCCCAATAAAACCTTCACCGGCAGGGTGAGCAGCATCTCCCCCCAGGCGTACACGGAATCCAACGTGCAGCTCTACGATGCAGTCATCCAGCTGGATAAAAACCAGGATGGGCTGATGGCCGGAATGCCCGCCAACGTGAATATAATCGTCGACAGGCATGAAAACGTCCTCACCGTGCCCAAAAGCGCCGTTACTTATGCTATCAGTTACCTGAATAAAATGAGACAGGGCGGTGCTCCGGGGCAGCGGCCGTCCGGGAGCGACTCCGGTGGCGGACGCACGGGCGGCGCAGGGGCGGGTGGAGCCGGTTCCACCCGCGGCGGGGGCAATGAAACCGGGACTTCCGGGGCGGCAGGGACGAATGAACAGGGACAGCAGGCCGTCGTCCTTGTCCTGGATAAATCCGGCAAACCCGCGCCCAGGCGGGTGGTTTTGGGGCTGGCGGATCTCACAAGCTATGAAGTACTGGAGGGTCTTGAGGAAGGGGATTTGGTGGTGATAGGTTCCCTGGATCAGCAAACAGGAAGTACGAGCAGCCGGGGCGGCAGCATGCCGTTTATGCCCGGCGGTATGCCTCCCGGCGGGGGTGGTGGCGGAAGGCGATGACCGGGAAGGACGGTCCGCAGCAACCGGGTAGCGTAATTAACCGGTATTACCGTGGGCTGGCGAAAAGTTCCGCGACGCGACACAGCAGGTGAATTCCACGAAATGTTACCAAAAAGCAGTTTCGGATGGTGATGCGATGTGGCCGGGAAGCCGGCAATCGTGCTGGAGAACATCACAAAAATATACCACATGGGGGAAACCCGGGTTATCGCCTTGAAGGGAATAAACTTGACCGTTCAGGAAGGTGAAATGGTTGCCGTTATGGGTCCTTCCGGTTCGGGCAAGAGCACCCTCCTCAACATCCTGGGCTGCCTGGACAGGCCTACCGGGGGAACCTATTACCTGGGCGGCGAGGATGTTTCCCGGCTGAATAAAAACCAGCTGGCCCTTATCCGCAACAAAAGAATAGGTTTTGTTTTCCAGAGCTTCAACCTGCTGGGAAGGTTCCCGGTGCTGGCCAATGTCCAGCTGCCGCTGGTCTATGCCGGGGTGGGAAAGAAGGAGATGGTGGAAAGGGCAAAGGAGGCCCTGGACTGGGTCGGGATGTCCCGGTATGCGCACCACTATCCCGGCCAGCTGTCGGGGGGGGCAGCAGCAGAGGGTGGCCATCGCCCGGGCCCTGGTAAACGACCCGTCCATAATCCTGGCCGACGAACCCACGGGTGCCCTGGATTCAAGGACAAGCATAGAGATTATTTCGGTCATCCAGAGGTTGAATATGGAAAAAGGCATCACTGTGGTGATGGTCACCCATGAAAAAGACATCGCCCTGTACTGCCGCCGCCTGGTCAACATGAGGGACGGTTGCATCCTGGGCGATACACCGGTGCCGAGCCCGGGGAATGCCGCCGAGGATCTGGCGGCCGTTCCGGAAGAAAGGGGGGTGCCGGCTTGAACTTCCTGCACAACCTGGAAGTGGCCTTAAACGGTTTGCGGGCCAATAAAATGAGATCTTTCCTGACCATGCTCGGCATTATCATCGGTGTGGCCGCGGTCATCATCATGATCTCCCTGGGGCAGGGCGCCAGCAAGAGAATTACCAGCCAGATTGCCAGCATGGGTTCAAACTTGCTTTTAGTCTTTCCCGGGGCCGGGCAGGGTCCCGTGCGCGGGGCTTCGGGCAGCGTCAACACCCTCACCCTGGAGGATGCGGAGGCCATAGCCGGACTCAGCATGGTGGCCCATGTGGCGCCGGAACTGCCTGCCAGCGGCACCCTGAGTTACGGCAGCCAGACCTGGACCGCCCGGGTTGTCGGCACCACGCCGGAAATGCAGGTAATTAAGGACTGGCCTGTGAGCGCGGGTTCGTTTTTCAGCGGGGACGACGTGAGAAGTGCCGCCATGGTGGCGGTCCTGGGCAAAACGGTGGTGGACAACCTTTTCCTGCCGGGTACCAACCCGGTGGGTTCGACAATCAGGATCAATAAATTGCCCTTTACAGTGGTGGGAGTCCTCTCTTCCAAGGGGGCTTCCATGGGGGGACAGGATCAGGACGATGTGGTGTATATACCGGTGAGTGCGGCGCAGAAAAGGTTGCTGGGGGTCAATCATGTCGGCCTGATCAATGTACAGGCCGAAACGCCGGAAAGCATGGCCTTCGTCCAGAGCAGCATCGAAAGCCTGCTGCGGGAGAGACACCGCCTGACCGGTTCCAGCTCCGATGATTTTAGCGTGCGCAACCTGACTTCCGTTCTGGAAGCCGCGGAGAACACCACGGCCATCATGACCCTCCTCCTGGCCAGTGTGGCGGCGGTATCCCTTCTGGTGGGCGGTATAGGAACCATGAATATCATGCTGGTTTCCGTTACGGAGAGGACAAGGGAAATCGGCCTGCGCATGGCCGTGGGAGCAACCGAAAGCAATATCCGTAACCAGTTCCTGGTGGAAGCCCTGGTTCTCTGCCTGATTGGCGGGGTTGCGGGAATTCTCGTGGGAATCGTCGGCTCCAGGGTAATCTCCAAAGCTTTCGGGTGGCCGACGTATGTCACGCTGTCTTCCATATTATTATCCGCGGGTTTCTCGGCGGCGGTGGGCATATTCTTCGGGTATTACCCCGCCAGGAAGGCGGCAGGCCTAGACCCCATTGAAGCGCTCCGCTTCGAGAGGTAGGAAGCCTGAAGATCCCCGGTTTTTGAACCCTGCTCTGGCTCGTATTGAACGGCTGCCGAGACCAGTCTGGCTCCCACACTCACGGTAAATTGTGTTCTTTGGTAAGAAGCGGTTAAAAATAGCTTCTGCCCTCCGTTTGCTCTGGTACTCATTGGTTCCGGGTGCCTGTACGGGAAACTGAAAAGCAGGCGACTGGCAGTGGCACCACCGGGAACTCCGGTTGCGGTGAGTGATGGGCGGCCGCTTTCACCACCTGTTGGTGGCGCTTAATAGATATCCGGTCGAGGGGAGAACTAGTGATGAAAAAACTGGTATTTACAGTTCTTATGGCAGCTTTGGCCTTTTTCAACGTGCTGCAGCCTGCATTGGCCGGGGAGCCCGCCCGGCCCGAGCTTTCGTTGAGCAAGGCCATAGAGATGGCTGTAAAGCAAAGCAAGGATCTGAAAATGGATGAACTGGAAATAAAACGCACGGAGGCACTGCGTGAGGAAGCGGCGGACCGGCTCAGCTTCACCCCCACGGAGGGCAGCAGTTATGACCCGGAGGTGGAAGCGGCCTGGTATTCTTTGTTGCAGGCGGACCTGACCTGGCGCATGTCCAAGAAAAGCTATGACGCCCGGCTCGACGGCATCACCCTGGCTGCATGCCAGCTGTACTGGAATGTGCTGAAAGCCCGGGAAAGTGTAAAGGTAAAGGAACTGGCCCTGGAGCTGGCCCGCCTGGAGCTGCAGAAGTCCCAATCGGCGTACCGGTTGGGTTTAACCGGCAGGCTGCAGAGCAGCGGTTCGGCGGCCTCCGTAAAAGGGCTGGAACAGGCCGGGGCGGATGTCGCTAAAGCGGAAAGCGAACTGGCGGCAGCGCAAAATGAACTGGATAAGGCGTATTTAAAGCTGAACCAGCTGCTGGGGCTGCATCCCGGCGACCGGCCGGTTCTGGTTGATAAACTGGAGTTTTGCCCGCTGCAGGTGGCAAACCTGGACACCGAGGTGAACCGGGTGCTGGAAAGCAGCCCGTCCGTGTGGCTTGCCGAACAGAAAGTCACCCAGAAGAAATATAGCACCGACCTGATGTTTGCCAGCGGACAGTACACTCCCTATGACGTACGGCGGGCGGAACTGGCACAGGCCGAACTGGATGCCCGGAACGCCAGAGATGCCGTGGAAATGCAGGTGCGCGAACTGTACCATACCTTGAAAAGCCTGGAGGAATCGTACAGATCCGCGGAACAAGCGGTAGCCACGGCCCAGGAGGAGCTAAAAGAAAAACAGGTCATGTTCCGGCTGGGCATGGCGACCAGGGTGGATGTACTGGCGGCGGAAGTAAGCCTGGCCAGCGCAAATTACGCGCTGACAGATCTCGCCGCACAGCATTCCTACAACAAAATGGTGTTCCAGAAACCCTGGGCGCCTGCGTACAGCGGCACCGGCGGGTAACCTTCCGGCGGCAGGTGATGTAACAAGCAGCAAAGTTCGTTTCCAGGGCGACAGCATTACCCTGGAAACGGACCATATGAATTAAAGGAGATAAGAAAAGGGGCTCGGTGCAAAGCCCTTTTTCTTATTTGGCAAATTGTTCTGATTTGTATATCGAATTTTTATCTTTTTTGCTGATAGTGAAGGAAATTTGCCGGTTGTTAGAGAACAAACTGGAATAAGTTTGGTAGCCGCAGGAGTTCCTGAAAAAGACTAAACCTGCAAAGAGAAGACAAATCTTTGGGAGGTAATGGCCGGGTTGCCGGTTGGGCGGGTGATTTTATTGAATTTTATACCGGTCATCCGTGGCTGCCGCAAAAAATCAATGATAAAGACTAAAAGAAAGAAGGTTTGTAGCAGCTACCAACAGGCCAACAAATATTGACAAAACATGACAAAACAGCTACCATAAAGTTATGGAACTATTAACCATCAGCAAAGCAGCAAAAAAATTAGGCGTTCATCCCAACAGCCTGCGCAACTGGGAAAAGCGCGGCTTAATCAAGCCCGTCCGTTTGCCCGGGGGCCAGCGCCGGTACTCTATGGACGAACTCAACAGGCTCCTGCAGTCGGGCCAGTTGACTGACGGGCAGGAAGCAGTCGTGCTTTATGCCCGGGTATCCACAAAAAAGCAGGCCGACGCGGGCAACCTGGACCGGCAAATGGAACGGTTGCGGCATTACGCCCGGGAAAACGGTTTTACCGTCAGGGCAGAATTCACGGACGTAGCCAGCGGCTTAAACCAGAAGCGTCGCGGTTTAACAAATGTACTCAAGCTGGCCGAGCAGGGCGAGTATAAGAAGCTCATTATCGAATATCCCGACCGGCTGGCCCGGTTTGGTTATTCGTACCTTGAACGGCACCTGAAATACTGCGGTGTGGAGATAATCGCCATAGCGGAAAAAGAGCCGGAGGACGTCAATTCCGAGCTGGTCCGGGACCTTTTGGCCATAGTCACGACCTTTTCGACCCGTTTGTACGGCGCCAGGGGGGGCAAGAAGGTCAGGCAGGGGTTTCGGGAACTGATAGCGGGAGTAACACGGGATGAAGAAGCAGAAAAAGAAACCGATCAATCCTGAAGACGGCATAAAATATACCGTATGCGGCGAATGGTTTCCAGAAGTATATCCGGCCGGACGCAATTTAAAGTGGGCCAGAAGGGAAGAAGACCCTCTGGCCACGGAAATGCGCCTTTTTTGTGCTTGTACCCGCTGGGCGTTCAACCGGCTGCAGGAAGGCCGTTCCCGTGAAGAGCTTAAAAAAGAAGGCCAGAAGTTATTTGGCATAAACTCCCGTTTTTGTGACGATGCCATATTGAAGGCAAAGGCCATTATTGAATCACAGCGAGAACTGCTGGTTTTGGAAGTTGAGGAAACGGAAACGAAGCTGGCCCGTGCCAGGAAGAAACTCGGCTGGGCGGAAAAAGGCCTGGGCAAAGCGGTTGAAGCAAACGACCCGGTAAAAATCGAGAAAGCTAAACGCGCCGTACACGGCCGCAAAGCGCGGGTCAAAAAACTGAAGACGAAGCTGGATGAGCTGAAAACCCATCAAAGTAACGGCACCATACCCGCCGTAGTCTTTGGGGGCCGTTCTTTGTGGAAGGGGATCTGTAAAGGCCGGGTTTCGAGAGAAGAGTGGCGGCAAGTCCGGCAGAACCGGCTTTTTGCCCGCGGCGACGAAACCAAAGGCGGCAATCCGAATATCAAGATAAGCTATCGAAACGGGGATTTTTCCCTGTCAGTAACCATTTCTCACCTGTCCGAACAGAAAGGGACGGACAAGAAGGGCAGGCCGGTGATGACCAGGGCACCCCGGGTAACGGGGAAGCTCTGGCTGCCGGAGAAGCACCGGTTGAAGGTGTGGGAGTTGCTCCTTTCGAGCGCGCCCTACACTGTGGAACTGCTCAGGGGCAGGGACGGCCGGTACAGGATGCATATTTCCTTCGCCATAACAACACCTGAACCGGTGACCAATCCCAACCGGGGCTATCTGGGGATGGACACCAACCCGGACGGTGTGGCTCTGGCCAACGTCGGTTATTTCGGCCATCCGGAACCCTGGCCGGAAGGATTCACTGTACCACATCCGAAGGCCCTGCACAAATTTGCCGGGGAATTTCAGGTGACGGTACACCCGAACGGTTTTCTGTACATCAAGATACCGGAACTTGCTTATAGTCGCGGGTACCGGCGCACATACTTAATTGGCGTGCTGGCC
This sequence comes from Desulfofundulus sp. TPOSR, assembly GCF_011393055.1. Classification (NCBI taxonomy): domain Bacteria; kingdom Bacillati; phylum Bacillota; class Clostridia; order Eubacteriales; family Peptococcaceae; genus Desulfofundulus; species Desulfofundulus sp. TPOSR. The sequence continues at coordinate 497,125 of NZ_JAAOEF010000004.1, read as the reverse complement.
AAAGTGGTGGTGGACACAGCAAAAGCTCTGGGCAAGCCCATCGCGTTGGAGGACCTGGACTTCGGGAAAGACCGGCTGGATACCAACAAGAAATTCAACCGCATGGCGGCCAACTTTCCGTTTAAGAAGATAATCGAGGCCGTCATGCGGAGGGCATTCAAGGAAGGTATTGGAGTAAAGCCGGTCAGGCCGGCGCACACGTCCACCATCGGCTATTACAAGTACATGGAGCGGTACGGGGTAATTGTCCACCACGCCGCTGCATTGGTTATTGCCCGGCGTGCGATAGGCTTTAGAGAGCGTATTACCAACGAGTTGAAGCAAAAAGTTCAAGCCGTCAAAGAAAAGCTGAACCGAAAGGTGGATTCCTTACCTGGGGAAGGAAGAGGGATGACCCGAAAGGTGAAGCGGCTCTTCAAGCGGCTGGACGGAAAGATTCTTGTCCACAACGGGCTGACCCGTTACAAGCAGGAATCATTTTATTCTATCTGGCACGACTTAAAGGAGCTGTTTTTGCTGAGTAGGTGACCCCGTTTAGCCGGTATCGGACAAACCGGTAGGCCGTACCTAACAGGTCGCGGGGGGCGGAGTTAACCTCCCTCCAGGCGGTCCACGTAAAGGCCTCGCGTCCTTGCGCCCGTCTGGAGCAGGATTTTTCCATCTCCCGTCCGGGTGTGACTCCCGGGGCCGAGGTCTCCCTGTCGCTGCAGTCTGCTCCCAGGGGCGGGCAAATCCAGTCCGGAAAGGAGCGAAAGCCTGGTCATGGGGAGGCCGCTTAACAAGAAATGGTACAATGTATCAGGAATTGTTAAGTATTTTGAACCAGGGAGCGCTGGAAGAGAGGCAAATTTTATAAGCCGGCAACCATTAAAAATAAACAAAAAGGCCACCCGCGATATGGCCCGGATTGTCGAGCAGTTCAGCAAGAGCAGCCAGCAGCTCAGCGGCGCCGCCCAGGACACTGAAAACGCCGTTCAGCAGACATCCCAGTTGGCGCAGGAGCTGGCCAGGCGGGCGGAAGACCTGAATGTGGCGGTAAGTGTTTTTCGACTGGCGTAAAGCCGCCGGAAAATATCGTGGAGCCGGGGACACCATTCCGGGCGGGAAGACCCGCCGGTTAACGCGTGGAGATTTTATTCAGGGTGCTTCCGAACGGGGAAGCACTAATTTTTTAAAAAGTTGGCCAGGACATCAAGTATATCTATCGTCCGGACAACCCCCACGACCTTGCGTTCCTTGTTGAGAACGGGAATATGGTTTACCTGGTTGGCTAGAATAACGCGTGCCACTTCTTGAATAGGGGTGTTTTCGTCAACAAAAACCTGTACGACGGGCCGCATTACCTTTTTAACCTTTGTATTCTTTAGCCGCTCCCTTTCAATGCGCACAAAGAAGGTTCCCAAACTGTCCGTAGACCAGATGTCTTCTTCAACGCCATAGGCAGCCAGAGCCTTCAAGATTGTTCTGGTAGTTAAAAAGCCCACTATGTTGCCATGATCATCCAGAACGATTAAAGTGCGGTAACCCCTGGGGATGGCGTTTCCAAACACCTCCAGGGCATGCTTAAAACTGTCGTCAGCATTAACGGTGGCGTAGTTAGAAATGGGGACCATAATGTGCTTGGCCAGCCGTTCGGGCATTTTATTCCCCCCTTGTCTGATTGTTGATAGGCAATAGAATAATAAACCTTATTGATTAAACCTTTCAACAACCCGGGGCCGAATCGTTGTTTTTAACGCCCGGCGCTGGATGAAGAAAAGGCGAAAATTTCACAAAGATTGGCGAAACTTTTGCTTTAAGAAACCAGGAACTTTAAGAACAACAAATAATAACCTCTCTGGCAGGCCAACCTACTGCCGGGAGGTGTTTTTATGATCAAAGCGCGCAATCTTTACAACAGGGGGAAAGTTCGGGGGATCCTCAGTCTATATTTCCCGCCTCCATTTAAGGTATCCGCACTTACGACCCAGAATTTACCTGAGACAGCCGGCAACAGGTTCGTGAGCAAGGGAGGAAATCCTGAAAAACCCTGAACTTTTTGTTGCTCCATGCAGGATTCTGTTGCCAGAGTGAGAATAATTATATCCTGTGTTTTTGATAGGGCCGCCTTATTCTGGTTAACATAATCCTGGTCTGTTCTGGCGTTAAACCGGCCCTATTTCATTTTTACTGGAGATGGTAGTTCTCCCATGGCCATTTTTAGCGAATTTTTGGGAGTAACGCTGGGGGTGGTCCTTACCGCCCTTGGGCTGGATCTCTTCCTGGTGCCAAATAAGATTGCCGCCGGGGGAGTAAGCGGCCTGGCTACAGTCTTCCACTACCTCACCGGTGCTCCCGTGGGGATGACCATGCTGGCGTTAAACGTCCCCCTTTTTGCCATGGGCATTTACCGGCTGGGTCTGAAATTTGGCTTTCGCTCCCTTTACGGCACCATCAGCCTGTCCCTGGTGGTGGACGCGCTGGCTCCCTATCTCCCCGTGCCCACCCACGATCCCCTGCTGGCCAGCATTTTCGGCGGGGTGCTCACCGGCCTGGGGCTGGGTCTGGTTTTTCGCTACCGGGGCACTACCGGCGGCACAGACCTGGCCGCCGCTGTTTTGCGCACCTACACCGGTGCCAACGTGGGCCAGCTCCTTTTCCTGGTGGACGGCATAGTAGTGCTTATTGCAGGGTTTACTTTTAACTCCTGGGAGCTGGCCATGTACGCCCTGATCACCATTTTTGTTACCGCCTGGCTTATCGACCTGGTGCAGGAGGGGATCAGCTACACCAAGGCCTTTTTCATCATTTCCCAAAAGAAGGATGAAATTGCGGCCGCGGTGCTGCGGGAGCTCAACCGCGGCGCCACCGCCTTAAAGGGCCGGGGAATGTACACCGGTATGGAGAGGGATGTCCTGCTGGTGGTGGTGAACCGCTCCGAGGTGACCCGTTTAAAGGATCTGATCTACAAGGTGGACCGGGAGGCCTTTGTCATCCTGGCCGACGTGCACGAAGTGCTGGGAGAAGGATTCAAACAGTGGCGGGAATCATGATTTTATTTAACATAAAAATTTTTGTCCAGGGAGTGTTCAAGATGGATGGGGAAAAAATTAAAAGGCTGGAAGAGAAGGCCCGGGAAATCCGCCGGCACATAATCCGCATGACCGGCGCCGCCGGTTCGGGCCATCCCGGCGGTTCTTTGTCCAGTGCCGATATTGTCACCGCCCTCTACTTCGAGGTAATGCGCATTGACCCCCAGAATCCCCGCTGGCCCGGCCGGGACCGCTTTGTCCTTTCCAAGGGGCATGCTGCGCCGGTGCTTTATGCGGCCCTGGCGGAAAGGGGATTTTTCCCTGTGGAGGAACTCCTCTCCCTGCGCCGCCTGGGCAGTCCCCTGCAGGGGCACCCGGACATGAAAAAATTGCCGGGAGTGGAGCTCTCCACCGGCTCCCTGGGGCAGGGGTTGTCTGCTGCCAACGGGATGGCCCTGGCGGCCAGGCTGGACGGCCGGGATTACCGCGTTTACGTTCTTCTGGGCGATGGGGAGATTCAGGAAGGGATGGTCTGGGAGGCGGCCATGGCGGCGGCCCACTACCGGCTGGACAACGTGACCGCCTTTCTGGATTACAATGGCCTGCAGATTGACGGGCCCGTTTCCAAAGTTATGTCCGTGGAACCGGTGGCCGAGAAATGGCGCGCCTTTGGCTGGTACGTGCAGGTGATTGACGGCCACAACATGAAAGGAATTCTCCAGGCGGTGGAAAAGGCCCGGGCCGTGCGGGACAAACCCCAGATGATCGTGGCCGAAACGGTAAAGGGCAAGGGAGTATCCTTTATGGAGAACATGGTGGAATGGCACGGTGTGGCCCCCAAACCCGAGGAAGTGGAGCGGGCCCTGGCCGAGCTGGCTTAAAAAAGGGGGTATTGATTTAAATGAAAAAGATTGCCACCCGGGATGCCTACGGAGAGGCTCTGGTGGAGTTGGGGCGGGAAAATCCCGACGTGGTTGTGCTGGACGCAGACCTGGCCAAGTCCACCAAAACCATCGAGTTTGCCAAACACTTCCCGGAACGCTTTTTCGATATGGGTATAGCCGAACAGAACATGATTGGGACGGCCGCCGGCCTGGCTGCGGCCGGAAAAATTCCCTTTTGCAGCACCTTTGCCATTTTTGCCACCGGCCGTGCCTTTGAGATAATTCGCAACAGCGTGGCCTACTCGCGGCTCAACGTCAAGATTGCCGCCAGTCACGCCGGCGTCACCGTGGGGGAGGACGGCGGTTCCCACCAGTCGGTGGAAGACATCGCCCTGATGCGGTCCCTGCCCAACATGACCGTGCTCGTTCCCGCCGATGCGGTGGAAACCCGGGCGGCGGTGCGGGCGGCGGCGCAAATCCAGGGCCCGGTTTACATCCGCCTGGGGCGTCCGGGGGTGCCCGTATTGCACGGGGACGATTTTCATTTCGAGCCCGGCCGGGCGGTAACCATGCGGGAAGGCAATGACGCCACCATCATCGCCACCGGGGTTATGGTGGCCGCCGCCCTGGAAGCCGCCGGCCTGCTGGAGCAGGAGGGTATAGGGGTGCGGGTGGTCAACATGCACACCATCAAGCCGCTGGATGAGGAGGCGGTGATTGCGGCCGCCCGCGAGACGGGGGTCATCGTTACCGCCGAGGAGCATTCCGTCATCGGCGGCCTGGGCGGGGCGGTAGCGGAGGCCGTCTGTGCCTGCCATCCCGTGCCCGTCTACCGGGTGGGCGTACCCGATGTTTTTGGCGAATCGGGCAAGCCCGGGGAATTGCTGGAAAAATACGGTCTCACTGCCGCGCACCTGGCGGCCAGAGTGCGGGAGGCAGTAACAAAGAAAGGCAGGAGGTAAAATATTGCACTTCATACAACCCCCTCTCTTTCCGGGAGGGGTTGTCTGCTTTTTTCTGGTTTTTTAAGAGGATTTCTGGAGAGCCTGTCGAAGTGTATACAAAAAAGCTGAAGTATCCCCAATTTTTTAAAGCCCCTGCTTTGGTTCGTTGGCGGACGACTTGAGCCGAGCGTTATTAGGGGGAGGATGCGGCGCTGTCAGCGCGTGACAACGCGGCACCATGGCGGGATCACTGAATTTACCTGTAAAAGCCTGTGCAGCATGGTTTGCGACGTAACTGAGGTGGCGGTAATGATCCGTTTTTACGGTGTGACTAAAATCTACCCCAACGGGGTTAAAGCCCTGGATAATGTGAACCTGCACATTAGAAAGGGTGAGTTTCTCTTTCTGGTAGGCCCCAGCGGAGCGGGCAAGTCCACCCTGACCAAGCTGATTTTCCGGGAAGAGTTGCCCACCCGGGGGCAGGTCCTGTTTAACGGCAGGAACGTGGCCCGCCTTCGCTCCCGGGAAATACCCTACCTGCGCCGCAAGATAGGGATGGTATTTCAGGATTTCCGTTTGCTGCCCCAGAAGACGGTTTTTGAGAACGTGGCCTTTGCCCTGGAGGTAACCGGAGCCTCCTCCCGGGAGATTAAAAGGCGTGTTCCGGAAGTGCTCAAGCTGGTTGGTCTGGAGGGTAAGGCCAAAGTGTTGCCTGCGCAGCTTTCCGGCGGGGAACAGCAGCGGGTGGGTATTGCCCGGGCCATTGTGAACAACCCCGTACTGCTCATTGCCGACGAGCCCACCGGCAATCTGGACCCGGAAACTTCCTGGGGGCTGATGGAACTGTTTCAAAAAATAAACAATAACGGAACCACCATCCTTATGGTTACCCACGCCCGGGAAATTGTGGATGCCATGAGAAAGCGGGTGGTGGCCCTGGAATCCGGGCGTATTGTGCGGGACGAGGAATGCGGAGGGTACCGCCATGAGGATTAGAACCTTCGTCTACTATTTCCGGGAGGCTTTTTTATCTATCTTCCGGAACAGCTGGCTGTCCCTGGCCGCGGTGGGCACGGTGACCATATCCCTGCTTATTTTGGGTTGTTCCCTGCTGCTGGTGGTGAATACGGACCGGCTCGCGGATCAACTGGAATCCAGTCTGGAAATCAGCGCTTTTTTAAAGGATGGCCTCAAACAGGAAGAAATCCGGGAGTTAAACGATAAAATCCGCTTCCTTCCCGGCGTGGTACAGGTGCGGTTTATTTCCAAAGAAGAAGCCCTGGAGGAAATGCGCCGCAGCTTCGGCCCGCGCAAAGAGATTTTGGACGGCCTGGAGGGGGATAACCCCCTGCCCGACACCTTCCGGATTAAAACGCGGCGGGCAGATCAGGTGGTGGAAGTGGCCCGGAAGGTTGCCTCCATGGACGGGGTGGAGGATGTGCGCTACGGCCAGGGCGTGGTGGAGAGGTTGGTGGTGGTGACGCACTGGGTGCGGGTGGCCGGAATAGGAGCCATGATCCTGGTAGGTACGGCGGCGGTATTTTTAATTTCCACCACCATTCGCCTCTCGGTGTTTGCCCGCCGGCGGGAAATCGGGATTATGAAGTACCTGGGGGCCACCAACTGGTTTGTGCGTTTTCCCTTTTTAATTGAGGGAATGGTCCTGGGGCTGCTGGGTTCCCTGCTGGCGGCAGCGCTGGTGTACACCGGGTATTTATCGCTGGTGGAACATATGGCCCGGGCCATGCCCTTCATCCCCCTGGTTTCCGACGGGCGGGTCCTGTTCAGCCTTCTGGCGGGCCTGGTGGGGCTGGGGCTGTTTATAGGTGCCCTGGGCAGTACCATATCCATTCACCGGTTTTTAAATGTTTAGTTTTTTGGGGGGAGATGGTTTGAACGGTCTTACCGGCAAGATCGTGGCTCTGGGGCTGGTTCTGGCCCTCTTCGGGGCCGGAATGGGCATGGCTCAGGGGGCCAGCTTGCAGGAAAAGCTGCAGGAGACCAGGCAAAAGCTCTACCAGGAACAACAAAAAGTGCGGGCGTCAAAACAGGAAGTGCGCGGCTACGCGGACCGGGTGGCCGAATCGGAGCGGGCCATCGCGGCTACGGAACAGCGCATCCGTGAACTGGATGAAAACCTGCAGGTGGCCCTGCGGGAGGTTAACCGCGCCCGGCAGGAATTGGCCGAGGCTGAAGCAAAGCTGGAAGAAAGCCGCCAGGTGATGAAACAGCGCCTGCGGGAAATATACCAGTGGGGAGAAATCAACTACCTGGAAGTTCTGCTGGCCGCCCGGGATTTCAGCGATTTTATCAACCGCTACGAGTTATTAAAACGGGTGGTGGCCCGGGATGCGGCCATAGTGGACGATTTTACGGCCCGGCGCCAGGAAGTGGCCGAAAAGAAGGCCCGGCTGGAGGAGCGGCGGGACCGCATAATAGCTTTGATGCGGCAGCAGCAGGCCGCCCGGCAGCAGCTGGTGGAACAGCAAAGGCAGCAAAAGGTGCTGCTGGCCCAGGCGCAGCAAGAATTGAGCCGTCACGAGGAAGAGGCGGAAAGGTTAAAGGCCCAGGAGCAGGAAATTTTGCGGCAGATCGCCCTGGAAAGGGCCCGCAGCCACCCCTCGGCGCCCCGGGGCAGCGGTGTGATGACCTGGCCGGTACCCGGTTACTCGTCCATTTCCTCGGGGTTTGGCTCCCGCCGCCACCCCATTCTGGGTTATGTGCGCATGCATAACGGCATTGATATCCCGGCTCCCACGGGTACGCCGGTAGTGGCCGCCCAGGAAGGAACGGTCATTTACGTCGGCTACATGAGCGGCTACGGCAATATGGTCATGCTCGATCACGGCGGTGGCATAACCACCCTTTACGCCCACCTTTCGGCCCAGCTGGTTTCTGTCGGCCAGGAGGTGGACAAGGGGCAAACCATTGCCCGGGTGGGTAGCACGGGAATGTCCACCGGTCCCCACCTGCACTTTGCCGTCATGGTCAACGGTTCGCCGGTGAATCCCATGGGTTATTTGTAATTTTGATCCCTGCCGCGATTCCGGATATTCCGGAACCGCGGTTTATTGTTTTTTCCGGGCTGGCTCCCTTCCGGTTCATTTGTCCGGCAACTGTTGTAATTACCCCGGCGTTGTTGTAGTATAATACGTGTGTACAGGAAAGATAAGGCAGGTGGGTGTGAAGGTGGGCACGACAAATTATCACCGGACGGGAAGCAGATGGGTCCGCTGGCTGGCTGCCTTAAGCGTCGTGGTTTTTTTAATTATCGTGGCTTTTGGAGGCATGCTGGCCAGTAACTATAAGCACCTGGGGACCCTGCTGGAGGTTATTCATCTGGTCCGCACCAGGTACCTGGAACCGGTGAGCGCCACTACGCTTATTGACGGGGCCATTCGCGGCCTGGTCAAATCTCTGAACGATCCCTATTCGGTTTACCTGGACCCCGGGGAATATGCCCGCTTGCAGGAGCAAATCCGGGGGAGTTTTGGCGGTCTGGGCATTCTGGTGGGCATTAAAGAGGAACACCTGACGGTGGTGCGGTCCTACCAGGGTACGCCGGCCTACCGGGCCGGGATTAAACAGGGGGACGTGATTATTCGCATCGACGACCGGGATGCCCGGGGGATGGACCTGGATACGGCCGTGAGCATGATGCGCGGGCCGGCGGGCACGAAAGTCAAGTTAACTATCGCTCGCAAGGGAGTGCCTCAACCCTGGGATGTAAATCTGGTCCGGGAGGAGATTAGCGTACCCACCGTAGAAGGTAAAATGATACCGGGCAAAGGAATCGGCTATATTTCCCTGACCCAGTTTACCGAAAAAACGCCGGAAGAACTGGAGGCCACCATTTCCCGGTTGAAAAAAGAAGGAATGCGGGCAGTTCTCCTGGACTTGCGCAACAATCCGGGGGGTGAGCTGCGCTCGGCAGTAAAGGTGGCCAGCTACTTTATACCCCGGGGGCCGGTGGTTTACATCCAGTATCGTTCCGGTCGGGAGGAAACATATTCCTCGGAAGGGAAAAACCTCAACCTCCCTCTGGTGGTGCTCATTAACCGGGCCAGCGCCAGTGCGGCTGAGATTCTGGCCGGGGCGGTAAAAGACACCAGGGCGGGTATCCTGGTGGGAGAGAAAACCTTCGGCAAGGGCATTGTGCAAACGGTTTTTGATCTGGACAACGGTGCCGGTCTGAAACTAACCACGGCCCGTTACCTGACCCCCTCGCGCCACGACATCCATAAAAAAGGGATTACTCCGGATGTGGTGGTGGAACAGGAGCCCCAGGCGGAAGTGGATCTGCAGCTGGAACGGGCCATCGAAATCCTGGAAAGCGAGATGGCCAGGGCAGCTTGACGTGGAAAGAGTGGTGAAGAAATGTTCCCCTTTAGCCAGATATTACCGGCAATGATTGCCACCCTGGCCACTGTGTTTTTCGACCCCCTGTTCTGGGTGGTGGTGCTGCTGGTGGCCCTGCAGTACCGGCGCATGGCCGCCGTCAGGAGGGAATTTTTCGGCCTGCCGGGTGCTGGCGGGGTGTGGCGTGACACTCTGGCCGCCACGGGGTACGGCCTTCTGGGCGGCTTTCTGGGCAGTTTCCTCATGGTGCTGATCGGACTTTCCCTTACAGGTTCCGGCCTGATTTATCTCTGGCCGGTGGCCATTTTATTAATGTTGATCAATGCCCGGTTTCTCTGTTTTGCCTATGCCGGGGGGGTGCTGTCGCTCAGCAATCTCCTTTTCGGCTTTCCGGAAGTACACATCGCCCAGGTGCTGGCCCTGGTGGCCATTTTACACCTGGTGGAAAGCGCGTTGATTCTGGCCAGCGGCCACCTGGGAGCCGTGCCGGTTTACTTTAAATCGCCCGCCGGGCGGGTGATCGGTGGGTTTACTTTACAGCGTTTCTGGCCCATTCCCATTGTTGCCCTGGCTGTGGTCGGTCCGGCGGCGGTACAGCAGGGGGTGGCCATGCCCGATTGGTGGCCCCTGCTCAAACCGGGAGTTAACGGTGATGCGAAGGATCTGGTCTACACCCTCATCCCGGTGGTGGCCGGGCTCGGTTACGGGGACCTGGCCGTTTCCCGCAGTCCGGGAGAGAAGAGCCGCCTTTCAGCCCTTTTTCTGGGCGCCTACAGCCTCTGCCTGCTCCTCCTGGCAGTACTGTCCCAGTATGTCCGCGGTCTGGCATTTCTGGCCGCCCTCTTTTCCCCCCTGGGACATGAAATGGTTATCTATACCGGCAAAAAAATGGAATTTTTACGGCGCCCCCTTTTTGTACCCCCGACCCGGGGGGTGGGGGTGCTGGATGTGGTACAGGACAGTCCGGCCTGGCGGGCGGGGATTCGCTCGGGGGATGTGGTGTTGTTCCTGAACCAGCACCAGGTAAATTCCCGCCCCGAGCTGGAGATGGTTCTGGCCAACGTTTGGGGTCCGGTGGAGGTGCAGTTCCTGCGCGGGCCGGAGCAGGTCTTTCACCGGGAGGTGGTGTTCCGGGCTCCGGGCCGGCCCTTTGGTTTTGTACCCGTACCCGACGGCAGTGAGGAAGCCGTCATGGACCTCTCCACCGCCGGCCCCCTGGGGCGCTGGTGGCAGGACTTCTGGCGGCGCATCAGGCGTTGATCTTTCTGCAGTACTGCCCTCGAAACCGGATATAATTTGCCGTTGACACATGCCGGAAGCCGGGGCTATAATCGTTTATGAAAAAAGGTGGTGAAACGCATGTGTGAAGCAAATGCTTACCTGCGTAAAGATGGTAAGGAAGAACTCTTTTTAGAAAATGTGGACCGGGTGATCCCCCACGAGGACGGGATTTTGCTTGAGGACATCTTCGGGCGGCGCAAAATAGTGAAGGCCAAAATTGTGGAGCTGGCCCTGGTGGATCACCGCATTATTTTAGAGAAAGAAGAATAAGCAGCATGACAAAGGCTTAAAGCGAAAGGGGCAAGGGGCAGTGAAACCTGCCCCTTTTCCTTGGTGGCGAAGCAAGCGGAGCGAACGGCGTGTGGGTTTTAGTCTTTAATGGATACTGTCACAAAACTGGAAACTAAATGGGCGGCGGTCGTCCCTTAAGTAGCGACATTGCGGAGGGCCGGATACGAAACACGGCGCTGCCGAGGTTAGCGAACCGGCAGCGCGAATCGCGCTGATGACAGTATCATATAGAATGATTAAGCTGCTTTATGCTATAACTATCCATGACAAAAAAAGATTTTCGGCGCATATGCAGCGCTGCCAGGTTCGCTCCGAGGCAAGCCGATGTTTCGTCCGGCCCGTAGCACGGAGCGACGGGGGACGACCGCCGCCCCGGGTAGTTATGCGACAGTATATAGTGGCGGGGTGAGATAGTTGTTCTGGTTGCAGGAAAGCCTGTTCGGCGACCCCGGGTGGGATCTCTCCGGGATAAACGATATGGCCGTCCTGGAGGAAAAGGTCAAAACATGCAACCGCTGCGGCCTGCGGGCGGGCTGCCAGGGAGTGGTTTTTGGCGAGGGCAACCCCGCGGCCAAGGTGGTGCTCTGCGGTGAAGGGCCAGGGGCCGACGAAGATCGTTTGGGCCGGCCCTTTGTGGGGAAAGCCGGCCAGCTGCTGGACAAGATTTTAGAGGCCTGCGGCTTCGGGCGTTTTGAGCACGTTTACATACTGAACACCGTAAAATGCCGGCCTCCCGGCAACCGGATACCCACCGAAGAGGAGCGGGCGGCCTGCCGTCCCAACCTGGAGGCCCAGCTGCGCATTTTACAGCCCCGGATTATGGTCCTGCTGGGGGCCACCGCCCTGCAGGCCGTCCTGGACCCCCGGGGGCGCATTACCCGGGACCGGGGGCGCTGGGTGGAAAAAAACGGGGTTTGGATCATGCCCACCTACCACCCGGCGGCCTTACTGCGCAACCCCAACTTGAAAAGGGATACGTGGGAGGACTTCAAGCAGGTGGTGGCCAAGTACCGGGAGCTGATCGACCCCAACCACTACTCTCCCCACTGCTGAAATCGCCACGGAGCGACGGGGGACGGCCGTTACCCGTGCAAAAAAAACAGAAGATGAAAATGGCTGTCGTTTTGCACGAAGCGAGCGACCTTGAGCCGAGCAGGTGCCAAACTTAGCGAGACCGAGGGCGGAGGCGGGGCCGAGGGCATGGATGCCCGAGGCCGGCCCCTGAGGCATGGATGCCGAATGGGCCGGGAACCCCGCCGGAGCCCGAGGTCGAGCGCTAGTTTGGCCTGCGAGGCGAACGGAGCGAGCGCGTGCAAAACGGCAGGTAAGGGTAGGTAAGCCGATATTTCGTCCGGCCCGTAGCACGGAGCGACCCAGCCCAGCACTCACTGGAACACCTTTCTCTTTGGAATAGCTATTGCTCATGTGACTGCAACGCTACTTCGAAAGAAGTGCTTTACCAGTGAGTGCTGGGTGAGTGCTGGGCCGCCCCGGGTTAGTTATGCGTCAGTATCCGCTAGTGGTTCTGACAGGTCCCGGCAGGTCCGGGGGCCAGGCCGTAACGCCCCTGCGCCGGGCCTGGATTAAAAGCGCGATGAACCTCCGCTCCGCGGTATTAATCTTGAAAATTACATAATCAACCATTTCATTATCCACCAGGTGAAATTCCCTTAGGGCTTCCTGCCATTCCCGGCGGGCCTCGTCAATGATTTCCACCAGGGTGGGCATCCGGCGCTGGCAAAACGATCCCATCCATCTTGAAATGCTCCTGAGCACTAATTGCCAGAAAACCAGCAGTTTGTTCAAGGGGACCACCTCCCATAACCTATGGTTATGAGCCCGTAGCCCTCTGTAGAAGGGCTTTTTTTGTTGAATGCAAAAGCCCGGGCTCAATTATATTTCCGGCAGCGGGTAAGCATAATACCCTTAAGATACCAAAGGTTCACTGTCCATGGCAGCATGTTGGAGCTTTCACTGCGGGGAGGGTCTTAGATGACGGTCCGGTGCGCCGGGTGGAAGAGGGCCGGGCTGCCTATCTTCCTGGCCGTATTGCTAATTTTAACTGGATGTCCCGGGCGGGGTGAACAGGAGCAACAGATGACCCCCCAGCTGCGGATTGCCGTCAGCCTGGCCGATATGCAGCGGGACGGCAACCAGATCATCAAACAGGTGATGAACCGGCGCAGGCGCGAGGAAAAGGTGGACATCACCTGGCTTGATGCGAAAAATGATCCCGCGCAGCAGGAAAAACAGCTGAAGCAGCTTGCCGGACGGCGGGTTAAAGCCGTGGTGCTCCAGGCGGTGGATCCGGCGAGTGCCCCCCGTCTTGTGCAGCAGCTGGTACAGAATAATATCAAGGTGGTGGCCCTGGAAACCCTGCCCGCCAATACACCGGTGGATGCCTACGTGGCCTCAGATCACGCCAGGGCGGGAGAGCTGCAGGCCCAATTCATTAACGAGGCCCTCCGGCAGGCCGCCGGTTTGCCTGCCGGGACGGGCGCTTCCCCCGGCGGCCAGGGCGGCCAGACCGGCGGGCAAGGTCAGGGCCAGGCGGGCGGCCAGGGCGATCAGGCCGGCGGCCAAGGGCAGGGTACCGCCCAGATGACCATGCCCGGCAGGCAGCTTCCTTCCAGACGACCCCTTAACGTAATGATCCTGGCCGGTGATCCCCGGGACAACGCCGCCCGGGAAATTGTGGCCGCGGCCCGGAAAGCGCTGGAGGCCAACCCCCAGGTGCGGGTGGTGGAAGAGGCCCGGCAGCCGGGAAATCAGCCGGCCATGGCCAGCCTTGCCGTGCAGCAGGCCCTGGCCGGGTTCAACAATAAAATTGATGTTATTCTGGCCAGTGACAGCCGGCTGGCCATAGCCGCGGTGGAGGTCCTCAAAGCGGCGGGCTTAAACAACCGCGTGCTTACAGTGGGGGTGGGGGCTGATAGAGAGGCTTCCCGGGCCCTGCTGGCCGGGGAGCACGATGCGGAAGTGGACACCAGGCCCGAATTGCTGGGGCAGTACGCCCTGGACGCGGCGGTGGGCCTGGCCAGAACGGGACACTGGCAGTACGACACCCGGGTGACCAGCGGCGATTACAGCATTCCGGCCCGCATTGTACCCGTACGATTGATTCAGTCCGCCAACGCCTATTTGCTGCAGGAGCGCTGGGGAAAGGAAGTGGTCCAGAAGCAGGGCGGCGGCCAGGGTCAGGGTGAAACTCAAACTGGAGGAAGCGATCAGAGCGGGGGTTCCCCCGAACAGGGTGACCAGGGCGGCCAGGCCGGTGGGGGTAAACAAAAGCCCCGGACTACTTTGCGCATTACCACCCGCGAGGGAAAAACGGTGGAGGTGCAGATCCAGGGCGAAGTACAGCGTATTGAAAGTGTGGAGGGCGGCCGGGCCGGCCTCCAGCAGCAAATGCCCATGCCGGCCGGGGGAGCCGGCGGCGGTGGCGGCGGTCCCGCCGGTCCCGGCGGAGGAGGCGCCGGCGGTGGAGGCGGTGGAGGCGGTATGTAAGCAAAGCGGCACTGCCTTTGAAAAAACTGGATAACAAAAGACCATCTCCCCGGGAAGAGGAGATGGTCTTTTTGCACCCGGACCGCAAAATATAGTATAATACTTCGTTACAGGGCAATCTGGTTATCTGGTTACTTAACGGGAGGAGAACCCCTTTTGAAAGTACGCATCAACGACTGCCTTCTGGGCGGAAAACCGGCCTATGATGTGCAAATAGTCCACAAGGGCGCGACGGTGCAGGATTACCTTGATGCCTTAAACGATTTTATCCGGAAACACTGTCCTCCCTGCAACGGCTGCACCGCCTGCTGCTGGGAGAGGGTCCCCCTTACCTACCCCGATGTGGCTGCTTTCCTGCGGGACGGCCGGTTCGAACGGCAGTTCCAGGGAATGCCAGCGGCCCTGTCATCCTTCCTGGAGCAGTACGGTTACGTTTATGTGGAAGGGCCGGTGGTGGACATCAGCCTGGGGTTTAAATCCGATGGCTCCTGCATTTTCCTGGACACCCGGCGGGGCCGGTGCTCCATTTATCGCCTGCGCCCCCTGGTCTGCCAGACCTACACCTGCCGCCGGGCCACCCGGCGGGCCAGGGAACTCAGGGGCGTGGTGGTGAATGCCGGCATGGATGAACTGGTCCGGCGCTGGCTCCTGGAGAGCCGCCGCTGCGGCCGGCCGCCGGTGATCCACGAAGGCCGCCGGCCCAACCCCCGCCTGCGGGATTATCCTCCCGGAGGTTTCAGCGGCAGGGAGCGCTTTGCAGAGGTCCGGTTGAAGAATCTCTGCCCGCCCGGGCTGTGGCGGGAATTGTATGGTTTGCCTGGAACTGGCTCCGGCCACATTGACAGGCAATTAAAAGGGGGATAGAATCAATTAAGAAGCGGGGTGGTAAAGTTGTCTTACCAGGAGCGTCCTTTCAAACTGAAATCGGATTTCCAGCCCCGGGGCGACCAGCCCGGGGCCATTGCCCGGCTGGTGGAAGGGCTGCAAAAGGGCTACCCCATGCAAACCCTTTTGGGTGTCACCGGTTCCGGGAAGACCTATACCATGGCCCAGGTAATCCAGGCGGTACAGCGCCCCACCCTGGTGCTGGCCCCCAACAAGACCCTGGCCGCCCAGCTCTGCAGCGAGTTCCGGGAGTTCTTTCCCGAGAACGCGGTGGAATACTTTATCAGCTATTATGACTATTACCAGCCCGAAGCCTATATACCGCAGACCGATACCTATATCGAAAAGGATTCCTCCATCAACGACGAGATAGATAAGCTGCGCCACTCGGCCACCTGCGCCCTTTTTGAGCGGCGGGACGTGATCATTGTGGCCAGCGTATCCTGCATCTACGGCCTGGGTGACCCCGAGGAATACCGCACCCTGGTGCTCTCCTTGCGCAAGGGGGGTACCTATGACCGGGATGCGGTGCTGCGCAAGCTGGTGGAGATCCAGTACGAGCGCAACGATGTGAACTTCACCCGGGGAAAGTTCCGGGTGCTGGGGGATGTGGTGGAGGTCTTCCCCGCCTCCTACACCGAAAGGGCCATCCGTATCGATTTCTTCGGGGACGAAATCGAGCGGTTGCTGGAGTTCGACGTGCTCACCGGGGAGATCATCGGGGAGCGCCAGCACGTGTCCATCTTCCCGGCCAGCCATTACACCGTTTCCCGGCCCCGCATGGAAAGGGCCATCGCGGCCATTGAGGCCGAACTGGAGGAGAGGCTGGCCGAGCTGCGGAAGCAGGGCAAGCTGCTGGAGGCCCAGCGGCTGGAGCAGCGGACCCGGTACGACATCGAGATGATGCGGGAGATGGGTTACTGCAAGGGCATTGAGAACTACTCCCGCCACCTGACGGGCCGGGCTCCCGGGGAGCCGCCCTATACCCTGCTGGACTACTTCCCCCAGGACTTCCTGCTCTTCATTGACGAATCCCACGTGGCCGTGCCCCAGGTGCGGGGGATGTACGAGGGTGACCGCTCCCGCAAGGCGGCCCTGGTGGAATACGGCTTCCGCCTGCCCTCGGCCTTTGACAACCGGCCCCTCAAGTTTGAGGAGTTCGAGCGGAAGATCAACCAGGTCATCTTCGTCTCCGCCACCCCCGGCCCCTATGAACTGGAGCGCAGCAGCCAGGTGGTGGAGCAGATCATCCGGCCCACCGGGCTGGTGGACCCCGAGCTTTCGGTGCGGCCCACCCGGGGCCAGATCGACGACCTGGTGGCGGAGATCCGGCAGCGGGTGGCCAAAAACCAGCGGGTGCTGGTGACCACCCTGACCAAGAAAATGGCCGAGGATCTCACCGACTACCTGCGGGAGCTGGGCATCAAGGTGCGCTACATGCACTCGGAGATCAACGCCATCGAGCGCATGGAAATTGTGCGGGACCTGCGCCTGGGGGTCTTCGACGTGCTGGTGGGGATCAACCTGTTGCGGGAGGGCCTGGACCTGCCCGAGGTCAGCCTGGTGGCCATCCTGGATGCCGACAAGGAGGGCTACCTGCGCTCCGAGCGCTCCCTGATCCAGACCATCGGCCGGGCCGCCCGCAACGCGGAGGGCAAGGTGATCCTCTATGCCGACCGCATTACCGAATCCATGGACCGGGCAATCAAGGAAACGGAACGCCGGCGCCGCATCCAGATGGAATACAACCAGAAACACGGCATTGTCCCCCGTACGGTGGTCAAGGGGGTGCGGGACGTGATTGAGGCCACCCGGGTGGCGGAGCCAAAGGCCGCTTACCAGGCCAAGGATAAGCCCCGGCCGAAGAAGCGGACCAGGAAAGAGCTGAAGCAGTTGATTGCCCGCCTGGAAAAGGAAATGCGGGAAGCCGCCCGCCACCTGGAGTTCGAAAAGGCGGCGGAGCTGCGGGATGCGATCATCGAACTGCGGCTGGAGCTCCAGGGCCTCGACAGGCGCCTGGTGCCCATAGGGGAAGTGGTGGGAGAGTAGATCAGGCCCATACCTTCGAAAGGTCTACGGCCAGTCCCGGAAAAATTTCCGGTTTAAAGAGTTCGTTACCGGTGGCCCGGCTGACCAGGTTGTAGGCCCCTTCCTCCAGGCGGTACTCTTCCACCGTGGTGGTGTCGGGGTCGACCAGCCAGTAATAGCACACCCCGTAAAGGGCGTATACGTGGGCTTTGGTGATCTTGTCCCTGCGGGAAGTATTGGGGGAAAGGATTTCCACTACCAGGTCGGGGGCACCGGCAATGTTTTTCTCGGTTATAATTTCCGCCCTGGCGTGGGAGACAAAAATGAGGTCCGGTTGGGCAATGCTGATATTGGAAAAGATCACGTCCAGGG
Organism: Desulfofundulus sp. TPOSR; assembly: GCF_011393055.1. NCBI lineage: Bacteria > Bacillati > Bacillota > Clostridia > Eubacteriales > Peptococcaceae > Desulfofundulus > Desulfofundulus sp. TPOSR. The sequence goes on along the minus strand of NZ_JAAOEF010000004.1, from coordinate 479,563 downwards.
GAGCATCGAAAACCTCCCCCAGGTTGTGTTCAAGGACATAAGCGTCGACAATCCGCTGCAGGTTGCGGGAAACCCGCTGGTGGCGGGTGGTGGGGGAGGGCGTCACGTGCAGCACCCCTTCCAGGATTTCATAACGGTTACCGTCGTCGGGCAGGTCAAGATAATCCTCATAGGTGAGGATGATCTTCCCTGCCGGGGGAGTGGGGATACTCATGGCCGGGCCTCCTTTGCGCTCAAATATTCCTGAGCGGCTTTTGTTTTGCTACCGTCAATTGTATAATATATCCCCGGAACAGTCAAAGGGGTCCCTTTGCTCTTTTCCGTGGCGCTATAGTCCGGCAAAGGGCATTATATGGAGGAAGAGTTATGCTGGAAAAAATTGTCGTTAAGGGAGCACGGGTGCACAACCTTAAAAATATTGACGTGGAGATTCCCCGGGGAAAGCTGGTGGTGCTGACCGGCCTTTCCGGCTCCGGGAAGTCTTCCCTGGCCTTCGACACCATCTACGCCGAAGGCCAGCGCCGCTACGTGGAATCCCTGTCGGCTTATGCCCGTCAGTTCCTGGGCCAGATGGACAAGCCGGACGTGGACTACATCGAAGGTCTTTCCCCGGCCATCTCCATTGACCAGAAAACCACCAGCCACAACCCCCGTTCCACCGTGGGGACGGTGACGGAAATATACGATTACCTGCGCCTCATTTTTGCCCGGGTGGGCCGGGCCCACTGCCCGTCCTGCGGCAGGCCCATTTCCCGGCAGACGGTGGAGCAGATGGTGGATCAGCTCACGACCCTGCCGGAAGGTACCCGCCTGCAGATTCTGGCCCCGGTGGTGCGGGGCAAGAAGGGCGAGCACCAGAAGGTGCTGGAGGAAATCCGGAGAAGCGGCTTTTCCCGGGTGCGGGTGGACGGCGAGGTCAGGGACCTGGCCGAGGGGGTCAAGCTGGATAAGAATAAAAAGCACACCATAGAAGTAGTGGTGGACCGGGTGATCGTCCGCCCCGGCGTGGCCCGGCGCCTGGCCGACTCCCTGGAGACGGCCCTGGGCATGGCCGGGGGCGTGGCCCTGGCCGCCGTGGTGGACGGCCCCGAGATGCTGTTCAACGAGAACTTTGCCTGTCCGGAATGCGGCATCAGCCTGCCGGAGATAGCCCCCCGCCTGTTCTCCTTCAACAGCCCCTACGGGGCCTGCCCGGTGTGTACCGGTCTGGGGGTGAAGCGGGAGATTGACCCCGACCTGGTCATTCCCGACAGGCGCAAGTCCATTGCCGATGGGGCCATAGAGGGCTGGTTCCGCGGTACCAACGCCTATGCGTGCCTGGAAGCACTGGCCGAAAAGTACGGCTTTTCCCTTTCCACCCCGGTGGCCGAGCTGACTGAAGAGCAGCTGGATAAAATCCTTTACGGCACCGGTACGGAGAAAATCCTGGTCAATTACCGGGACGCCTCCGGCCGGCGGCACCAGTACGTGGCCACCTTTGAGGGGGTAATCAACAACCTTTCCCGGCGCTACCGGGAGACCACTTCCCCCCACATCCGGGAGGAAATCGAGCGGTACATGAACGACCGCCCCTGCCCGGCCTGCGGCGGAGCCCGCCTGCGGCCCGAGGCCCTGGCGGTGAAGCTGGGGGGGCTCTCCATTGTGGAAGTCACCCGCCTCTCCGTAAAGGAAGCGCTGGATTTTTTCCGTCGTCTTGACCTGACGGAAAGGGAGCGGCTCATTGCCCGGCAGGTGCTCAAAGAGATCAACGCCCGGCTCGGTTTTCTGGTCAACGTGGGTTTGGACTACCTCACCCTGGACCGGGCGGCGGGTACGCTTTCCGGCGGGGAGGCCCAGCGCATCCGCCTGGCCACCCAGATTGGCAGCGGGCTGACCGGGGTGCTTTACATCCTTGATGAGCCCAGCATCGGCCTGCACCAGCGGGACAACCAGCGGCTTCTGGACACCCTGCTGCACCTGCGGGACCTGGGCAACACGGTGATCGTGGTGGAACACGACGAGGATACCATCCGCACGGCGGACCACATCATCGACATCGGCCCGGGAGCCGGGGAGCACGGGGGCAGGGTGGTGGCCCAGGGTACCCTGGAGGACATCCTCAATAACCCCGACTCCATTACCGGCCAGTATTTAAGCGGCCGCCGCTTCATTCCCGTCCCGGCTGTGCGCCGGAAGCCCAACGGCAAGGTACTTGAGGTGATCGGGGCGGCCGAACACAACCTCAAGGAGATAGACGTGACCTTCCCTCTGGGGGTGTTCATCTGCGTCACCGGGGTTTCCGGTTCGGGCAAGAGCACCCTGGTGAATGAAATCCTGTACAAGTACCTGGTCCGGGAGCTCCACGGCAGCCGCACCCAGCCGGGGGCTTGCCGGGAGATCAGGGGCACCGAGCACCTGGACAAGGTGATCAACGTGGACCAGTCCCCCATCGGCCGCACGCCCCGCTCCAACCCGGCCACCTATACCGGGGTGTTCAACGACATCCGGGATCTTTTTGCCAGCCTGCCCGAGGCCCGGATGCGGGGCTACAAGCCGGGCCGCTTCAGCTTCAACGTCAAGGGCGGGCGTTGCGAGGCCTGTGCCGGGGACGGCATCATCAAGATTGAAATGCACTTTTTACCCGACGTCTACGTGCCCTGTGAGGTCTGCAAGGGCCGGCGCTACAACCGGGAGACCCTGGAGGTAAAATATAAGGGCAGGAACATTGCCGACGTACTGGACATGACGGTGGACCAGGCGGTGGAGTTTTTCCGCCACATCCCCAAGATCCACCGGCGGCTGAAAACCCTGCAGGACGTGGGTCTGGGCTACATCCGCCTGGGCCAGCCGGCACCGGAGCTTTCCGGGGGTGAGGCCCAGCGGGTTAAGCTGGCCACCGAGCTTTCCCGGCGTTCCAACGGCCGCACCCTGTACATCCTGGACGAACCCACCACCGGCCTGCACATGGCCGATGTGCACCGTCTGCTCCACGTGCTGCACCGCCTGGTGGAGGCCGGGGACACGGTGGTGGTCATCGAGCACAACCTGGACGTCATCAAGACCGCCGACTACATCATCGATCTGGGTCCCGAGGGCGGTGACGGCGGCGGCCGGGTGGTGGCCTGCGGCACCCCGGAAGAAGTGGCCCGGGTGAGCGAATCATACACCGGTCAGTTTCTGGCCCGGGTGCTGGCCGGTGCCCCCGTATCCCACCATTTCTTTGCCGGTGGAGCGGATACGCAGGGTTCGTCCTTGCTCGATGGGGTGCGTGCGGTGGGAGATTGATGACGGGGAGGGGATCAGGATGACACCCGAGGAAAAACTACAACACCTCCCGGACAAACCCGGCGTGTATCTCTTCCGCGATACGGCCGGGGAAATTATTTATGTGGGCAAGGCCGTTTCCCTGAAAAACCGGGTGCGTTCCTACTACCAGTCCGGCGCCCGGCTCAGTCCCAAGGTGCGGGCGCTGATGAACCGGGCGGCGGACTTTGAGTACATTGTGACGGACAACGAAGTCGAGGCCCTGATCCTGGAATCAAACCTGATCAAGGAGCATCGCCCCCGCTATAACATCTACCTTAAAGACGATAAAAGTTATCCTTACCTGAAAGTAACCCTGGGGGAGGACTTCCCCCGGGTGCACGTCACCCGCAGGGTGGTCAGGGACGGCTCCCGTTATTTCGGCCCCTACACTTCGGCGGGAGCGGTGCACGAAACCCTGGACCTTTTGCGCCGGCTCTTTCCCTTCCGCACCTGCAAGCAAAAACTGGCTGAGGGTGTGATGCCGGCCAGGCACCGTCCCTGCCTCAACTTTCACATCGGCCGCTGCCTGGCCCCCTGCTCGGGCCAGGTGGGCAGGGAGGAATACCGGGCCATGATCCGGGAGATCTGCCTGTTCCTGGAGGGCCGCCAGGACGACCTGATTAAGGAGCTCACCAGGCGCATGAACGAGGCGGCGGAAAAACTGGAATTTGAGCGGGCGGCCCGCCTGCGGGACCAGCTGCAGGCCGTGCGCCAGGTGCTGGAGAATCAGAAGGTGCTGTCAACCAGTAAGGAAGACCGGGACGTGGTGGCCCTGGCCCAAAATCATGACCTGTCCCTGGTGATGGTTTTCTTTGTGCGGGGCGGCAAGCTCATAGGCCGGGATCAATTCCTGGTGCCCGGTGCGGAAAACACCCCGGTGGAAGTGATCACCGCCTTTGTTAAGCAGTATTATGCCCGCGCCGATTTTATCCCCGGCGAAATTCTCCTTCCGGAAATAGACCCCCAGGAACGCCCGGCGATGGAAGAATGGCTTTCCGGCATCAGGGGGGGCAGGGTGCGCCTGGTGGTGCCCCGCCGGGGAGAAAAGAAACAACTGGTGGACCTGGCGGCCAAAAACGCCCTTCTGGCCCTGCAGGAGGTCGAGCGGGATCAGAAGTCCCGGGGGCAGGGCAGGGATGCCTGCGGGGAGCTGGCCCGGGAACTGGGCCTGGAGAGCATACCTTACCGCATCGAATGTTTTGACATATCCAATACCCAGGGCGAGGAAAGCGTGGCCTCCATGGTGGTTTTTGAGGAGGGGCGGCCGGCGCCCGACCAGTACCGGCGGTTTAAAATCCGCACCGTGGAAGGGCCAAACGACTTTGCCTCCCTGAAGGAAGTGATCACGCGCCGCTTTACCCGCGCCAGGGAAGAGCGGGAACTGATCCAGACCGGGCAGCTATCCACCAGGCAGGCCAGATTTTACCGCCTGCCCGACCTGGTCATTGTGGACGGGGGTAAAGGCCAGCTGTCGGCGGTACGGGAGGTCATGAAGGAGCTGGGCTTTGCCCATATCCCGGCCTTTGGCCTGGCCAAGGAGGAAGAATTGCTCTTTGCCGAGGGCCGCTCCGAGCCCATTCGCCTGCCCCGGGATTCCCGGGCCCTGCACCTGCTGCAGCACCTGCGGGATGAGGCTCACCGCTTTGCCGTGACCTACCACCGGCAGCTGCGCACCCGGCGTAACCTCAAGTCCCTTCTGGACGAGATCGAGGGCATCGGTCCCGTGCGCCGCCGGGCCCTGCTGAAAGCCTTCCCTTCCCTGGAGGATATGGCCCGGGCTACGGTGGAGGAGCTGGCCGCCGTGCCGGGGATGAACCGGGCGGCCGCCCTGGCCGTTTACCGTTTCTTACGTGGTTAGGACTGGTTTTTTCAGAAAACCATGGTATAATATCCAGAGAAATCTTGATTGCAATGTAACTACCGGCGCGGGCTGCAAATGTAATTTGGGGTAAATATTTATAATTTGTCATTCTGGAGGAATGAACCCTTGTACCGGTTGCTGGCCGTGGATCTGGACGACACCCTGCTGAATAAAGACCTGCGCATCGGTGAAGACAACCGGCGGGCCCTGGCCCTGGCCCGGCGTGCCGGCGTGGTGGTTACCCTGGCTACGGGGCGCATGTACCGGGCCACCCTGCCCTTTGCCCGGGAACTGGAGATCGACGCCCCTCTGATTACTTACCAGGGGGCTTTAGTCAAACACGCCGTCACCCGGGAGGTGGTGGTCCACCGGCCGGTGCCCCTCGCCTGCGCCCTGGACATAATTTCCCGGGTCCAGACCCGTGGTTACCACATCAATATCTACCTGGACGACCACCTTTACGTTGAGCGGCACACTGACGAAAGCAGGCTTTACCAGTCTATCTCCGGGGTCCAGGCCCGGGCAGTGGGGCCGCTCGTTCCTTTTTTGAAAGAAGCGGGGCAGGATCCCACCAAGGTACTGGTGATTGCCCCGGAAGAGAAACTGGACGAACTGGCCGCGGAATTAAAGCCCCTTTACGGGGATGACCTTCATATCACCAAGTCCAAGCCTTACTTTCTGGAATTCTCCCACCCGCAGGCCACCAAGGGGCACGCCCTGGCGGCGGTGGCCGCCGTTTACGGTTTCAAGCCCGCGGAGGTGATTGCCGTGGGGGACAGCTACAACGACCTGGAAATGATTGAATGGGCCGGTCTGGGAGTAGCGGTGGCCAATGCCCGGCCCCAGGTCAAGGCCCGGGCCGACTACGTTACGGCTTCCAATGAAGACGGCGGCGTGGCCCGGGTGGTGGAGAAATTTATCCTGGGTTGGGCCTGAAAAGGAGGGTCCGCATGAGGGGATTGGTTGCCGCCGTTGACCTGGGTGGTACGAAAATTTATACCGCCCTGGCTGACCAGAGCGGCCGCGTGCTGGCCGAAGTGGTGGTTCCCACCCGGCCCTGGGAGGGAGCCGGGGCAGTAATCGGACGGATTGTGGAGACGGTGGACCAGGTATTAAAACAGGCCGGGGAGCAAGGGCCGCCCCTGGCCCTGGGGATTGGTGCCCCCGGTCCTCTGAACGCCGCCACCGGGGTGGTGTACCAGGCGCCCAATCTGGGTTGGGACAATGTTCCCCTGAAGCAAAAGCTGGAGGAAATACTGGATGTTCCCGTGGTGGTGGACAATGATGCCAACCTGGCCGCCATGGGGGAATATGTCTACGGCGCCGGGCGCGGCGAGGAGGAGATGGTCTACATTACCGTCAGTACCGGTATCGGGGGCGGCCTGATCCTGCGGGGGCGGGTGTACCATGGTGCCGGCTACGGGGCCGGCGAAATCGGTCACATGACCATAGATCCCAACGGCCCCCGGTGTGGCTGCGGCAATTACGGCTGCCTGGAGGCCATGGCTTCCGGGACGGCCATGGCCCGGGAGGCCCGCCGCCTGGTGGAGTCCGGCGGGGGCAGGGCTATTCTGGAGGCGGCGGGAGGGGATGTGGACGCCATCACCGCCCGGGAGGTGGCCCGGGCGGCCGCCGCGGGTGACGGCGAGGCCCGGCAAATCATCATTAACGCCGGGCGGGCCCTGGGTATCGGCGTGGCCAACGTGATCAACCTGTTGAATCCGGCCCTGGTGGTGCTGGGGGGCGGAGCCATGCAGGTGGGACCGCTTTTATGGGACGCCATGGAAAGGGAAGTGTCCCGGCGCGCCTGGGCCCCTGCCCGCAGGAGGGTGCGGCTGGTGCCGGCGGAGCTGGGCGGGCGGTCCGGTTTAATGGGGGCGGTGGCCCTGGCCCTTCAGAAGGTGCGGGGGGAAAAACCTCCCAATCCCGTGGTATAAGGGGCGCTGTAATGGACTATTCTATGCATGTTACTCCTGAAACGATCCGGGCTATTGGGAAAGGAGGAGAGACGTTGCGCTTTGGCAAAGGGGAATGGCGCAACTTCGAGCGGGGTATTGAAAAGGAATGGCTGGTCACCAATGGTCTTGGTGGTTATGCCTCCTCCACCATTATCGGGGTCAATACCCGCAAGTACCACGGTCTGCTCGTGGCGTCCCTTTCCCCGCCGGTACAGCGCAATTTGCTTCTGGCCAAACTGGATGAACGCCTGGAAACCCCCCAGCGGACGTACAACCTGGCCACCAACCACACCGGGGGGGGCGTGACGGAATTCGGATTTGTCCACCTGCAGCAGGTACTGTTTAACCCATTTCCCACCTTTGTTTTTTCCTTTGGTGACATAACCCTGCAAAAGCAAATTTTTATGATCTACGGTGAAAACAGCACCGTCATCCTGTATCGCGTCATCAACGGTGCCGAACCGGCCGTCCTGCGCTTGACTCCCCTGGTCAACTGCCGGGATTTCCACTGGACCGTCCGGCGGGGGCAACTTAACTTTTGCCGGGAAAATATTCCCTACGGGGTGGCGGTAAAGGTGGTGCCACGGAATCCCGCCCTGCGCCTGGTTTGCAGTGAAGGTAAGTTCCACGGCCGCGATGACTGGTTTTACGATATGTTTTACGTGGAGGAACAGAGACGGGGTCTGGACGCCCGGGAGGATCATTTTATACCCGGCGATTTTACCATTTCTCTGGAGCCGCGGGAGACCAAAACCATTACTTTTATTGCCACCCTGGAGGAAGTTTTTACCCTCGATGGGAGAGCCCTTTTGGAGGTGGAAATTCGCCGCCTGCAGGAGCTGGTGAAAAGGGCCGGGTACCGGAGCGTTTTAGCCCGCCAGCTGGTGCAGGCCGCGGACAGCTTTATTGTCTACCGCCAGTCCACGGGCGCGAAAAGTATCATCGCCGGTTATCACTGGTTTAACGACTGGGGAAGGGACACCATGATTGCCCTGCCCGGGTTGACCCTGGTTACCCGGCGTTACGATGACGCCCGGGACATCCTGCTCACTTATGCCCGTTACTGCAAGGACGGGCTTCTGCCGAACATGTTTACCGATGCCGGCAGGGAGCCCCTTTACAACACGGTGGATGCTTCCCTGTGGTTTTTCTGGGCGGCCTGGAAGTACCTGCAGTACACACGGGACCATACCTTTGGCCGCGAAGTGATCTACCCGGTCCTCAAGGAGATTGTCTACCATTACATCAAGGGAACTCACTTTAACATTAAAGTGGACGAGGACGGGCTCCTGGCGGCAGGCTCTCCGGAGCTGCAGCTGACCTGGATGGATGCCAGGGTGGATCACTGGGTCGTCACGCCCCGCCACGGCAAGGCGGTGGAAATCAACGCCCTCTGGTACAATGCCCTGTGCGTATTGCGGGAACTGGCCGTCCGGTACGGGGATGCTTTTTCCTACCAGGACCTGCTGGAAAAGCACAGGGAAAGTTTTTTGCGGGAATTCTGGTTTGAGGAAAGCGGCTATCTCTACGATGTGGTCGGTGAGCAGGGGAAGGACGCTTCCCTGCGCCCCAACCAGGTTATTGCCTTAAGCCTGCCTTTCACCGTAGTTGATGCCGGAAGAGGGCGAAGGGTGCTGACCCGTGTCTGGCAGGAACTATACGCCACCTACGGGCTGCGCTCCTTATCCCCCGGCGACCCCCGGTACCGGGGGGTTTATAGCGGCGACCGGTGGCAGCGGGACGGAGCCTACCATCAGGGGACGGTCTGGAGCTGGTTGATCGGGCCATTTGTTACGGCCTGGCGCCAGGTGCACCATTACTCCCCGGCCAGCCGGCTGCAGGCGGCACGTTTCCTTGCTCCTTTCCAGGACCAGCTGCGGGACCACGGGGTGGGCTATATTTCCGAAATCTTTGACGGCAACGAGCCCGTTGTCCCCCGGGGGTGTATTGCCCAGGCCTGGGGTGTGGCGGAAGTGCTTCGGGCCTATGTGGAGGACGTGCTGGAAATCAGACCGCAATTTTAACAAATTTAGAGTTTTAAAATTTTTAATTAAAGAAGTTCCCTGTGAGAACGTTCGTTCTCTCCATATAATCATGAAAATCGATCAAGCAAGTTCAATCTGGAATTCGCTTTAGCGAATTCCGGTTATCCCGACGACTGACGACTGACGACCGACGACTATTTTCGAGGGAGGGGTTCATTTTGCCCGTTCTGGATGATGTACAGGCCATGTATAATGCCGATACGAAGGGAATGCTCAAGGCCCTGTGGGAGCTGCCCGAACAGTGTGCCCGGGCCTGGGAACTGGGGATGGCCGCCGACGTTTCTCCCATGGATGATCTCCGCCAGGTAGTGGTTACCGGCCTTGGTGGTTCGGCCATCGGGGGTGATCTCCTGCGGGTCTATGCCGCGCAGCGACTGGATGTGCCGGTGGTGGTCAACCGGGACTACGTGCTGCCCGAATTTGTGGGACCGCACACCCTGGTTTTTGCCGTCAGCTATTCCGGCAACACCGAGGAAACCTTGAGTGCCTATGCCCAGGCCCGGGAAAAAGGTGCTTCGCTTGTGGTCCTGACCACCGGCGGCAAATTGGGCGAAATGGCCAGGAACGACGGCGTGCCGGTGATTACCGTGCCCGGCGGCATTGCCCCCCGTTCGGCAACGGGATACCTTTTCATTCCCACCCTGGCCGTGCTTTACCGGATGGGCCTGTTGCCGGACCTCAGCCATGAGGTGGCCGAGTGCGTTTCCCTGCTGCAATCCATGCGGGAGGAGCTCAAGCCGGAAGTTCCGCGGGATTCCAACCAGGCCAAGATGCTGGCGGCCAGTTTCCACAATCGCATTCCCGTAATCTGGGGTTCCAGCGGGACCACGGAAGTGGTGGCCCAGCGCTGGAAAGGGCAGATCAATGAAAATGCCAAGGCCCCGGCCTGCTGGAACGTGTTTCCGGAGTTAAACCATAATGAGCTGGTCGGCTTTGAGTTTCCCGGTGAACTTCTGCGCCGGCTTTATGTGGTTATTTTGCGGGATCCCCGGGATCACCCGCGGGTGCAGAAGCGTTTTGCCATTACCCGCGAAATCATGGAAGGTGCGGTGGCCGGTGTTGTCGAAATAATGGCCCGGGGCAGCGGCGCCCTGGCCCGCATGTACTCCCTGGTGTATATCGGAGATTATGCCAGCGTGTACCTGGCCATGCTCTACGGCGTGGACCCCGGCCCGGTCAGGGTGATCGACACCCTCAAAGCCCGCCTGGCAGAGGAGTGAGCGGGACAACGCCGGGGAGCCTTTTGTATTCCGGTAAATGTTCGGTAAAACCGCTCTGTTTACTACAATGGCACGGCGTTGTCCAGAGCGAACGATTTTGCGGAGCGCCGGTAACAGCACCCGGTGAAGCGAGGCCGCCGGCTCGGCTCTCGAGGACGCATGATTAACTGTTCGGAAGAAGACACCGAAAACATATTAAGTTAAGATGTGACAACGAAGAATTATTAGTGCCGGGCAATCCGCAGAGAGCCAGAGCCGGCCCGAAGCGAACCGTGGTGCTGTCGGCGCGGAGCATATGAGTGAGCGGGACAACGCCGTGCCTTAAGCGGGTTAACTGAACACTTACGTATTCGGCAAATTGAGCCGGGCAACGAGTGGTGATAATTATGCGGCTGGTAATCGTGACCGGCCTTTCGGGGGCCGGTAAGACCCAGGCCTTAAGGATTCTGGAGGATCTGGGCTTCTTTTGTGTGGACAACCTGCCTCCCAGGCTCATTCCCAAATTTCTGGAGCTTTGTTCACAATCTTCCCGGGGGATTAATAAAATAGCAGTAGTGGTGGATATCCGCGGTGGGGAGTTTTTCGACGCCCTCTTTGAAGTGCTGGCCGGCCTGGAGCAGGAGGGGCTGCGCTACGAGATATTGTTCCTGGAAACCTCCGATGCCACCCTGGTCCGCCGGTACAAGGAGTCCCGCCGCAGCCACCCCCTGAGCGTGGACGGGGAGGTGCTGCAGAGCATACGGCAGGAAAGGGAGCGGCTGCGGGAACTGCGGGGGCGGGCCCATAAAATAATTGACACTTCCGAAATGACCCCCCAGCAGCTGAAAGAAGAGCTGGTCAGTTTATTTGGCGATAATGCCGGGGCGCCCCTGCGCATTACAATAATTTCCTTCGGGTACAAATACGGTATACCCCTGGACAGCGACCTGGTTTTTGACGTGCGTTTTTTGCCCAACCCCCATTACGACCCGGCGCTGCGCCCGCTGACCGGAAACGATCCGGCCGTGCGGGATTATGTCCTGCGCGCCCCGGTGAGCCAGGAATTCGTGAGCCGGTTCTACCAGTTTATTGATTTTCTACTTCCCCAATACATCCAGGAAGGGAAAACTACCCTGACCATTGCCGTTGGCTGCACCGGCGGCCAGCACCGTTCCGTAACCCTGGCCAACTGCCTGGGGGCCCACCTGGCGGAGCAGGGTTACCGGGTGGCCGTGCGGCACCGGGATCTTCCCCGTTAAGACAGGGGTGAAACTGATGCACCTGTTCAAGTGGCTTTACCCCGGCTTGCATTTCAAACGCTGGCTGGCCCTGGCCTTTTTGGGCCTGGTGCTGGCTGCTGCCGGCATCGGCCTTATGGGCCGATCTCTGCCCCGGGAGCACCAGGCGGTGCTGGTGGCCTGGTTTGCGGAGCTTTTCGGCCCGGGGCGGGTTTGGATCGGGGGCGCGCTTCTCCTGGTGCTGGGCCTGCCAGCCCTGGTCTACGGGAACTTCAAGGCCTTTAAATCAGTGGTGGATGTTCTGGCACCCGAAGAGCGTACGCGCCTGGCGGATATTATCTATACCCGCCAGCACCTGCGCCGGGGGCCCCGCATAGTGGTAATTGGCGGGGGTACGGGGCTGTCCGTACTGTTGAGGGGCTTGAAAGAGTATACCAGCAATATTACGGCCATTGTTACCGTGGCCGATGATGGTGGGAGTTCCGGCCGGCTGAGGGGGGAGCTGGGCATGCTTCCCCCGGGGGACATCCGCAACTGCCTGGTAGCCCTGGCCGATAAGGAATCGTTGATGGAGGATCTGCTCCAGTACCGCTTTAAAAGCGGCGACCTGGCCGGCCACAACCTGGGCAACCTGCTCCTGGCGGCGCTGAACCACATGGCCGGAGGGTTTCACGAAGCCGTGCAGGCTTTAAGCAAGGTGCTGGCCGTCAGGGGGCAGGTATTGCCCGTTACCCTGCAGAATGTGGTGCTGGGGGCGGAACTATCCGACGGTACGCTGGTATACGGGGAATCTACCATTCCCCGGTGCAGGAAACCCATTAAACGGGTTTTCCTGGTGCCGGGGGATTGCTACCCCCTGCCCGAGGCGCTGCAGGCCATTGCCGGGGCGGATGCGGTGGTATTGGGGCCGGGGAGCCTTTATACCAGCATCCTGCCCAACCTCCTGGTGCGGGGAATTCCGGAGGCCATTGCCCGCACCAGGGCCGTGCGAATTTACGTTTGCAACGTGATGACCCAGCCCGGGGAAACCGACGGTTACGCCGCCAGCGACCATCTCCAGGCCATTTTCACCCACGCCGGTCCCATTGTGGATTACGTGGTGGTCAACCAGGGCGGCATACCGGCCCGGCTGAAGGCACGCTACCGCCGGGAGGGAGCCGTGCCGGTGGCGGTGGATGCGGAGAAACTGCGGCAGATGGGAGTCGAGGTCATTGGTGCCAACCTGGTGCACGAAAGCAACGTGGTCCGCCATCATCCCGATAAACTGGCCCGGCTGATCCTGGAACTGGCCCTCCTGGAGCGCAAAACGGGGGAATCCTTCAGGTTGTTCAACGGCTCTATTAGCGGCGGTTTTCATTCGGGGCGCATGTGACCCCGTTAAAAAGTAAACCACCCTTCCGCGGAAAGCGGAGGGTTTTTTGTCGAAATGGCAGTTGTCAGGGTTAAAGCCGGGTGTTAAGATTTTGTTTAGACATAATAGTACATTTTTCTTAAAAGATCTTATTTTCGGAAAAGAATTCTGGAGGAGTAGATGAGCACAAGGATTTTAACCGCCATCGTGACGCTGCCCTTGCTTTTTCTGCTGGTTCTGGGCGGTAGCCGGCACGCTGCCGATTCCCTGGCCCAGAGCCTGGCCCCTCCCCTCCCGCCGCCTGAGGGAGGAGAGAGAGGGATACCCATTCTGATGTACCACAAGGTAAACCCCGATCCCCGTACGGGAGGCCTGGGGCTGCGGGTGCCCCCGCAGAAGTTCGCCCGGCAAATGGAGTACCTGGCCGGCCACGGGTTTCACACAGTTTCCCTTACCGACGTGGTGGATCACTTCCAAAAGGGCAAACCTCTCCCGCCCCGGCCGGTGGTGATTACCTTTGACGACGGCTACCTGGACAACTACACCCATGCCTTTCCCATACTAAAAAAATACGGTTTTACCGCCACCATCTTTGTGGTGGCCAATACCGTAGGCAAAACCAATGTCTTCGACGCCAAAATCCAGCCGGTCAACAAAATGGCCGGCTGGCGGGAGCTTAAGGAGATGGCCGATTACGGCATAACCATCGGCGCCCATACCCTGGATCACCCCTGCTTGACCCAGATCCCCCTGGAGGAAGCCCGGCGCCAGATAAGGGAAAGCAAGGCCCTGCTGGAAGCCCATCTGGGGCGGCCGGTAGAGGTTTTCTGCTACCCCTATGGTAAGTACAACCATGAGCTGGCCCGGGTGGTGAGGGAAAGCGGGTACCGTGCCGCCGTTACGACCGGGCAGGGGCTGGCAGGCCCCGGGGATGACCCCTTTACCCTGAAACGGGTGCGGGTCAAGGGCAGCTACGACTTGCAGAAGTTCATTACGGAACTGGTGAAGCATTATTATCCCCCCTTACCCCCCTCACCTTAAAGGAAAAGGCCAGAAAAATCTTTCCCCGGTGTGGTATAATATCTTCAAGGTGAACTTAAATGTCCTTTTCTACCCTGACCAAAAATGAACTGGCCCGGGTGGTGGGGAAGGAAAAATGCTGCAAGCTGGCCGAACTGGCCGCCCTGGTCAAAATGGACGGCAGCCTGTCCGTTGGATCGGAACCTGAAGCCGCCCTTACCATCGGTACCGGAAATGCAGCGGTAGCCCGCAAAATATTTTCCCTTTTCAAAGAAATCTTTGGTGTGCACACCGAGGTTCTGGTAAAGCGTAAGAACCGGCTGCGCAAAAAAAACCTCTACCAGGTGCGGGTCTCCCCCCCGACCGGGATGAGCGAAATCCTGCGCCGCCTGGGTATGGCGGATGCCCGGGGCCAGTTGACCGGGGGCATTCCCAGGGAACTGGTGCGCCGGGAATGCTGCCGCCGGGCCTACCTGCGGGGAGCATTCCTGGGGGGGCGGTTCGGTGAACAACCCCGAGGGCACCTATCACCTGGAGATCATCACGGGCAACGCCGAGCATGCCCGGGCGCTTGGCCGGCTGATGGGGGAATTTGGCCTGGAGGCGCGGGTGAGCGCCCGCAAAAACTGGCATGTGGTATATTTAAAGGACAGCGACCAGATTGTAGCCCTGCTGAATATTATGGGAGCCCATACGGCCCTTTTAGATTTTGAAAACGTACGCATATACAAAGACGTGCGCAACCAGGTGAACCGCCTGGTGAACTGTGAAACGGCCAATCTGAACAAAGTAGTGGATGCGGCCCTGCGCCAGGTGGAGAATATCCGTTTCATTGCCGCCACCATGGGGCTGGAAAAGCTTCCGCCGGCTTTGCGGCAGGTAGCCGAGGCCCGCCTGCAGTATCCCGATGCAAGCCTGAGGGAGCTGGGGGAAATACTCGAGCCCCGGGTGGGAAAATCGGGCGTAAACCACCGGCTGCGCAGGCTGGATGAAATCGCCAACAGGCTCCGGCATGGCGGTGAATGAAACAATTACCGTCCGAATATGCTGTTACCGGGCAAAAGGCGGCAGGAGAAACTCGCGGTTTTAGAGAATAAGTATCCTTTTAGAGAGTTAATTAATCTTCCGGGATTTAATTAACGTTATTAATGACGGAGCTTTGGAGGAGTTGAAGGCCCATGCGCCTGGGTTACGGACTTAACGTGGAACAAACGCAAAAGTTAATCATGACTCCCGAGCTGCGTCAGGCCATAACCGTGCTGCAGCTGTCCTCCCTGGAGCTTTCTCTGTATATAGAACAACAGCTGCAGGAGAATCCTCTTCTGGAGCTGCGGGAAGAAGAAGGCGACGGAAACGGGGAAGAAGGAGAATTTGAGTGGGAGCTTGAGAGGGAAGAAGAAAACAGGGAATACGATCTGGACTGGGAGGAGTATTTCCAGGATTCCAGCGATCTGGGTTTTCCCCGGGCGGAGCGGGATCCCGAGCCCCCTGCCCACAATTACGAAAGTTTCCTTTCCCAGGCGCCTACCCTGATGGAACACCTGATGTTCCAGCTGTATTTGAGCAAATGCAGCCCCGAGGCAAGGGTTATCGGCGAATACCTGATCGGCAATATTGACGAGCACGGCTACCTCCAGACCAGTGTGGAGGAGGCCGCCAAGCAGCTGGCCGTACATCCCGGGGCCGTAGAAGAGACGCTGAAACTGATCCAGACCTTTGACCCGCCGGGGGTAGGTGCCCGTACCCTTCAGGAATGCCTGCTCATTCAGGTCAACCAGTTGGGCATTAAAGATACGCTGCTGGAAAAGATTATCCGCTATCACCTGGTGGATCTGGCCAGGGGCAAGCTTAACCGCCTGGCTCAGCAGTTTAATGTCCATGTCCGGGAAATCCAGCGGGTGGCCGATATTTTGAAAACCCTTGACCCGAAGCCCGGCCGTAATTTTTCCACCCCCCATGACGTGCGCTATGTGGTACCGGATATAGTGGTGGAAAAGGTGGGAGACGACTATGTCATCCTTATCAACGATGTATCCGTGCCCCGCCTGACCATCAACCCTACCTACCGCTCCGTGCTAAGCCAGCAGGAAAATTACGACTCCCGCACTCGCCGGTTTGTGGAAAGCAAGCTCAATGCGGCGGCCTGGTTGATCCGCAGCATAGAACAGCGGCGTTTGACCCTTTACAAGGTGGCCAGCTGCCTGGTGCAGCTGCAGCGGGATTTCCTGGACCACGGGGTGAAATATTTGAAACCTCTTAATTTAAAACAGGTGGCTGAAATGGTCGGCCTGCACGAATCTACCGTGAGCCGGGCCACTTCCAACAAGTATATCCAGACCCCCCAGGGAGTATTTGAAATGAAATATTTCTTCCCTACCGGGATCAACAGTGACGGCGGGAACCTGACCTCTGCTGAAAGCATTAAGAAGATGCTCCAGGAAATAGTGGCGGCGGAGGATCCCAAAGAGCCCTTAAATGACCAGAAGATTGCTGAAATTTTATGTAAACAAGGAATTCACATCTCCCGGCGCACCGTAGCTAAATACCGGGGCGAACTGGGCATCCCCCCCGTACAGCAGAGGAAGCGGTACTGAGTCCCTTGGAGATCATCCCGCGGGATATTTCCTTTGCGGCGGCCTGCGCAGATCTGGAAAACCTCCATACACGGGCAGCTTTAAAGGGTACTGTTTTGCAAACGGTACCCAATTTTTTATCTCAATTAACCAGAAAAAGGAGGAACTATTTAACTGGATAGCGAATAAGAATATCATAATTCAAATAAATTTTACTAAATGAGGTATACTATTGAAAGGAGCGAGAGGGAATAATGACGGTAAAAATAGGGATTAATGGTTTCGGCCGGATCGGGAGGAATGTCCTGCGGGCATCGCTCCGGTATCCCGAGATCCAGGTGGTAGCCGTAAACCACAAGTCCCGGCGGCTTCCGGCAAATGGAAACTACGTCCGCACCCTTGCCCACGCTCTGAAATACGATTCGGTGCACGGCCGGCTGGACGCCGACGTGCAGGCCGATGAGCGCTCCCTGGTGGTAAACGACCGGGAGATCGCTGTCTTTGCCGAGGCGGACCCCGCCAGCATCCCCTGGGGCAAACTGGGGGTGGATGTGGTGGTGGAGTCCACCGGCAAATTTAGAACGGCGGAAGATGCCGCCGTCCATCTTTCCAGCGGAGCCAAGAAGGTGATCATCAGCGCCCCGGCCAAGGGCGACGTCCTCACAGTGGTCATGGGCGTTAACGAGGAGCTTTATAATCCTGCCGTACATCATGTGATTTCCAATGCCTCCTGTACCACCAACTGCCTGGCACCGGTGGCCAAAGTGCTGGATGAGCAGTTCGGCATTGTCAAAGGTCTCATGACCACCGTCCATGCCTATACCAACGATCAGCAGATCCTGGATATGCCCCACCGGGACCTGCGCCGGGGCCGGGCCGCCGGCATGAGCATTATTCCCACCACCACCGGTGCGGCCAGGGCGGTGGAGCTGGTGCTCCCGCAACTGAAAGGCAAGTTGAACGGTATGGCCATGCGGGTGCCCACGCCCAATGTCAGCGTGGTGGATTTTGTGGCCCAGCTGCGCCGTCCCGTTACGGCGGAGGAAGTAAACGGAGCTTTGAAGGATGCCTCCGAAGGTGGGCTTAAGGGGATCCTGGCTTACAGCGACCTGCCTTTGGTGTCGGTGGATTACTGCGGGGACCCCCACTCGGCCATTGTGGACGGCCCCTCGACCATGGTCATTGGCGAGGATATGGTTAAAGTGGTGGCCTGGTACGACAATGAATGGGGTTATTCCAATCGCATCCTGGACTTAATTTTATATATGGCCCGGAGAGGATTTTAGTAAAACATGTCAAAGAATATACATAGGCAGGTGTTTCCGGCGGGCCCCTGACGCGGCGCCCGCCGGAACAGGTAATGGGCAATATTAAATAAAAAGGGCGGCGCCCTTCCCCGGCCTTTCGCCGGGAGGGAAGATTACCGCCCGAATATTATGCCGCGAGGGAGGTATATGCGTGATTAAAACCATCCGGGACATGGAAGTAACCGGTAAACGGGTACTGGTACGGGTGGATTTTAACGTACCCCTGGACCAGGAGGGTAATGTTGCCGATGACACCCGGATCCGGGCGGCGCTGCCGACCATACAGTACCTGATTGACAGGCAGGCCAAGGTAATCCTGGCCTCCCATTTGGGGCGTCCCAAGGGCAAAGTGGACGACCGCTACCGCCTGGATCCGGTGGCCCGGCGCCTTTCGGAGTTGCTGGGCAAGCCGGTGGTCAAGGTGGACGACTGTATAGGGGATGAACCCAGGCAGGCCATAAACGGCATGCAGCCCGGCGATGTGGTGCTGCTGGAAAATGTGCGTTTTTACCCCGGGGAGGAAAAAAACGATGAAAAGTTTGCCCGGCAGCTGGCCGAACTGGCCGACGTTTATGTGAACGACGCTTTCGGCACCGCCCACCGGGCCCACGCCTCCACCGAGGGGGTGGCCCACTTTTTGCCCGCCGCGGCCGGGTTCTTGATGGAAAAGGAAATTACCGTGCTGAGCCAGGCCCTGTCCAACCCCACCCGTCCCTTTGTGGCCATCCTGGGTGGGGCCAAGGTTTCCGATAAGATTGGCGTGATTGAAAACCTCCTGGGCAAGGTGGACGCCCTGCTCATTGGCGGGGGCATGGCCAATACCTTCCTGGCCGCCCGGGGTTTTGCGCTGGGCAAGTCGCTGCTGGAAGCGGATCGGGTGGCTCTGGCCCGGGATTTAATGGCCCGGGCGGAAAAGGCGGGCGTCAAGCTGCTGCTGCCCGTGGACCTGGTGGTTGCCGAGGCGGCCCGCCCGGAAGCGGAACCCAGGGTGGTACCGGCGGATGCCGTGCCGGAAGAGTGGATGGCCCTGGACATCGGCCCGAAAACGGTAGAATCCTTTGCCGCCGAAGTGCGCGATGCCGGTACCGTCATCTGGAACGGCCCCATGGGTGTCTTCGAGATGGCCCCCTTTGCCGCGGGCACCTTTGGCCTGGCAAAGGCGCTGGCCGATAGCAAAGCCACCACCATCGTGGGCGGGGGAGATACGGCGGCGGCGGTGGAAAAGGCCGGGGTGGCCGGCAGGATGTCCCATATTTCCACCGGCGGCGGCGCCTCCCTGGAGTTTCTGGAAGGGAAGGTCCTGCCCGGCGTGGCCGTGTTAATGGACACAGGGAAGTGAGGGAGAGATAAACATGCGTATACCCCTTCTGGCGGGTAACTGGAAAATGTATAAGACCGTCACCGAAGCGGTAGAATTCGTGCGGGGGCTAAAAGAGGCCCTGGCCGGCGTCCAGGGGGTGGAGGTGGCCGTCTGTCCCCCCTTTACCGCCCTGTACGCCGTGGCCCGGGAACTGGAGGGCAGCAACATCGTCCTGGGCGCACAGAATATGCACCGGGCCGAAGAAGGAGCCTATACGGGGGAAATTTCCCCGGTCATGTTGAAGGAAATCGGCTGCCGCTACGTGATCCTGGGCCACTCGGAACGGCGGCAGTATTTCGGCGAAAGTGATGAGGATGTCAACGCCAAGGTAAAAGCGGCCCTTAAACACGGGCTCGTTCCCATTGTTTGCGTGGGCGAACGCCTGGAGGAGAGGGAAGCGGGACATACGGAAAGGGTTGTCGGTGCACAGGTGCGCCGTTCACTGGCCGGCCTTTCCGGCACCGAGCTGGCCGGCCTGGTGGTGGCCTACGAGCCGGTGTGGGCCATCGGCACCGGACGCACGGCTTCGCCGGAAGACGCCCAGCAGGTGAACGCCTTTATCCGCTGCCTGCTGGCCGAGATGGGCGGCCGGGAGGCGGCCCGGCAGGTGCGCATCCAGTACGGCGGCAGCGTTAAGCCGGAAAATGCCGCCGAACTGCTGGGGCAGCCCGATATAGACGGCGCCCTGGTGGGCGGCGCCAGCTTGAAGGTGGACAGCTTTGCCGCCATTGTCCGGGCGGCGCTGCGGGAATAGATCGCCAAACGGTGCTTTTGCTGCAAAACAAAGCAGGCCAAACCAGTATTTTCAACATCCTGGAGGTTTCCGATGGAAATAAAGCATATCCCCATGGTCCTGGTTATCCTGGACGGCTGGGGCCTGAGGGATGAACAAAAAGGAAATGCCATAGCACAGGCCAAAACACCCAATATGGATCGCTTTTGGGCCACCTATCCCCACACCACCCTGGGAACATCGGGGGAGGATGTGGGCCTGCCCGACGGCCAGATGGGCAATTCGGAGGTGGGGCACCTCAATATCGGGGCCGGGCGCATTGTCTACCAGGAGCTGACCCGCATTACCCGGGCCATCAGGGACGGCAGCTTTTTTACCAATGAAGCCCTGGTGGCGGCTGTGGAGCATGTCCGGGCCGGCAACGGGGCCCTGCACTTGATGGGCCTTTTGTCCGACGGCGGCGTGCACAGCCACATCACCCACCTTTTTGCCCTGCTGGAACTGGCCAGGAGGCATAATTTGCCGCGGGTATACGTACACTGTTTCCTGGACGGGCGGGACGTTCCCCCCGACAATGCCGGGGAATACATCCGGCAGCTGGAAGAAAAGTGCCGGGAACTGGGTACGGGCAGGATTGCCACGGTCATGGGGCGCTACTACGCCATGGACCGGGACCGCCGCTGGGACCGTACCAGAAGGGCATATGAGGCCATGGTCCTGGGGGAAGGGTTAAAGGCGCCTTCCGCCATGCAGGCCCTGGAAGAATCCTACCGGCGCGGGGAGACCGATGAGTTTGTGCAGCCCACGGTAATTACCGGGGGAGATGCTCCCGTGGCGGTGGTCAAAGACGGCGATGCGGTGATCTTTTATAATTTCCGCCCCGACCGGGCCAGGCAGATCACCCGGGCCTTTGTGGACGAGGATTTTACCGGTTTTGAGCGCCCGGCAAACCGCCCGCGGGTGCATTTTACCTGCATGACCCTTTACGATAAAACCATAAACGCTCCGGTGGCCTTCAAGCCCCACCATCCCACCAACACCCTGGGGGAAGTGATCAGCCGCCTGGGGCTCAAGCAGCTGCGCCTGGCCGAAACGGAAAAATACGCTCATGTCACCTTTTTCTTCAACGGGGGAGTGGAAACGCCCTATCCCGGGGAAGATCGCCTTTTAATTCCCTCTCCCAGGGTGGCCACCTACGATCAGAAACCGGAAATGAGCGCCCCGGAGGTTACGAACGCCTTCCTGGAGCAGCTGGCTGCGGATAAATACCAGGTAATCATCATGAATTATGCCAATGCGGACATGGTGGGCCATACCGGCGACATGGCTGCGGCGGTCAAGGCCATTGAAACCGTAGACCGGTGCCTGGGGAAGGTGGTGGGGGCCGTGCTGGAAAAGCGCGGTACGGTCATTATTACCGCTGATCACGGCAATGCCGATGAAATGCTGGATCCCAACGGGCATCCCCATACCGCCCATACCACCAACCGGGCCCCCTTTATACTGATCGGGGAGGAGCTCGGACAGGTAAAACTCCGTCCGGGGGGCATTCTGGCGGATATTGCCCCAACCATGCTGGACCTGATGGGGATTTCCAGGCCGCCGGAAATGACCGGCGAGTCATTGATTATAGAGCGTTAACCGGGCTGCGCAGTGCGCTCCGGACAGCGCCGCATCTTTGCCATAATACAAGCGAGGAGGAAGAGATTCATGAGCACAACCATAGTTGACGTATACGCCAGGGAGATTCTCGATTCCCGGGGCAACCCCACCGTGGAGGTGGACGTGCTGCTGGAAGACGGCACCCTGGGACGGGCGGCCGTTCCTTCCGGGGCCTCCACCGGCGCCCACGAAGCGGTGGAACTGAGGGATGGCGACCCGTCCCGTTACCTGGGTAAAGGCGTGCAAAAGGCCGTAAACAACGTAATTGAAAAAATCGCCCCCGAGATCATCGGCTTTGACGCCACGGATCAGGTGGGCCTGGACATGACCCTCATCGAGCTGGACGGTACGCCCAACAAGAGCAATCTGGGCGCCAACGCCATCCTGGGTGTTTCCCTGGCCGCGGCCAGGGCGGCGGCCCAGGCGGTGGGGCTACCCCTCTATCAATATCTCGGCGGAGTCAACGCCCGGCGTCTGCCCGTGCCGATGATGAACATTTTGAACGGCGGCAAGCATGCCGACAACAACGTGGACATCCAGGAATTCATGATCATGCCCGTGGGGGCCCCCAGCTTTACCGAAGCCCTGCGGATGGGGGCCGAGGTCTTCCACAACCTGAAAAAGGTGCTCAAGAAGAAGGGCCTGAATACCGCCGTGGGCGACGAGGGCGGCTTTGCGCCCAACCTCGGGTCCAATGAGGAGGCCTGCGCGGTAATTATAGAGGCCATCGAGGCTGCCGGCTACCGGCCGGGGGAAGATGTGGCCCTGGCCATCGATGCCGCGGCCACGGAGTTCTTCAAGGACGGCCGCTACATGCTGGAAGGGAAGACCTTCACCGCGGAGGATTTGATCGATTTTTATGCCTCCCTGGTGGAGCGCTATCCCATCCTTTCCATTGAGGACGGCCTGGCCGAGGACGACTGGGAGAACTGGCCGAAGCTCACCGCCCGCCTGGGTGACAGGGTGCAGCTGGTGGGGGACGACCTTTACGTTACCAATACACAAAGGCTGCAGAAGGGAATCGAACTGCGGGCCAGCAATTCCATTTTGATCAAGGTGAACCAGATCGGCACCCTCACCGAGACCCTGGAAGCCATTGAAATGGCCCGCCGGGCCGGGTTCACCGCGGTGGTCAGTCACCGTTCGGGTGAAACGGAAGATGCCACCATTGCCGACCTGGTGGTGGCCACCGGTACCGGCCTGATCAAGACCGGAGCGCCTTCCCGTACCGACCGGGTGGCCAAGTACAATCAGCTACTGCGCATAGAGGAAGAGCTGGGAGATACAGCTATTTATCCGGGCCGGAACGCTCTGAAAACCTTGCGTCTCTCAAATATCCCGCATGTATAATTGTCAATTATTATTGTTATGTGCTATAATAACAACGAATGGAAGGGGAGGTGCCAGCGGGTGCTAAAGGGCGTTTTAATAGCCTTCCACGTGCTTTTAAGCCTTGCTCTCATCGCAACGGTGCTCTTGCAGTCGGGCAGAAGTGCCGGGCTCTCCGGGGCCATTGCCGGAGGGGCGGAGGTTTTGTTCGGCAAAAAGAAAGGGTTGGACGAATTTTTCAGCAAACTGACTACGGTAGTGGCGGTGTTATTTGCTATTACATCACTGGTTTTGGGCTTATGGATATAAGCCCATTGTCTTATTCTCCGGCAGGCTGCCGGCCACCGGCCAGAAGACTTATATAAAGAAAGGTGTGCGGCGCCTGTTACCGGGAAGGGGAGGTGATTCGGGAGGGGGAGGTTAGGTATTTTTTTTGACAGGTCGTTTTAAAAATTAGCCATGGGGGGGAATATTCTTGGAACAGTCTTGGGTGACCTATTCCGGGATAGTGGCTGCCATTATTGGTATCCTGTTTGCAGGTTATCTGGCCTCATGGGTACTTAGTCGTCCAGCCGGTTCCCAGCGCATGCAGGAAATTTCGGCGGCCATCCAGGAAGGGGCTATGGCCTACCTCAACCGGCAGTATAAGACCATAGCCCTGGTTGGTGTCATAGTAGCTCTGATTATTCTGTTTGGCCTGAACTACTGGACAGCTATTGGCTTTATCATCGGAGCCGTTTTCTCCGGTTTGTGCGGCTACATCGGCATGTACGTGACCACCCGGGGCAATACCCGTGTGGCGGAAGCGGCCAAGTCCGGCATCGGCTATGCCCTGCAGGTGGCCTTCCGGGGCGGTGCCGTGACGGGTATGATGTGCGTGAGCCTGGCCCTTTTGGGCGTATCGGCCATGTACGTCATTTTTAAGGACCCGGTGGCGCTGGTGGGCCTGGGCTTTGGCGGTTCGCTGATCAGCGTGTTTGCCCGTCTGGGCGGCGGCATTTACACCAAGAGTGCCGACGTCGGCGCCGACCTGGTGGGCAAGGTGGAAGCCGGCATTCCCGAAGACGACCCCCGGAACCCGGCGGTTATTGCCGACAACGTGGGTGACAACGTCGGTGACTGTGCCGGTATGGCGGCCGACCTCTTCGAGACCTACGCCGTGACTGCCGTCGGTGCCATGCTCCTTGGTTTCCTGATCTTCAAGGACCAGCCCCAGTTTGTCATTTATCCCATGGTCCTGGGAGCCGTAGCAATCATCGCCTCCATTATCGGTACCTTCTTTGTCCGGATGGGCGGCGGCACCAACATCATGGGCGCCCTGTACAAAGGGCTCTGGGCTTCCGCCATCCTGGCCCTGATCGGCTTCTGGTTTGTCACCGGTGCCGTGTTGGGCTCCACCATCTTCTTCTGGCCTGCTCTCATCGGCGTGGTCGTCACCGTAGCCATCGTGTACATTACCGACTACTATACCTCCAAGAGTTTCCGCCCGGTGAAGTCCATTGCTGAAGCTTCCCAGTCCGGTCACGCCACCAACATCATCACCGGCATTTCGGTGGCCATGGAGTCCGGCGTCCTTCCCGCCATAGTAATTGTAGCCGGTATTCTGGTCTCCTACCTGATCGGTGGCGGCGGGGCGGAAGGTCTCTATGCCATTGGTATTGCTTCCATGGCCATGCTCTCCATGACCGGTATCATCGTGGCCATTGACTCCTACGGGCCCATTACCGACAACGCCGGTGGTATTGCCGAAATGGCCGAACTGCCGGAAGAAGTGCGCAACATTACCGACCCGCTGGATGCCGTGGGCAACACCACCAAAGCGGTGACCAAGGGTTACGCCATCGGTTCTGCCGGTCTGGCGGCCATCGTGCTCTTTGCCGACTACACTCACCACCTGGCGGACTACGTTCCGGGGGAACTGCTCACCTTCTCCATTAACAACCCGTGGGTGCTGGCTGGCCTGTTCATCGGCGCTGCCCTACCCTACCTGTTCTCCTCCCTGGCCATCGGTGCCGTGGGCCGGGCGGCTTACGAAGTGGTCAACGAGGTGCGGCGGCAGTTCCGGGAAATTAAGGGCATTATGGAAGGTACGGCCAAGCCGGAGTACGGCCGCTGCGTGGATATCGTCACCCGCCGTGCCCTGAGAGAAATGATCCTGCCCGGACTGATCCCCGTTCTCTCGCCCGTGATCGTGGGTCTGCTCCTGGGACGGGACGCTCTGGGCGGTATGCTGATGGGCACCATCATCAGCGGTCTCTTCCTGGCCATCTTCCAGACTTCCGGTGGCGGTGCCTGGGACAACGCCAAGAAGTACATTGAAGAAGGCATGTACGGCGGCAAGGGTACTCCCACCCACGCCGCGGCGGTAACCGGCGACACCGTCGGAGACCCGCTGAAGGATACGGCGGGACCGGCCATCAACCCGATGATCAAGATTGTGAATATCGTGGCCCTGCTGATCATCCCGTTGATTGCCAATATCGCCCGCTAGGATCAAAACGGGCATAAAAATGCCCCTGCCGTATGCGGCAGGGGTACTTTTTTATGTGCGTGCTTGAGTTAACTCCCTTTCCAGCTGCTCTTACCCCGGTTCCATTTGCGGTGATTACCGCCTCAACCGAGCAACCCCTGAATGGAAAGGCGGCGCCACACGCCTTTGCCGGTGATGTCGATACTAACCCCGTCCGGGGCCACCCTGGCATTTTTCGGGAGAAATACCTTGAGGCCGTTGGCCTCGGTTTGGTGGAACCTTTCCACATTGGGAGGTGTGCCTGCGTACACGGCAGGCTCATAGGTCATGCCTCCTCACCCGCCGCAGAGTTCCATGACCAGGGTGATGGTATCGGTTTGTTGCAGTATATAGTCCCTGGCCTCGTCGGATACATGTACCTGAACCACAAAAACCACACTCCTATTCTTATGTGATTATTCAATGACCCATAATATTCAGTTAATGTACAGTTGACTTAGTTAAAGCGCGACGTCAGGCACGGCGTTGTCCCGCTCACTCATATGCTCCGCGCCGACAGCACCGCGGCTTGCTTCGGGCCGGCTCTGGCTCTCTGCGGATTGCCCGTAATTAGTTGCGCTTCGTTGTAGGCTTTGAACCAATGTGTATCAAACTTTCTTTTTCGGTTAGCTGATCATGCGTCCTCGAGAGCCGAGCCGGCAGCCTCGCTTCACCGGGTGCTGTTACCGGCGCTTCGCAAAATCGTTCGCTCTAGACAACGCCGTGCCTTTAGGGCGATGGCAGAACGATTACGGGCGCAATGTTAAGTAAACTTTCGAAAGACCTGCATGAATTCATTCATTATGTCTTTAAGTTCCTTGCCTCCCGCCAGGCCCTCCATGATCTCGTCGGCCAGGTGGCAGGCCAGAGTGGTCATGGCCACCTGGTTGATGGCCGCTTTAATAGCTGCCAGCTGGATGACCACCTCGCCGCAGCTGCGCTGGTCCTGGATCATCCTGGATACTCCCCTTACCTGCCCCTCGATGCGCTTTAATCGGGCCAGCAATTCCTCCTGCACTTCCTGCCGGTAAACCGGGTCTTTTTTCATGAAGCCTGCTCCTTTCTCAAGCCCCATACCCCGTATGGTATATAAAAGTTTACTATTAATCCCGCGGTTTGTCAAGAGCAAATACCTAAACTAATATGTCTTGACAATCTGAAAGGACGCGGGTAATATTACAAATGCGACATACCCCTACGGGTATTTGTAAAGGGGGCATAAAAGTTTTTCCAGTAGCCGGCAATCCTGTAAATGGTCCAGAAAAGGAGGAAATTACTATGCTCAAGGAAAAACAGAAAGAGCGCAAACTAAAGCAAAGCTTAACCTGGGTGGGCCTTCCCCTGGTGGCCGTGCTGGGATGGTTCTACCCCTGGCTGGGCTTTTTGCTGCTCGGGTGCATGGTCGGGGCCGTGGGGGTGGCGGCCTTCCGGGGGAGGGCCTGGTGCGACTGGATGTGCCCCCGGGGAGCCTTTTTTGACCTTTTCATCGGTCCCCTGTCCCGCAAGAAGGCCATCCCTTCCTTCCTGCGCAGCCGCGCCGTACGGGTATTCATGCTGGGCTTAATTTTCACCATGATCGGCCTGCAGTGGTACCTGGCCGGGGGAGATGGGGCGGCCATGGGCCTGGCGCTGGTGCGCATTCTCACCATCACCACCCTGGTGGGGATTATCCTGGGGCTGCTTATTCACCCCCGGGCCTGGTGTCACATCTGTCCCATGGGCACCCTGGGCTACTGGCTCTCCCGGGGCAAGGACCCCCTCTCCATCAGCAAGACCTGTACCGGCTGCCGGGCCTGCGCCCGGGCCTGCCCCATGCAGCTGAAACCCTATGAGTACCGACCGGACGGAATTATGGGGGATAATGACTGTATTAAGTGCGGCTCCTGCGTTGCCGCCTGCCCCCGCCGCGCCCTGTCCTTCAGCTCCGGTCACGGTGAAAAGGGAGCTGGCCTGGCGGCCTGATCCCATCCGGTTCTGCTGAAGACTGGCGTTAAAAATGGCCGGCGACAGCCGGCCATTTACCTTAGAGAAGGGTTGTTTTCAGAATCCCTGTGCCTTTTTGAGCCGTTGGCGCTCCGCCCAGAGTTGGTCGGCCACCCGGCCCCACTCCTGGGAGCGACCGTCCAGGCAGGCGGCAGTGGTGCCCTCCAGGACGGTGTCCGCCCCTTCATGGGTCGGGCGGGCGCCGGATTCTTTGACGATGTCCCTCAACGCCTGGGGTACGTCGATAATCGGGCAGGGCCGGAGCAGGTTGTCGTGGAAGGGCTGGCGCTTCTGGTAGGCGGCGAACAGGGGCGAGCGCAGTACTTCGATCAAGCTCTTTTCATTGATGTTGTCCACGGCAAAGTGGACGAAGGCGCAGGGTTCCACTTCCCCGGCGGCGTTGATATGGAAGTAGCGTCGCCCTCCGGCAATACACCCCTCCACCAGTTCGCCGTCGTTCCAGAAGTCGGCAATCTGGATGGGTTTATGGGTGCGGATGTAGGGTATGCGTTCAGCCAGGTAGGCCCTCTGCTCCGGGGTGATCATCAGGTTTACATTGGGGTTGCGGCCGATGGGAATGTAATGGAATGTCCAGCCATAAATAGCTCCTTTATCAATGAGAAAATCGATAAACTCGTCGCTGGTTACTTCCATCACGTTTTCCCTGGTGATGGTGATGGAAACGCCAAAGGCCGCGCCCCGTTCCCGCAGCAGGTCCATGGCCCGCATTACCCTGTCGAAGGTTCCCGGTCCGCGCCGGGCGTCGGTGCGTTCCCGCCACCCTTCCAGGCTGATGGCCGGGGAGAAGTTTCCTACCTCGATAATTCTGTCGGCCATTTTTTCATTGATCAGCGTACCGTTGGTGTAGGCCATGAAAGCCATATCGTGATGTTTGGCCATCAGGTCGAACAGGTGCGGGTAGAGCAGGGGCTCCCCGCCGGAAAACACGATCCAGTAGATGCCCAGCTCTTTGGCTTCGCTGAAAAGGCGGTCCAGCCTCTCCGGGCTCAAGGAGTTCTTGTGGGAATATTTACCCGCCCAGCAGCCCTCACAGGCCAGGTTGCAGGCGCTGGTGGGGTCCACCAGGATGAAGTTGGGAACGTTCACCCCCAGTTTTGCGGAC
The DNA here is from genome assembly GCF_011393055.1 of Desulfofundulus sp. TPOSR. Taxonomy (NCBI): domain Bacteria; kingdom Bacillati; phylum Bacillota; class Clostridia; order Eubacteriales; family Peptococcaceae; genus Desulfofundulus; species Desulfofundulus sp. TPOSR. The sequence goes on along the minus strand of NZ_JAAOEF010000004.1, from coordinate 451,027 downwards.
ATACTCCTCTGGTGAGGAATACCGAAAATCATGGCGTTCATAAACCAGTTGTATGCCAGCCGGTTACGTATGTTGGGGTGAAGATTTTTGGCCAGCTTGATCATGTACTGCCGGATGGCCGGGTTTTCCCGGAAAGCTGCGGCTATGGTTTCCACCTGGCGCTTGTGGCGCTCCTGAATGGCCAGTAACTTCACCAGGTTTAAGAGACGCGGAAAATTCGTTTCCGGGTTTTTGCTCACGTAGGCCAGAACGTTTTGAGAAAGGTGTGCGGCAAGGAAATTTTTAGCTCGTCCCAGTTTGGAAGTCCCAGAATGCATAAACAGCAACCTCCTGTAAGTTTTTTACATGACCGCTTGCATGCATATCAATATGCATAGGATTTCCCCCCTTTCGCCAAAAAATTCCCCAAGAAACCTAATAGGCCAAAAAGACCCAAAAATATTTTAAAAAAATTACCGTGAACGTTGCAGGGCTTCCGTTAAAAAGCTGGCCAGGAGCCTGCGCTCCTGATTGTCGCATTCGGAAATATGATCCTCAAAGCGGCGGATGCAGGAAAGAATTTTGCTGTTAACCGCATCTTTCATGCTCTTGAGCATGGTTCCGACTGCCAGGCCGGCAAACAGGCTCAAGACCAGCTCGGGTTTGGGGGCCAGTTCGAGGATGTGCTTCAGTGCCGCCATACCCCGGGAGTTAATTTCGTGTATATGGGTGATTAAAAGGGCGATGGTATAGGCACTGAACACCACCGGCAGCTCTATCCGCGACATTTCCTCTAAGAGTTCTTCCTTGATTTTTTGGGGGTTCAGGTTCTTCATATTGTCAACCAGGGATAACAGTTTGCTCCGGGCTGTCGACCAGTCCTCCTGGGTTTTTGATTTTGCTTCCTGTGGGGGCAGGAGCTTAAGGGCCTTTTCCGTCGGTCGAAAAACCACCATTGAACGTCCGGGAGCCTTTTCGTTGCGGCTGAGGGTGTACTCCCTGTGCAGAAAGTCTCCTTTTTCCAGCTCCTTAAGGATGTCGTAGGCCGTCCACTTGCTTACGCCCAGTGCCTGGGCAATGGTGACATAGTGGACGGGAAGACCGGTCTGGTGGAAGAGGTTGACAATTTTATGGAGGAATTCTTTACGCCGTTGGGTAAGGTTCATGGGGTGTCACTCCCAGTGAGAAATGAATCAGGCCCTATCCCAAAAAACCAAAATTTAATTATTATTATACTTTTCCTTTCGGGGCTGTCAAGGTTCCCTCGAAACGTCACCCGTTCTTATTCAGCGCCGGCCCGACGCTACTTGCGATATGACAAATTTTTGGTAAAATATCTTATAAATGTTCAGCGAATCCGGTTGGATGCGGCGCTGTCCTCGCTCACTCCAGTGCTTCGCGCCGACAGCACCGCGGTTCGCTTCGGGCCGGCTCTGGCTCTCTGCGGATTGCCCGTGACTAATTGTACTTCTTTGTAAGCTGTTAACTAATGTGTTTCAAGCTTTTCTTACGCTTAGTCAATCTTGCGTCCTCGAGAGCCGAGCCGGCGGCCTCGCTTCACCGGGTGCTGTTACCGGCGCTTCGCAAGTCGTTCGCTCCGGACAGCGCCGCATCCTCGTCGTTACGGTTTTGCTGAACATTCACGTATACCGTGTTAAAAAAGGGACACTTCTCCATAAGTGTGACGAGTACCTAAAAGCAGGGTGAATGAAGGTTATGTACAGTGTTAGCCGGAGTGACGGCATGTGTTTTGCCTGCAGCCCCAAAAATCCCATCGGCCTGCACCTGGAGTTTTCCCTGGATGGCGATGTTTGCCGGGCCACCTTTACGGCCGGGGAAGAACACCAGGGGTGGGACGGTTTGCTGCACGGCGGCCTCATTGCCACGCTGCTGGACGAGGCCATGGCCCAGTGGCTCTGGCGCCGGGGCGTTGCGGCCATGACGGCGGAAATGCTCACCCGTTTCAGCCGCCCGGTTCCCGTCGGCGTGCCGGTGACCGTGGAAGCCTGGAAGGTGGGCGGTAAAGGGAGGCTGTGGGAGCTTTCCGCCCGCATTATCCTTCCCGGCGGCAGGGTGGCGGCCCGGGCCACGGCCAAGTTTCTGACTATAAAAGAAGGGAGTCTTCAAACGTGACGCGGGATGAAGCCTATACTCTTCTCACCAGGCATTTGAAAACACGCAACCTGGTAAAGCATTCCCTGGCCGTGGAAGCGGTCATGCGCGGCCTGGCCAGGCATTTCGGTCAGGACGAGAATATCTGGGGCCTGGCCGGGTTGCTCCACGACATCGACTACGACTGGACGAAGGACGAGCCCGCCCGGCACAGCATGGAAGGGGCGGACCTGCTGGCTCGCGAGGGTTTGCCGGAGGAAATAGTCTACGCCGTCCGGGCCCACAATGACGCCCACGGCCTGCCCCGGCGGAGCCTGCTGGACAAAGCCCTTTACGCCAGCGACCCCCTCACGGGGCTGATTGTGGCCGGAGCCCTGATCAAGCCGGAAAAGAAGCTCTCGGCCATAGACGTCCCCTTCCTCCTCAACCGCTTCCACGAGAAATCCTTTGCCCAGGGGGCCAACAGGGAACAGATTAAAAGCTGTTCCGAAATGGGCCTTTCCGTGGAGGAGTTCATGGAAATCGGCCTTAAGTCCATGCAGGGTATTGCCGGGGAGATGGGGCTTTAAAGGATGCCGGCCGGCGGGTTCTGTCTGCCGGCTTCTATTTCATACGCGTCCGGTTGCCCCCAGGGGCTTTGGGCCAGAAAATGGAATTGCCTGTTGACATTTGTGCATAGACTGCTATAATAAGTATAGGCTGTTGTAATAAGTATAGGTATTTAAAAAGTTACTTGGCCCAGCCGCCTGGAGGTAGGGCTTTATTTATCAGCAGGGGAGGTGGTCATGGTGGGAAAGGTGGTCACGGTGAACAGGAAAGCCCGCCATGACTATCACATCCTGGAAACCTACGAGGCCGGCATCGCCCTGACCGGCACCGAGGTCAAGTCCCTGCGGGCAGGGCGGGCCAACCTGCAGGACAGCTTCGCGCGTGTTGAAAACGCCGAACTGTTCCTGTATAATATGCACATCAGCCCCTACGACCAGGGCAACCGCTTCAACCACGAGCCCAAGCGGACGCGCAAGCTCCTGATGCATAAAAAGGAGATCCTGCGCTTGCTGGGCAAGAGCCGGGAAAAGGGCCTGGCCCTGATCCCGCTGAAGGTATACTTCAACGACCGGGGCAAGGCCAAGGTGGAACTGGCCCTGGCCCGCGGCAAGAAGGTATACGACAAGCGGGAGGACATGGCCGCCCGGGACGCAAAGCGGGAAATGGAGCGGGCTCTGCGGGGGAAGATGTAATATATGACATGGGGGCGAAAGGTTTCGACGGGGGAAGCGGTGGCAGGAGCAGCGAGCCGGGGTTCCATCAGCCCGTAAAACGGTGGAAAAACAATAACTGCCAACGAAGAATACGCTCTGGCTGCTTAATTTAGCGGCCACATCCTACCCAAGTTCGGCCCGTGACGCGGGATAGGGTGTCAAACTAACGGGCTAGCCGCCGGGACGGTTCTCGGAGGCCCGGCGGGACATTAAAACGAGATAGCCCCTGCGGAGGCTGGCTGTGGCCGCCAAAGGGGCGAAAGCCAAAACACAGCCTGCGCTCGGAGAAACTCCTGTGGCTGTTCTTCCGGACGGTGGGTTCGAATCCCCCCGCCTCCACCAGGGAACAATAACAGACACCCGGAAAGTTGTATCATTAATTTTGGTGTCTGTTTTTTTTATATGTTGGGTACTGTTGCGGGTTCACTCCAAGTAAGCCGATTGCTCAATAGAACCATAGCACTTAATTGACGCAATTATTATACGTTTCAATATTACAGGGGCTTTTAAATGCCGGTCAAATTCATATTTAGCAGGCATGCTTTACTGGAGATGAAAAGCCTGGGGTAATTATTGATTATGATGAAGATGGAAACCCGGTTGGAATTGAAATCCTTGATGCATCCGAGCGTATAACCGAGCCTGCTGGCATCGAGTTTCATCTGCTTCAAGCAAAGTAGATAACTCCTTCAGGGGGTTGGCTAAAACGCAGCCTGCGCTCGGAGAAATTCCTGTGGTAACAAGTGCCCTTGGGCTTAACATCTACTACTTCCCCGGCCTGCTCTTAATTAAGTCGGTCATATCAACCCGTGTAGCGCATAGCAGCTCTTTTACTTCCCCCTGGAAAACCTTGAAGTCCCGCGGCGTGTGCGTACCTTCCACTACCTCAAGACCGGGATAGGCTTCCTTGATTACTTCCATGTACCTGTTCTTAAAGGGGCAGAGTGCGGTCATGCAGTATGAAAGGTGAATGGCATCCACCCTGAACTCGGCCAGGGATCGGACCTTCCTTAAAATTTTTTCCGTGGCACCCAGGGTGGGGCAACCGGCGCAGTTAATTATACCTACGAGTTCCAGTGGCTCTCCGGCGGGGTATTTTTGAAAAAAACCCTTTCGCTTGCGCAAGTCTGCCAGGCATACAACCGAAGCACAATTTAACTCCTGGGTGCAGTTGGAACAGGTAATTATACCAATACGGGCCATAACAATTCCTCCTATCATACATATGTGGATGCATTGTTATTATGTAAGACGCATGAAACACCTTTCAGGTTGCAGAGAATTGTATTTTTCCGGCAACTTTTTCCCGGGGAAATCAGCGGGCCGGAATACATATTTTACCTTGGCCAGGGTGCTGATATCCTCCCAGGGGTTGCCTTCCACGGCCACCAGGAAGGCGGGCCGCCCCGGTTCAATGCGGCCCAGCAGGTGCTCCAGTCCCAGGATGGCCGCGCCGTTGCGGGTGGCGGCCAGAAGAATATCCGCCGGGGAAAGGCCGGCTTTCCGGTAAAGCAGCAGTTCCTCCAGGAAGCCCTGTCCGTGGCATACACCGGTGGCCCCGGCGTCGGTGCCCACCCCCAGGGTAACGCCCATTTCCAGGGCTTTTTTGATCATTTTCACCTGGCGCCGCCAGGTGCGGGTGATGACCTCAACTTCCCGGGCCGTATATTGTACCCGCCATTTTCCCCTTACCTGGCCGGCCACCGGGATTACCGTGGGCACCCAGGCAATACCCCGGGCGGCCATACGGTGCAGGGATTCTTCGCTGATGAAATAGCCGTGCTCTATGGAATCCACCCCGGCTTCCACGGCCAGGCGAACGGCATCGTCCCCGCTGGCGTGGGCCATGATTCTCAGCCCCCGGCTGCGGGCGCGGTAGACTATTCGTTGCAGTTCATCCCGGGTGAACTGGGGTGCGTCCACCCGCCCGTATTGGGAAAAGCTTACTATTCCCGATACCAGAACCTTGAGATGGTCCACTCCCTGCCGGGCCAGGGAATCCACCGCCTTTTCCAGTTCTGCCGGGGTTAAGCCCGGTCCCAGGAAAGAACCGTATTTCCCCTGCCGGTGCAGTGCATGCCCGCAGGCCAGTACCAGAGGCCCGGCCAACCTGCCGGTTATAACCAGTTGTTTTACCTCAAGGCCGATACCCGCCCGATCTCCCCCGTCCCGTACGGCTACAATGCCCCGTTCAAGGGTGTTTGTTAAGTCCGCCTTCACCCGCTCAAGCAATTCCCCCCGGGCGGTCCATTGCTGCCGCGCCCTCGAAAAATCCCTGCCGTCCAGAGCCAGGTGGACGTGGCAGTCGATCAGGCCGGGGATAACGGTGCAGCCAGGAAGCTCAAGGACGTTCATCGGCTCCTTAACAGGGTCATTGCGCTTGTATCCGCCCGTTTGATCGCCGGTTGAAAAGGCCGCTACTTTGCCGTCTTGTAAATAAACAAGCGCTTCCCGGGGCGGCTCCGGCGTCCCGCGCCAGACGCGGGAGGCTTTGATGACCAGGGTCTCACCGGCCTTAAGATTTATCACGGACATGGGGTTACCCTCGTTTCCTAGTCATTACTGCGGAAAAATGAAAAACAAATTTGCTGCCCTTTGGGAACAAAGCAGGTGTTCATAACGTCTATGTTGAAAAGACCTTTAACCATTTTTTATTGAAATAGGAAAAGTAAAACATTAGCACCGCTCCAGCCAGCACTCCGGCACCAAGGCTGGAAAAGGCGAGGATCCAGCCCAGCGGGCCGGGACAAACGTCAAGAATCAGCCCAAAAACCGCGGGGGACACGGTGGCGGCAATATAACCCACAAAGGTCTGCCAGGCCATGATGCGGCCCAGTTTTTCCCGGGGGGCGATTTCCGCCAGCCCTACGGAAAATATGGGTGAATCGGCCGTAACGGTGAAGCTGTAAACCAGGCCTACCAGCGATAAAAGCCACACTGGCGCCGCCAGCAGCCATCCGAAGGTAATGGAACAGGCGGCGCTGGTGAGCATGATGGCCAGGGCGGTGCGGGTACGCCCCAGGCGGTCCGACAACCATCCCGCCAACAGGGTGGAAGGTGCCCCCAACATTACCGAAAGGGCGGTGAGGGTGGCCGCCAAAGAGGTGGGCTGGGCGTAACGATCCTGGAACACGGCAGTTAGAAAAGGGGCCAGCCAGGAGCGCAGGCCGTACATCTCCCACATGTGGCCGGTATAGCCCAGGATGATCAGGGCCATGGCCAGGTTGTGCCGGGCCTTTCCGGCCTGCGGCAGTCCCTTTGCCGGTCCGGGAGAACTGTTTTTCGATACAGGACCGGTCTCTCCAGCTATTTCGGCATTGGTTTCCGGTGTTTTTTCGCGTCTCTTGTAGGGCAAAAAGGCGGCTGCGGGTTGGCGCCACAGCCAGAAAGAAAGGGCAATGGCCCCAAAGCTTACCCCTGCCAGAACCAGGTAGGCCTCCTGCCAGGTTAAAAAAGCGGTAAGGGCCCCGGTGAGGGCGAAGGAAAGGGAGGTGCCCACCAGGTAGGAGGAAACGTAAAAGCCCACTGCCCGGCCGCGGGAGCTGGGGGCCAGGGAAATGACTTTGATCCCGGGCATGTAGATCCCTCCCAGGCCCGCACCGGTCAAGGCCCGTAGCAGGGTTCCCGCCAGGGCTCCCTGGGCGAGCAGGGGAAAGAGGAAATGGGTAACGGCCGATAAAATGGCCCCGCCGGCAAAGACATAACGGGCGTCAATGCGGTCTGTCAGGGGGAGGACCACCAGGGCGGCCGCCACGTATCCGGCCTGGAAGGCGGCAACCATCATCCCGGCTTCGGCATGGCTGATCCCCCATTGTTTTTCCACCAGGGGGAGGACGGCCGGCAGGCAGTAGGACGGCACCAGCACCAGCAATTGAATTAAAGCCAACTGTCCTATAGGGATATGTGTTTCCTCTCTGATATCGCGCATTTTGTCCGTTGTCACCTGCCAGGAGTTACTGGTCAAATAATTCTTCTTTCAGCTCCAAACCCCTGCCTGGCAACAGGTTAAAAGCACTTTTTCTACTGTGCTGGCTAACAAGTTATGAGCCGTACTCCCCCCGGTTGAGGAAGCCTGGGCATGCTTTTTGTAAGGAAAGAATGCAGCAAACGCCTGAAGGAAAGCCCTCATTTCCTCCCGGCTTGCGTCGTGTTCCCGGTGTGCCGTTAATAAGGGGTTATTTGGTTCAAGGATAATATTTACAATGTTGTAACATCACTTCCTGGCGGTTCATATTATGTAATTGGAATCTGCGCCCGGGTGCATTCTCATGAATTCATACGAGGAGGAATTCGGTATGGCTATCTTTTGTCCTGGCGCTTTACCCTGTAGAATTACTGGGGTAGTTGTAGGAGCCCTTATTGCAGCTCTCGCTCTGGTCCTCATCGGTATTATGGCCATCTTCAATTGCATCGTAGCTTGCCCCGTACTGTTTATCCTGGCTGTTCTGGCCTTTATTCTGGGCATCGCCATTATTATCGCCTAAAGCAAGCCATGTGCTTTAACGAGAGGATAATCAGCACAGTTATGTACACGCCTGAGACTCAATCAGGCGTGTTTAGTTTCCATCACCTTTTTCAAGGCCGTGTAAATTTCAGTGGTGCCAGAAGGAGAGCGACCCCCAAAAAGAAAGAAACCTCGCCCCAGGAAGTAGGCAAGTTCTCCAACGCGAAGGCCGGGAAAAAAGAGCAGCGGTTTTTGCTGATATTTTGAGCGGTGAGGTCTCAAAATGGGAAAAATTTTTGTGGAGATACCTGCTGGATCTTGACACGGCTCGACATCAATTTCACTTGACAGGGACGAATTATGATGATTCAATAAAAGCGAAGGTAAAATAATGTAGAATCAATGTCAAATCCCGGTGGGCAAACCCGGCAAAAGCCGGGGACGCAAAGCCACAGGTCTAAAGTTACCCATTGAGGTAACCATGACGGCTGGGTTGCAAGGGAGAAAGATAGCTACAGGGCAAGTGCGTTTTTCTCCCTGTAGCTTTTTATTTTTGGCTTGACGGGCCGAACTAAATTTTTCATTCATATTGGCGTCCTCAAAGGATTTCTTGGCATGGAGGTTTTGTTATGACTGGACAAGCTCTGGTATTAAATACATATGTTCGTAATCCCTGTAAAATACCCCGGGTGCTGTTATATTTAACAGACAATGCATTAATATTAAATCTCCCCTTATTACGTTCCCCTCCCTTATCTCCCTCCCTGTTTGTTCCTTCTTGTCTTACCACCGCATTGGCATAACCACCCCCATCACCCGCCAGGAGAATCTGATTGCAATGTCGCAAGAAATGACGGCCAGATCAACCAGATTGCCATGGCTACCTCCAGCCTTTCCGCCACCTCGGAAGAAGTGGCGGCAACAACGGAAAACCTGAACAGCAGCGCGCAGAAGATCAGGGATGAAATCAAGAAAACCGACGGCATTGTCAACCTCATCGAGGAAATTGCCGAGCAAACCCACCTGCTGGGGTTGAACGCGGCCATCGAAGCGGCCCGGGTGGGCGATGCCGGGCGGGGTTTCAATGTGGTGGCCGGGGAAATACGCAAACTATCCCAGGATACCCAGCGGTCCGTTAAAGAAATCATGCAGACTTTGCATGACGTACAGCAATCAATTATAGATCTGACAAACTCAATTGAACAGGTGTCAAGTGCAGCACAACAGCAGGCTGCTTCGTCCCAGGAAATTAATGCGTCGATAAATGAGCTTACTGCAGTGGCCGGGCAACTAAAAAAGCTGGCCGATGAACTGGTGGTTTAGGGAATAGGGAGTTAAATATATTCGGGGAGGGAAAAAGGATAAACTGGAGACGAGTATTTGACGCTTTGGAGGCGTATGACCGTTTGTTACAGGAAAACCGGGTTGTTGAGGCCCTCAGAATTCTTTTCCAGGAGGCCGGAGCAGATAAGGTTACTGACGATGATTGGCGGGTGGCCCTGGCCCATTTCCGTGCCGTCTATGGCCGACCTCCCCTCTTCCCTGGGGAGCAAGACAGCGGTGAGTGAATTGACTCTTCCTTATGAACCAGGTTAGTCAACCTTTTCCTGTTTGTTTAATTATGGGAGGAGGCAACAATTGCCATGCCGCAGGATTGTTTTTTGTTGTAGCGGTAGCTCAGGCTGCCACTTTTTTGTTGAAAAGGTGGGTGGTATCTGTGGAATCTGTCCTGACCGAGCGCGAGCGGCGGTTGGCTGGGCTCTTCTTGCGGTGCCTCGTCCAGGCCAGTAACTACGGGCCGGTGGACGTGGGCGCCTTCATCCATTCTTTCCGGGAATACCTGTACGGCAGTTTCGTTCCGCCGGAAAAACAAAAGCGTTGGAAGCAGTTCAGATGTCTTAACTGCGGCGTAGGGTTTTTCGCCGAAAAGCCGGATCGGAAGTTCTGCAGCGAATCTTGTGCGGCTGCGTGGAACAGTAAAAACAGGGCCAGAAAGAGAGCATGATAATAAGCCGGGCGCCTTTTTAAGGTGGTGTCCGGCTTTTGCTTTCTGGCCGAAATTGATGCAGGTTGTGTCGCCTTTTTATTATGCCCCAAAAGCCATCCGCTTATCATCTCTAAAGTAGTAGTTGCCGCCAGGATAAAATTATAAAAGGTACGCCCGGCTACCACCTTGGTGCTGCCAGCCCATTTTCCCGTAAGCATTTACATATTCTGGTAATACCTAAAAAGAAAAGGAATAAAGCAGAACCGTGTTGAAATGTGTATTTAGCAGTTTTAAGGGAGAAGCCACTATGGGCATGAGCAACCTCCTTCAACTAACCGGTGAGAAGACCTTCGACCCGACCAATTTAAAAATAGGGAAATGGAGAATTATAACTGTTTTCTTAACCGGGCTCGGCTATTTTTTATTTTGTTCCCGCCAAGTTGAATGGGTTTTCTTCTGGATCGCCTGGTTTATTTACGCGGCTTTATGGTTCCCTTTTCAAGGACGTCACGCCGGTGAAAATCCAAATTGGTGGACATACTTTTTTATGGTAGGCGATGTGCTCTTCTTTGTCTTGGCCGCCAACATTGAACATGATATATTGAACAATTACAGTGCCATGTTGATATTGCCTTTGTTCCAGTACCTGTTGCGTTATGGGCGAAAAGCCGCCCTTTGCTACGTCTGGGTCAGCGTGGCAGCATTTGGTTATATCTGCTTGTTCCATTATGAAGCTCACCCGGCGAGACATTTTGTTGTGGTTGTTGTCATGCTTTTAATTTCTTATAACGAAAGTATGCTGATCCAGGAAAATAGAGAGTTGAGAAAACAGCTTTTTAATTTGGCCATTTATGACGAGCTGACGGGATTGTATAATTTTAGATTTTTCACCCAGGTATTAGAAAAGGAATTGGGTCGCTCCAAAGAATATGGATACGAAGTAACCCTTTTGATGATTGACATAGATAACTTTAAGACAATTAACGATGTTTATGGCCATGAAAAGGGTAATGAGGTTTTGAGATGTTTGGGAAAAATCATTTTGGATTGCGTTAGAGAGAATGATTATGCTGCCAGGTACGGGGGGGAAGAATTTGTTATAATTTTGCCCAAAACTTCTCTTAATGAGGGACACCTTATTGCTGAAAGACTTAAAAAGAGAATTTCCAAACACCCATTTGATTTCGGGAACGTAACCGTGTCGATAGGTGTCTCAACCTACCCGGCGCCCTCCACAAGCAAGGATAGATTGATAAAACATGCTGATAGAGCAATGTACTTGGCGAAGGCAAATGGTAAAAACAGGGTCAAGGTTTACAGTGAATTGTCGAGGTGAAAAAAATTGCTTCTATGAGAAGAAATGTAGCCAGCGTCGGGTCGAAAGGGTGCTGGCTTTTGGTGATTTAAGGAATGGGTTTTACGCCACCCCTGGGTTGAACCGCCGCAGTCTTAGGGCGTTAGTAACCACCGAAACCGAACTGAAGGCCATGGCCGCCCCTGCGATAACGGGGTTGAGAAAGCCAAACGCTGCAAACGGGATGCCTACGGTGTTATAAATTAACGCCCAGAAAAGATTTTGTTTAATGTTTTTAATGGTGGCCCGGCTGAGCCTGATGGCAGTTACGATTCCCCTCAAATCTCCCCGCATCAGGGTAATATCTGCGGCTTCGATGGCCACGTCGGTCCCCGTCCCTATGGCGAAACCGACATCAGCGGTAACCAGGGCCGGGGCATCGTTTATGCCGTCACCCACCATACCGACTACCTTGCCCTGCCTGCGCAGCTTTTCAACCTGGTTTGCCTTGTCTTCCGGAAGCACTTCCGCCATCACGTTCTCTATCCCCACCTGCCGCGCTATGGCTTCGGCGGTACGCCTGTTGTCCCCGGTAAGCATCCAAACTTCAAGGCCCATCTTTTTCAGCTGGGTTATGGCCTCCTTCGCATTTTCCTTGATTGTGTCCGCTATCCCGATAACGGCCACCATTTTACCGTCCAACGCCATTAGCATGGCGGTTTTGCCCTCTCCTTCGAGTTTTTCCACATCCGCCATTATTTCAGCTGCGTTAATGTTGTTTTCCCTCATCAGTTTTCTTGTACCGAGCAGGATTCTGCTACCATCGATTTCAGCCTCTACCCCGTGGCCGGGTATGGCCTTGAACTGAACTGATGCGGGTCATTTATAGGAATCCGCCCCTGAAAACCCACGGGCTTGTCCCGTGGATCGAGCGGGGCGTCGCCCGTCAGGGCGACAAATGTATTCACAAACACCCGTTCTAGTGCTATAATCATGCTATGAATGGAAAAACGAACCACTGCGTCTATAACATCAATTACCATATCGTGTTTTGCCCAAAATACCGGCATAAGGTAATTACCGGCAGGGTGGAAGACACCGTAAAACTGACAATTCAAGAAATCTGCAACACTTACGGATACACACTCATCCAGATGGAAAGGCCTTAAGAAAAAATACTTCTGGGGCAGCGGGATGTGGAGCAGAGGCTACTGCATCGGTACAGCCGTAATGTAAGCGCCGAAACTATCCGCAAATACATCGAAGCTCAAAAATCATTCCGGAAGGAGGTGAAACCAGGTGAGCCGGTGCAAAAACAATGCGGTCAAGGAACTGAAAGCTCATTCCCTGGAGCAAGCCGCAGACGTCCTGGTGGAAAAGTTTCCCCTGTACCTTAACCCGGAGCAAACTCTTTTAGCCCGCAACCTGCAAATGGAAGCGGCCAAGATCTGGAACGCCGCCTGCAACATCCACCGCACCATATACGGCAGGTATGGTTACTGGCTGAACGAAGGTGCAATTAAAGCGCTGCTCAAAGGCAAATACGGCCTCCACTCCCAATCGGTGCAGGCCGTGGTGGAAACCTACTTCGAGTGCTGCGAGCGCACCAGGGAACTGCACCTGCAGGGTCACACTGAATGGAAGTACCCTTACCGCCGGAAAAGGTTTTTCACCGTTACCTGGAAAAAAGCCGCCATTACCCATAAAGGGCGTATATTGAAACTTTCCAACGGTTGGGGCAGAGAACCGCTGATGGTAAAGCTCCCGCAAAGGCTTGCCAGTACCGCAATCCTGCAGGCGCAACTGGTCTGGCACCGTAATCAATACTGGCTGCACGTAACGGTGGAGAAACCGGCCCTGTTGAAAGTTCAGGGCGACGTTTGTGCGGCCATCGACCCGGGCGAAGTGCATGCCCTGACCATCACCGACGGCGATGATGCTTTAGTGATCAGCGGCAGGCTGCTCCGCTCGCTCAACCGCTTGAGAAACAAGGTGCTGCGGCAGTTGCAACGGGCCATTTCCAAAACGAAGGAAGGTTCCAGGAAGCGCAGGAAACTCCTGGCTAAAAAGTACCGTTTCCTCAACTGGATCGAGCGGCGGATAGAACATATCCTGCACGCCATATCCGCCAACGCCGTCCGCTGGTGCCTGGGAAGGAGCGTTAAAACGGTTTACATCGGCAACCCGGAAGGAGTGCGCGAAAGGGACTGCGGTAGACACCACAACCAGCGTATGGGCCAGTGGGCTTTAGGCAAGCTGCGCGATTTGCTGGCATACAAGCTCAAGCGTCACGGTACTGAACTAATACAGGTGGATGAGCGCGGCACCTCCGGCACCTGCCCGGTATGCGGGGAGTACACCAGACAAACCGGGCGCGTATACCGGTGCGGCAATGCTTCCTGCGGGTTTACCGGGATTCACCGGGACGTGCTGGGAGCCAGCGGCATCCTTGACAAAGCTCTGTACGGGAGTTTCACCAGGGGCCGCAGGCTGCCCGGGAAAGTGGAATACCTGCGGCCGCAGGTATTGGCGCCGAAAAGAGCGGCCTGACGTATCTACGATGAGTAGTAGACGCCCATGGACCGGGCCTTCCCGGCAAATGCCGGGATGTAGCTCACGAGGAAAGCGTAAGACCTGCGCTTTAGCGGGCAGCATTCCGATGACATGAGAAACCTCCGGGACGAAGCCCCCGGGCTTGTCCCGGGGGAGGTTCACGGTGATACCTTTTCTCCTGGCAAATGCCACAATGGCCTGGGCGAGGGGATGTTCGGAGTTTTTTTCAGCCCTGGCTGCCAACTGAAGGAGCTCCCATCATGCCTCCGTTACCGAAACCGCCCATCATACCCATGCCCATACCGTTTTTGCTGTGCAAATCTTTCATGTAATCGAAGTGCTGCCTCCAGGCCTGGGCTTGTTCGGGTGTAATTTGCCCGTTCTTTTCGGCATTGTCCACCCAGGTCTTGTGCCAATCAAACATCTGGCTGTAGAAGTCTTCTTGCCGGGTTAATAAACAAAAATTTGTTGTCTCTTTGCCAGAGCGTATGTTAAAATTTATCCACGGGATGGTATCCCCGCGGGAACCATACCTTTTATTAAGAGTACCTCTAAAACCAAATACGTTTTGGCCGCTTGGAGCCGGGAAGGACCGAGACGGAGGTGATGGGGAACATTTGCTGCCTTTCGGGAGCCCGGAAGGCATTTTTTATTGAATTGTAGGGAGTTTCTTTGTTATTTGCCATAATCAGGATTTCAGAAGCCGGGGTGGGACTGATGAGAAAACCTTCGGTGGCAGTAGTGGGCTGCGGTAAAGTGGGCAGCGCCCTGGCCCTGCTTTTAAAGGAGCGGGGTTACCCCGTGGTGGGCGTGGCCAGCAGGAGTCCGGAGCCGGCCCAAAAACTGGCCCGGTCCCTGGATTGCAGCGCTTATGACCGGCCGTGGGAGGCAACGCTAAAGGCCGATCTGGTCTTTATTACCACGCCCGACCGGGAGATTGCCCCGGTGTCGGAACTCATTGCCCGGCAAGGGGGATTCCGTTCCGGCCAGGTGGTGGCCCACACCAGCGGCGCCCATGCATCCAGTGAACTGCACGGTGTCCGGGAAGCCGGGGCCCTGGCCGTGTCCATCCACCCGTTACAGTCCTTTGCCGATGTGGCGGGGGCCAGGGAAAACCTCCCCGGGTCCTACTTTGCCCTGGAGGGGGATGAGGCGGCCATTCCCGTGGCCCGGCAGGTGGTTGACGACTTACAAGGCCATGCCTTTATCATCAAGGCTGAAGATAAGCCCCTTTACCATGCGGCGGCCTGCATTGCTTCCAACTACCTGGTGTCTTTGATGCACCTGGCGACCAGCGTTTACGGCCGGTTTGGCCTCTCCCGGAGGGAAGCTTTTGAGGCGTTGTATCCCCTGGTGCGGGGCACAATAAACAATATCCGGCGGGTGGGACCGGTGGAAGCCCTTACGGGTCCGGTGGCCCGGGGAGATGTGCCCACCATTGCCGGGCACCTGCCGGCCCTGGACCGGCTGGGGAACCGGGAATCCCGGCTCTACCGCCTGCTGGGGCTGTACACCATCCAGGTGGCCAGGGAAAAGGGCAGCATTGATGCCGGGCAGGCCAGGCAACTGGAAGAGGTATTTATGGCTTCGGCCAATGGTGAAGATGTATCCAAATCCAAGGAGGTATCCTCATGAGCAACCAGCGGGTCACCACTGCGTATTTCCGGGAAGCAAAAAAGACCGGGCGGAAAATTACCATGCTCACGGCCTACGATTATCCCATGGCCAGGATGGTGGATGAAGCGGGGATTGATGCCATTTTAGTGGGAGATTCCCTGGGCAATGCCGTCTTAGGCTATGATTCCACCATTCCCGTGACCATGGACGATATGGTTCATCATATTAAGGCCGTCACCCGGGGGGTCAAGCGTGCCATGGTGATCGGTGACATGCCTTTTATGTCCTACCACATTTCCCGGGAAGAGGCCCTGCGCAACGCCGGCCGCATCCTGCAGGAAGGAGGCGCCCAGGCGGTCAAGCTGGAGGGCGGCCGGGAGGTGGCCGATACCATCCGGGCTATGGTGTCCTGCGGCATTCCTGTGATGGGCCACCTGGGTTTGACGCCCCAATCCATTCACCAGATGGGCGGTTACAAAGTGCAGGGCAAGGACGAGGCCCAGGCGAAAAAACTTCTTGAAGACGCCCGGGCCATTCAGGAAGCAGGAGTTTTTGCCATCGTCCTGGAGTGTGTACCCGTCCCCCTGGCCAAACTGCTTACCGAAACCCTGGAGGTATGCACCATCGGCATAGGCGCGGGACCCCATTGCAACGGGCAGGTCCTGGTGACCCACGATCTGCTGGGGATGTTCCTGGGGAAGTCGCCCAAATTTGCCAAGCGTTATGCCAACCTCCACGAAGAGATTGCCCGGGCGCTCAAGGCCTACCGGGAGGAAGTGCAGAGCGGCGCCTTCCCCGGCCCGGAACATGGTTTTGACATGTCGGAGGAAGTGCTGAGCAAATTGTATTAACCGGAGGGGGAGTATCCCTTGCTCATCTGCCGCACGATAAAAGAAATCCGGGATTTTGTACGCCAGGCCCGTTCCCGGGGCCTGACCGTGGGCTTTGTCCCCACCATGGGCTATTTCCACGAGGGTCACCTCACCCTCATGCGCCGGGCAAAAGAGGTCTGTGACGTGGTGGTGGTCAGCATTTTCGTCAACCCACTGCAGTTCGGCCCGCGGGAGGATTACGACCGCTACCCCCGCGACCTGGACCGGGATGTGTCCCTGGCGCGGGAAGTGGGCGTGGATGCTATCTTCCATCCCTCCGTGGAGGAGATGTACCCGCCCGGTTTTACCACCCATGTCGATGTCGAAGGTCTTACTGAATGCCTCTGCGGGCTTTCCCGGCCCGGTCACTTCCGGGGGGTGGCCACGGTGGTGACCAAGCTGTTCAACATTGTGCGCCCCGACAAGGCCTTTTTCGGCCAGAAAGACGCCCAGCAGGCCCTGGTCATCCGGCGTATGGTTGAAGACCTGAACATGGATCTGGAAATAGTTACGGTGCCCACGGTGCGGGAGGAAGACGGCCTGGCCATGAGTTCCCGCAACGTGTACCTGAGCCCGGAGGAAAGGCGGGCGGCCGCCGTGCTCCCCAGAAGTTTGGATGCCGCCCGCCGGGCCTACGAGTCCGGGGAACGGGACGCGGGCCGGCTGGTGGAACTGGTGCGCGGTATGATTGCCGCCGAGCCCCGGGCCCGGATCGACTACGTGGAAATCCGGTCAATTCCCGATTTGAAGCCGGTGTCCAGGCTTGACGGGCCGGCCCTTCTGGCCCTGGCCGTACGCTTTGGCTCTACCCGGTTGATTGATAACCTTGTGCTCGGCAGCCCGGACGGGGTGCTGTAGATCTGAAGTTTTTGTCCGGCCCGGCGCCCGCCTGAAGAATGCCGCCGGGCCGGAAGCCGAACGCCTCAAGGGAAGGGGGTACGCTGGCATGTTTATTACGCTCTTCAAATCTAAAATTCACCGGGCTACTGTAACCGGCGCCAACCTGAACTACATGGGCAGCATCACCATTGACCGGGCGCTGCTGGAAGCGGCCGGCATTTTACCCCACGAAAAAGTGCAGGTTGTCAACAACAACAACGGGGCCCGGTTTGAAACCTACGTCATCAGCGGGCCCCGGGATTCCGGCGTCATCTGTCTTAACGGTGCCGCCGCCCGGCTGGTGCAGCCCGGGGACACGATCATAATCATTTCCTATGCCATGATGACCCCGGAGGAAGCGGCCGGTTTTTCGCCCACGGTGGTCTTGGTGGACGGGCAGAACCGGGTGGTGGAGGTCCGGCGGGAGGAGGCACCGGGAGAGGTGGGCTAGGCCGGACCCTCCTTTTTTGTTGCTGACCGTCCCGGGAACCCCGCCGGAGTCCGAAAATTGACCGCTAGTTTGGTCCCCCAGCACTCACTGTAACCGGAGTTCTTTGATAGGATGATTGCTGCCTAATATAGGCTTTCAATCTCCGGGCAGGTACATGAGTCCGGTGAGTGCTGGGTCTCTGGAGCGAGCGGGAGCTAAATCACGCTTGGCGAAAAAATGGGGATAAATCAGTGTGTAAATTGCTTGAAATATGCCTGGCTGCGTGCTACAATATAAAGTCAGTGCAGAATAATTACCTAAATTTTATGTGCAAGGTTATAAGCTATGCTGGATCAGGTGATAGTTTCGCCACCGTACTCTTTAAATATTTTTGCAGAAAGATTGAAAAACGGTCTTGACATAAGGATTACCGAGTTGGCCGTTTTTTACAACCAAAGCTGAAGGAAGGGACGTATAGAAGATGTTTGTACCAGTAGTCTCAGAAAATACTAATCGTTCCCAGCGCATTGTGGCTCAGATTCGCTCGCTGGTTGCCGAAGGAAAACTAAAGCCCGGGGATCGCCTGCCTCCTGAACGAGAACTGGCTCAGTTGATGAATGTCAGCCGTACTTCGGTGCGGGAAGCTATTCAAATACTGGCCACCATGGGCATGGTGACCATTAAAAAAGGACAGGGTATTTTTATTGCCCAGAACGATGCCACTTCGTTAATGAATACCTTGGGCGAATTGCTGGTGGTCAAAAAGGACGAAATCAAAGATTTGTTGGAAGTGCGCAAGGTACTGGAAACACAGGCGGTCAGCCTGGCGGTGGAAAGGGCCAGCGATGAAGAGCTCCTCACCTTACGGGAAATAGTTGAGGATGCTCTGGCCCGGATTACCACCAATGAAGTTGATCCTGCTTATGCCCGGGAGCACGACGCCCGTTTTCACGGGGCAATTTTTAGCTTCACCCGGAACCATGTTTTAATTGCTATCGTCAGCAGCCTCTATCATGTCTACGACCGCATGCGCAGTCGTACTACAACCATTCCCGGCCGGGCCATCCAATCCATTAAAGATCACCAGCGTATTATGGAGGCCATCAGTCGCCGGGACAAGGATGCTGCGGTACAAGCTATGCTGGAGCATATTCAAAGTGTGGAGCGGGCTCTGTAACTTTTAACAACAGAGGGGGTATTTGTGCGCTATTAAGGTATGACCTCATTCCTCTTTGTTGAAAGACAGGCTGGATTTCTTCGGCTTGCTGCCCCTGGCATGGTTCCCTGCACCTTGGGGTTCGGGAACCAGAGGGCTTTCATACTCAAGGACTTTCATCAGGTTACAGGTGGGCTTAGTGTTTGATCAATAAAATAAGCCCGCTTATAAAGACAAGGATATTAATGTAAATAACAAACTGCTTGTCTGATATCTTTTTAATTAATTTACTTCCCGCCCAGCTACCTAAAAACAAAACCGGAACCAGGAATAAACTGATTTTGACCAGGGGCAAAGTGAGAATTCCCAGCCTGCTAAACATTACTATCTTTAAGCAGTCAGCAAAGAGTAAGAATCCCACCAAAGTGGCCACAAAAGTTTCTTTCTTTAAATTTTGTGTTATTAAATAAATGGTAAGAACAATGCCTCCTGAGTGGGCTATTGCCGAAGCTGTTCCTGCTGCGATACTGATAATGCTACCCTGCCATGGACTGAATTTTATATTTGTAAAAAGTTTTTCTTTTTTTATACGTAAAATTTGAAGGGTTGAAAAAAGTATAGCAATAGTTCCTATTGTAATTTTTGTTTTTTCGGGAGAAGCTCCGACCAGGTAATAGCTACCTAAAATAGTACCCAATAGGGCGCCGGGCAATATTATCAGGAGCTGCTTTTTATCCCACTTTTTCCAGTGGGTACCCAAAGTAGAAAAATCTGTTATAAGCATCATGGGTGCCATTAAAGCCACTGCAGTTTTGGGGTCCATGGTAAGAGACAGCAGGGGAGTTAAAAATACCCCTGCGCCAATGCCGAAGGCAGTTTTTAACAACCCTGCTACAAAGGCGGCTAGCATGGAAAAGATGTTTAGCATAGTATTTTCTCCCTCATTATAGTTATGTAAAGTTGATAGTTATGTAAAGTTGACGATTTTATAAATATGCCCCGAAAGTATTTGATACTTCCGGGGCCTATTCCGTATATATGGGGGTAGTGTGGAGGGGAATAATATTCTTTTTTAATTACTTTGCCGCTCGATAAAAGAGGACTTATGCGCTGCGGTATAGTTTGTTGATGACAAATTCCCTGTGACCCAGGACCTCGGCGGAAGTCAGACGGCCGTTGGCGGTGCGGATGATCATTTCCATCAACTTGTCGGCGGCCTGGTCGAGGGTCAGTTCGCGGCGGAGCACGCCGGATACGTCCACGTCAATGTGCTCGGACATAGTGGAGACGGTAATGGGGTTGGCCGACAGTTTGATGACCGGGACGATAGGGTTACCCACGACGTTGCCCTGGCCGGTGGGGAAGAGGTGAATCACGGCGCCGCCGGCCGCCCACAGGGTAACGGCTTCCGCTGCCGCAGAGGAGGTGTCCATGAACCAGAGTTTGCCGGTCCGCGGAGGAATGTATTCGGCAGATTCAAGGACGCCGTCCACCATGCAATTGCCGATCTTCTGGATGTTGCCCAGCGCTTTTTCTTCAATGGTGGTCAAACCACCGATAATGTTGCCCTGGGTCGGCTGGGAGCCGAGGAGGTCGGCTTCTTCCTGCATAATGAGGGCCTGGTAGTCATTGAAAAGGGCCATGAATTTTTCCCTCAGTTCCGGGGTTCTCATCCTGGCGGCAACAATATGCTCGCCTCCGGTCAGTTCGGTGGTTTCACCAAAGCTGCAGGAGGCACCGGCCGCGGTCAGCCGCTCCACCACTTTACCTACCGTGGGATTGGCAGCCAGGCCGGAGGTGGTGTCCGACTCGCCGCACTTCACACTGACCACCAGGTCGGCGATTTCGCATTCTTCCCGCTGGAGTTCGCTGGCCCAGTGAACGAATTCCTTGGCTTTTCTGGAAGCCCGCTCGATGGTGTTGAAGTCACCGTATCTTTCAATCCCGAACATGGCCACGGGCTTGCCGGTCTTGGCGATTCCCTCGGCTACCCGGGTGGTCCAGTGAGAAGTCTCGATGCCGATGACGATGCAGGCGGCCACATTGGGGTTGCTGCCAATGCCAATTAACTGGCGGAAGAAAAGCTCCAGGTCGCGACCGAACTGAAGGCGGCCGAAATGGTGGGGGAGGGCGATAGTCCCCTTTACATTGTTGGCCACTGCTTCAGCGCAGGCATTGGATATATCATCGAGAGGCAAAATCACAACGTGGTTACGGACCCCCACTCTGCCGTTCTCCCTGCGGTATCCCATAAATTTTAGTGTCATCTTTACCACCTCGCAGTCTTCAGGTTATGGATGTGCACGTGTTCCCCTTTTTTGATGGCCTGGGTAGTTTTGCCGATGGATTCGCCATATTTGATTACAGTGTCGCCGGGGAGAAAATCGCACAGGGCAATCTTGTGGCCCAGGGGAATGTCGTTGAGGGCCGTCACGGTGATTTCAGCGTTGGTGTCCATCACCCAGCCGGTGGCGGTCTCACCGGCTTTGATATCGGCTACCGCGACTCCTACGGTATCCTTCTCGTGGTGTACAAAAAATTTTACCGCCATGGTATCCTCCTCCCTTGACTGGTTAGTTAGCTAGGCCTAGCTCAAAATTTAAAAGATAAAAAGAGGAAAATTTTGGCAATTCGTTATGCAGGGAACCGGCTGAAAAGTGGTATGTGGTATGACCTCTGCTGGGTAAATTATACTTTAGTTACCCACCGGATGTCAACTATTATTTTTTCCTATATTAAGAAGCCTATTATATAGAAGCCAATAAAAATTTTGGCCATAGTTAAGATAGAGCTGTTCAGGAGGTACTACCTCAGACCGATATAATATTGTGGGCATTAAAATTTCTGGGAAGGGGAGAGTGTATGTTCAGGCTCAGGTTACGTGGCAAATTAATCGCGTCTTTCTTACTTTTCTCACTGTTACCTCTTATAGGGCTGGCGTTATTATTTTTCCGCTTTGCCAATGCCGATCTGATCCAGGCGTCTTTTCAGCAAAACCGTGTGATTGCCAAAGGAGTGGTCAGTGAGATCAATAGATTTTTAACCGACCGTGCTGAAATGCTCCAGGGTCTGGCCAGTACCTCCGATGTACAGGAAATGGATCCGGCTAAAGTTACTCCCCTGTTGGTTTCATTACAAAAGAATATTTCCGGTGCTGCTTTGCTGGCCGTAATAGATACCAGGGGATACCAGATAGCCAGATCGGATGGACAGAAGCTACTTTACCTGGGAGACCGGGAATACTTTAAAGAAGGCATGGCCAGACGGGATTTAACCATAAGTGAGGTGGTCATTAACAAAACCACGGGCAAAAACAGTGTAATTATGATTGCACCCATTTTTACACAGGGAATATTAAAGGGCTTTGTTCAAATGACCCTGGACCTGGAATTTTTAGAGGACTTAATAAAGAAAAATAAAGCTGGTGTGGCCGGGTATTCTTTTATCGTGGACCGGCAGGGACGGGCCGTGGTTCATCCTCAAAAAGAAAAGGAGCAGGGGGAAGCCGGACTAATTGATTTGAAGGACGAACTTCCGGTAAAAGAAGTGTTGAGAGGAAAGTCGGGTCACCTTATTTATCAAACTAAAGGCGTAAAATATCTCAGTAATTTTGAGCCTGTACCTTTGGCCGGCTGGGGTGTGGTGGTGAATTTGCCTTTAACCGAGGCAACTGCCCTGGCTCGGGATTTTCTTAAGCAGGTTGGTATGGCAGTAGCCGTGACGGTCGCTGTGGCTGTGCTTATTGGCTTATCCCTGAGCAACACATTAACCAGGCCTTTAAAAGAGTTGGGAAAATCGGCTGATCTCGTTTCCCAGGGTGATCTGACGGTAAAGATAGCATCCACGTCCCGCGATGAAGTGGGAGAAGTGGCCAGGGCTTTTAGAGAAATGGTTGACAGTTTAGCCGGAGCGGTTAAAGAGGTGTCCAATGCTTCCATTTCTCTGGTTCAGGCCGCCGATCAATTAAAAGGCAATGCAGAACAAATCAGTTCTGGAGCCAATGAAACTGCGGCTGCGATTTCTGAAGTGGCTTCTACGGTTAATAATGTGTCCAGCAATGCCCAGGTGGTTGCGGAAATCTCGAGGGAGGCTGCTGAAGCATCCGGACAAGGTAGTATGCTGTCACGCCGTATAGGTCGGGAGATTGAAGCCATTCATTCGGCCATCCGGGAAGTGGCCGATTCGATTATGAATTTAGATGCCAAGGCGGGCAATATATTCCATGTGGCAGATGTGATTGCTAATATTGCCGAAGAAACAAACCTTTTAGCACTTAATGCCGCCATTGAGGCTGCCCGGGCAGGGGAACACGGTCGTGGTTTTTCGGTGGTGGCCGAAGAAGTACGCAAGCTGGCTGAACAGTCGGCAGCATCGGCTAAAGAAATTAACCAACTGGTGGAGGGTATTCGTTCTGAAATCGGCCAGATGGTCAAGAATGCTAAAGAAAATATAAACCGGATAGAAGGCAGCACTCAAGTAGTTAGCCAGGCGGGGGAGTCTTTTGAAAAAATTTCCCAGCGCGTTGAGGAACTGAATAGATACCTCCAGGATGTAGTCGCTTCTATACAACAGGTATCCGCCAGCACCGAAAATATAGCGGCTGTGGCGGAAGAACAGAATGCCGCCATGGAAGAAATCCTGGGGGCCGCAAATAATTTGAAAAAACTGGCTGACCAGCTGCGGGCCATGGTGGGCAGGTTTGTGGTGTCCTAAAGTTTTCCACCATGTTTTGTGTGTTTCTGGTGATCCGAGAATCTTATATTGATGATTGTTGCAAAGCCCCACCCGCCGTGCTGAAAGGTTATAACCCCCGGCACGGCGGGCAGATTTATTTGCGTGATTCCATTCCCAGTAACTCAAAAAGTCTCAATTAACTCAATTAAATTTAAAAATAAGCTTTATAATGTTTAGAAAACATCTTGCAAAGGACATCGAATTTTGGCATAATCTATACATCAGGGGTAAGAGGTATTACCAGTATTGCGGAGGAGACCATGGAATTTTTAGGATATATGAGACCCGACGGTTCGGCAGGCATCCGCAATCATTTGTGCGTCGTTCCGCTGGGTTCTTTTGCGAGTTATGTCTGCCGTCAATTGTTAAGAATGGTACAAGGAATTACACTGGTCAGCGGATTGCCCGGCCAGTTCATCCCAGAGGGAGCACAGTCTTATCTTCGAACTACATTAATTGGTGCTGTTACCAACCCTAACATTGGGGGGGTAATTGTCTTAGCGGGAAGCTTGTCTGATAATTCTGTTGTCGATAGTCTGGCTCACTCTGTTTCCCTTACCGGAAGGCCAGTCCGGGTGATCAGGCTTCCGGATTATGGGGGCATTGGACAGGCTTCGGCTGCAGCCCTCCAGGCAGCGGTGGAAATGAAACGCGATATGTCCACTGCCCGGCGGGAGCTGGTCCCGGTAAACAAGTTGTGTGTGGCTTTTGATTTTTCCGGCAGTATGGCAGTAGAAGAGGGAAAGCTGCTGCCTGTTTTCGACAGGTGTTCTGACCGTTTTGTGGAAGAGGGGGGCCGTACACTCTATTTTGGAGAGATGGAAGAATCCCTTCTGAAATTGCTGGCCCGGCGGGCGACCGGGTCCGGGGTGACTGATATTTTAATGGCTGGCAGGGATAGGGATAACGTTTTTGCCAGGGACGAGCTTAACAATGAAGACCAGTGGGGGTCTTCCCCCATTGAGGGTACTGTAGTTCTTTCGCAGGCGCTACCTGAGAAGCCGGGAGTTTATGTAGCTGTTTCTGATGGGTTCGCTCCTGAGAAAGTTGTTTCGGCAGGGATCCATCTTATTGTTTCAACCCCAGGAGGACAACCACTGGTTGATTCCTTTGTGCCCGTTTTGCGGGTGGCTACCGATACCTGGAATCTGAGGGATATTATCGATCTGGATCTTTCGGGTTTCTTGCGCGGCAAACTGAGTTCCGAGGACGCAGCGATTCTTTTGGTGAGCGAAATTCTGGCCACCTGCTCGGGGAAATTGACCGCGGGGGAAGTTTTCCTGCAGGCAATGGGCGCTGGTTAAAGTGGGGCTATAATAAGGAACTGTTCAGAAAGGGGGGGTAATCCGGGAGAAGCGATTGATTGGGACGGGTCGTTTTGGTGTCAAAAACAGTTTCAAGGAGGCGAAGGTTAAAATGAAAAAGAGGCCCGTAGTGGCAATCCTCACGGTTATTTTGGTGATAGGTTTACTGTCTGCTGGCATTAGCGGATGCGGCAAAAAAGGTGGGGAAGAAAGTCAACCTGGACAGGGAAGCCAGAAGGCCTACAGCTTTGCCACGGCTGGAACAGGTGGAACATATTATCCCATGGGTGGGGCCATAGCAAGCATTGTTAAAGAACAGGGTATTGATATTAGCGTGGAAACCAGCGGCGGTTCGGCAGAAAATTTGCGCCTGATTCAGTCCGGGCAAACCGATATGGCCTGGGCTAATGCTTCGGAAATATACTGGGCATGGAACGGTCAGGAATTCTTTAAAGATCAGAAAATCCAGGACTTCAGATTGGTCGCCTTTGCCTGGGGTGCTGCATTTCACTGGGCGGCTTTGAAGGAAAGTGGAATCAAGACAGTGGCTGACTTCGCGGGAAAAACTGTTTCTATTGGTCCCCAGGGTTCCGGATCAGCCATATTCGGTGAGACTTTCCTTAAGCACATGGGGCTATGGGACAAGGTCAAGGTAATGTACTATCCCCCGGAAGACATGGCTGACGGATTAAAGAACCGTACCCTTGATGTGATGGGGTATTTTTCCCGTGTTCCCTGGTCTGCCATTACAGATGTTTCGGCCCTGACACCGGTTAACCTGATTGATGCTCCTTCCGAAGGAGAGCAAAAAGGATTTGGACAAAAATACCCCTTCTACCTGATTCAAGAAGTGAAAAGTGGTACCTACAAGGGTCAGGAAAAGGATATAAAGTTTTATAACAACCCTGTCTACCTGGTGGTTCATAAGAATGTACCTGAGGAAGTTGTTTACAAGATGCTCCAGGCCATTTATTCCGACAGCGGTCAGGCAAAATTACGACAAACGCACAAGGCCGGGGAGGACATGACGCTCCAAAATGCCCTGGTAGGAATGGACAAACTGGCAGTGCCTCTCCATCCGGGAGCGGAGAAGTTCTTTAAGGAAAAGGGCATGACTATTCCACCTAATATATCCAGCTCTTCTTAAATTAGTGTCTTCAATGGGGGTAGGTAGTTTATAAGCAGGAGCGGGTTTTATGCCCGCTTCCCCCTCCCCTCCCCTAAATAAAGTAAGGAGGTAGCGATGCGTGTTCCTGACTCAGACAAGCAGCCCTGCACCACCGGAAGGTAAGGATATAGAAAAAATGGTGGAAGAATATGAAGGGGCTTCAGCCAGGCGAAATCTTAGTGGCCCCGTTGGCTTGTTTGTTGCTATTGTGGCCGGCCTGTTTGCCCTGTTTTATCTCTACCAGTCGAAATTTGGCATTATTTCTCCTGAAGCTAACCGCGGAATTTACGTCGGTATAACCGTTTTCCTGTGCCTGCTGCTTTACCCGGCGAGCAAAAAATCCCCACGTAACCGCATAACTATCCTTGATGCCGTGCTGGCGTTGCTGGCCGTGGTCGTAACCGTTTATTTCGTAATAAACTACGGCCAGATGGCCAACCGCATTGGTTTTGTAACCACTCCCGATTTAATCATGGGGCTGATAGCCATTGTTTTGTGCATTGAAGCCACTCGCCGGGTAACCGGTAACGTCCTGGCAGTAATTGCTGTTATATTTGTTATTTATGCCCTGTTCGGACCCTATTTCCCCGGCATACTGTCCCATAAAGGCTTTACCCTGCACCGTGTAGCCGGTTTCCTCTTTTCCTCCCTGTACGGGATTTTTGGTGGCGTGGCAGCCATTTTTGCCAACTTTGTATTTATGTTTATGCTTTTCGGGACATTCCTGGAGTTTTCCGGGGCAGGGAAGTTTTTTATTGACTTTCCATACAGCCTGCTCGGCAGGGCCAGGGGCGGTCCGGCCAAAGTGGCCATTGTGGCTTCCGGTTTGATGGGCTCCATCAACGGCAGCGCAGCGGCCAATGTAGTGACCACCGGCACCTTCACCATACCTTTGATGAAAAGGGTGGGCTACAAGCCCCATATGGCTGGTGCCATTGAAGCGGTGGCTTCCACCGGGGGCATGCTGATGCCCCCTATCATGGGAGCCGGTGCTTTTATAATGTCCGAATTCACCGGTATTTCCTACTGGCATATTGCGCTGGTGAGTTTTGTTCCGGCCTTCCTATATTACATGTACCTTTACCTGATGGTTGATTATCAGGCCAGAAACCTGGGATTATCGGGGTTGCCCAAAAGTGAACTGCCCGATCCCAGGCACGAACTGAAGCAGGGGTGGTACTACCTGCTTCCGGTGGCAGTGGTCATTTACTTGTTGGTGAAGGGTTATTCGCCGGCGGCGACTGCCTTCTGGGGTATTGCCGGTAGTGTGGCGCTAAGCTGGGTGCGCAAGGATACCCGCATGGGGCTGAAAGAAATCGGTAACGCCCTGGTGAAGGGTACGGTTCAATCCCTGACCGTGGGGGCGACAGTGGGTACCATCGGGATCATTGTCGGGGTTGTCTACCTCACCGGACTGGCCCTGAAGTTCTCCAGCCTGCTGCTGGCCCTTTCCGGCGGGATATTACCTTTGGCTATTTTGCTGGTCGGTGTTGCCGCTTACGTTCTGGGTATGGGTATTACCGCCACCACCTCCTACGTTATTCTGGCCGTCCTTGCGGCACCGGCTTTGCAGGAACTGGGTGTGGAAGTGTTGCCAGCCCATTTAATCGTATACTGGATGAGCTTGATTGGCAATATCAACCCGCCCGTATGTCTGGCTGCTTTTGCCGGGGCTGCCATTGCCCAGGCGGATCCCATGAAAACAGGCTGGACGGCGGTGCGCTTTGGCCAGCCGTTGTATATCATTCCCTTCTTGTTTGCCTATACACCTATCTTGTTTAATGGCCCCACTCCGGAAGTCATCAGAGCTATTGCCGGCGCTTTTTTGGGGATTTACATGGTGGCCGGGTTCACACAGGGCTATCAGTTGCGCAAGCTTAGCTTGGTAGAAAGGATACTTGCCGGCATATCGGCGGTAATGCTGTGTTGGCCAGATATTTATACAGATATAATCGGCTTTGTGCTGATGATCATGTTGATATTGTGGCAAGTGATTACCATGCGGCGTCAGGGGTCAGCTTCTGCCGATTCTGCTAAATAAAATACAATAGTTTTTGAGGTTAATAATGATTAATGCGCTGTAATTCGCCACAGATTTAATGAGGAGTGAGAAAATGTCAGCGCAGGTCCAGGTTATCTTTGCCACTGCCGTATTCCTGCTAACTTACGCTGTCATTGTTTCGGAAAAAATTCATCGGGCAGTGGCTGCCCTGGTGGGGGCCGCACTTCTGGCCCTCACCGGGATCATGAACCTCGAAGAGGCTGTGCACGCCATTGACTTCAATACCATCGGCCTCCTGGTCGGCATGATGATTATCGTGGGCATTACCCGCCGCACGGGGGTTTTCGAATACCTGGCCGTCAAGGCAGCCCGCCGGGCAAAGGGAGAACCTCTGCGCATCATGGCCGCCCTTTCCCTGGTTACGGCGGTGCTTTCGGCTCTCCTGGATAACGTGACCACGGTGCTTTTGATTGTGCCGGTTACCTTTGCCATTGCCGGCCAGCTGCAGATCAGCCCCATACCCTTCCTGATTGCCGAAATCATTGCTTCCAACATCGGCGGCACGGCCACTTTAATTGGCGACCCGCCCAACATCATGATCGGCAGCCAGACCCATCTGGGGTTCATGGATTTCGTCATCAACCTGACACCGGTAGTGGTGGTAATCTATATTCTGACCATATTCTGCCTGCGCATTATCTACCGGCGACAGCTGGTGTCCCGGCCTGAACTGCAAGAAAAAATCATGCGGATGAATGAAAAGGATGAAATCAAGGACCCGGTGCTGCTGAAAAAATGTCTGGTGGTGCTGTGTCTTACCATTGCCGGTTTTGTGCTGCACCAGTTCCTGCACCTGGAGTCGTCGGTTATTGCCCTGTCCGGTGCCAGCCTGCTTTTGCTCCTGACCCGGGAGGACCCTGAGCACGTCCTTCACGCGGTGGAATGGCCGGTAATCTTCTTCTTCGTGGGACTGTTCATCGTAGTGGGGGCTCTGGAGAAAGTAGGCGTCATCGAGGCTGTGGCCCGCTTTTCCCTGGAAATCACCCGGGGACAGCTGATGCCCGCGGCCATGCTCATCCTGTGGGTTTCCGCCCTGGCCTCGGCCTTTGTGGATAACATTCCTTTCGTAGCCACCATGATCCCGCTGATCCATGACATGGGGCGCCTGGGCCAGATGGGTAATCTGGATCTTTTGTGGTGGGCCCTGTCCCTGGGGGCTTGCCTGGGTGGAAACGGTACCGCAATTGGTGCCTCCGCAAACGTGGTGGTTATCGGCATGGCCGAAAAGAGGGGAGTTCTCATCACCTTCATAAGCTACCTGAAGGTGGCCTTCCCCCTGATGCTCATGTCCATAATTGTGTCCACAGTTTATCTATTGTTCTGGTATCACTATCACGGCTTGATATCCCTGGTGGGCACCCTGGTGGTCGGAGTGGTGCTGGGGGTTTTGAGTATTCCCCTGAACAAATTTCTCTTCTCCGAAAACAAGCTGTCCCAGGGTGGGTTGGTTAAGCATAAGCAAGTTTAAGCGCCCATTGGCATGGAGATGTAGTATCTTCTTGAGCAGCCAGATACAGTGCAAAAACAGCGGATGAATCCCATTCCTGGTAAGACCTTACATATCATATCATTGTTCCCTCAGGGAAGAGGGAATATCAGCGATAAATTTTCAGTGGCTCGACCGCCCCAGAAGGCTTCGAGAAAATGATCTAAAGGGAGGTGGGAGCCCGAGGTAATATGGACAAGCTTCAAAATTTATTATTCATTAAATTTTGGGAGGTGGGCTAATTTATGACAACCGCATCTGTTAACGGGGAACTTTATTCCATCGTTGAGGACACGGCGAAAAGTCTCTATATTAAAGCCCTTAAAGACTTGCCCCCCGATGTGCGGCAGGCCCTTCAAAAGGCTTATGAGACAGAAACGGAAGATACTCCCAGGAAAGTCTTATCCACCATGTTAGAAGCCATTGCCATATCCGATGACAAGCAGCGTCTGCTCTGCCAGGATACAGGTATCCCCCTTTACTTTGTAAAGGTGGGCAGCCGTCTTAATATTGACATCCCGCGCCTGCAGGAGGCCATCGTTCGCGGTACCGAAAGGGCTACCGTAGAGCACCCACTGCGCTCCAGCGTCTGTCATCCCATTAAGAGAACCAACCACCAGACCAGTACTGGTTATCGCATTCCCTTAATCAATCTGGATTTCGTTAAAGATGACGATACCCTGGAGATCTTAATGGTGCCCAAGGGTTCCGGTTCCGAGAACATGAGTTTTCTCAAGATGCTGATCCCTGCCGAGGGCATCCGGGGAGTCAAGAAATTTATTATCGATAGTGTGCTGGAAGCAGGAGCCAACCCCTGTCCGCCGTTTGTGATAGGCGTGGGACTGGGAGGTACGGCCGACCTCTGCGTCAAGCTGGCCAAGCTGGCTGCCGTAACCCGTCCCTTAGGTTCACGGAATGACGATCCCGACATTGCGGCCCTGGAAGAGGAATTACTCGAAGCAGTTAATCAGTTAGGTATTGGGCCTATGGGTTTGGGAGGAAAAACCACGGCCCTGGCCTTAAACATTGAATACGCCTATACCCATATAACCCAGAATCCGGTGGCTGTCAATATCCAGTGCTGGCCGGCGAGAAGAGCCAGGGCGAAAATTGATGCCTGTGGCCGGGTGGAATTCGGGTATTAAGAAGGAGGGATAACCATGGCCGAGTACAGACTGACCACGCCCTTGTCGGAAGAAGATGTCCGGAAGCTGAAGGTCGGCGATACAGTCTTTTTAGAAGGCACTATCTTCGGTATAAGGGATGCCAACCTCATACGCATGTTTGAGCACAATGTTCCGCCTCCGGTCGATCTTACCGGTGCTGCCTGTATTCATACCGCACCCAACGTGCGCAAGGTAAACGGCGGGTACGAAAAGGTTTGCATTGGGACTACCACCAGCTCCCGCATGGACCGGTTTACTCCCGGTTTAATGGGCCAGTATGGGGTGAGGGCAATCATCGGTAAGGCGGGAATGATGGAAGCCAGCATGGAGGCCATGAAAAAATACGGTGGTTGTTACCTGGCTATTGTAGGTGGCGCTGCTTCCTGGGAGACGGAAAAAATCCAGGCCATTGAAGGAGTTTGGTGGGAAGATTTAATGCCTGAGGCCATCTGGAAGTTCCGGGTTAGGGATTTCGGCCCCCTTATCGTGGCAATGGACTCGGAGGGTAACAATATGTACTACCAGGTAAAGGCCCGGGCACGGGACAAGCTTGCGGATATTTATAAGAGGCTTGGCGTTTGAGCAACTTTGGTGCAGGGTGGGCGCCCCGGAGAAAGGGTGCCCACCTGCAATAAATGCCGTTATATTAGGTTTCCAAATAACAAGCAGGAGCGTGTGGAAGAATGTATACCTTTAAAAACAGAAGCCAGGTGTGGGATACCGTAGGCATGTGGGCCTGGTTGTTCCACCGGATTACCGGGCTGGCACTGGTTTTTTACATTATCTTGCACATAGTGTTGATGGGTACTTCCCTGTTGCGGGGACCGGAGACCTTTAATAGTGTGCTCGGTTTCCTGATGGGCAGTACATTGTTTTTGATACTGGATCTGCTGCTGGCTGCCGCAGTTCTTTATCATGGTTTAAATGGGATAAGAATTTTATTGTTTGACATTGGCATAGGATTTAAACGCCAGAAAGAGATTTTTTGGGTCCTGATGGCTGCAGGGCTGGTTATTTACCTATTCCTGTTATGGCGGGTATTGCCGGAAATCTTTTAGCCGTTAGGGAGCGTGATGAAATGTTGAGCGGATGGACATGGCTCTTTCAGCGCATAACCGCTTTCTTTTTAATTCTGGTGCTGGGAGTGCACTTCTGGATCTTGCATTATCAGAATCCCGGTGAAATCCTGGTCTATGCCGATGCAGCCCGGCGACTGCAGACGGCGTTGTTCTTAACGGTGGATTCCCTTCTTTTGGCCTTCGGATTATTTCATGCGCTTAATGGGTTGCACAACGTTCTGGAAGATTTTAATGTAAGATCCCGTTCGATAACCTTCGTGTTGCTGCTGGTGGGGGTAGGCCTGTTTATTATGGGCATATATTCCCTCTGGCAATTCGTCTAATAGGGACGAAAGGGGATGCTGGAAATTGACTCTTAATGTTAAGGTGTTCCGATTCAATCCTGAGACAGATAAGATGCCCAGGTTTGATACCTTTAAGATAGAAGAGTTTCCCAACATGGCCGTACTGGATGTGGTGATGAACATACAGAATTACCACGATCCCACTCTGGCCTACAGGTGTTCCTGCCGTATAGGTATGTGCGGTTCCTGCGCCATGTATATCAACGGCCGGCCCCGTTTGGCCTGCCGGACCCAGGTCAGTTCCCTGGGGACAAAGGATATCACCATTGTGCCTCTTCCTAACTTACCTATTATCAGGGATTTGGCCGTAGATATGGAACCTTTCTTTGAAAAATATAAGAAAATAAAGCCCTACCTGATTCCCAAACAAGATCTAAAAGAGCCGGTAATTTGCAAGCCCGATTCCGGAGAAAGGGAATTAATCGATTACATGCTGGAATGTATTACCTGTGGGGCGTGCTATGGAGCCTGCACCATGGTGGCCACCGATCCCCATTACCTGGGACCTGCCGCCCTGACCAGAGCTTACTGCCTCATTGCCGATAAGCGCGACGCTGCAACTCGTGAGCGGCTGGTCATTGTGGAACAATCCGAAGGCGTCTGGCGGTGTCACACCCAGTTTAACTGTGCGGAAGTGTGTCCCAAGAAGATTGTCCCCACCCAGGCCATCCAGCAACTGAAGAAACGGTGTGTATTCAAGCGATTGGGGCTTTTCAGAGGATAAAGTCCGGTGGTTTCAACAAAGGGGGTATGTATTTCTTATGGAAGAAATTAAAGCCGATATATTAATCCTGGGTAGTGGGGGTGCCGGATTGTTTGCCGCCCTCCATGCTTACGACAGCAACCCGCGGCTTAAGATTGTGCTGGCCACGAAGGGGCTGATCGGTAAATGCGGGTGCAGCCGCATGGTGCAGGGTGGCTATAACGTGGTACTGGACCCTAAAGATTCGGTGGAACTGCATTTTAAGGACACCATTAAGGGCGGTGCGTTTATCAACAACCAGGAACTGGCCTGGACTTTAGTAAATGATGCTCCAAAACGTATTCATGAAATGGAAACCAAAATTGGCTGCTTTTTCGACCGGCGGGAAGACGGGCGTATTCACCAAAAGCCCTTTGCCGGGCAGTCCTTCGACCGGACGGTACACCGGGGCGACCTGACCGGCATAGAAATTATTGCCCGGGCGACGGATCAGGTTTTTGCGCGCGATATTACCGTACTCGAAGAAACACGAGGTCTTGAACTGTTGACCAACAGCAATGGGGACCGGGTGGTTGGGGCCCTGCTGATGAATATTCGTACGGGCCAGTTCATCGTGGTCAACGCTAAAGCGGTGATTGTGGCCACCGGCGGCAGTGCCTCCATGTATAAAATTTCTGCCCCCTCTTTTGACAAAACCGGTGACGGGATGGCCATGTGCTGGCGTGCCGGGGCGGAATTTGTGGATATGGAAATGTTACAGTTCCACCCCACCGGGCTGCTGGCGGGTAAGTCCAGGTTGAGCGGCAGCGTGCTGGAGGAAGGCCTGCGGGGGGCCGGCGGCCGTCTCTACAATGCCATCGGGGAGCGATTCATGGAGCGCTATGACCCGGAAAGACTGGAGCGTTCCACCCGTGACCGGGTAGCCCGGGCCGGTTACATGGAAATAATGGCCGGGCGGGGAACTCCGGCCGGTGGTGTTCTGCTGGACATGTCCCACCTGGGCGCCGAGTTTGTGGAAAGTAAGTTTCCCGGCATGTGCGAGCGGGTAAGGGACATTGGCAAGGACCTGGCAAGGGAACCGGTGGAAGTTAGCCCTACGGCTCACTTCCAGATGGGTGGAGTTAGAATTGATGTTAATTGTTACAGTTCCTTGAAAGGGTTATTTGTGGCCGGGGAAGATGCCGGCGGGGTGCATGGAGCAAACCGCCTGGGCGGTAATGGCATTGCCGACTCGACGGTTTTCGGTGCCCGGGCGGGAGATGCGGCTGCCGAATTTGCCCAAAGCCAGGATTGGGTTCCCGTTGATCAGGTCCAGGTAAAGATGTTTACCAATAATGTGCTCAAATTTTTTGGACGCGCGGACGGTCCCGATGTGTACCAATTACGGGATGAGCTCAAAAACTTAATGTGGGAGAAAGTAGGCGTGGTGCGCACCGGGCAGAAGCTGGAGCAGGCACTGAAAAGGTTGGCCGAAATGTCAGAAGAGGTGGAAAGGGCCAAGCTTCCCACCGGTTCTTTACGGGGCTACAACCTGGCTTTAAACGAAATACTCAATTTGCGAAACCAGCTGGTGGTAGCCCAGCTGGTGGCGGCAAGCGCACTATATAGAAAAGAAAGCCGCGGTTCCCATTACCGTGAAGATTTTCCCGAAACCGATAACCAGAACTGGTTATGCAACATCTTTATGCGCAAAAAAGGAGATGGATATTTCATAGAAACACGCCCGGTGAAGCTTACCCGTCTCCGCCCGGAAGATGTGGCCGCGAAGTAGGTTAAAGCATTCCGCTTATTTGCCTGTGGTCAGGTGGGGGTGCATTCTGGATAAATGCACCCCCCTTTAAATATCGTTGTACGTTTTATGAGACGGTGGCCACTGTTTTCATCCGGTATGACGTTTTCATACAACAGGCGTTGTAAAATTGTCCGCCGGCATTCTACCGCCGGGTGCAGGCTGTCCTGTTTGTCCAGGAAAGCCGGCAGTTCCCGGGCGTCCTTGACCACCGCGGTTAGCCGTTGCCGGCGCCGGGTTTCATCTACCTGTTCCATCTGCTAGTGGTCTATTTTTACATTACCATCACCACTGGGAGGTAGGACACAATGAAATTGAAGAACGCTGTTAGTATTGCATTACTGGTTTTAAATATTCTCGCACTCTGGATGCCCCTAAGCTGGCGTGCGGTTGTCATAATAATTACCACAATGGTTTTGTTTAGTATGGAAATTACTTCCCCAGTTGCCTCATCGTTGATTGTTCTTGTTCTTTTACTTATGTACTTTCCCGCTGTGAATTTACACGATATGTTTTCGGGTTTTCGATCTCCAGTAATATTTTTTTTATTGGCTACAACTATAATGGGAACTGCCTTGTCCAGGTCATCCATTGCAATGCTATTATATAAATTTCTATCTAGCTGGTTGGCAAGGAGGTTACCAGCTTTTTTGCTGGTAGTCCTAATAATGTTCCCGATGGCGTTGTTAATTCCCTCGTCCATAACAAGGAATGCCATGCTATATCCGGTTTTAAAGAATTTTATGGATCTTGAGGAAATGAAAAAAGAGGCCCGGGATATCCTTTTGGTTTTAGGTATGCTGAATCCCCTGGCCTCATCAGCATTTTTAACCGGTGGCTTAGCCCCTATGATTAGTTCCGATTTACTTGGCGGGTTTAACTGGTGGCAGTGGTTTATTTTGATGGGGATACCGTATTTAACTTTGATTCTCGCGGGAGTGATATACCTGCTTATTCGCCGTCAGAAGGAGGAGGCTGCTAAAGGATACGAAACTTTCTGCAAAGAATTAAAGGTCAAAAAGATTTCCTTTGCGAAGGATGATTATATACTGATTGGTATAATGACTTTAGTTATGTTACTGTGGGCTGCTGATTTTTGGCATAGCTTTCATCCAGTAGTACCTGCTCTATTAGGCCTTGTGCTCATTTTAATTTTTCACGCACCTACCAAATGGTCGGAAGTGCAGCAATCAAATGCTCTTGATAATATGATAATCTTAGGTGTGCTCTTTTCCTTAATCAGTATTGTGGAGAGACATGGATTTATAGATCAGTTTAGCCAATATGTTGCCGAACATTTCCCCAGGTACATGCCAGTTCAAAGCTCGTTGATGGTTATCATTGTCCTGACAGCTGTATTTCATCTCTTTATACCTAACATATCAGCTTGCTTAACCATTTTGGTACCCTTATTTTTTAAAATCTCCAGCCTCGTAGGTATTAATCCGATAGTGGTCGGACTCATTGTAACAATGACTGTAGACACACTTAATTTTTACCCGGCACAATCTACACCTCTTTTGATGGTATACGACGGCACATATTTAAAATCTGGAGATATTTTAAAATTTGGGATAGTGATGTCTTTAATTTTTATTTTTATTTTGTTTTTGATAATTCTTCCTTATTGGAACCTGCTTGGCCTTACTCTCAGAGTGTAACCGCAAAATTCAGATTCCGGGTTGGTAGCAAATAACATATAATGAGCGGCACCTGGTTACTCAACGGACTTTGGAAACAGCTGGAGATCAATTTTGCCTTGGACTCAACTTTGACAGTAAAAGCCGGTTTTAGGCTCCATCAACTCTTGAAAACCCAGTAAAATCAAGGATGTATATTGGGAATATCAAAAAATGTTGTGCCACGTATACCATTTACTGCCTTTGAATATCCAGTATTGCCATGTTATAATGACTATGCTATGTTTGTCAGGACTAAAACCTTCGCCAATAAAGATGGCACTAAAAGGACGTACTTGCAAATAGTTGAAGGTGTTCGTGAAAACGGTAAAGTACGCCAGAAAGTTGTTGCTAACCTGGGCCGCATTGAAGATGCCCAGTCGGGTAGCCTCGACCGTTTAATTGAAAGCCTGGCTAAATTCTCAAAAAAGAGGTGGGTTCAAGCTGAAGCCGCCAGGCTCATGGTCTTAGAGGCAAAAGAATGGGGTACCGAGCTGATCTTCCGGCACCTGTGGGAAAAGCTGGGACTGGCTGCCATTATCAAAAACCTTCTTGATAAAACAGAAATAACCAGCCCTCTTGATGAAGCCATATACGCCATGGTCCTAAACCGTATCAGTGACCCATTGTCCAAGCGGGCGGTCAACGAATGGGTCAACGAGATCTACCGGCCCGCCTTTAAGGAACTGGAGTTACACCATTTTTACCGGGCACTGGACTTTCTCATCTTACATAAGGAAACCATTGAACTGGAGTTATTTGAGCAAACGAAAAATCTATTTAACCTGGAACTGGATCTGGTTTTCTGGGACACCACCTCCACCTACTTCACTGGAAATGGTCCCGAAGGTCTGGCGGAATACGGGTATTCCAAAGACCACCGCTCCGACCGGGTGCAGATTATTGTGGGTGTGCTTATGACCCGGGAAGGAATACCGGTGGCTCACCAGGTTTTTCCCGGTAATACTGCCGATATCGAGACCTTCAAGAAGGTCATCCATGATACCCGAACACGGTTTCTACTCCGGCGGGTAATCTTCGTAGCCGACCGGAGAATGGTTAGCCCAACACTTCTGGATGAGTTGGATAAAGAACATATCGAATATATCGTCGGCGTAAAAATGCGTCGGATGCAGGCGGTTGCGGAAGTGTTGAAAACGGGCGGCCGTTATAAAGAAGTGGCCGAGAACTTGAAAGTAAAAGAAGTCTGGCATGATGCCAATCGTTACATTATCTGCTATAACCCAATGGAGGCTGAGCACGACCGAAAAGCCAGGGAAGAGATTGTCAAGAAATTGGAAAAACAGCTCAATGAAAAAGGTCTTAAATCAATGCTATCAAACAGTGGCTACAGCAGGTTTCTGAAAATATCAGGCGCCAATGTTGCCGTGGATCAGAAGGCTCTGGAAGAAGATGCCCGTCATGACGGGAAGTATGTTCTCAGGACCAACTCCCAACTGGACACTGCAGAGGCAGCCCTGGCATACAAAGAACTCTGGCGGGTGGAAAGGGCCTTCCGGGAATTAAAATCCACCCTTGATTTAAGGCCAATCTACCACTGGAAAGACCGCCGGGTAAGGGCACATGTCATGGTTTGTTTTCTGGCGCTGGTGTTGGAATCGGCTTTTTACCGGTATCTCAAGCTGGCCGGCAGCCAGGTTGAATACTTGTATCTCATGAGAGATTTAAAAAATCTAAAAGCTGTCGAGTTAACCCTGGAAGGCATAAGATACTTGTGCCGAACTGAATTACCAGGAAATGCTTTTCAAGCTTTTAAAGCATTGGGAATAGGAGTTCCAAATCATGTGACAATCATTAATTAGCATATCTACCACAATAAGGTAAAATGTTGTGGCACGCCAACTCGTTATGTCCCGGAAGCCTTGATTTTCCGGGGTTTTATTGGGATTGGGTGTTAAAGTTCAGATAACCGGTATAGCCCGTAAGGCTAAATTTTGACCCCTTTCAGCCTTAAATGAGACTTGACAGCTTCCCGGTCGGGGAAATGTTCAGCAATGATGTTCAGGTACTCCGCCACCAGCGTCGGCCCCCGTTTGACCACCCGGGCCATCAATTCCAGCGGGAGGCCGTAAGTGTGCAAAATTAAAACCCGCTCAAAGTCGTCGATGTACCTGTCCACCGCCTCCGGGCTGTGCCGGGTGATCCGGGCAATGTCATGGCTGAAATACCCTTTCAGGTAGAAGCCGATAATGATATCCTTGTGGGTCATGGCGCTGCCGGCATCCAGTATCGTTCCCGGGGTGGGTAAAACCATCTGGTGATCCACCATGAACTGCCGCAAAAGCCGCGAAAAAGTCTGGTATGAGCGTAAGAACAGCTGCTGCAGATCCACCAGGGCCAGCAAACCGCCCTGCAGGTAGGCTTCAGTAAGCACCCGGGCCATCTGGGCCTGCTGAATGGCTTCCAGTTCGCTTAAGGATTTGACCCGGGCCAGGCGCTTTAACTCCTCCTGTGTATGCAGGGTGAGCAGCAGGGGCACCTGCTCCCGGTAGGCCGTCTGGTGCTCCCTTTGCTGACGGTCGGTGGTGCTGATGCCGATCCAGGCTACCTGTCCCGGTCTTACCCGGCTAAGGGGCGGGCAGTACAGCTCCCGCAGGTAGGCCAGCCGGAAGATAATGGCCAATGCCCTGGCCCGGCTGATATGCTCTTCCTGCACGAGAAAGGCCAGCATTTTATCCACTACTGCCTGGGGAACCAGCACATCGTCCTCGGCGGGCCTGTCCACCGTGCGGGCGTTAACCATCTGCGGTGGTGCCAGGGGACCGGCCAGATACCTGGGGAGAGCAGCCTTTTTACGATCCCCGTCCCCGGTATGGGGCAGCCGGTCCCTGGGGCTGATGACGGCTCGTAAGTCCTCCATTGTTGCTCCGGGGACCACACGCTTTACGGCCTTTAGCGCCATTTTTTCCACCGTGGCTTTAGCCCGGGAGAAGCTGCCGCTGCGCTGCAGGATGGAAATTACTTCTGCAGATAAAAGAGGAATGACCACCCGTTTCCCCTGAAAAGAGATCAGGAGTTCTCCGGGTTTTAAGCGTTCAATACCGTCACCGGCCTCATCTTCGTCCATCAACTGGTTAAATCTTAAGCAGATCTCATCGGCCAGCCAGGATTCCTTGTTCAGGTCGAAACGCCGGATTAATTCGCAACGCTGGGCATTGAAGAGGTTTTTCTCTCCCAAAGAGTCGTAAGAAGAGAACCTCTTCCGGCCTATGGAACCATCCCCTTTTTTACCGCCTGTTCGCGGGCGAATATCTGGCGGATGCGTGTGAGCACCCACTGGTATTCAGGTTGATTAAACCGCTCGTAAAGGGCGGCGCAGGTTTTCACCACCCTTGCCGAACGGTGCATTACCTTGCGGATCAGGGGCAAGGGCAGGCCGCGTTCACAAAGCCCCACATAGGTGGCAAAGGTTTTTAGATAGGCCTCTATACTCTCGTAGCTGTGGCCTGTCCGGTGTTTGATCTGGGTTTCCGTGTATCCCTGCAGGTAGAGCTCCACTATTTTGCTCATATGGGAGATACCCGGCCCCATGTCAGCCAGGTTGCCCCGGGTGGGAACAAACACCTGCCTGTTCTCGCTCATCAGGCGCTGGATTACCGAGGGATGCACCCCCAGAAGGAAGGCCAGATCCGGCTGGCCAAGACATGCCCCCTGGGCTTTGGCCTCCCCCGTATAGCGTAAAATGCGCTGCCACTTGAGTTGTGAAGTGGTGTCTGGATTCAGCTTTTCTTCATCCTCGGGGCTGTAAAAACTTAATTTGACGGGTACCAGCCGGCATTCGTCCAGCGGTTTGCCCGGTGGCTCCTGGTCGGAGACGGCGTAGTACACCACGCTGCCGGGAGGACGGTTGTCCCTGTGTTCTTCCAGGTGGTTTTCCAGCAGGCACAAAAAGGCCCGGGCTTTGGCCGGCGAGAAATTGTGCTCCGCCTGCAATACATGGAAAAGCCGGGCTGCCGGGTCCTCCTCTTCATGCGGGTCAGATAAAAGACCCAAAGACACCTTTAGCCGTGAAAGATAGCCTCTGGGAGCCCTTTTAGCCAGCTCCAGGTACTCGTCTACCAATCTGAGGTGAACACCGGTAACCCGGGCAATATGCTCCC
This sequence comes from Desulfofundulus sp. TPOSR, assembly GCF_011393055.1. Lineage (NCBI taxonomy): Bacteria > Bacillati > Bacillota > Clostridia > Eubacteriales > Peptococcaceae > Desulfofundulus > Desulfofundulus sp. TPOSR. The sequence goes on along the minus strand of NZ_JAAOEF010000004.1, from coordinate 410,807 downwards.
GGTTCAAGTCTTTACCGGCCAGGGCGGCCACCCGGCTGAAGTCCAGCTGCCAGCTTTCCCACTGGGATTCGGAGATAAACAGTTCTTCCCGGATTCTTGAGGGTCGTTCTCCGGAAATGGCCATTTGCAGGGCAAAGGTACTGCGAAAAACCCGGTTCCGGCGATGTTTTAGCGCCTGACCGGCCAGAGGAAGGCAAACCCCTTTCTCCCAGAGGGGTTTTAACCGCTCCCGGATGGATTTGGCAGTGATATTGGTGAGCAGTGACAGGTGGGGCTGGTCAAAGACCGCCCCCTGGAGATAGGCCTCTTCAATCAGCCTGAGCAGCCGCGCATTTTGCATGGCTTTCAGGCCAAATTCCCGGTGAATCTCCAGATCATCCGGTGCAAAAGGGGTGAGCACAACCGGCCGTTTGGGTAGAAGAGAATACTTTTCCCGCTGATGGGCATATTCGGCAGAAATGAGGGGGAAAACAATCTGGTTGATCATCCGGTCCGTTTCCTGGTTCAGAAAATCAAGACCTTTGGCAGCAACGGACCTGGCTTCCTCGAAGGACAATCCAAACCGGTCCATGCTTTCCCTGACCAGCCAGTGAAAAAGGCATTTTTGTTCGACAGAATTCGTTTGGACCAGGAGATTTTGGCGGTGAAACCTGGGGCGTCCCATGCAATCACCCCACATCGAATTTTTAGAGGGTCTTATTGGCTGGGGATATGCCGCTCTTGTGGGCAGCAGGCCTGTCCGCAAGTACGACAGTTGCCATGCTGTCGTACACAAAACTAAAACCCGGCTGCCCACAAGAGCTTGGATAACTCTGCGAGTTATCCACATATCCCCAGCCACGACTACGAATGACCATGACCATCATGACTACCATGTTATTCCTGAATACCAGTTTAATAGCGGGACTAAACATTGTCCAGCAACGGGTATAGCCTCTTTCGGGAGAGATTTCCCTTACGGGTTAAACCGGTGGATGGAGTAAAAGCGAGGTAACCTTCCAAAATTTTACCAACCATTTTTTCTAACGTTGCGTGGACCATCATTGGCACTTCGGCCAACGTGGTGGTCATCGGTCTGGCCGAGAAAAGGTAGTTCCCTATTACCTTTGTGGGATTCTTTAAAAGTGTGTCATTAATTGAGCCTGCCGGGCTGGTTATTATGGTGGTGGGTGTTATTTCCCCGGCAGGCCAGAAGGAACGAAAATTTATACCAGTTAAAAAGTGATGGGTAACCGCATCGGAAGGTGATGTGATTCCCCATCACCTTTAAGGGGCTAAATATTTTAAAAGTTCTTAATACTGATGGTGGCGTGCATCAGTATTTTTGACCGAAACCTTAAAATTCAAGTAATAAGTTATGGCATAGCAATTGCTTGTGAAAATAACCGCAACCCTCTTTTTAAATTATGATTTGTATTGGGGTGAGTTGGATGGGGAAGGTAATGTCAGCGCGGGAAGCTGTGCGTCAGTTTATAAAAGACGGGGATTCCGTCCTAATCAGTGGGTTTCCCCATTTGATTCCTACTGCGCTGGGACATGAAATCATCCGGCAGGGGAAAAAAAACTTGATTTTGATCAAGGAATCCCCTGAAGTGCTGGGCGATCTTATGGTTGGAGCCGGTTGCGTTAAGAAAGTAGTATTCGGGTTTATGGGCATTCCCGGGATGGGGCCCTGTCCGGAAATCAGGCGTGCGATTGAGGGAAAAAGTAATTTTGCCCTGGAGGTGGAAGAATATACACACTTTGCTTTTTGCACAGCTATCAAGGCTGGGGCGCAGGGATTGCCCTTTTTACCCATTAGAACTAATTTAGGCTCTGATTATTTAAGCGTCAACAATAAATTAAAGATAATGGATTGCCCCTTTACGGGGGAAAAGCTCTGCCTGGTTCCGGCTATAAAAGCAGATGTTGCTTTATTACACGCTCAGCGTGCAGACCAGAAGGGGAATATTCAAGCCTGGGGAATCCTGGGACTGCACCGGGAAATGGCGCTGGCCGCCCGTAAGGTAATCGTTTCCGTGGAAGAGATAGTGCCAGAGGAAGATATCAGGAGGGATCCGGATCGCACCATTATTCCCGGCTTTAAGGTTGATGCGGTGGTGGAAGAACCCTGGGGCGCTCATCCTTCTTATGTCCAGGGTTATTATGACCGGGATGAAGGTATGTACCAGTTTTATGCCCAATCGGCTAAAACGAGGGATGGCTTTATGAAATACCTGGACGAATGGGTATTGGGGGTTAATGACCGTAAGGGGTACCTCGAGAAATTAGGCTTTGCCAGGGTTTTAGCCCTCAAGGCCAGGTCATTTTACGGTTATTCAGTTAATTACGGTTATTAAGGGACAAGATGAGGTGATTCTGGATGAATGATAAAGTGTACAGTAGAGATTACACTCCAAGAGAGATAATGATTGTTGCGGCTTCAAGAGTGCTGAACGACGGCGAAAAAGTCCTGGTGGGGGTTGGTTTACCCATGCTGGCCGCAGCGCTGGCTAAAAAAACCAGAGCTCCCAATCTGATATTGATGTTTGAGCCCGGGATTATTGACGCCGATATGACCAGGATGCCCAAGGCGGTGGGCGATCCCAGCATTGTAGCCGGCTCGACATGTATAACCGGTCTGTATGAGATGTTTGCCTATTATATCTGCAGCGGGCTGCTGGATGTGGGATTTCTGGGAGCCGCCCAGGTGGATAGGTTCGGCAATATTAATACCACTGCCATTGGTACCTACGAACGACCTGCCGCAAGGTTGCCCGGAAGCGGAGGGGCCAACGACATTGCTTCGATGGCTAAAAAAATCATTATTATCATGCCACACAATAAAAGGAACTTTAAAGAAAGAGTAGACTTTGTTACCAGCCCGGGATTTTTAACAGGTCGAGACAAACGTAAAGCCTGCGGCTTAATGGGCGGCGGCCCGGAAGTAATGGTTACGGATAAGGGTGTCTTTGGTTTTTCCGAACAAACCGGGGAGATGTTCTTGAAAACGTACCATCCCGGAGTAACCATTGAAGAAATTCAAGAAGCTATTCCCTGGCAGTTAAAAATAGCTGAAGACGTCGGTGAAACTGAACCGCCGACGGAAGAGGAGATTCATATTTTGCGCCATGTAATAGGAGTTTAACTGAAGAAGGGGATGTTTATGAGAGAAGTAGCGGTAATCGGGGCAGGCATGTCCCGGTTTGGCGACCGGATGGACAAAGGAGCCGCTGAACTATTGTTGGAGGCGTTTGATGAAGCCGTACGGAGTGTTGATAAGGGAATGGAGATCAAGGATATTCAAATGGCTTTCTTCGGCAATCAGGGAGTGGGCGGTAGCCAGCTGGCCCTTCTGGCCGCCCAGATGGTGGAGGCCATCGGGTTATGCGGGATTCCGGCTTTCCGGGTGGAAAACGCCTGTTCTTCTTCTAGTTTTGCATTTATAAACGCCGTCCAGGCCGTCGCTTCCGGTGTTTGCGACGTAGCCCTTGCCGGCGGGGTGGAAAAGATGAGGGAAATTTCCGGCAAACAGGTGCGCCAGTGGATGGGCGTGGCAGGCGACAATGAATGGGAGCGCCAGGTGGGCATTACTTTTCCCGGTGCTTATGCCCTGGCGGCCCAGCGCCACATGCTGGATTTCGGCACCAGCCGGGAACAACTTTCCATGGTAGCGGTTAAAAACCATGAGTGCGGTTTTTATAATCCCAAAGCCCAATTGAGGATGAAAATTACTTTGGAAAAAGCTTTAAAAAGCCCGATTGTGGCCTACCCGCTTAATATTTTTGACTGCTGTCCCACATCCGACGGGGCCTCGGCGGTAATCATTTGCGCTAAAGAGATAGCTTCAAAGTATACCGATAAGGCGGTAACCGTCCTTGGTTATGGAGCAGCCAGCGATACGATTTCAATTACCAACAGAAAAACAATTACTGCGCTGAAGGCAACCATCCGGGCTGCCCAAATGGCTTACCGGATGGCCGGGATCGGCCCCCAGGAGATTTCCTTTGCCGAAGTACATGATTGCTTTACCATTGCCGAGATCATGGCTTACGAGGACCTCGGCTTTTGTCCCAAAGGCGAAGGCGGGAAATATGTTGAGGCTGGCCATTCAAGATTGGGTGGTATGAGGCCGGTAAATGCAAGCGGGGGGCTCAAGTCCAAGGGGCACCCTCTTGGAGCTACCGGGACGGCGCAGATAGTTGAAGTTTTTAAGCAAATCCGGGGAGAAGCGGAACCGGAGCGGCAAGTTGAAAATAATAAAGTGGGCCTGACTCACAATGCTGGCGGATTTGGCGGTACTGCTACCGTTTGTATATTTGGAATGAGGTGAGCAGAACGTGGTGATGAATGTTGGTATAAGCGGTATGGGAGTTTATTTGCCCCGCTACCGGATTAACAAGAACGAGTATCAAAAATGCTGGCCTTCGTTTCCAGTTGAGGAAAAGACGGTAATGAATTACGATGAAGATGTAATTACCATGGGCGTTGAAGCGGCCAAGCGGGCCCTGAAGAATAGAGGGTGCGAGCCCGCCCTGATTGGGGGTGTTTTTGTCGCCTCCACTTCATTTCCATATGTTGAAAAGAATGTTATCAGTACAATTGCCCAGGCGTGTGGCTTGAACAAGGATGTATTTGCGGGGGTTTTCAGCGGCAGCACACAAGCCGGGACCGCCGCCCTGTTAAGTTGCGTGGATTTTGTGCATAACCGGAAAAAGCCGGTATTGGTTATAATTTCCGATGCTCCCAGAGGTTTGGAGGGGGGACCCCTTGGAGCTGACTTTGCAGCCGGGGCGGTGGCCATGCTGGTGAGCGGAGAGGATGTTTTTATTGAAATTAATACATCGGCGTCAGTTTGCGCGGAGTTACTAGGGGAAAGGTTCCGTCGGGATACGCAAAGCTTTGTCGATGACCTGGAGTTGCGGGCCTACCATAAAGAGGGGTCGCAGCAGGTTATTTTAGCAGCGGCCCGGGCAGCATTGCAGAAATTAGATGAAGCTGGTGTGATAAATAAGGTTATCCTTCCGGTTAAAGATGGCAGGAGCGCTTTAATGCTGGCGAAAAAATTGGGGTTTGATGAGCAGCATGTTTGGGGAACTAAGGTTTTTTCAAAGGTTGGTGATACAGGGGCCTGCATGGTATTTATGGAATTGGCGGGTTGCCTGGCGGAAATTGGTGAAGGGAATATTTTAATGGTTTCTTACGGGTCGGGGGCCTGCAGCGATGCGGTGATCTTAAAGGTTAAAAAAGTGCCTGATATTATGGCTGGTTTTATTAATGATTTGGAAAGCAGCAAAGTTTATATCGATTATCTAACTTACTTAAAAAAATTGAGGCTCATTGGGGTAAATTAGGGAGGGTCAAAAGTGGGAGCTCATATTTCTTTACCGGCTTACACGCGAAGCATCAGCGAAAGATATCAATTGACTTGCTGGAAATGTAAGGAGTGTGGTACTTATCACTTCCCCCCGCCAACTTTATGCACCAATTGTTCGGCCAGGGAATTTGAACAGGTTGTTCCTTCCGGAAGGGGAAAGATTTATTCTTTTACCTGGATTGCTGCTGGCGGGGCGCCGGGGGAATATGCTGAACAGGTTAAACTTAACGGCAGTTACGGGGTTGCCCTGGTTGATCTGGAAGAAGGAGTGAGGGTGATGGGGCAGTTGACAGATTGCGACCTGGAGGAGGTGAAAATAGGTCAGGAGGTACAGATGGTGTTCCGGGTTTTATACAGCCTGGAAGGAGTCATTCGTTATGGATTTAAATTTAAACCCGTGTGATTTAAAGGAGGGCTGTTTATGTATAAGTTATTTAATAAAAAATCATGGATGCTGGTATTGGTTACATTGGTTACGTTAATGATTTTTACTTTGGGCGGTTGCGGCGGCAAAGGCGAGCAGGGCGGGCAGGCAGGAAGCGACAATGAAATGAGCATTTCAGTGGGGGACATAACCGGAGCTGAATTGGTCTTTGCACCTTTTCACATTGCCATGCAGAAGGGTTTCTTTGCGGAAGAGGGTATTAAAATTGAGCGCAGGGTTTTTACCAACGGGCCAAATATGATGATGACTATGTCAAAGGGCGAGCTGGATGTGGCCCTGGCCGGTAGTACTCCGATTTTACAGGCCGCGGCGGAAGGTGCAGATTTGAAAATTGTGATGTCCATAACCAAAGACAACGCTCCGGTGGTGGCCAGGAAGGATATTGCCACTTTTAAAGATCTGGATGGGAAAGTGGTAGGGACTCCTGGATTAGGAACCATTCAAAACACTATGTTAAGCCTAGCTGCGGAAAAGGAAGGAATCAAGTTTGCCCGGCTGGTTCACGGTAAGATTACGGACTTGGTGGTATTTTTCCAGAAGGGGGAAATTGACGGTTTTACCGGTTGGGAATGGATTTGTGCCGATGCAGTGACCAATTATGGCGCGCATTACGTACTAAAAAAACCCGTCCTGCCCAATGCAGAGAGTTGTGAAGTTGCCGTGACGGGCAAGTTAATCAAGGAGAACCCCCAGGCCGTGGAAAAATTTGTGCGTGCTTTATATAAAGCTGTGCGATTTATCCAGGAAAATCCTAGCGAAAGCGTGCAGATTATAAGCAAGTTAACCGGCAAGTCAGAAGAGGTAATCAAGCTTGCTTTCACTACTTGTACGGTGGATAAGCCGGAAGTCGACCTGCCTAGCTTGAAGTTTGAAGTGGAAGACGCCATCAAGACGGGCAAGATCCGTCGGGAGGCCGTCCCAGATGTGGAACAGTTTCTTAAGAGTCATATGGACATGTCTTTCCTGGAAAAGGTAAAGAGCGAATTTAAATAATAATTCAGTGAGAAGTTTAAATTGGCTTGAAAGGAAGGGTTTTAATGAGCGGTAATGTGGGAACCACCATAGTCAATAAAAAAGCCAAAATAAATACCGGGGCGTTTAATGCCCCGGGCCTTAAAAAGCTGTTTTATAACTTAATCAGCCTTGGAATTTTTGTGGCAATCTGGTCCTTGCTGGCTTCTCTTTTCAAGTCCTCATTTTTTCCCACTCCCGACGGGGTGGTAAATGCGCTCGTAAATTTAATTGTTCATGGCGATTTGGAAGGGTACACTTTGTGGGAGCATACCTGGGTTAGTACCGTGAGGATTGCGGCCGGGTTTTTTGTCGCCCTGATTATGGGGGTACCATTGGGATTGCTGATGGGTTTGTACCCGACAATTTATGAAAGAACAAGCGCGATTATTGAGCCAATCAGATTTATCCCACCTATAGCCTGGGTGCCAATGGCCATTGTTCTGCTGGTCGGGTTTTCCCGGTATGTCTTCTTGATCTGGCTGGGGGCATTTTTCCCCATCTTTATCAATACAATGGTAAGCGTCCCGCGGGTTGACCCCATCTGGAAGGATGTGGTTAAAGTTTACGGAGGTAACCGGAGCTTCATAATTAAAAAAGTGGTTTTTCCGGCAGTGCTTCCCGATATTTTTGCCGGGATGCGGGTAAGCCTGGGTGTGGCCTGGATGTGTATCGTGGCTGCCGAAATGATCGGCGGGGAAACCGTGGGATTGGGTCGGCTCATTTTGAAGTATGCTGATTTAATGCGCATGAATGAAGTGGTTGTGGGGATGCTGTTTATTGGCTTGATTGGGTTTATCTTAAATGAAGTCCTGATCAGGATTGAAAAAAGACTGTTCAGATGGCGTGCGGAAGTTAGCCTGTAAAAAGGGGTGGAACTATGGGCAGGGCTAATAGGCAATCCAAGGTGCAGGTGGATGTTACGCACCGTTTTGGGAATTTATTGGTTTTGGATAAAATTAAGTTTGCTATTTATGAAAACGAGTTCTTGTGCATTGTCGGGCCCAGCGGTTCTGGAAAAACCACTTTAGCTAATCTCATTGCCGGGTTGTTGAAACCGAGCGAGGGAGCGGTTACCGTGGGTGGTGAACCGGTGGACCCTGGTAAACATAACATTGCTTATGTATTTCAAGCCCGCTCCTGTTTACCCTGGCGAACAGTTTGGGAAAACATAAAAATTAGTCTGGAAGTAAAAAATGAGACCGGTCAGGACGTGAGTAAAAAAGTTCAAGGGATGATCGATCTGGTTGGATTGAAAGGATTCGAGAATTATTACCCCCATCAGATTTCAGGAGGCATGAAGCAGCGGGTTGCTATTGCAAGGGCCTTTTGTATTGATAACAGCGATTTATTGATCCTGGACGAACCCTTTGGCTCACTGGACGCGCAAACTCGCTATCTAATGCAGCAAGAGGTTTTAAAGTTATGGGAGCAGTTGAGAAGAACGGTAATATATATCACGAATAATATTGAAGAGGCAGTGTTTTTGGCTGAAAGAATATTGGTATTTTCTCATGCTCCGGCGAGGATTATTGAAGAAGTATACGTTGATCTGCCTCGCCCCCGGAATTTTACTGACGCCCGTTTTCTGGCCATTCGCAAGAAGATCAGTGACCTCTCGGATGTATCTGAAGATTTGACCAGTGGGGGTGTGGCTGTTTGAGCAAACGTAAGGTAAAAATTAAATTTGAATCCTTTAGCAAAAGTTTTGGTGATTTACTGGTTCTGGATAATCTTAATTTTGAGGTTTATGAAAATGAATTCTTGTGTATTGTCGGGCCAACTGGTTGCGGTAAGACGACGCTAGCCAACGTGGTTTGCGGGTTGCTCCCGCCGACGAAAGGGAGAATAACCATTGACGGTGAAGAAGTGAACCCGCAAAAACATAATATTTCCTTTGTATTTCAGGAATCCTCGGCTTTTCCCTGGCGAACCGTATGGGATAATATCAAGCTAGGTTTGGAGATTAAAGGGTTTCCTAAGGACGAGATTGTAAAACGTGTCAGTGAAGTTATTGAACTACTGGGATTAAAAGGATTTGAACACCTTTATCCTCACCAGATTTCCGGCGGAATGAAACAAAGGGTCGATATAGCCAGGTCCTTCTGCAGCGAGACTGACTTGATGCTGATGGATGAGCCTTTTGGCCAGAATGATGAAAAAACCCGGTTTCATTTGGAAAATCAATTAATTGAGATCTGGCAAAAAAAGCGAAGGACGATTATTTTTGTTACCCATAATTTAGAAGAAGCTGTCTATCTGGCAGAGCGGATAATAGTTTTTACGCAAAAACCCACCACGATTAAAGACGAGGTAATTGTTGATTTGCCGCGGCCCCGGGATTTTTCCTCCCCGCAATTTGTAGAAATTCGTAACAAAGTAACCGAATTGGTGAAATGGTGGTGAGGAGGAGTCCTTGATGGAGGAATTGCTTCAGCAAGTGGGCATTTCCCTGGCAAAGGAGATTTTTGACGCCTTCGAAGAACCTGTTGTTGTCATTGACGCGGAAGAGAAAATTGCGCTGCTTAACAATGCCGCCATGTTGTTTTTTAAAGTTGATTTCCAAAGGGTAAATCAGCAGGCAATTGATCAGATAATTCCTGATCTTGGGTTGTCGGAAACTGTAAAAACCGGCCGTGAGATTGATGAAAGGCGGGTATTTAATGGGATACCTGCCCGGGTAAGGAATATTCCGCTAAAAAAAGGGCGGGAAATTATGGGAGCTTTGTCTGTATTAAAGCCAGAAGCAGCACAGAACCGGTGTAGCACAGAATTCTGTGCTGCTTCCTTAAAAAATGAAGAGCTGGATGCTATAATTGAATCTTTTGACGATGGGATCTGGGTGTTAGATCAAGATGGCGTTACCCTTAGAGTGAACGGCGCCTATGAAAAGTTATCCGGAATTCCGGCAAAAACATTTATAGGAAGAAATGTTAGAGAGTTGCAGGCCGAAGGTTATTTCGCCGACTCCTGCTGCCTGCAGGTTTTGGAAAAGAAGAAGCCCGTGTCCATTATTACCACTATAAAAACTAAAGATGGTTTAAAAACAGTTTTAAATACAGGAAAGCCGATTTTTGATAAGAAAGGCAATATATGGCGGGTAATCACTCAGAACCGGGATATTTCTGAAATAATGAACCTGAAAGCTGAAATTGAAAAAGCCAGGCAAATTTCGGATGAATATAAAAAAGAGTTGGAGGAGCTAAAGGCCGGCATCTACCGGGTTGATGAAATGGTGTTTTGTAGCGAGCCGATGAAGGAAATATTGAATCTGGTTAAAAGACTCAGCAAGGTTGATTCAACGGTTTTGGTTTTAGGGGAAACGGGAGTGGGTAAAGATGTAATCGCCAAAACTATTCATAATTTAAGTACTCGCAAAAACGGTCCGTTTATAAAGGTTAATTGCGGGGCTATTCCCGACAGTCTCTTGGAATCGGAAATTTTCGGCTATGAGGATGGCTCTTTTACCGGGGCCAAACGGGGTGGGAAAGCTGGTTTATTTGAACTTGCCCATGGCGGAACCCTTTTTTTAGATGAAATAGGTGAATTACCATTAAACCTCCAGGTCAAGCTGCTCCAGGTGATCGAAGAAAAACAGGTGCTTAGGGTGGGTGGGAGTAATCCTAAAAAAGTAGATGTGCGAATTATTGCCGCAACAAATAGAGACCTCAGCGAAATGGTAGATAAGGGCACTTTCCGGCGAGATCTTTTCTACCGGTTGAATGTGGTAACCATAATGATCCCGCCGCTGCGCGAAAGGATGGAGGACTTGAGTTTTTTGGTTAATTATTTCTTGCAGATGTTCAATAAAAAATATGGATTTGAAAAAAATTTTTCATCTGAGGCTATGGAATGTCTATTAAATTATCAGTGGCCTGGTAATATTCGGGAGTTAAAGAATGTAATTGAAAAATCTGTAATTGTATGCGAAGGTGATAAGATTAATCCTGAACATCTTCCAGCGCAGATTGTACAAAGTAAAGAAAATGTCCTTAATGCTTTAAAAATAGATACTAAAGGACATTCTATTCCCTTAAAACGTGCCATACAGGAATTGGAAAAAAAATTAATTGAACATGCCTTAAAATGTTATGGCAGCACCCGGAAAGCTGCCAGGGCGCTGAATGTCGATCAATCTACAATTGTTCGGAAAGCCCAAAAATATAAAATTATAATGCAGTGAATTGTTTTTACATCGCTTTGATGTTAAATTTCATGGAAATTTTATAGATTTGATGCTGCGATACATCAACTGGTCCTTTCAGTTAAGCGTATATTCCATAATCTCGGCGCTTTCCCACTGGCATTGAATTTGCTTTTTGAGTTATGATGATTCATATTTGTTTAAGTTTAAAATAATGTTATCATATTCTTCAAGGGAGGGATGATTAATTAGATAATTGACTTAACTTTATTCTAAAAATAACTTTTTTAAGTATAGTTGCTTAGACAAACTTTTAGAATGAGGTGAAGAAAAATGCAACTTAGCTACGAAGATGTAATGGAGATCTTGAGAGTGATAGATTCGTGTGAATGTCAGGAGTTGAATATAGCGTGGGGAGATTTTAAGCTGGTTTTAAAAAAATATAACCGTAGTGGTAACGGTGAGGCTTTATCCGGAGCGGTAATGTCTGCCGACGAGCCGGTGGGAGAGGCGATTGGTTTACCACTTGATTCCAGGGGCAGTGGGGAAACTAAGGAAGACTCTACTCCCATTCAGGACGCGGTTTTGGAACAAAAAGCGATAACGGTTGCACCTGGTCGGGAAGAAACCATGGTGATGGTAAAGGCCCCGATGGTGGGAACTTTTTACCGCTCACCTGCTCCTGGCGCCCCGCCTTTTGTGGAAGTTGGTAGTATCGTTACGGAAGGGGATACCCTTTGCATTATTGAAGTAATGAAGGTAATGAACACCATAAAGGCCCCCTGTAAGGGACGGGTGGTTGAAATTTGTGTGGAAAATGAAGAGATGGTCGGCTACGGCCAAACCCTGATGGTTATTGAACCGCTCAGCGAGTAAATTGAAAAAGGAAAATACTCTTTTTAAAAAGCTGGAGGAGCGAATTTTCAGGGATGAATAATATTAGGCGGGTTTTAGTGGCCAATCGGGGTGAAATCGCTCTGCGGGTTATCCGGGCGTGTAAGGAACTGGGGCTTGAGACGGTTGCCATCTATTCAGAAGGAGATAAGGGTTGCCGGCACGTGCGCATGGCCGACCGGGCAGTTTGCATAGGCCCGGCTCCGGCGACACGAAGTTACTTAAACAAGGAAGCCATTCTTGCCGTTGCTAAATTAACTAATGCAGATGCCATTCACCCGGGTTACGGTTTTTTAGCTGAGAATTCAACTTTTGCCGAAGCGTGCGCCAACAACGGGATTCATTTCGTTGGTCCTTCGGCAGAGGCAATACGGGCCATGGGCGATAAAGTAAAGGCACGTCAGATAGCGGCCCGGCTCGGTATATCGGTTATACCGGGCTCAGAAGGGGGACTTGGAAACTGGGATGAGGTTATTGAGATAGCCAGGCAAGTGGGTTACCCCTTGCTTTTAAAAGCAGCAGCCGGGGGAGGCGGCCGGGGGATGCAGGTAGTAAATAGTGATGGAGAAGTTAAGGATGCCTTTATCCGTGCCCGGGCTGAAGCCGGAGCTGCTTTCAGCAACGACTTGCTGTATGTGGAAAAATATATTGAAAACGCCCGGCATGTCGAGGTTCAAATACTAGCTGACCAGCACGGCAATGTGGTGCACCTGGGCGAACGGGACTGCACCATCCAGCGGCGTCACCAGAAGTTGCTGGAAGAGGCCCCCTGCCCCGTAATCTCCCCGGAACTGCGCGACAGGTTAACCGCGGCGGCAGTATCCATCGCGCGCCATATAGGCTACACCAGCGCGGGTACCGTTGAATTTTTGGTGGACCTTGATCAGGAAAACTTTTATTTTATGGAAATGAATACGCGGATTCAGGTGGAACACCCGGTAACTGAAATGCTTACGGGAGTCGATATTGTTCAGGAGCAATTGCGCATTGTTGCCGGTGAACCTCTATCCATAACACAGGCGGATATTCAACCTCGCGGGCACGCCATTGAATGTCGTATTAATGCCGAAGATCCTCAAAACGGCTTCCAGCCGACACCTGGCTTGATTACCCGGTTTCTTCCCCCAGGCGGCATGGGGGTTCGCCTGGACAGCCATTGCTATGCAGGATACACGGTTCCCCCTTATTATGATTCGCTGGTGGCAAAGTTAATTGTGGTGGCTAATGACCGCCACCAGGCAATCCGCCGGATGCTCCGGGCGTTGCAGGAGTTTGAGATCGAAGGTATTCCGACTACCATTAGCTTTCACCAGCAACTGTTGTTAAATGAAGACTTTCAGGCTGGGACGTTTAATACCCGGTGGTTGGAAAATCGTTTTGGCAAGGAGGAATAAAGCTTGCCTAGGTTAGAATTTATCGACGAGACGCTTCGTGATGCTCACCAGTCGCTATGGGCCACCCGTATGACCACGGAGATGATGGTGCCCATTGCCAGGACAATTGATGAGGCGGGCTATTTTATTGTTAACTTGGCGGGAGGAGCAGTTTTTGATACATGCATAAAGTATCTGGGGGAGGACCCGTGGGAACGGCTCAGAATAATGCGCCAGCTAATTCAAAAGACTCCGTTGATGTTTATTACCCGCGGGCAAAACGTTTGGAGCTGGCAAGTTTACGCTGATGATGTGGTGGCACTTACAGTGCGCACTGTGGCCCGGAACGGAATCCGTGCTTTAATGATCTTTGACAGCTTGAACGATACCCGCAACCTGGCCCTCACCATCAGGGTGGGTAAAGAAGAGGGACTGTATGTAATTGGTTGCGTGGTCTATACCCTCAGCCCGGTACACACCGATGAGTATTTTGTCCGCAAAGCGCGCGAGCTGGTTCAGTTAGGCGCGGATGCGGTAATGTTAAAGGACCCCAGCGGCCTGTTAGTTCCGGAGCGGATTCGCACCCTCATTCCGGCAATGCGTGAGGCGATGGGGGGGGTGCCGCTGGTATTGCACTCCCATTGCATGACGGGGCTGGCTCCCATGTGTTATCTTGAAGCTATCCAACTGGGCGTGAATATGGTACACACCGCCATTTCTCCCCTCTCTCAAGGAGAGTCACTGCCGGCAACGGAATATGTCGCTAAACACGCGCGCAGGATGGGCGTTGACGTTCGCCTTGATGACAACCGGCTGAAGGAAATTGCCGATTATTTTACCGGGGTGGCCCAAAGGGAAGGGAAACCATTGGGCCGGATGGTTGAATATGACCCGTTCCATTATGAACATCAAATACCGGGTGGGATGATTTCCAACCTGAGAAGCCAGTTGGCCGAGGTAGGATTTCAAAACCGCCTACCCGAGGTCCTGGAAGAAATAGCCCGTGTGCGGGAAGAACTTGGTTACCCGATTATGGTGAGCCCGCTTTCGCAATACGTGGGAGTCCAAGCCCTTCTTAATGTAATGGAAGGGGAGCGTTACCGTACCGTGGTCGATGAAATCCGGAAATATGCCCTGGGGTATTACGGCGAGCTGGCTGCTCCCATCGAACCGAATATTCTTGACCGGATCATTGGCAATGAGCAGCCCATTACCGTACGGCCAGGTGAGTTGATTGAACCCATGCTGGAGAAGATAAAGGCCGAGCAAGGACCGTTTTCCTCAGATGAGGAGTTGTTGCTTAATATCTTTTACACCCGGCCCACACTGGAAAAGTTTTATGCCAGCCGGCGTTCCGGCGCTGCTGGTTTGAGTGCGCGGACTCCGCTGGCTGTCCTGATTAAAGAACTGGCGAAACGCCCCCAGGTCAAGTATGTTTATATTCAAAAGGGAAACTTCCGTCTTGTACAGGCCAGTTAAGACTTTATTTTAAAGAAATGTTCGTCATATAACGCCTTGATGGCCGACCCCGTAAACGGCCATCAAGGCTTCCTGTTACAGGTGCCCCTGCTTATTGAGGAGATGCTGCCGAGTGCCCAAAAAGTTAATATTATGGCTTTTAGGGGTTGCTGGTTTGATAATTGGGGCCAGTAATTTTGCCGAGTCCCTGTTAATTCCGGATATTGCCCGGGATTTCGGGTTGCAGGCCCAGCAGGCTGGAATAATAATTACGGCGTATTTTCTCGGCTTCGGGCTAGCCACATTGCTTGCCGGCCCACTGGCTGACCGGTATGGAAAGATAGAAATAATTGTATTATCAATGACGTTTTTCATTATTTTCACATTTTTATGCTCATTTGCTACGGGAATTACCAGTCTGGTTATTTTCAGGGCCTTAAGTGGGATTTTCGCAGCGCCGGTGCTGCCTGTTTCCAACGCTTTACTTAGCGATACATTTTTGCCAGAAGAACGGCAGCTGGCGCTGGGCATTTTTCAGAGTTTATCCATGGTTGGTCAGTGCGTATGCATGTTAGCAGGGGGGATTGTGGTAGCATATTTTGGCTGGCGCAGTATGTATGCCCTCATTGCTTTTTCTGCTTTTATTTCGGTATTTATGTTATTGCCAGTTAAGAGAAGCCTGGTTTCTTGGAAAAATAAGGACATTAATTTTATTGCTAGTTATAAAATGATCCTGTTGGCGGCAAAGAATCGCCAAACATATCTGGTTATTTTTGCAGAAGGTGGTTTGATTTTAGGGTTATCATCATACTTTGGAGCCTATATGACATCCGCCCTGGACCTAAATTTTGAGGTTACTGGTTTGATTATCTCGACATTTGGCTTAACGACGCTGGTGTTTTCGGGCATTAGCAGTAAACTGGCAGGGAAATGGGGCCAGCAGAAAGTAATACTGGCTGGGCTAATTGCCGGGATGCTGGCAAACCTTTGCTTGTTAGCGGGAAACCAGCTTCTCTGGTTGATCGTTCCAGCACCAATTTTTCTGGGCCTGACCTTTATCTTTACGCACGTAACCTTGCTGTCCATAGTTTCGGAGTTCAGCCTGCAGGCAAGGGGGGCCGCTTTATGTATGGTGGCCTGTTGTTACATGGCTGGCGGCGGGACGGTGGCTGCAGCGGGAGCTTATGTAATCGGGTGGTTTTGCTACCAGGTGCTTTTTTTAATCTACGCTTTAACTTTTCTTGCCTTGTTCGTATCGGTTAGGTACTGGTTTAAGTTGCCATATACCAGCCGGTAACAATAAAGGTTTTTCAAAGTGGCTCTTAATACGTGGGAGGGGAATGACCGGTGAAATTGAAGTTTATTGATGAAACCCTGCGGGATGCCCACCAGTCCCTGTGGGCCACCCGCATGACCACCAAAATGATGGCGCCAATTGCCCGCACCATGGACGAGACCGGGTATTTCATGATCAATTTGGCTGGCGGGGCTGTTTTTGATACGTGTGTAAAGTATTTGGGAGAAGACCCCTGGGAGCGACTCAGGCTCATGCGTCGGCTGATTCCCAAGACACCCCTTTGCTTTATTGTCCGGGGGCTGACGGCAATTGGCTGGAAGCTTGTTCCTGACGACGTGGTGGAATTAACAATCCGTACTGCAGCCAAAAACGGGGTGCGCGGCCTGATGGTGTTTGATGGCCTCAATGATATACGCAATATGGAGTTATCCGTCCGGGTGGGAAAAGATGCCGGCCTGTATGTGATTGGCTGGTTGGTCTACGCGCAGAGCCCCGTTCACACCGACGAGTACTACAAGCAAAAGGCCCAGCAACTCATCCGGTTGGGCGTGGATGCGGTGATGCTTGAAGATGCCAGTGGCGTGCTAACGCCGGAGCGCACCCGTACTTTGGTCCCTGCGTTACAGAAGGCTATGGGTAAAGTTCCGTTAATCTTGCACTGTCACTGCCTGACGGGACTGGCTCCGGTTTGTTATCTGGAAGCTATCAAGCTTGGCGTCGATATGGTTGCCACGGCCATTTCCCCCTTAGCGCAAGGTGAATCTCTCCCGCCCACAGAATTTATAGCCAGGTACGCGCCCAAGATGGGGCGCGCGGTTGAGCTGGACGATAAATTGCTCAAGGAAACTGCTGCGTACTTTACCTGGGTTTCAAAAAGGGAGGGCAAGCCGCTTGGCCAGATACTGGAATACGACCCCCGGCAATACCAGCATCAAATTCCCGGCGGGATGATTTCTAACCTGGTCAGCCAGTTAACTGAAGCTGGAATACAGGACCGCTTACCCGAAGTTTTGGATGAGGTGGCGCGCATTCGCCAGGAACTTGGTTATCCGGTTATGGTTACACCCCTTTCCCAATACGTGGGGGTTCAGGCGACCCTCAACGTAATTGAAGGGGAACGTTACCGGACCGTTCCCGATGAGATTAGGAAATACGCTCTTGGGTATTATGGCGAACTGGCGGCCCCTATTGATCCAAATGTCCTTGATCGCATTGCAGGCAATGCGCAACCGGTTTCAGGTCGTCCGGCTGAATTGCTTGAACCTGTGCTTGACAAAATAAGGGCAACGCAGGGGCCGTTTGCTTCAGATGAAGAGCTGTTGCTATATGTGTATTATAGCCCGCAAACTCTTAAGAATTTCTATGCCAGTCGGAATGACTGCAGCCGGTACCTGAGTGCTACGACTCCTCTGACCGTACTTCTTAAAGAATTGGCGGGGCGACGCGAGATTAAATATTTCCAACTTCAGAAAGGAAAACTACAACTTACCCTTTCTTGAGGAGGTTTTTAAGTTTGACTGATGTCGCTAAACAAGGCCCAGCCAGTGCCAGTAGGTTTTTGCGAAAAGAAGGGTGATCAGCATCAGAACTACGATCAAGGGTGCGCCGGTGAGCAGCATATCCCTGGCAGAAAAGGTCTCGGTGGAGTAAGCGATCATGGACATGGGAGTATTCACCGGCAGCAAGACGGAATATTGGATCGCGTAATAGAATATAAGGGTGCAGCCCCACACCGTTACACCGTGGGACCGGGCAAAGCTTTCGGCAAATCCTATGGCCACCGGGACCAGGGCGGCCACCGCTGCCGCCCTGGCCGAAAAGACAAGCGACATCAGTGAAAAAAAGACCACCGATACGGCTACAATGGGGAGCAGGCTTAGTTTTTGCAGGTTGAGCAGGCTAATGGTGTTCTGGGCCATCCAGGAGGCAGCGCCGCTTTTTAACAGCCACTGTCCCAGGGAGATGGCGGCGCCGAAAAGAAACAGGATACCCCAGTTGATGTTCTTCACCAGCCGGTCCCAGGTGGTAATGTTGTTAAAGGGCAGGAACAGGGTCATCACTGCCAAAACCGAAACCGTACTGCTGTCGATGTCGTGCAGCTTGTGTTCGCTGGCCCAGAGCGCAGTGGTAGCCAGCATAATGGCCGCCAGTTTCAGTTCCCGGGCTGACACGGGGCCCATGGCCGCCAGTTTTTGCCTGATTAGTGCGATTTCGCCGGGCAGTTTTTTGGTGGGGAACCTTGAACAAATCAGGATATACAATACTAGGCCGGCGACGATGGAAAAGGGCATGCCGTAGATGGCCCAGGACAGCCACTTGATCGGGTATCCGGCTTCCGCCAGGTAGTTCGCAGTTTGTATGGTGGGCGCCCCCGATGTCTGTATGCCCAGGCCGGCAATGCCCGTGCCGAATGCCACGATGAGCATGACCGCCTTGGCGAAGTTGTCGCTTTTGTCTATCCTGTATATCTCCATGATGCTTAGTCCGACGGTGCACATTAAAGCCGCGTTGGCCGCCTGGGCCGGAATAAAGATGCTTGTCAGGTAGGACATCAGCAGCATTCCCAGCAGGATGTTTTTCGGCTTGGGGCCGGCGGCCAGCAGAATCCAGTAGGCGATGCGCTCGCCCAGGCCGCTCTCCCTAACCGCCGAAGCCAGGATGAGAGCCGCGGTTACCAATATCCAGGCCTCCGAACCAAACCCGCTCAAAGACATGGCCAGCGCTTCCCTGGTACCGATGGTTTTTCCGTTACCTGCCGGGTCGGGACAGTCCGCCAGGGCCAGGGTTAATATCCCTATCAGGTAAAAGGCGCTGGTGGAGTAATCCACCGATTCGGTTACCCAGATAATTAGCATGCTTGCCAGCACGGCAATCAGCTTAGCCCCCAGCGGGCTTATGGTGTCCGGAAACTGCACGTTGATAAGAATAAGGAACGCCAGCGACGATACGTAAATGCCGACGTACCTCCTGTCGAAAAGCCTTATTAACGGACCAGGCAATTTTAAAGTTAAATAGACCATGGCCATCCTCCTTTAGCATATATTACCATGTACACCATATGATGGCAATACGGACTGCTAGTCAAAAAAGACAGGCACCAGAGAACAGCGCGGTAGGGCATGGTCAGGAAGATGGCCATGTGGTTTTGGGTGAACGTAAAAACATAACCGATTACGTTATATTGCGTTGTATTATAAATCGATTTGGTAATCTTTTAATTTTTTATAAAGAGTTGTTAAGGATATGCCTAGAGCGCCGGCAGCCTTTCTTTTGCCTTCTGTGGAGGTGCCGAAATGTTTAATTGCCGCTTGGATGGCCTGCTTTTCCAGGGAGGCCAGCGAAAAAAGTTGATGATTATCTTTATCTTTATTAATTTGATCCGTTAAGCCGCCCTGCTTTTGTAAAATAGCTGGAGGAAAGTGTTCCGGCTCAATCAAGGGAGAGTTGGTCATATTAACAGCATATTCCAGAGCGTTTTCCAGCTCCCGAACATTGCCCGGCCAGTCATAGCTTAGTAATAAATTCAAAGAGGCTTCCGATAAGGTTACTTTTTTCTTTAACGAGGTTGATAATTTCTGGATGAAGTGCCGGGCGAGGAGGGGGATATCATTAACACGTTCCCGTAAAGGCGGGACCCGGATGGGGAAAACGTTCAAACGGTAATATAAATCTTCCCGGAACTCGCCCTGGGCAATCATGGCTTCCAGATTACGGTTGGTGGCGGCAATAACCCTGACATTGACCGGGATTTCTTGAAGCCCGCCGACCCGGCGGATGGTTTTGGTTTCTAGTACGCGTAAAAGCTTGCTTTGCATGGGCAGGCTCATCTCACCAATTTCATCCAGAAAAATTGTTCCTCGGTTGGCCAGTTCGAACAAACCAATTTTAGCTTTTTTGGTAGCTCCTGTAAAAGCCCCCCCTTCGTAGCCAAAGAGTTCACTTTCCATCAGGTTTTGAGGAATGGCCGCGCAGTTAATGGCTACAAAAAACCCCCCTTTACGTTTACCGCCGTTATGAATGGCGCGGGCAATCAGCTCTTTTCCCGTGCCGCTTTCACCCAAGATTAAAACATTGGAGTCCACTTTCGCTGCTATTTTTGCTTTTTCCAGCGTGTGAATTAAAGGTAAACTTTCGCCAATTATATCTTTAAATGCATCGCCATTTTCATTATTTTTACTTTTGCCGTCCTTTAAAGTAACAATCGGGTGATTGCAAGAATTAATCATCTCTTTGACCTGTTCCAGATCCTTAGAAATGGAAATTCCACCGATAATTTTATTTTCTTTTATAATCGGTATGATATTAACTATAAAGGGAACGTTATCAATATCCCTGTATAAGTTATTTATAGGAATACCCGAATTAATTACGGCCGGAATTAGTTTTCCCGAGCGCACTTCATTAATTTTTCTCCCCACAATTTCCTCCCACCGTAACCCCTTTAACCTGGTATAGGCAGGATTAATATATCTTACGGTTAATGTTTCGTCACAAAGTAAAATGGCATCAGGAATAGCGTCTAGAGCAGCCATTATCCAGTCTTTCTCTATCCACTGTTTCGTATGAATAACCATCAGAATACCGGCAATTTCCCCCTGCTCGTCAAGATAGGGGCTGTAATCTACCAGGTAATCCCGGTTGTTAATTCGTTCAGTAACTCCCAATAAGTCTTTTTTATTTTGATAAACCTGATTAATATTTGTATTAGATATTAGAATCTCATGGCAATCGATTCCTGACGCTATTACTTTTTCTGGAAATAGCTTTTTCATTTCCCGGTTGGCAAAAAGGATTTTTTTCTGGTTATCGATAATAAGGATGGGTAATTTAATGAAATCCAATATGTTATACTGGGAAGAATCCATATTTAACCCCCCTCCTTAGCTTCGATTATAAATTCCGGTGTCCCAAAGTCGCTGGCCAGAAAGTAGAGTGTCGTGGCAGAGTGGCGCACTAATTTTATTAATTAAGTGGTTACTGTTCCCATAATAATTAGTTATTTCCTGGCATGGAATAACGAGGGTTGGAACTCCCAGTCGAAACTTTTATTACCATTTGTTACTATCTATTGCATTAATTTTGCAGGTTACTCTTATTTCCCCAAATAGTAAATTTCAATAATTTCTTTTAAAATCCTTTTTTAATTTAATAAAAATGAAATTTTAATTTTTGTTATTTTAAAAATTAATCTCTTAACCTGCCCTTGCCTGACAGGGTTAACACAGGCATTCTTCCTGATAAAGGCCTTTTCGCTTTGATGAACGGCACTCTAAAAAGGATTAGGAATAAATGTTTATCCACATAGATCTAGAGAGGAACTAAGGCTTATGATTTTGGTATTGTTTTTGCAAGCACAAATAAAATAAAAAGTTATTAGCCGTGATTTAGAAGGGTAACCCATATGGCCTTATCCTGGGACGGCCAAGGTTATAATATCGAAATTAGGGAGGTGGAAGCTGGTTGTTCTTTTTTGCGGTAAGAAAAATTTAAAGAAGGAGGGGGGATTTATGTCCAAAGCGAGGGAAGATATTATACCTTCCATCGGCCTGATTTTATTAAGCGCCTGGGTTTTTTACGAAACATCCACCTACCCGCCAGAGGCAAGTCTATTGCCCCGGTTGATGGCTTATATTATTCTGTTTCTTTCGGCTACCTTAATCATTAAGGCTATTTCCAAAGTTTTTTCAACTGGAGAGGCAAAGCAGGGTGAACAGAGCGCATCTTCCGGTCAGTGGGTTAAAATAATTCCGGCTGTTTGTCTGTGGGTAATAAGTATAGCAGTCATCCCTGTTGTTGGGTTTTTCCTGACCCTGGGGCTATTCTGGCTAATTCTGGTATTGTATCTGGAAGGGAAGGGTTGCCAGCCAGGATACTTGCTTAAGTGCGCGGGTTATGGTCTGGTAATTACCGTTCTCCTGTACCTTATTTTCCGGGTGGGGGTACAGGTACCAACCCCAACGGGCTTGTTTGTATGACGCCGGTGGTCAGGCCCCAGGGGTACGCTACTATACCAGATTGAGGAGGTTGGTTGGAAATGAAAAAAATAAAATTTAGAGCCCTGGCCCTGCTTTTAACTGCGGCCATGGCCTTAACTGCGATCGTTACAGGCTGCAAGGGCAATGCCAAACAATCAGAGGGAACAAAGCCGGGCATCGGCTATCCAAGGGGTACGATTACCATCATCGTGCCGTTCGCCCCGGGAGGAGGAGTTGATTCCTTTGCCCGCGTAGTGGCTAAATACAGTGAGAAGTACGTTGGGGCACCAATGGCCGTGGTTAACAAGGACGGAGCCAGCGGCGAAATCGGCTGGAACGAGGCGGCCAAATCCAAGCCCGACGGCTATACCCTGGCAGCTACAGTTAGCCCTACTACCCTGGTGCAGCCCAGGTTGAGAAAGGAAGGAATGTCGGGTTATCAACCGGATGATCTTGAACCCATAGCCGTTATGAGCCGCCTGCCCAGCGCCATATTTGTCCGTAAAGACAGCCAGTTTAAAACACTGGAAGACCTGATTGCGTATGCCAAGCAAAACCCTGGAAAATTAACCGTAACCAATAACGGTAATTTTGGCGTCGACCACATCTTTACCCTGCAGTTAGAGAAAGAGCTAGGTATCAAGGTTAAGCGTATAGTTTACAAGGGCGGTTCTGAAGCATTGAAGGATGTTTTGGGCGGCAAGGTTGACGTTATGATCGCCAACGCCATGTGGGCGGTGCAGCAGGCAGATAATTTGCGTCCGCTGGCTGTAGCTGCAGATGAGCGCTTTAAACTGGCTCCCGATGTGCCGACACTTAAAGAGAAGGGTTACAATGTGGTTAACTATATAACGCGGGAAATTTCCGTTCCCAAGGGTACTCCACAGGAAGTTAAAGAGCATTTAGATAAAGCATTTGGAGCTATGGCTGCCGATCCGGCCTTTGTTGAAGAAATGAACAAGTTGGGCCTGCCGGTTACCTATATGACCATGAATGAGGCTACCAAGTTCAGGAGCGATCTAGAAAAAGATATCGGCTGGATAATCGAGAGTTTCAAAAAAGGAGATAAATAACAACCACACACAACCTTTTAACGGGTGTACGGACGGCGGCAAAGTTGGCCGCCGCCCGTACAAGCCAGGCAGTTACACCTGATGTTGACATCTTATGCCAACAGGGAGTGGTAACTAGTGGAGCATATTTATTCTACTTTTGAAGCCATTTTCCAATTCCAAACCTTGATATCTATGCTGTTAGGAGTATGTGTCGGCATTATTGTTGGCGCCCTACCAGGGCTGACGCCACCCATCGGGATGGCCCTTTTTATCCCCGTTACCATGGGTATGGACCCTGTTTCCGGACTTCTTTTGCTCAGTTCCATTTATATGGGTGCTGAGTACGGCGGTTCAATCTCGGCTATTCTTTTAAACACGCCCGGTACCGCTGCCGCGGCCTGTACGTCCTTTGATGGTTACCCTTTGGCCCGGCAGGGTGAGGGTAATAAAGCCCTTTATGCTTCCATTACCGCTTCGACTCTAGGTGGCATTATAGGGGTAATTATTTTGCTTTTTTTTACTCCCTTGTTGGCCCAGCTGTCGTTAAAGTTCGGCCCCGCGGAGATGTTCTGGATTTCTATAATGGGCCTGGCCCTTGTTTCCAGCTTAAGTGGTAAGAACATCATTAAGGGCCTTCTGGGGGCCGCCTTCGGGATTCTGGTCAGCACGGTTGGCATGGATCCTATATCCGGCTATCCCCGCTTCTCATTTAACAGCCCCAACCTTTTAAGTGGTATTGGCGTGGTGCCGGCTTTAATTGGACTATTTTCCATCTCGCAAATGCTCGTCTTGATGAGCAAGAAGCGGGGGGAAGTAATCATTAACGAACAAAAGCCCACGCCATACCTGCAGGTATTAAAATTTGTACTTAAACGGCCGTTTCTGGTGCTCCGCTCTTCAGCTATTGGAACAGTTGTCGGCATATTGCCGGGGGCAGGGGGGTCCATCGCCTCGTTTCTCTCCTACACTCTGGCCAAGCAGAGCTCCAAGAATCCGGAAAAATTTGGGAGAGGCGCTCTGGAAGGAGTTATTGCATCCGAGTCAGCCAACAATGCCATGGTGGGCGGTTCGCTGGTGCCGCTATTATCCCTCGGTATTCCCGGTTCGGCCAGCGCGGCAGTTCTTTTTGGTGGCCTAACCCTTCACGGGCTGATTCCGGGACCCAGGCTGTTTACGGAGCACGCCGATATTGCCTACGGCTTTATGATCGGCATGCTGGTGACCACAATTTTGATGTGCCTGGTTGGCCTGCTGACGGCCAAATACAGCCCTTTTATCTTGAAGCTGCCTTACAACTACATTATCGCTACGGTGCTGGTTCTTTCCACCATTGGTTCTTATTCCGTAAAAAACAACTTGTTTGATGTATGGGTCATGATTGTTTTCGGGTTGTTGGGCTACGTTGCTTTGAAATACGGCTTTCCGATCCCGCCCATTGTGCTGGGAGTCATCCTCGGGCCTATTGCCGAAGAGGGATACCGCCGGGCGATAGAACTGGGAAGTGTTCATGGTTCCACGTGGGGCTACTTTTTTGGACAACCAATAACTGTTGTTTTGATCATTATCAATGTTTTGATTTTCCTGGGCGGTTTATATCAGGAATTCCGCAAGGTAAAAGCAGAGAAAGCGTAAAGGGGAGGTTTAAAAACTGAAATGTCTCAAGGAGTAACACTTGAACTGGCAAATTTTTTGGTCAACTTGACTTATGAAGACCTGAATGGTGAAGTTGTTGCAAAAGCAAAAATGCATGTTCTGGACGGGATTGGGAACCAGATACACGGTTCTCAAGAGCCTGGCAGCCAAATACTGCTAAAAATGGTTGGGGAGCTGCAAATGGTTGGCAGGTCGACGGTTATCACTAGCCCCGTCAAAACATGGGCACCCCTTGCCGGCCTGGCAAACGGCAATATGGCACACGCAATTGAAATGGATGATGCTCACCGTGATGCGCTGGTTAAGGCTGGATCGGTGCTGGTACCGGCGGCCCTTGCTGTGGCAGAACATTGCCAGGCTTCGGGGAAGGACTTTTTATTGGCACTGATTTGCGGTTACGAAGCTATGGTTCGCATTGGGCTGGCTGTCAACCCCGGTCACCGGAACCGGGGCTACCATAGCACCGGGACCATCGGGGCCTTTGGCGCTGCTGCTGTCACCGCCAAGTTGCTCAAGCTGGACCACTGGAAAACAGCGAACGCTTTTGGTATCGCCGGTACCCAGAGCGCGGGGCTCACAGCTTTTCTTGATCACCCGTCGATGATTAAGGGGTTTAACGCCGGAAAAGCAGCCTTCAACGGAATTCTGGCTGGTTTGCTGGCCCAGGGGGGCTTTACCGGGCCGGTTAATATCCTGGAAGGAAGGGAAGGTTTTTGCCGGGCTTATAGCGATGAGGTTAAACTGGAACAAATCACAATGGGTTTCGGGGGGCCGCTTAAAATCATGGAGGTAGGCTTTAAACCACATGCTGCCTGCCGTTATGCGCACGGGCCTATCGATGCGGTGGCGGAAATGATTACCGGGCCTATTTCGCCTGCTACTGTAAAATCTGTTACTATTTGGACATCTCCTTTAGCCATACGCCAGTCAAATATTAACGAACCCGAAACCCTTCATGCGGCTCAGGGCAGCACCCCTTATTCCGTGGCGCTGGCTATGGTTACTGGTAAAAAGCATCTTAACGTGGAAGATTTCAAGGTGAACTGGGACAACCAGGAAATACTCAACCTTGCCAGGCGAATTAAAATGTTACCCGATGAAGAATCATATGGTTACATGGGCAGGGGTTGCCGGGTTAAGCTGGAAATGGATGACGGCAGCATTTTTGAAAACAGTCTGGAACTGCCCAAGGGAGAGCCGGAAAACCCATTAACCCTTGAGGAACTGGAAGATAAATTTGCTACTCTGGTTAACCCTCTAGTGGGCGAAGAAACAGGGAATAAGATTAAGCAACTGGTTAAAGAAATAGAGCAAATGCCAAACATAGAACCGTTAACTGAATTATTACGCGTCGTTCCTCAAAAAAGCCATCATTAAAAACCTTTGAAGTTGGGGCTAAAGGATTATGAAGAAAAAAACTCTTTTATTAGTAATTTTAGTGGGACTGTCTATAGTCCCACTAAAACTATTACCCGATAGGGAAGCCGTTCTTTTAATACTGCTCATGGCTGTCATAATGTGGAACACTCTGGTGATACCTGGTATTTATGGATCGATGCTGGTACTGGTTTTAATGGCCACTGGGAGCAAAGTTGATAGCATGGAGGAAGTATTTTCAGGTTTTGCCAGCCAGGAATTGTTTTTTCTTTTAAGCGTGACATTAATTGGCATATCTTTTGCCCGCCAGGGGTTAATAAATTATTTCGTAATGCGTTGGGCAAGGTTTTGCCGCAGCATCCTGCTCTCGCGATTGTTTTGTATGGGGGTTTCTTTACTAATGCCTCTTTTGATTCCTTCGGCTGCAGTGAGAACGAGATTGATCGAGCCGGTAATCAAGGAACTGTCTTTGCAAAACGGCTTTAGCCTAAACGGATGGTTTGTCCGGTCAACAGTTTTACTGATTGGCGGAACGAGTTCAGTGGCAAGCTTAGCCTTTATGACGGGTGGCGTGAACACAATTATGGCGGCTGAGATGTTAAGTGATTTAATGGCCAGGAATATTACCTGGTTTTTGTGGTTATTGCTTATGCTCCCTCTGGCCTGGCTGATGGTTTTCTTATGTACCCTCATGCTTCCCCTTTTATTTAGGGGGAAAGAAGTGGCTAGTGAGAAAATTGCATCCGGTTGTGAACTTAATTTTAACAAAAAGCTCAGTTTCCAAGAGAAAATAGCTGCTGGGGTTGTCCTGCTGATGATTATTTTTTGGGTTACCGAGCCCTTGACAGGAATTAATCCCGTTATTGTGGCCCTCACAGGGGTGATATTACTGGCCCTGCCGGGGGTTGAAATTATCCAAAAAAGAGATTTAAATGCTGTCGACTGGGATACTCTAATCCTTTTGGGAACAGCGTTTTCGTTGGGAAATTTAATAAAAACCCACGGTGTTGGGGAGTGGATGACCGGTGTCTTTATTACTAAATTTTCGGCAATTGGCCTGAGTTCTCCCGGGTTGAGTTTTCTGAGCATGTTGCTTTTGCTTTGCTTTGTACGCGTATTTTTTGTAAGCCCGGTTACTTTTTTAACTTTATCTCTTCCCATTGTTTACCCTATAACTGGAGCGATGGGGCTTAATCCCTATTATTTTGGATTGGTTACCACAATAATAGCAGCTGGAATTAGCGTATTGCCTGCCCAATCCCCAAGTCTGCTTATGCTCAATAACGCTTATCACTTTAAATTTAGAGAATTTGTTTCTTTGTCTTGTGTATCTACTGTAACGACAATTATAATATCGATCTTAGCTTATTACATATACTGGCCCCTGTTGTTTAGTATTGTGAGCTGGTGATTTCTTAAGGAGGACCGGCGATGGAAAGTATCAAGGCAGGTGTTCTGGTTATTGGCGGAGGCTTGGCCGGGATTATGGCTGCTCTGACGGCTAGCCGTGCCGGGGTGCAGGTAGTGCTGGTAACCAAAAGCAGTTCCCTGGGAACCAGCGGTAACACTTCGATGGCCGGGGGAGGATTTGCAGCCAGTTTTGGCTATGAAAACGACGATTCTCCAAAGAAGCATTGTGAGGATACGATCAAGAGCGGTGCCTTCATGAATAACCAGGAAATGGTCAGAGTTCTGGCTGAAAAAGCCCCCTCCATACTTGAGTTCCTGGCCGAATTGGGTATTCCCTTTATTCGAGATGGTAATAGGTTTAAGCAATTTTTCCTGCCGGGACACAGCCGCCCCCGGGCAGTCAGGTTGCTGGGCGGGGGAACCAGGGAATTGATGGCGGTGCTGGGCCGGGAACTTGTTAGAAACGGTGTTAAAATCCAACTCCGGGTTTTTATAAAAGACTTGGTGCAAGAACGGGGCTGTATTGCTGGTGCTGTTGGGTTTTTAAAAGACAGTGCCGTTCCTGTGATATTTCAAGCCAAAGCGATTGTTCTGGCTACCGGAGGGGGAGGAGACATTTTCCCATTAACCACGAATAAGCGGGGTACCACTGCCGATGGGCTGGCCATGGCCCTTCGGGCCGGACTTTCCTTAAAAGATCTGGAATTTATCCAATTCACACCTACGGCAATGGTTTTTCCTCCCCGTTTGGCCGGTCAGAGTATAGGCGGTATTTTGCTGGGCCAGCCTGGCGCCCGCCTGCTGAACAATCAGGGAGAAAGATTCATGGTAAATTATGACCCCGACAGAATGGAGGCTGCTACCCGCGACGTGGTGGCCCGGGCCATATACCGGGAAATTCTTGCCGGCCGCGGAACCAATCATGGTGGAGTATTTCTGGACGTAACCGGAGTGCCCCTGGAAATCCTAGAAAGTACCACAGGAAATATCCTGCGGGCCTTACAGAAACAAGGTATTGATTTGACCAGTGAGCGGATTGAAATAGCACCGGCTGTACACTTCTTTATGGGGGGAATTGAGGTGGACCCCAGTTGCTGCACCGGAATTAAAGGCTTATTTGCCGCCGGTGAGGTTACTGCCGGAGTGCATGGGGCCAACCGGTTGAGTGGAAACGGGCTGACGGAGGCAGTCGTATTTGGGGCCATTGCTGGTACTGCGGCTGCTCGGTATATACAAGATGCCCCGGATATTGCTGCGAGTAAAAAGATATTCACGGATTATTTTGAAACAACTTTTAAAACAACTAATAATGGGAAACGTCCTAACCTGCCCATCCAGGTAATTATTAAAGGATTGAATCAGAGATTACAGCAAGTTGCTCTCAAAGCCCTAGGGTTGGAAAGGAAGAAGAGCCTGTTGCAGGAGGGAGTGGAGGAAATTGACACCCTGGAAAAGGAACTGACCTCCATTCTGGCAGGTCAAATTAAGTTTAAACACAGGTGCTTAAGGTTATATGAGCTAGAAAATATGATTCTGGTAATCAAGGCAGCGATTACGGCTGCTTTGATGAGAACCGAAAGTCGCGGGGCTCATTACAGGCCTGATTACCCAGAGCAGGAGAGTGGTTGGCTGAAAAATATCTCCGTCCGGCTGGTAAATGGCGAACTGGTAACAAGGCTAACTCCTATTGATTTTCCTTACGTAAAACCGGGGTGCCGATTATCCTGAGTCAGTTGATCTGCTGGAATAAACATGTACCTAACTATAGGAACGGAGTGATTAAATTTATGTACGGCTTTTACGGTAAAATTTTGCGCGTGGACCTGACCAACAAGTTTTTTGCAGTTGAAAACCTGCCGGCAGATATTTATAAAGAATACCTGGGCGGGAAAGGGCTGGGCACCTACCTGTTGCTGCGCGACGTTGAGCCGGGAATAGATCCCCTCTCCCCAGACAACAAGCTGATTATCACCACCGGTCCCGCCACCGGCACGGTGCTGCCCGGGTCCAGCCGCTACGGGGTTTTCAGCAAGTCTCCCCTGACCTGCCTTTACGCCGAGTCCTATGCCGGCGGGCGGGTGGCCCCGGCCATACGCCGCACCGGCTACGACGCGGTGATTGTGGAAGGTGCGTCTGATGCACCCGTGTACGTGGAAATCAGCGACCGGGGCGTGGTTTTCCGCGATGCATCCCACCTGTGGGGAAAGGATACTTACGCCACGGAAGACGCCGTGCTGGCGGAGGTGGGGCAAAAGGGGGCCCAGGCCGTGGTCATCGGCCCGGCGGGGGAAAACCGGGTAAGGTTTGCCTGCATTGAAAACAATTACTGGCGCTCGGCGGGACGCACCGGCATGGGTGCGGTGATGGGTTCCAAAAAGCTCAAAGCTCTGGTATTCCACGGGGAGGCCGGCTGTGAGGCGGCCGATCCGGCCCTTTTGCAGGAGGCCGCCCGCCGCATCAGGGAAAAGGGCAGGGACAACCCGGGGGTCAAGGCCTACCAGACTTACGGCACGACGATGATGGTGCGGATCATGAACGACGCCGGGGCGTTTCCGGCCCGCTACTGGTCCATGGGCACCGGCCTCCACTGGGAAAACCTGAGCGGTGATACGCTGCTCGAGAATTTTGAAGTGAAGCCCAGGGCCTGCCCCAACTGCTTCCTGACCTGCGGCAAGCTGACCACGGTGAAGGAAGGAAAACACGCCGGCTTGAAGCTGGAAGGCCCCGAGTACGAAACCATCTATGCCTTCGGCGGGTTGTGCGGCATCAACAGCCTGGACGAGGTAATCTACCTCAACGACCTGTGCGACCGGCTGGGCATGGACACCATTACCGCCGGCAACCTGGTGGCCCTGATGATGGAGGCCCGGGAAAGGGGCCGGGTAAAGGGTTATCCCGCCTACGGGGATGCTGAAGGAGCAGCCCGTCTGCTGGAGGATATGGCCTACGCCCGCGGCCCGGGGGAATTGCTGGCCCGGGGGATAAAACACGCCGCCGCTGAGCTGGGCCTGGAGGACCTGGCCATTCATGTCAAGGGGCTGGAGCCGGCCGGTTATGACCCCCGGGTGCTGAAGGGGATGGGCCTGGCCTACGCCACCTCGCCCAGGGGTGCCTGCCACCTGCGGGCCACCTTTTACAAGCCGGAACTGAGCGGGATGATCGACCCCTCCACCACCGAGGGGAAAGCCGCCCTCTTCATTGAGTTTGAAAACCGGCTGACGGTGTTCAACACCATGATTTTCTGCGTCTTTTTCCGCGACCTGATCCAGTGGGAGGACCTGGTGGCCATGATCAAGGGCAGCACCGGCTGGGAGTACACCCGGGAGGAGCTGGCCCGGCTGGCCAACCGGATTGTCACCGCCACGCGCCTCTTCAACACCAGGGAAGGCGCCACCCGGGCGGACGATATGCTGCCGGCCAGGTTCTTCGACGAACCGATTAACGGCGGGCGGGACATCATCACCAGGCAGGAACTGGATACCATGCTGGACGACTACTACCGCCTGCGCGGCTGGGATCCAAACGGTATACCAAAGGGCAATTAATTAAGGTAGAAAATAACCCCGCCCGCCGTGCCTAACTGGGAGATGATTTATCCTGCAACACCCCCGCCGGGGGTTTTTTACCAAAAGCATTCCTGATGATAAGGTGTACGTAACGACCTGGCTCTTGACAATTCTCAACGCCTGTGGTTAGAATTATCTCATGATTGTAGACATTTTCGGTTGCTTTTTGCGGTTGTTTTTCCGTGGGCGCCATGGTAGGATGTGGTTTTTGCTCTGAATAGTCATGGTTTAAACGGTTAAGGAGTGAAACTATGTCTACTGAAGATAAAATTCGTTACTTATCTGAAGAAATTAAACGATTGAAAAAAGAACGACGGGCTGTAATTTTAAGCCACGTCTATCAGCGCCCGGAGGTACAGGAAATTGCCGACTTTGTGGGGGATTCCCTGGGACTGTCCCAGCAGGCCGCCAAAACCGACGCGGAAGTCATTGTTTTTTGCGGCGTCCACTTCATGGCCGAAAGTGCGGCCATTTTGTCTCCCGACAAAATTGTGCTCCTGCCCGAGATCAAAGCCGGCTGTCCCATGGCCGATATGGTGACCGTGGAAGCCCTGAGGGAGAGGAAAAAGGAAATCCCCGGGGTCATAGTGGTCTGCTATGTGAATACCTCGGCCGCCGTTAAGGCCGAAAGCGACGTGTGCTGTACCAGTGCCAATGCGGTGAAGATCGTTTCCTCGCTGCCGGAGGATCGGCCGGTACTTTTCATCCCCGATGAGAACCTGGGGCAATACGTGGCCAGGCAAACGGGGCGGAAAATTCACCTCTGGGAGGGTTATTGCAACACCCACGACAAGCTGTTTGCTGAAGATGTGCTGGCCGCCAGGGAAGCCCATGCCAACGCTTTGGTGCTGGTTCACCCGGAATGCCGCCCGGAAGTGATTGACCTGGCTGATGCCGTGGCCAGCACCACGGGTATGATCCGCTTTGCCCGGGAAAGTGACGCCAGGGAATTTATTGTCTGTACGGAAACGGGTATTTTACACCAGTTCCGCAAGCAATGCCCGGATAAGGAGTTTTACCTGGCTTCCGATAAGTTAATTTGTCCGAACATGAAGGCCACCACCCTGGAGAAGGTGCACCGGGCACTGGTTACCCTGGAGCCGCGGGTGACGGTACCGCCGGAGATCCGGGAAAAAGCACTGCGTTCCCTGGAACGGATGCTGGCGGTGACCTGATTCCACAGGAGGGATCTACAATTGGCCGGCAGATATCTGGTCAACTTCGATACCCGGCAGCTGCCCCAGGAAAATTGGGACTATGTAATCCTGGGCAGTGGCATAGCCGGGTTGTATACTGCGTACGCAGCCAGCCGTCTCAACCGGCGGGTGGTGGTGCTGACCAAGTACACCATGGAGGATAGCAACACCGATAAGGCCCAGGGAGGTATTGCTGCCGCCCTGGGTCATTCCGATTCTCCGGCCCTGCATCTAAAGGATACCCTGGCCGCCGGGGCGGGGCTTTGTGATCCCGAGGCGGTGAGTGTGCTGGTCAATGAGGGTCCGGACCGGGTGCGGGAATTGATCGACATGGGGGCGCAGTTCGACCGGGAAAACGGTCAACTGGCCCTTACCCGGGAAGGGGCCCACAGCCGGAGGCGCATTCTCCATGCTGCCGGGGATGCCACGGGGGCGGAAATCCAGCGGGTGCTTTCCGAGCAGGCACGCCTGGCTCCAAACATTGAAGTGCGGGAAAACCATTTTGCGGTGGACCTTCTGGTACAGGATAACACCTGTTACGGCGTGCTCGCCCTGGACGGCTCCTCGGGGGAGCTCAAGGTCTTCTGGGGCAGGGCGGTGGTGCTGGCCACCGGCGGGCTGGGCCAGCTTTTTGAACACAGCACCAATCCCGCGGTGGCCACGGGGGACGGTATTGCCATGGCCTGGCGGGCCGGCGCGGAAGTGATGGACATGGAGTTCATTCAATTTCACCCCACCGTCCTGAGCCTGCCGGGAGCCCCTCCTTTTCTTATTTCCGAAGCCGTGCGGGGCGAGGGAGCTTACCTCCGGAACCGTTACGGGGAACGGTTTATGCCCCGTTATCACGAACTGGCGGAGCTGGCCCCCCGGGACGTGGTGGTGCGGGCCATGCTCAAGGAGATGGGCAGTACCGCATCAGACAGGGTTTTCCTCGACCTTTCCCACCTGGACCCGGCCATGGTCCAGCAGCGCTTCCCCACCATCAGCCGCACCTGCGCCTCTTACGGGCTGGACGTCACCAAAGACCCCATTCCCGTGGCTCCGGCGGCCCACTACATGATGGGGGGAGTAAAAACCAACCTTTATGGGGAAACCAGTATTGAGGGGCTTTACGCCTGCGGCGAGGTAGCCTGCCAGGGAGTACACGGCGCCAACCGCCTGGCCAGCAATTCCCTGCTGGACGGTCTGGTTTTCGGAGGCCGTATTGTGGAGCGGGTGAACAGCCTGCCCCCGCGACGCCATGGGCATCCGGAATTCTGCTACCGGGAGCTGGCTGATGCCCCTGAAGTGGATGCAGCTCGTTTGCGTCAGGAAATACAAAATGTGATGGGGAAATATGTGGGGCCGGTCCGTACGGCAGAAGGGCTGGAAAAGGCCCTGGCCTTCTTTGAGGATTGGTCGTATCTGGCCGGATACCGGGCCCGAAGCATAGAGGAAATGGAAGTGTGGAATATGCTTGCGGTTGGGCAGCTGGTTGCCCAGGCAGCGCTGATCCGTACGGAAAGCCGGGGAGGCCATTACCGTTTGGATTACCCCCAACCCCGGGACTTATGGCTAAAACATGTTATCCTGCGCCGCTAAGAGGTTTGGCTCATATATAATTTTAAGGATGTAATAAGGAACTGCAACTCAATTGCCTGGTCAAAGCAGGGTGCGGTTCATTCAAAGGGGGATGAGGCATGCAGAACATCGTTCTAGAAGATCTGATCGACCGGGTGCTCAAGGAGGATATAGGCACCGGCGATGTAACCACCAACAGCATCGTACCACCGGATTACACCACCATCGGGTTTATTCATGCCAAAGAACCGGGAGTGGTGGCCGGCCTGCCCGTGGCCGGGGCCGTTTTCCGCCGTCTTTCACCGCACATTTCCTTTCAAATTCGGGTGCGGGAAGGGGAAAGAGTCCAGGCCGGACAGCTCCTGGCCCGGGTGGAGGGGGAGGCCCGGGCCATTTTGAGCGGCGAGCGGGTGGCCCTGAACCTTCTGCAGCGCATGTCGGGCATTGCCACTTATACCGCCCGGCTGGTGGAACTCATCCGGGAGTTCAAGGCCAAAATAGTGGACACCCGCAAGACTACCCCCGGTTTGCGCATCCTGGAAAAGTACGCCGTGCGGGTGGGGGGTGCCCTCAACCACCGCTTTGGTCTGTACGACGCCGTTTTGATCAAGGATAACCACATCAAGGTGGCCGGGAGCATCACCCGGGCGGTAGAGCTGGCCAGGGCCAACATACCCCATACCATGAAGGTGGAAGTTGAGGTTGAAGATTTGACCGGAGTAGAAGAGGCCCTTGCCGCCGGGGCCGACATCATCATGCTGGATAACATGGATATTCCCACCATGACCAGGGCGGTGGAGCTTGCAGCCGGCCGGGCTTACCTGGAGGCTTCGGGGAGGATTAACGAGCAGAACATTGTGGAGGTTGCCCGCACGGGAGTGGACTTCATTTCCCTGGGTGCGCTTACCCATTCCGCCCGGTCGCTGGACATCAGCCTGGATGTAGGAGAAATGAAGCCCCTATAATTATAAAAATGAAAAGGGCGGCGCCCGCCCGTTGCACCGGGCAGACAGGGGGCGACCGCCGCCCGGATAGTTTGGTGGTCCTTTCAGAAAACGATAAGAGGCGGGGAGGTGGGGGCCGTGTACGATGCCTTAAAACCAATAAAGCCCAGGAAAATTTACGAGGAAATAATTGATCAGGTGAAGCAATTAATTGCCGAAGGTGTATTAAATCCCGGGGATAAGCTGATCTCGGAGAAGGAGCTGGCCGAAAAGCTCCAGGTGGGCCGTTCGGCGGTACGGGAAGCCTTCCGTGCCCTGGAAGCCATGGGAATACTGGAAATACGGCCGGGTGAGGGCACCTTTGTGCGGCGGGTGGAACCCCAGGCTCTGATCAACGTTCTCTCGCTGGTGTTAATGATGGACCGGGACACCACGGAAGAACTGATGGAATTGCGCAAAATACTGGAGGTAGAGTCGGCGGGCCTGGCCGCTTTGAGGCATACCCCGGAGGAGCTGGCCCAGATGGAGGAGGCCCTGGCCCAGATGGAAGCCGATATTAAAGCCGGGGACCTGGGGGAAAAAGCCGACTGGAAATTCCACTATGCTATAGCGGAAGCCACCCACAATTCCCTGCTGGTAGAACTGATGAACACCATTGCCGGCACCATGCAGAGAGTGCTGCGTACGGCCCGCATGCAGCTTTATATGACGCCCGGTACGCCCCAGCGCTTGTTAAACGAGCACAAGGCCATTTTCCTGGCCATTAAAGAAGGCCGGGATCAGGACGCCCGCCGGGCCATGTTCGACCACCTGGACAAGGTGGAAAAAGGCCTGCGCATTTAAGTAATCCATTCCAGGGGCTTCTGGTGGATTCGCAGGAATCGGACAATACCCGTTTCGTTGACGGGTATTATTTTTGGTCATTTTTCTGCAAGGATCCCAGCGCGGAATGGTTCCCGGATACGACCACCGCATGGTGAGGCCCCGGACAGAATATGGCCCGTTTTTACAAACCAACTCTGTAAATATCTCCCGGGCGGGGAATTTGGCAGGCATCAAAGCTCACCCCTTTCGGCCCGGGCTATTCTTTTATATGTCCGTGAAGTATGCTTCTGCGCATGCCGTGGGTTCTTCTTCTCCTGCCAGGACCTGCATTAATATCCTCGAAAAACCGATCATCTAAGCAGGAATTTCTTGCCTTTTCGAGGAAAGATATTAAAGACATATGTTACCTTCCGCACTTGCCGGTGTTTGCAGGTGTTAGGATCACAGAACGGGAAGGTAAAAGCAGTAAAGGGGGGATGGAAAAAGCGCGTGGCTGGTGGGTTTGACCGCGAAAGGCCCGCACAGCAAAAATAATTTGGGGAGGTAAGAGAAAATGCGCAGGTTGCCTTTGACTTTTCTGGTTCTTTTGCTTTTGGTCCTGGTGCCCGTTTCCCTGGTGTTTGCCCAGCCGCTGGACTGGAAAAACTTGCTGGAAGTTTTTCCGAAGACTCCCGATCCACAGGAACCCATCAACCGCGGCGCCTTTGCCGCCATGCTGGTGGAAGCGGCCGATTTACCCCTGGTTGAGGATTCCGCCCTGCCCGCCGGGGATGTTGACCCGGGCAGCTGGTATATACCTGCTCTATCCACTCTGAAACAAAAAGGGATTATGGCGGGTTATACCGACGGGACTTTGCGGCCCACCAAACCCGTTACCCGGGTGGAAGCTGCAGTGATGGTGGCCCGCACCCTGGGCTTGACCGGCACATTGCACAGGCCGGAGGTAAACAGCCCCCTGGGGTCGACGCATTGGGGAATTACCCTTTATAACTGGTTAATCGATCAGGGTTTGATTACAGGCCAATTAGATCCGGCAAAGCAACTCACTGTGGCCGAAGCTGCCGAATTATTGGCCCGCGTCTTTGGCAGCGATCCCCAGGCGGTGGCGGTAGTGGAAAAGAGCCAGCAGGCGGCGGCAAAAGTTCAAGCCATGAGTATGGAGACCGCCATTGATGTAGCTGTGAAACCAAGGGCGGGTTTAGCCGGTCAGGCGCCGGTTTTCAAGATGTCGGGACGGATGGACATGAAAATGATTCTCCCCGCTACCTGGTATATGAGCGGCCGGTTTTGCTTTGAACCCGCTGGTGCTCCCGGAACCGGTACGGGTGAAATGGAGCAGTACTATGTAGACGGCAAATTGTACCTCAAGATGCCCGACCCGGTTACCGGAAAGGCCGAGTGGGTGAAAATGAACATGCCTGAGTTAGAGGATTTAATGGCGAAACAACTGCAGTCTCAGATGGCGAGCAACGGAATGCCGCCGGAATTGAAATCCAAATTTCACTACCATCTCCTGGGTACAACCCAGAAAAACGGGCAAACGGTATACGAGATCGGCTATTACGGGCGGATTGACGACCTGGCCGCCGTCTTCAAGTTCTTTATACCCGAAGCTATGCGTTCCCAATTTTCCGGCCCTGAATTTGAGAATGCGTTAAACGAATTTGCCAAACTGATCCGCTCCGTATCATTCTGGGGCAAGGACTATATTGGCACTACCGACTACCTGCCCTACGGCGGGGACGTTACAACCGTGATGACTTTGAGCGACAAGTTTGGCGATCAGGCCATACCGGTGGAACTGGTGGAAATGCGGGTACAGATCGGGAAGTATAGCTATGGCGACGGGATCAAGATTGAACTGCCGGCTGAAGCTAAGGAAGCTAAAGAATTACCGGTGCCCCAACAGGATAACGCACTTCCCGGAACAAAATAATTGCTGGTTTGGGATGGGTTGGGTACTTCGCCCTGGCGGAGGCACCCGGCCCATTCCGGGAGATTGAAGGCTGGCCGTTGCGCTGCTTGCGATGAATCGACGGCAACACCACCACTTTAAAAAGTGGCCCGCCTGCCCCATGTCCGGAGCGGACGGGCTATAAAGCAAGAGGGCGGCAATGCGCGGACTGCTTAACGGGTATGTACTGCCGCAAATCCGGGCTATTGCAGTGGCTTCAATTTAATTTCAGTAAATCAAGTGCTTCCTGTGGTACAAAGGTGGTCACACCATTATAAACAGTCAGGCCGTTCATTTTAACCAGCTTACCGTTGATTTCGGCAAGATTTTTGTTTATCGGCAATTTTAATTTATCATTGTCCCTGGTAACCACAAACACGGGGTTGTTAGGATCACTGTCATCCCATTCCACCCTGGCGCCCCTGGCCGGGAAAGCGGTTTCTGCCAGCACGAAGAGCTTTTTGGTGGTTTCCTGTAAGTTAAGGCCCAGTATTCTCTCCATGTACTTAGCTATATCTGTGTTTTCAATCACTCCTGTGGGCCGGTCGCCGGTCGGCGAGTACACGTACAGAACCACATCTTCGCCGGTGTGGCCGTTGGTGGTCCACCCGATATGGGCCCGCTTGCTAATCATCGGTCCCACAACATAATTCAACTTGCCCGGTTTGGCCTCTTTGATTGCTTTGATTTCGTCCTCCGTCAGGTCGGTGATGCCGTAATAAGTTGCCATTACTTCTTTGATGTTGCTCCTGTCGGCGTTTAATTTTTTCTCGACGCCTTCACCGGTCAGTTTTGCCCTCTTTAAAGGTTCGATGAATGTGGAAAGGGGCAGTTCGTCGTAATTTTTGCTGGTCTCCCGGTCTCCGATGGTGATTCCACCGTTACCGTGGTCAGTTACTGCGATGACAACGGTGTGCTTATCCTTTTTGGCAAAGTCCAGGGCCACTTTTACGGCGTTGTCAAAGGCCAGGATATCGCTGATTACGCCCACCGGGTCATTGGCATGGGCGGCCCAGTCTATTTTACTTCCTTCCACCATCAGGAAGAATCCGTCCTTATCTTTAGAAAGCACCTCAATGGCTTTGCTGGTCATTTCCGCCAGGCTGGGCTGTTTTGCCGGGTCACGGTCAAAATCATAACTTAGATCTTTGGGAGCAAACATGCCCCACAACTTGTTGGAAGTGGACTTACGAAGTGCTTCCGGCGTGGTTACATAATCATAACCCAGGTCCTTGATTACCTTAATTAAGTCTTCCCTGTCTTTTCTGGCCTCGGGTGTCAGGTATTTGGAACCGCCGCCCAGCACCACGTCTATACCGCTATATACCTGTTGTTCGAGGATATCATCATAGTTGTTCCGGTCCGGGTAATGGGCGGAGAAAGCTGCCGGGGTGGCGTGGGGTATTTCACAGGTAACCACCAGTCCCGTGGCTTTTCCCGCCAGTTTTGCTGCTTCGAGGATGGTGGCCACGGGTTTCTTTTCATCGCCCCTGGCGATGGGTTGAAGGCCCGGCATGTCG
Organism: Desulfofundulus sp. TPOSR; assembly: GCF_011393055.1. Lineage (NCBI taxonomy): Bacteria > Bacillati > Bacillota > Clostridia > Eubacteriales > Peptococcaceae > Desulfofundulus > Desulfofundulus sp. TPOSR. The sequence continues at coordinate 371,794 of NZ_JAAOEF010000004.1, read as the reverse complement.
GCCACGTCAGGCAAAACCGCCACGTAGCCGGTATGGGACTTAAAGCCGGTGGAGAAGGCCGTTGCCGCAGGTGCGGAGTCAGCGATGGCTGCGTCGGAGGAGTAAGTTCTCACCAGGCCGCAGGCCATTTCGTCCATGGCCAGGGGCGTACCGCCTTTATACCACCTGGCCAGAGTTGTCCCGCCGACGCTCATGCCGTCTGGGATCATGAGGATAACATTCTTTACGGCAGGTGCACTTGCCGCGCTGGCGAGGGGGACAGAAACGCTGACCAAAAGGAGCAAAACAATAACGAGGATAGCCGGGATTCTCTTCATGGTTTTGGTCATAGCGACACCTCCGGGAAAAATATTTTTGGCGTTATCTTAACAGATTTATGTTAAGCTTCAATTGATGACCAGATAACTGCTTGTTAAATATTGTTAAACAGGTGTTAAATGCCAATAGTTTGCCGGGCCGGCTTGAAACGACAGTTTCTTTTTTAGATCAACGGGAAAGCAGATTTACCGGGATGGCAGGGATGGGGGTAAAGGGGTTGCGGATGGCCGGACTACCGGAAGGGCCAGCACGTTTTGGCATGATGCGGTTCAGCAGCTCTTACTTGATATTCCAGCCGGCAGTAAACTGTACGTGCGGACAAGGAGGGGATGCTCTTGACCGAGCCTGAACGAGTGTGTATGGCGGCAGAGGAGAAATTCGCCCTGGCGCCTGCCGACCCGGAGACCACAGTTGCCCTGTTAGTGCTAACCGTTCCCCTCGGGGTCCTTTCCCTGGTGGGTGTAGCGGTCGGCATATCCGACCCGGCGGAACTGCCGGGGTTTCTGGCCTTCCTGGGCGGCGTAGTACTGGTGATAGTGTTGCTGGTGGCCGTTCTCTTCGCTTTTACGCCTACGGCTTACATCCTGGACGCGCAGGGGATAAGGATTGCCAGGCGTTTCGCCCGCCCGGTGCTCGTGCCTTACGCGCGGGTGAGAAGAGTTGCGCTGCGGCAGTTTCCCGGCCCGCCTAATATTGTTTGGCTAGGTTCATACCCGCTGCGGGGGTTCTTCGGCTATTTCGGCCGGTTCAGGGTGGAGCGCCTGGGGTGGATCAGGGTTTACGCCACGTCCTGGGATGGCGAGATGGTGGTGCTGGAGACCGACCGGGAACCGTACTTTCTTTCCCCGGCGGAGCCGCAGAAGTTCTGCGAGGTGCTGCGGACTCGGCTTTGCGGCACTGCGGCTTAGCGGTATGCTGTTCGCACGCTTCCCGCGGTGCGGACTGCAGTGGGAGATTGTCGGATGACGCGGGAATTTTGGGGAAGATTCCGGCTGACAGTTTTGGGGGAAACCGGCCCTGTCGATAATGTTCGACAGGGTTTTATTGACGCTTTTTCAGGAAGATACCTTTACCATGATGATTTTAATTATTGACATAATCAACTGCGGTACTGTACTATAATATTAATACACCAGTACATAAGTACAGTAGGGGATATAGAATGTGGTTTCGTGTGGAGCCCGGCCGGGGCGTGCCAATCTACGTGCAGTTAATGGAGCAGATCCGCCGTGCCGTGGCCAGCGGTGTCCTGGCGCCGGGGGAACAATTGCCTTCCGTGCGGGAGCTGGCCCTGCAGCTGTCTATTAACCCGAACACCGTATCCCGGGCCTACCAGGAGCTGGAGCACGAAGGCATAATTTACACCCTGCGCGGCCGGGGTACCTTTGTGGCCGCCCCCTCCCACACTCTGACCGACCGGGAGCGCCTGCGCCGGCTGAACGAAGCGGTGGAAAAATTGTTTGTGGAGGCCTACCAGCTTCGTTGCACGCCCGCGGAAGTGCTTGCCGCGGTAAAGAAAAAGGTAGCGGGTATGGGGGGCAAAGATACCCAAAAGGAGGAGATAGAGCATGACGATGAGTGAGCCGGCCGTGCTCACCCGCGGTCTCACCAAGATTTTTGGCGGGCAACCGGCTGTGGACGGTCTGGACCTGGAAGTGCCGCGGGGCAGCGTGTTTGCCCTTTTGGGTCCTAACGGGGCCGGAAAAACCACCACCATCAAACTGCTTTTGAACCTGCTCCAGCCCACCGCCGGCGAGATCCGGGTACTGGGTCTGGATGCGGCGAAAGACTCTGTAGCCGTACGCCGGAGGGTAAGCTACCAGGCCGAAACCCAGCGCTTTTACCCGAGGGTCCGGGTGGAAGAACTGTTTTGCTTATGCAAGTCCCTTTACCCGCACTGGAATACGGAAAGGGTAACTCGTTACTGCCGAATTTTTGAATTACCGCCCCATGCCCGCGTCGGCGAGCTGTCCAAGGGAAAGCTCACCCTGCTGGCCCTGGTGCTGGCTGTCGGTCCCGAGCCGGAACTCCTGCTTCTGGACGAACCGGCCACCGGCCTGGACCCGTTGCGCCGCCGCCAGGTCCTGCAACTGCTGGTGGAAGAAATGGCCGAGGGAGACCGCACCATAATCATTTCCTCGCACCAGTTGCAGGACGTGGAGCGCATTGCCGACCGGGTGGGTTTTCTCCTCCGGGGGAAACTGATCCTCTCCCGGCCTCTGGAGCAGTTGCTGGGCGAAGAAAAGAAGGTGCGTGTGCTCTTTCCCGGATCCCCTCCGGCGGATTTGCCCGGATGGCCGGGTGTAAGGCGGGTTGCCCGGGAGGGTTCGCACCTGTTGATTTCCCTGTCCGGCCACCTGGATGAGGTGCTGGGCAGGTTAAACCGCTACGAGGGCGTAGCCTTTGAGGTGCTGGACCAGACGCTGGAGGACATTTTCGTGGAGTATGCAGCAGGCGAAGAAGTTAACCGGGAGGCGGGAGAAAATGATTAGCAGGCCTCTTTTGCGGTGGGAGATACGGCGGTTGCGCTGGTGGTACTACGGGGTACTGCTCTTCTGGTTAGGCAACTTCATTTTTACCTTATGCCTCATTGTCCCCGGTCAACCGGTACCGGTACATTGGGAGCACGTGGATTTCCTGTGGTTCGGGATGTTCTGGGCAATTTTTTGGGGCGGAGGACTGTTTGTGGGGAAATTCAGGGATGGTACCATGGAGTTTCTGCTGGCCCGGCCGGTTTCCAGGCGGGAAGTTTATCACAGCATTGTCCTGGCCGGGGGCATTCCCATCGTTTTCCTGGTGATATTACCTTCTTTGTTTGCTCTTACCCTTCCTCCCTGGAAAACTTCGCATTTGTTCCCCGGCTTCCTGGCGCTCAACTTGCTGGAGTCGGTCTGGCTGATTGCCGTTTTTCTGCTCAGCGCATGTGTGTATTTGTTTACCGGCAACAGTAACCGACGGTATGCCCGCTTTATCGAGGCTTCTTTCATAGGTGCGGCTGTAGCCGTTCTTATCGAACTGCAAAAAACAAATCTACCGCAGTTGATCCAGGCTCACCCGTTAGCTTCTCTGTTGCTCAGCTTGACAGCGGTCTGCCTTTTTTACGGCCTTGGCCGCTGGCGGTTCGAAAGAATGGATATCCTGACTAACTCGGGGTAAAGCACAGGACAAGAAAGCAGGAAATATGGACGAACTAATCCTGGGGTGCTACCGGGCGAAGTCCGGCTCCAAAACGAGCGTTTAGTTTGACGGGAGAGGAATCTCGTGATGGTCCCTTTAGCGGTGGCATAGACCCGGCGCCCCCGGCGTTTAATTTTTTCTCGACGCCTTCACCGGTCAGTTTTGCCCTCTTTAAAGGCTCGATAAATGTGGAAAGGGGCAGCTCGTCATAATTTTTGCTGGTCTCCCGGTCTCCGGTGGTGATTCCACCGTTACCGTGGTCAGTTACTGCGATGACAACGGTGTGCTTATCCTTTTTGGTCAAGGGCAGTGGTGCCAGGCACTTAACTTATTAACTTATCGAGCCCCCGGGGGTACCTGGAATCCCTTTTGCGGGTATTCCGTTCAGCATTGAAGGAAGTGCAGAGCTGTTACCTTTGTCATGGTATTTTAATATTGACAAAATCAGGTGCTTTGGGAACCCATTCGTATGGGGAAAAGGATAGTTCGCCATCCCGTCAGAGTCGAGGAAGCGCCTGGGGATAGGTGAAGACAGAATCTTGAGGTGTTTCTGGCAGGTAAAGTGGCCCGCCTGCCCCATGTCCGGAGCGGACGGGCTATAAGCAAGAGGGCGGCAATGCGCGGACTGCCTTTTCAATCACTCCTGTGGGCCGGTCGCCGGTCGGCGAGTACACGTACAGAACCACATCTTCGCCGGTGTGGCCGTTGGTGGTCCACCCGATATGGGCCCGCTTGCTAATCATCGGTCCTACAACGTAATTTAACCTGCCTGGTTTGGCTTCTTTGATTGCTTTGTTTTCGTCCTCCGTCAGGTCGGTGATGCCGTAATAAGTTGAATATGGCAGGGAATGGGGTAAAGGGGTTGCGGATAGCCGGCAGGCCGGGAGATTAAAGAAAATTTAACCGGAAATTTGCATTTTTTCGGGGAAAAGTAATAATGCCTTAAACTTGCTGTTATATGTTTGTATTAAAAAGTTCGGGTGAGTGGCCGTGATCTCCGGGATAATCAAGGGTTGGGAAGCCGCCTCCAGGTTCTTTTCTTTTCCCGGCTTTAAAAGAAGGACCATATTCCGGAGCCACAGCCTGAAGGACCCCGGCCTGGCCGGAAAGGTTCGGGAAAACCTCCAAAAGTCAAGGCCGGTGGTGCTCCTTTATTTTGACCTGGTGAAATTCCACGAGGTGGAGCAGGTGAGCGGCTTTCAGGCTGCCTCGAAGATCCTGGCCATGTTTAAAAAAAGCCTGGAAAGAGAAATACCTGAAATTTTCCCCGGTATCGAAATCCTTGCCGTGGAAAATCTCTGGGGTGACGACTTTGTCGTCCTGATGGCGATGGAAGGCAGGCCGGAGTACGGTGAGCTGCAGAAAATAGCTGTTACTTCCCGCATTGGCATCGGGGAAAGGATAAAGCAGGAGTATTTGAAAATTACCGGTCGGGAACCGGACATCCACGTGGGGTACGCCGTCCTCAGTTTTAAGGCGGAAAACGTGGAGAGCCAGCTTTATACGGCGCTGCGCGAGGCCCAGGGGATGGCCAGGGGGTCCATCAGTCTGGAGACGGCCATGCTCTTATCCGAGTTCAGGGAAATTCTCGACCAGGCCCGGTTTGAGATCGTCTACCAGCCCATAGTTTCCCTGCGTTCCGGCGGTATCCTGGGCTGGGAGGCCCTGACCAGGGGGCCCCGGGAGAGCTATTTCCGCAGCCCTGATATTATTTTTTCATTTGCTGAGAAAGCCGGGCTGCTCTATCCCCTGGAAAGGGTCTGCCGCCGGCTGGCCCTGGAAAACCTCGGGGACCTGGGGCCGGACCAGAAGCTATTTCTGAACATCCACCCCCGCACCATCAGCGACCCCCATTTCGTCAGAGGAGAGACCATGAGGCTGATCGGGGAGATGGGCCTCAAACCTTCCAGTATCGTGTTTGAAATTACCGAGCGGCACTGCATCAAGGACTTTCCCAATTTTAACAAAACCCTGGAACATTACCGCAGCCAGGGCTATATGGTGGCCGTGGACGATGTCGGCTCCGGATTTTCCTCCCTGCAGTCCATTGCGGAAATCAGGCCCGACTTCATTAAAATAGACATGTCCCTGGTCAGGGACATCAACCTTAACTCTATCAAGCGGGTCCTGCTGGAGACATTTATAAACTTTGCCGAAAAAATCGGCTGCGCCATTATTGCCGAGGGCATTGAGACCGGGGAGGAACTGACCACCCTTGCCAATATCGGCGCCCACTACGGCCAGGGCTACTTCCTGGGCAGGCCGGTATTCCCGAAAGCCTATCTGGATGAGACTGTGGAGGTTAAGGTGCTCCGGCTGGCTTCCAGCGGGCGCAACAGGGCCTGGAAGCATGCCTTCCCGGTAGGAGAAATCGCGGAAAACGCCGTAAGTGTCCGCAAAGACTGTCTGGTTCGCGAAGTTAAGAAAATACTGGAAGAAAATGACCTGCTTGATGGAGTGGTGGTGGTAGAAGAGGGAAAACCCGTGGGGTTGGTGATGCGCTACCGCCTGGACCGCTACCTGGGGATGCAGTACGGGGTACCCCTGTATTTCGATCGCCCGATAACATCGCTGATGGACACTTCTCCCCTGGTGGTGGAGGAAGACACTCCCATTGAAATAGTCTCCCAGGTTGCCATGAACCGGAACAGGCTCAAGCTCTACGACTATATCATTGTTACAAGAAATCAGCTGTTAAAAGGGGTTGTATCGGTCCAGACTTTACTTGATACCATGACCAGAATCCGGCTGGAAATAGCCAGGGGCGCCAACCCGCTGACCGGATTACCGGGGAATATAGCCATCGAGCAGGAACTGTCCAGGCGGGCCAGGGAAAATGAGGACTGCGCGGTGATCTACCTGGACCTGGACCATTTCAAGTCTTATAACGACAGGTACGGCTTTGAAAGCGGTGACCGGGTGATTTTGTTTACCGCCGCTCTCCTGAGCAGTGTCGTAAAAAAGTTCGGCGCCAGAAATGATTTCATCGGCCACATCGGGGGCGATGACTTTATCATCATAACCGTTCCGGAAAAGGCAGAGATTTTATGCGCAAGAATTGCCCGGTATTTCGACCGGCTGATCCGCCGCTTTTACGACCCGGAGGACCGTGCGGCGGGAGGAATACGCGGCTGCGACCGGAGCGGCGGGGAGACTTTTTTCCCTTTAATTTCTATATCCATGGCCATTGTTGAATGCACTGGCCACGATTGCCTGTACGACCAGAAAAAATTTTCGGAAAAGGCGGCTCAGCTCAAACGCTACGCCAAGTCCCTGCCGGGTAGCGTTTACGTAAAAGACCGCAGGTCCAGCAGTGGTGCCAGGCACTTAACTTATTAACTTATCGAGCCCCCCGGAGGTACCTGGAAAAATAGGTTTTCTGAACGCTTTGGTTGTGATCGTCGCCGCATAAAAAAGGATTTACGACCTTCACCTTGCCATAATACTGCCCGGGGTTCAGGTCTTCGGACCAGATCACTCTGCAATCCAGTGCCTCAGCGCTGCGAATAATCATCGCGTCCCAAAAGGATATGGCGTACCTCTGTTGAATCCTGATGGCCTCCAGCACGTCACAGGCATCCGGCGTATGCACCCGCCAGTTCGACAGATACTCAATGATCCGTGATGCCGTTTCCGGCGCAAGCGGCTTGCGGACCTTTTGCGTTACCGTCACGTAGAATTCCTGCAGCACCTGCACGCTGAGGCAGCCGTTGCCCGACTGCCAGAGTTCTGCGACCAGAGCTTTAGCCAGGGCGTGCTTTTCCCCGGCCGAGGTATCGTGGGCATAAACCAGCACGTTGGTATCCACAAACTGCCGGTCGCCATTTTTACCGGTCATGAAGATCGCCCCTGGTCCACGTGGCGTTTCCCTTCGTCGCCAGGTCAAGCTCGTCCAGCATGGCCAGGTGGTACTCCTTTGCCCTGCGGTACTCGTCTTCCCTGCGCGTGAGTTCCTCGAGCAGGTGGGTGAGAAGACCGGAGAGCGAGGTCCCCCGCTCAATAGCGATATGTTTCGCCCGGCGCAGCACTTCCTTAGGTAGCGAAAGGGTAACATTCTGGTACTCCACATGCTCCACCTCCACGTAACTGAGTGTATCACCTATTTGCGTGATAAATCAAGTCGTCCGGCATAATTTTCTTGATCAGGCGGCAGATTATAAACCTTTTTTGCACCGGCACCAAATTAGAAAACGGGCCGTTATTTGGTGCTATGAGTATTATTCAGAGCTTATCCCTGGAGGAAGAAAAACCGCGGCTGGTAAGCGAAGAGGGCCGAAGGCAATAGTTGACTTAGTCTATGACTTAGTCTATACTACCGGTAACGGAGGTGAATCCGGATGCCGGTACAGGTGAATATTCATGAGGCAAAAACCCATTTTTCCAGGCTTTTGGCGCGGGTAAAAGAGGGCGAGGAGGTTGTGATTGCAAAAGCCGGCAAGCCAGTAGCCCGTTTGGTTCCAGTAACGGAGCGGCCGGCCCGGCGCGTTCCCGGCAGCGCAAAAGGGAGAGTCGGTATCAGCACAGATTTTAATGAGCCACTTCCCGAGAATATTTTAGAGGCGTTTGAAAAATAACAACTTGCCGTAAATGCCATTGAACCCCTGGCTGTTTCGGTGCGCCACGCCCTCCACGTTTATACCCTCCCGGATTTCCACCGGGACCCTTTTGACCGCCTTCTGATTGCCCAGGCTCAGTTAGAAAATCTGCCCATTATAACTGCGGATCCCAAAATTGCCAGTTACCCGGTAGAGGTTATTTGGTGAAAGGCTTAAAGTCCGCGCTGTATCCTGCTCAGAGAACCGGAAGCGCCGGTAAGAATTTTTGCCGGGGCTTTTTTGTTACTCCAGATTTGAGCATTTTTGCCCTTCCGCTACAACAATAAACTGGGAACAGATGTTTACCCACGCGATCTGGCGAAGGGGCAAAAAATTTCCCTGGCCGGTAGGTTATTGAGCTAAAGTGTCGAATTTCCCCAGATATTGAAGCTTTATTGGTAACGGCATTTAATTTGGTAAAGTAATAAAACCGAACATGCCGGGGAATATAACCCCCGCTGCACTGAAAGCTCGCCGCTTTACCCTTATGCGGTGACGGGAACCCGGCTGCCGGCCAGGACCTGGGGGAGATACCGGGATGTCCTTAAAAACCAGGATAGTTCTCACTCTCTGCGCCGCCTTCGCCATTCTTGCCCTTGTTTTTTTCGCGGTTTCTCATGTGATCGCAAATAATATTGTAGCTGAGCTGGAAAGAGATGATCTTAAGCAGAATATTGAGCGGGCCCTGCAGGCCCTGGAAAGGGAAATGGCGGAGTTGGATAAATATACCGAAGATTGGGCTGCATGGGATGATACGTATATATTTGTGAAAGAAAGAAACAAGGAATACATAAAAAAGAACCTGGTCGACAGCACCTTTGAGGTTCTTAAGATCAACTACGCAGTGATTATAAACACCGGAGGAGAGACGGTATACGCCAGGGGATACGATCCGGAAGAGGGGAAAGATATCCCCGTACCCCGGGAGATTGTTCTTCCGGCCCGCCAGAAAGCAGGCGGTCTTAAAGGGCTGGTGGTGACGCCGGAAGGGCCGGTGCTGGTGGCCGCCAGGCCCGTTTTAAAAAGCGATGACACCGGGCCTGTCCGGGGAACCCTGATTTTCGGCCGTATCTTAAATGATAAGCATTTAAAAGAGCTCTCGAAAATTACCCGCCTGCCTCTCACCCTTCACCCGCCGGGGGCCGTGGACTTCCGCGACCTGCAGCCGGCGGGCTCTTTAGAGAACGGGGAGGCCTGCTACGCCAGGATAATTTCCCCTGGGGAAAGCGCCGGCTTTACCGTCATTAAAGACCTGCAGGGGAAAACCGCTTTAATCCTCCAGGTTAATTCGGACAGGCGCGCTGCCAGGGTGTTCCAGTCCGCCGAAAAGGCCTTCAGCCTCTACCTGGCGCTGGCGGCGGTCCTGTGCTGCGGCCTGGCCCTGTTCTGGCTGAACCGTGCTGTCGTATCCCGGCTGGCAAAGCTTACCGCTGCCGTAACCAGCACGGGCTACCAGTTTCCCCTTTCCTCCGGGTTCCCGGTTCTGGGGGGAAGGGATGAACTTGCCCTCCTTTCCGCTGAAATCGGCAAAATGCTGGACAGGCTGGAGGAGTACCGGCGGGAGATAAGCGACAAGGAAAAGAAATACAGGGCGGTGGTGGAAAACGCCGCCGAAGCCGTCGTGGTGGTTCAGGAAGGTGTGGTCAAATTTGCCAACCGGGCGGCTGCGGTCCATACAGGCTACATAACGGAAGAGATTGTCTCCAGGCATTTCCTTGATTTCATCCACCCGGAAGACAGGGAGGCAGTATGGGAACATTACAGGGAATTGCTGGAGAATAAAGGCGTCTTATACGCATTTCCCTTCAGGATAATAGCCAGAGACGGGAGTGTCAAATGGGCGGAAACAAACTCTGTAGTTGTCGAATGGGAGGGGCAGCCCGCCACCCTGCATTTTTTGACCGACATCACCCCGCGCAGGATTCTGGAAGAAGAGCTGCAGCGGTTGATGGCAGAAAAATCCCTGATTCTCGACAGCCTTACGGAGCTGGTTATATTTATAGACCGGGACATGCAGATCATCTGGGCCAACCGCGCGGCCGGCCAATCCGTCGGCAGGAGCTCCGGAGACCTGTTTGGAGCGAAATGCCACGAAATATGGCACGGCAGGAGCGATCCCTGTCAGGGCTGCCCGGTGGTGCAGGCTATGGAGACCGGTCGGGTATGCGCGGGGGAGGTGGCTTCGCCGGACGGCCGCCTGTGGAGTATTACTGCCTCCCCCGTTAAGGACGAAAAGGGAAACGTGATAGGGACCGTGGAAGCAGCCCTGGATATCACCGAGCGCAGGCGCTACGAAGAACAGTTGAAATACCTGAGCCTGCACGACCCATTGACAGGCCTTTACAACCGGGCCTTTTTCCAGGAAGAGCTCAGGCGCTTATCTGTCAGCCGGGAATACCCGATAACCGTCCTGGTGGCCGATCTGGACGGCCTTAAACTGGTCAACGATACCCTGGGTCACGCCAGGGGCGATGAAATGTTGAAGGCCTGCGCAGATGTTTTGAGAAGTTCCCTGCGCCGTTCCGATATCCTGGCCCGCATAGGGGGCGATGAATTCGCCGCTCTTCTGCCGGGAACGGATGAAAAAACCGGGGAAGATATTGTGTACCGGATACGCTCCCGGATCGATGACTACAACAAAGAACACCCCGAGCTGCCCCTGCACGTATCTACAGGCTTTGCCACGTGCCGGAGCGGGGACGGATCCCTCGAAGACACCTTCAAGAAGGCCGACGACCTCATGTACCGCCATAAGCTTGTGCACAGGGCCGGCGCGCGAAACCAGATCGTGGGCGCCCTGCTGGCAGCCCTCAAAGAAAAGGATTACCTCACCGCGGGGCACGCCGAAAGGCTGAAAGAAATGTGCCTTAAAATGGGCGAGAAACTGGGGCTTTCTCCCCGGCAGATGGCAGACCTGGCCCTTTTGGCCCAGGTCCATGACCTGGGCAAGGTTGCCGTGCCGGACAGCATTTTATTCAAGAAAGGCCCGCTTACAGAAGAAGAATGGGAGGTCATGCGCCAGCACCCCGAAAAGGGCTACCGCATCGCCCTGTCCTCCCCCGACCTCGCCGGGGTGGCGGACTTGATTCTCAAGCACCACGAAAGGTGGGACGGGAAGGGATACCCCCTGGGGCTGAGAGGAGAAGAGATACCGGTGGAATGCCGCATCCTGTCCATTGCCGATGCCTTTGACGCCATGACCGGCGGGCGGCCGTACCTAAAGCCCAGAAGCAAAGAAGAGGCGATAGCAGAGCTTAAAAAGTGCGCGGGAAGCCATTTCGACCCGCACCTGGTTGATGTCTTTGTTTCCCTATCGCACTTGATATAGCCTTGACATAAGCCACGCGATCCTGTATGCTCTTAGCAAGAGAATCCTTTGCTGGATGAAAATGGGGGACGAGAGTGGAGTATATCCCTTTTGATTATCCGGACCGGATCAGGCGGCTGCGGGCCAAATTGGGCTTGAGCCAGAAGCGCCTCGCGGAACTTCTGGGCGTCTCCTTTGCGTCCGTCAACCGGTGGGAGAACGGGCAGGCACGCCCCAACCGCCTGGCGTGGGGCCAGATCCTGCGCCTTGAAATAGATGGTTCCGGGGGGTTACGTAAACCACCGTTCACCGGCGGCGGCAGCAGTCAGGTAGCCGGCGCGCTATCTGCGGCTGAAGACAAAGCGGCCTACCGGCTGTCCGGCGAGCCGCCGGAGCCGCACGAGCCGGGCAAGGTCGATTTCACCGCCCCGCCGGAGATCGTCCGCCTGGCCGTCGAAGCCGAGCGCCTGACTTACGGCCACCTTTTCAGCCCGGCCTTTGCCACCGAAACCTCACTGATTGACCCGTTACCGCACCAGCGCATCGCCGTGTATGACCATATGCTTCCCCAGCCCAGGCTGCGGTTTTTGCTGGCCGATGATGCCGGTGCCGGCAAGACCATTATGACCGGTCTCTATATCCGTGAAATGCTCACCCGGCGGCTGATCCGGCGCGTCCTGATCGTGCCGCCCGCAGGCCTGGTCGGGAACTGGCAAAGGGAACTGCGAACACTCTTCAGCCTCCCGTTTAAAATAGTGACCGGTGCGGATGCGCGTAGCGGCAACCCCTTCACCGGGCCGGAAAGCGACCTGGTTATCGTCAGCGTGGACACGCTCTGCGGCGCGCAAGCCTTTGCCCGTCTCCGGGAGTCCGGCGTGGAGCCCTACGATCTGGTTGTTTTCGATGAGGCACATAAGCTGGCGGCCGACCGCAACCCCGACTTCACCGTCCGGAAGACCGACCGCTACCGCCTGGCCGAAGCGATCGCGGGGGCCTCGGACGACCCCGACTGGATGCTGTCCTGGCAGTGCCACCACCTGCTCCTGCTCACTGCCACGCCCCATATGGGCAAAGACTTCCCCTACTTCTGCCTGTGGCGGCTGCTGGAACCGGAGATACTCTCCACTATAGACGCCTTCAACGCCTATCCGGCGGAGGCGCGGCGGCGCCATTTCCTCCGGCGGACCAAAGAAGAAATGGTGCGGTTTGACGGCACTCCGATTTATCCGAAAAGGGAATCCCGCACGTTGAGCTATGACCTGGGACCTGCCGAGCAGCAGCTCTATGACGAGACTACCAGTTACATCCGGACCTATTATAATCGCGCCCGGATTCTCAACCGTTCGGCCGCCCGCCTGGCCATGAGCATCTTCCAGCGCCGGCTGGCGAGTTCCACCTGCGCTCTGCTGCGGTCTCTCGAGCGGCGGCTGGAAAAATTGGACGGGCTGATCGAGGATATTAGGAGCGGCCGGCTTACGGAGGAACAGCTTACCGCCTACCAGCGGAAAGCAGACAGAACGGCCGATATTTTTGACCGGATGACCGCCGACGAAGAGGAGCCTCAGGAGGGCCGCGAGCAAAACGAGGTGGTTGAGGACCAGGCCTTAACAGGGGTGGTTGCCACTTCGCTGGCCGAGCTTCAAGCTGAGCGGAGGCAGGTTGAGGACCTGCTTGGCCTGGCGCGGCAGGTGCTTGCGTCCGGCGAGGAGGCGAAGTTCGAAAAACTGCGCGAGGTGGTGCAGGACGAGCGTTTCAAGGACGAAAAGATCCTGATTTTCACCGAGCACCGGGATACCCTCGATTTCCTGATCCGGCGCCTGGAAGGCCTGGGCTACACGGGAAGGGTTGCCTCTATCCATGGCGGCATGGACTACCAGGAACGCGAGGCGCAGGTGGCCTTCTTCAAGCGGCCGGCCCGGGAAGGCGGCGCGAACCTGATGGTCGCCACCGATGCTGCCGGGGAGGGGATCAACCTCCAGTTCTGCTGGCTGATGGTGAATTACGACATTCCCTGGAACCCGGCGCGGCTTGAGCAGCGGATGGGGCGCGTCCACCGCTACAAGCAGATGCACGATCCGGTGCTGATCTTCAACCTGGTGGCGGGGAAAACCCGGGAGGGCAGGGTGCTTAAAACGCTGCTCGAGAAATTGGAGCAAATCCGCCGCGAACTCGGCTCGGATAAGGTTTTCGACGTTATCGGAATGCAATTCGAAGGGGTTTCGCTGAAAGAGTTGATTCTGCAGGCGGTGGTGGACGATCACGCCGATGAGGCCGTCCGGCAGGTTGAGGGTCGCCTTACGCCGGAGCAGGTCAAAGCGCGGCTGGCGCAGCGGGAAAAGCTTCTCGGTGCCGGCGGGGATATTGCCTTTCAGTTACCTGAACAACGGGCCAAATTGGAGCGCGAAACGTTTCGGCGGCTGCTGCCGGGATATGTCCGCCGCTTTATCGAGAAATCGGCACCGCTTTTAGATATCGGCATTGACGGCGATCCGGAGGGCTATTTCTCCTTCAGGCCCCTTAAGCCGGGGGCGCTCGACCCCTTATGGCCCGTCCTGGAAAGTTACGACCCCGCCAAGTGGGAGCGGTTGACCGTTTATAAGCCGCCAGAGGGCGAGCAGGCGATCTTCCTGCACCCCGGCGAGTTGCTCTTTGACCGTTACTGTTCTCTGGTGCGCGGCCGGTTCGCGGCGTGGGCGCTGCGGGGCGGCGTTTTTGTTGATCCTTATGCGGAGCGCTCCTATCTCTTCCATGTGGTACTGGTCAGGGTTATGCGGCGGGCTGATCCGGCGCTGCCCGGGGTTTTTGGCCGGGAAGAACTGGTGGAGTCGCGTTTGGTGGCGCTGCGGCAGGACGAGACCGGAAAGATCGAGGAGTGCCCGGTGGAGCTCCTCATGTTGCTGCGCGGCGCGCCAACAATCCCCGCGGCGGCCATCCCTCTTGTTTCCACCATCGCCGCTGCCTGCGAGCAGGTGAAGAACTTCGTTGTGGAGCGGATTGCCGGACCACTTGCCGATGCCCGCAGGCAGGCACTGCTCGCTACCCTGCCCGGGCGGGAGGAGTTTATCCGCCGGGGTTACGCCTACCGGGAAGCAGAACTCGCCTTGAAACGGACCCGCCTTTCCGAGCGGGCCAACGCGGGCGATGCGGCGGCTAAGGGTGAACTGGCAAAGGTTAAGAAACAGCAGCGGGAACTCGCCGGCCGGATCGAGCGGTCCCTGGCAGTGCTGCGGCGGGAGCCGGAATTGATCGTTCCGGGCGAGGTCCGGTTTCTGGCGCACGCTTTGGTGGTGCCCTCTTCTGATCCGGAAGACAGGGCGCGTTACGACCGGGAGATCGAAAAGATCGCCGTCCGGGTGGCCTGGGGTTACGAGGAGGGCCGCGGCTGTGCCGTCCGGGATGTTTCCGCCCCGGAACTTGCCATACGTGCCGGCCTGGAGGCCTACCCCGGTTTCGATCTTTTGTCGCGTCACCCAGGCGGCGAGGAGCGCGCCATCGAGGTGAAGGGCCGGGCCGGCATTGGCGACATAGAACTTTCGGAGAACGAATGGGCCAGGGCCTGCAACCTGCGCGACCGCTACTGGCTCTACGTCGTCTACGATTGCGCCAGCGCCCACCCGCGCCTTTTGCGCATCCAGGACCCCTTCGGGAAACTGCTGGCCCGGCGCAAAGGCGGCGTGGTGATCGGGGAACAGGAGGTCTTCGCGGCAGCGGAGGGAGGATAAAAAACCGCCAGGACACGAAGGACATCAAGTAAATTCTGAGGATTTGGAAGGGGAAGGCGGTCGTGGTTTTTATGGAAGGAAACAATTCTAAAGATAATTTTAATAATTATCCAGGCGCTCCTGGTGCCCTGGTGGTTGGGGATTGTCCCCGTTTGATCGAGCGGGCCTTCCCGCTGAAGCGGGCGTCGCTGGATTCGGTGCACGAGAAAAACGTGCGGCACGGGCACATCTCCACGCTGCACATCTGGCCGGCGCGGCGGCCGCTGGCGGCCTGCCGGGCGGCGCTGATCGCCACGCTGCTGCCCGATCCCGGCACGCCGGAGGAGCGCCGGCGTATTCTTGAGAAACTGGCGGGCCGGGTGGTCCGGAAGGTGGAGAAGAAGAAGCTGCCCGGCGCCCACGTCATCGAACGCATCAGGGAAGAAACCGAAGGCGGCATCCTGCACTGGGGGCGGGAGAACGGCCCGGCGCTGGAATGGTTCCGCGAGGAGATCAAAAAGGCTTACGGCGGCCAGGCGCCCAAGGTGCTGGACCCCTTTGCCGGCGGCGGGTCCATCCCCCTTGAGGCGATGCGGCTCGGCTGCGAAGTAACGGCTGTGGATATCAACCCGGTGGCCTGGTTCATCCTCAAGTGCACCCTGGAATACCCGCAGAAGCTGGCCGGGCAGAAAAGGCCGCTGCCGGAGTTTATTTTAGCCGATGAAGGATTTATGGAGAGTTTTTCAAAAGCCCACCCTGAAACAGCGGGTAAGGGGCGTCCCCGAAAGGGACAACTGGAGCTTAATTTTCTTTTTCCAACCTCCAACCTCCAACCTCCAACCTCCAATTTAGCCTGGCACGTGCGCGCCTGGGGAAGATGGGTGCTCAAGCAGGCCCGCCGGGAGCTGGCGCGCTTCTACCCGATCTATGCCGACTTCGAGCCGCTGAAGCCGGACGGGCGTACGTATGAATTGCGTGAGCCCAGGCTGGTTCCGGTCAAAGAGGACGGTTCGCCCGACCTTGAAGCTTTGAATGCAGAGTTTACGGAGGAATACCTCCGGGACCCGCGCAACCCCCGGTGGGTGCCCAAGCCGACGGTGGCCTACCTCTGGGCGCGGACGGTGCAATGCAAGAACTGCCGGGCGACGGTGCCGCTTTTGAAAACCCGCTGGCTCTGCAAGAAGGACAGGAAGCGCGTAGTGCTGACGATGGAACCGAACCCGGATAAAACCGGCGTGGTCTTCGGCGTCCAGACTGACGTGCCCGTGGCCGGCGGCAACGCGGCGCAAAGGCGCGAGCACGACCGGAAAACCGGTGCCGGGACCATGTCCCGCTCCGGGGCGACCTGCCCCTGCTGCGGGACGATTATGACGATGGAGGACATACGCCTCGAAGGACGGGCGGGCCGGTTGGGGGCGGTGATGACCGCCGTCGTGGTGGACGGGCCGGACGGCAAGGAGTACCGCCTGCCGGCGGCGGAGGAGGTCCGCCTGGCGCAGGAAGCGGAGAAGGAACTCGACCGGGTTTTTGCGGAGATTCCGTTCGGGCTGCCGGAGGAGCCCGTTCCACAAGGAGCAAGCCGTGCAGGCGGTGGCTCTCCTTTTACAGTATTCTCTTATGGCCTTACCCGGTGGTATAACCTCTTCACCCCCCGCCAGCTCCTGGCCCTGGGCACCTTCGTTAGATACACCCGCGCCGCCCGCGAAGCCATGCGGGAGGCGGGCTACCCGCCCGAGTGGGTGGAGGCGGTGGGGGCGTATTTGGCGCAGGCGTTAGATTTTGTGGCGAACCGTAATAGTGCGGTGTGTTCATGGACAATTACGAGAGAAACAACCCGCGGCACCTTTGCGAGATTTGCCCTACCAATTGTGTGGGATTTTGCTGAAGCAAACCCGTCTGAAGAAGCTTCCGGAGGTTATCCAGGGGCGATTGAGTGGGTATGTCGCTACATAGACCATGTATGGGTTTTTGGACAGGAAAGTCAATTTACGAGGGTCTTCCAGAAGACAGCTACAGAAGAATTGGGTAGTTTCTTAGACGTTATTATCACCGACCCCCCCTACTACGACGCCATCCCGTACTCCGACCTGATGGACTTCTTCTACGTCTGGCTGCGGCGGACGCTGTACGGCCTGTCGCCCGAAATAGACGCGGCCTTTCGGGAACCGCTGTCTCCGAAGTGGGACCATGAAAAGAACGACGGGGAGCTGATTGACGACGCCAGCCGCTTCGGCGGCGACAAACAAAAATCGAAGGCCGCGTACGAAGAGGGGATGTTCCGTGCCTTCCAGGCCTGCTACCGGGCGCTCAAACCGGAGGGGCGTATGGTCATCGTCTTCGCCCACAAGCACCCGGACGCCTGGGAGACCCTGGTTTCGGCCATCATCCGGGCCGGCTTTGTGGTGGTCGCGAGCTGGCCCATCCAGACGGAGATGGGCAACCGCACCCGCGCCCTTTCTTCGGCGGCTCTTGCCTCCTCCGTCTGGCTCGTCTGCAAAAAGCGCCCGGAAACCGCCCGGCCCGGCTGGGACAACCGCGTCCTGGAAGAAATGCGGGAGAAGATCCACACCCGGCTGCGGGAGTTCTGGGACGCGGGCATCCGGGGGCCCGACTTTGTCTGGGCGGCCACCGGCCCGGCGCTGGAGGCTTACAGCAAACATCCGGTTGTCAAGAAGGCGAACGAGCCCGGGCAGGTCATGACCGTTTCCGAGTTCCTGCGGGCCGTCCGCCGGCTGGTGGTGGACTTCGTCGTCGGCCGGGTGCTCTCCTATAACGGCGGCGCGGAAGGCGCCAGCGGTTTAGACGACGTAACCACCTACTACCTGCTGCACCGCCACGACTTTGGCTTTGAGGACGTTCCGGCCGGGGCCTGCATCCTCTACGCCGTTTCCTGCGGCCTCTCGGACCGCGAACTCGTTGACCAGTACGACCTTCTGACCCGCACCGGCGGTCAGGAGCAGGATGAAGAGGATGAAGAAGCCGGGATCGAGGCGGGGGACGAGATCAAAGAAGGCACCGGCAGCAAGGTCCGGCTCAAACCCTGGCAAAAGCGCCTTCGCAGGACGCTGGGCCTGGACGTCGGGGGCCGCCCTGCGCCCCTCATCGACCAGGTGCACCGGTTGATGCACCTCTGGAAGACCGGCGACGTGGTGAAGGTGGACGAGTACCTCGATGCCCGGGGCTTGCGCCGCCACCGCCTCTTCCACCAGCTCCTCCAGGCCTTAATCGAGCTCGCCCCACCCGGCAGCGACGAACGCTCCCTCCTGGAAAGCATCAGCAACCACGTTGCTGCACGGGGCATTGCTCCGGAGAAGCAACCGGTACTTTTCGCCATAGAGAGAAGTCAATGACGGACTTTAAGCTACCTTATTCGTCAGCGAAATTTCGGATCTTGGTAATAGATGGAAGGGGAACGGGTGAATGACAGAAAAATAAACTTAATGTAATCTTACAGGAGGGGTGTCCCTGTGGCTGATCAATTTCTTTTTGATTCTGCTGGCGATCGGGAAAATATGAAAATATCGGAAGTAACGAGAAGAAATATTATAGATTATCTACTTCTAAGAGAATATCCGTTCCATGGAAGATTAGACCTTATAAGTTTTCTTAAAAGAATTTGGGATTTATCTTCTATGCCTTCTACGGACTATCGATTCAAAAATGCAGAAGGTGACATATGGCAACATATGGTTAATAATTATGATTGGGGTTATGATTATCTCCTTTATACATACTTAGACCTGTTGGGATGTAGTGACGAGATTTTTCTTAAGTTTGTAGAAACGTGCGTTCATCCAGTTGTTTTGTACGATAAAAAACAGGTTTCAGAGACTCTGTCAGAATTCAATAAGTTTCTAATAGCAGACGGGTATAGGTTAGAGGTATCATCGAATATTTCGGGAAGGCCTGTCTATAAAGCAGTAAGGCTTGACGATGATGAAGGGCATTGTAGAGAAGACGCCTATGAAGTGGTATTATCCTTTGCGGGCGAAGATCGCAAATATGTAGAAAAGGTAGCCGAGTATTTAAAGTCCAACGGTGTCAAGGTGTTCTATGACCGTTATGAAGAAGTAACTTTGTGGGGCAAGGATTTAGCGGAACATTTAGATAAAGTCTATAGGGGAAGTGCTCGATATTGCGTGATATTTATTTCAAGTGCTTATGCAAATAAAATATGGACAAACCACGAAAAACGGAGTGCACTGGCAAAAGCTATAGAAGAAAAAGAGGAATATATTTTGCCTGCAAGATTTGATGATACTGAAATTCCAGGAATAAGGCCAACTATAGGTTACGTGGACCTGAGGAAAAAGACGCCTGAAGAACTTGGTAAAATGATCTTGCAGAAATTGGGGCGAGTGGTTTGATTTAAAGGTAAATATTCAGCAAAACCGCTTTGTTAAAGGCGGAATTTTATTTGAACCAACAAATCAAAGAACTGGAAAGGGAAGGTTTTCTTGTATTTGGGGGGCGCTGGCTCAAGAAGGTGAAAATAAGTAATCAAGAAGATCTGTGGCCTGTGGCTTCCGTGAGGGTGGTCAGAAGAATGAGCCCCGGGATCATCAAGGTGCCTAACTTGGAAAAAAGCCATTTCTAAAATTACAATATTAACTAACGGAGCTTAACAGTCGTAATGAACGACGGATAGATGATGATAAAATGGTTCACCGGGTAGTTCGGTTGCACGAAGCCGCGGTTACGCTATTCGATGACCCTGGCACTTTGTAAAACGAAACTGCTCGGGAAGGAAAGGGGGCAGCCTGATGTCTGGCGGTTACGGCAGCCACCGGGATTACATGGACTGGGTGAAAAGGGAAGCAGACACTCGTCAAGAGGCGGTTGAGGCTGCATTGAAAGAAGCTTTTTCCCGCTAGTCGATTGAAAACGCAGTGAAGCTACTCCTTTCTGCGCTGGGGGTGCCGGCGAAATGAAACAAAGAACCTTCCACCGTCTGATTGAAGGAGATGCACGTGACCTCTCTTTCATAGATAACGAAAGCGTCCATCTTGTGGTCACGTCGCCCCCTTACTGGACGCTGAAGAAATACCGGGAACATCCCTCGCAAATGGGGCACATTGCGGACTACGAAGAGTTCATAGAGGAGCTTTCTAAGGTTTGGCGTGAGTGTTACCGCGTTTTGGTTCCCGGGGGGCGCCTGGTGTGCGTGGTGGGTGACGTATGTTTGTCCCGCCGCCGGTTCGGGAGGCATGTGGTGGTCCCCCTGCACGCCGACATCGTTGTTTCGTGCCGGAAAATTGGGTTCGATAACCTGAATCCGATTATCTGGCACAAGATTGCTAACGCCACCTACGAAGTTAATAACGGAACGAAATTTCTCGGAAAGCCTTACGAACCCAACGCCATCATCAAGAACGATATCGAATTCATCCTGATGCAGCGCAAACCGGGCGGGTACAGAAAGCCCACCGCCGAACAGCGCCGTCTGTCCATGATCGACAAAAAAGACTACGAGGAATGGTTCCGGCAGTTCTGGAACATCAGCGGCGCTTCGACCCGGGAGCACCCAGCTCCTTTTCCTCTCGAACTGGCTTACCGGCTGGTGCGTATGTTTTCGTTCTTTGGCGATACCGTGCTCGATCCTTTTTGCGGCACCGGCACCACGATGCTCGCTGCGATGAAAGCAAACCGCAATAGCATAGGGGTCGAGATCGATCCCGTGTATTGCGACATGGCCATGCGGCGGTTAGAAAAAGAAGCGCGCACGCTCTTTGACGACATCAGTCTTGAGATGGTCAAAGCGGGTGATTTAAGGCAAGCAAATGCCAGGGCTGAGCGCAATGCTTCGGCGAGCAACATGATTTAGGAGATGGATAATTATGAATAAACTTCCCTGGACACCGTGGCACCAGGTCGTCCGGCTCCGGGACGATATCAGGTCGGGAGAGCTGTCGCTGGCCGTTTTTGCGGCCGACCTCTACGACGTGGTTATGGGCCGGGCCAGGCCGGTCTACCAGGACCCGGCCGAGTTTTTTGCGCTGACCTACCCGACCTTCAACCTGCGCGAGCTGGCCAGGGACGTGCTGAACCGTCTGGCTGGCAAAAGCGAAAAGGCCGTGCGGCAGCTGGAGCTCACCTACGGCGGCGGCAAGACGCACACCCTGATCACCCTCTACCACCTGGTTGCCGACCCGGCAGGACTGCCGGACCTGCCCGCCGTGAGAGAGTTTATCGAACACGCGGGAATCACTCCGCCCAGGGCACGGGTGGCCTGCCTGCCCTTCGATAAGC
The DNA here is from genome assembly GCF_011393055.1 of Desulfofundulus sp. TPOSR. Classification (NCBI taxonomy): domain Bacteria; kingdom Bacillati; phylum Bacillota; class Clostridia; order Eubacteriales; family Peptococcaceae; genus Desulfofundulus; species Desulfofundulus sp. TPOSR. Next base: position 350,447 of record NZ_JAAOEF010000004.1, on the reverse strand, counting down.
TTGACGTTGAAAAGGGGATGGAAATCAAGGCGCCGGATGGACAGGTCCGGTGGCTCAAACACCCCTGGAGCGTGCTGGCCTGGCAGATTGCCGGGGCCGAGGGTTTACGCCTCCTGCACCCTGACGGCGAGGATGCCGAACGGGAGAGCGCCCCGGCGGAAAACCTCCTGACGGACCTGTTTGCCCTCCCGGGCCGGGAGGGGCTGAGCACCCTCATCCTCATGGACGAGGTGCTCGTGTACGCCCGCGAGAAGATCGGGCTTGACCCGGTGTGGCGCGGCCGGCTGCAGAATTTCTTCCAGTATTTAACCCAGGCGGCTACGAAAGTAGAGCGGTGCGCGGTGGTCGTTTCCCTTTTAGCGAGTGATCCCAGGAAGAGTGACGCCCTCGGCAAGGAAATCGCCAAGGAGATGTACGATATCTTCCGGCGCGAGCAGGAAGAGGGCGTTCAGCCCGTAGTGAAGGAAGATGTGGCGGAGGTGCTGCGGCGCCGTTTGTTTACGGCGGAATCCATCCGCGACCGGGAGGCTTTTCGTCCACACGTGATGGCCGCGCTCAAGGGCATTGCGGAACTGGATGACCAGACGAAAAAAGACGGCAAGGCGGCCGAGGAGCGCTTCCTGCGCAGTTTTCCCTTCCACCCGGACCTGACGGAGATTTTCTACGTGAAATGGACCCAGCTTGAAGGCTTTCAGCGGGCGCGCGGCGTGTTGCGGACCTTTTCGCTGGCCCTGCGGGAGGCCGAGAAATGGGATCATTGCCCGCTCATCGCTGCGAATGTGTTCCTGAGCGCTCCGGGCAGCGGGGAGATCTCGGCTGCCGCCAGGGAGTTGACCACGGTTGCCGCCAGCGAGGAGTATGAAGGAAAGCGGCAGGAGTGGGCGGGTATCCTGGAAGGAGAGTTAGCCAAGGCACGGGCGATTCAGGCCGAAACCCCGGGGCTTAAATTCCGGGAGGTCGAACAGGCCGTGATGGCTACTTTTATCCACTCGCAGCCCATCGGCCAGAAAGCACTGACCCGCGAACTTTTTATCCTGCTCGGCCATACGCGCCCGGACAGGATCGATTTGGAAAAGGCGCTCGGGCGCTGGGCCGAGGTTTCCTGGTTCCTCGACGAGGCGGCGCTCAGTGACGCCGAAACACGCGGCGATGGTCGCCAGGCGCTGCCCAAAACCTGGCGGTTGGGTTCGAAGCCCAACCTGCGGCAGATGCACAGCGAGGCGTGCCGGCGGGTACCGGCCGAACTGATTGAGGCCAGGCTCATTGACGCCATCAGCGGCCTGAAAAGCCTGACCGCCGGGGCCTCGGCGGCCGGCGCCAGGGTGCACAACCTTCCGGAACGGCCGAAGGATATCGAGGACGACGGCGAGTTCCATTACGCCGTTTTGGGGCCGAAGGCGGCCTCCACGGCGGGTAATCCGAGCGTGGAGGCCAGGCGTTTCATCGAAGAAACGACCGGTCCCGACAGGCCGCGGGTTTACCGCAACGCCGTCGTGCTGGCGGTGCCGTCGCGGGAGGGGCTGGAGATCGCCCGCGACCGGATCCGGGAATATCTCGGCTGGGAAGAAGTGCGCAATATGCTGAAAGGGCAGGAAATTGAGCCGATGCGGGCCGCGATGCTCAACGCCAAGACGGAGGGCGCGAAGAAAAAAATCGCCGAGGCGGTCCGGCAGGCTTACTGCCTTGTGGTGACGGTTTCGGAGAAGAATGAAATCCTGGCTTATAAGCTTACCGTGGGAACAGAGCCCCTTTTTAACATTATCAAGGCCGATCCCCGCGTCCGCATCCAGGAGACGGCAATAAGCGCTGAGGCGCTCTTACCCGAAGGCCCCTATAACCTCTGGCGCGAGGGAGAAACGGCGCGCCGGGTAAAAGATTTGGTCGGTGCTTTTGCCCAGTTCCCCCACCTGCCGAAGATGTTGCGCCGGAAGGAAATCCTGGAAACATTGATCCTCGGGGTCAAAGAAGGGCTCTTTGTCCTGCGTTCGGTGCGTCCGGACCGGTCGGTGCGTACCATCTGGCGTGAAGAGCCGCTGGAGGCGGATCTGAAGGATCCCGGCCTGGAACTTGTGCTGCCCGAGGCGGCTATACTGTCCGCGCTTTCTCCTGATCTTCTGGTTCCCGGGGTGTTGCCGGGGCTGTGGCCTACCCCGCCCGGGATCGCCGTCCGGGACGTGGTAGCCTATTTCCGCGGCGGAAATGTTGTCCAGGTGCCCAGGGAAGGATACACTGAACCGGTAGTCATTCCTAAGGCTGAACCGGAAGTTGTTTGCGCGGCGATAGCGGAGGCGGTTAAGGCGGGGAAGCTATGGCTGACCACGGATGCAGCCAGCGTCTTCGCCGAAGAGATACCGGCCGGCATCCTGACCGGAGACGCCAAACTTCAGCCCCCACCGCCCCCGGTTCCGGTAACCGCGGTGCTCCCGGATAACCTCCCGGCGGCCTGGCCGGGTCCGGAGACAACCGCGCTGGGTATCGCGGCGGCTCTTTCGCAAAAGGCCGGCAGGAGTCTTCCGTGGGTGACGGTGCGGGAGGCCATAGACGGGGCAATCAAAGCCCGGCTGCTGGAAAAAACCATAGATTCAGGTCCCTGGCCCTGTGATTTCAGCGGCGCGCGGCAGGTCAAGCTCCGGGTGCCGGCCGGGGAGGTGGTGCCGCCGCCCACACCTCCGCCGCCACTGCCGCCGCAGCCTGGTTTTAAAGTGGCCCAGGCAGAGTTGCGTCCCCATCAGATCCAGGATTTAGCGGAGATCATCGGCGAGCTGGTTAACACCGCTGCCGGCTACGAGCTTGTCTTCAGGCTGCGGGTCGAATTAGGCGGCGCTGGGACGCTGCCTGATGAAGTCGTCCAAACAGTCAACCGGCTGCTTGCCGGGGTCGCGAAAGACCTGCAGCTCAAGTAGCCATCCCAGGGGCCGGCCATAACTTCTGTTTTTCTTGTTTTGCTGCTTTTGCCTGAAAGCTGTGAGGCCCGGCGGGACGTTTTACCTCACGCGGCCGGTGCTTCCACCGCCCAGGCCGTGCAGCCGCCGGTAAACCAGCCGGGCCAGCACGGCGGCCAGTGCGGCCTTGAGCAGGTCGAAGCCGATGAAGGGCAGAAATCCTATCTTAATTACCTGCAGGGCGGAGAAGGTTTTGCCCATGTAAAAATTGAGTATTACGTAGAGGTAAGGCAGTCCGATGACGTAGATTACCGCCAGGCCGGCGACCATGGCGAAAAACAGGGGTACCACGCCCGGGTCCTTTTGTTTGGGGGCCAGGGCTCCCGTAACCCAGGCGCCGCCGATAAAGCCCAGCAGGAAGCCGAAGGTGGGCTTCAGCACATAGGCCGGGCCGCCAAAGGGAGCCGTCTCGAAGACCGGCAGGCCGACAAGGCCCAGCAGCACGTAGATCAGCATGCTCAAAGCCCCCACCCGGGCACCCAGAAGCCCGCCGGCCAGCATAACCACAAAGGGCACCAGGCTAAAGGGTACATAGGGTGTGATGAAGAAGCGGGACAACATGGCCGCCACGGCCGCCAGGGCGGCAAAGAGGGCGGCCAGAGCCATATCCCGGGGTGATAGTTTCATGGAATGATGCCTCCTTACATTATAATTTTGTACAATCACTTACAAAACTGTTGAGTGCCGGGCAAACTTAGCGAGACCGGGGGCAAGGATATCCGGAGCGAAATAGTTAACTTCAGGATATTTACTGGTTAACCAAAAAGTCACAATACTTCCCCTGAAGGAGCATCAAATGGAGCGTCTTTCATGACGACGGTAACAGCCTCATTTGTTCTACCTGGCCCGCAGGCTCACCTCCCCGCTGACCACCCTTTTGTATTCGCCGCCGGGCAGGCGCAGTACCAGCGAGCCGTCGGCATCCACATCCTCGGCCCACCCTTCCCAGGTTTCCCTCTGGGTGAACACCCTTACCGGCCGGTGCAGGGTAACGTTTAACTCCTTCCAGCAGGCCAGCACCGGGGCAAACCCCTCTTTTTCCCAGATCCTGTACCAGTATTCCAGCTCGGCCAGCAGGTTTTGCAACAAATGTACCCGGGAAACCCGCCGCCCCGTTTCTATCTGTACCGAGGTGGCGATTTCCCGCAGCTCCGGGGGGAACTCATGGCGGTCAATATTGACGTTGATGCCCATGCCGATGATTAAATAATTGATCCGCTCCATTTCGGCGGAGAGTTCGGTTAAAATGCCGCATATTTTTTTCTCCCCCACCAGCAGGTCGTTGGGCCACTTGATTCCCGCCTCAACTCCCGCGGCCCGGCGCAGTGCCCGGGCCACGGCCACAGCCGCCAGCATGGTCAGGGGAGGGGCATCCATGGGGTTCACCGCGGGGTGCAAAATCACGGAACACCAGATTCCCCGGCTGTGGGGGGAAAACCAGCCCCGGCCCATACGCCCCCGGCCCCCGGTTTGTTCCTCGGCCACCACCAGGGTGCCATCGGGAACCCCGCGGGCGGCCAGTTCCCGGGCCGTGCGGTTGGTGGACTCCACCTGGTCGTAATGGTAAACGTTGCGTCCCAGAAAGGCAGTTTGCAGCCCCCGGGTGATTTCCGCGGGATAAAGGCGGTCCGGAATGTTTACCAGGCGGTAGCCGGCGTGGGGTACGGCCTCAATGTCATAACCTGCCCCCCGCAAGGCCTGGATGTGCTTCCATACCGCCGTGCGGGAAACCCCCAGGCTCTGGCAGATAGCCTCCCCGGAGACGAAATCAGGGTATCCTTTTACCAGCATTTCCAGGACCTGTTCCTTCAACAAAAGACACCTCAGGACAAAAACCGTTATTTTCCTTAAATTTTAAGGCTATTAACGACTCTTGTCAACTTTGTCAACAACACTGGTTGACAGCTATTTTTTCAGCTCTTTTTTGCGCAGGCTCTTCAGCGTCGACATGGTATCCTCCACCTGTGACACCAGCACGCCGTCCAGGAGGTCAAGAATTTGAAATACTTCGGGGTATTTTACCCGGTAATTCACCCGCAGCCCTTCTTTGCGGGAGTCGACAATGTCCAGCTTTTTCAAAACCGCCAGGTGCTGGGATACGTTGGACTGCTCCATATCCAGCTCTTCGATGATTTCACAAACGCACCGTTCCCCCTGCCGCAGGCATTCCAGAATGCTCACCCGGGTGGGGTGGGCCAGGGCTTTTAATATATCCGCCTTCATGCGGGGAATGCGTTCATTCATTGCCTCTACCTCCGGAAATCTTGCTTAATTGTTATCTGATAATATCATAATTTTTGCTCCAGTGCCAGTGAAGGCCGGATCGGTTCCAGGACCTCTTATACAATGTACATTTTGTTGCACCGCCTGTACCCCTTTGATAGAATTACTCTGAAAAGGAGTGGGATACGATGATCCTGGTATTTGACGTGGGGAATACAAATATTGTTCTGGGGGTATATAAAGGCCAGGAATTGCTGGAGCACTGGCGGCTGTCCACCAACCCCCACCGTACCGCCGATGAATACGGTATGTTACTCCGGGATCTCTTCGATTATGCGGGAATTTCCCGCCGGGACATCAAGGCCCTGGTAATCTCTTCAGTGGTACCGCCCTTAATGCTGGCCCTGGAACAGATGAGCGAGAAATATTTTGGCGTCAAACCCCTGGTGGTGGGGCCCGGGATCAAGACGGGCCTGGCCATTAAATATGACAACCCCCGGGAGGTGGGTGCCGACCGCATTGTCAATGCGGTGGCGGGGTACGAGCTTTACGGCGGCCCGTTAATCATTGTAGATTTTGGTACGGCCACCACCTTTGATGCCATATCGGCCAGGGGAGAATACCTGGGAGGCGCCATCGCCCCGGGTATCGGCATTTCCACCGAGGCCCTTTTCGCCCGGGCCGCCAAGCTGCCCCGTGTGGAGCTGGTTAGACCGGCTACGGTGATTGGTAAAAACACCGTCAGCAGCATGCAGGCGGGGATTATCTTTGGCTTTGTGGGCCAGGTGGATGAAATTGTGCGCCGGATGAAGGCCGAGCTGGGAGGAAACCCCACCGTGCTGGCCACCGGCGGCCTGGCCGAGCTCATTGCCCGGGAGTCCCGTACCATCGACCGGGTGGATCCCCTGTTGACCCTGAAGGGCCTGCGCCTGATTTACGAACGCAATTTGCCGGCGGTGAGATGACGGTGAAGTTATTGATCGGTGACGTTGAACTGGCCAATCCGGTAGCTGCCGCCCCCATGGCCGGGGTTACCGACCGGGCCTACCGCATCCTGGCCCGGGAAGCCGGCTGCGGCCTGGTCTTCACGGAGATGATCAGCGACCAGGCTTTAATCTACGGCAATCCCCGCACCCGGATCATTCTCGAGCACGGGGGCGAGAAAGGCCCCCTGGCCGTGCAGATCTTCGGTTCCAACCCCGACTACATGGCCCGGGCGGCGGAAATTGTGGCCGGCGAGGGCGCCGATATCATAGACATCAACATGGGCTGCCCCACGCCGAAAATCGTTAAAAACGGCGAAGGGGCGGCCCTGATGAAGAACCCGGAACTGGCCGCCGAGATTGTGTCCCGGGTGGCGGCCCGGGTAAAGGTGCCGGTCACGGTTAAAATGCGCAAGGGTTGGGATGATGATCACGTTAACGCCGTTGAGCTGGCCCGCCTGGTGGAAGCGGCCGGGGCTGCGGCGGTGACCGTTCACGGGCGTACCCGGGTACAGTTCTACAGCGGGCAGGCCGACTGGGACATCATCCGCCGGGTAAAGGAGGCGGTGGGCATCCCGGTGATTGGCAACGGGGATGTGCGCACGCCCCTGGATGCCAGGCGGATGCTGGAGGAGACGGGCTGTGACGGCGTGATGATCGGGCGGGCCTCCATGGGCAACCCCTGGATTTTTTCCCGGACAATTCATTACCTGGCCACCGGTGAGCTCCTGCCCGAACCCACCTGGGAAGAAAAAATCCGCACCGCCCTGCGGCACCTCGATCTCCTGGTAGCGCTAAAGGGGGAGCACATCGGGGTGCTGGAAATGCGCAAGCACGCGGCCTGGTACCTGAAGGGCCTGCGGGGCGCCGCACGCCTTCGGGAGAAAATAAACAGGGCCGGTTCGGTACAGGAGATGAGGGATATTTTAACGGGGATCCTTAATGGAGGATACTTATAATCGCTTGCGGCAGGCGGTGTGCCGGTACCGGTGCACCGGCCGTTTTTTGTGCGGGTTTTGGTATAAGCCGCGGATGCTAAACGTGGCTTTTCTTTTTAATGCCTTGCCTTTTCTGGTAAGCCCTGCTACAATAGTGTACACAAAAGTGTGCACATTTTTTATCCCCTTCCGGGATATAATGGATGGTGTGATTTTCCGTGGATCTCATCCGTATTGGCGAAAAGATCATCAGCCGGCGCCGCATCGACCAGTACGTTTCCAGGATGCTTGAACTGCGGGCTAAAGGCTTATCCCAGGCGGAAGTGGCCGGCCGCCTGGGCGTGGACCGGACGCTGGTGAGCCGCCTGGAGAGCCTGGGCGAGGTCCGCAAGGGCAAGCGGATTGCCGTGGTTGGTTTTCCCATCCAGAACAAAGAAGAGCTCCGGTCCGCCCTGGTAAAAGAAGGGGTGGATTTCGTACTCCTCATGACCGAAGCCGAACGGTGGGATTTTGTGCGGAGCAAAAGCGGTCTTGAGCTGGTTAATACCCTGATGGAATTAATAGCCGGGGCCCACGCCTATGACCAGGTAGTGGTCATAGGGTCCAGCAAAAGAATTAAAATTATTGAAGCGGTGCTGGATAAGCCCGTTCTGGGGTACGAAATTGGTGAATCGCCCATCCAGGAAGACAAATATGTCAACCCCGACGAAATTGTGGAACTAATCCGGGCAGTTAGGCTTTAAGTCTGCCGTAAAACGGTTAGAGGTGAGTCCTGTGGAAAAATTTGCTTTTATCATCCACCCTCTTGATGTCCGGGATGTGGCCAGGAAGTTTCCCTTCACCCGCTACCTTCCCGAGCGCTGGGTGGAAAGCGCCTTCCGGCTGGTGCCTCCCATGAGGGTGTCCCATATTACCGGTGTGAAAACCCCTTACGGGGAAGCGGAAGGCTGGTTTGTGGCCTGCCCCCTTACTGCCCGGCAGATGGTGGAATTGCCGGAGGATTTTGTGCTGGAACGGATTATTCAGGCGGGGCGGGTGGCCGAGAAACTGGGAGCCGGCATTGTCGGCCTGGGAGCCTTTACCTCCGTGGTGGGGGATGCGGGGATTACCGTGGCCAAAAACCTGAATATAGCTGTGACCACGGGTAATAGCTATACTGTGGCCACGGCCATTGAGGGGACAAAGGAAGCGGCCCGCCTGATGGGGCACGATTTGCGCCGGGCACATATTGTGGTGCTGGGAGCCACCGGTTCCATCGGCAGGGTTTGTGCCCTCATGCTGGCCCGGGAGGCTACCAGAATGACCCTGGTGGCCCGGGATAAATCCAGGCTGGAGCAGGTGGCGGCGAAAATACTTTACGAAACGGGTCTGGCAGTGACCATCACCTCTGACGTGAAGAAGGCCCTGCGGACGGCCCAGGTGGTAATTGCCGTCACCAGCGCGGTGGACACCCTGATCGGGCCCGAAGACCTTTTGCCGGGGGCCGTGGTGTGTGACGTTTCCCGTCCCCGCAATGTGAGCCGCCAGGTGGCCGAACAGAGGGATGACGTGCTGGTGATCGAAGGCGGCGTGGTGGAGGTGCCCGGAGAAGTTAATTTTAACTTCAACTTTGGTTTTCCGCCCGGCACGGCCTACGCCTGCATGTCCGAAACCATGATTTTAGCCCTGGAAAAAAGGTATGAGAATTTTTCCCTGGGGCGCGACATAACCATTGAACAGGTGGAGGAAATCAGTGCCCTGGCCAGGAAACATGGCTTCAAGCTGGCCGGTTTGCGCAGCTTTGAGCGGGCCATTGATCCCCGGGAAATCGAGCGCATCCGTGCCCGGGCCGAGAGCCGCCTTAACGCGCTGGGGGAGCAGCAGCTGGTGGGGGTAGCCCCTTGACAAAGGAAAAAACCCTCCTTATAATGGGTTGAAAGGTTAATGGTACCGCGAGCACTGCAATGGTTTTTGTCATTGCAGTGCTTTCAGTGTCGTTGGGGGAGTAGGTTCTGCTGGGCAGAGAAATGCAAAGGAGACGATGGAACATGAAGGAAAAGGAAGTAATTTTAACCCTTGAGGGCTTAAAAAAGCTCGAAAAGGAACTGGAAGAGCTGAAAACCATCCGTCGCCGCGAAGTAGCCGCCCGCATTAAGCAGGCCATTGAATTTGGAGATATCAGTGAAAACTCGGAATACGAGGATGCCAAAAACGAACAAGCCTTTATTGAAGGCCGTATTTTAACTCTGGAGCAGATGCTGCGCAACGCCAGGGTTATTGACGATGAGCACACGGGAACGGATGAAGTAGGCCTTGGCTCTACCGTCCGCCTCAAAGACCTGGAGTTTGGCGACGAAGTTGAATATACCATTGTTGGCTCCGTGGAGGCCGATCCCGGAGCTCATAAAATTTCTAACGAGTCTCCCGTGGGCAAGGCCATTCTGGGTCAGCGCAAGGGGAGTGTGGTCGAAGTTTCCGTGCCGGCAGGACTGCTTAAATACCAGATTGTGGATATACGTTAACCAGGATTCGCCGGAGGAATGTCATGACGGAAAAGGAAAGTATAGAACTCAAGCCGGAAGATTTACATGAACTGCTGCGCGTGCGCCTGGAAAAACTGGAGGAACTCAAGGCACAGGGGATCGAGCCCTACGGCGGGCGCTACCCGCGCACCCACCTTGCCGCCTGGATTATCGACCATTACGAGGAGTGCGAGGGGGAAAAGGTATGTATTGCCGGCCGCTTGGTGGCCCGGCGTGGCCACGGCAAAGCCAGTTTCGGCAACCTCAGGGACGGCTCGGGGCAGATTCAGATCTACCTGCGGCTCAACGATGTGGGTGCCGAAACTTATAACTTGTTCCAGCGGCTGGATATAGGGGATATCATCGGTGTGCGGGGCAAGGTTTTTAAAACCCGCACCGGTGAAATCACGGTGGCCGTGGAGGAGCTGACCCTGCTGGCCAAGTCCCTGCGCCCCCTGCCGGAAAAATGGCACGGCTTGAAGGACGTGGACCTGCGCTACCGCCAGCGTTACCTGGACCTGATCGTCAATCCCGAGGTAAAAAACACCTTTATTATCAGGAGCCGGGTGATCCACGCCATCCGGAATTTCCTGGAGAGGCGGGGTTTCCTGGAAGTAGAAACGCCCATGATGCACCCCATTGCCGGCGGTGCGGCGGCCAGGCCCTTTATTACCCATCACAACGCCCTGGATATGGAGCTTTACCTGCGCATTGCCCCCGAACTTTACCTCAAGCGCCTGCTGGTGGGCGGGTTTGAAAAGGTTTACGAAATAAACCGTAATTTTCGTAACGAAGGCATCTCCACCAAGCATAATCCAGAGTTCACCATGCTGGAGCTATACCAGGCCTATGCCGACTACCACGACATGATGGACCTGACCGAAGAAATGATTTCCACCGTGGCCTCCGAGGTGCTGGGTACCACCACCGTTACCTACCAGGGGGTCGAGATTAATCTTGCGCCGCCCTGGAAAAGGCAGACCATGCTGGAGGCAGTCAAGGAACATACCGGGCTGGATTTTAACCAGTACCGGGATGACGGGGAGAGAGCCCGCCGGGCGGCCCGGGAGCTGGGGGTGGAGGTGGAGGAAAAGGACAGCTGGGGTACCGTCCTGAACAAGGTGTTCGAGGAAAAAGTGGAGCCGCAGCTGATCCAGCCCGTTTTTATCATGGACTACCCCATTGAAATTTCACCCCTGGCCAAGCGGAAAACGGAGGACCCCGCCCTGACGTACCGTTTTGAGCTGTTTATTTACGCCCGGGAGATGGCCAATGCCTTCTCCGAACTCAACGACCCCATCGATCAAAAGGCCCGCTTCCTCAAGCAGGTGGAGAAGCGCCGGGCGGGGGACGAGGAAGCCCACATGATGGACGAGGATTACATTACCGCCCTGGAATACGGCATGCCGCCTGCGGGCGGTCTGGGCATCGGCATTGACCGGCTGGTGATGCTGCTGACCGATTCCCCGTCCATCCGGGATGTGATCCTCTTTCCGTTAATGCGGCCGCGGGAGTAGCCATAAAAAAGCTTCCTGTGCCTTCTGCCGCACCGGCCCTGCGTGCTTACATACGCCCGGAAGCGGCCCGGGTCATATGGCCCGGGCTGCTTTTTTCCCGCAAGTCAGGAGGATTACGGCTCCCGGAAAGAGAAAGAATATTCAATAAAGTGCGGCCGGCGCAGTTACTGCATTTTGGGCCAGCTCAGGCCGGCTTTCCTGCTAATCTGACTCTAATAGATAAGGAGGGTTATGGATGAAGTTCCAGTGGTTCGGCCATGCCTGTTTTTTAATAACCACGGAAGGCAATACCAGGATAGTAACCGACCCTTTTGATGAAACGGTGGGTTATCCCCTCCCCCGTATTCCGGCGGATATTGTCACCGTCAGCCACCAGCATTTTGACCACAATGCCGTAAACACGGTTCCCGGCAACCCGAAAGTAGTACAGGATGCGGGGGAACATGTTTTCGGCAATATCAGGATCACGGGCCATAACTCCTACCATGACAAGAAAAAAGGCAGCCAGCGGGGTAAAAATATCATTTTTAATGTGGAAAGTGAAGGACTGAGGGTGTGCCATTTAGGTGATTTGGGCCATCTTCCGGATAAGAGCCTGATTGAAGCGCTGGGGCCAGTTGATGTTTTAATGATCCCTGTCGGGGGCTACTATACCATTGATGCCGGGGAGGCGGCAGAGCTGGTCAGGCTGCTGTCCCCGCCCTATGTTCTGCCCATGCATTACAAGAGGTCAATTTTCCCTATACAAGGTTATACATTAGTTAACTAACATATAACTTTGCACCAAGGTACTCATTGTGCAGATGGCATTGCCACCGACGGCTACCTCCGTCACCGTCTGGCCCAACCTTAAACCCCGGAAGGGGAAGCCCCACATTACCTGTAAAGCAGGTATGCGCCTGGCAGGCTTGTGGCTTTAAGGCGGCACTCCAGCGTTTTTCCGTCCCGCAGAACAAACTTCCTGCTTGCGCAGGGAGTTGCCCTTTGGGCACATACCGGAGGGGGGAGTTACCCCGCCTACCTGCCGCCCCCGCTCTCCCCTTGAACGATTACTAAACCGCGAACGTTGCTCCATCCGGTCGGATACCCTTGCTCTTTTCTATCACGGGCGCCGGCTTCCCAGGAAAGCCGGGCATAAGGCAGGAACGGCAGGCTTAAAAGTTTATGCAACTTTTAGCTTTGCGTAAGTCAGGTAATTTTCGATTGTCCAGCTCTTTTTATAGTCGCCGTTTTTCCTGGCCTTTTTGCGGGCAGCCCTGACCATGCCGAAAAGCTTGCCCCAGGTGGAAGGGTGCGGCTGTCCTTCCTTCGGCGCCAGCAGCCTTTTGATTCCTTTGGGCAGCTTTTCTTTGTAGCCCAGCGCCCGCCTGGCGATGACCAGAGCAGCGGCCTGGTGGACAGCCAGGCCATAGGTATCTTTATACTTGGCAAACCCGATGAGGGAAGTAAACTTCGGGTCTACCGTAAAAACTGCAATCCCTTCTTTTCTTAAACGGATGACCAGGCTGGTGAACATGGCTTTATGCGAAAAGTTGTGGCTCATCCGGTTGAAGAAGCGGTTGGTGTCGTGGTCCTGGTTGAAAAACAGCTCCTCCAACGCAACCTGGGTGACACCCTGTTCCTTTAACCACCAAGCAATTTCCCTGCAGAGATTGCCGATGATGTGTAGTCTTTTTTCATGACTTACGTAGGGCAGGTCCGGGCAGGGAAAATTGCGCGAAGCCAGATAGTTGCCGTTGGGATGGACAATGGTTACCGAAATGACCTGCGGATTCAGGTCTATCCCGGCCATTTTTGAGGACCGGTCAACCTCTTTAGTGTCTTCCAAAGCAAAGGTAATGTGACAGAAAAACCGGTTCTTCTTGCGGATGACCTGGACCGTGTAGGGCCGGCCGGTGGCTAAATGTTCAGCCAGGTACTTGACGTAAGGAGCAGGTATGGACAGCGGCAGCGTGATCCAGTCCTCATCCCGGCGGGGGATGCCCCGGCCCAACTTTATCTCTTCGTCTTCCGGGGGCAGATAAACGTTCAGGAAGAAATTTTCCCCGTCGAAGAAGATTTCCGTGTTGGCGTTGCCCGGCTGTCCTTTTAACCCCTTCTGGTTGGCCTGGCCAACACTGGTAAAGGAATTGCTTCGTAGTTCTTTCCACTCTTCTCTGGAAAGCTTACCCTTCGTTAAAGCGATGAAGTTTTTCTTACCGCCGAAAACAGCGGGGGGAACGGTGCCTTTTTCTTTGTGTGATTGCCAGTAAGAAAGCCTGTTCTGCAGTTTTTCGATTCTGTTTAAAATCCCCTTGCGGTGGACAGAGTTTTTTGTCCGTTCCAGTTTCTCTTCGGCTTTTTTGATTTTCGCCTCCAGGTCGTGAATGTACATGTCGATGAGTTCTTTCTGAGAGCGGATGGTGTCTTCCGCTTCGGCATAGGCCCACTGGCACCAGCGGGCGTTGCGGATGAATTTACTCTGGAGGGAGGAAATAATTTCTTCTCTCTTCACTCCCCGGCGGATGGCCTGGTAGGCGGTGCGCCTGGCAGCCTGAAAGAGGCGCATGAAATTAATCAGGATTGCCGCCAGGCGCTCGTCCACGGTTAATATGCCTTTTATAGTGAACATGTTGTTCGGCTTTTTCAGCGGCTTCAATATCTTTCATGGCCTCCCTTACTTTTTTTCGGAACTCTTTACTCCGGTGGCCGTACAGCCTGGCACTGAAACTGGAAAGAACAGCTAACATGTCAGCAACAAGCTCTTCCTGAAGGGATTCCGGTTCTGCCCCATTGACGATTTCTATCCGGACACCGAAAGCGTTGAGGTATTTTTCGATGTAATTGTAGCCGAACCGGGCCAGCCTGTCTTTGAATTCGATTACTACCAGGTCGATTTTCCCTTCGCGAGTCGAGGCCTTTTCTTTTTTCGTTCAGTCCTGAACCCTGTTCGGCAATGACTGCTTTTATCTCGTAACCCTTTTCCTGGGCATGTCTTTCTAAACGCTGCTTTTGGCGTTCCAGATTTCCTTCGCCGGCCTGCTTTGCCGAAGACACCCGGGCATAGATTACGGCCCGAACACCCTCGGGCTGATTTTCTCCCAAAAGGCGAAGGATCTCGCTTCGGGCGTAGCGCCTTTGACCGGAAGGAGTGCGGATGGCCTTAATTTTACCTGCTTTCTCCCACCGGCGCAGAGTTATGGGTACAACGCCCAGAATTTCGCAGGCTTTCCTCATTGGTAAATAGACTTCCAGATCATGTTTCATGAGGCAAGTATATCATTGTTAGGTAATATCTCACCTGTTGGCAAGACCGCTTATGTCGATTTCCCCATAGCGCCGGTAACTGATTTTCTCAAAATGTTCCCCGGCTACGGTGAACAGGAAGAACTGGTGGTGGACAGAAGTAATTTACCCCGCCAGACCACGGTGGTAAAACTGAACTTGTGGAAAACCGCCCCTGAAAACCTGTAGCCCCGTGCTGTGGATGGAGCGGGGCATCGCCCCATAGGGCGATAATTATACCCAAATACGGCTGCTATTGTACGTGACAATGACGCCACTTACCGGCGTTACCGGTTGGCGCATTTTGTTAAAAATGTGACATAGTAATTCTTACCTGGAGTCAGTTTTCTTTTTAAACCAATGCAATGGATTCAGGTATTTTCTGTATTTCATGACAATTTCTCTCCCTAGTATAAAACCGCCAAGCCAGAACGATGCTTCTCCTGAAATAACAAGTATTGAGGATATTAATGCTTTTGTACTTACTGTATAAGGGGTAAAGGGTACAAGTAATAAAGCACCATAGAAAACACAAGAGAGAATAACCAGGGAAATACCAACTTTCTTTAACCATGACCTGTTTGAAATATTCATTTCTTGTAAGTTTATTTCTCCTTGATTTTGGTCTGTCATCAGTTGTTTCCCCCTTATGGAAGTGAAATTCATTTTTAAATTAAACAGATCGTTAAATCCTTTGGGATTCATTGTAATATAAATTACTGCAAATAACAATGAAAATGCGCAGCAAGAAAGCCCGTTCTCCTTTGGCCAGTAAGGAGGACGGGCTTTCCCATCAGTGCTCCTCCTCTTCGCGAAGATCGCCCCGGAAGTAGACCAGATCCGCTTCCGCGGCCCAGATGTCTCCGTCCACGGCCGGCACAATGTCCTCGGACGGCCGCAGGCGCACCATCTTCTCCCGCCTCTCCACTATCCACAGCACTTCGTCCGCCAGGTGCCACTCTCCGGGAGCACCCAGGTCTCCCCGGTGAAAACGTTCGTGCTCGTAGTACTTTGCACCCGGGCGCAGCTTTACCTCCCGCGCGGTGCGGTAATTTTCCGGGGTAACCGGCACGGTGGCGGCGGCCCTTAGCCAGCCGGCTCTTTCCCGCCCGGTTTCGTAAACGTTAACCTGCGCCCAGTACCACTGTTCCCCGGCCGCCTCTTTTACCGCCAGCACCCTCACCACCGCCCCCGGAGATAAAGTATGGTACGGGGGCGCAGCAGCTTCGGGCCGGCTGTACAACGGAGCAGCCATGGCAACCAGCCGCCGGGGCGCTTTCCCGGGATCAGCAGGGAGAACGTCCGGGTTCACCACTTGAATGTAGGCGTAAGTACCCACCCCGCTGTTGACGCGAAACTTCGGGTCGGCGGCGAGAAAATAATAGTTTCCCGCCGGCAGATCAGGGGGAATTTTTACCCGGGCGTGATTATCTTTCAGCCGGCCGTAGTTTTTCACCAGGCCGATCCCCGGGCAGGACAAACCCAGCGCCAGTTCCGCCTTGATTTCGTGCAGGCGGTCGCTTTTCAAAGCGACGGAAACCTCGTCACCCGGCTTGACCACCAGGGGCGAAGCAACGAGGTAAATGCCTTTCGGACTGACTTCCTTAGGACCGGGCACGCCTGCATCCTGCTGCCCGCCGCCGGCCCGACACCCACTCAAGAACGCCAGGCAAAGGATCGCCGCCAGCAGCCACTGGTTTAACGAGTTTTGCCTTCTCCTCATGAAATCGCCCGTCCTCACAAGTAATAAAAAAATTGTATACCAAAGCACCAAAGGCGCGCTCAGTTTATGTCCCCAAAAAATGACCAGAGCAAGCCAGAAAGTAAAAGCAAATAACACGCAAAGAAAAATCCACGCCAATTTAACTACCCCCAGCCTGACGGCAACCGCCGCACCAACCGGCAACAGGGGCAGCAACCAGGCGTAATATCTAAACCTGGGGGTCATCCCGAGATACCAGGCAAAAGGAGTATAGAGAAAAGCGGCGGCAATTACCCACAGCGCTCGCCTTTTAAGCATGCCAATCACCGCGAACACGAAGGAGGCAATTACAGTGTGCCAGCCGATAAACAATCCGGCCGACCAATCCCAATCTGCACCGGAGCCAGGGCTAAGCTCGGGCACAACTGGCTTAAGATCGCTCCCCTCACCGGACTGCTATTTAAATTTCACGGTATAGATCAGCTTGAGGTCCCGGGTGCTGCTGGTATCAATGTTGTAGGCCGGCTCACCTCTTGTGTCTATCTCAACCAATAGGGAGGGTCCCTGGATGGCGGCAGCGCTTTTCAGGGCGGCCCCGTAGGGAAAATCTTCCTTCAAAAGGTCCTCATTTGCGACCGGTTCTTGAGCCGGCAGCGCCCGCCAGGAAATCCTTTCAATTAGCGGGTGATCAGGTTTGAGCTCGCCCTCGCTGCTTTTTGGACAACGCACGCCGTAGATGCGGACGGTTAAACCGTCGTGCCGGCGGTCAACGACAGTAAAAGGCCTTTTATGCCCTCCGGCCAGCACCTGCTCCGGGGCAACGGCCAGCTCCAAGGCAACCGCTTCGTCTTTTAAGCTTACGCCTTTAAAAACGTGCTCCCAGGCTCCGCTCGCCCCGAAAGCGACGGAGCGCGTAAGGTATAACTCTTCCCGGGACAATTTTTTGTTTTCCACATCGTAGCGCAAAATGTAGGGGAAGCTGTAATCGCCGCAATCACCGCCTCCTTTGGCGACGAAGACAAGTTCGTCATCCCCGGCCTCTTTGAGTCGCGCGCTTTCCAGAAAACCAACGATCAAATCTTTTTCGCCCGTCTCTGCGTCGCAAAGGAAGTAACTGTAATCCATATTCCAGACGTACTCCAGTAAAAAACGGCGCTCGCCCACCCGCCAGAGCTTTTTCACTTCTCCTTTCACGTCCGGCGCGGGCTTGAACTCGTCTCCGGCCCGGGCAAGGGACCCGGCCAACTGCCCAAGCCAATCGCCGGCAACCACTTTTACGGTCCGGCTTCCGGCATCCCAGGCTACCTTCGCCCCCAGGGCTTCGGCAACATCCCTGACCGGCGCCACGGCACGCCCGTCAATTAGCTGGGGCGGGACGTCCGGGCTGATTTCCTTACCGTCTACCACGAGCCTGACGGCCTTTTCGGCAAAGGCCGTTCCCGCGACCAGGAAAATTATTGCGGTTATCGCCAGCAGTAAGAAGATAAATAACTTAAACCCGGGCTTAGATCTAGACAACATCATCCGTCTTCCCTCTTTCATTTAAACTATTTAATGTTTTTAATATTTCAACGCTTGACTTATTAATTATGACGGTGAACAATGAAAAAAGGTTCCCGCAATGTAAAATTTTTTTGGAAGTCAACCACGCAAAAGCCACCAAGAATAAATTTTCGAGGATTGCTTGCGCAATTCCATGGTCTTGCTTATTGAACATTCATTTATGATTATGAAGAAAGGGGGTTGGTTCGCCCCCTTCTATCTTCTACAGCCCGTATTGTTTCAGCTTGCGGTAAAGGGTGATGCGGCTGATGCCCAGCAATTTGGCCAGCTGGCCTTTACTCATGGTGCCCTCCTCAATTTTTTTAACGTAGGCGGCCAGAATGTCCTTTTCTACGTTGATAAGCTGGGATTTTAAAGTGGAATCGGTGCCATCATCGTACAGCCAGAAGCTCCGGATCCTGGCTGGTACGCTGTCCAGGGTGATTACTTCACCTGCTTCCATGTTCACGGCGTATTCCACAGCGTTTTCCAGTTCCCGCACATTCCCGGGCCAGTGGTAGTTGATAAAGGCTTGTTTTACGTCCTGGCTGAAACCCAGGATGTTTTTTTTCAGCAAGGTGCAGTATTTAGATAGAAAATGCTCCATGAGTATTTCAATGTCTTCCCGGCGCTCCCGCAGCGGGGGTATTTCCAGGGGGATCACGTTCAGGCGGTAGTAAAGGTCTTCCCTGAATTCACCCCGGGCGCACATCTCTTCCAGGTTCCGGTTGGTGGCGGCAATTACCCGCACATTGACGGATATCACTTTGTTGCCGCCCACCCGCTCCACCTGTCGTCGCTGCAAGACGTGGAGCAATTTCACCTGAAGGTGCAGGGGGAGGTCGCCAATTTCGTCTAAAAAAATCGTGCCCCCGTCCGCCAGTTCGAATTTCCCCGCCCGGCCCCCCTTGCGGGCGCCGGTGAAAGCGCCCTCTTCGTAGCCGAAAAGTTCGCTTTCCAGGAGTGTTTCCGGAATGGCCCCGCAGTTGACGATGACAAAGGGTTTATCCCGCCGGGGACCGGCGTGGTGGATGGCCCGGGCGAACAATTCCTTGCCGGTGCCGCTTTCACCCCGGATAAGTACGGTGGATGATCCTTGAGCTACTTTGGCGGCCTGTTTTTTTACCTCCGCCAGCTTTTTACTGATTCCCTTGATGTGCTCAAATTCCAGCCTCCGGTGTTCTCCCGTGAGCTGGTAGGCCAGGGTACGCATTTCGGCCATGTTACGGAAGGAGACTACCGCGCCTGCCGGATGGTTGTTTAGCATAATGGGAGTAGCGGTGACCAGCAGGTGCATTTGTTCAGGCGGCTGGCCGTAAAATTCCTCCTTGTCCCGGTAACCTCTGCCCGTGAGGAGTACATCGCTTAAGGGCGAGCCGGGCCACAAATCCTCAATGTTTGAACCCAGGATTTCCTCCCTGGGTTTGCCTAACAGTTTTTCCGCGACTTTATTGCAGTGGGTGATCATTTTATCCTGGTCCACGGCGATTAGACCGTAGTGTACGGACTCCAGCACGGCGCTTAGCTTGTTGGAGGTGAGCTCCAGCTTGTTGTAGCTTTCCATTTCCGATACCCGGGAGGCCAGTAAAAAGGCCATGTGCTGGAGGAAGGATTGCAGTTGCTCCCTCTTTTGTAAAAGCCTTTCCCTTTGCTGTTTGTCAAAGGCTACCAGGGCAATAATGCCTATGATCCGGTTGTCCTTGCGAATGGGGCAGCAAATTTCCCCGGTTTCCCCCAGGTATACGGGGCTGTAATGGGGATCCTTTACTGGATCTTCCACGACAAAGGTTTGCCCGGTCCTCAAAACCCGGGTATACAGGTAGGAATCGTCCGGGTAGTTAACCTCTTCGTCCCGGGAACCGATGAGTTCCCGGTACTTGCCCGTGCCGGCTACAATGGTGAGATCGTCGGCCAGGATTTCCGTTTCTACCTCCAGTACCGCCGATATGGCCTCGGCAACCTGTTGGGCGGTATTGCCAATGGCCCCCAGTGAAAGCATACCCATCACCCCCGGCGTGTCTAGATCCCAGATTGATATCTCAATTTGTTACAAATAGCTGCAAAATATCGCCAGCTCTAAATCCGGTGCCCGGCTAAATTCCGGATAAAACCGCCTTTGCAGTGAGGGATTAATCCCAAAAACGCCCCACTCGTGAAGCTGCAACTGCTGCCAGAATATTTTTGCAGTTGTATTATTAGACGAATTTACACCAAAACCTTCTGGCGTTACATTTACGATACAATATTTCATTATTGTAACATGGGGCGACTGTTGCGCCGTTGTTTTTTGAGCGATTCATAAGGTGAAATGACCTTTAAAGCGGCTTGTTTCGCTGATATTCTAATTGGCATGGTTATTGCTGGTCACAAATTTTAAATTGCATACAGTATACGGTTGATATTTCGTGTACCGGAGTAGTGTACCGGAGTAAGGAGGTAGAAAAAATGGCCGAGGTAAATCCCTTTGCCAGCGCGCAGCAGGAGATCAAACGGGCGGTGAGCCGTTTGGGCCTGCACCCGGCAGTGTATGAAGTTTTAAAGCAGCCTTTAAGGGAGCTCACCGTGGTCATTCCGGTGGAAATGGACGACGGGACCGTTCGCGTTTTTACCGGTTACCGGGTTCAGCATAACAGCGCTTTGGGACCGGCAAAGGGCGGCATACGTTTTCATCCTGACGTCACCCTGGAAGAAGTGAAGGCGCTGGCCATGTGGATGACCTTCAAATGCGCGGTGGTGGGCCTGCCTTACGGAGGGGGTAAAGGCGGGGTGGTATGCAATCCCAAAGAACTCTCGCCCGGCGAACTGGAGAGGTTGAGCCGGGGCTACGTGCGGGCTGTTGCAGAGATTTTAGGTCCCGAAAAAGATATCCCGGCGCCGGATGTGTATACCAATCCCCGGATCATGGCCTGGATGATGGATGAATTCAGCCGCTATAAAGGGTACAACGAGTTTGGTGTTATTACCGGCAAACCGCTGATCGTGGGCGGATCGGCGGGCCGCAATGAAGCCACCGCCCGGGGGTGTGCCATTGTAGTGCGGGAGGCGGCCAAGATGCTGGGGATACCCCTGGCCGGGGCTACGGTGGCCGTACAGGGTTTCGGAAACGCCGGCAGCATTGTGGCCCGGCTGCTGCACGAAATGGGCTGCCGCATTGTCGCCGTTGTGGATTCCACCGGCGGGGCCTGTAATACCGCCGGCATGGACCCGGTAAAACTGCGTGACCATAAGACAAAAACCGGTTCTGTAAAGGGTTTCCCCGGCAGCAAACCCATTTCTTCCACCGAACTGCTCACCCTGGATTGCGATATTCTGGTGCCGGCGGCGCTGGAAAACCAGATTACCGCCAGTGTGGCCGGGCAGGTCAGGGCAAAGATTGTGGCCGAGGCGGCCAACGGCCCCACCACACCGGAAGGCGACCGGATATTGAATCAAAAGGGAATTTTTGTCATACCTGATATCCTGGCCAGTGCGGGAGGGGTTACGGTCTCCTACTTTGAATGGGTGCAAAACAACATGGGATATTACTGGACTGAGGAAGAGGTAAACCGCCGTCTTGAGGAAATTATGGTGCGCGGTTTTCATGAAGTGGTGTCCATGCGCAAGCTGGGCAGGGATGTGGATATGCGCCTGGCTGCCTACATGGTGGCGGTCAAGAGGGTGGCCGAGGCTATGGAAGTGCGCGGTTGGCTGGGCAGGGCGGCCCGCATGACCGCACCGCGGGCCGAGGCCCTGCCGGCTTGACATATTGTCCCATCCTCCTTTTAAAGCCGGGTGTATTATGCCCGGCAACTTTTTGGGGAAAACTGGCGTCTGGGCCATTTACCGGTGGCATGCCGGGAAGGGGGCGTTACGTGTGCCCGGTAGGTTCCTGCCGCGGGGTTGGACCTGCAGGGTAAATACGTTTTGGTGGTGTTTAGGGCCTTACTTGCGGCAAAGTTGCTGGAAGGTCCGGGGTAAATAGTGCAGGGATGTTTCATTGATGTAACATGATGTTACACTGATGAAACAAAGGTGGCTGGAATCAGCCGGAAATCATCCAAATAAAATGCCCGGCAATGGGGCTTATGACATTTCCGCCGAAAGGTGTATATCGCGGCACGAAAGTTGCTACTGCAATTTAGCAGTGGAACCTGCTGATTCAACCCATTGCAATGGAGCAAGGGCAATACCCTTGCTCTTTTTTTTAAGCGGCCTGTCATTTCCCGGCAGTCGACGCGATTATGGCGCTTGTTGTACGCGAATACTTTGTAGCAATTCAAAATAATCAGAAGATATGGCATGGGGTTTGCTGTATAAAAATGCTGAATAAAAATTAATCCCGCTTGCGGAGGTGATACTAGCTTTTGGTGGGAAAAGGGTTTACGATGTAGCTGTTTGACTAAAAAGTTTGGTTTTTAACGGGAGTATTAAAGAGCAAATTTATTAGGGGGGTTGATAATGGAATCCGTAAAAGCTGCTTCCACCACGGAATGTTTGCCGGAAGAACAGGGTTTGCGGCGGGGACTCAAACCCCGTCACCTGCAATTAATTGCGCTGGGGGGCATTATCGGCAGTTGCTATTTTTTGGGGAGCGGGTATGTGATCGATTCCGCTGGCCCGGGCGCCTGGCTGGCTTATGCCCTGGGCGGGGCCATTATTTTTATGGTCATGGCCTGCCTGGGGGAACTGGCGGTAGCCATCCCCGTTTCCGGTTCTTTTGTGTCCTACGCCCACGATTTGATTTCACCTACCTGGGCTTGCGGTGTGGGCTGGTCGTACTGGAGCACCTGGGTAACTTATGTCCCTTCGGAAATGATCGCTGCAGGGATCATTATGCATAACTTTTTCCCCGGTATAGAACCGGTCTATTGGGCCATTCTGTTTGGTTTGGTCCTTACTTTTATAAACCTGGCCTATGTGGGAACGTTCGGCGAGCTGGAATTCTGGCTGGCCCTGATTAAGATCATCGCCATTATTGCTTTTTGCGTCTTTGCGGTGCTGATTTTCCTGGGTGTGATTGGTGAACAAGGCTTTTTAGGTGCCACTTATTTAACCGGCCAGGGAGGCATGTTTCCCAAAGGCATTCCGGCAGTGCTTCTAACCATGGTAATTATCCTGGTCAATTTCCAGGGGTCGGAGCTGATTGGCCTGGCTGCCGGAGAAAGCCAGCACCCGGAGAAAAGCATACCCGTGGCCATTCGCAACGTTACCTGGCGGATCATCGCTTTATATGTGATCCCCTTGTTTTTGTTGGTAACCATTTTCCCCTGGGAAAAGGCCGGACTTGAGGAAAGCGTGTTTGCCGCCGCCCTGAACGCCTATGGTCTCAACTGGGCCGGTTCCCTCTTCTCCGTGGTGGTGCTTACAGCCGCCCTTTCCTGCGCCAACAGCGGTATTTACGGTACAGCCCGCGCGCTGTACGGGTTGTCCAGGGCCGGCCTGGCTCCAAAATGGCTGGGGAAGGTGAATAAGAAGGGTGCTCCTAAAAATGCCATTTTGATGACCATCATTCCCTGCTGGATCGGCATTATTGCCTACACCCTGGATACCAGTGAGACCCTTTATACATACCTTTTGGCGTTGTCCGGATTTACGGGTGTGATGGCCTGGGTTTCCATCTGCTGGTCCCAGCTGGCTTTCCGGCGCAAGCTGGAAAAGCAGGGCTATGATATCAGCCGGCTCAAGTACAAAACTCCTTTATTCCCTTACCTGACCCACTTTGCCATCTGTTCCCAGCTGGCCTGCGTGGCGGTCATGGCCTTTAACCCGGACCTGCGCACTTCCCTCTATGTGGGTATTCCAATGCTCCTCCTGCCCATGGCCTGGTACCGGATTTGGGGAAGGAAAATGCAGTCCAAAATGGCTCCCGTTAATATGTTCACCGAGTTATTCGGTCATACGGTTAAACAATAGATTTTGAAGCCGGGTTCCACCCGGTTTTCCCGGCGGGTTAAATATTCAAACCTTATGTTTCACTCTTGAAACATAGCCGGCCGCCACCGGCTGAAAAAGAACGAGTTACCGGTGGGTACATGATTTGCAAACTATCCGGTCAACAACACCATGCTGTCGGGGAGGTTTTATTGTGTCGCTGGATTATAGTCACATCATAGCCGAGTCGCAGCGTTACCTGGACATGATTGCCAAAGAGGAACTGACCATGGCCGAAAAGGATGCCCTGGTTAAGGAAACCGTAGAGGCCTTCCGGGATCATGTAAACCCGGGCTTTTTGGAGTACCGCAAGTCGGTTTCCACCGACTATACTTCCGTGGAATGGAAAGATGGCGGTGCTACTTTTACCGATGTTTACGGTAAAGAGTTTATCGACTGCCTGGGGGGTTACGGCATCTATAATGTAGGGCACCGGCATCCCAAAGTTCTGGCGGCCGTGATCAACCAGTTGAAGCGCCAGGCCCTCCACAGCCAGGAGTTGCTCGATCCTTTGCGCGCCCTGCTGGCCAAGCTGGTGGCTGCCATTACCCCCGGGGACCTGCAGTACGTGTTCTTTGTCAACAGCGGCACCGAGTCCGTAGAGGCGGCCATCAAATTTGCCAGGATGTATACCGGCAGGCGCAGCTTTATTTCCACCACCCGGGCGTTCCACGGCAAGTCGCTGGGTTCCTTGAGCGCCACGGCCAAGGCCGTTTTTAGAAAGCCGTTTTTGCCCCTGATCCCGGGCTTCCATCATGTACCTTACGGGAACGCCGAAGCTGTAGCCATGATGCTGGAAAGCTGTGCTTTCGTGGGAGAAGACGTGGCGGCGGTTATTGTGGAACCCATCCAGGGCGAGGGTGGTGTGATCGTACCGCCGGATGATTACCTGCCCAAATTGCGGGAACTTTGTGATCAGTACGGGGCCCTGCTTATACTGGACGAAGTGCAGACGGGCATGGGGCGCACGGGTAAAATGTTTGCCTGCGAGCACAGCGGTGTGGTGCCCGACATTCTGTGTCTGGCCAAGGCCTTCGGCGGAGGGGTCATGCCCATCGGCGCTACGGTGGCCCGCAAACCCATCTGGGAAAAGCTGATCGAAAATCCATTCCTTCATACAACCACCTTTGGCGGCAACCCGGTGTGCTGTGCCGCCGCCATCGCCAATATCAACGTGCTGCTGGAAGAAAACCTGCCCCAGCGGGCGGCCGAATCGGGCGCTTACATGCTGGGGAGGCTCCGGGAACTGGCAGCGAAATATCCCGCCGTGGTGCTGGAAGTAAGAGGTAAGGGTCTCATGATCGGCATTGAATTTGTAAGCAACGAACTGGGATATGAAGTGGCCAAGGGGTTGTTTGCCCGGGGCGTGCTGGTGGCCGGAACCCTGGTTAACGCCAAGTCCATCCGCATAGAACCACCTCTCACCATATCCCGCGAGCAGCAGGACCAGGTCATCGAGCGGCTTGCCGCTACCCTGGAGGAAGTCAACAGGCTGGCCTGAAAAAAGAGGCTGGAGGAAAAATGGCAAAAAACGGTAAATAGCATAGAAAAAGGGGGTTGCGAAGTGATACTGCACTACCAGCCGGAAAAATGTACCGGTTGTCACCTCTGCGAACTGGCTTGCTCCGGGTACAAAGAGGGGGTCTTTAACCCGGCTCTGGCCAGGTTGCAGGTGAGTTCCGGATACAAGGGGGACAACCTGGTCAATGAAGCGCGGCTTTGTGAAAAGTGTTTTCAGTGTGCCGGTGCCTGTCCCAGCGGGGCCATAGTTTCTAACCAGGGCCGGCTCTCCCTGATAACGGATGACTGCGTGCAGTGCGGCGCGTGTATTGAAGTTTGCCCCACTGCTGTTTTGCAGCCGGACGGGCGGGGTTTCCCTCTCCTGTGTGACTACTGCCAGGGCGATCCTTACTGCGTCAAGTGGTGCCCCCACGGGGCGCTGTCCTTGAGGGAGGTGGAATAGATGGCCGGTTATCAGGGGCGGGTGTTGCGGGTTGACCTGGCCAATCGTAAGGTCTTTACGGAAGAATTAAACCGGGAATGGGCGAGGGACTACCTGGGCGGCAAGGGTCTGGGTATCAAGTACATTTACGAAGAAGTCGGGCCCGGAACGGGTGCCCTTTCACCCGGCAACAAAATCATCTTCATGACCGGACCGTTCACCGGAACCGTGGTGCCCTGCTCGGGCAAGCTTTCCATTGTAACCAAATCACCGGCCACGGGCACCATACTGGATTGTTCCATAGGCGGTTCGGCGGCTGTAGGTATCAAGCGGGCCGGGTACGACGCCGTAATCATCGAGGGCAGGGCACCGCACCTTGTTTATGTACTGGTTGATGACGACCGGGTGGAGATCAGGGACGCCCGGGACTACCGGGGGCTGGGGACCCATGAAACGGAAGGCAGACTTAAAGCCGAACACGGCGATGACTGCAGCGTGCTTTCCGTTGGCCCGGCCGGTGAAAACCTGGTGCCCTTTGCCTGTATTACTTCCGACTTGTACCGGCAGGCCGGCCGGGGCGGCGTTGGAGCCGTGATGGGGAGCAAAAACTTGAAGGCGCTGGTGGTCAGGGGAACCGGAGGGGTAAGCGCGGCGGATATACGCAGGCTTATGGATGTGGCCCTTGAGGCTTTTAAAAACGACCTGCTTACCGATACGAACCTCTGGGCCTATACCGCCGGCACGCCCATGATCGTGGAACTTTCCCACAGCACCGGTATCTTGCCTACAAATAACTTCCAGCAAGGTACCTTCGACCACTTTGAAAGGATAAAATCCGAAGCGGTGAACGGGGTAAGGGTGGCCAAAAAAGCATGTACCGCCTGCGGCCTGGGTTGCGGAAATTTTGTCCGGTCAGGTGAAGAAGTGTTGGAAGGCCCCGAGTACGAAACGCTGTCCGTAGCGGGGTCCAACTGCGGTATCGGTGATCTGGATGCCATCATCAGGTTTAACCGGCTCTGCGACGACCTGGGTCTGGATACCATATCGGCGGGCGGTGTGACCGCCTTCGCCATGGAATTGACGGAAAAGGGCATCCACGATTTCGGGTTACGCTTTGGTGACGTGGAGAAATACCTCCAGGTGCCCCGGTTGATTGCAAGCCGGGAGGGTATAGGTGTCGAACTGGCCGGGGGCGTCAGGTCTCTTTCGGAGACTTACGGCGGCAGGGAGTTTGCCATGCAGGTCAAAGGCCTGGAGTTTCCCGGTTACGATCCCAGGGGGTCGTGGGGCATGGGCCTGGCGTATGCCACGGCGCCCAGGGGGGCCTGCCACATGAGCGCCTGGCCCGTGGCCGAGGAAGCGTACGGGGAGAGGGACCCCTTCACCATTGAGGGCAAGGCACAACTGGTAAGAGACCTGCAGCACTATAACGCTGCCAAGTTTTCCCTGATCCTGTGTGATTTCTGGGCCCTGTCTTTTGAGGTAATGGCCCGGATGCTGTCCCCGCTTTTGGGGCGGGAGGTGACGGCGGCGGAGCTGGAACTGGCCGGGGAGAGGATTTTCAATCTGGCCAGGCTGTACAATATCCGGGAAGGTTTTGACGGCAAGGATGACGTGCTGCCCGCGAGGATATTTTCTCAACCGCTGACCACCGGTGCCACCGCCGGCAAGACCCTTCCCGAGGAGGAGTTCAGGCGCATGCTGGCCGAATATTACACATTGCGCGGCTGGGACAAAAACGGCAGGCCGAAGCCCGAAAAGCTGGCCCAGCTTGGCCTGGCGTAAAACTGGATGCCGCCCGACAACAGTGCCCGGCGCTGACCGGTAAGAATCCTGTTCCCCAGAGCAAAATTCTTATAGTATGATATATAAAACATATATAAAACGGGCGGCGGTCGTCCCTTAAGGAGCACGGAGCAACGGGGGACCACCGCCGTCCCTGGTAGTTATGCGACAGTCCCGGGCAGGACTTTCAGGAGGTGTTTGGGCCATCGAGGTAAAGGTTGAACTGAAGGGCTACCTTTCCCGCTATGCCCCTCCGGCCGCCGTAAACGGGCGGTTTAGTTTGGAGGTTCTACCTGGCTCTACCGTAAAGAATGTGCTGGAAAAAGTCCATTTATCGGAAAAGTACGTGGGGCTGGTTTTGATTAACGGCCAGAAAGCCAGGATACTGGACCGGTTGCATCAGGACGACACTGTTACCATCTTCCCGGTGGTGGCAGGAGGATAGGCCTGCCGCCGGGGCCAGACCCGCCAGGTGCTTAACTTGACAGCATATAGTCCACAATTCTAACACTTTCTTGACAGTCTTTATCAAATTGGATATATTATACTTACTATGAAAGCCAAAGAAGTAATGGAATTATTACGTATCAGCCGGAGCACCCTCAACAGGTTGCGGTGGGAAAATAAAATCAAAGTAAACAAACTGCCCAACGGCTACTACGACTACGACGAAAAATCCGTTTACGAATACCTGCTAAAGACCACCGGCAAGCCTGTCAAGAGGAAAACCGTGCTCTACGCCAGGGTGTCCACAAATAAGCAAAAGAGGGATTTAGAAAATCAGCTGGAATTGTTGAAACAGTTCTGCCTCAACAACGGTTGGACAATTGATGGGATTTATAAAGACATTGCTTCCGCTTTAGAACTGAAGAATTGATGGAAGAAATTTTCACTTTACTCCACAGCTTTTCCATGAGGAAAATAAAGAAGTGTCTGGAGGAAGCACTTAAATGAAAGTCAAGCGGGCAATAAGAATCAGGATTTCCAGCAAAAGAAAAAGAGGGGCGAGGGAACTCGCCTGCGACCTGGCTCAGTTCCGTAATTTGTTGTTAATCTTCCAGAGCAGGTATTACGCTCTTTTTGGGCAGGTCATTTTAAACCAGAGCGTCATTTATTCCCTCCTGGCCGACCAGACTATGAAAAAGAAACCCGAACAGGAAGAAGCACTCCGGGAAGCGTCCGAAAGGATTATCCAGCATCCGGACTTACAGGAACTGATCCAAAGGATGAAAGAGCAGAAAGCCAGGGTAGACAACAACTACGTCCTCCAGACCACTATCCGCCAGGTTATCAAAGATTACAAAAGTTTTCTGGCATCTCTGGCCGAATATCGCGTCAATCCAGGGAAATATAAAGAGCGGCCGCAACCGCCCAAACCCAAAAAGCTGGGTAAACTCACGCAAGTCACGGCAGAATTCAACAGCAACGTGTTTGAAGTAGAAGGTAATACACTTTTTCTGCGCCTGCGCATGAACGGCAAGAAAAGAATAAAAATAAAACTCCCCAGGGACGTGGAAAGTGTATCCTCGGTCAGGCTGGTCTATCATCTTTCCGACGTTTGGGTGGACGTAATTTACGAAAAGGAACTCAAAGAACCGGAGGCCGGACTTATCCATCTGGCCGGAATCGACATGGGGATGGACAATTTAATTTCTCTAATTTCAACCAGCCCTGACGTAAAAAGCCTGATCATTTCCGGCAGGGAAATCAAGTCTTTCAACTGCTGGTTTAACAAAAAGAAGGCCGCGGTGCAGTCGGCAATGGATACGCTGAGCAACAAAATTGCTCAGGAAGAGGACGAACCCCGGAAAAATGCCATGTCGAAAGAGCTGCTCAAATTAAAGTTCTACCTCCACAACCTTTACAACTACCGCGATCGCTGGATTGAGTCTCACTTCCACAAAGTAGCCCGTGTCCTGGCCGATTTCCTCTACGAAACCGGCCACAAAGCAGTTTACCTCGGCAAAGGGGCCACAGAAAGTAAAGACGGAATAGACTTAGGAAAAGTGACCAACCAGAATTTCGTGAGTATTCCTTTTCGTAAGCTGATCAATATTTTGAAGTACAAACTGGAAGAGCTGGGTATGAAAGCGGAAGAAAAAGAGGAGTCCTACACCAGCAAGGCTTCCTCTCTTTCCGATGATATTTTGGAAATTCAGCGAAAGTACGCCGAAGTCAAAGAGAAGCAGGGAGAAATAAAAGTTAAGTGTTCCGGCAAAAGAATTGAGCGCGGCCTGTACAGGGACAATGTGCTCAACAAGGTTTTCAACGCTGATTTGAACGGCGCTTTGAACATTTTAAAGGTGGGAGCGAAGCTCCGCAGACTTACTCTAAGCCTGAAAGTTCTTTTGTGTAAGTTGTGCAACCCGCTGAGACTTAACCTCTACGATTTCATTTACAGGTTCAAAAGTAA
This sequence comes from Desulfofundulus sp. TPOSR, assembly GCF_011393055.1. Taxonomy (NCBI): domain Bacteria; kingdom Bacillati; phylum Bacillota; class Clostridia; order Eubacteriales; family Peptococcaceae; genus Desulfofundulus; species Desulfofundulus sp. TPOSR. Next base: position 320,785 of record NZ_JAAOEF010000004.1, on the reverse strand, counting down.
GGCCGAGTCCCCTCCGGGGATAGGAGATAGTAGGCTGGCAACAGCAGGGTTAACTCGATAGATATGATATCGCCATTCGAATATAGAATGGTCGATTAAATATCTATTTGAGTGCCTGCTGGAGTAAAAGCAGGAATACCATAACAAGCGGCGTGGTTGCCTTTACCTTCCGGGTTTTTCGGCAACACCATCCAAACTGCTGCCACGGTTTGGATGGTGTTACCTTAAATTACCCGGCTGGTAGCAATATCGCATCCCGGCGGGAACCCGGCGGCGACGGCGGCGACGGCGGTGAAAAAGGGCTTGACGAGTCAAGGGGGTTATAGTATAATAGTCCTTGGCGTTGAGGTTATTCCCCGATAGCTCAACGGTAGAGCATCCGGCTGTTAACCGGAGGGTTGTAGGTTCGAATCCTACTCGGGGAGCCAGTTGAAAGGAAGACATACCCGGTTTATCACGGGTATGTCATTTTTATTTTTTGTATCGTTTTATCCCGTGAGTAAAACTCAGAAAGGTATAGAAAAAACGAAAAATAAAGCGTCCGGGGAACCTGTATAACGCTGGCTGGTCATGAATGGCAATAATTTGCAAAAAAATGGTTCTTCCGGCGCTTGTATTTTTTTATGCGATTGTGTCTATAATAAAGGTGAAAGTCAGTCAAGGTCAAGGTCAGGGAGGGTGGTGGTGGTTGTCAAACATCTCAGACCTTATTGAACGCTATTTAAAGGAGTTACTGGCCGCCAGCACCCGGGGGATGATCGAGATCCGGCGCAACGAGCTGGCGGAACGATTTAATTGTGTCCCCTCCCAGATTAATTATGTTCTCGCCACCCGTTTTACCGTGGAACACGGCTTTCTGGTGGAAAGCCGGCGGGGAGGCGGGGGATACGTACGCATAATGCAATTGCCCCGGGATAAAAGGCTGGATTCCATCAGCCAGCTGTTAAACCTGGTGGGCAGGGAAATATCCCAGCAGCGGGCGCAGGCGATCATTGAGCGCCTGTGGGAGGAAAAGCTGATCACCGACCGCGAGTCCCGGATGATGCGGGCGGTGATTGACCGGGAAGTGCTGCGCGTGGGTTTACCGGCCCGGGACCAGTTGCGGGCCTTGATCTTACGCGCCATGATCCTGAGTTTGTTGGGCAAAAAGGGTGAATAAAACAGGCATGCGGGGAATACTTCTGCCGGTGCCAGCCAGCCAACAGGAGGGATAAAGAAGATGGAATGCGAGCGTTGCCACCAGAGACCGGCCACGGTCCACCTGACGGAAATCATCAACAATGAAAAGCGGACCATGCGCCTGTGCGAGCAGTGTGCCCGGGAGTTGCAGGCCCAGGCCATGGGATTTTTCCCTCAGATAAACCTGCATAATTTCCTGGCCGGGCTGCTGCACAACGAGTTTGGCTTCCCCACCACCGGTCCCACGGTAGCCCCGGCGGGGGCCCGCTGTGAAGCCTGCGGGCTGACGGAGGCCCAGTTTGCCCGCCAGGGGCTGCTGGGATGCGGGGAGTGCTACCGTTATTTTGGTCCCCGGCTCGAGCCCGTGTTCCGGCGGATTCACGGCAATACCTGCCATACGGGCAAGGTGCCGGAACGTACCGGCGGCAAAGTACGGGTTATTAACCGCCTTGAGCGGTTGAAAGCCCAGTTGCGGGAGGCCATCAGCCGGGAAGAGTTCGAGCGGGCGGCCGAATTGCGGGATGCCATCCGGGAACTGGAAAAGGAGCTGCAGGAGGGATAAGGTGATGTCCATCAAAGAAACCGTAAACAATCCCCACAGTCACTGGATGGATGGAACGGGTCCCGAGTCGGATATCGTGATCAGCAGCCGGGTGCGGGTGGCCCGGAACCTGGCCCATTTACCCTTCCCCCATCTTTTGTCCCGGGAAAAGGCCGAAGATGTAATCCATGCTGTGCAGACGGCAATAGAAAACAGGGTCTTCCGGGAAAAAATGGGGAAAATGGAATTAACACGCATGAACGAATTGACCCCTGTAGAAAGGCAGATACTAGTGGAAAAACACCTGATCAGTCCCGATTTGCTGGAGGATTTTGAGCGCAAGGCGGTGGTGCTGCGGGACGACGAGGTGCTCAGCGTCATGGTCAATGAAGAGGACCACCTGCGTCTCCAGTGCCTTTTACCCGGTCTGCAGCTGAACAGGGCCTGGGAACTGGTCAGCCGCCTTGACGACGGTCTGGAAGCTACTCTGGATTATGCCTTTGACGAGAAGCTGGGCTATCTGACGGCCTGCCCCACCAATGTGGGCACGGGCCTGCGCGCCTCGGTGATGCTGCACCTGCCCGGCCTGGTGATGGTCAATCAGATCAAGGGGGTACTGGGTACCATTACCAAACTGGGGCTGACCGTGCGCGGCCTTTACGGTGAGGGCACCGAGGCCAAGGGCAACCTGTTCCAGGTGTCCAACCAGGTTACCCTGGGACAGGCGGAGGAGGATATTATTGCCAACCTCATTTCGGTGACCCGCCAGCTTCTGGGGCAGGAAAGGGCGGCCCGGGAGGCCCTCTACCGGGAGCGCCGGGAGCAGCTGGAGGACCGGGTAGGGCGGGCTTACGGCCTGTTGAAGCATGCCCGGGTGATGACCTCGGACGAAGCCATGAGCCTGTTTTCCGACCTGCGCCTGGGCATCGATATGGGTATTATCAAAAACATTCCGGCGCCACTGATTATTGAACTGATGGTGCTTACCAGGCCGGCCTTCCTGGTGAAAGTTACCGGTAAGGATTTAAGCCCGGTGGAGCGGGATATCTACCGCGCCCAGTTAATCCGCAAAAAGCTATCGGCAGCTCAACAGTCATAAAAAAATAAAACAGGAGGTGTGTGTTACGATGTTATTCGGTCGTTTTACGCAAAGGGCACAAAAAGTGCTGTTTCTTGCTCAAGAAGAGGCCAGGAGGCTTAATTACCCCTATGTGGGTACGGAACACCTGCTGCTCGGACTGATCCGGGAAGGGGAAGGAGTAGCCGCCAAAGCCCTGGCCGGCCTGGGCATTGACGCCGACAAGGTGCGGGCCACGGTGGAGCAGATGGTGGAAAAGGTATCCGGCCCCATGCCGCAGGAGATACCTTTAACCCCGCGGGCCAAGCGGGTGCTGGAACTGGCTGTGGATGAGGCCCGGCGCATGGGGCACAGCTATGTGGGGACGGAACACCTTCTCCTGGGGTTGATCCGGGAAGGTGAAGGCGTGGCTGCCCGGGCCCTGGCTTCCCTGGGGGCGGATCTTAACAAGGTGCGCAGTGTGATCATGCAGATGCTCGGCGGTGCGGCAGGGGGGCCCGCTCCGGGGCAGCCGGGCGCGGCCAGGCCGCAGGTCTCCAGCACCCCCACCCTGGACCAGTTCGGCCGGGATCTCACGGCCCTGGCCCGGGATGACAAACTGGATCCCGTGGTGGGCCGGGAGAAGGAGATTGAGAGGGTCATCCAGATCTTGAGCCGGCGCACCAAGAACAACCCGGTGCTCATCGGTGAGCCGGGGGTGGGGAAAACCGCCATTGCCGAAGGGCTGGCTCAAAGGATTGTGCAGGGGAACGTGCCGGAGGTGCTGCTCAACAAGCGGGTGGTTACCCTGGACCTGGCTTCCATGGTGGCCGGCACCAAGTATCGCGGTGAGTTTGAGGAGCGCATCAAGAAGGTTATTGACGAAATTATCAAGGCCGGCAACATCATCGTTTTCATCGATGAGCTGCACACGTTGATTGGCGCCGGGGCGGCGGAAGGAGCCATTGATGCGGCGAACATCCTGAAACCGGCCCTGGCCCGGGGCGAACTCCAGTGCATCGGGGCCACCACCCTGGACGAGTACCGCAAGCATATTGAACGGGACCCCGCCCTGGAGCGGCGTTTCCAGCCCATCATGGTGGAAGAACCGACGGTGGAAGAAACCATAGCCATCTTAAAGGGGCTGCGGGATAAATATGAAGCCCATCACCGGGTGCGCATAACCGATGAGGCCCTGGAAGCGGCGGCCAGGCTGTCGGACCGCTACATTACCGACCGGTTCCTGCCGGACAAGGCCATCGACCTGGTGGATGAGGCCAGTTCCCGCGTGCGCCTGCGGGCTTTTACCGCCCCGCCCAACCTCAAGGACCTGGAGAAGCGGATTGAGGAAATCCAAAAGGAAAAGGAAGCTGCCGTCAACAACCAGGAGTTTGAAAAAGCCGCCCAGTTGCGGGATCAGGAGCAGCAGCTTAAGAAAGAGCTGGAAGCCCGGCGGCAGGACTGGCAGGCGGCCAGGGGCAAGGAGGAACTGGTTGTTACGGAGGAAGACATCGCCCAGATTGTCAGCAGCTGGACGGGCATCCCGGTGAAAAAGCTGGCCGAAGAGGAAACCGAGCGCCTGCTGCGCCTGGAGGAAATTCTGCACCAGCGGGTGGTGGGCCAGGACGAGGCGGTGCGGGCCGTAGCCCGTTCGGTGCGCCGGGCGCGGGCCGGGCTGAAGGATCCCAAGCGGCCCATCGGTTCCTTCATCTTCCTGGGCCCCACCGGCGTGGGCAAAACCGAGCTGGCCCGGGCGCTGGCGGAAGCCCTCTTTGGCGACGAGGATGCCCTGGTGCGCCTGGACATGAGCGAATATATGGAGCGGTTTGCCGTCTCCCGTTTGGTGGGCGCGCCCCCGGGCTACGTGGGTTACGAAGAGGGGGGCCAGCTGACCGAGGCGGTGCGGCGCAAGCCCTACACCGTGGTACTGCTGGACGAGATTGAAAAGGCCCACCCGGACGTGTTCAACATTTTGCTGCAGGTCCTGGAAGACGGCCGTTTGACCGATGCCAAGGGCCGGACGGTGGACTTCCGCAATACGGTGATCATCATGACCTCCAACGTAGGGGTGCATACCCTGCGCAAGGAAGGAACCCTGGGCTTCCGTACCGAACAGGAAAGGGAAGCCAGCTACGAGCGCATGAAGGAGCGGGTGACCGAAGAGTTAAAACGCACCTTCCGGCCGGAATTCTTAAACCGCATCGACGAAATCATCGTGTTCCACTCCCTGACCGCCGAGCACATTAAGGAAATTGTGGGCCTGATGCTCAAGGAAGTAGCTGAGCGGATGAAGGAACACGATGTGGAAGTGGAGTTTACCGAAGCGGCCAGAGAAATCCTGGCCAGGGAAGGTTTCGACGAAACCTACGGTGCCAGGCCCTTGCGCCGGGCCATCCAGCGCCTGGTGGAAGACCGCCTTTCGGAAGAGCTCCTGAAGGGCACCTTCCACAAGGGTGACCGGGTGGTGGTAGACGGCGAAGACGGTCAGATTGTGGTACGCAAAGCCGGCGACAACCAGGCGGCGGGTGAGGCACCGGCAAATGCTCAAAGTGAATAGTACCCGCCTGTATGCCGTACCCGCTGAAAAGGCGGGGGACCGGTAAGGGTGGGTCTAAGAAAATAGCAGGAGGTGCGGGCTTTCCGTACCTCCTTTTTACCATTCTCACAAGTGCCTCAGCGCTTCCGCCGGGCTTAAAGAAGCAGCCCGGCTGGCCGGGTACAGCCCGAAAAACAGGCCTACTGCAGCGGCAAAACTGAAAGCCAGGAGCACTGTCCACGGCGAGATGAGCGGCGGCCAGTGGGCAAAACGGGCAATAGCCAGAGCTCCGCCGGCGCCCAGCAGCACGCCGAAGATACCGCCTACCAGGCACAGGGTTACGGCTTCAGTCAAAAAAAGCTGCAAAATGTCCCGCCGGCGGGCGCCCAGGGCCATCAAAAGCCCTATTTCCCGGGTACGTTCGGTCACTGCCACCAGCATAATGTTCATTACTCCAATACCTCCGACAAGCAGGGCTATGCCGGCCACCGCCCCTATGATCAGGGTCATAACCGAGGTGACCTTGCCTGCCGCAGCCAGTTGTTCCTCCACTGACAAACCAGTGTAATGCACACCTGAGCCGGGGTGTCTGGCTTTGAGAACTTTCAAGCTATCCTCTATAGCCTGTGGAACGGCTTCCCTGGATACCGCCACCCCGGCTAACTGGTGGATGACCTGTGAGTTTAAGATTTCCTGGGCAAACGTAATGGGAACGTAAGCGCTCCTTATGTTCATCATTCCCATAAGCAACGAGGATTCTCTTTCAAGGATGCCTACCACTGTGGCCGGAATGTTCTTGATAAACACCTGTTTGCCAAGGGGATCCGTGTCCGGAAAAAGATCTTCCGCCAGCGCTGCGTCCAGCACCACCACCCCCTGGCGCCCTGTTACATCCGCCGGGGAGATAAAGCGTCCCTTTTGGAGGGGCATATTTCTGACGGCGGTAAAATCGGCAGTGGTTCCGATGAGCTGTGATAAAACGGGCTTTGTCCCGCTGTACGGCCGTCGCACGTCGATCATCTGGCTGAAAGTGAGGGGAGCCATCTTTTCCACATACGGGGAAACTTCTTTAATCAGAACAGCATCCTGCAGCCGGAAAGTACCAGCCGTGGCCATTTCCCCCCGCATATGATCCACTGTGATTTCAAAAGCACGGGTGCTTCCCAGTTTTTCCAATTCTGCGATCAGCACCGCCCGGCCGCCCTGGCCGATGGCCACCACAGCAATAACTGCGGCAATGCCAATGGCAATACCGGAAATGGTCAATGCCGCCCGTAGCCGGTAAGCGGCGAGATTTCCGGCGGCAAAATGGATGAGGTCGTCAAGCCTCATTGCACCGTTACCTCCTCCCTGACCACCGTTCCGTCCAGGAAGTGCAGGATGCGGCCGGCGTAACGGGCGATATCCGGTTCGTGAGTGACGATAATAATGGTGCGGCCTTCCTTGTGCAGTTCCCGGAAAATGGCCATGATTTCGTGGCTGGTCCGGCTGTCCAGATTGCCTGTGGGTTCGTCGGCAAGAATGAGGGGGGGATCGGTAACCAGCGCACGGGCAATAGCCACCCGCTGCTGCTCGCCGCCGGAAAGCTCCGGGGGCTTATGTTGCAGGCGGTGGGCCAGTCCCACCCTGGTGAGCAGTGCTGCCGCCCGCTCCCGCCGTTCTTTGCGCGGCACGCCGGTGTAGGCCAGCGGCAGCTCCACATTGCGCAGGATGTTAAAGCGAGGGAGTAGATTAAAGGTTTGAAAGATAAAGCCGATCCGCCTGTTGCGCAAAACTGCCAGCTCGTCTTCGCTCATGGAACTTACCTGCCGCCCGTCAAAGCAGTACTCGCCTCCACTGGGTCGTTCCAGGCAACCCAGTATACTTAAAAAAGTGGACTTGCCTGAGCCCGATGGGCCCATCACTGCCACAAATTCATTCCGTTTGATTTCCAGGGTCACGTCTTTTAACGCCTGGACCGCCGCCTGGCCTCTACCGTATACCTTGCTTACTCCCGTGAGCTTAATCACTGGCCTTCGCCCCCGCCTGAATTTTACGAACCGGCTGGCCGTCTTTAATGTTTTTGGGGTTAACAACTACCACAGCCCCCGGTTTCAGCCCGGCCAGAATTTCGGTGTATAGTTCGTTGGAGCGGCCCACCGTCACCGTGCGTTTACGGGCGAGGTTGCCTTCCACTACGAAAACGGCTTTTGTCTTACCTTCGTCAAGCAGCGCTTCGTTAGGTATCAGGAGGGATTTTCCTGGCTTTACGCGGTGGATGACCACGTCAACCGTAGCTCCGGGCAGAATGTCGTTTCGCTCCATATCCAGGTATACTCGCACCACGTTTTCCGTTTCATGAATGTTACTTCTGGTTACGGCGGGAGAAACCCGGGAAACTTTTGCCGGCAGGGTTTTACCCGGACTCCCGGCCCAGTGGATCTCCGCTTCCTGCCCGGCTGCTATGCCGCGGACATCCTGCTCGCTTACTTCGGCCACCACCTGAAGGGAATTCCTGTCGCTGATGGTTAAGATTATGGTGCCGGGTTGCAGGAAGGTTCCTTCCCGGGCCGTCGTGAAAACCACCCCGCCTATGGGAGCGGTAAGCCGTCCTTTGGCCGCTTCCTGCCGGGCATTGTCCACAGCCACCCGGGCCTGTTCTACCCGGGCCTGAAGCACTCTAATCTTTTCGTCATGGCTTTTTTGCAGCGCTGTTAGACGCGCCCCGGCTGATTGCCGGTTTGCTTCGGCTTTGACGTATTCTGTTTCGGCTGCCTCCAAATCGGCTTCTGGAACGGCGCCCTGCTCGAACAGGGAGCGATAGCGTTCCAATTTCCGGCGTGCGTCCTGAAACTGGGCTTCAGCTTCTTTGAAAGCAGCCTCAGCCTGGGCCACTTCAAGCGCAGCCGGGGTTTGTGCCTGGGCCAGTTCTGCTTCGGCAACGGCGAGGGCCGCCCGGGTTTCCCTGAGCCGTTTCTCCATCTCATCTGTATCCAGCACGCCCAGCAACTGGCCGGCAGCAACATAGTCGCCATCTTTTACCTTTAAGCTTAAAAGCCTGGCAGGAAAAGGAGCCACCACCTCCGCCCGGCGGAAGGCTTCAATCCTGCCTGTGGTCAGGACCTTATCCTCAAATATCCTTTCTTCGGTACGGGCGGTTTTAACCTCTACCGCGGCAGTGCTGGAACCCCGAATAATACTGGCCACCACCACAGCAATCAACAGAGTGGCACCGGCTATGGCCAGCGAGAGTTTAATACTGCGCAACAACCTTCTCTCCTTCCTCTAGCCGATGCCGGTCGGGGCTTTCCAGAAAGCCAGGGCAGATGAGAGCAGGGCAAACAACAGCCAGCACCCGAAGAGGTAGGCGACCGTGCCACCCGGCCGGATCTGCATCGCTGCCGCACCGCCTGTTCCCCAGAGGATCAGGCTCCACCAGGTAAAGGGGCTGCACTGGGTGAGGAAAGAGTAAATAAAGCTTTTTTGATGGGGCAAGAAGGAGGCCAGGCTGATGCTTACCTGCTGCAGGTTTTCCGCCGGTACGACAAGGGCAATGAGAGTTGCTATTATTGTACCGATCAGTATGGGGATGTAGCCGTAAACGGCTACGGCAAAAAGAACTCTGAAGGGGGTACTTTTAGCACTAAACGCAGAGAACAGTTTCAGCAAAGTGGCGACCACCAGCCAGACGCCCCAGGGAATCACCAGGGCAGAGACAAGACTTCCTGCAGCGGTTACTTTCGGCACCACCGCTCGCATCATCTCTACTTGATCGGGTGGTATGGGGATTGTCCCCTGTTCGATCATCCACAAAACATTAGCCTGAATTTTGGGTACCAGAACCAGTGCCAGGAGAAAATTTACTCCGCTGATAAGCAGGGATGATTTGAGAAAGGCTGGTTGCTCAACAATTGCTTCAAAAGCTTTCCCGGGACTTGTCAACACTTTAAGCCTCCCGTAGTGTATTTGACCATTTTCACTCATTCATGTAAACCTCCCGGTAAAAATTTACTCGGTTAGTACATTCGCCAGACTTTTTTACATTCCTCCAAAATTTTCTTATTGTAAAAGACCTTCGTGAAACCAGGGAATATACCCTATCTCGCTGTTCAAGATACACCCTCCCCGTGCGAAATCACATTTGAGGACACTCCAGCCGGTGCCGGAGTGCATACTTCTTTCTTTACCGGCAAACCGGGTTCCCGCCGGCACAGTTCAGTGTAAATGGCCGCATATAACCCTTTTTTACCAAGTAATTCGGCATGCGTTCCTTGTTCGGCAACCACGCCGTTATCCAACACGATTATGTGATCGGCTATCTTGACGGTGGACGGCCGGTGTGCAATCACAATAACGGTGGCGGTTTCCTTAAGATCCATGATCGCCTGATATATGGCGCTCTCCGTTTCCGGGTCCAGGAAGGAGGTGGGCTCATCCAGAACAACTATTCTGGGATTGGCCAAAAATAACCGGGCGAGAGCAATCCGCTGGGCTTCGCCGCTGGATAGTTGGAACCCTCCTTCTCCGATCCGGGTGTGGAATCCTTCGGGCAGCTGCATAATGAACTCATCAGCTCCGGCCTTCCCGGCGGCGGCGAAAACCTGCTCCTCACTACAGGAACCCACCCCATAGCAGATGTTATCCCAGATACTACCGCTAAAAAGGAACTCTCCCTGGATAACGTACCTGATATTGTTCCGCAAGGATTCTATTGTGACCTGTCTGATATCGACATTATCAATTAGAATTCTTCCCTCCCAGGGATCATAAAGCCTTACCAGCAATCGCGCCAGCGTACTCTTACCGACTCCACTTCTCCCGACCACCGCGGTGATTTTTCGCGGCTCAAAAGCGGCACTTAATCCCTTTAAAACCGGCTCTTCCGGCTTATACCCGAACCAGACGTTCTCGAAAATTACCTTGCCTTCCTCCAAGAGTAGTTCGACCGCTTCCGGAGGCTCGTGTACCGCCGGCATTACTCGATGGTACTCCAGAAACCGGTATAGACTGGCACGCACATCCTGGAAAGAAAGGACGCTACCAACAACAGAGGCAATACGGGGATATAGCATCCCTGCGGTGAGCAAAAATGCCATAAGCGTCCCCAGAGTGATTTGCCCTGCTAATACCAACCGCCCCCCGTACCATAAAATGCCGAAGGACCAGATGTTGTTAACCAGCACCACGGATAACTCAGAAAACTTGCCAAGCATATAAGCTTTCACGTTTATACCCATCAGTTCTTCCAGACCGGACTTAAAGCTATCTGTCTCCATCGCCCCGGCATTTAACGTCCTGGTGAGCTGAATATTTCTAAACCTCTCGACCACGAAACCGGATAAAAATTGTGCTTTGCCTTTCTGAAGCAGGGCGTATTTTAACAATGGTTTCTGAAACCCAATAATCACCAGTACCTGCAAACATAACACGGCGAACACGAAAAGCGCCATCCGCAAATTCCAGCCGACCATTATAGAGGAAATGATAACGATAAAGAGCAAATCAATAGGTAGTCCAATGAGTAACCGGTTAAAGAAACTTTGAATGGTCTCCGTATCCCCGAAGATACGATAATTCAGCTCCCCGCTGCGCTGCATCAGCAGGAAATCCACAGGCGCTTTTAGCAATCGCCTGAAAAGGTCGTGCCGCATTAACAACTTAACTCGCTCAAAAGTCCTGACCAGAACGTAGTCCGAAATAATCCCTGTGAAGAACAGAATGATGAGTATAACCCCGCAGATGATCAAAAGCGGCAAGAGCAAATCCCCGCGGCTGGCATGAAAAACAACATCGATCAGAAACCTGGTTAAGTAAGGGGTGGCAAGGCCGGTAAGGGAAAAGATGATACTGGTAAAAAGACCGAGAAGAATTGCGCCCGTCTTGCCCTTCAGGTAGATTTTCGCCAGATTCCACAAAGCTACTAGATCCTTCCACATAAGTTTTAAAACCTCACCATATAAATAGTGAACAATAAGTCACAGTTTTGCTGGTTGTGCGCCCCTGGCTATAAGTTCCCGGTAGAGATCTTCTACACCAGGATACAAAAGCACATAGTAGCGACCGTCGAACTCCAGCACTACCTCATGGGACGATCCGAGATGCCGGAAATACAGCGCTTTTTTACCATTTTCAAATCTGAACCGGCCGGCAGAAAAACCTGGAAGGCCAATCCCTCCCGTGCGCAGAGTCGCCTGCCACGATCCTGTGCTTTCTACCAGGGCAATGCGGGTTTTATCCAGCTCTACGATCTCCGGAGATCCAGGATTACCTTTAATCTGCAACTTTCCGTCTTCCAGTCGCCAGCCCGAACCGGTGTAAAGCAGGGCCATGATCAGGAATACCGCCAGCCCTGAGGTTACAATAAACACTTCTACCATCAGTACAGGACGGAGGTTGGGTGAGATCCCTTTTTTTCGTAATTTCCACACCCGCCACAGCATAAAAAGCAAAGGAAAGCCGAAAACCGCAAGATATAAAATATAGAAAAGAGGGTCCACGGGGACAAAAAAGGCCTTAAGTACTTCCCAAAAGCTAAGCTGGTAGGCCAATTTTTCTCGCCTCCCACCGCGCGAAAATTTCCTCTTTCCTCGCCGCCAGAGTGAGCAACTTTTCCCGGCAGGCCGTACCCAGGTAAAAGCAGGCTTCACACCTCCGGTAAAATTTTTTTTCCACCCCCAGTTCGGCCAGTACCGCTTCCGGTCCTTCGAGGTGCAGCCACCAGTAAAATACGTTACGCTGCATCCGCCCGACAATTTCGGGCAGGGAAACCCCGGAAGCCATACTATCTACCGTCAGAATGGCCTGCGCCTTACTGTTTATGATGTGCCCGCAACAAAACAATATTTTTCCATCCGGCAAAATTGTTAAAGTATGCCCGGCCTCCTGGCAGGCCCCTTGCTCTCTTTTTTCCATGTCGGAAGGGAAAAAGTGTAAAGGCAGTTTCCGCCGGGCGCGGCCTAAAGGAAACACGAAATCCTCCAGGAACTTGATTTCTTGCTGGATGCCGGCATCTTTGAAGATCCTGCGTAAGTAACCGGATCTTATCCTGGCCCCATGGTACAGTACCGAGCCCACCAGCGTGGTCATGCCCAGTTCAGTTGCCGCCCTTATGGCGTTGAGCAGATTCCGCTCACCGCCGAACGACTCAAGATACTTTGCATGAAAGTCGTCGTAACTGATATTGAGTTCGTCAAGACCCGCTGCTCGATAATCCTGCAGAAAACGATATGCTTTCTCCGCCGTTTGGGCCCACCAGGCGTTGGTCACCAACCGGGTAACGAAACCTTTTTCATGCGCCAGCTTAATCCCTTCTTGTATGAGTTCCGGGTAAAGTGTAGGTTCGCCACCGGTAAAAACGATCACCCGGATGGACGGCAGGGCATAAGCCTGTTCTATGACCCGCTGCATAACACCTGCCGCCAGCACTTCCCGGCGCTCCGGTCCGGCAGCGACGGAGCAATGATCACAGGAAAAGTTGCACCTGTACGTGGTAATAAAAGCCAGAACCTGCGGAATCATGATTTTTCTCCTCCTTGATGATTCTGGTTTAAATGCTGCTTCACCGCTTCGACAAACTTCTCCGGCTCAGCAGGGGAAAGGTAGTATGTCTTGCTATTGGCGATTTGAATACGCACCAACTGTTTTAAACGGGTAGCGTATACTCCAACCGTTTTATTATCATCCTCACTGAAAAACAACCCAAAATATCCAAATAGTCCCGCGTTGGCAAAGACTTTAAATCCTGCATTCAACTTCTCTATTGATTTGATAGAGATAATCTGGCTGTAAGGGATGGAAATTGCACCAACTGGCTTTCTAATAATTAACTGATCGGCATCAATACCGTAAGCACTAACCGAAGAAAACAAGTAAGCGATAACATAAATAGCCAATAATACACCACCAACACCCGCCATGGTGGAAACCCAATCTCCATTATTCGCTCCAGCTATAAAGGTTGGTATCAGTACGATAACAGGCCCAACAATATATGTAGAAATTCTTATCAAAATGTCACGCGGAGCTGGAGTAAACCATTTAATATTGACCAAATACGTCACCTCTCCCAAGTAGAGATAAAATATGTCTAGGAGTTGGAAGTGGTTTCACTCCCAACTCCTCATAAACACAATTATAGGTAAATACGTTCTATTCAGACTAACTATAAATATATTTTGCAGTACAAAGCGAAACTCCATTCCATACTGCAGCAGCAACAGCAGCAACAGCGCCATAGCCAAGAGCAAGGTACTCATACACGGCAACCACGTTAACAACCAGTGGTGCATAGATTGCCATCGGCCTTGCTCCAGTGTTCGACGAATTACCAGCCATCACCGCAACAGCATCGACCGGGCGGTCGAGTTCGAATTCCCTCACCGGTACCCACCTCCTTCCTTTTTGAATTTAGAAGAAGGTGGTCTCCATTGAAAATCACTCTCCCCTGGTGTATAATAATCGCCGAGGGTAGGGTGGGTTTTCCCCTTGTCGAACCGTTTAAGGGTGGGTTGACCGGGGTGGAGACCACCTTACTCTCGTTTACCTCCGCTGCCACTCTTTATTAAATGGCAGCCGCCTTTATCTCCTGCTCTATTAAATCCACAAACCTGGCCAGCGAACGCATTTCCTTCTCAGTGGCCATTTTCTTCACTTCCTGCAGCACGGTCTCGTCGTCGCCGCCCATCCTCGCCACCAAAAACTCGTTGTCGTTCGAGTAAGCAAACACCTCCTGACCGTCACCTGTTCTCCCTATGTAGACAAAGGGCTCAAAAACCTGGCTGGAGAGGTTCCGGAAAGTGTACAACACATTTTCGATGCTCTTTTTGGAGCTGGAAGCATCTATATCCGTTAAAGTGCACATGCGGACAACCGTGTAACTACCTGTGGCCAGAATATTTACATCCCGAACCCGAATGGTCACCACTGCCCCCGCGCCTGCTTCTTTACCCGCCACCCGCGCCAGGGACAGGTAGGGAGCTACGTAAGCCAGATTCATAGTAGCAAGCGATTTTAACAAAGCTCCCTTGCTGAAAGCTTCCAGCTCCCTGTTATCTTTTTCCAATGCGTTACTTTCTAAGTCTTTAGCTCCCACATTAAGTACTTCTTCCAAAGCCTTCTCCCCCCTGACCATTATCCGGCCTGCCTCAGACTAATCGTTCAGTCTTCACCCCTTTCATCCCATTGTCTGGATTTGCCCTAAATTATAAAAAATTTTCCTCCTATTGTCGTTTCAAATCGGTAACAATTTGGTTAAGAAAACGTTAACATAGTTTTGAAAAAGGAATTATCTACATTATGTCGAAATAATGCTATCAAACAGTAAATGGAGGTTATGGAATAATCTATGGATAAAAGAATCCTTATTGTAGAGGATGAGGAAGGTACAAGAAAATATGTTCGTTTTGTTCTGGAGCAAAACGGTTTCACCGTTTATGAAGCTGCCAGCGGGGAAGAAGCACTGGAGCTGGTGCCAGGCATACAGCCTCACCTCATGCTTTTGGATGTAAAGCTTCCGGGCATGGACGGTTACGAGGTATGTCACAAAATCAGGAATAACCACCCCGGCGCAGGTATTATCATGCTTACCGCCTGCGACGAGGGCATAAATAAGGTGAAGGGGCTGGAGCTGGGTGCCGATGATTATATTGTTAAGCCCTTTGATTCACTGGAACTGGCGGCCAGGGTAAAGGCGGTATTTCGCCGCCTTTCGCATACTCCCGGGGATATACCTGTTTCTTACAGTGATTTAAAAATCATCCCCTCGACCAGGCAAGTTTACAGGAAGGGGGCACCTGTTGCGCTGACGCCCAGGGAATACGACTTGCTGCTTTTTTTGGCCCGGAACCCCAACCGGATAATCAGCAGGGAAGAGCTTTTAAACCATGTATGGGGTGATAATTATTTGGGAGAGCTCAAAACAGTGGATATATACATCAGCAGGCTGAGGGCCAAACTGGAGGACCGGCCGGATAAACCCAGGTTGATTAAGACCATGCGGGGTGTCGGTTATCTTTTTAAGCCTGACTAAAAGGACGGGCATTATATTTTGACCACCCGGGAACTGGCCCGGATGATCCGCCGGGCCGTCATCCGCTTTGATCAGCTGCCCGGTGGGGAATTCGACCAGCCCCCGGGCCTGTCCACGGGAGCCGGGGCCATCTTTGCCGCCATTGGGAGGTCATGGAGGCGGCCATCCGCACGGTCTACGCCCTGGTCCAGGAAGTGTCGCCTCGCCTTGGAATTACGGGAATTCCGGCACCTGGGGGAATCAAGCATGCCTTACTTTAACTCGCAAATAATAATCAAAGTGTGACGAAAGTTGAATATTATCCGCTTATGTGCCAATACCGGCCGGAAAGGAAGAAACAGGTCAGGCCGGGTTTTAGAAAAACGCAGGAGGTGCAATCTTTCCGCACCTCCTTTTACCATTCTCACAAGTGCCTCAGCTTTATGATATAATGGTTTTGAGGTGATTCAAATGGAAAACAATTTGGAGAAAGCAACCGGTATTCTGCAAAAGCTTTCTGTGGAAAGCCTGAAAACGGCAATTTCCTTGTTGGAGCTCCTGGCCCTGAAGGAGGAATTGGACGCCATGGAGGAAATAAGAAACGATGATGAAGTAAATAGGCAAATTAATGAAGCCCGGCAGGCACGCCTCCAGGGGAAAGAAGACGAATATATTCCCTGGGAGATGCGTCATAATGTATGATGTCCGGATACATCGGGAGGCTTTGAAATCCTACCGCAGGCTGGATAAGGAATTGCAAACAAAGATAGATGAAGCCGTAGAAAAACTAAGATCAGATCCCTGGCGCAGGGATCTGGATGTGAAAAAACTGCACGGTGAATACAAGGGATATTACCGGTTACGCATTGGTGAAGTTCGCTTAATCTATACTATTGACCGGGAAAATGGCTAAATTTTGACCCCTTTCAGCCTTAAATGAGACTTGACAGCTTCCCGGTTGGGGAAATGTTCAGCAATGATGTTCAGGTACTCCGCCACCAGCGTCGGCCCCCGTTTGACCACCCGGGCCATCAATTCCAGCGGGAGGCCGTAAGTGTGCAAAATTAAAACCCGCTCAAAGTCGTCGATGTACCTGTCCACCGCCTCCGGGCTGTGCCGGGTGATCCGGGCAATGTCATGGCTGAAATACCCTTTCAGGTAGAAGCCGATAATGATATCCTTGTGGGTCATGGCGCTGCCGGCATCCAGTATCGTTCCCGGGGTGGGTAAAACCATCTGGTGATCCACCATGAACTGCCGCAAAAGCCGCGAAAAAGTCTGGTATGAGCGTAAGAACAGCTGCTGCAGATCCACCAGGGCCAGCAAACCGCCCTGCAGGTAGGCTTCAGTAAGCACCCGGGCCATCTGGGCCTGCTGAATGGCTTCCAGTTCGCTTAAGGATTTGACCCGGGCCAGGCGCTTTAACTCCTCCTGTGTATGCAGGGTGAGCAGCAGGGGCACCTGCTCCCGGTAGGCCGTCTGGTGCTCCCTTTGCTGACGGTCGGTGGTGCTGATGCCGATCCAGGCTACCTGTCCCGGTCTTACCCGGCTAAGGGGCGGGCAGTACAGCTCCCGCAGGTAGGCCAGCCGGAAGATAATGGCCAATGCCCTGGCCCGGCTGATATGCTCTTCCTGCACGAGAAAGGCCAGCATTTTATCCACTACTGCCTGGGGAACCAGCACATCGTCCTCGGCGGGCCTGTCCACCGTGCGGGCGTTAACCATTTGCGGTGGTGCCAGGGGACCGGCCAGATACCTGGGGAGAGCAGCCTTTTTACGATCCCCGTCCCCGGTATGGGGCAGCCGGTCCCTGGGGCTGATGATGGCTCGTAAGTCCTCCATTGTTGCTCCGGGGACCACACGCTTTATGGCCTTTAGCGCCATTTTTTCCACCGTGGCTTTAGCCCGGGAGAAGCTGCCGCTGCGCTGCAGGATGGAAATTACTTCTGCAGATAAAAGAGGAATGACCACCCGTTTCCCCTGAAAAGAGATCAGGAGTTCTCCGGGTTTTAAGCGTTCAATACCGTCACCGGCCTCATCTTCGTCCATCAACTGGTTAAATCTTAAGCAGATCTCATCGGCCAGCCAGGATTCCTTGTTCAGGTCGAAACGCCGGATTAATTCGCAACGCTGGGCATTGAAGAGGTTTTTCTCTCCCAAAGAGTCGTAAGAAGAGAACCTCTTCCGGCCTATGGAACCATCCCCTTTTTTACCGCCTGTTCGCGGGCGAATATCTGGCGGATGCGTGTGAGCACCCACTGGTATTCAGGTTGATTAAACCGCTCGTAAAGGGCGGCGCAGGTTTTCACCACCCTTGCCGAACGGTGCATTACCTTGCGGATCAGGGGCAAGGGCAGGCCGCGTTCACAAAGCCCCACATAGGTGGCAAAGGTTTTTAGATAGGCCTCTATACTCTCGTAGCTGTGGCCTGTCCGGTGTTTGATCTGGGTTTCCGTGTATCCCTGCAGGTAGAGCTCCACTATTTTGCTCATATGGGAGATACCCGGCCCCATGTCAGCCAGGTTGCCCCGGGTGGGAACAAACACCTGCCTGTTCTCGCTCATCAGGCGCTGGATTACCGAGGGATGCACCCCCAGAAGGAAGGCCAGATCCGGCTGGCCAAGACATGCCCCCTGGGCTTTGGCCTCCCCCGTATAGCGTAAAATGCGCTGCCACTTGAGTTGTGAAGTGGTGTCTGGATTCAGCTTTTCTTCATCCTCGGGGCTGTAAAAACTTAATTTGACGGGTACCAGCCGGCATTCGTCCAGCGGTTTGCCCGGTGGCTCCTGGTCGGAGACGGCGTAGTACACCACGCTGCCGGGAGGACGGTTGTCCCTGTGTTCTTCCAGGTGGTTTTCCAGCAGGCGCAAAAAGGCCCGGGCTTTGGCCGGCGAGAAATTGTGCTCCGCCTGCAATACATGGAAAAGCCGGGCTGCCGGGTCCTCCTCTTCATGCGGGTCAGATAAAAGACCCAAAGACACCTTTAGCCGTGAAAGATAGCCTCTGGGAGCCCTTTTAGCCAGCTCCAGGTACTCGTCTACCAATCTGGGGTGAACACCGGCAACTCGGGCAATGTGCTCCCGGTTCAATTCTTTACCGGCCAGGGCGGCCACCCGGCTGAAGTCCAGCTGCCAGCTTTCCCACTGGGATTCGGAGATAAACAGTTCTTCCCGGATTCTTGAGGGTCGTTCTCCGGAAATGGCCATTTGCAGGGCAAAGGTACTGCGAAAAACCCGGTTCCGGCGATGTTTTAGCGCCTGACCGGCCAGAGGAAGGCAAACCCCTTTCTCCCAGAGGGGTTTTAACCGCTCCCGGATGGATTTGGCAGTGATATTGGTGAGCAGTGACAGGTGGGGCTGGTCAAAGACCACCCCCTGGAGATAGGCCTCTTCAATCAGCCTGAGCAGCCGCGCATTTTGCATGGCTTTCAGGCCAAATTCCCGGTGAATCTCCAGATCATCCGGCATGAAGGGGGTGAGCACAACCGGCCGTTTGGGTAGAAGAGAATACTTTTCCCGCTGATGGGCATATTCGGCAGAAATGAGGGGGAAAACAATCTGGTTGATCATCCGGTCCGTTTCCTGGTTCAGAAAATCAAGACCTTTGGCAGCAACGGACCTGGCTTCCTCGAAGGACAATCCAAACCGGTCCATGCTTTCCCTGACCAGCCAGTGAAAAAGGCATTTTTGTTCGACAGAATTCGTTTGGGCCAGGAGATTTTGGCGGTGAAACCTGGGGCGTCCCATGCAATCACCCCACATCGAATTTTTAGAGGGTCTTATTGGCTGGGGATATGCCGCTCTTGTGGGCAGCAGCCCTGTCCGCAAGTACGACAGTTGCCATGCTGTCGTACACAAAACTAAAACCCGGCTGCCCACAAGAGCTTGGATAACTCTTGCGAGTTATCCACATATCCCCAGCCACGACTGCGAATGACCATGACCATCATGACTACCATGTTATTCCTGAATACCAGTTTAATAGCGGGACTAAACATTGTCCAGCAACGGGTATAGCCTCTTTCGGGAGAGATTTCCCTTACGGGTTAAACCGGTGGATGGAGTAAAAATGGGAGGATATTAAAAATAAACATCGAACAATAAAAAGGCCATGTTATTTAAACCAACCTGAGATGGTTCTGTGCCGTTGATGGCATGGAGAGACTCAGCCTCAGCCGGCAAGCCTGAATGATGTATGTTATATTAAAAATGTCTTGTCGTCCAACTAAGGAGTCAGGCATATGAAGCAAATTTCAAAATTTGATTATCCGTTAGATATTTCCATTAAAATGCTTTATTTGGCTGGCAAGATTATACAAGAGCGAGGCAATTTTGAGCGGGTTCCCGGTTGGCTTGCGGAGACTTTGGGAGTTAGCGGTTCAGCTCTGGGTATTATAGTGGCAAAGCAATGTATAGTTTATTTTGCCCGGGTTGACCAGGACAGCAAAGCCGATTGTATGGAGGTCGCTGTGGATGTGCTCTGGTGCTCCCGCCAAAGTTCATCTGGAAAGAGGGATGTTCCGTGCCATTTATTCGATTGTCCGGTAAGACAAAAGGTGATCGATAGGTGCGGCCGGTCTGACATGGAGGTAACTTGTTTCCCTATGGCCGGCAAGAAAGGATTTTTAATGGTATATGGAGAGGCACTGTTGCTGAATTCTTTCCCCGTTACAGAAATACTCAAGGCGATAACTCATATCATCGCATGCAGTTTGGATGTTAGTAATAGATCGCGAGAAGCTGCTTCGTATTTTCTTCCCTCCGAAGATATAGCTCAGATTTGGTCGGAAATGCTGGCTGGACTGTCCCATGATTTAAGAACGCCTCTGGCCTGTATTAAAGGCTACATCACAACTTTGATGCGGGAAGACGTAACATGGGATCCTGCTACTCAAAGAGAGTTCATGAACATCATTGTTGAGGAAACAGATCATATTGAGAATTTAATCGATAACCTGCTGGACTCCGCTACTTTTAGCTGGAAAGGTGGAATTGAGCTGAAGAAAGAACCCATTTCAATACCTCAAATAGTAAAAAAGGTGCTCAGGGACCCGTCGTATCGTATTAAAAATCACCAGTTTACCGTATTGTTTCCAGAAGGATTCCCGCTTGTGGAAGCAGACCCGATCAGGATCGAACAAGTGCTGCGAAATCTTGTAGACAACGCGGTCAAATATTCCATGGAGTACACTCAAATCGTAATTAAAGGAGAAGTAACGCCTGAGGAAGTAGTTATTTCAATTACCGATCAGGGCATCGGTATTGATAGCGAGCATTTAAAATGGCTGTTTGAAAAATTTTTCAGGGCGACAAGAGGCATACAGGAAAATAAAAAGGGAATGGGGCTGGGATTGCCTTTGGCCCGTCAGATATTAATTAGCCACGGTGGCAGGATCTGGGCTGAAAGCAAGTTAAACCAGGGAACAACTTTTTACTTTACGCTGCCTTTGGATCAACGAGCAGCTAAAATGAATAGCCATTCTTGAAAATGACTAGGTGGATTGAGATGAAGCGCAAAACGATCTTGGTAGTAGATGATGAACCTCGCCTCGTACGATTAGTTAAAGTTAATCTGTTGGCCAGTGGTTACTTAGTAGATACAGCTGCTGACGGAAAAACTGCCATTGAGATGCTGGAATCTTCTAACTATGATTTATTGATTTTAGATATTATGCTTCCCGGTCCATTTAATGGGTTTGAGGTGTGTAAAAGGATCCGCGAATTTTCCGACATCCCAATAATTATGCTTACGGGCAGGGCTCGCGAGCAGGACCGGATACGTGGTTTTGACGCGGGGGCCGATGATTATATAACCAAGCCTTTCAGTGTTGAGGAGTTGTTGCTTCGTGTAAAAGCAATTCTCAGGAGAACTCATCCGTCAGAAGAATTTCCAAAAGGCACTACCTATAAAGTTGGTGATTTAGTTATCAATTTTGCTCAAAGACGAGTCTTTCTCAAGGGAAGGGAAGTAAGGCTCACTGCTACTGAATATCAGGTCCTGTACCACCTGGGTTGTCATGCGGGGAAGGTAATTACCCATGAGGATTTATTGACCCGGGTCTGGGGTCCTGAATATCGTAACGAACTTCATTACTTGAGAAACTATATCAGTAGCCTGCGAAAAAAGATTGAGGATGACCCCGGTAACCCTAAATATATTCTTAGTAAACACGGTATTGGCTACTATCTGGCCTCAGACCCTTAAAATATTTTTTTACCTGACTCTGCCAAGTAAGGCAGAGTTTTTTTATGTAATTTTTATATTTATGATGGTCTCTTTTATGATTTTTTTATGACAGATCAATTAGATTAAAGCCAGTTAGTCAAGTGTCTGCTTCTTTAAACAAACACATATTTTATCTTTTCAGGAGGTTGCTGATGCTTACACGTGAAGATGTCCGGGAAAAAGCTAGAGAAGAACGAGTAAAATTCCTGCGCTTGCAGTTCACTGACATTTTTGGTGCTTTAAAAAATATCGCTGTAACGTCGGATGATTTGGAACAGGCAATGGCCGGCAGGATTACCTTCGATAGCTCTGTGGTTGATGGAGTGGTCAGCAACCAGGAACAGGATATTATCCTTCAACCCGATCCGTCGACCTTCTTGGTGCTTCCCTGGCGTCCCCGTGAGGAAGCTGTGGCTCGCTTTATTTGTGATGTAGCCAATCCGGACGGGACTCCTTACCCTGGGTGTTCGCGTAGTGTTCTAAAAAAGGTGCTGGGTGAAGCTGCCCAGATGGGGTTTGAAATATTGGTTGGTATGGAAGTGGAATTTTACCTCTTTTATACCGACGACAACGGCAACCCAACCACCAATACCCATGACCATGCCGGGTACTGCGACCTGACCCCGGTTGACCTGGGTGAAAATGCCCGGCGGGACATGGTGCTGACTCTGGAAGAAATGGGGATCGATATCGGTTTCAGTCATCATGAAAAAGGGCCGGGCCAGCATGGAATCACCCTGAAACCGGATAATGCCCTGGTCATTGCAGATAAGTTGGTAACCTTCAAGTTTATCGTGCGTACTATTGCCCAGCGGTACGGTCTTCACGCTTCTTTTATGCCCAAACCGCTTAACGGCAGGCCGGGGTCAGCATTACACTTGCACCTATACCTCCGTCACAGGGGGGCCAGCTTTTTTAACGGTGCAGAGGAGCCTTTGCAGCCTCACCAGGAGGTCGGGCACTTTATCGCGGGGATCCTGGCCCACGCCCGGGCTAATACTGCTATTACCAATCCACTGGTTAATTCTTATAAGAGGTTGATCCCCAGTGACCTGACAATGCCTGTGAATGTTGCCTGGTCGGAAGATAGCCGCAATACGGTGCTTCGTGTTGTTACACACCGCGGTCAGGAAACGCGGGTAGAAGTGCGAAACCCGGATTCCGCCTGCAACCCGTATCTTGCTCTAGCCTTAATCCTGAAAGCGGGATTAGATGGGATTCGACAGCAACTTCTACAACCACCTCCGCTGAACGAAAACATTTTTCTAACAGATGATAGCAAGTGTAAGGGTATACGGGTTGCCTGCCTGCCTCGAACCCTGGGTGAAGCACTGCGGGAACTGGCCTCCGATCAGTTGGCCAGGGCTACACTGGGTGAGTATATTTACCGGATTTATGCCAGGGCCAAGGTAGAAGAGTGGGAGCGTTTCCATGCATTTGTACATCCCTGGGAACTGCAGGAATATCTCTCTCGCTTCTAGCTAGCAGCTAATTCTAGCAACTAATTCTATATTCTATATGAAAAATAAGGGGGTTATATTGGTGGGGTTGACACAACGGGTTATTGATGAGGTTATGGAACAGGTGGTGAAACGGAACCCTAACGAACCGGAGTTTCATCAGGCAGTTTTGGAAGTACTGGAATCTTTGGAACCCGCGATCGAAAGACATCCTGAATTTGTAGAAGCGGGTATCCTGCACAGAATAGTAGAACCTGAGCGACAAGTCATTTTCCGAGTGCCATGGGTTGACGACCAGGGCCGGGTACAGGTTAACCGTGGTTTCAGGGTTCAGTTCAATAATGCTATTGGTCCTTATAAGGGCGGCCTGCGTTTTCATCCTTCTGTAAACCTGGGAATTATTAAGTTCCTTGCTTTTGAGCAAATATTTAAAAATTCTCTGACCGGCCTGCCTATTGGAGGAGGCAAGGGTGGAAGCGATTTTGATCCCAAGGGGAAATCAGACGGCGAGATCATGCGATTTTGTCAGAGTTTCATGACAGAGCTTTACCGGCACATCGGAACGGATGTGGATGTTCCGGCTGGTGATATAGGGGTTGGCAGCCGGGAAATAGGGTATTTGTACGGTCAATACAAAAGAATTACGAGCCTTTACCATGGAGTTCTTACCGGTAAGGGTTTGACCTATGGTGGAAGTCTGGTCAGAACCGAAGCTACAGGTTATGGATTGTTGTATTTTCTTGAGGAAATGCTCAAGGAAAATGGACAAACCCTGGTCAATAAAACGGTGGTTGTATCAGGTTCCGGAAATGTTGCCATTTATGCGGTAGAAAAGGCCCAGCAGCTTGGCGCCAGGGTGATAGCCATGAGCGATTCCAACGGGTACATATTAGATCCGGAAGGGATCAAACTGGATACTGTAAAGCAGTTAAAAGAGGTTGAGAGAAAGAGAATTAAAGCTTATGTTGAGCATCATCCTTCGGCTCAGTATCACGAAGGGTCAAAGGGGATCTGGTCAATTAAGTGTGATATTGCTCTGCCTTGCGCTACACAAAACGAAATTGATGAAGAATCAGCCAGGAAGCTGGTGGCCAACGGGGTTATAGCGGTAGCGGAAGGTGCCAATATGCCGTCTACTCCAGAAGCAATAAAAGTATTTCAAGATAATAAAGTCCTCTTTGGGCCGGCAAAGGCTGCCAACGCCGGTGGAGTCGCTACTTCAGCCCTGGAAATGTCCCAGAACAGCATGAGGTGTTCCTGGACATTTGAAGAAGTGGATGCCAAACTCAAAGACATTATGGTCGCGATTTACCGTCAGATCAGTCAGACAGCCAGGGAATACGGTTATGAAGGTAACCTGGTGGTAGGGGCAAACATTGCTGGTTTCCTCAAAGTGGCTAACGCCATGATGGCTCAAGGGGTAGTATAGTTTAAACAAAGCTGGAGTACTACATCGAAGAGGGTCTGTCGGCGAAGGGCTCAAGGGTAGTATAGTTTAAACAAAGCCAGAACTATTGGGAAGTTAAAGGGAGTTAAAGGAGGTTGAACCGTGGATCAGTGCCCGTTGGCCTACGTTGATCCTTGTTCAAAATGTGCTCAATTCGGGAACTGTTGCCCAAGTCAGGCCATCCAAAAGCTTGACGTTCTTGAAAAAGAATTACAAAACATAAAAGAGATACTGCAGAGTTTATTAAGGATACAGTCACAAAACCCCAACTAACTGGCAGATATTAACATAACCCAGGGAAAATGTTACTTCCTGCCATGGACGAAAATGGTCTTCCACAGCGATTTTATGATCACATGGTTTTACATGCGACGCTGACCAGGTTTCGAGCATAAACCTGAAGATAAGATTACACGATGAAGAAATAACCCGGTATATGACTATTGACCGGGAAAATGGCCTGGTTTACATCGATGCCCTGGCTCACCGGGGCGGCGCTTACAAATAGTTTTTGTGTCAGCACCTGCAGAACCGGGCTTTTGCCTGGGTTTTTCTTTTTATAGCTTTTCCCGGCCTCTCACGGCCGGTGGTGTGAGAGGAGGGGGCTAGCCGCCCCCTCCTACTCGATCATTCTCACAAGTGCCTCAGCGCTTCCGCCGGGCTTAAAGAAGCAGCCCGGCTGGCCGGGTGCGCTCGGGTGCGCTTCTTGACCAGGTTGGCTGGTTAAGTTATACTTATTTTAGAATGGTATTACGCATGGAGGATTTTATATGTCTTATATCGCCACTATATCCTCGAAAGGTTGGGTGGTTATACCCAGGGAGCTTCGCGAACGGTACGGAATTCGTCCCGGGGGAAAGGTACTTTTTACAGAAAGCGAAAGCGGTCTAACCATCGTGCCGTTACCCGAAGACCCAATCAAATCATTCAAGGGTATTTTTAAAGAATATCCCCTGGTGGATGAATTACTGGAAGCCCGAAAGGAAGAGGTCGCTCGTGAAGAATTACGTACTGGACAGCTACGCGATACTGGCGTACTTCCAGAATGAAGCCGGGGCTGACGACGTGGAAAAACTGCTGGTGGAAGCGGCGGCCGGGAAGGCTGCCCTGTTCATGTCGGTGATCAATTATGGTGAAGTAGCCTACATAATCCAGCGGAAAGCCGGCAAGGAGAAAAAATACCTGTTCCTCTCGATAATGAACGCACTTCCCATTGAGATAACCAGAGTTGACAGGGAATTCGCCCTTGGCGCGGCGGACATTAAAGCCGAACGTGCCATTTCATTCGGAGATTGTTTTGCCCTGGCTCTGGCACGCCACGTCCGGGGAACCGTGGTAACCGGTGATCCTGAGTTTGAGAAGGTCGGAGATCTGGTTCCGATCCACTGGTTACCCCGGAAAAGTAGGGGCCGTTAAGCTACTGGTTTTCCGGTGGGCGGACAAACCCGCCTTCATAGTTTTATTACCGGTTTCAACCAGCCGCCAGTAGGGCTTCCGGACCCAGAGGACGGATTTGATTAAATCCTGTTCTGGCATCGCTTTTAACTTGTGGAAACAAACTAATAAATGTTATACTAGAAATGTTATCCTCTGTAAAAACATGAGCAGGAGTGACGGAATGATACCTAAGGAAAAATTCTGATTTCATGTTAAGGAAGAGTGACCATGGCCAGTAAAACCCGCTTTTGCTGCCAGGAATGCGGACACTGCACCCCCCGCTGGCTGGGTCGCTGTCCTGAATGCGGGGCCTGGAATACCCTGGTGGAGGAGGCGGTTGCCGGGACAAAGCAGCGCCCCGGGCGCGTAGCTGCTCCCACCCCCCTTCCCATTACTCAGATTTCGCTGGATGAGGAAGAACGCTTTTCCACCGGTATCGGGGAACTGGACCGGGTTCTGGGTGGCGGTGTTGTGCCTGCCTCCCTAATTTTGTTGGGGGGAGATCCGGGAATCGGCAAATCCACTCTCCTTTTACAGGTAGCCACCAGTGTAGCCGGTGCTGGCCGGGTGGTGCTTTATGTTACCGGCGAAGAGTCGGTCCAGCAGGTGCGCTTGAGGGCCTTCCGCCTGGGTGTAGAATCCAGCCGGCTGTACCTTCTGGCGGAAACAGATATAGATGCGGTAGAAAACAGCATCAGGTCCTTGAAACCCGCCCTGGTAATCGTGGATTCCATCCAGACCATGCATAAGGTCGATTTTGGTTCGGCTCCGGGCAGTGTGGGACAGGTGCGGGAGTGCGCCACCCAGTTAATGCGCCTGGCCAAGGAAACGGGAGTAGCCATTTTTCTGGTCGGGCACGTAACAAAGGAAGGGCTCCTGGCCGGCCCCCGCGTTCTGGAGCATATGGTGGATGCGGTACTTTATTTTGAGGGGGAAAGACACCAATCCTTCCGCATATTGCGGGGTGTGAAAAATAGATTTGGTTCCACCAACGAGATTGGCGTTTTTGAAATGAAAGATGATGGTCTGGTGGAGGTTGCCAATCCTTCTTCCTTGTTTATGATCCAGCATCCCGCCGGGCCGGTGGCCGGGGCAGTGGTGGTCCCCACCCTGGAAGGAACAAGGCCGCTTTTGGTGGAGATACAGGCTCTGGTGTCGCCCACAGGCTTTGGCAATCCCCGGCGCATGACGGCGGGGGTGGACTACAACCGCGTAATCCTGATCATGGCCGTGCTGGAAAAGCGGGTCGGCCTGCACCTGGGCAGTTATGACGCCTATGTCAACGCGGTGGGAGGGGTGCGCCTGGTAGAGCCGGCGGTGGATCTGGGCATAGCAGTGGCCCTGGCTTCCAGTTTCCGGGATCTTCCCGTGAACTGCCGCCTGGCGGTGGTGGGGGAAGTAGGCCTGACGGGGGAACTCCGCCCCGTCACCGGGATAGAGAAAAGGGTTCAGGAGGCAGCGCAGCTTGGTTTTACCCACTGCCTGCTGCCCCGGGCGAATTTGGGCCAGGTGGATCCGTCCCGGGTGGGAACCATGAACGTTTGGGGGGCTCAAACGCTGTCCGAAGCCCTTGAAATAGCCCTGGAACAATGAGGGGTGAAACCTTGAAGGAGGAACGCGTGGAAGACAGGCTGTTACAGTTACTGCGTACCGTGGCTCCCGGTACCCCTTTGCGGGAAGGCCTGGAGAATATCCTGCGGGCGAAAACGGGGGCGCTCATCGTTATTGGCGACTCGCCGGAAGTGATGGAGATTGCCGAAGGGGGGTTTGCCGTCAACGCGGAATTTACGCCGGCCAACCTTTATGAGCTGGCCAAGATGGACGGGGCCATCATTTTAAGTTCGGATTTAAAGCGGATTCTGGCGGCGAACACCCAGCTCATTCCCAACCTGAGCATTCCCTCCACCGAGACCGGAATCAGGCACCGTACGGCCGAGCGGGTGGCCAAACAAACCGGTGCCCTGGTTATTTCCATTTCCCAGCGTCGTGGAGTGATTACCATCTACAAGGGGAATTTGAAATATGTATTGCGGGATGTGGGGGTAATCCTGGCCAAGGCAAACCAGGCCATTCAGACCCTGGAAAAATACCGGTCGGTGCTGGACCGGGTGGTGACGGAATTAAGCATCCTGGAGTTTGAAGAGGCGGTGACTCTCTTTGATGTGAGCCGGGCCATTCAGCGTGTGGAGATGGTGCTGCGGGTGGTCAAGGAAATTGAAAAGTATATCAGTGAACTGGGTGTAGAGGGCAGGCTGATCACCATGCAGCTGGAGGAGCTGGTGACCGGCGTGGAACATGAGGGTCTTTTGATTATTCGTGATTATGCGACGGCCACGGATAAGCCTCCGGGTACCATTCTGGCCATGATCAACAGCTGGCCGGCGGAGGATCTTTTGGACCTTTCCCTGATTGCCCGCGCTCTGGGTTATCCCGGGAGCGCCAGCATCCTCGATCAGAGCGTTTCGCCCAGAGGGTACCGCATTCTGGATAAAATCCCCCGCCTGCCCCTTCCGGTAATTGAGAACATGGTCAAGGAGTTTGGCTCTTTGAAAAATATTCTCAATGCCAGCATTGAAGAACTCGATGCGGTGGAAGGCATCGGGGAGGCGCGGGCCCGCTCCATTAAGGAAGGGCTGGCCCGTTACCGGGAACAGCTCCAGGAGCGCCATAACTAAAAAAGGCGCCCAACGCCTTTTTTAGGCCAGATTGTATATACCTAGAATGCGCAGCTGTTTTTGTTCCTTGGTCACAATATCGTCCAGATTTAAATCAAGCAGGTGGCAAAGGGCCGCCAGGTAGAACAGACAGCGCCCGATGGCGTTTTCTACCGCTTCCCGGCATTCCTCGCACATTTCCCCCGCCAGATGTGATTCCAGCAGATGGCGCAGGTCGGCCAGCGTGGCTTCCGGGGGAATTTCTTTTTTACGGGCGTTTATTCTCAGACATCCACAACTGGTAACCGTTTTAATCACTGCCCGGTTCAGGCGGGCGTTTGCTTCCTGGGTTTTGGCCAGGACATCCAGTACACTGCGGTTGCAGACCAGCACTTCCGAAACCGTGCGCTGAAAGTCATCATAGACCACATTTTTGATCAAAACGGTACCACTCCTTTGTAAAAATGGCCCTTTTTGATAATTATACCCACCGGGGACTTGTCCTGTCAAACCAGCAAAAAGGTAGACGGACCGTTACGGTAACAGGTTAGAACGTTACCTCCAGGAAGGCCGGGCCTTTCAAGGAAACCAGGAGTTACGTGCGTGCTATGAGCGGGCCTTCCCTCCTGGAATCCGTGATTTTGGAGGCCATGGATTATTAACTTGTCAGACAACTTCAGTGGCGTTTAGCACAAAGATGCTTTCGGCTATAATGTTTAGCACAAAGATGCTTTCGGCTATAATAAAGGCAATCTTGGGGTGACAATTCATGAAAAAAAATGAAAAAATTATCAAGCAACTAATTAAGTTGCTGGGTCAAGAAAAGGTCTATTCTTCTCTGGAAGATTGCCTGTGTTATTCCTACGACGGCACCTTTAGAACAGGCGTTCCTTCGGTAGTTGTGCGCCCTTCCTCTACCCAAGAAGTGGCCTCGGTAATGAAGTTGGCTTCTCAGGAGAACATTCCCGTAGTGCCCCGGGGGGCCGGGACTGGTTTGAGTGGCGGTGCGGTGCCGGTAGAGGGAAGTGTCGTGATTGATTTGACCTCGATGAACAGGATTATAAAAGTGGACCCGGCGAACATGTTGGCAGTGGTGGAGCCTGGTGTGGTTACCGCGCACCTGCACAAAACGGTAGAAGAAATGGGACTCTTTTACCCGCCCGATCCTTCCAGTGCCAATGTTTCTACCATTGGCGGTAACATCGCTGAATGCGCGGGTGGACCGCGGGGGTTAAAGTATGGCGTTACCCGGGACTATGTCCTGGGATTGGAAGTGGTTTTGGTTAGTGGGGAAGTGATTAATTGCGGGGGCGAAACCATAAAAAATGTCAGCGGGTATGACTTGTGCAGACTCTTTGTAGGTTCCGAAGGTACACTGGGTATTGTTACCCGGGCTTTGCTTCGCCTAATCCCAAAGCCCGAAGCCAGGCGTACTATAAGGGCGGACTTTAAAACTATTGAGGAAGCTGCCGAAACCATAACGGCCATACTCTCTGCGGGTGTTATCCCTGCGGCCTTAGAAATCATGGACGACGTGACCATACGTTGTGTGGAAAATTACCTGCGAGTTGGCTTGCCGCTTGATGTGGAGGCTATTCTTCTTATAGAAGTAGATGGGCCAGCTCTTTCCCTTCCGGAACAGGTAAAAACCATTGCCGCCCTGTGCCAGCAATATGGGGCTGCAAGGGTAAGGGTGGCGGAAACAAAAGAGGAAGAAACAGAGCTGTGGAGGGCAAGAAAGTCCGTATCCCCGGCGGTGGTACAGGTTAAACCTACCAAGATCTCGGAAGACGCTACTGTTCCCCGTAAAAATGTTCCAGCTTTAATTAAGGCCATCAAGGAAATTGCCCGGAGGTACAATTTGGACATAGTTATTTTTGGCCATGCCGGTGACGGTAACTTGCACCCCAATATTTTGGTGGATAAAAGTAACCCGGAAGAAATGGAACGTGCTGAAAGAGCTATTGCAGAAATATTTCAAGCAGCCCTTTCCCTGGGAGGGACTCTTTCCGGAGAGCACGGCATTGGACTTCTCAAAGCTCCGTTTCTAGAGGTGGAATACGGCCAGTCAGGTGTGGCATTAATGCGCCGGATTAAGGAAGCTCTGGATCCGCAGGGTATTTTAAACCCCGGTAAAATTTTTGGGGGGTCAAGAAATTGAGTAATGAAGCAAAAGCCGTCAAGGACCAGGTAAACCGCTGCAGCAAGTGCGGGTCGTGCCGTGAAGTATGTCCCGTTTTTATTGAAATGAATAGCGAACCGTGGGTGGCCAGGGCGAGGGTGCAGCTTGCCAGTGCTGCTCTTGAACACCAAGTTGACTTTTCCCATCGTTACAAGGAAATTATGGAAAGCTGCCTTTTGTGTAAGGCATGTGTTGCCCATTGTCCAAACGGTGTACGGGTAGATAAGCTTGTGCTTTGGGCCAGGCAGGAAGCAGTAAAAAGGCAAGGCCTGGCTTTTATCAAAAAGGTACTTTTGCACAATATTTTACGTTATAATTACCGGCTAGACCTCATGGCCAAGATACTGGCAGCTTACCAGGCAACAGGCATACGCTTAACTCCTAAGGATAACCTCTTGCCTCATTTTCGCACGGCTCCTTTTCGACGGTTGTGGCATCCCAGGGAGTTAAAACAACCATCTCTAGTGGTAGCCTATTTTACCGGTTGTATGACCCAATACGTGTACCACCAAACCGGCCGGGCCGTATTGCACGTATTGGAGGAAAACAACGTACAGGTGGTTCTTCCTGAGCAATGGTGCTGCGGTATGCCTGCTCTAGCAGCAGGCGATTTGCAGACCGCCCGTGCGCTGGCTGAGCGCAACGTGGAAAGCTTAACGAAGGCCGGGGTTGACTACATCATTACCGATTGTGCCAGTTGCGGGGAAATGCTAAAAGGTTATGGCCAGTTGCTGGGTAATGATATGGCGCGCAAATTTAGCGGCATAGTTCAGGATGTTTCTTTCTTTCTTGTGCATACAATTGGTTTCCGGCACCCGGATAAAAAAGTGCCCCTGGTCGTCACCTATCACGATCCCTGCCACTTAAAGAGGGGGCAGGGAACCTGGGCCGAACCGAGAAAAATTCTGGCCGGCATTCCCGGCCTTACTCTTGTTGAGATGGCTGAAAGTGATCGCTGTTGTGGTTCGGCGGGTTCCTTTGGCTTTACTCACTATGACCTTTCCATGAAAATACTGCAGCGGAAAGTTGAAAATATTAGAGCCACTGGAGCCCAAGCAGTGGCAACCGGCTGCCCTTCCTGCCGCTTGCAAATTGAATGTGGCCTAGAGAAAGCGGATATTTCCGTGCCCGTGGTGCACACGGTGGAACTGCTGAGCCGGGCTTACGGCTTGGAGATGGAAGGAGAGGCAGGTTTGATCAAAGGAGATAAATCCTCAATGAAAGGGGTTTGAGGAGATGAATTTGCCTCGTTTTGCCAAGATAAAGCAGGAGCTTCCCCGCCCGGTTGTCAGCGATATTCCCTCAAAAATAATAAACGAGCTGGAAAAAATTAACTTAGGGTTAAGGATAAAGCCGGGACAGAGAATTGCTATAACGGCGGGAAGCAGGGGTATAAGAAATATTTTAGTCATTTTGAGGACTTTAGTAGAAGCGGTAAAAGCAGCCGGCGCGGATCCCTTTATTGTGGGTGCCATGGGAAGCCATGGTGGGGGAAGCGCAGAAGGACAGGAGAAAATTTTAGCCAGCCTGGGCATTACCGAAAAAAATGTGGGATGTCCAGTACTGACCACGGCAGAGGTAGTGGAAATTGGAAGGACATCCCGAGGAGTTAAGGTTTTTTGTGACATTAATGCCTGGCAGGCCGATGGCATTATAGTTTGCAACCGCATCAAACCCCATACTACTTTTCACGGGCCAGTGGAAAGTGGTCTTGTAAAAATGATGGCTGTTGGATTAGGGAAAAAAGAAGGGGCATCTTTTATTCACCGGGTGGGTCCGGATAAGATTGCTTCTGCGCTCCTGGAAATTGGGGAAATTTTCTTGCATTCGAAAAAGGTTGTTGCCGGCGTGGGGATTGTTGAAAACAGCTACGACGAAACTGCCCTAATTCAAGCAACGTTGCCGGAAGATCTCATCCAGACGGAAATGTGCCTTTTAAAAGAGGCCTACCGGTTAATGCCTCGCCTGCCAGTGGAAAAACTCGATTTTCTGGTGGTCAAGGAAATGGGGAAAAACATAAGCGGCACGGGTATGGATGTCAACGTAATTGGGAGGATGAGAATAGCAGGGGTGCCTGAACCAGCAAAACCTCTTGTTGCCAGGATTGTGGTTCTTGATTTAACGGAAGAGTCCCACGGTAACGCGACCGGAATTGGCCTTGCGGATATAACCACCGAACATTTGGTGAAAAAAATAAACCGGGAGGTAACCTACCTTAATTGTTTGACCAGCGGGAACGTTCAAAGGGCTATGCTTCCCATAATTATGCCCGATGATCAAAAGGCAATTGAAGCGGCCATCAAGAGCCTGGCAGCAGGAGATCCTACCGGTTTAAGAGGGGCAATAATAAAAAATACCCTTGAGCTGGAATACCTCTGGGTTACCGAAAATTTGGCCGAAGAGCTTATTCAAGGAGGACAGGTGGAACTTGTCGACCCGGTACGCCCCTTAGATTTTCAGGATGGATTTCTTGTCCTTGATGTATGAGGGAATTGCTTTGTCTATTAATGAGTTGGCAGGCTCTGGCCACCGGTTGCCAGGTGGCCGTGTAAACCCATTTTGACTACAAAAATCTGACATTCACGCTGCCAAAATTGCTGTTGACACCGTATGGCAGCTATGCTAAAATTATAGTTTCTTGACAAAAGCCAGGCCCCGTGTTATAATAATACCAGGGCAAAGTTTTAGTTTAAGGGGGTCCGGCGTTGTTTAAAGTTGGTGATAAAGTCGTGTACCCCATGCACGGGGCAGGGATCATCGAAGCCATTGAGGAAAAGGAAGTCCTGGGAGAGAAGAAGCAGTATTATATTTTGCGCCTACCCGTGGGTGATATGAAAGTAATGATTCCCATCGCCAACTGCCGGGAGGTTGGCCTGCGGGAGGTTATAGACCGGGCAAGCGTTCCCAAGGTAATCAATATTCTCAAGGGAAAAAGTACCGCCATGTCCTCCAACTGGAACCGGCGCTACCGGGCCAACCTGGAAAAAATGCGCAGCGGTGATATATATGAGGTAGCCGAAGTGGTGCGCAACCTGGCCAAACGGGAGAAGGAAAAAGGCCTTTCTTCCGGGGAAAGAAAAATGCTTGAAAATGCGCGTCAAATACTAATCAGTGAGCTGGCTCTGGCTACCGAACTGGAGGAAGAAAAGGCCCAGTCCCTGGTGGACAGCGCTTTCGCCTGATACACGTCAGTGATTACTGGCGTGTTTTTTTTACAGGTAAGATTCTCCATTTTTTAGTTGAAGTGGCTGTCCCATGGGACTATAATATAAGTGTCAGCAGTGCTAATAATAAACAGCAAAAGAGAAAGGGAGGTGAAGATATTGCTCAGGCGCATTATTTTTTTTCTGCTGATCGCCCTCTTTTCGGCATCCGGATTTTATTCGGGTTTGCTCATCCTGGATAAGGGTCTCTTTTCCCTTCCAGCTGGTTTACCCCAGCTGAAGTTTGGTATCCTGGCCCTGAGCACCCTGGTCGGGCTGGTTCTGGGATTAGTGCTGACTTCTCCGATTATCCGCGGGGCGCTGCGCTTGACTTCTTTCCTGGAACAGCGCCTTTCCAGGACACCGACCCAGGACCTGGTCATGGGTTCTGTGGGCTTGATTATTGGACTCATAATTGCTAATTTATTAGGTTCAATTCTTTTCGTTCTGGGGCCTTTGGGCAGGTTAATCTGGATCCTGGGTACGCTGCTTTTAGGCTACCTGGGTATGAGTGTGGCCGTGAAAAAGCGGGAGGAATTGCTGGGCCTTTTCAGCAATTTTCCCCGTTTCGGCAAGGAAAAGGTTTCCCGGGCGGAAAACCGCCAGTCCAATTACAAGCTGCTGGACACCAGTGTGATCATAGACGGCCGCATTGCGGATCTGGTTGAGAGCGGCTTCATCGAAGGCACCCTTCTGGTCCCCGCCTTTGTGCTGGAGGAACTGCGGCATATTGCCGATTCCCCGGACGTGCTGAAGCGCAACCGCGGCCGTCGGGGCCTGGATATCTTAAACCAGATGCGCAAGAATTCCCCGGTCAAGGTGCAGATTATCGACAACGTACGGGGCCTGGATGATGTGGCCGAGGTAGACTCCAAGCTGGTTAAGCTGGCCCAGCGGTTGGGGGCCAAAATAATGACCAACGATTTTAATCTGAACAAGGTGGCCGAGCTTCACGGCGTGAAAGTGCTCAATATAAATGAACTGGCCAACGCCATCAAGCCGGTGGTTCTGCCGGGAGAAGAGATGACCGTGCAGGTGGTGCGGGACGGCAAGGAGGCCGGCCAGGGCGTGGGCTACCTGGATGACGGCACCATGATCGTGGTGGACGGGGGCAAGAAATATATGGGTCAAACCATCAGCGTGCTGGTAACCAGCGTTTTGCAAACCGCAGCCGGACGGATGATCTTTGCCCGCCCCCGGCAGGAACAGCGCCAGGAGGCACAAAATGTGCGGTACAACGGGGTGAATGCCCTTGGATAGTGTTTTTGGCGTGGTGGTGGCCGCGGGACGATCGGTACGGATGGGGCAGGGAGTAAACAAACAGTTCCTGCCCCTTTCCGGTTTGCCGGTACTGGCCCGGAGCCTGCGGGTTTTTGAAGAGGCCGTGCCGGTCAAGGGATATGTTCTGGTAGTGGCAGAGGGTGAGGTAGACCGCGCGTCCCGGCTGGCCTGTCAGGAATGGGGCTGCCGGAAGCTGCTGGCGGTGGTGTCCGGCGGCGAGCGGCGGCAGGATTCCGTGCGCAAGGGGCTGGAGGCCCTGCCGGCGGAAGCGGAGATAGTGCTCGTTCACGACGGTGCCAGGCCGCTGGTGGGGGTGGAAGAGCTGGTGGCGGTGGCCTCCGAGGCCGCCCGCTGGGGGGCGGCCACCCTGGCCGTGCCTGTGAAAGATACGGTCAAAGAAGCCGGTACCGATGGCTTTGTGGTGCGCACCCTCCCCCGGGAGGTACTGTGGCTGACCCAAACCCCCCAGGGCTTCAAGTGTTCCCTGCTCCGGGAAGCCCACCGGAGGGCGGAGGCGGAAAAAATTTCGGCCACCGACGACGCTTCCCTGGTGGAGGCCCTGGGCCACCGGGTGAAGCTGGTGCCCGGCTCCTACCGGAACATCAAGATCACCACCCCTGAAGACTTAGCCGTGGCAGAGGCGCTGCTCGAAATTGAACCTGCGACGACAGGCCAGAATAGGTGAAGCCGGGCGCACAATAAACGTGCCCGGCTCCGCGGTGTTACCGGCATTGTCTCTAAAGCCTGTCATGTGGAGGTGCGTAGCAGGTAACAGTGAACATGACGCTAATTGCCCAAATTGTAAATTTCATAATTTTAGTGGCCGTTGCCTTCGCTGCAGTTTATTTTATCGTCAGAATATTACTTAGAGAATTTCATAAGCAATCGAAGGCTGCGGGGATTTCCACGCCTCTTGCTCCTTTGCGGGTGGGTTTGGGATATGATGTGCACCGGCTGGTTGCCGGTCGCCCCCTGATCCTGGGGGGGGTAAACGTGCCCTTTGACCGGGGGCTGGAGGGCCACTCCGATGCCGACGTACTGGTCCATGCCGTTATGGATGCCCTCCTGGGTGCATCCGGTCAGGGGGATATCGGCCGCCATTTTCCCGATCATGATCCCCGGTATGCCGGCATTTCCAGTCTTGTGCTGCTGGAACAGGTGGGACGGTTGCTGGCGGAACGGGGCTACAGGGTGAACAACGTCGATGCCGTGGTGGTGGCCCAGGCACCCAGGCTGGCCGGTTACATTCCGGACATGGTGCAGCATATCGCCCATGCCCTCAATATCGATGCGAAGTGCGTGAACGTAAAAGCTACGACCACCGAAGGGTTGGGATTTACCGGTACGGGTGAGGGAATAGCGGCTTACGCTGTGGCCACCATCGTTTCTCCCTGACGGAACAGCCGGAAAGCTGGTATAGTTCGTAATTCAAACATCTCGTTGACAAACTTTACCACCCAAACCGGGTGTTACGATGTAAGTGCTGGTTCCTCAAATAGTTCCTGCCTGTACCAGTTGCCGGTAGACTTCTGCCACTTGCCTTCTGGTTTCTTCCAGGTCGCCGTCGTTATAAATGACAAAATCGGCCCACTTCATTTTTTCGCCCAGGGGAGCCTGGGCGTTAATTCTTTTCAGGGCCTCATCCCGGTCGAGACCCCGGGCTAAAAGCCTTTGCAGCTGCACTTCGGGGGAAGCGTAGACCACAATGATTTTGTCCACCAGGTGCCCGGTTCCTGTTTCGATCAACAGGGGAATTTCTTTAATAATCACTGCCCGGGGATCCCCGGCTAAAATTTCTGCGGTAATTTTTTGATCCTCTTCAAAAACTGCCGGGTGAACGATCCGGTTCAACCGCGCCAGCTTTTCCGGGTCGTCAAAAACCAGGCGGCCCAGCTTTTTACGGTTGATGGTTTGGTCGGGGTTCAAAACTTCCACCCCGAAAAACCTGACGATTTCCTCCCAGGCCTTCAACCCCGGGCGCGTTACCTCGTGGGCCAGGACGTCAAAATCGATGACGTGGGCTCCCAGTTCTTGGAACAACCTGGCTACCGTACTTTTGCCCGTGGCAATGCCGCCGGTAAGACCTGCGATCATCTCCCACTACCATCCTTTTCCCCTGTCACGGCCATGAAGGCGGCCGTGCCGGGCAAAAATCCCGCCCCCGGTTGTTCGAACACCGGGGAAAGGCGCTTTTTCTACGTCATTATTCTAACCCCGCGCGAACGGCCCGGCAAGGCCCCGATTACATTCAAAAGTTGCCTCTCTACCGGCCCGGTGATATAATATGGGTCGAATAATGAGGTTTTAAAAATCTCTTAAAGCAGAGGAGGACTATTTTTTGTCCGGCGTCAGAGTAAGATTTGCCCCCAGCCCCACCGGCCCGCTGCATATCGGGGGGGCTCGTTCGGCTTTGTTTAACTGGCTGTTTGCCCGCAATCAAGGCGGCACTTTTATTGTGCGCATCGAGGACACGGATCTGGAGCGTTCTTCCCGGGAATCCGAGGAAAACATCCTGGCCGCTTTGCGCTGGCTGGGCCTCGATTGGGACGAGGGGATTGAAGTGGGCGGTCCCCACGGCCCTTACCGGCAGACGGAGCGGCTTCCCATTTATCAACGTTATGCCCGGCAGCTTTTAGAAAGCGGGTGGGCCTACCGCTGTTACTGTACCGAAGAGGAGCTGGCTGCCGAGCGGGAAGCCCTTTTGGCCCGGGGCGAGATGCCCCGCTATAGCGGCCGATGTCGTCACCTGTGCGAGGAGGACAGGCGCCGTTTGGAAGCCGAGGGGCGCCGGCCGGTACTGCGTTTCGCGGTCCCCTCCGGGGAAACCATAACCGTGCAGGACCTGGTCCGCGGGGAAGTATCCTTTGATGTTGACGGCATCGGCGACTTTATTATCGTTAAGTCCGACGGCATTCCCACCTACAACTTTGCCGTGGTGGTGGATGATCACACCATGGGCATTACCCATGTCATCCGGGCGGAGGAACACCTGTCCAATACGCCGCGGCAGATTCTCCTTTACCGGGCCTTCGGCTGGCCGGTGCCGCAGTTTGCCCACGTTTCGCTGATCCTGGGCCAGGACCGCACCAAGATGAGCAAGCGGCACGGAGCCACTTCCATCGAGCAGTACCGGGAGATGGGCTACCTTCCCGAGGCCCTGGTCAACTTCCTGGCCCTTTTAGGCTGGTCCCCCGGCGGCGAAGAGGAAATCTTTACTCTAGAAGAGTTAAAACGGCAGTTTTCCCTCGAGCGGGTGGCCAAAAATCCAGCCGTTTTTGACCTGGACAAGCTTAACTGGTTGAACGGCCACTACATTCGTCAAAGCCCCCTGGAGCGGATTACCGATCTGGCCATACCCTTTTTGCAAAAGGCCGGTTATATTTCAGGCGAGGTAACTCCGGAGCAGTACCAATGGTTGAAACAACTGGTGGCGGCCGTACGGGATTACCTGACCAACCTGTCCGGGATTACCCGGCACGTGGACATTTTCTTTGCGCCGGAAGTGGAGCCGGAAGATGAAGAGGCCCGCGCTGTGCTGGCCGGGGAGCAGGTTCCCCGCGTCCTGGCCGCCCTGGCGGAGAAAATCAGATCGGCAGACGGATTGAATGAAGAAACTGCCCGGAGCATGTTGAAAAAGCTGCCCAAGGAACTGGGTTTGGGTGCCCGCAAAGTTTACCTGCCCATCCGGGTGGCCCTCACCGGCCGGACCCACGGTCCGGAACTTTACCAGGTCATCCCCCTCCTGGGCAAGGAAAAGGTGCTGGCCCGCCTGGCCCGGGCAGGTTAATTGTATCTATGCTCCGGTCTGCCACCTGGAGGTTGGGGTTATGTTCAAGCAGCTTAAGCGTGACATACAGGCGGTATTTGAACGGGATCCGGCGGCCAAAAGCCTTCTGGAAGTGCTGCTCTGCTATCCCGGCCTGCATGCCATTATCATGCACCGGATAGCCCATTTCTTTTACCGGAAACGGCTCTTCACCATTGCCAGGTTGATTTCCCATATCTCCCGCTTCCTCACCCAGATTGAAATTCACCCCGGGGCCAAGATCGGCCAGGGACTGTTCATTGACCACGGAGCCGGGGTGGTCATCGGGGAAACGGCGGAAATTGGCGACAACGTGACCATCTACCAGGGAGTAACCCTGGGGGGAACGGGGAAGGAAAAGGGCAAGCGCCACCCCACCATCGGCAACAACGTGGTGATCAGCGCCGGCGCCAAAATTCTCGGCTCCTTTACTGTCGGGGACAACTCAAAGATCGGTGCCGGCTCGGTGGTGCTCAAGCCCGTACCTCCCAACAGCACCGTGGTGGGGGTGCCCGGCAAGGTAGTCATCCAGGACGGCAAGCGGGTGGATTCGGCGAGCGTGCCGGATATTGACCTGCGTCACGACCTGCTGCCCGACCCGGTGGCGGAAGTAATTAACTGCCTGATGCACAACATTGAGCGCCTGGAAAAACGGGTCCTTGAACTGGAGAAAAAGCTGGCGGACAGCAAGCCGGCTGAACCATTAAAGTCCTGTGACGCCTTGGTGCAGGGCGCCTTTTCCCGGCCAAACGAGTCGTGAGGGGGCGGTACGCCGGTCCTGAAACGAAGCGCTGTGAGCCCGGGACCGGCGTACAGGCCGCTACATAGGTACTGTCGCAAAACCAGAAACGAAACGGGCGGCGGTCGTCCCTTAAGGAGCGACTTATCTCACAACGTGGATTTAGAGGAGCGATTGTTCCATGGAAATATACAATACTTTAACCAGGCGTAAGGAAAAGTTTATTCCCCGGCATCCGGGGCGGGTGGATATGTACGTCTGCGGGCCGACCACCTACAACTTCATCCACCTGGGCAACGCCCGCCCCCTGGTCTTTTTTGACACCGTGCGGCGGTATTTCCAGTACCGGGGCTACCGGGTGAAGTATGTTCAGAATTTTACAGACATCGACGACAAGATCATCAACCGGGCCCGGGAAGAAGGTGTCGATGCCCTGGCCCTGGCCCGCAAATATATTGACGAATACTACCGGGACGCTGAGGCCTTAAATGTGCGGCCGGCCGATGTGCACCCCAGGGTTTCCGAGCACCTCCCGGAAATCATCGATCTCATCAGTACCCTTATCGAAAAGAAGGCCGCCTATGTGGTAGATGGGGACGTATATTTTGACATCAGCGCCTTTCCCGAGTACGGCAAGCTGTCCGGGCGCACCCTGGAGGAAATGCAGGCGGGAGCCCGGGTGGAGGTGGACCCCCGCAAAAAACACCCCATGGATTTCGCCCTGTGGAAGGCGGCCAAACCCGGCGAACCGGCCTGGGACAGCCCCTGGGGCAAAGGGCGTCCCGGCTGGCACATTGAATGCTCGGCCATGGCTTTAAAATACCTGGGGAATAACTTCGACATTCACGGGGGGGGCTTTGACCTTGTCTTCCCCCACCACGAAAATGAAATTGCCCAGGCCGAGGCGGCCACGGGCCGGCCGTTTGTGCGCTACTGGATGCATAACGGCTTCATTACCGTCAACCAGGAAAAAATGTCTAAATCCCTGGGCAACTTCTTTCTGGTGCGGGAAATTTTGGACAAGTTTCCCCCGGAGGTAGTGCGTTTCTTCCTCCTTTCCACCCATTACCGCAGCCCGCTGGATTTCGACGACGAAAAGATGGCCGCCGCCGGGCGGGGACTGGAACGCTTTAAAAACAGCATCCGCCTGTTGACCGAGGCCCTGGACCGGCCGTCCCGGGAACAAATAGAACCCGAAGATGAAGAATTTATAGCCGCCCTGGAAAAGCACCACCGGGATTTTGTGGCCGCCATGGATGACGATTTTAATACCGCCCTGGCGGTGGGCATTTGGTTTGAACTGGCCCGGGAAGTCAATGCTTACCTGCATGGTACCGCCGGCTCTCCCTCCCGGTCGGCCCTGGAAAAGGCCATGGACCTTTTCCACTCCTTTAACGAAGTGCTGGGCCTTTTCCGGGTTGATGAAAGGACCGGGCGCATACTCGTCGAGGGGCGGCATGCAAAAAGCGATGGTTTTGAGGAGGCCCTGATCGAGTTGCTGCTGGAAGTTCGGCAGCAGGCCAGGGCGAAAAAGGACTGGGCCACCGCCGACCGCATCCGGGATCGCCTGAAGGAACTGGGCATTGTTCTGGAAGACACGCCCGGCGGCGTGCGCTGGAAGAGACAGGGATGAGGGGACCGTTTGCCGTGACCATGTCCTTACCCGGGGAGATCATCCCCAACCCGGAACAACTGCCGTCCCTGGTGCTGGCCTATATTGGCGACGCCGTGTATGAGCTGGCCATCCGTCAATATCTGGTGGCCCGGGGAGTTACTTCTGTGAATCAACTGCACCAGGAGACCATAAAATATGTACGGGCCGATACCCAGGCCCGGGTGATGCATGCCCTGAAAGAACAGCTTACGGAAGGCGAGGCGGCCGTTGCCCGGCGGGGCCGCAATGCCCGGAGCGGCCACCCACCCCGGGGCTCCGATGTGATCAGCTACCGCTACAGTACGGGGCTGGAAAGTCTCATCGGTTACCTGTACCTATCGGGGCAAAGCGAGCGCCTGGAAGAAATCCTTGCCCTGGCCCGCCAGGTGGTGGAAAAGGATGACTGAAAAGGCGGCTTGTGAAAATATCATTGCCGGCCGCCACCCGGTAAAAGAGGCCCTTGTCGCCAACCGGTCCATTAACAAGCTCCTGGTGGCTAAAGGAGCCGGCGGCGGCACCCTGCAGGAAATCCTTAACCTGGCCCGGGAACGGGGGATACCCGTCCAGTACGTGGATAGGTCCCATCTGAACGGGCTGGTTAAGGATGCTCCGCACCAGGGAGTTGTAGCCATGGCGGCGGCCAAAGAATACGTTTCCGTGGATGACATCCTGGCTGCCGCGTTTCCTGAGGATCCCTTTATAATCCTGCTTAACGAAATAACCGATCCCCACAACCTGGGAGCCATTTTGCGTACGGCCGATGCTGCCGGGGTACACGGTGTGGTTGTTACCCGGCACCGTTCGGCAGCCCTTACCCCGGCGGTGGCCAAGGCTTCCTGCGGGGCGGTGGAATATGTCCGGGTGGCCCGGGTGCCCAATCTGGCCCGGACCATTACCTACCTCCAGGAGCGGGGACTCTGGGTGGTCGGGGCCTGCGGGACGGCCCGGGACATGTACTGGGATGTGCGTTTGGACGGCCCCATTGCCCTGGTCATTGGCGGCGAAGACAAAGGCCTGGGGAGATTGGTGCGGGAAAAATGCGATCAACTGGTCAGACTGCCCATGGCCGGGCGGGTTGGCTCCCTAAATGCCTCGGTGGCGGCAGCCCTGCTGGCCTACGAGGTGGTCAGGCAGAGGAGACTGGTCCATGGACGAGTACCTGATCGTTGACGGCTATAACATCATTCATGCCTGGCCGGAACTGGAACAGCTTTCCGAATCAAGTTTGGAGCATGCACGCACCCGGCTGGTGGATATTTTAGTTAATTATGCCGCTTTCACCGGGGAGCACGTGGTGGTGGTCTTTGATGCCCACCAGGTGAAGCACGGCGGGGACCGGTCGGAGACCGTCGACGGGGTGCAGGTGATTTATACCCCCGAGGGAGAAACTGCCGATGCAGTCATTGAGAAACTGGTTGGGGAGCTGTCCCGGCGGGGAACGGTTTATGTGGCCACCTACGACTGGGCCGAACAGAGGATGATTCTGGGGCGGGGTGCCTACCGGATCACGCCCAGGGAGCTGTGGAAAAAAGTCCAGCACACGCAGGAGGAAGGAAAAAAGCATTTTGACAGCGGGCGGCCGGCGGATGCTTATTTAGAAAACCGCCTGGTGGACGATATTCGCCTAATTTTTGAACGCTGGCGAAGAAAAAAAGACTAGCCAGGATGATTGTGGAACGAAAGCAAGTCCTAATTTTTCTTGACGGGTTATCGGGGCTGAGATATAATTAGTTAGGCAAAATTAAAGAAAGAGGTACGGGAAAATGCCTTGATCCGTTCAAAGAAAAGAGAGTCGGGATCTATATCAGCCCGGACTTCTGACTAACGGCGGAAAGGCTTTTCTTTTTCTTCTGGTTTAAGTGTTTTGAGCGGGAAAGCCGGACACACAAAGCGGGGGGGA
This sequence comes from Desulfofundulus sp. TPOSR, assembly GCF_011393055.1. NCBI lineage: Bacteria > Bacillati > Bacillota > Clostridia > Eubacteriales > Peptococcaceae > Desulfofundulus > Desulfofundulus sp. TPOSR. Next base: position 277,500 of record NZ_JAAOEF010000004.1, on the reverse strand, counting down.
TATTGTGAGTCTGAGCGTCCAGAGGGAATGTGCGAGCTGTTATCACATGATGGACGATGAGGAAGTGGTGGAATACGCCCGCGAAGGTGATGACGCGGCCCTGGAGTATTTGATTAATAAATACAAAAACTTTGTCCGGGCGAAAGCACGTTCCTACTTCCTCATTGGGGCTGATCGGGAGGACATCATTCAGGAAGGGATGATCGGCCTTTACAAGGCCATCCGCGATTTCCGGTTAGACAAGCTATCATCTTTCCGGGCCTTCGCAGAACTTTGTATTACCAGGCAGATCATTACGGCCATCAAAACGGCCACCCGGCAAAAACACATCCCCTTGAACTCTTATGTTTCCTTGAACAAGCCCATTTACGACGAAGATTCCGACCGCACCCTTCTGGATGTCATCTCCGGCACCAAGATTGCCGACCCGGAGGAGTTGATCATCAGCCGGGAGGAATTTTATGATATTGAAGAAAAAATGGGCGAGATCCTGAGTTCCCTGGAGTGGAAGGTGCTGATGTCCTACCTGGAGGGTAAGTCCTACCAGGAAATTGCCGAGGACTTGAAGCGCCACGTCAAGTCCATCGACAATGCCCTGCAGCGAGTCAAGCGCAAGCTGGAAAGATATCTGGAAAAGCGGAACAACTAATTAGCTGAAAAGGGTTACTTAAAAAGTAGCCCTTTTATTTTTTAATTCGACCTGGAAGGATACATTCCTGCTTTTTTGGACGATTTTTTGATGTAGCCCCTGAAAAGGTGTCGAAGATGGACACGGCATGTTTTTAGCGCCGGGGTTCTTTCCTGGTGGTGCCTGAGACCGAAAGAGCAGTTTGTTGACGGGGGGTTGCTTTCAGATGCCTGAAGATGCCCGAATCACGCTGCAGGATTTAAAAAATATGGTGGCCGCCTTTGTGGAGGAGAGGGACTGGGCGCAGTTTCATACGCCCAAGAATCTGGCCATGTCCGTGGCCATTGAGGCCGCCGAACTAATGGAGCTTTTCCAGTGGTCCGACGGGCGGGAGCTGGAACCCGGGCTTTTAGAGCGGGTGGAGGAGGAACTGGCCGATGTATTGATTTACTGCCTGGCCATGGCCAACACCGCAGGCATTGACCTGGCCCGGGCGGTAGAGCAAAAAATGGCGGCCAATGCCAGGAAATATCCTGCAGATCTCTACCGGGGCAGGTACCGGTAGTTTTTGGCTATTTAAAGTAAATGCGGAAAAATTTCTTAAAATAATTTAAGGCTGTTGACCATTAACATGTTTAGCGTTATGATTATGGAGAGGTTTTCAAGATAACCGGGTAATTGAGTTTTCAACAAGTCAGTCGGGAGAGATGTCCATGCATTTAACGGAAGAAGAAAAAAGGGTTGCCTTAGAACAAACCGGGAACATCCTGGAAAATTATTCCCGTGAACGGGGTAATCTCATTCCTATTTTGCAGCAGGTACAGGAAAAGCTGGGCTATGTCCCCCTGGTGGCCATGGAGGAAGTGGCGCGGCACCTGGGCATCCCGGCTGTGGATGTTTACAGCGTGGCCACCTTTTACAACCAGTTTCGCCTCATTCCCCCGGGGAAACACCAGATCAAGGTATGCATGGGCACGGCCTGCCACATGAAGGGGGGCAATATCATCCTGGACTGCTGGAAGAGACGGCTGGGTATTGACGTTAACCAGGTTACGCCGGACCGGGAATTCAGCCTGGAAAGGGTGGCCTGCGTGGGATGCTGCACCATGGCACCGGTAACGGTGATCGATGAAGAGGTGCACGGCAGGGTAACCCCCACCCGGGTGGACGGATTGCTCTTTTCCTTTGGCGTAAAAATCCCGAAAGGCCAGCAGAAAGAAGGGGAAGCAGTTGAACAGCTGTAGTTTAGTAGCAGAAACTTTTGCAAAATTGCAACAAAAATCCAGAACTGCCTGGCAGAGCCTGCGGGACCGGCCCTTGATTCTGGTGGGCACGGCCACCTGCGGCCGCGCAGCCGGGGCCCTGGAGATTTTAAAGGTAATTAAAGAAGAGCTTGAAAAACACGGCATTGACGCCCGGGTCCTGGAAGTGGGCTGCATGGGCCATTGCTATGCGGAGCCCCTGGTTACCGTTTACAAGCCCGGTTTCCCACCCATCAGCTACGGCTACGTTACCGGGGGCATTGCCGCCCGGCTGGTGCAGGATTTTTTAGGCGGTGACGACCCCTGCCTGGAATTTGCCCTGGCCGCGCTGGAGACCAACGATATGGTTCCGGCCCTCACCGACTTTCCCCGGGGAATGATTGAAAAGCCCATTATTTTGGATAAGTGTGGCCTCATTGACCCGGAAAAAATCGAGCACTACATTGCCCAGGGCGGGTATGCCGCCCTGGCCAGAGCCCTGACCCGGGAGCCTGAATGGGTGGTTGAAGAAATAAAGGCTTCCGGTCTGCGGGGGCGGGGTGGAGCCGGTTTCCCCACCGGGCGCAAGTGGGAAACCTGCCGTTTGGCGCCGGGAGAAAAGAAGTATGTCATTTGCAACGCTGACGAAGGGGACCCGGGGGCCTTTATGGACCGGGCCATCCTGGAGTCAAACCCCCACGAGGTGCTGGAGGGGCTGGCCATTGCCGCCTACGCGGTGGGAGCCCGCCAGGGCTATTTCTATATCCGCGCCGAGTATCCCCTGGCCGTGGAAAGGGTGAAAAAGGCCATCGAACAGGCGCGCCAGGCCGGCCTTTTGGGGACCGATATCCTGGGCAGCGGTTTTAGTTTTGACGTGGATGTTTTTCAAGGTTCGGGGGCCTTTGTCTGCGGCGAGGAAACGGCCCTGATTGCCTCCATGGAAGGGGAACCGGGCCTGCCCCGCCACCGGCCGCCATTTCCGGCCACCGCCGGGCTTTGGGGCAAGCCCACGGTAATTAATAATGTAAAGACACTGGCTTACGTGCCCCATATTATTGAGCGGGGTGCCCAGTGGTTCAGGGAGACCGGTACTGCCGGCAGCCCCGGTACGGCCGTCTTTGCCCTGGCCGGGAAAGTGATCAATACCGGCCTGGCCGAGGTGCCCATGGGCACAACCTTAAGAGAAATGGTTTACGATGTAGGCAGCGGCATTCCCAGGGGCAAAGCCTTTAAGGCCGTGCAGATTGGCGGGCCGTCGGGGGGGGTGCCTGCCTGAAGCAGCCCTGGATATGCCCATAGATTTCGACTCTTTAAGCCAGGCCGGGGCCATGATGGGTTCCGGCGGGATGGTCATCCTGGATGAGGACGACTGCATGGTGGAAATAGCCCGGTTTTTCCTGGATTTCACCCAGAAGGAATCCTGCGGCAAGTGCACCATGTGCCGCCTGGGAACCAAGCAGATGCTGGACATCCTGGAGGCAATTACAAAGGGGCAGGGCAGACCCGGGGATGTAGAGCTTCTTTTGGAACTGGCTGAAGACGTGAAGGCCGGATCGCTGTGCGGGCTGGGCAAGACGGCGCCCAATCCCGTTTTAAGCACCATCCGCTATTTCCGGGACGAATACGAGGCCCACATCAAGGAACGCCGCTGCCCGGCGCTGATGTGCCGGGAGCTGATTGCCTACTACATCCTGCCGGAAAAATGCGAGCGCTCCTGTGATGCCTGCGTGGGCAGCTGCCCGGTGGAGGCCATTTATCCCAACGAGGACCGCATTAAGGTTATTGATCAGCAGAAATGTGTTAAGTGCGCCAGCTGCCTGGAGGCATGCCCGCCCCAGTACAAAGCGGTCATCAAGCTCTCGCCGCCGGAACTGGTGGCCGGAAGGGGGGCGTAAGGTATGAAAACAGTCACCTTAACCATAGATGGCCGGACCGTGCAGGCGCGGGAAGGGGAAAAACTGCTCTGGGCGGCCCTGGAAAACGGCATCTACATTCCCAACCTCTGCGCCATTCCCGGGGTAAAACACCCGGCTGCCGCCTGCCGGTTGTGCTTTGTGGAGATCGAGGGCTACCCGCGTCCGGTGACCGCCTGCACCGAGCCCGTGGTGGAAGGCATGGTGGTGTCCACCCGCAGCCCGCGGGTGGACCGCCTGGTACACACGGCCTTTGAGCTCCTTTTGTCCAATCACCACCTGGACTGCGCCAGCTGCCTCCGCAACCGCTCCTGCGAATTGCAGCGGATTGCCCGGGAACGCCGCTTCCCCTTACGGGTGAAGCGGCTGAGAAAGCTGGAACGGAATCTGCAGGTGGACGACTCCAGCCCGGTAGTGCGCTACAACCCCGGCAAGTGTGTCCTCTGCGGGCGGTGTGTGTGGGTCTGCCGGGAAAAAGGCACCGGAGTGCTGGGTTTTGCCGGAAGGGGGTTTGAGCGCAAAGTAACCACCTTTGGGGATGTTCCCCTTGGCCAGTCGGGCTGTAACGGTTGCGGCGAATGTACCAGAGTTTGCCCCGTGGGTGCCATGACGGGGAAACAGGCCTGACATTCTCAATTTGAGATCAATGCCGGAAGTGCCTAATTTGGCGGTAACGCTGCCAAAGTTTACCCCGGCGTCGCAGAATGAGATAGCTTCCCGTTTCGCTTTGAGATGGAATACGGAAAAATGCCGTCGCAGGAAGTACTTTCTTCCTGCTTTATTTTTTCTGCAGCCGGGGTGGTTCAAGGCTTTGCCGCTTATTCCCCCAACCGCCAGCAATTACATAGGGTCTGGCACAACTCTTGCGTGTATAATCAGGTAAAGGTTCCAAACCGCGCGAGGTGATGGCAATGGCTAATGCTTTAGCCGCTCCAAAAGCTGTGCATATAGAGGTGCGGGAAAGATGGTGCAAGGGGTGCGGGATTTGTGTCGCCCTTTGCCCCAAGGAAGTGCTCTCCCTGAATGGTTCGGGCAAGGTTGCGGTGGTGAATCCCGACCGCTGCGTTGGTTGCGGCCGGTGTGAAATCCACTGTCCGGACTTTGCCATCGGCATAGAGGTGAAGGAACAATGAGCGATGTGGTGGAAATGGCCCGCCTGATGCAGGGCAACGAGGCGGTGGTGGAAGGAGCCCTGGCGGCCGGGGTACGCTTTTTTGCCGGTTACCCCATCACCCCATCCACGGAGATTGCCGAGCTGATGGCCGAACGCCTGCCCGGGCTGGGCGGTAAGTTCATCCAGATGGAAGACGAGATCGCCAGTATGGCCGCGGTAATCGGTGCTTCCCTGGCCGGGGTGAAGGCCCTTACGGCCACCAGCGGGCCGGGCTTTTCCCTGAAGCAGGAGAACATCGGCTATGCGGCTATGGCTGAAATTCCCTGCGTGATTGTCAATGTGCAGCGCTGGGGACCCAGTACGGGTATTCCCACCGCTCCGGCCCAGGGAGATGTGATGCAGGCCAGGTGGGGAACCCACGGCGATCACCCGGTTATCGTCCTCTGTCCTGCCTCGGTGCGGGAGGCATACATGCTGGCCATCCGGGCAGTCAACCTATCGGAAAAGTACCGGGTGCCGGTGATCCTGCTCATGGACGAAGTGATCGGTCACATGCGGGAACGTGTGGTACTTCCCCAGGCCGGGGAAGTAGAGGTAATTGAGCGTAAAAAGCCGGCGGTGGAGCCAAAAGATTATTACCCCTACCGCCCCGGCGATGACGGTGTACCGCCCATGGCCAACTTCGGAGATGGTTACCGTTACCACGTAACGGGGCTGGTGCACGATGAAAAAGGCAATCCCACCACCGACCCTCAGGTTGCTGAAAGCTTAATTCTGAGGCTGCACCGGAAAATTTACGACCATCTGGATGATGTGGTTACCGCAGAGGGCTATCAGCTGGAGGATGCGGAAGTAGTTGTGGTCGCCTATGGTGCGGTGGCCAGATCGGCTAAACGGGCGGTCAAAGACGCCCGGGCGGCGGGTATCAAAGCAGGGCTGTTCCGGCCGGTAACCATCTGGCCCTTCCCGGAAAAAGAGGTGGCGGAACTGGCCGGCCGGGTGCGGCACATCATCGTGGCCGAGATGAACCTGGGCCAGCTCAAGGGAGAAGTGGAACGGGCGGTGCAGGGCCGGGTAAGGGTGACGGGGGTTAACCGGTTGAACGGGGAACTGATCACCTTTGACGAAATCCTGTCCGCCATCAAGGAGGTGACAACGGATGCTCAGTCAGGTTGAATCCCACCTGCGGTCTGACCGGTTTCCCCATATCTGGTGTCCCGGTTGCGGCAACGGCATAGTTCTGTCGGCGCTGGTCAGGGCCATTGAGAAACTGGGGTACGACCCGGACAAAACCGTGGTGGTTTCCGGCATCGGCTGTTCTTCCCGGGCGGCGGGTTACCTGGATTTCAACACCCTGCATACCACCCACGGGCGGGCGCTGGCCTTTGCCACCGGTATCAAACTGGCCAGGCCTGAACTGGATGTCTTTGTCCTGATGGGCGACGGCGACGCCACGGCCATCGGCGGCAATCACTTTATACACGCTGCCAGGCGCAATATAGACCTCACGGCCATCATTTTCAACAACAGCATCTATGGTATGACCGGGGGGCAATATTCGCCCCTCACTCCTCCCGGCAAAAGGGCAACTACCGCCCCCTACGGGAATGTAGAGCGGAGCTTTGATATTGCCGAACTGGCTAAAGGTGCCGGCGCCACCTATGTGGCCCGGGCCACCACCTATCATGCCACCATGCTGGAAAAATTGATTGTGGCCGGAGCCAAAAACAAGGGCTTCAGCGTCATTGAGGCCATTACCGCCTGCCCGGTGGGTTACGGGCGGCGCAACAAAATGGGCAACGGGCTGCAAATGCTTCTCTGGCAGAAGGAACATGCGGTAACGGTGAAACAGGCGGAAAAAATGAGCCCGGAGGAGCTGCAGGATAAAATAATCATTGGTGAGCTGTACAGGGGGGAAGCTCCCGAATACACCGCCATGTACGAAGAAATCATTGCCAGGGCAAAGGGCAAAAACCAGTGAGCAAAGGAGATGAGTAAAATGTCCGGAACGATAGAATTCAGGTTGAGCGGTTCGGGTGGTCAGGGCCTGATCCTGGCGGGCGTTATCTTAGCCGATGCGGCCATCCGGGAGGGCAAAAACGCCGTGCAGGCCCAGTCCTACGGCCCGGAAGCCCGCGGCGGGGCCAGCAAGGCTGAGGTGGTGGTAAGCGACGGGGAAATTGATTACCCGAAGGTTACCTGCCCGGATGTGGTGCTGGCCATGAGCCAGGAAGCAGCCAATAAATATGCCGCTCGTGTAAAAAAAGGAGGCCTTTTAATTGTTGACAGCACCTACGTAAAAAATATACCGGCCACCCCGGGGCGGGTGTACGTTTTTCCCATCAGCCGCCTGGCCCGGGAAAAGGTGGGCAAGGAACTGGTGGCCAATATAGTGGCCCTGGGAATCCTGGTCGGTCTGACCGGTGTTGTCTCCCGTCAGGCCCTGGAGCAGGCGCTGCTTTCCCGCATCCCCAAAGGTACCGAAACCTTGAATATGCAGGCCCTGGAAGCAGGGTTTGAAATGGCGAAGGCCTCTTCGGTAAAGGTTCCGGCTTAATAAAGTAAGGATTGTTTTGGGTTGGGAGCACATTTCCAGGGGGATTGTTTGACTGTCAGAAACTGCCGGAGGAAAAACACTCCCGGTGCAGAAGAAATGGATAGGGCTGTAATTGATACTGTCGCCAGTCCGGGGAAGATTTCCCTCCGACTGCTTTAGCGACAGTATCTTATTACGGTCTGAATGGGGCCACGGGGACCATCGGGGGGAAAAAGATTGCTATGGAAGAAAAATTTGTATGTCCTGTGCCTGGCGCAGTTTCTGGCCATGTCTTCAATGCAGTTGATCATGCCCTTTCTTCCCTTCTATATTGAGAAACTGGGCGTTACAGAACCAGGAGCCGTAACCGTCTGGACGGGTATCATTGCCTCGGCCAATTTTCTGGCTTCGGCCATTATGTCCCCGGTGTGGGGAAACATGACGGATCGCCTTGGTTGTAAAATTATGGTTCTGCGTTCACTGGTTGCCCTGGCGACATTTGCCGTCTTTTTAAGTCTGGCGCAGAATGTTTACCAGTTTACGGCCATCAGAGCTTTGATGGGGGCCTTCAGTGGCTTTAATGCGGCAGCCATTGCCCTGGTGGCGGTGAACACGCCCGAACAGCACCTGGGTTATGCCCTGGGACTTTTGCAGACGGCCCAGGTGGCGGGAACCATAACAGGCCCCCTGTTCGGTGGAATAATAGCCAGCCTTTACGGGTACCATCAGGTTTTCCATCTGATTACCCTGATTAACGCCCTGGCAGCGGTGATGGTATACAGTTTGATCAGGGAAAGTTTTGGCCCTGGCTGTACCGGGCGGGATATTCACGATCCGGCGGAGGAAAGCGGATCTTCCCCCGGGCAAACCCCTCTCTGGGTTGTTTTTGTCGTTATTTTCATTGCCCAGCTGTCCGTACGCATTGTGGAACCAATGGTTCCCATCTTTGTGAAATCCTTATACCAGGATGAGCGCTTCCTGTCCTTAATCGCCGGGATAATCATTGCTTCCACGGGTGTGGCCAATGTGCTGGGCGCCCCTGTGCTGGGGCGCCGCAGTGACAGATCCGGCTATAAGCTAACCCTGGTGCTGTCCCTTACCGGTGCGGGTCTCCTGTATCTGGCCCAAACTCTGGCCAGTTCCTCCTGGCAACTGGGCATTTTAAGATTTTTCCTGGGCTTTTGCATGGCCGGTATTTTCCCGTCCGCCAATGCCATAGTGGGGCACCTTTTCCCGAAGGAAAAGCGGGGGAAGGCCTATGGTATAATTTCCAGCGCCACTTTTTTGGGCAATTTTGCCGGGCCGCTGGCCGGAGGATTGATTGCCGCCCGGTTTAGTGTACATGCCGTTTTCCCGGTTACCGGTGCACTGTTACTGATCAATGCGGTGTGGGTGGTTAAATCCCTGGTGGAACCCAGAAAAATTTTTAACCCCGGGCAGCAGGAAAATTAAATATTTATGTCGAATACACTATCAACAGGTTTTCAAAAAATTTGCAACAGGGACTTCAATGCTTGCAGCGGGGATGGTATGGAGGCTTGAAGGTGAAAAAGACGGTGTTTGTGGCCGGCCATGCCAGTCTTCCCCAGGGCATGGCGGCCAAGGGTATATATGGTACCCTGGCCATTGTTGCGGAAATTGATCGCAAGTACGGCGTTATTGTCCAGGCATCCTGCACACTGGTTACTCCGCTGGCTCAGGAGTATATCAGATCAATTTTGGTGGGCCACAGCCTTTTAGATGGCATAGAAGGGCCAATTCAGGAAATTAAAGAATATTATCACGGGGCGGCGCAGAATGCCCTGATCGCCGCTCTTAAGGACTTGTACCGGACTTACCTGAGCGGTTCCGGGCAGGCAAGTCAAAAGGCCAGGTAGCGAAAAAAATAAATACGCTTTTAAGCGGAAAAAGTGTCTTTAATAAGGTCCGTCAACTGTAATATCTACAATCGCCCGAGCGATCGGGCGGTGCGAGTAGATAGGTAGCCAGTTGTACGCCGGGCGTCAACGGTTACCTATTTTTTATTTTCGGATTTTTGTTTAGGTTTTGACTTATACTTATGTTCGCACAGGAGGTGATTTTTGGGAAAAAGAAATATAAAGAAAAAAGTTTGATAATTTAGGAGGAGGTATCGCAAATGAGAAAGCGGAACTACTTGCTTTCCCTGTTAGCTTTGTTGACGTTGTTCACACTTTTACTGGCAGGTTGTGGCGGCAAAAAAGAAGCGGCTCAAAACCAGTCTACTGAAAAAATAGTGGCTAAGTTCAGTCACGTTACTGCTCCGGGCACACCTAAGGGTCTTGCTGCGCAAAAGTTTGCGGACCTGGTAAAGGAGCGCACCAACGGGCGGGTAGAAATTCAGGTATTTCCGTCCTCCCAGTTGTATGGCGATAAAGATGAGTTTGAAGCCCTTCAAGCCAATAACGTCCAGTTTATCGCCCCATCCGCCGGTAAGTTAATCAGTTTCGACCAGCGATTCCAGATTGGGGACATGCCTTTCCTGTTTAAAGATAACCAGGGGGCGGCCAGATTTTGGGATAGTGAAGCAGGTAAGAAGTTGTTGCGAAGTCTGGAAAGCCAGGGCATGATCGGCCTTACCGCCTGGCCCAACGGCATGCGGCAGTTCATGAACAGCAAAAAGGAATTGAAAACACCTGAAGATTTTAAAGGTCTGAAGTTCCGGATTCCCGCCGGCGGTGTATTGGTCGATATTTTCCAGGCACTGGGTGCGGGAACCGCCAACATTCCGTTTAGTGAAGTTTATACCGCCCTTCAACAAAAAGTTGTCGACGGAACTATTGCTACCTTTGATAACATAGAACACGAAAAATATGACGAAGTACTGAAATATCTTACTGTAGCCAATGTCAATAATCTTTCCTATATCGTGATTGCAAACAAACAATTTTGGGATAGCCTCCCACCGGATATTCGGGAAACTGTTGAACAGTGCCTGAAGGAAGCGACTGAATATGAGCGGCAATTGGCCGATCAGCTGGACCAGGAAAGCCTGGCTAAATTGAAGCAGAAAATCAAGGTGCACGAGTTAACTCCGGAAGAACGCCAGGCTTTCGTGGAGGCCATGCAGCCGGTATGGGCCAAGTACGAACCTGTCATTGGTAAGGAGCTCTTTGAGGAAGCGAAAAAGTTGAATCAATAAGTTTTCAGCCCTGAGAAGGGTTTAGTGCGGGAGGTTTCGGGTGTACCATAAACGGTGCACCCGAGTTCCCCCGGTTTTAACGGGTGAAGGGGGGAAAATATGAGCCGTCTCCAGCGTATTTATTCCGCCTTCGAGGAGGCCATTGCCGGTATCTTTTTCTTTGCGGGAGTAACCCTGATCTTTTACGGGGTAATCAGCCGCTATGTGTTTAAAAACCCGCTTTTTTGGGTGGACGAGATCTCTACTTATATACTCGTCTGGGGGTGTATTTTGGGTTGGAGCATCGCCCAGCGGGACGGGCGTCACATCCGGGTTAGTCTTTTGTACAATTATATGCCGTCAAAGGTACAACGCTATGTGAGTATCTTTGCCAGCATTGCCAGCATTTTGTTCTGCCTGTTCCTGACTTACCTGGGATACATTTTGGAAACCAAATACCTGCATACAGGACAGCGGTCCTTAAATACGCAGTTTCCCTTGTGGGCGGTGTACTTTTTTGTTCCCATTGCTGCTTTTATGCTTTGCATCCGGTATATTGAAGAGTTGTACCACCTTTTAAAAAATGGGGGAAAGGACAGGCCGGCGGCAGGGTCCGGTGAAACCGAGGATGGACAGAAAGGAGTAATGTCGCATCATGGAGGCAGCCCTACTCTTTAGTATTTTCATCATTTTGTTCCTTTTACATGTACCCATTGCCCTGAGCCTGGCCATTTCCAGTGTCCTGGTTTTAGCCTTAACTACGGACTTCAACCTGTACATGGTGGCCCAGAAGATGTTTTCCGCCCTGGAGTCCCCTCCGCTTATGGCCATTCCCGGTTTTGTCCTGGCCGGTGCCATTATGGCCCACGGGGGGATTTCCAGGTACCTGATTGCCGCCCTGCGGGCCTGGGTCGGCCACCTGCGGGGAGGGCTTTCGGTAGTAACCATCCTGGCCTGCATGATCTTTGCCGCCATTTCGGGTTCCAGTCCGGCCACCGCTGCCGCCGTCGGAGGCATTCTTATACCGGCCATGGTAGAGGCCGGGTATGAGAAGCGTTACGCCATGGGGCTGGTGGCTGCTTCCGGCACCCTGGGTATTTTGATCCCGCCCAGCATTACCTTTGTGCTCATCGGGGTGACGGCTAATGAGTCCATCGGTAAACTGTTTATGGCTGGTGTGTTACCGGGCATTTTCCTGGGCGGTGTGCTCCTGCTTACAGCCATCATTTATGCACGCCTGAAAAATTACGGCGGTGAGCCCAGGGCCGACTGGAAAACCAGGTGGCAATACACCTGGAAAGCCATTCCCGGGCTTTTGCTCCCCGTGCTCATTCTGGGCAGCATTTACGGCGGGGTCTGCACGCCGACAGAAGCTTCAATTGTGTCCGTCTTTTACGCCCTTTTTGTGACCATCTTTATTTATCGTGAAATGACCTGGAACAAATTTCGCTCCATCCTCAGGGAAGCCATAGGCATCACTTCAATGATCTTCTTGATTATTCCTGCAGCCATGACGTTTGCCATGTATTTAGCCAGTGAACAGATTCCCGCTAAAATCGCTCAATGGATTGCCAATAGCAATTTGGGGGTGGGTATGTTCTGGGTGGCAGTTCTGGTAATGTTTTTTGTTATGGGTACTTTCCTGGAAGCAGTTTCTATCGTACTTATTACCCTCCCCATTCTGATACCGATAATTAAACACCTGGATATCAGTATGATCCATTTTGCGGTAGCCATGGTGGTAAGTATGGAACTGGCCATGATCACGCCTCCGGTAGGGTTGAACCTGTTCGTGGTAGGCGGTATTGCCCGGGAGCGTCTGGAAGAAGTCGTCAAGGGTGTATTGCCATTTATAGCCGTTATGATCCTTACCCTTATATGCCTGGTTTTATTCCCGAAAATTTCCCTTTACCTGCCCTCGCTAATGCGCTAAAATTAAAGATGAAATCCATGTATTTTGTGTACAATTCCAAAAGCGATCTTCCGAGGAGTTCCCTTTGATGAGCTTTATAGCCGGGAACTTCGGTGCAACTGCAGTTATTCACCACCGTGCGGGCAGACCGGGCGGTAAGAGTGGATAAGGCAACCAGTTGTAACTTACGGTTACATGCTGGTTGCCTTTATGTTTTTTAACCCATTTTATCCGACGGGATGAGAAAAGGAGGTTGATCAGGCGTGCGGGAGTATGAAAAAATACGCTGCGCCATCATCCGGGGAGGAACCAGCAAAGGGGTTTTCCTGCTGGAAAATGACCTGCCCCGGGATCCTGAAACACGGGACCGGGTGATCCTGGCCATCTTCGGCAGTCCCGACCCCAGGCAAATTAACGGCCTGGGCGGGGCGGACTCTTTAACCAGCAAGGTGGCCATTATTGGGCGTTCCAGCAGGCCCGACGCCGATGTGGATTACACCTTCGGGCAGGTCAGCATTACAGCCCCCCTGGTGGATTATAAGGGCAACTGCGGCAATATTTCTTCCGCCGTGGGTCCTTTTGCCATCGACGAGGGCCTGGTCAAAGCAGTGGAGCCCGTAACCACGGTGCGCATCTTTAACACCAATACCGGGAAAATCATTGCGGCGGAAGTTCCCGTTAAGGATGGAAGGGCGGTCACCGAGGGTGACCTGGCCATCGACGGCGTGCCGGGTACCGGCGCCCGCATCACTTTGAACTTCCTGGATTCCGGAGGGGCGATTACCGGTAAATTACTCCCGACCGGCAATTTAAAGGATGAAATAACCCTCTCCGACGGGACCAGGCTGACGGTGTCCCTGGTGGATGCCGCCAACCCGGCGGTCTTTTTTAAGGCCGCGGACCTGGGGTTGACCGGCGTGGAACTGCCGGATGCGGTCAACAGCAACCCGCAGTTACTGGCCCGCATTGAAGAGATCCGGAGCATTGCCGCCGAAATGATGGGGCTGGCGCACCGGCTGGAGGCCACGGCGAAAAGCCCGGCGGTACCCAAGATCGTTTTTGTCTCCCCGCCCTGTGCATATAAAACCAGCGACGGCCGGGTCATCGAAGCCGGCCAGATTGACCTGGTGGCGCGGACCATGTCCATGCAGAAGATGCACAAGGCCTTCGCCGTAACGGGTGGGATCTGCACGTCGACGGCAGCCAAGCTGGAGGGGACGGTGGTCAGCGAGGTCCTGGGCCCATCTGCCCGGCAGGGCAATGTGGTCAGGTTGGGACATCCTTCGGGCACTTTGGAATTTGAAATCGAAATTACCCGCGATGCCGGAGGCAATTTGCGACTGGAAAAAGCTGCGGTGGCCCGGACGGCCCGCCGCATCATGGATGGTTTTGTTTATGTGCCGCGCCGGATTTTCTGGCCGGAAGTTTAACTGGTAACAGCACACAAAAGGAGGGGCTGGCATGTACCGCATTACCCTGATTCCCGGAGACGGCATTGGTCCCGATATCACGGCGGCTACCAGGACGGTCCTGGCCGCTACCGGGGTGGATATTCAGTGGGAGGAAAAACTGGCCGGAGAAACCGCCCTGAGGGAGTACGGGGAGCTTTTACCGGAGGACACCCTGGCCTCCATCAGAAAAAACAAGGTGGCCCTGAAGGGCCCCCTGACCACTCCCGTGGGCACCGGTTTCCGCAGTGTTAATGTGGCCCTGCGCAAGGAGTTTGATTTGTTCGCCAATCTCCGTCCCGCCCGTACATACCAGGGCGTTAAATCGCGCTACGATAATGTGGATCTGGTGGTTGTCCGGGAAAATACCGAGGACCTGTATGCCGGTATCGAACACATGGTGGGCGAAGATGCGGCCGAAAGCATCAAAATTATCACCCGCCGGGGGGCGGAACGGATCGTCCGCTTTGCCTTTGAATATGCAGTGCGGGAAGGACGCAAAAAAGTGACTGTGGTCCATAAAGCCAACATCATGAAGTGCACCGACGGCCTGTTTCTGGCCGTGGCCCGGAAAGTGGCCGAAGATTATCCCCAAATTGAGTTTGAAGATCGCATTGTTGACAACATGTGCATGCAGCTGGTGCAAAAACCGGAGCTGTACGATGTGCTGGTGATGCCCAACCTCTACGGGGACATCATATCGGATCTCTGCGCCGGTCTGGTGGGCGGTCTGGGGATGGCCCCGGGGGCTAATATCGGCACCGATATAGCCATCTTTGAACCCGTTCACGGTAGTGCCCCCAAATACGCCGGGCAGAACAGGGTAAACCCCTCGGCCATGATTCTTTCCGCCGTTATGATGCTGAAGTACCTGGGTGAAAAGGAAGCTGCGGCCAGGGTGGAGCAGGCGCTGGCCGAAGTCATCCATGAAGGACGTGTGGTGACCTACGACCTGGGAGGCAGCGCCAGTACCTCCGAAATGGCCGGGGCCATTGTAGACAAAATGCGCGGGTAAGGAGGTAGTCCCCTGTGGGAGAGTCGTTAATTCCAATTTACATCATGGGGAAGCGCTACGAGGTACCCGAAGGACTTACTATTATGAAGGCCCTGGAATGGGCAGGTTACCAGCTTATCCGCGGCTGTGGCTGCCGGGGCGGTTTCTGCGGCGCCTGTGCCACGGTATACCGGGTACCCGGCAACTTCCGGATACAGGTCGGTTTGGCCTGCCAGACGCCGGTTACACCCCATATGACCCTCATGCAGTTGCCCTACTTCCCGGTCAATAAAGCCATTTATGACCTGGATAAAGTGGGTTCACCTTTAGAAACTCTATTGCAGCTTTACCCCGAAGCCGCCCGCTGCCTGGGGTGCAACACCTGTACCAATGTTTGTCCGCAGAAATTACAGCCCATGTATTACGTGGCGGCGGCGCTGCGGGGGGATTTTGCCCGGGCGGCGGAACTGTCCTTTGATTGCATTATGTGCGGCCTCTGTGCCGCCCGCTGTCCGGCCCAACTGGTGCCGTACAACATTGCCATCTTTGTCCGCCGTTACTACAGCAAACATATGAGGCCCAAACCCCGACACCTGAAGGACCGGGTGGCTGAAATCCGGGCGGGCCTGCACGATCAGGCTCTGGCCGGGATTGCCGCTGCCAGTGAAGAAGAGTTGAAGAAGCTCTATTTAGAACGGGAATTTGAAAAGCTGTAATGCGGGGAGGAGATTTCAGGTGGGCTATCCCATAGAAATGCAGGAATCAATTCGCAAACTGGAAGCTACCCGTGCCTTTCGCCTCCAGCAGGAAATTCCGCGCCTGACGCCGGAAGAGAAAACCCGCCTGCTCGAGCAGTGCCACCCCGACTTCCGTCCGGATGGGATGCGGCCGGTAAGGGTGGGTCCCAATAAAGGCCAGCGCATGCAAAATGAACTGGTGGATCTCCTGGAGGCCTACAGCCGTATTGACCCAGATCGGGTGGATCTCAGCCGTATAGATTACGATGTGGATGTCCTGGTGGTGGGCGGGGGTGGCGGGGGAGCAACTGCCGCCCTCATTGCCCACGAAAATGGAGCGCGGGTGCTCCTGACCACCAAGCTGAGGTTGGGCGATGCCAATACCATGATGGCTGAAGGAGGTATTGCCGCCGCCACCCAGCCCAATGACTCTCCCTATTTGCATTTTCTGGATACCATTGGCGGAGGAAGGTTCCAGAATAAGCGGGAGCTGGTCTGGGCGCTGGTACACGATGCGCCCCTGATCGTGGAATGGCTGAAGGACCTGGGGGCCATGTTTGATACCCACCCGAACGGGGATCTGGTGGTATCCTTTGCCGGGGGGCACTGCCGCCGCCGGGTGCACTCCTGCAAGGACTTAAGCGGTATGGAATTTATGCGGGTCATTCGCGATGAGCTGTGGAACAGAAGGGTGGAAGTGCTGGAATTCAGTCCCGCGGTGGAACTTCTGCTGGACGAAAGAGGCCGCTGTGCGGGGGCCATTTTGATGAACCTGGAGACCCGCGAGCACATCATTGTCCGGGCCAGAGCGGTTATCCTGGCTACCGGCGGCATTGGCCGCCTGCACCCCAATAAATTCCCCACCACGAACCATTACGGTGCCACTGCCGACGGGCTGGTGATTGCTTACCGGGCCGGAGCCCGCCTTCTTCACATGGACGCCATTCAGTACCATCCTACCGGTGCCGCCTGGCCGGAGCAGATGTTGGGCCAGCTGATCACCGAGGCTCTGCGGGGCAACGGTGCCCAGCTGGTGAACGTACACGGGGAAAGGTTTATCAACGAACTGGAAACCCGCGACGTAACCTCTTCGGCGATTATCCGGGAAGTACGGGACAGGAAAAATGGGGTACGCACACCCACGGGCATGGAGGGGGTGTGGCTGGATACACCTCTAATTGATATCCGCGGTGGAGAGGGAAAACTGGACCGGATGTTTGCCGGCATAGTGCACCGGTTTCGCGAATATGGCATTGACGTCCACAAAGAGCCCATCCTTGTCTTTCCAACACAGCATTACCAGAATGGTGGTGTCGAGATCGATCCGGAAGGGAGAACGGGCATACCCGGCCTTTTTGCGGCCGGCGAGGTGGCGGGAGGAGTGCAGGGCAGAAACCGCCTGGGCGGAAACTCCCTGGTGGACATTTTTGTCTTTGGCCGGCGGGCCGGACAGGCAGCGGCGCTTTTTGCCAGGGAGGGGCCTTCACCTGGAAAGCTTACGCTGGAACACGTGCGCCGTTATCATCGGGAACTGGCAGCCGAAGGCATTGAAAAGGGGCGCGTCTCGCCGCTGTTGCTTCCCGATTATACCCGTCCCGAAGTTAAAGAGCGTCGCTATAGTTAAATTACTAATGATATAATTTGGATGACAAGCATTTGCCTTCACAGGAGAGGACGTGCAAACGGCAGGCAAGTGCTATTTTCAGGACGGAAGAGGTGGTATTTATGGGCTATAATCTCACCCAGAAGATCCTGCTCAATCACCTGGTTTCCGGTACCATGCAGCCGGGTCGGGAGATCGCCATCAGGATAGATCAAACCCTTACCCAGGATGCTACCGGTACCATGGCTTACCTGCAGTTTGAGGCTATGGGCATCCCCCGGGTCA
The DNA here is from genome assembly GCF_011393055.1 of Desulfofundulus sp. TPOSR. Lineage (NCBI taxonomy): Bacteria > Bacillati > Bacillota > Clostridia > Eubacteriales > Peptococcaceae > Desulfofundulus > Desulfofundulus sp. TPOSR. Next base: position 259,950 of record NZ_JAAOEF010000004.1, on the reverse strand, counting down.
AAACCGAACTTTCCGTATCTTACGTGGATCATAATACCCTGCAGACCGGCTTTGAAAATGCCGACGACCACCGGTTTTTACAAAGTACGGCAGCTAAATACGGGGCTTATTTCTCCAGGGCGGGCAACGGCATCTGCCACCAGGTTCACCTGGAAAGGTTCGGCGTACCCGGCAAAACCCTGCTGGGATCGGACAGCCATACCCCCACGGCCGGGGGCCTGGGCATGCTGGCCATTGGGGTGGGCGGCCTGGACGTGGCGGTGGCCATGGGCGGAGGTCCTTTCCATATGGTGATGCCCAGGGTGGTCAACATCCGGCTGCACGGCCGGCTGGCGCCGTGGGCCACGGCCAAGGACGTGATCCTGGAGGTTTTACGCCGGCTAACCGTTAAAGGTGGGGTGGGCAAGATCCTGGAGTACGGCGGGGAAGGGATCAAATACCTTACCGTGCCTGAACGGGCTACCATCACCAACATGGGGGCGGAGACGGGAGCCACCACCTCGATCTTCCCCAGTGATGAAGTAACCAGGGCCTTTTTACGGGCCCAGGGCCGGGAAGAGGTCTGGGTGGAACTGGGGCCGGACCCGGATGCTGCGTATGATGAAGTGCTGGATATTGATTTAAGCACACTGGAGCCCCTGGTGGCCTGCCCCCACAGCCCCGACAATGTAAAGCCCGTGCGCGAGGTGGGGCCGCTGGCCGTGGACCAGGTGGTCATCGGCAGCTGTACCAACTCTTCTTACCTGGACCTGATGAAGGTTGCGGCCATTCTCAAGGGGAAAGTGGTGCATCCCCGGGTGAGTCTCGTTATCGCCCCCGGCTCCCGGCAGGTTCTCACCATGCTGGCACAAAACGGTGCCCTGGCGGATCTGGTGGCCGCCGGTGCCCGGATCCTGGAGTGCGCCTGCGGGCCGTGCATTGGCATGGGGCAGGCCCCCCCTTCCGGCGGGGTCTCGGTGCGGACCATCAACCGGAACTTCAAGGGGCGCAGCGGTACGGCCGATGCCCGGGTGTACCTGGCAAGCCCGGAGACCGCGGCAGCAGCTGCCCTCACGGGCAGGCTGACCGACCCGAGGGAACTGGGCGACCCTCCGGTAATTGCGCTGCCTGAAAGATTCCATGTGGATGACCGCATGATCTTACCCCCTGCTGATAACCCGGATGACGTGGAAATCGTGCGCGGTTCAAACATAAAGCCCCTGCCGGTGGCTGAACCTCTACCCCGGAGCATACAGGGCCGGGTGCTCCTTAAGGTAGGCGACAACATCACTACGGACCACATTATGCCGGCCGGGGCCAAGGTATTGCCCCTCCGTTCCAATATCCCGGCCATGGCCGAGTATGTTTTTGCCGCCGTGGATCCTTCTTTCCCCCGCAGAGCCAGGGAGGCCGGAGGCGGGATTATCGTGGGGGGGGAAAATTACGGCCAGGGCTCCAGCCGGGAGCATGCCGCGCTTGTTCCCATGTACCTGGGTGTGAAAGCCGTGCTGGCCAAATCCTTTGCCCGCATTCACCGGGACAACCTGATCAACTTTGGTATTCTGCCCCTCACCTTCATTGAGCCTGCAGATTACGACAGGTTGGAGCAGGACGACGTGCTGCAGATCGATCAGATACACCGGGCCCTGCAAGAAGGAGCGGAACTGGAAGTTAAAAACGTCACCCGCAACATAACCTTTAAAGTCCGGGCGCAGATGACGCCCCGGCAGGTGGAGATCATCCTGGCGGGAGGTTTGCTTAATTACACGCGCAGGGGTTAGAACATGCGTAACAGGGGGCATCAATACTTGGCATGAAATAAGGACGGTACGGTATCCGGAAATAATTAAAGGAGCCCGATGCCAATGGTTATGGAACTATCAAACAAAATGAGCCGGGAGATTATTGAGCGCATTAAGGAAATCAGCGGGCAGGACCCGTATTTATGCATGCAGTGCGGCACCTGCAGTGCGGGATGTACGGGCAGGGAGGTCATGGAACTGTTGCCCCGGCAGGTCATGCGCCTGCTCCAGCTGGGTGACGCCCGAGCCCTGCACTGCCGCTCCATTTGGGTCTGCAGCACCTGTTTGCTCTGTACCGCCCGCTGCCCGCGGGGTATAGATCTGGCCCGGTTAATGGAAGCTCTGCGGGTAATCAACCTGCGTTCGGGCGGGGAAGTGCTGGTTGCAGAGAAAATACCGGTGGAATTGCTCACCCGGGTTCCCCAGATGGCCCTGACCAGTGGTTTTCGCAAGCTGAGCGCTTGAAAAGGGGGGCATAGGGATGAAAATACCATACTTTCCGGGATGTACGCTATACAATAAAGCAAGAGGTCTGGATAATTCTACCCGGGCCTCCCTGGCCGCTCTGGGGGTGGAGCTGGCCGAGCTGTCCCGGTGGACCTGCTGCGGAACGGTGTTTCCCCTGGCCCGGGATAATTACATGGGCATGGTCGCAGCGGCGCGTATTCTGGCCGGTGTCGCCGGAGAAGGAGAAGACAGGCTGCTTACGGTCTGCTCCTTCTGCTATAACGTTCTAAAACGGGTAAATTATGAAATGCAGCATAATCTGGAGGCCAGGCAAAAGCTGAATAATTACCTGGAAGAAAATTATACCGGGGAAATACAGGTGGTCCATCCACTGGAAATTTGCAAAGAAGACGTGGGGTTTGACGCTATCCAGGCGAAAGCCGGCCGCAACCTGAAAGGCCTAAAAGTGGCCTGTTATTACGGCTGCATGCTTGTGCGGCCCGCTCTGGAGATGGGTTTTGACGATCCGGAGAACCCCACCGTCATGGAAGAGCTGGTCGCCGCCCTTGGTGCGGAAGTGGTGGAATACCCCCATAAAACCACCTGCTGTGGCTCCTACCAGGTGCTGCACGAAAATGTTCTGGTGAGGCAAAGGGTACAGGACATTCTCAACTCCGCCGCTGCCAAAGGGGCGGAAGCAATCATCACCAGTTGCCCCCTGTGCCAGTTCAACCTGGACTGGCTGCAGGGAAAAATCCTGGAACAAGACGCCGGCTTTCGCCAGATTCCCGTCCTGTATTTCACCCAGCTTCTGGGGGTGGCCCTGGAACTCCCCCGGGAAAGCCTGGGACTGGAGCAGCATTACGTAGATCCCCGGCCTTTATTGCTGGGGGCATAAATTTGCTTCGAAGGAAGAGCACTTCAAACGGATGTGAGGTCCCGTGTCCAGACTGGATCAGGTAAAAGAAGACTGCCAGCGGGCCGCCGAAGCCATTGCCGCCGCCCTGGGGGTCGAGGTCGAAGTAATCGACCTCGACCTGGTGCGGGTGGCCGGCACGGGCAAGGTGCGCAACGACGTGGGCTCCCGCCTCCTGCGGGGGTTTGTGAATAAGCATGTGCTCAAGACCAGCCAGCCCATTTTTATCAAAGAAGCAGGCTATCACCCCATCTGCATGTCCTGCCCCCTGACGGGGAGCTGTTTTTACAAAGCTTCCATCGTTTACCCCATCATTGCCGGGCAGAATGTCATCGGCACCATCAGCCTGATTGCCTTTAGCGACGAGCAAAAAGTAACCCTGCTTACCCGCACCGAATCCCTGATGGAATTTATCGGGCGCATGGCCGACCTGATCGCAGCCAAGGTCCTGGAAACCGAGGCCATGACTGAGAAAATGATCATGGCCAGCCAGGTGAACGCGGTCATGGATGCGGTGGATGAAGGGGTCATTGCCATCAACAGCGACGGGGTGGTGACCCACTTCAACCTCTCCGCCGAACGGATGTTTAATGTACCCAAAAACGAAATTCTGCAGCAACACCTGGAAGAACACTTAGCCGGCCTTCCCCTCCTGCAGGCCCTGCGCCAGCCTGGAGGCTTTACCTCCCGGGAGTGTTTTGTCCAGGCCAGGGGACGGCGGCTGCATCTTCTGGTTACGGCCCGCCCCATAATGGGCAGCGACGGCCGGTCCGTAGGAGTGGTGGCCTCGGCCCGGGACTTCAAGGAGACGCAAAAGCTGGCCTATGAAATTATGAGCGCCCAGAAGGTCTTTACCTTTGACGACATCATCGGGGAAAGCCGGGCCATAAGGGAATTGAAAGCCAAAGCAGCCAAGATTGCCGGCAGCCATTCCACCGTCCTGATCACCGGGGAAAGCGGCACGGGCAAGGAAATTTTTGCCCGGGCCATCCACGCCGCCAGCCCGCGGAAAAACAAGCCCTTTGTGGCCATAAACTGCGGGGCCATACCGGAAACCCTGCTGGAAAGCGAACTGTTCGGCTATGAAGAAGGAGCCTTCACCGGTGCCCGCAAAGGGGGCAAACCGGGCAAGTTTGAGCTGGCCAATCACGGGACCATTTTCCTGGACGAAATCGGGAACATGTCCCTCTACCTGCAGGCGAAGCTGCTACGGGTACTGCAGGAGCGCCAGGTGGAACGCGTCGGCGGCAACCGCCTGATCCCGGTGGACATACGCATCATTGCCGCCACCAACAGCAACCTGGAAGAAATGATTGCCAAGGGGCGTTTCCGGGACGACCTGTATTATCGCTTAAGTGTGATTCCCCTCTACATACCCCCTTTGCGGGAAAGGCCGGAGGATATCAAGCTGCTCCTGGAATACTACCGGGAGCACTATAACAACCTCCTGGGCAAGAATATCCGGGGTTATACCTCCCGGGCGGAACGGGCCTGCCTTGCCTATAGCTGGCCGGGAAATGTGCGGGAACTGATCAACGCCGTGGAATATGCCGTAAACCTGGAGGAAGGCGACCTTATTGATACCGGCAGCCTGCCCCGTGCGGTACAGGAAGGCGGTCACCGCATGGCAGAAATCCCCGATCGCGAAAACCGCTGGGTTACTTTAGAGCAGATGGAAAAGGAGGCCATCATCAGCGCCCTGGATCACTTCGGCTGGAATGAACAGGGCAAAACAAAAGCCGCCCGGGCGCTGGGCATAAGCCGGGCGACCATCTACCGCAAAATTGCCAAATACAACCTTCCCACCCGCACGGACCGGGAAACGACCACGGCTGAAAAGCGTTAATTATTAAATGGAAATAGTCTAATTATCAATTAGTGCTCCTTCTTTGGCTGTATTTTCAAAAATTTTTGCCAACCTAGTTGACAAGCGTTTCCCAGTGAAATAAAATGAAAACAAGTGGATCACCCAATTACCCACTTACCAGGAGGGCCTGTACAAATGTTCAAAAAAATCGAGTACCGCAGGTTATATGAAGACGTAATTACACAAATAGAAAACATAATCCTGGCAGGTCAACTGGCACCTGGTGATAAGTTGCCACCCGAACGTGAACTGGCAGAAGAAATAGGTGTTAGTCGGGGGACTCTGCGTGAAGCGTTTCGCATCCTTGAACGCCAGGGTATTATCGAAACCAGGCCCGGCGGGGGCCGTTATGTAAGAAAATTGCCGGAAAATAGGTTGGATAGGGAAAGAATTTTATCAAATTTAGAAACAGCGGCAATGCTGGACCTTTTGGAGGCTCGCGAGGCGTTAGAAAGCAAGATTATCGAGCTTGCCTGTGAAAGGGCTACCAAAGCTGATCTTGAAGCAATAGAACGTGCATTGTCGATAATTGAAGAAGGCAAAGCGGAAAGATATGAAGTGCTTGATCATGATCAGGCGTTTCACCTTGCCATCGCCGAAGCAACACACAATATAGTTTTTGTGACTATCTGTGAACTTTATTTGGACTTGCTTTTTAAAATACGCGCAAAAACGACCGTAATGCCCGGGCGGGCTAAACAAATTTTAGAGGAGCACAGAGCTATCTTTGAAGCGATCAAATGTCGTGATGCAAATGGCGCAAAAAAGGCATTGATGGACCATCTCAGAAATATCAGAACTTCTATTAAAAAAGCTGAAGGTAAGGAATAATGAAAGTATTCAGTTAACTATTTGAAAAGAATTATTTTCGGCAAAAAGAGGCAAATGCCATCCCGGGAGGGCACAATTTTAGGAGGTGGGAGATGAGTTAAATCAATATTGCCCCAGTGCCAGAAGGAGGTTTGTTTTATGAAAATCTAAAAGGAGGTCTTCCCTGTGAAAAAAATAGGTGTTCTGGTTACGGTAATGTTATTTTTATTTTCTCTTCTGGGGCTAACCGGTTGCGGGTCCGGTGGCGAGAAGCAGGGAGGGAGCCAGCAAGGAGACGGCAAGACGGCGAACCATCTCACCTTTGCCACTGCCGGAACAGGCGGAACCTTTTATCCCCTGGGCGGCGGTATGGCCAAGATTATCAGCAAGTATGTCCCCAGCCTGCAGGTAACGGCAGAGGCCACCGGCGGCTCGGTAGAGAATGCGCGCTTGCTGGACAGAGGTGAAGCCGATCTGGCTTTCATGGCCGGCGATGTTGCTTATGAGGCCTATCACGGGCTGGGCGATTTTCAAAATGAGAAGAAAAAGTTCGTTGCACTGTTTAAAACATATTCAGAGCCGCTTCATATAGTAACCCTGCAGGACAAAAAAATCAATTCTATTATGGATCTGAAAGGTAAAAAAGTTGCCGTTGGATCTCCCGGCAGTGGAACTGAGGTTAAAGCCAGGGCTTTACTGAATGCTTTGGGAATCACCTACAATGATATTGACGAGCAGTACCTCTCGTTTGCAGAAGCTTCAGATGCTTTAAAAGATAACAACATTGACGCCGCTATAATGGCTGTTGGCGCTCCTGCTTCGGCAGTCATGGATCTCTCGGCAGTGCGTGAAGTTAAGCTAATCTCTCTGACTCCAGAGGAAATAAGCAAGGTTAAGGAAAAACACCCCTATTTCTTTGAAAGTAAAATTGAAAAGGGCGTTTATGAAAAGATCCCCGTGGAAGTAGAAACCGTGGCGGTTCCCATTGTGGTTGCGGCCAGGGCTGATCTCCCCGAACAAACTGCCTATGAGGTAGTGAAAGCCATCTTTGAACACCTGCCTGAGCTACAGACTGTGCACAGGGTAGCAAAAGAAATTACCTTGGAAACTGCGGTACCGGCCGTAGTTCCCCTTCACCCTGGTGCAGAAAAGTATTTTAAAGAGAAAGGCTTGACGTGGAAGTAGCCATTGCCGGCAGGGTACCCGGCCGCGCCGGTGCGGGCACCCTGCCCCCCAAAAATTGCTCCATTGCAAGAAAGTGAGGTGTTTTAATGTCCACTGCCAAGGCACCAGGTACGAGCCGTCCGGGTACATTAATAATCACCATCGTAGCCGTCAGCCTTTCTTTGTTTCAATTGTATACGGCAGGGTTTGGCGTTTTAACCCCGGTTCTCCAACGGGTAACTCACCTTACCTTTGTGCTGGTACTGGTCTTTCTTTTGTTCAGCACAACGAAAAAGGCACGGTTTTGGTGGCTAGACGCCATTTTTCTCACTGGTGCGGTGGCCACGGGGGTCTACATGTGGTTAACTTACCAGACCCTGGTCTTTCGGGCCGGAGACCCCACCACCCTTGATATGATCATGGGTGCGGCAACGATCGTGCTCGTCCTGGAAGTAACCAGACGCACTACCGGGTGGCCGCTGGTTATAATTGCCGTACTGGCCCTGGTTTACGCCCGGTATGGCCCATATTTTCCCGGCATATTGAGCCACAAGGCCTACTCCTTTGAACGGATTATTTCCCAGCTTTACCTGAGCATGGAAGGTATTTGGGGCGTTACCCTCGGGGTGGCCGCGACGATGGTGGCCCTGTTTGTCCTCTTTGGGGCATTTCTGGAGGCCACCGGCGGTGGCAAAATGTTCATAGACCTGGCTTTTGCCATTGCCGGCAGAAGTACCGGCGGTCCGGCCAAGGTGGCGGTAGTTTCCAGCGGGTTGATGGGAACCATTTCCGGGAGCCCGGTGGCCAACGTGGTCACCACTGGTACATTTACCATTCCCCTGATGAAACGCCTGGGATATGATCCGCACGTGGCTGGCGCAATTGAGGCCGTGGCCTCTTCGGGGGGGGCCATTATGCCTCCCATTATGGGTGCGGGGGCTTTTGTCATGTCCGAAATGACCGGTATACCCTACAGCAAGATATGTATTGCCGCTGCCATTCCAGCTGTTCTCTATTACCTTTCCCTTTTCCTTGCGGTGCATTTTGAAGCAAAACGCAAGGGTATGAAAGGGCTTCCGGCATCGGAACTACCCCACCTGGGGCAAACCTTAAAAAAGAGCTTGTTTCTCCTTATTCCTATTTTTGTTTTACTTTATTTACTGGTCGTGGTTCAGGTTTCGCCGATGAAGGCTGCCTTCTGGGGCATTTTAACCCTGCTCCTCACCAGCAGTACCATTGGTCCCCACAGGTTTGATGCCAAAAGTAACTTAAATGTTATTTTAAAAGCGCTTGAGAAAGGAGCCCGGGATGTTTTAACCGTTAGCACTGCCTGTGCAACGGCAGGCATTATTATCGGCGTTATCGCCCAGACCGGAATTGGCCTGACTTTCTCCAGCATCGTTGTGGAGGCGGCCGGTGGACGGCTGATACTCGCCCTGGCCCTGACCATGGTGGCCAGTATCATCTTGGGTATGGGCCTCCCGCCGACGGCGGCCTACATCGTGCTGGCCGCCATGGGAGCACCTGCTCTGATCGAACTCAATGTACCCGTCTTAATAGCCCACCTGTTTATTTTCTACTTCAGCGTCTTTGCTCCTATCACTCCTCCAGTGGCTTTAGCAGCGTATGCCGGTGCCGGCATAGCGGAAAGCGATCCCATGCGTACCGGTGTTACCGCTTTCCGGTTGGGCCTGGTTGCCTTTTTGATTCCATACATGTTTACCTATGGGCCGGCCCTGGTGGCTCTGGGTTCAGTTGGAGAGATAACCCAGGCCCTGATTACGGCAAGCATTGGTGTGTTTTGCCTGGCTTCGGCGGTTATCGGCTGGATGCTCAAGGATCTTTTCTGGTTTGAGCGGTTATTCTTTTTAGGTGCGGCCCTGGCACTAATTGATCCGGGTTTGCAAACCGACTTGCTTGGTCTTGCCCTGCTCGGTGTAGCCTTTCTTTCCCTATACCTTCGCCAGCGGAAAACGCCTAAAGCTTCAGAAACAAGGGAAGTGACTGAATGAAGAAGACTACTCGCCTGCGCCAGTTGATAAATGCACCGGAAATATTGATCATGCCCGGCGTTTACGATTGCTTGAGTGCACGGATTGCCGAAATGGTTGGTTTTGAGGCCGTCCAGGTTACCGGTTTTGGCCTTTCGGCCGCCTGCCTGGGGGCGCCTGATTACGGTTTGCTCACCATGTCGGAAATGCTTGACCAAACCCGCAGGATCGTCAAGGCCGTGGATATACCGGTAATGGCCGACGGGGATACGGGTTTTGGCAATCCCCTGAATGTCTACCGGATGGTGCGCGAGCTGGAGGAGATGGGCGCCGCAGGTGTAAACATTGAGGACCAGGTGTTCCCCAAGCGATGCGGGCATATGACCGGCAAACAGGTGGTGCCCCTGGAGGAGGCGGTGGCCAGGATCAGGGCGGCGGTGCATGCCCGTAAAGATCCGGACTTTATTATTAACGCCCGGACCGATGCCATTGCCGTCCTTGGGGTGGAGGAAGCAGTAAGGCGGGGCAATGCCTATGCTGAAGCCGGTGCCGATTTGATTTTTGTGGAAGCACCCCGCACTGTGGAAGAGATTGAGTATGTGGTGAAGAACATCAAAGCGCCCGTAAGTATTAACATGCTGGAAGACGGACGCACTCCCCTGATCAGTGCCAGGGAACTGGAGGCAATGGGTGTGGCGCGGGTCAGTGCACCCCTTACACCCCTCTTTGCCGCGGCCAGCGCCATGGAGAAGGCGCTGCGCATTTTAAAGGAAAAAGGGACCACCCGGTTTGACCGGGATTTGTTCACCACGTTTCCCCATTTTTCGGAGATAACACGGCTGGAACGGTACCGCGACCTGGAGTCGGAATTGCTTACCGATCTGGAAATTAAATTAAGGTACGGCAGCAGTGAAGAACTGCAAAAGGCAAAAGAAGAAAACCGTTAAAGGGGAGGGTGTTATGTCTGCTGAAAAAGAATGGTACACGGGGATTACCGACGTTGCCCCGAACCGCATTGTGATCCGGGGTTACCGGCTTGAGGATTTGGTCAGGTCAGTAACCTTTACCGAAGCGGCGGTACTTTTGCTTAAAGGCGAACTACCCGGACCTAATGAAAGGGAACTGTTTGATGCCGTCCTGGTTTCTGCGGTAGATCACGGGGCGAGCCCGCCCTCTACCCTGGCCGCCCGCACGGTGGCTTCAACCGGAGGAGCGCTAAATGCCTCCCTGGCGGCCGGACTTCTCTCCATTAACTCCTACCACGGCGGCGCCGTGGAGAACTGCATGCGTTTTCTCCAGGAAGCAGTTTCATCCGAAGAACATGGCGGTACGGGAGAAGCGGCGGATAAAATCGTACAAAAATACCTGGAGGCCAAAAAGCGTATCCCCGGCTATGGCCACCGCATGCACAAGGCCGACCCGCGGGTGAAAATCTTAAAAGAAAAGGCCGAAAAACTGGGCTTTGCCGGTCCCTTTGTCCGCATGGCCCTGGCGGTGGAAACCGCGCTAAGCCGCCGGGGTAAGGAATTGCCCTTAAATGTGGACGGCATGATGGCGGCCCTGTTATGTGAGATGGGGTATCCCCCCGAGTTGGCCAACGCCATTTTTATGTTCGCGCGCTTGCCCGGCTTGATTGCCCACAGTGTGGAGGAGCGCGTCCGGCAGCGTCCCATGCGGCGCATAGATCCCACCGGTTTCCATTATGATGGGCCTGCAGTCAGGGATCTACCGTAAGCATTTTAACAAGCATTCAGTTAATTATTTGGTCCACCCAATTATCCAATTGCAAGGAGGTTGTTCCATGGCCAGACTTTTCGAATACCAGGGGAAAGAACTGTTAAAAGAATGCGGCATTCCCGTGCCGCGGGGCCGGCTGGCTGGAACGCCGGCAGAAGCCAGAGAGGTTGCGGCCGAACTCGGTAAGCCCGTAGCCATCAAGGCACAGGCCTGGGTAACCGGTAGGGCGGAGGCCGGAGGAATTAAATTTGCCGATTCGCCCGGGGAAGCTGCGATGCACGCTGAGGCCATACTGGGGCTTCAGTTAAAAGGATTTCGCGTGGAAAAGGTTCTGGTGGAAGAAAAGCTGGACGTAGCAGAACAATTTTATGCTGGTGTAATTGTAAGCGACCAGTACCGCTCCCCGGTGATGATGTTCAGCACCATGGGGGGTACCGGGATCGAGGAAATTGCCCGGGCGCACCCGGATAAGGTCTGGCGGTTGCCGGTGGATATTTTCACGGGCCTGAGGGAGCACGAAGCGCGCAACCTGGTCCGCAGAGCGGGGATCAGGGGCAAGTTGCAGGCCAAGCTGGTCCAGGTGCTGGTCAAGCTTTACCGGTTGGCCCGGAAAGTGGAGGCCAGGTCCCTGGAGATTAATCCCCTGGTCCTGGATCGCTCCGGGGAAATATACGCCGCTGACTGCCGGGTGACGGTGGATGATAATGCCGTCTTCCGCCATCCGGAACTGGGCATCGAGATCGCCCGGGAGTTTGACCGGCCGGCGACCCCGCTGGAAAAGATAGCCTACAAGGTTGAAGAAAAGGATTACCGGGGGACTTTTTACTTCCTGCAACTGGAAACCCAGTATGAAGATGAGGGTTATATCGGTTTCCACGGCGGCGGTGGCGGTGGTTCCATGATGGCCATGGATGCACTGATGCGGGCGGGGTTCAAGCTGGCCAATTTCTGTGACACCAGCGGCAACCCGCCGGCTTCCAAAGTGTACCGGGCGGCTAAAATTATTTTGTCCCAGCCGAAACTGGAAGGGTATTTCCATTCCGGGTCCGGTGTGGCCAGCCAGGAGCAATACCACACGGCCAGGGGAATGGTGAAGGCCTTCCGGGAAGTTAACTTGAGTATACCGGCGGTAATCAGGATCGGAGGTAACTCGGAAGAAGAAGCCATCCGCGTTCTGACGGAGTACACCCGGGACCTGCCCGGAAAAGTTGAAGCTTACGGGCGGGATGTGCCGGTGGAGTATTGTGTAAAAAGGCTTAAAGAACTGATTGCGGAAAATAAGACCAGAAAGGCGGTGTCCTGATGCAGGACTACATCTTTGCAACCATCACCGGCCAGGTGGTTTTCGATTACGAGCGCTGCCGGCAATGCGAAGGGAAACCGTGTGTGGCTTCCTGCCCGGCCGGGGTTTTAAAGCTGGAAGGAGATGTACCGGTACTGGCTATGGACGCCGAGCAGGTTAGAAAAGGCAAGTGCACCGAATGCCTGGCCTGTGAACTGGAGTGCCATTTTCAAGGGGCGGGCGGCCTGAAAATAGAGCTCCCGATTCCCGGACTTGACGCCTTAATGGGGGTGAAATAATGTCCATTTTAATTGATGAGCGTTCCAGGGTTGTGGTTCAGGGAATTACCGGCCGGGAGGGCATGGTCCGGACAAAGCTGATGGTAGAATACGGGACCAATGTAGTGGCTGGCGTTACCCCCGGAAAAAAAGGGGAAGAGGTTTTCGGGGTGCCGGTGTTCGATACTGTCGAAGAAGCATGGGAGGAAGCAGGCCCTCTGGATGTGAGCGTGATCTTTGTACCGGCCCCCTTTGTTAAAAATGCGGCCATTGAGGCAATTGATGCCGGGGTGAAGTTGCTGGTCATTATTCCGGACAGGGTACCCTTGTATGATGTTTTGGAAATAGACGCGCTGGCCCGCAGGAAAAACGTGCGTTTTGTCGGCCCCAATACGCTGGGCCTGATCAGTCCGGGGAAAGCCGTGGTAGGCATGATCGGGGGTAAGGCCGACACGGCCAAAGAGTGGTTTCACCCCGGACCCGTGGGGGTTATTTCCCGCAGCGGGGGGATTACTTCAGCCATTTCCTACTACCTTACCAGAGCCGGGGTGGGCCTGAGTACGGTGGTTCACGTGGGGGGGGATCCCATCATTGGACTGCCTTTCCCGGAACTACTCAAGGAGTTTGAAAGGGACCCGGAAACCAAGGTGGTGGTAATGTTTGGGGAGATTGGAACCTCCCAGGAGGAAATGGCCGCCGAACTGATCAAGGCCGGCGAGTTTACCAAACCGCTCGTGGCTTTCATTGGCGGCGCGGCGGCCAAAAGCGGCACCCGCTTTTCCCATGCCGGTGCCATCATCGAAGGAGGAAAGGGAACTCACCGGGGCAAGGTGGAAAGCCTGCGTTCAGCGGGCGCTATAGTAGTGGACACATTTAATGAACTTTTTACCGTTACGCCGGAGATCGTGGGGAGAGTTTGAGGAGGTTGCCCATGATTACCGAACAGGTTGCACGGTTTGTGAGCAATACGGGCTATCAAGACCTGCCGGATCAGGTTGTGGACAAGGTCAAGATGTGCATCCTGGACTGGCTTGGCTGCCTGCTGGCGGCAGTGGATGAACCGGTGGCCGTAATCACACGTAAGCTGGTCCAGGGATGGGGTGGCAATGAGCAGGCACGGGTGGCCGGTTTACCCGTCAAGGTTCCGGTACCAAACGCCGCCCTGGTCCACGGCGTGATGGCACACACCATCGAATTTGATGACATCTATAAAGACGCCCTTTATCATCCCGGTGCACCGGTGATCTCGGCGGCCTTTGCCGTGGCCGACTACCTGGGGGCTCCCGGCACTGAACTGGTGCGGGCGGTGGCCCTGGGATACGAAGTTTCCAACCGCCTGGGGGCTGCCGTGAACCCCTCCCATTACCGTTTCTGGCATACGACCGGTACGGTGGGTACCTTTGGGGCGGCGGTAGCGGCGGCGGTTCTGTTGAATCTTAGCTCTACGCAGGTTGAAGAATGCCTGGGACTGGCGGGCACCCAGGCAGCCGGTTTGTGGCAGGCCGGTGGGACGATGGGGAAGCCCTTCCACGCCGGCAAGGCAGCCATGAACGGTGTGCTGGCGGCCCTTCTGGTGAAAGAAGGTTTTCGCGGGCCGCACCAGATCATTGAGGGTGAGAAGGGCTTTGCGGCGGCCATGGCGGATACCTTTAACCCTTCCTTAATCTTCGCAGAACTGGGGAAAAATTACACCATCATGGATGTCACCCACAAGTATTACCCTTCCTGCGGCCACACCCATGCCGCCATAGACGCGGCACTGGGCATCGTGGATACTTACAGGGTGAGGCCGGAAGAAATAAGGCAAATTAAAGTGGATACTTACCGTGCCGCCCTGGAGGTGGCCGGCAATCCCTCGCCGGTCACTCCTTACGAGGCCAAATTCAGCGTCCCCTACTGCGTTGCTGCTGCCGTCATGTACGGTGGTCTAACCCTGGCCGATTTTACGGAAAGCAAACTGGCACACCCGGAAATACGACGGCTCATGAGGAATACTTTCCTGTCTGTTGATGAAGAAATTCAGGCCGCTTTTCCCGGCAAACGGGGCGCGCGGGTGGTGATTGATACGGCCCGGGGTACCTTTAGTCACGCAGTTTCCTGCCGCCGGGGAGATCCGGAAAACCCGCTCACCTGGTCGGAAATCAAAAACAAGTTTAAGGCATTGGCTGGCCCATATCTAAAACCAGAAAACACGGCAACTGTTATCGGCCTGGTTTTAGAAATTGACCGTTTTCCTGACGTATCACGGGTAGCAGAGCAAATTTTTGGCCTGGAAAGGTGAAGTAACATGTCCAAGGTAAATGTTTATATCATGGGTAAGCGTTATGAAGTCCCGGAAGGGTATACGATCATGAGGGCATTTGAATATGCCGGCTACCGGTTGATTCGCGGTTGCGGCTGCCGGGCGGGGGCCTGCGGCGCCTGTGCCGTCGTGTACAGGATTGCAGGCGATTACCGGCTAAAATCGGGACTGGCCTGCCAGACTCCCGTGGAAGAAGGCATGAGCCTTACCCAGGTTCCCTTTTTCCCCGCCCAAAAGGCCGTTTATGACCTCAACCGTCCGGCCGACCCCGTGGCGGAATTCTACCGGTTGTATCCCGAGTTGGCCCGGTGTCTCGGCTGCAACGTCTGCACTAAAATATGCCCCCAGGGACTTGACGTGATGTACTATATTGCCGCTGCGCAAAGAAAGGATTTGGCTTTAACTACAGAACTATCTTTTGATTGCCTCATGTGCGGCCTTTGTGCCGCCCGCTGCCCGGCCGAAATTTCCCAGTTCAACGTGGCCATGTATGCACGGCGGGTGTATGGAAAAGAGCTGGCCCAAAAATACAGTTATGCCCGGAAGCGTGCCGATGAAATCCGCCAGGGCATTTATAACGATGAAGTACGCAGGCTCAGGAACATGGACCGGCAGTCGCTGAAGGAACTGTATGACCGGCGTGATATCGTGACGGCCAAGTACTAGCGGGAGGAAGGGGAAAGAAATATGTTCATAAAAGGCTATCCCGATGAGTTAAGGCAATCCATTGACCGGGTGAAAGCGTCCAGGCAGGCGCGTTTGGATACGGAGTTTCCCCGCCTGACACCGGAGGAAAAAACCGCTCTGCTGGCCGCGTTTCATCCCGATTATCGTGTGGAAAGCAAAAGGGAACTGAGGGTCGGCCCCAACCGGGGGGAACGGGTGCCGCAGGAACTGGCCGACCTGCTGGAGGGGAAAAGCTGGATCGATCCCGACCGGTTCCGTCTTGATGTGGCTGATTACGAAACAGACGTGCTGGTTATCGGGGGCGGCGGTGCCGGCTGTACAGCCTCTCTGCTAGCCTGCGAGCACGGCGCCCGGGTGTTGCTGGCCACCAAGCTCCGTTTGGGTGATTCCAACACCATCATGGCCGAGGGGGGGATAGCTGCAGCCACGGAACCTGATGACTCACCAATGCTCCACTACCTGGATACGGTGGGGGGAGGGCGCTATGAAAACGTGCCCGAACTGGTGGAGGCCCTGGTGCTGGACGCCCCGCTGGTGGTGGAGTGGCTGGAGAACCTCGGCGTTGTCTTTGACCGCCGGCCCGACGGGTCCATCCTTACCCACGCTCCCGGCGGCCACTGCCGCCGCCGGTCACACTCCTGCAAAGATTTAACCGGGCTGGAGATCATGCGGGTACTGCGGGACGAAGTACGTAACAAAGATATTGAAGTCATGGAATTTTGTGCAGTGGTGGAACTGCTTCTGGATGAAAACGGGAACTGCTCCGGTGCGGTACTCTATAATTTTGACAACCAGGAGTACCTGGTAGTGCGGGCAGGGGCAGTCATTCTTGCCACCGGCGGCATGGGGAGGCTGCATATCAATAAATTCCCCACCTCAAACCATTACGGGGCCACGGCCGATGGCCTGGTTGTGGCCTACCGGGCGGGTGCGCCGCTCCTTTATGTGGATGCAGTTCAGTATCACCCTACCGGCGTGGCCTGGCCGGATCAAATGCTGGGTTATTTGATTACCGAGGCCCTGCGGGCCCACGGCGCCCAGCTGGTCAATGCCAGGGGTGAACGTTTCATTAACGAGCTGGAAACCAGGGATGCCGTTGCTTCGGCTATCATCCGCGAATGCCGGGAAGGGCGCGGGGTGCGCACGCCTACCGGGACCGAAGGAGTCTGGCTGGATACCCCTTTAATCGATATTATTGGCGGCCAGGGAAAGATGGTGCACCAGTTTACCGGGATATGCAAGCGTTTTGAAAGGTACGGCATTGACGTGGCCGTCGACCCCATCCTGGTCTACCCCACGCAGCATTACCAGAACGGCGGTGTGAAACACGATCCCCAGGGTAAGACCAGCATCCCCGGCCTTTTCGTTGCCGGTGAAGTGGGGGGCGGGGTGCACGGTCGCAACCGCCTGGGGGCCAATTCTTTAGTCGATATCTTTGTTTTTGGCCGGCGTGCCGGTGCGGCGGCAGCCATATACGCCCAAAGCAGCCGGACCGGTAAGTTAACCCTGGACCATGTGCGCAGCTTTCACCGGGAATTGCTGGAGGCCGGTATTACCGAGCCGGTTACTTCCCCGTTGCTGATTCCGGATTACCTGAGTGCCGAGCATAAAGCCCGGCTGTATGCTTAGGGGGTAGGACAAATGAAGATCAGGACGCCTGTTTCTGCGGAGATTGTGCGCCAGCTTAAAGTCGGTGATCAGGTTGAAATATCCGGCTCCATTTATACCGGGCGGGATGCCGTGCTACCCAAATTATGCCGGGCCATTGAAAACGGTGAACTCCCCAAATTGAGGCTGCAGCTGGAAGGGGCCGTCATTTTCCATACTGCCGTAAGTCCAGCCGGCATTGGGCCCACTACCAGCAACAAGGTGGAAATCGAAGGGAGCATTCCGGTTCTGTCGCGGGCCGGTGTCAGGATTCACCTGGGCAAGGGGGCTTTAAGCAGACAGACGGTGATGGCACTGCAGGAAACCGGGGCCGTTTTTTTGGTCACCCCGCCGGTCACTGCCCTGTTTATGAACAATATACGTTCGTCCAGGGTGGCGGCATTTCCCGAAGATGGTATGGAAGCCATGCACGAACTGGTGGTTGAGGATCTCCCGGCCATCGTGGCCATAGCCCACGGGGAGTCCATATTTTAAAGGAGGGCGGTTATGCTTACCAGCGAAGAGATTAGCATTGCTGCCAGGGATGCTCTCATCCAGGCCAGCACCACCTTCAGGCCCGACCAGGTGGAGGCCTACCAACAGGCACTGGAACGTGAGACCAGCCCGCGGGGGAGGTGGGTCCTTGAGCAAATTTTAAAAAACGCCAAAGTGGCCCGGGAGAAAAAGTACCCCCTTTGTGACGACACCGGCATCCCGCACGTTGTTTTAGAGATCGGTGACCAGGTGCGCATTAGTGGAAAAGTGTTCCAGGCTGTTGCCGAAGGGATCAGGGAGGGTTTGAGGGCATTGCCGGGGCGTCCAATGGCCGTGCGGGGGGAGGGTATGGAGCGCCTGGGACAAATCCTGGGGATGTATGACGACCCGGGTATGCTGGAGGCGGCCCCCGTGACCGTATATTCCATTTCCGGGAATATCCTGAAAATTACGGTACTGATGCTTGGTGGAGGCCCGGAGATACGGGGCAAGACCATGCGTGTCTTCCATCGCCACCGTGGGGAAAACGTGATTGAGGAAGTGGGCCGGTGGGCGGCGGAAGCAGCCGCCGCTTTAGGGTGCACCCCATGCGTGCCCATTATCGGCATTGGGCGAACCCAGTATGAGGCCGCGGCCTTGCAGCTGGCAGCCGCTCTGGAGGGCGACTTTACCCGGCAAAGTCCCTGGGAAGCAAAGATAACGGAAATGGTGAACAATACGGGCGTGGGGCCGCTGGGTCTAGGTCGGTCGGTGACGGCGCTGGGGTCCTTCGTCAAAATTGGTCCGGCACGGGCCAGCGGCGTCCGGATCGTCAGCCTGCGCCTGGGCTGTTGTTTTGATCCGCGGCGGGCGACTGTTGTCCTTAAAGATGAGGGTGAAGGTAATGGAGAAGCTCCGGTGTGATGTTCTGGTTGTGGGCGGCGGCCTGGCCGGGTTGATGGCAGCAATTGGGGCTCGGAAATATGTAGAAAAAGTGGTTCTGGCAAGCAGTGCACCGGTAGGCCGCGGAGGGAACACCATAGTCTCGGGAGCAGGGTTTTCGGCTTATCTTGGCGCGGAAATGCCCGGGGACAGCGAACAGCAATTTTTCCAGGATACCTTTTGCGGGGGGGCACAAATTGGGGACCCGGCTCTGATCCAGAATCTGGTGGAGAAGGCCGGCCCGGTGTTGCTCCAGCTGGAAGCCGCCCACGGCGTAAAACTGAAGCGCCGGGAGGGGAGAGTCGTGCGGCGGCGGCCTCCCGGCCATACCTTTGCCCGTATGGTAACAACAGTTTACTCGGACTATCCATACAAGGTGAGAGGGCTTTCCATCACCCAACCGTTAGCACGGGCTCTCCGAACAAGCCGGATCATTTGCCTGGACCATTACCTGGCCATAGAGCTGGCAGTATATGACGGTCAAGCTTGCGGGGCCTATGTGCTGGATAGCCGGGGCTCAGGTTCTTTGATTGGCGTAAACGCAAAGGCAGTTGTTTTGGCTGCCGGGGGCGGGGGAAGGTTATTTTCCCATAGCAATAATACTAATGACATAACCGGAGACGCTTATGCAATGGCCCTGAGGGCGGGAGCGGAACTCCGGGATATGGAGTTCGTCCAGTTTTATCCGACCATGGGAGTTAAACCGGTGAAGGTAACCATTTCCAATTCCCTGTTCGGACATGGAGCCGTTTTGCGCAACTGCTCCGGCGAGAGATTTATGGACCGGTATGATCCCCGGGGAGATATGGCTACCAGAGATGCCATGGCCAGGGCTATTTTCTGGGAAGTCGCCAGGGGGAACGGTGTCGACGGGGGCGTTTACCTGGACTGCACCGGCATTGGTGAGGACGTACTCCTCGGTGTATACGGTGAGTTAACCAATTTTTTGCGCAAACATGGTTGCGACCCCACTCGTGACTGGCTCATTGTCTACCCGTCCACTCATTTTTTCTGTGGCGGAGTAAAAATCGATGCGCAGGGTTATACCGGTGTTCCCGGCCTGTTTGCTGCCGGGGAAGCGACGGGCGGAGTGCACGGTGCCAACCGCCTGGCCGGCAATGCCTTAAGCGAAGCCCTGGTTTCTGGTTGTTGTGCCGGTGAGGCCGCCGGGAAATTCGCCGCCGGGATGGGAAGTTCTTTACCGCCGCTGCCGGCGCCCCCTGTCCTAACCTTCAAAGAGAAGGGAAGTGTCTCACCGGAGGAGTTGGGCGACACCTTACGGCAGACTTTATGGCAGGACGCCTCCCTGGTACGGGATCAGCAATCTCTAGAAAGGGCGCGGAATACGATCATGGCCTGCGAAAGGTCCCTGAAAACCTGCCGAATTGCGAATGAGCACGAGACGAAAAGATATTTTCAGGTCAGAAACATGTGCCTGGTTGCCCGGGCAGTGGTGGAGGCCGCCCTGCGCCGAAAGGAGAGCCGTGGTACTCATTACCGCCGTGATTTCCCTCAGGAAAGCGAGGCTTACCGCGGCAGCTTCTTTATCCGTCTGTCAGGTCAAGACCTGGTTCTTGAATTCAGGAAACAGTGAAAAGGAACTGATAACGCCTCACTGACTAAAGCGAATTAAAGGAGCCCGATGCCAATGGTTATGGAACTATCAAACAAAATGAGCCGGGAGATTATTGAACGCATTAAGGAAATCAGCGGGCAGGACCCGTATTTATGCATGCAGTGCGGCACCTGCAGTGCGGGATGTACGGGCAGGGAGGTCATGGAACTGTTGCCCCGGCAGGTCATGCGCTTGCTCCAGCTGGGTGACGCCCGAGCCCTGCACTGCCGCTCCATTTGGGTCTGCAGCACCTGTTTGCTCTGTACCGCCCGCTGCCCGCGGGGTATAGATCTGGCCCGGTTAATGGAAGCCCTGCGGGTAATCAACCTGCGTTCGGGCGGGGAAGTGCTGGTTGCAGAGAAAATACCGGTGGAATTGCTCACCCGGGTTCCCCAGATGGCCCTGACCAGTGGTTTTCGCAAGCTGAGCGCTTGAAAAGGGGGGCATAGGGATGAAAATACCATACTTTCCGGGATGTACGCTATACAATAAAGCAAGAGGTCTGGATAATTCTACCCGGGCCTCCCTGGCCGCTCTGGGGGTGGAGCTGGCCGAGCTGCCCCAGTGGACCTGCTGCGGAACGGTATTTCCCCTGGCCCGGGATAATTACATGGGCATGGTCGCAGCGGCGCGTATTCTGGCCGGTGTCGCCGGAGAAGGAGAAGACAGGCTGCTTACGGTCTGCTCCTTCTGCTATAACGTTCTAAAACGGGTAAATTATGAAATGCAGCATAATCTGGAGGCCAGGCAAAAGCTCAATAATTACCTGGAAGAAAATTATACCGGGGAAATACAGGTGGTCCATCCACTGGAAATTTGCAAAGAAGACGTGGGGTTTGACACCATTCGGGCCAGGGCGGGCCGCAAGCTGAAAGGGCTTAAAGTGGCCTGTTATTACGGCTGCATGCTTGTGCGGCCCGCTCTGGAGATGGGTTTTGACGATCCGGAGAACCCCACCGTCATGGAAGAGCTGGTCGCCGCCCTTGGTGCGGAAGTGGTGGAATACCCCCATAAAACCACCTGCTGTGGCTCCTACCAGGTGCTGCACGAAAATGTTCTGGTGAAGCAAAGGGTACGGGACATTCTCAACTCCGCCGCTGCCAAAGGGGCGGAAGCAATCATCACCAGTTGCCCCCTGTGCCAGTTCAACCTGGACTGGCTGCAGGGAAAAATCCTGGAACAAGACGCCGGCTTTCGCCAGATTCCCGTCCTGTATTTCACCCAGCTTCTGGGGGTGGCCCTGGAACTCCCCCGGGAAAGCCTGGGACTGGAGCAGCATTACGTAGATCCCCGGCCTTTATTGCTGGGGGCATAAAATTGCCTCGAGTTGAAAAGCACTTCAAACGGATGTGAGGTCCCGTGTCCAGACTGGATCAGGTGAAAGAAGACTGCCAGCGGGCCGCCGAAGCCATTGCCGCCGCCCTGGGGGTCGAGGTCGAAGTAATCGACCTCGACCTGGTGCGGGTGGCCGGCACGGGCAAGGTGCGCAACGACGTGGGCTCCCGCCTCCTGCGGGGGTTTGTGAATAAGCATGTGCTCAAGACCAGCCAGCCCATTTTTATCAAAGAAGCAGGCTATCACCCCATCTGCATGTCATGCCCCCTGACGGGGAGCTGTTTTTATAAAGCTTCCATCGTTTACCCCATCATTGCCGGACAGAATGTCATCGGCACCATCAGCCTGATTGCCTTTAGCGACGAACAAAAGGTCACCTTGTGCTCCCGCACCGAATCCCTGATGGAATTTATCGGGCGCATGGCCGACCTGATCGCAGCCAAAGTGCTGGAAACCGAGGCCATGGCCGAGAAAATGATCATGGCCAGCCAGGTGAACGCGGTCATGGATGCGGTGGATGAAGGGGTCGTTGCCATCAACAGCGACGGGGTGGTGACCCACTTCAACCTCTCCGCCGAACGGATGTTTAATGTACCCAAAAACGAAATTCTGCACCAGCGCCTGGAAGAACACTTAGCCGGCCTTCCCCTCCTGCAGGCCCTGCGCCAGCCTGGAGGCTTCACCTCCCGGGAGTGTTTTGTCCAGGCCAGGGGACGGCGGCTGCATCTTCTGGTTACGGCCCGCCCCATAATGGGCAGCGACGGCCGGCCCGTAGGAGTGGTGGCCTCGGCCCGGGACTTCAAGGAGACGCAAAAGCTGGCCTATGAAATTATGAGCGCCCAGAAGGTCTTTACCTTTGACGACATCATCGGGGAAAGCCGGGCCATAAGGGAATTGAAAGCCAAAGCAGCCAAGATTGCCGGCAGCCATTCCACCGTCCTGATCACCGGGGAAAGCGGCACGGGCAAGGAAATTTTTGCCCGGGCCATCCACGTGCGCCCGGCATGGGCGTTAACTTGGTGGTGAAAGTCCACTGCAGGCGAGGCAGCACAAGTCTGCTAGCCAAAGGCAAGGGTGTCCATCGCGAGGTGGAATCGGATCGGTGCGCCGGCGGCAAAACCACGGCCCGATGAACAAGAACCCCATAAGAGGCTAGACCGTTCGGATGAGCTGGCACTACACAGCGAAATCCCAGGCTGCCAAGGGACGGTAGAGTAGATGGGGCGGGCGCGGGGTGAAGGTTAACGCTCTTACCCGGGGAGGCCTGCCGGTAAGCCAGGTAGAGCTGGTAACCCGTGTCGAAAGGCACGGCTGAACCGGCAGGAGTCAGCAGAGGGCATAGTACCCTGGGGGTCATGAACTCCAGGGGAAGGCCCGAACATCAAGTCAGAGGTGGGACCGATGCGTTTGCGAGAAGGGCGAAGACAGCAGAAAACCCCGGAAGGGGCCTGCCCGCGGGAGGAAGTGGTGAAGCCACGGGGGACCGCGGGAGGGCCGAGTCCTTCTCCGGCACAAAGCGGGACGGCACCTCGCGGAGACCAGGATAGCAACCTGATGGAGCAGGTGGTGGCCAGGGAGAACATGCTGGCCGCCCTGAAGCGGGTAGAGCGGAACGGAGGCGCGCCCGGCGTAGATGGCATCCCGACCGAACGGCTTCGGGACCAAATTCGTGTAAGATAAGGCCGCGCATCCGGGAGGAACTGCTCACAGGTACCTATAGACCGATGCCCGTGCGCCGGGTCGAAATCCCGAAACCCGGGGGAGGCAAACGGCTATTAGGGATACCTACCGCAATGGACCGCCTAATCCAGCAGGCGCTCCTGCAAGTATTGACGCCCATTTTCGACCCGCAATTCTCAGAGGCCAGCTACGGGTTTCGGCCCGGAAGGAGAGCCCATGACGCGGTAAGGAAAGCGCGTCAATACGTGGAAGAAGGATACGAATGGGCCGTGGACCTGGACATAGAGAAATTCTTTGACCGGGTAAACCACGACATTCTCATGGCCCGGGTGGCCCGAAAAGTGACGGATAAGAGGGTACTTATACTTATCCGCCGCTATCTTACCGCAGGCGTCATGGTAAACGGTGTGGTCATGGAAACGGCGGAAGGGACGCCGCAGGGTGGACCTTTAAGCCCGCTCCTGGCTAACATTCTGCTGGACGACCTGGACAAAGAACTGGAGAAGAGGGGTCACAAGTTTGTCCGCTATGCTGACGACTGTAACATCTACGTCAAAAGCAAGCGGGCGGGAGAAAGGGTCATGGCCAGTATCCGTAAGTTCCTGCAGGAGCGGTTGAAGCTCAGAATTAACGAACAAAAGAGCGCGGTAGACCGGCCGTGGAAACTGAAATTCCTGGGGTTTAGCATGTACAAGGTCAAAGCAGGGCAAATCCTTATCCGCTTGGCACCGCAAACCATCAAACGGGTGAAGATGAAAATTCGGGAGATAACTTCCCGGAATAAGCCCGTAAGCATGGCTGAGCGCATAGAGCGGCTAAACGCCTACCTGGGCGGGTGGATGGGCTACTTTGCCCTGGCCGAAACGCCCAGCATCTTCAAGAACTTAGAAGGCTGGATGCGGAGGAGGCTGCGCATGTGCCTCTGGAAGCAGTGGAAGCGAGTGCGGACAAGGTACCGCGAGCTACGTGCACTGGGACTGCCTGAATGGGTAGTACATGAATTCGCCAACGCTCGCAAAGGGCCGTGGCGGATGGCCCACGGGCCAATGAATAGAGCCCTGGGCATCGCCTACTGGCAGTCCCAGGGCCTGATGAGCCTAACCGAACGCTATCAAAGTCTTCGTCAAGCTTGGTGAACCGCCGGATGCGGACCCGCATGTCCGATAGTCTAGATGGCCCGAATCACAAAATTTTGAGTCCTTGCTTGCGCAGATAGCCTTTGACGGCGTTACGGTTCGGGAAGTGCTCCTTGACGATCTCGAGGTGTTCAAGGATAAGGTAACGGCCGTGTCCGGTTACCCTGGCCATGAGATCTACGGGCAGATCGTAGAGATAGAGGACCAGTACGGACTGGAACACCTTGAGATAAGCATCTACGGCTTCCGGAGTGTGATGGGTCAGGCGGGCGATATCCCTGGTCAAGTGGCCCTGGACGGAGAGAGTGATAATAATATGCTTGTCATGCGTGATCGGTTTACCAGATATGTTACTTATTACCATCTAATACCTGGGAATTTACCGCCTTTACCCAGGGTGACAACAGGCGTTCTCTGTTGACATTGGGATCGACACCCTCAGCCATGAAGTAAATTATAAGCAGGAGAGGATCTTCGTTAACTCCGATAAACTTGAGTACGCGAGCCATTATAACCGGCGCAATGGAGTAAAACGATTCGGCCCAGCGCAAAGGAGTAAAGCGGGCACTTTTCTCCGGAGCCAGCAACCGCATGTGGTTAAGCAGCCGGTGGCTTACAACCAGGGTCAGCATGGCCACCAGAACCAGAGATTCTACCACGGCAGGCGCCCCACTGGAGATCACATCCAACTGGTAGAGACGCTTCAGTTCCTTGAAAACCAGTTCGATGCTCCAGCGCGCCCGGTAAAGGAGCGCTACATCCTCTGCTGAAAGCTGTTCCGGCGTGATGTTGGTGAGGTAGAAATGATACGTCTTGCTTTCCTTGTCGAGCACTCCTACCAGACGGAAGGTTTCTTTAACTTTAGACGTGCTACCCTTGGGATGATAAATCTCGAACGTATTGTCTTTTTCGGTCTTCTTGGCTTTGATGGAGACCTCCACCTCAATGTCGATAACCTCCCCTTTAAGCCGGGGGAGGACCTCCTTGAGCTTTTTGCCGGCAATGTCGACCGGGTTACCCCGGTAGGCGTGCAGCACCGAGACGATGGTCGGGTTGGCCGATTGCTTAAGCCTGCTTACGAAATATCCTTTATTTTTCCTGATCCTGCTGAACAGCTCGTACTTGAAGTAACCAAGGTCAAACAGGAGGATGTTGTCCTTCACCCAGGGTCCGATGCGCATGGTTTTTATATCGGCGGTCTTACCGGGATAGATGGCTATGCTCTTTTTGTTGCTGGTGAGCCCGATGACGGTATGTATTTTGAGTTCGGCCTTGCCCCTCGCCCCGGGAAACTGTGCGGCCAAGTTATCGTGTGTATTTGCTACTATAAAACTGATCCATTTTTAGCCCCTGTGATATTGTCAAACTGATCCACCCTGGAAGCCGTGGTAGACAAAATGATAATGTGAAACTGATCCACTTTGGCGAAATTGATATTCTAAAACTGATCCACTTCCTTCAATAATCCCCTATACTGGATGTACATTCATCCGGGTCTGGGGGGAGAAGGGAAGTGATTGAAATTAATCTTTACGAACAAATCAGGTACCTTTATGCCGTGGAAAAACTTTCTAAAAGAGAAATTGCAAGAAGACTGGGCGTATCCCGCAATACCGTCAAGCGTTACTGTGACGGTGAAAATGTACCCTGGGAAAGGAAACCCCGGCAGGGTAAATGCCCGGTTACCGACCCCATTAGAGAGACCGTTAAAGAGTGGCTGGAATCAGATAGGGAAGCACCTGCCAAACAACAACATACTGCCCAGCGCATTTACGAACGCCTGGTGAATGAACAAGGTTTTACCGGCTCTTACTCGACAATTAGAAAACTGGTTCGGGAATTACGACCGAAAAATCTGCAGGCGTATATACCTTTAGAATTCGACCCCGTCGAAGCGACCCAGGTGGACTGGGGGCAGGCAGTGGTCATTGTGAATGGTGAGAGGATACGTGTAAACATCCTCTGTTTCCGGCTCTGTTATAGCTGTGCACCCTATGTGGCCGTTTTTCCCAATCAGAGCAGCGATAATTTTCTGGCCGGCCATGTTTTAGCCTTCAACTTTTTCGGCGGTGTATCAAAGCGGCTGATATACGACAATCTTAAAACGGCAGTAAAGGACGGCTGGGGGAAATATGTACAGAGCCTTCAGAAGGACTTCCTGGCCCTGCGCAGCCACTATGCCTTTCAAGCGGACTTTTGCAATCCCGGAGCAGCCCATGAAAAGGGCCTGGTCGAAGGGCTGGTCGGCTACATTCGCCGGAACATCTTCGTTCCAGTGCCGAATGTTAACGCCATAGAAGAGTTGCAGCCCGAACTGGACAAAAGATGCCTGAAATACCAGGACAAGCACCTGCAATACCGGCCAACTACGGTTAAAGAAGCGCTCACCCTGGAACAACAGCACCTGACCCCACTGCCGGCCAGGGAATTCGACTACGCCCGGACCAGAACGGCAGAGGTGGATAGCCTGAGCCTGGTTAAGTTTGACCGGAACCGTTATTCGGTACCGGTGGCCCTGGCCGGTAAAACAGTAACGGTGAAGGGCTATCCCTTTCAAGTGAAGATCTATTACCGCTCCCGGGAAATAGCCTGTCACCCACGCTGTTACCAGCAAAACAAAACCAGGCTGGAATGGGAGCATTACCTGCCGTTGCTGGTGAAAAAGCCCCGTTCTTTGCAAAATGCCCTGCCCTTACGTCAGGCAGTCCTACCACCCGATTTAAACCAGCTGAAAGAACACCTTCTGACCCGGGCTCAAAGCTACGAACTGGCCCAGGTGCTGGGCCTGGTTATGGAACATGGCGTTGAAGCGGTGGAAGAAGCCATTGTTCAGGTCCTGGCAGCAAACCAGTACAGTTTCCAGGCTGTACACTACTATCTGACCAGCAGGAAAAAACCGGTGACCTGCCAGCTCGAACTGGAAACAGGCTTGCCCCAGGTAAAACCAGTGGACCTGCACATCTACGACCAGCTCCTGGGAGGTGCGACCCGGTGAGTACCCCCCAGAGCATAGCACTGTTGGCCAGGGAATTGAAACTTTCCACGTTTGCTGATTACCAGCAGGTATTGCGTTTGGCTGCCGAAAAAGGCCTCGGCTATGAAGAATTCCTGCACGAGATGTTGACCCGGGAAGTATCTGTCCGTAAGGAAAATCAGGTAAAGAAAAGAATCCGGGATGCCCGCTTCCCCTTGGTCAAAACCCTCGACGAATTCAAGTTTGATGCCCTACCCCACGTTAAGGAGGCCCTGGTCTGGCAGTTAGCCACCGGTGAATTTATCCAATGTCGCGAAAACATCGTGATGATCGGTAATCCCGATCCAACGACATAATGCCCCTCCTTGCTACATGCTTGGAAAATCTAACTTTATTTGATGCGGATCTTCTGGTAGCGGAGACCGCCTACCTGCTTTAATGGCTGAAACCGCAGATTTCACTTCTTCAGTGTCCAAATCTTCCTTCCTAATAATCCACGGCGCAGAGGGAACAATTTGCTTCCCTGGAATTATCCCTGCAGAAAGCAACCGCCGGACCGACATGGGGCTAATCCCCAGGTATTCGGCGGCCTGGGCCATGTTTAGCCAGCCGGTTCGGGCCTGTTCCTGCGGGGAATAGGCGGGAATATCCTGGTAGTTCCTTAGCGTCCGTACCCGGCCTTCGGTCCAGGTATTGTCCTTACCTGTTTTAAGCTTTAGCCGGTTAAGGATCCGCGCAATCTCTCTATCGGAAGCAACGTGAGCCAGGTCCCGCACCAGTTCAACGACTTCCCGGCTGGTGGAATGTTGATGCTGACCGGTGCGGTTTTTCTTGACTTTAAGGGTGGTGTGGTATCCCCCGGCCCAATGAATAACGACATCAATGAGGGCTTGTTCTTCATCCTGGCCACAAGGGCTACATTACCAACCTCCTGGCATTCGGCCAAGATTTGCTCTTTGAATTCCTCGGTGTATTGTCTCATTGACCATACCCCCTAAGATCATTATAGGTTTTACACAGAGATTTTCCAATTTGTTTAGGGGGCTAAATAGGCTAAATAGGGAAGCAACCCTTTAGCTTCCGCCGCCTTTAGGATTTCTTCAAAAGCGGCGCGTTCTTTCTTGTTCAACAATAACCTGGCCCGAAACCGGCACAGGTCGGTATGGTCAAATCCTGCTTCCCCCAGGGAAAGGTTCAGTGCTACTTTCCAGCGCAGGTCGTATAAAGCACGTTGTTCCGCTTCCCGGTCTGATACCCGGTCGTGAAACTGCAGCAGGAGCACCTTGACCAGGCGGCTGGGTGGGATGGACGGACGTCCGCAGGAGGCATAGCAGTCGGCAAATAGTTCGTCCCGGAAGATATCGTCAGCCTGAGAGAGGCCATAGTAAAAGCTGTCTTCGGGAACGAGGGGCTTTTGCTCCCAGGCCTGCAGGACGTCGATGTTCGTAAATTTCAATTGTTGTTTTTGGCGGCCCAGCATTTCAAATTACCACCCTCTATCTAATGATACCTTAGATATTCGACAAATTGCTGGTCAATTCCTTCTAAATGGAAAATCTTATGGTTTTTCCGTTAGATTTTTGTGGGTGGTAAGGAGTTTTGCAACAGGCTCCTAGATGTACATCAGCGGTATTGTGAGGGGTATGAGATAGGTTCAAACGGACAAAGAAGACGTTTCCGGTTAGCTAACACCCGCGAGGCCTGGGAGGAGTTTGGCAAAACGCTCGACCAGGATACCCGCATAGTGATGGAAGCCACCAGTAACGCCTTTTGGATCTATGATATTCTATCAGCATATCCTGGACAAGTAGTAGTGGCCAACCCGTTAAAAACCCGTGCAATTGCCGAAGCTCGTGTAAAGACTGATGCCTTGGATGCCCAAATCCTTGCTCAACTTTTAGCGGCGGATTTTATTCCGATGACATGGGTGCCAGCCAAAAACGAATATGAGCTACGTGTCTTACTACATCACCGTATTCGGTTGGCCAAGATTCGAACCATGTTGAAGAATAAAATTCATGCCGCTCTGACCCGGAACGGATTAAACCCGCCCTGTACAGATTTATTTGGGAAAAAGGGGAGGCTTTTCCTGGAGGAGATTAGTTTGCCCAGAACCGACCAAATAGTCATGATTTCTTGCCTGAAGTTACTGGACCACGTCCAACGAGAAATTGATGAACTTGAAGGGGAAATTCACGACAAAGCCAAAGATGACCCAAACGTTCGCCTGTTAATGGGTATTCCCGGTATTAACGTTCTGAGCGCTTTAACCATACTGGCCGAAATTGGCGACATCAAGAGACAAGGTGGTCGAGTAGAGGTATGCCTCACAGCATACCTCCCTCACAGAACCGTGCTTGCGCAATTAACGCACACGGCTCCTCAAGGAATCCTTCACGCAATGTATGCCGACGGCAACCGAATGTCCATGATATTCACATATATCCTGG
This sequence comes from Desulfofundulus sp. TPOSR, assembly GCF_011393055.1. Lineage (NCBI taxonomy): Bacteria > Bacillati > Bacillota > Clostridia > Eubacteriales > Peptococcaceae > Desulfofundulus > Desulfofundulus sp. TPOSR. Next base: position 230,435 of record NZ_JAAOEF010000004.1, on the reverse strand, counting down.
GACTTGGTAAGGGGTACTTTTCCAGGAACCTTTCGAACTTCTCACTGTCGAAGCTCTTCCTTTGGCTTCTCCGATTTAACCACTTGAAGAGCAAGCACCTGGCAATATGGTGAAATGCTTGGAGGCGCTGGCTATTATCGGTTATACCATAGTAACGGTAGTAGCCTTCAAGCTTCAGCCTAAGAAGGCCCATGAGAGCCTTTGCCGGCAGCATGCGATTCGCCTTTATCCATTCCTTCATCCTCTGCACACTTTGCCGGAATTTCTTCCTGCTGGTACGTCTCTTGACCCTGAACTTGCCCTGGTGGCTGGTGCTGCAGTAGTGGGTAAAGCCTAGAAAGTCAAAGGTATCTGGCTTTCGCTTCCCCATTCGTTTGCACCATTGCGCCGCAAAGCGGCCAAAGGGTATTATCTTGGTCTTCTCTTCGGCCACCGATAGGGAGAATTTAGCCAGTCTGGCCCTTAAGGCCCGGTAAAATGCTTCGGCTTCATGTTTGTATTGAAAGCAGCAGATGAAGTCATCGGCATAGCGCACTATGTAGGCCTCTCCCCGACAGTGCTTCCGCACCACTTTTTCAAACCACAGGTCAAGAACATAGTGCAGATAGATGTTGGCCAGGATGGGCGATATTATGCCGCCCTGGGGTGTTCCTTCGCTTGCGTCCCTTAGTTCCCCGTTTTCCATAATGCCCGCCTTGAGAAATCGACGGATCAACCTGAGAAAATTGGGGTCGGCTATGCGGTGCTCTAAGAATTTCATCAGCCAATCGTGGTCTACATGGTCGAAGAAGCCTTTAATATCGGCATCGACTATATAATTGACCTTCCTGGCTACGATGAGATAGTTTAACAGCTTTAGAGCGTCGTGACAGCCCCGCTGAGGACGAAACCCGAAGGACATGTCCAGAAAATCCGCCTCAAAGATGGCGTTGAGTATCTTGCTAATAGCCAGTTGTACTATTTTGTCTTCGTAGGCCGGTATTCCCAACGGACGTTTCTGGTCAGTGCCCGGTTTGGGAATATATACCCTCCGCACTGGCTGGGGTCGGTAAGATTTGCGTTTGAGGCGTTCTAGGAGGTTCTGAATATTAGCTTCCAGGTTGCCCTCATATTGTCCCTTGGTAATGCCATCCACCCCAGCAGCCTTATTGGCCTTGAGCTCTGCATGGCACATCCTAAGCATATCCACATCTATAAGGTGCATAAGTGAGGTGAAGCGTTCCTTCGGTTGCCTTCGTGCAACTTCCGCTATTCTTGCAAGTTTCGTTGTCAATTCGGTTCCACCTCTGGGTGTGGGAATTGTTTCCCTTACAAGAGCGATCCCTTGTTACGGCCTTCCCTCCCCCGGCGTTACCCGGTTTCCTCAGTACTATGCCGTAATCCGACTCCCTGCCTCCTGTTTGGCTTCCTCACTTTGTATCGCTTGTCGGCCATACTTCCTGAGACCGGAAGAGGTGGCAGGGCCTCCTGAGTTACCGTGGGATAACAATGTACAGCGTGCCGAGGTCTACGACCCCGGGGAGGTGACGGTAGTCTTGCCTTTAGTGATTACCGTCATGTTGCCTTCTGCTGGGGTCAGAGCATCGGCCCTCCCGGCTTAGACAAATTTCGAGGCTCAATCCCTTCAGCGCCATGGCTTTCGGCCCGCTGTCTTGCCTGCCTACGCTTAAACCTGCTGGTTACCCAGCCAGGCTCCAAGGCTGGCTACTGGCGGTTGGCTAGACCTTACCAGGTGGGCTTCCCACCCACTATATCCCGCGGCATTGCTCAGCCGCACGACCCCATTGTCAAGACAGTTTTATTTAAAATTTAAGAGCCAAACACGTGTTTTATAGATCTTGTAATAGGTAGAATGGTTAGGGTTATTTAACCATTGGCACTACCAAATCTGTTATAATATCCCTGGTTGTAGCCACCTCCTTTTGTATATTTTGGCATGATTGTGTGTAAACTTCTGCAGGTGTTTGGTAGCCAAGTGATTGATGAGGGCGACGATAGTTATAAAAGTCCAGGTAGTGGGCGATTCTTTGCCTGGCCTCGCGGGGACTGGCGTAGTCGTGCAGGTAAACTTCTTCGTATTTCAGACTGCGCCAGAGGCGCTCGACAAAGATGTTATCTGTAGCTCTACCCTTGCCGTCCATGCTGATTTGGACCCCTGCATTTTTTAAAAGCTCTATGTACTGCGGACTGGTAAACTGGCTTCCCTGGTCACTGTTCATGATTTTCGGCCGGGACCGGGCCAGGGCCAGTTTAACCGCTTCCAGGACAAAGGAAATCTCCAGCGAGAGGTCCATCTCCCAACTGACCACATAACGGGAGTACCAATCCATGATTGCTACCAGGTACACCCAGCCCTTTTGCAGGCGAATGTAGGTAATATCTATGCCCCACACCTGGTCTGGATGGGTGATTTCGAGGTTTCTAAGCAAGTAGGGGTAAACCTTATGTTGCTGATTGCGCTTGCTCAGGTTTGGCCCGGGATGGATACCGGCGATCCCCATTTCACGCATATGTCGCTGTACTGCTTTACGGTTGACTTCAAAGCCCTCGCGGCGAAGCTGTGCTGTAATCCGTCTGGAACCGTAGTACGGATGTTCTGTGTAGATCTCATCAATGCGGTGTTTGATAGCGATTTCCTCTGGTGAAGGTCCCACAGGCTTGTAGTAAAGGCTTGTGCGATTAAGGCTCAAAAGTCTGGCCTGTGTTGCAATGGGAATTTCCGGGTTATCCCACTCGACCAGGGCCATGCGTTGCTCACGGGTCATGCTGGATGCCAGATTTTTTTTTCAACCAGGACAGTTGTGTGGTCAGACGACCAATCTCGGCATACAAGTCCTGGATTTGCTTTTCGTAATCTTTTTTCATGGCTTCTATATTTCTTTTATCAAAAAGTTGGGGCAGGTTTTCGAGTACTTCTTTTTTCCAATTCTTTAACTGAGTGGTATGGACCCCGTATTCCGATGATATCTGAGAGAGGGTTTTATCTTCTTTGAGAATTTCCAGTACGATCTTGCTTTTGAATTCCGGCGAATATTGTTTGCGAACAGACATTTGGTTCTAAAAAACCCCCTTTTCACTGTCTAAAATCCTGGGTCCATTATAATCGTTTTACCTAAGACTCAAGGCCAAAAAAGGCCATAAGATTGCGATTGTAGCCACGGCATGAAAACTACTCACGATAATATGGGCGGTATTGACTAAACAAGAAAAGGATAAAGACATCCGCAGGGACCTGTTGGAGAGGAAGCTGCGTACCCTGGCTAAAAGGGCTGTAAAGTACCCAATGCGAGAAGATTTGTCCAACCTCCTTGAACGAGTTGGGGAGATGGAAACCGACGATGTATTTGCACCATTTTCGTTACCAGGGCCGGATAAGGTAGCTTGCGGGTAACAATGATATAGCCCGCGGCAGAACCCGTCAAGGAAAAAGACCCTTGACTGAACCTGCCGCGGGCTATGGAAGATTACCAACGTAAGCTACCTGGGGTGGCTAGGGACACTCCCTTTACCGGGTTGACCTCTCCTAAGATTGGACAATTGGTCCTTCATGCTCACGATTTTAGCGAATTTCAATCAGGGCGGCGGCCTTGACTGCCACCCCGCACGTGGTTAATCAAAACCACCGACGGGGCGGCTCCGGGGAACATCTTATGCGGCACAAGAGGCACGCCCCGTCGCCTAGCTATTGTACCACGTGCGGGGTCCTCGGCCGTCAAGGCTACCCTGCGGCACCGCCCAGAAATCCCTCAAGGGCTCACCAAGGAACATGCATTTTTAAAGCCCTACGGGCTGAAACTGTCCAATACAGTTAGGGGGCTTAAGAGTTACTACCCACAAAGAAATTTTTTAAAAGGGTCTTGCATTTTTTCATAGGTGAGAGGACGGGGGTTAGCCGCCCCCTCCTACTCGATGTACACTCGGCATGGGCGTTAACCCGGTGATGAAGGTATACTGCAGACGAGGCAGCACGAGTCTGTTAATTAAAGGCAGGGTATCCACTGCGAGGTGAAATCTGAAAAAAAATTAGTGCTTGTTCCAAAATTTCAGCCAGATTCATCTTAAATCACAAATTCAAGTAAAAATATAAGCATTTTAAAGAAAATAAAAATAAAACAGGTTATAATTGTCTTATTTGCTTATTATTCATACTTGATTTGTTTTTTGTATCAGTATAATTTTCTTGCAATTAAAAATATGAAAATAATTTTCACATTGTGAAAACAGGGGTGTATTTAATATGCATTGTAAAAAAACGGCCTGGGAAACAGCAATAAAACAACTGGAAGAATCTGCGGCTATAGCTGGTTTGTCTCATGAAATACTGGAACTGCTAAAAAAACCGCAACGAATTTATACGGTTCATTTCCCGGTTCGTATGGACGATGGTACTACTAAAATTTTTACTGGTTTCCGGGTACACCATTGTCACGCCTTGGGTCCCATTCGAGGAGGTACGAGATTCCACCCGGACAATACCCTCGAAGATATTAAAGCACTGGCCTTGTGGATGACCATTAAGAATTCTCTCAACGGCATACCGGCTGGCGGAGGTAAGGGCGGAGTAGTTTGCGATCCGGCGACAATGTCTAGGTTCGAACTAGAAAGAGTTTGCCGTGCCTATATCAGGGCTATTTCACCACTTATTGGGACCTGGAAGGATTTCCCGGGGGCCGACATTGGTACTAATGAACAAACTATGAGCTGGATGCTTGATGAATGGGAACAAATACACGAAATGACCCATGACCCGGCAGCCATAAGCGGCAAGGCCCTCGTTTTGGGTGGCTCAGAGGGAAGACCGTCGGCTACCGGGCTAGGGGTAATGTTTGCCGTTCGTGAAACATGTAAATATCTGGGATTACAAATGAAGGGCCTGCGGGTTGCAATTCAGGGGTTTGGGAAAGTTGGTTCCTGGGCGGCCCGTTTGCTTTATGACGAGGGTGTAATAATTGTCGCCTTAAGCGATGTTTACGGTGGTATTTTGAACCCTGAGGGTTTGAGCCCGTACGAAGTTTTAAAATTCGTAGAAGAAACCGGAAGTGTGGTCGGTTACCCTAAATCAGAATCAATCACTAATGAGGAACTACTCTGTCTTGATTGTAATGTAGTCATACCTGCCGCAGTCCAAAGCGTCATTACGGAAGAAAATGCACCCAATATAAAAACAAGGATAATAGTTGAAGCAGCTAATGGCCCAATTACTCCTGAAGGAGAACAAATTCTTCTTAGCAAAGGCACTTTTATAGTGCCGGATATTTTGGCTAACGGAGGTGGTACAACTATCGCACACCTGGAAAGGGTTCAGGGGTTATGTGATCATTACTGGACGGAAGAAGAAGTTAGGAAACAATACAACATTATATTTACCCAAGTTTATAATCAGGTTTACCACGTCGCCAAGGAGCGCAATATCAGTATGCGTATGGCCGCATGGGTCAAAGCTTTAAAACGTTTAGAAAGCGCAATTAAAGCACGAGGATGGGTATAGGGCTATGTCGCCAATGCCGAACGTTAAAGCTTTAGAAAGGGCCCTTGATATCTTAGAAGCTTTTTCGCTTGAAAAAAGCGAATTAAGTCTTACTGAACTAAGCCGTAGAGTAAATCTTTCACCACCTACAGTTAGTCGTCTTATGCAAACCCTCATTAAGCGAGGTTATCTTATCCAAAATCCCTCCAATAAAAAATACCGCCTTAGCTTTAAATTCTTGGACCTGGTTGCCATAATTCATGCAGGTATGGATTTACATCGAGCAGCTTTTCCGGTACTGAGCAAACTCAGGGATAAGTTAAAAGAAACTGTATACTTGGATGTAATTGAAGGCGACGAAAGGGTTTGTATTATATCATTACCTGGAATTCATCCGGTTCGCACATTTGTACCCCTTGGACAACGATCCCCTCTTTACGCCGGTGCAGACTCCCGCATGTTGCTCGCGTCCTTAGATGATGAAGAAATTGAATCCTATTTTAACCGGGTTGAATTTAAATGCTTCGCTTCCAATACGATTACCGATAGGGAGAGGTTGTGGGAGGAGATACGTTTAACCCGCCTTATGGACATGGCTGTTAGCGTGAATGAATTTCACCCGGGTAGCGCATGTATATCAGTACCCATTAGGGATTACTCGACAAAAGTTATAGCCGCATTATCTGTATCCTTCCCGGATTCCAGGGCTAATAAAAGTAACATCGAGAATTATGCTGCTGCCATTCGCAATGCGGCCCGCAGTTTGTCCGAGGCTATGGGTTATAGGCAACAAGGAAAAAAACATATCCCCATCCCTGAGGACTTTATAAAAAGAATTTCCCTGGCATGAATATTCCATAAAAGAAGAGCGAGGGAGTATCAATGAGTAGGGACAATATACTACGAGTTGTGATCACTGTTGCTGCAATTGCGATGTCATTGTTTATTCTAATAACATCCATTAGCTTGCCCCTTGTAGCAATGTGTCAAAGGGCCGTTGTTTTAATGCTCAGTTTATTTATTATTTTTCTTATGTGTCCGTACAAGAAGAAAGAAGGGGCTAGGATTACTATTTTCGATATACTATTAGCTATAGCTGGAATAGTGATTGGTGCATATATATTGATAGACTATGAAAACTTAGTTAACCGCATGGGAGTTCCGAATAAAGCTGACCTGATTATGGGCGGTATGGCCATCCTTCTGGTCCTTGAAGCTACCCGGCGCGCTATTGGCTGGCCCTTACCTATAGTTACGAGCTTATTTTTGCTTTACAATTACTTTGGACATTATATTCCGGGCACTTTTGGACACCGCGGTTATGACTTGGTGAGAATTATTAATCAAATGTACATGACTACCGAAGGCATATTCGGTGTCCCCTTGGGTGTGGTGGTAAGTATTGTCTTTCTTTTTGTGCTGTTCGGATCTTTTCTGGAAAGAAGTGGGGGCGGCAATTTCTTTATCAATTTTGCGATGTCTATCGCCGGTAGATCGAGGGGTGGTCCGGCAAAAATTGCAGTTATTGGTAGTGGGCTAATGGGTACCATTTCCGGGAGCAGCATAGCCAATGCAGTAACTGTAGGTAGTTTCACTATACCATTGATGAAACGTGTTGGCTATAGGCCGGAATTTGCTGCAGCAGTGGAAGCAAATGCTTCTACTGGGGGGCAGATAATGCCACCCATTATGGGTGCAGGAGCTTTTATCATGGCTGAATTTACTCAAATCCCATACATAAAAATAATTGCTGCTGCGGCAATACCCGCAATTCTATACTACTTTAGCATCTATATGAACGTGCATTTCGAAGCCTGCCGCGCAGGGTTGGAAGGCTTGCCTCCTGAAGAGGTCCCTAAAATGAAGGAGGTTTTAAAGGATGGATGGATTTATATTTTCCCCATTGCTGCCCTGGTGGTTATTTTAATATTGGGTTATAGCCCGGCAAGGGCTGCTTATGCAAGCATCGCGTTGTTAATTCTGGCAAGTATGCTTAAAGCGTCCACCAGAATGGGTTTTGCTGACATCCTGGATGCCCTGCGAAATGCAGCATTAAATGCTTACGGGGTTGTTGCTGCATGTGCGTGTGCGGGCATGATTGTAGGTTCGGTTAGTATGACTGGCTTAGGTATAAAGTTTTCTAACGTAATTGGGGCTATTGCCGGAGATAAGATAATTTTAGGACTCTTAATGACAATGGTTGCATCATTAGTTCTTGGTATGGCCCTACCTACTACGGCCAACTACATTGTACAAGCTTCTATTGCTGCTCCAGCCTTGGTCGCACTGGGCCTGCCCGTGCTAACTTGTCACTTATTCGTTTTCTACTTTGGTGTTTTTGCCGATATCACCCCCCCGGTAGCTTTGGCCGCTTATGCAGCCGCTGGTATTGCAAAGGCAAACCCGTTGATTAGTGGTCTTTTGGCTGCTCGAAATGTTACCGTGGCTTACCTGATACCTTACTTGTTTGTTTTCTATCCAGCCCTCCTGGGAAAGGCCCCTGTCTTTGATGTAATATTCACAGCGATTTCAGCTGCGATTGCCATTGTTGCATTTAGTGCTGCCTTCTCAGGCTACCTATACTGTAGATGCAAGGGTTGGGAGAGAATAGTCTTAGTGGTTATGGGTGCTATGTTGCTGTTTCCAGAGAAGATTACCTCTTTAATTGGGGGAGCGCTGCTGTTGCTGTTTTATATCTGGCAGAGGCATAAATATAAAGCTGTTATTAAGGAGGAGGTGGGGAAAAGTGTTAGTGAGTAGATAAACAGCTGAGACCCGTAACTCGTAACAAAAAAAGGGGGGTTAAAGATGTTAAAATTAGGTCTTAAGAAAAACATAGCCTTGCTTGCAACACTAGTTTTTCTTATGGGAATACTTACCGGATGCACAGGCAGCAAAGAGCAAACCGGTCAAGACAGTTCCAAGGTGTTAAATATGTCCATTTCAACCGGTGCTACCAGTGGCACTTACTACCCTTTGGGAACAGCTATTGCCAGCGTGGTTTCTAATGCAGGCATTGGTGTGAACATGACAGCTGAATCCACTAGTGGCTCTATAGAGAATGCGCGTCTTATAGGGCAAAAACAAACCGAAATTGGTTTTGTTGAGTCGTTGATTGCTGACTGGGCTTATAACGGAAAAGAGATGTTTAAAGACCAGAAGGTCGAAAATATCCGTGGACTGGTAGCCCTTTACCCCAACACAATTCAAACTGTGGTAAAGAAAAAGTCCGGTATAAAATCCTACAAAGATCTCAAGGGCAAAAAAGTTGCTGTAGGTATACAAGGTAGCTCAAGCCCTATGGCAATGCAAGTGGTTCTCGAATCTTATGGGTTGTCAATGAATGATATTAAACCGCAGTATCTGGCCTATGGCCCTTCCATGGAACTTTTGAAAGACGACCAGGTAGACGCGGTAATGGTTGATGCCGGAGCACCCAACTCATCAATTATTGACGTTAGCACCCAGCATGATATCGATATTTTATCAATAGAACCAGAAAATATTAGAAAAATTAGGGAAAAATACCCGTACTTTTCGAATCCAGTTACTATACCCAAAGGAACATATAAGGGTGTTGACAAGGACATCATTACTACCGGTTCACTGGCCACGCTTTGTGTAAGAGCCGATTTGCCTGAGGATGTAGTTTACAATATTACAAAGACCATCTTCGAGAAAAGAGATGAAATTGCCAAAGTACACGAAAAAGGTAAGAGCATTAACTTGGATACTGCAATAAACGGAATATCAATCCCGCTGCATCCCGGTGCAGAGAGGTATTATAAAGAGATGGGCGTTTTAAAATAAACTTATTTGTTGATGTGGTGAAGCCCATTAAGTTTCTTAATGGGCTCTCTTATGCCTCCTTAACCTAAATATGGAGATGATTTTATGTATCCGCCAAATGAAGCGGGGCCGGTAGATTATGAAGGCCGTATAGCCCAAGTATGTACGCATTTAGGTGAAAGAAAAGGTGCCTTCGATTTTTCTATCATACCTCCGGTTTATGAAACGGTTAATTTCTACTTTAAAGATCTAGAGGAAGCACAACATTACTTCAATCAAGGTAAATCCGGGCGCTTCTATTACACGCGTGTTAGCAATCCCACTACTGCAATTCTAGAACAAAAATTGGCCGCCCTGGAAAAGGCACCGGCCTGTAAGTGTTTTGCCTCTGGTATGGGTGCCATTGGAGCATCTATCCTGGGTCTTGCTAAATCCGGTGATCACATTGTAGCAGTTAAGACTATTTACAAAAACTCTTCACGCATATTGAACGAAATAGCTCGCAGGTACAGTATAGATGTAACCTTCGTTGGGGGGCATCGGGTTGAGGACTTTGCCGAAGCTATTCGTCCCAATACAACCATATTTTATTTGGAGAGCCCATCGAGCTCACGCTATTCGTTACAGGATTTAGAGGCAATAGGTAAATTGGCAAGGAGTCATGGTATTACTACTCTGATTGATAATACCATAGCAACTCCCTATAACCAGAATCCACGGGATTACGGTATTGATGTGGTCATTCATTCCGGTAGTAAATACCTGAACGGTCATGGTGATGTGCTTTACGGGGCGGTATGTGCAGATGAACATTTAGTACAAAAAATAGCCGAGCGTGAACATTATTTACTGGGAAACATACTGGGGCCCCTGGAATCATGGCTGGCTCTGCGTGGGTTGCGCACTTTTGCTTTGCGGATGGCTTATTACAATAAGGTTGGACTGGAAATAGCATGTTTTTTGGAAAGTCATCCCAAAGTGGCTCGTGTATATTACCCAATGCTGGAATCGCACCCGCAATATAAACTTGCCTTGCGTCAGATGCGTGGTGCGGGTTCGCTCATGGCCATAGAGTTAAAGGACGGTTACGAGAAAGTCAGGTCGTTTATAAACAACCTGAGGCTATTTAAAATTGCAGCAAGCTGGGGTAGTTTTGAAAGTTTGGTGTGGTATCCTGCGACTGGGATGCGAAATATTGATGAGGATTGGTTAAAAGAGCATGAGTTGAGCCTGTCAATGGTACGTTTGTCAATTGGGTTAGAAGATCCTGAGCTGATCAAGGAAGATCTGGATAGTGCGCTTAGAAAATAATGTCTTCTGTCGTTTTTGACTTTACTCATGGGGGAGTTTTTATGCCAATGATTATCATAAATCAAAATTATTGTAAAAAGTGCGGTATATGTATAGCTTTTTGCCCCAAACAAGTTTTTATCCCGGGTCAAAAAGATTATCCCCAGGTTCAGTATGTCGAGAAATGTACAGCGTGTAAACTATGTGTGTTCAGATGTCCTGATTTTGCTTTGGAAGTGAGGGAATAGAAAAATGAACCAGTTAATTAGTGGAGGTAAAAAACTTTTCCTGCAGGGTAACGAAGCCATCGCCGAAGGTGCTATCACCGCTGGTGCCCGTTTCTACGCCGGTTATCCTATCACACCTTCTTCAGAGATCGCGGAGGTATGTTCTCAAAGGCTTCTGGAGGTGGGCGGCGTCTATATCCAGATGGAGGACGAGCTGGCCAGCATAGCTGCAGTCATCGGTGCATCTCTAACAGGAGTAAAGGCTTTTACCGCCACTTCCGGCCCCGGTTTTTCGTTAATGCAGGAAAACCTCGGCGTCGCCATATTAGGTGAAGTTCCGTGTGTGGTAGTTAACGTGCAGCGCTCCGGTCCCAGCACCGGCTTAGCCACCAAACCGGCCCAGGCCGATGTCATGCAGGCGCGCTGGGGGCGCCATGGCGACCAGAGTATCATCGTCATTTCCCCGGCGACTGTGCAAGAATGCTTCGATCTCACCGTCACAGCCTTTAACCTCGCCGAGCGCTTCCGGGTGCCGGTGGTCCTTTTAGCCGACGAAATTGTGGGCCACATGCGGGAAAATGTTGTACTTCCCGACCCGGCCCAGATAAAAATTGTCAACCGTAAAAGGCCGACCTGTCCTCCGGAGGAATACCTCCCCTTTAAGCCGGACGCTGACGGTGTTCCCCCGCTGGCTGACTACGGGAGCGAATACATTTTCCACGTCACCAGCTCCATGCACGGGGAAAGGGGCTACAGCCAGAACGACCCCGCCAACGCTGGGGCGAAAATCAAGCGCCTCTTCACCAAGCTGGAAGATCACCTGGATGAAATTCTGATGGTGAAGCACCATTACAACCCGGAGGAAGAACTGGACCTGTTAGTCGTTACCTTCGGATGCACAACAAGGCCTGCCCGGGAGGCCGTCTTACGTGTCCGGGATATAAAGGCTGGAGTACTGCAGCTCATTACCCTTTGGCCCTTCCCTGAAACCTTTATCGCAAGAGCAGCGGCGAAAGCCCGCGCCCTTTTGGTACCGGAATTAAACTTGGGGCAGGTAGTGCGCGAAGTCGAGCGGGTCGTCGGCAAAGAAAAACCGGTCTTTGGTTTGCCTAAGTCCAACGGCGAAGGGCTCACCCCCGCCGAAATCGGTGCCCGGATTAAGGAGGTGGCTGGCCTTGTCGGCTGTGCTTAAAACACACTGGAGGGAGTACCTGGACGAAAAGATGTTGCCGCATCTGTGGTGCCCGGGATGTGGAAACGGGATTACCCTGGGGGCCCTGGCACGTGCACTGGCTGAGCTGAACCTTCCTCGCCACAAGGTGGTGGTGGTTACCGGGATCGGCTGCTGGGGCAAAGCCGACGATTACCTTTCCACCAGCGCCCTGCACGGGACCCACGGGCGGGCGTTGGCCTTTGCCACGGGTGTAAAAGCCGCCCGCCCGGAACTCACCGTCATTGTCCTCATGGGGGATGGGGACGGGGCAACTATCGGCGGCAACCACCTCATCCACGCTGCCCGTCGCAACATCGACCTCACAGCGATTGTTGTCAACAACCACAATTACGGTATGACCGGCGGGCAGGTTTCCGCCACCACGCCGGCGGACGCCGTCACCAGTACCACCCGATATGGCAACCCCGAGCAGGACTTCGACCTCTGCCGCCTGGTGGAAGCTGCCGGCGCCAATTATGTGGCCCGCGGTACCGTTTACCATGTTCCCCAGCTGGACCGGCTGATTCGCGACGGGATCAGGAAAAAAGGTTTTTCCTTCATCGAAGTGATGAGCCCCTGCCCAACTCACTTCGGGCGGAGAAACCGTCTGGGTTCGGCTGTGGAGATGATGAAACTTTTAAAGGAAAGGGCGGTGCCTGTAGGCTCGGCGGCGGCCAAAAGAGGAGATCTCCCGGCAGGTTCCTTTTTTATCGGCAAACTGGCCGAGCGCGACGAGCCCGACTTTACCACCCGCTACGAACTGATCCGCCAAAAAGCGCTGGCGAAAGGAGGGAACCGGTAGTGAAGGAAACCTGGCAGGTGGTGCTGGCTGGCGAGGGCGGGCAGGGCCTGATCGTCGCCGGCATTCTTTTGGCCGAAGCAGCTTCCCTTTTTGAAGAAAAGAACGCGACGCAGACGCAATCATACGGAATTGCCACCAGGGGTGGATTTACCAAGTCGGAAGTGGTGATCAGCACGCAGGAAATAATTTACCCGGGCGTTGAAGAACCCGACCTGGTTCTTGCTTTGACGCCGGAAGCCTACGAAATATACGCCCGGTCTTTGGCACCGGAAGCCCTCCTGATTTACGATAAGGGCCTGGTGACTGCCGAAGAAATGGAAAAAAGCAGGGCGCGTACTTATGGCTTCCCCTTTACCGATACCGCTCGCGAACTGGGTCGGGTGGGGGTAGCCAACCTGGTTGCCTTAGGGGTTATCGTGGCTTTAACCGGCATAGTCGGGTCTGAATCACTGGAAAAAAGCATTCAGCACCGCTTTTCTGGCAGCGCAGCGGAGTTAAACCTAAAAGCTTACCACCGGGGGTTCGAACTGGTGGGGAAGAAGTAATGCCGTGGCATGTAGCTGTGCTGGCGATGGCACTGGGTTCGAGCTGACGAAGAAGATTAAACAATTTATGTAGGCTTAAGAAAAAGAAAGTATCCTTTAAAATCATTATAACATTATAGTTACAAAACGATAATTTTTTTAATTCATTTATTGGAACATATTTTATTATTCGGAATGTACTGTGCATTAAAGAAATGCGGAAACATTATCCCGGAAACTGGGTTATTCCCAAGCACAGCCGTCCAGGGGGTTGTCCGGCTGACTAAGGGCAAAAATGAATTTCTCACCGGGGAGGAGATCTTATGAACTTCGATTTACCGGAAGAATTACAGGACATTAGAAGGCTGGCCCGCGATTTTGCCGTGAGCGAAGTGCTGCCCACGGTAGATGCCGACGACAAGGCACACCGCTTTCGCCGGGATCTGGTGGAAAAGATGGGGGAACTGGGCTTTTTAGGCTGCGTTATTCCCGAAGAATACGGCGGGAACGGGCTGGGCTACCTGGCTTTAGCCATTCTGGCCGAGGAAATAGCCCGGGTGCACAGTTCCCTGCGCATCATATTTGCGGCCAACACCCTTGGCCCGGCCATTACCATCTGGCGTCACGGCAGCGAAGAACTGAAGCAAAAGTACCTGCCGGGACTCACCAGCGGCAAGCTGCTGGGTTGTTTTGCCATGACCGAGCCCAACGCCGGATCCGACGTGGCGTCCATGAAGGCCCGCGCTGTTTTAGAGGGAGATTATTATGTTTTGAACGGCAGCAAGATGTGGATCTCCTTAGCGCCTGTAGCCGACATAGCCCTCGTTTACGCCTATACCGATCCCTCCCAGCGGGCCAAGGGCATGTCTGCCTTCATCGTGGACATGAAGAGTGAAGGCATTACCGTAGAAGCGATAACTGAAAAACTGGGCAACTGGTCTTCGCCCGTGGGTACCATTACTTTTGAAAACTGCAAGGTGCCCAAAGAAAACCTCCTGGGACGGGAAGGCCAGGGATTTGCCATCTGCATGCAGCAACTGGACAACACCCGCCTGGCCTCGGCCGCAGGTGCAGTGGGAGTGGCCCAGGCCTGCCTTGACGCCGCCATCGAATATGCCAATACCAGGGAGCAGTTTGGCCAGCCCATCGGCAAGTTCCAGATGATCCAGGACATGATTGCCCAGATGTGCGTGGACATTGAAGCGGCCCGTCTATTAACCTACCGGGCGGCCTTCTTGAAGGATAAAGGAGTACCCAACACTCTGGAAACCTCCATGGCCAAGCTTTTTGCCAGTGAAGCCGCCAATAAGTGTGCTGATTATGCCCTGAGAATATACAGCGCCTACGGCTACTCCGAGGAATACCCCGTGGCCCGGTTCTTCCGTGACGCCAAATACTATCAGATAGTGGAAGGCACCAGCAACATCCACAAGCTCATTATCTCCCAGGATGCTCTGGGTTATCGCAAAGCCAACCGTTCGTCCTGATCACGTCTGGAGGAGGAAGCATAAATGGATCGCTACCAGGAACTCAAGGAGAAAAAAGAAAAAATCCTGCAAATGGGCGGCCCCAGGGCGGTGGAACAGCAGCACAAAGCCGGCAAATGGACGGCCCGGGAAAGGATAGAATACTTCTTTGACCCCGGCACCTTCACGGAAATCGGCATGTTCGTTAAGCACCGCACCACGGCCTTTGGGATGGATAAAAGGGAGGTTCCGGCCGAAGGCGTGGTGGTGGGTTACGGTAAGGTAAACGGCCGGAACGTGATGGTGGCGGCTGAAGATTATACTTCCATGGCCGGTACTTTTGGTGAATACCACGGAAAAAAATTCGCCCAGGCCATTGACATGGCCAAGGAAATGGGCATACCCTTTGTGGGCATGAACGACTCCGGCGGTGCCCGCCTTCAGGAAGGCATGGACACCCTGGAGGCCTATGCCTGGTTGTTCCGTTCCCAAATCCTTGCCTCCGGTATTATCCCCCAGATTGCCCTGTTGATGGGGCCCTGCCTGGGAGGACAGGCCTACCACCCGGTGATGCAGGACTTCGTCTTCCAGTGCAAAAAGACCGGTTTCATGGGGATAGCCGGGCCGGCCTTTGTAAAGACCCAGCTGGGTGAGGAAATCAGCCTGGAGAATTTATGCGGCGTGCATGTCCACGCCACCAAGACCGGACAAACCCACGTGGTGGTGGAAGATGACAGGGACTGCCTGGACAAGACCAAAGAACTCCTGAGCTACCTGCCGCAAAACAACCGGGAGAAGCCGCCCCGGGTGGATACCGGCGACGAGGCCGAAAGGAGCATTCCCGAACTGGACGGCCTGGTGCCCGAGGAAGGCCACGTACCTTACGACATGCACCAGGTGATCTACAAAATAGTGGACAACGGGGTTTTCTTTGAGATCCTGAAAGACTTTGCTCCCAACGTGATTGTGGGCTTCGGCAGGATTGCCGGCCGGACGGTGGGGCTTGTGGCCAGCCAGCCCCTGTATATGGGCGGCGTGATCAACTGCGATGCCGCCGACAAGGTGGCCAGGTTTGTGCGCTTCTGCGACCTGTTCAACATCCCCCTGGTTAACTTCCACGACACTCCGGGTTACATGATTGGTTCCTATGAAGAACACAGGGGGATCTTAAGGCACGGGGCCAAAATGCTTTACGCCTACATCGACGCCACGGTGCCCAAGGTCACGGTAATCCTGCGCAAGTCCTTTGCCGGTGCCTACCTGGGGATGTGCTGCAAGGACACCGGGGCCGATCTGGTCTACGCCTGGCCCATAGCCCAGGTCTCCATTGTGGGTGCGGAAACGGCGGCCAGCGTAATTTTTGCCAAGGAAATTAAAAATGCCGAAGACCCGGCCAAAGTAGCCGCCGAGAGAATCCAGCAATACCGTGAAATGTATGAAAACCCGTACCGGGGTGCGGAACGCGGCTATATAGACGATATCATCATGCCCAGCGATACCAGGAAGTATATCGCCAGGGCGCTGGATATCCTGGAGAACAAACGGGTGGCCAGACCCTGGCGGAAGTACTCCAACATTAACCTGTAGGGTAAAGTTATGACAAGGATGCGGTGCGGTGATGGCCACCATCAGGCCCAACGTACTGCCGGTGCCCCAACCCCAAGGGGGACGCGCGGCGGAAGTGGTACAGGTGGACGTGGAGCCGGGGGACATCCGCCAGATCATTAAAGAAGTAGTTCGCCAGGTATCCAGCCGTCCCGAACTCACCGAAGCGGACATTATTGTCTCCGGGGGCCGGGGGATGAAATCGGCGGAGAACTTCAAGATACTGGAAGAGCTGGCGGACGTGCTGGGGGCGGCGGTGGGAGCCTCCCGGGCGGCGGTGGATGCGGGATATGCGCCGCACAGCATGCAGGTGGGTCAGACGGGTAAGACCGTATCCCCGCAGCTGTACATTGCCTGCGGCATCTCGGGGGCCATCCAGCATCTGGCGGGGATGGGCTCATCCAAGGTGATTGTGGCCATAAACAAGGACCCGGAAGCCAATATCTTCAAGGTGGCCGATTACGGGATCGTGGGTGACCTCTTTGAAGTGGTACCCCTGCTTACCCGGGAGTTCAGAAGGCTCCTCGGGAAGGAATAAGATGTTAGGAGATGAGCACCGGTGAAAGAAGTGGTTATAGTTAGCGGGGTGCGTACGACCATCGGCGCCTTTGGCGGTTCCTTAAAGGATGTGCCGGTGGTCAAGCTGGGCAGTCTGGTAATTAAAGAAGCCTTAAAACGGGCCGGTTTAAGGCCCGTCTCCAGCCAGGAGCTTTTAAATTATGGCCCCGACGCCCTGAAAGGTGAACCGGTAACGGATTTGGAGAAAAACTGCTATGACTGGGATGACTCCCTGCAGGAAGTACAGGTTGACGAAGTCATTATGGGGCATGTGCTCCAGGGTGGCAGCGGCCAAAACACCGCCCGCCAGGCCGCCATTTATGCCGGCATTCCCAAAGAATCCAACGCCTTTACGGTAAACAAGGTTTGCGGTTCGGGCTTAAAAGCCATTGCCCTGGGCGCCCAGGCCATTATGGCCGGTGAGGCGGAAGTGGTGGTGGCCGGTGGAATGGAGAATATGAGCCAGGCGCCTTATATCCTGCCCCGGGCCCGCTGGGGATACCGGATGGATGTCAACGCCAAAGGCGAATGCATTGACCTGATGGTTTACGATGGGCTGTGGGAAATTTTCTACGGCTACCACATGGGTAATACGGCGGAAAACATCGCCGCTAAATACGGAATCACCCGCCAGGAACAGGATGAGCTGGGCCTGCTCAGCCACCAGCGGGCCAGGGCAGCCATTAAAGAAGGGCTTTTTAAAGAAGAAATTGTGCCCGTACCCCTGCCCCAGAAGAAAGGCGAGCCGGCAGTCTTTGACACCGACGAGCGGCCCATGGATACCAGTATGGAAAAGATGGCCAAATTGCGCCCGGTCTTCCGGCCCGATGGAACGGTGACCGCGGGCAACGCCTCGGGCATAAATGACGCCGCAGCGGCAGTGGTGCTGATGTCCCGGGAGAAGGCGAAGGAGCTGGGGCTGAAGCCCTGGGTGGCGATTAAAGCCTACGCTTCCGGCGGGGTGGACCCGGCCTACATGGGCATCGGGCCGGTTCCGGCCGTCAGAAAAGCCCTCAAAAAGGCGGGACTTGCCATCCAGGATGTAGACGTGGTGGAACTGAATGAAGCCTTTGCCGCACAGGCCCTGGCCTGTATGAGGGAACTTGGCCTCACTCTGGAAAAAACCAACCCGTTGGGCAGCGGCATTTCTCTGGGTCATCCCATAGGCTGCACGGGGGCCAGGCTGGTGGTCACCATTATGCACGAAATGAAGAGAAAAAATTTGCAAACCGGTCTGGTGACCATGTGCATTGGCGGGGGCCAGGGGATGGCCATGATTGTAGAAAATATTTATGAGGAGGTTTAGGGGATTTATGGATGTACAAAAGGTAATGGTTGTCGGTGCCGGCCAGATGGGTTCGGGCATTGCCCAGGTGGCGGCAGTGGCCGGCTGCCAGGTCATTTTAAATGACATTAAAGATGAATTTGTTCAACGGGGCCTGAGCAATATCGAAAAGAACCTAAGCCGGGATGTGAGCAAAGGGAGGTTGCAGGAAGATCAAAAGGCAGAAATCCTCGCGCGCATTACACCTTCCACCAGTCTGGCCGATGCTAAAGATGTGGACCTGGTCATTGAAGCGGCTATAGAAAATATGGAAGTGAAATCCAGCATTTTTAAACAACTGGATGAAATTTGCCCCGCCCACACCATCCTGGCCACCAACACCTCGTCCCTGCCCATAACCCAGATTGCCGCGGCAACGAAAAGGCCGGAAAAGGTCATCGGCATGCACTTTATGAACCCGGTGCCGGTAATGAAGCTGGTAGAAGTTATCCGTGGACTGGCTACCTCCGATGAAACCTTTGCGGTGGTCAAGGCCATGAGTGAACGCATGGGCAAGGTGCCCGTGGAAGTCAACGATGCTCCGGGTTTTGTATCCAACCGGGTGCTTCTGCCCATGATCAACGAAGCCATTTTCTGCGTTTACGAAGGAATAGCCACTCCCGAAGCAGTGGACCAGGTGATGAAACTGGGTATGAACCATCCCATGGGACCCCTGGCCCTGGCGGATCTCATTGGCCTGGACACATGTCTTTACATTTTGGAAGTGCTGCACAGGGAGCTGGGTGACAGCAAGTACCGCCCCTGTCCCCTCCTGAGAAAATACGTAGCCGCCGGCTGGTTGGGCCGCAAGACCGGACGGGGATTCTACGTTTACAACCAGTGACTTCTGGCCTGAAGGTTGGCAGAACAGGGGAGGTAGGATAATGTCCTGGAATAATATCCTGGTGGAAAAGGATGGCCCGGTGGCCATACTCACCATCAACCGGCCGCAGGTGTTGAACGCACTAAATGCCGAGACGCTTACGGAGATCGACGGGGCCATCGAGGAACTGGGGGCGGACCCGGCGGTGCGGGTAATTATTATTACCGGTGCGGGGGAGAAGGCCTTTGTGGCCGGGGCAGACATTGCCTTTATGAGCAGGCTGACCCCCCCCTGGAGGCTAAAGATTTTGCCCGGCTGGGACAGAAAGTGTTGAGCAAGATTGAAAACCTGCCCAAACCCGTAATTGCTGCCGTCAACGGCTTTGCCCTGGGCGGCGGGTGCGAACTGGCCATGGCCTGTGATATTCGCGTGGCCTCGGAAAAGGCTAAATTCGGTCAACCGGAGGTTAATCTTGGTTTGATTGCCGGTTTCGGCGGTACCCAGCGTTTGACCAGACTGGTCAACCCCGGCCTGGCCAAGGAGATTTTGTTTACGGCGGACATGTTTGATGCCGAAACCGCCAGGCGCATAGGACTGGTGAATCATGTGGTTCCGGCTGAGGAACTGCTTAACTTTTGCCGGGGGATGGCCGAGCGCATTGCCGCCCGGGGACCGGTGGCTGTACGGTTGACCAAGGAAGCCGTGAATGAAGGACTGGAAATGGACCTGGAAAAGGCCCTGGCCCACGAGGCGGATCTTTTCGGGCTGGTATTTGCCACGGCCGACCGGGAAGAAGGTATTGCGGCCTTTTTAAGCAAGCGCAAGCCGCAATTCCAGGGATGCTAGCATTTGTGGTACGAATCTGGGTTTCAAATAACTTATATCTTTCAGTTTCTCCTTTTATAGCTTGGGGGTGAGAATAAGAAAAAATTGGATGGTCGTACCCGGTTGGTCATTGGAATTCTGTAACGGGCACTTATAAAAATAAAAGGAGGTCTTTTAAATGATCGACTGGACCAATGCTCTGGTAGTAGCCATCAGCGGTATTGTTTCGGTGTTTCTGGCCCTGGGCATACTAAGCGCGGTGGTGAGCTTTTCCGGCTGGCTTTTTGCCTACAGCGCCAGGAAAAAAGCTGCCGCCCAACAATCCCAGCAGGCACCTGCTCAGGGAAAAACAGTTGCAATTCACTAGGAAAGGGGGTTCTGTAAGTGGCTACTCCGGTCAATTCACCCATGGTGGGCAAGCTGATTTCAGTTGATGTTAAAGTGGGGGATCAGGTGAAGGAGAATGATCCCGTGGCCACTATTGAAGCCATGAAAATGTATGTCAAAATCTATGCTCCGGCCAGTGGTGTGGTCAAGGAAATTAAAGCCAATCCGGGCGATGTAGTCAACCCGGATACGGTAATCTTAACTTTGGAGTAAAGGTGGAACTGGCTATGCTGGAGCAGTTGACAGAGGTCATCAACAGCACGGGGCTCCTCAGTTTGACCCCGGGCAATTTAATCATGTGGGCCGTTGCCTTTGGTCTCATGTACCTGGCCATAAAAAAAGGGGTCGAACCCCTCCTGCTGGTGCCGATTAGTTTTGGTATTTTTGCAGCCAATTTTCCCCTCACTGGACTGATGGAACCGGGAGGGCTGTACTACTTGTTCTTCCATAACGGGATCCAGAACGAGTTAATCCCTCCCCTGATCTTCCTCGGTCTGGGAGCCATGACCGACTTCGGTCCGGTAATTGCCAATCCCAAGACTTTACTGCTGGGTGCGGCCGCCCAGCTGGGAGTTTATGCGGCCTTCTTCACCGCCCTGTTATTTGGTTTTAGCATTGCCGAAGCGGCCGTCATTGGCATTATCGGCGGTGCGGACGGACCCACCACCATCTTCCTTTCGGCCAACCTGGCTCCGCATCTGATGGGGGCAGTTTCCGTGGCTGCTTATTCCTACATGGCCCTGGTGCCCCTGATTATCCCGCCGGTGGCCAAGCTGCTGACCACACCCAGGGAGCGGGCCATGGTCATGAAACAAATGCGCCCGGTGAGCAAGGGAGAAAAAATCCTCTTCCCCTTGCTGGCCAGCCTGGTGATTATCCTGCTGGTGCCCAAATCGGCGCCCTTAATCGCCATGTTCATGCTGGGCAACCTGTTCATGGAATCGGGTGTGGTCCAGCGCCTCACCGACGTTTCGCGCAATGAGCTGATGAACATCGTAACCATCTTTTTGGGCCTGGGTGTTGGTGCCACCATGTCGGCGGAAACTTTCCTTAAACCCCAAACCATTTACATTTTCATTCTCGGTGTCGTGGCCTTTGCCTTCGCAGCTGCGGGCGGCATCCTGATCGCCAAGATCATGAACTTGTTTACGACGAACAAGGTCAACCCGTTGATCGGTGCGGCAGGAGTATCCGCAGTTCCTATGGCCGCCCGGGTGGTGCACCAGCTGGGCTCGGAAGCCAACCCGCAGAACTATCTGCTCATGCACGCCATGGGGCCGAACGTAGCCGGGGTAATCGGTACTGCCGTAGCCGCCGGAGCCTTCATCACGGCCATCCATTAAGGCGAAAACCCCTTTGGCGCGCCGGGGAACTCCGTAGGTTCCCCAGTTTTTTATTCCTTAGAAAATAGCAATTGCCTGCCGTTTGCACGCGCTCGCTCCGTTCGCCTCGCAGGCCAAACTAGCGCTCGACCTCGGACTCCCGGCGGGGTTCCTGGCCCATTCGGCATCCATGTCTCAGGGGCCAGCCTCGGGCATCCATGCCCTCGGCCCCGCTTCCTCCCTCGGTCTCGCTAAGTTTGCCCAGCACTCAACAGACTTCGAATGATGAGCGACTAAACACAATCACTTTCAAGTCTGTTGAGTGCTGGGTCAATGTCGCTCGCTTACGTGCAAAACGGCGGCCATTTTCATTCTCTGTTGGTGGCGCTGAATGCGTCATGGGTGTCTATTCTATGCCTCGTCTTGGGTTATTTTTTAATTATTCTTCCCGGCCCGGCCGCATTTTTGTATACCATTTTGGTCCTTAGAATAACGTCGTGGCCAGGGAGTAAAGGGCCACGGCGGTGACCAGCAGGGGTACCCCCCGGCGAAAGAGTTCCTGGGATACCCGGGGGAAAATGCCGAGACCTACCATCTGGCCCAGCAGGGCAAAGGGGACCAGGGAAAGGGCGGTCAAGATAGTCTGCCGGTCCAGGGCCTGCACGGCCAGCAAAAGGAGCAGGCTGGCCGGGTAAACCAGGCAAAAGTAGGCGGCGGTGGTGGCCCGGAACTGCCCCTTGGGCACTCCCTGGTGATTTGAAAAGAGCACCACGGGAGGGCCGGGCATGCCCACACTGGCCCCTAAAAAGCCGCCCGCAGCTCCCACCGCAGCTTCGGTCCAGGAGCCAAAAGACCTGGGGGTACCCAGCCCAGGAGGAGGGCCAGGGCAAAGGCCAGGGTAACCAGGGCAATGATGATTTTGAGCTGTGTGACGTCAAAGTGGGTAAAAACGTAGGCTCCCAGGGGAATACCGGCCAGACCGCCCAGAGACAGGTTTCTGGCCATCGGTTTGATGATGTTCTTCCGTACCTGGTACGTGAGGAGGGCCAGCGAACAAAAAGATATGACCATGGTCATACCTACGGCAGTGTGGCGTTGTAGGCCAGCACCAGCAGGGGGACGAGAATGAGGGTTGCGCCAAAACCCGTCACGGCCTGCAGGGTGGTGGCCAGGGTTACGGCCAGGGCGGCCACCAGCCAGGAAAGGGAGAAAATCAAAGGAATCCCTCCAGGATAGTACAGTATTAGACGGGTAACTACTCCGTTAAACCGTGTGGCTACAGTAATCCGTCGGGAGCCATAGCCTCTAATTTTGCCCGCCATGGTCCTGCCGGTGCGGAAGGCGGGTGGGCTCGGCACTGGCCTGCACCGGTCTGGCCAGATACACGAAAGGCAAAACGTATACTTTAAAATTATATACCAGATATGGGGTAATGGGTTTGGTTTTATTAGTGGGCCCGGCCCTGCGGGGGAGCCATGTCGTGGCCGGGACAGGGAAGGTTCAATTTTCCCTCTACCAGGCATACTAAAGCGGATGAATCTTCTACATTCGCTGGGCGGCGTGTCGCCGGCCGGGTGAGGGCGTAAAAAGCAGAGGCTCGGTTGACAGGTCTGGCTGCCGGGAGGTAGAAAACAGCTTCTTCCCTTATAATAATTATCTCAAATAGGTATTGCCAAACAACGCCGTCTGATATAAGTTAATACCAGGCGGTTATTTTTATGAAGCTATATACAATAAGCGAGTTTACCGAAAAACTTGGCGTCAGCGTATCAACGCTCCGCGCTTGGAATAAAGAAGGTAAACTGGTTGCTTTACGTACACCAACTAACAAACGCAGGTACACTGAAGAAATGCTCTACCGGACACTGGGCATAAAGAACCGCCAGGAACCAAAGAAAATCGTTTTATATGCCCGGGTGTCATCAGCCAGCCAGAAACCGGATCTGGAAAACCAGCTTAAGTACCTGAAGGACTTCGCCGCCGGCAAGGGGTTGACCGTGGACGAAATACTTTCCAACGTCGGCTCCGCCCTCAATTATAACCGCAAGAATTTCCTGAAGTTGTGCGGCATGGTCACCCGGGGAGAAGTCAAAACCGTTATCGTTGCCCACAAGGACCGCCTGGTGCGGTTCGGCTTTGACTTTTTTGAAGACCTGTTCGCCAAATTCGGCTGTGAAATACTGGTGGTCAACAAGGCCGAAGACATGTCCCCAGCCCAGGAGTTGACCGAAGACCTGATCAGCATCGTCCAGCATTTTGCGGCCAAACTCTACGGCCAGAGGACCTACAAGGCCCGAAAACTGACCAAAACGGTAAGGGAGGCGCTGGCCGGTGCAGCAGACGGTAAAACAAAAGAGCCTGCCGCTGAACAATGAGAAGTGGGCCAGGATAACTGAGACGGCAGAAGCATATGCCCGGCAGAAGGACGCCTTCCTGGTGGAGTACGGGCATGTAAAATACCTGCACTATCTGGGCGAAAAGCGGAAGCTGCGGGACGAATTAGTTTCAGCGGGTTTTGTAAGCCCTTTTGGCCTGCAGGCCCGGCAGTGGAAGCTGGCTTTAGACGATGCTCTGTTCACCCTGGAGAGGCAGTGGGAGGCCGCCGTCGTCGAAGTCAAAGAGCGCCTTTACCGCTTTGAGGCGCTGACCGACGAAGAAAAGCACTAATACCGGCCCGAATACGGTGAGGCCCTGCAGGAAATGTCCGACCATATCCTGGACAAGAACCGAAAGCGCGGCAAGATCCGGGCACTGCGCCGGAAGTTCCTCGAGCAGGACCCAAACAAGGCCCGGCGCATCTTAAAACACAACCTGGGCCTTATCAAGCAAACCAAAAGGAACAAAAAATACCGGACCAGGTGCGAGAACGAAATCAACCGGGCGTTTAACGAATTCTACAAAGAACGCCGACCAAAGATAATTGCTTACGAAGACCTCGCCCACCTGCGCGGGAAGGCCGGGAGCAGGGGTCTCTCCCGCAAGGTGAGCGGCTGGCAGCGCAGCATCATCAAAGAGCGGTTGGGATACAAGAATTACATTTACTCCGTCACCGACCCCGGTCCGGTGAATGCGGCGTACTCCAGCCAGACGTGCCCCATGTGCGGCTGGGTGGACGCGAAGAACCGCCGCGGGGACGTTTTTAAGTGCCGGAAATGTAGTTTTGAAGCTGATGCGGACAATGTAGCCGCACTGAACCTTAAGTTGAGACTGCATGACAAAGAAATAACCCGGTACATGCCATACAAAAAAGTAAAAGAACTTTTGCTCCAGCGTTATTATCAGAAACAGCAAGCCAATTAATTCTTTATCCTCCCGGGATGTTCCCGGGAAAGGGCAGGGACTGGCCCCGGTGGGAGAAAGACCGTTGGAACGTGCGGTCGGCTGGCTTTTGGTCGCACGCGAGAACGGCTTTGACGATGACGTTTTTCATGGAAAGCGGAGCACTGCCGGGTAGCCTGCACTGGAATGTACGGGAAACGGCATTCCGGTCGGCCAAACCGTTCCTGTCCTTCAGGTGGGAGCCTTTGGGCGTTAACACCACCCCGCCGTTTGGAAGCCGTCGGGCTGGATAAAGACGGTGGGCCTTTCGGGTCTGCCGGATGACGTACCGGTTTGGCGGTGACTGTTTCGGGCGGGACTCCAGAAGCCCGTGGTCCGCCTGCCCCGTCAGCCGGGCAGGCGGGGGTACCCGGCCTCTCGGAGAGCGTAAACTGCTTTTGCTATCACTTTTATCGCTACTTGATAGAAGTTGATAGCAAAAATGAAACAGAAGCCCATACGCCGGTTATCCTTGGTGAACCGGGGGATGAGGCCTTGCTGGGAGTGGTTACGCTGGAGATTCTCGGTTTGGTTTTAAACCCGTTCAACCGGATTCTCCAGCCCATGCGGGTGGCCCTTTAGCGGGTGGTCCCTGACAGTTTACCGGGATAGGGACCTGTTGATTAAGCTCCGGAGGTTCAGACTTCCACTGGTATGGTCAGTGGATCAGTTTGTTTGAATGCCGGCATCTGGTAAATATGCCCCAGGGGATTTGCTGCCCTTGGGGTTTCTTCGTGCCTTTAAGCCGGCGGCCGGTTATAATCCCGGTGTGAAACCATTCCGTCCTTTTTTTGTGGTATACTTATGATATTCCGGTATCATTGATGGTAAAAAAGAGCAAATTCGAATAGATTATTACAAAACTATGGTGGGGAGGACGGCCGATGGCAAAAAAACGGGTGGCGGTGATCTTTGGCGGGCGTTCGGGAGAGCACCAGGTCTCCTTAAACTCGGCGGCTTCGGTGATTGGCGCCCTGGATAAAGACAGGTACGAGGTTATTCCCGTGGCCATTACTCCGGAAGGAAAATGGTTCGCAGGCGCTGAGCCGGCACAATTGCTGGGCGGGGAGGACCCGGAGCAACTGGGACAAAGGGTCGCTCTGCTGGCAGACCCCACTTATGGGGGCCTGGCTCCTGTGGGGGACGGGTGCATAAGGGTGGAACAGGTGCGTCCTATCGACGTGGTTATCCCGGTACTGCACGGCACTTTTGGCGAGGATGGTACCGTTCAGGGGCTTCTGGAGTTGGCCAACATCCCCTATGTAGGGGCGGGGGTGATGGCTTCGGCAGTGGGCATGGATAAAGTGATGATGAAGACCGTCTTTGCCCGGCACGGCCTGCCCCAGGTGCGTTTCTGCCACTTCCTGCGCCGTGATTGGGAGCGGGATCCGGAGGCGGTGCTGGACCGGGTAGAACAGCTGGGTTATCCCGTCTTTGTCAAGCCGGCCAACCTCGGTTCCAGCGTGGGCATATCCAAGGCGAGGAACCGGGAGGAACTGCGGCGGGCCATAGACCTGGCCGCCAGCTACGACCGTAAAATTATCGCGGAGGAATTTGCAGATGCCCGGGAGGTGGAAGTAAGCGTTCTGGGCAATGATGATCCCATGGCATCCCTGCCGGGGGAAATTATTCCCTTAAACGAATTCTACGATTATGAAGCCAAATACGTGGAGGGAAAATCCCGCCTGGTTATACCGGCCCGGTTGCCTGACGAAACCATGCTGGAACTGCAGAGACTGGCCATCCGTGCCTTTAAAGCCCTGGACTGTGCCGGTTTGGCCCGGGTGGATTTTTTCCTGCGCCGGGATAACGGGGCCGTGCTGATCAACGAAATCAACACCATCCCCGGCTTCACCCGCACCAGCATGTATCCCAAGTTGTGGGAAGCCACCGGCATCCCTTATCAGGATTTGCTGGACCGGCTTATTGAGCTGGCCCTGGAAAGGCACCGGGAAAAGAACCGGTCCCGGACCACCTTCCGGCCGCCGGGGGCCGCCGGTTAAAACCGGCCGGTTTTAACCGCATAACCCCTGCCCGGGACCGAAAAAAATACCATTGCACAAGACGTTTTGGAGGAGCTGGTACCATGTTTACCTGCTGGGAATCAAAGCCCTGCCCGGGCAGATGGGAAGTGTCGGCCCGGCTGGGGTTGATGGGACGCTTTCTTTTTCTAGCCTTTCCGGGAGTGGCCCGGGAGTTGAAAAATTGGCGGCTGATGGCGTCGCGCTGCCCCGAGCCGCACCTGCGCCGGATGGCCCTGGCCAGCATTGGCGCCAAGGCGTTTCACTGTCAGGGGGGCAGCGTCTTCAGCGCCTGGACCGGCAGCCACCGCCGGGAGTTAATCCGGGCCATTGTGGCCCTGCAGACCATCAGCGACTACCTGGATAATTTGTGCGACCGGGCGGGGGTGCAGGACGGGGAGGCCTTCCACAGGCTGCACCGGGCCTTTGTGGACGCCCTTTGCCCCGGGGCGTCCGGTTGCGATTATTATGCCCTCTATCCCTACCGGGAGGACGGCGGGTACCTGCAGGAACTGGTACGCTCCTGCCAGCAGGCCCTGGCCCGGTTGCCCGCCTACGGGCCGCTGCGGGAAAGGGCCTGCCGGCTGGCCGAACTTTATTGCCAGCTTCAGGTGTACAAGCATATCCAGTGGCCTCTGCGGGTGAAAAGCCTGACCACCTGGCTGGAACCCTTGCTGGAAAGCCTTCCGGAAAAGCTCTACTGGTGGGAGCTGGCTGCGGCCACCGGTTCAACCATTGGCATCTTTGCCCTCTTCGCCCTGGCGGCCAGGGGGAATTACACCGCGGACGAGGTGGAAAGAGTCACCGCCGCTTATTTTCCATGGATCTGCGGGTTGCACATTTTACTGGATTACCTTATCGACCAGCAGGAAGATGTGGAAGGCGGCGATTTAAACTTTGTTTCTTATTACCAGGACGGGCAGCAGGCCGCCGGGCGCCTGAAGTATTTTGTGGACCGGTCCCTGGCCCTGGCCGCCCAACTGCCCGATCCCTTTTTCCACATGACTGTGGTGCAGGGCCTTCTGGCCATGTACCTGTCCGATGAAAAGGTGGACGAGCAGGGCCTGCAGGCCACCCGCCGCCTGCTTTTGGACAGCGGCGGCCCCGCTGCCCGCCGGCTGTACCGCCTGTGCGCTTTTTTCCGGAAAGTGGGGATTGTTTGAACAAGCCCTGCGTAAAAGTTTCAGATTTATATGATTAATTAGCAAGGAGGGGTATAAGAGGAATGAGTAAGGCGCAGATCTACTTTGTCCTGGCCCTGGTTTTGGCCGTGCTGGTGGCAGTATTTGCCGTACAGAATCTCGAACCGGTTAGCATCAACTTTCTGTTCTGGCACCTGGACGGCATCTCCAAGGTGCTGGTGATCCTGTTTTCTACCATGGCGGGGGCCCTGGCAGTGCTGTTCCTGGGTGTATGGTGGCATTTCAGGAGATACCTTTATATCCGCCGCCTGGAAGGGGAAGTCCAAAAGCTGAGGGGCGAGCTCAACAGTTGTAAAAAGGCGGCCGGGCTTCCTCCGGCCGGGGAGTCATCGGATGTTGGTTCCAGCCTGGGTGAGGCGGGTACTGAAAAGCAAAACGGCACCTATGCTTGAGGTGAAACTTGCCGCCACCCTTTGTGATCTATTTCATTGTCCGTTCAAATTTAAATTCCTATAATGGGGCCCCTGATAAGTACCAGACCAGCGGTAAAAAGGATGATGCACATGAAATGGACCAAAGAGGCCCTGCAGTACATGAACAACGTCCCCTTTTTTGTGCGGGAAAAAGCCAGGAAAAAGGTGGAGGAGTGGGCCAGGCAAAAAGGGGTCGAGGAAATCACCATGAACGAGGTTATGGAAGCCCGGAGCAAAATGACCGCCCGAGACCCCAATGCCCCCCCGCCGGCCAAACCCAGGATTGCCGTGGTGCGCTGCAACATTGTTTCCGAGGTCTGCCCGGGCGTGGGCTGTCTTAACAGCTTCAACAAAAGGGAGCAGCACTTTGCCCGCTACGGTCCCGATGCCGAGCTGATCGGCTTTTTCACCTGCGGAGGATGTTGCGGGCGCCGCGTTTCCCGGCTGGTGGAAAAATTGCTGCCCTACGATCTTACCCATGTTCATTTGAGCTCGTGCATGCTTTTGGAGGGGGACTATCCCAGGTGTCCTTTCAAGGAGCAGATCAAGAAGACCATCCAGGCCAAAGGTGTGGAGGTCGTCGAGGGGACGCACCACTGATGCACCGCGTGCCGGTTCTACCAAAAAATTTTTTCGAGCGTACAGGAAATCAGTTATCAATCTTGAATTCTATATTAAGAAAGCAAAAACGTTTTTGCTGTAGCTTTGTCCGGTTTAGCGGTGGGATATAACATGCTGGCTCATTTATGCAACAAAGGGGGAATACAATATCATGCAACCGGTGGAAATCAAAACGAAAATATACTGGGTGGGCGGCATCGATTGGGACCTGCGTTACTTTCATGGGTATCTCACTCCGCGGGGAACCACCTACAATGCTTACCTGATTGTGGATGAAAAAATTGTGCTGGTGGATACGGTCAAACACTACCTGTTTGATGAAATGTTGAGCAGGATTAAGAAAGTTGTGGATCCGGCCAAAATCGACTACCTGGTGGTCAACCATGTGGAAATGGATCATTCCGGCAGCGTCCCCAAAATAATGGATCTTGCCCCGGTTGCCAAAATCATAACTTCGCCCCAGGGGAAAAAGGGTTTGGAGCGGCATTACAAAAGGAATTGGGACTTTATGGTTGTTAATTCCGGTGACGAACTCAACATCGGCTCCCGCACTTTAAAGTTTGTGCACACTCCCATGGTGCACTGGCCCGACTCAATGGTCACCTATATTCCTGAAGAGAAACTGCTTTTGCCCAACGATGCCTTTGGACAGCACATTGCCAGCATTGAACGTTTTGATGATGAGCTGGGATGGGATGTGGTTCACGAGGAAGCGGCAAAGTACTACGCCAATATCGTTTTGCCCTACGGCGACCAGGTAAACAAGGCCCTGGATATTGTTTCCCAGTTGCCCATTGAGGTGATTGCCCCCAGCCACGGGGTGATCTGGCGCTCCTTCCTGCCCCGGATTTTGCAGGTTTACCGCCGTTGGGCCAATCACGAAACCGGGAAAAAAGCGCTTATAGTATACGATACCATGTGGGGTTCTACGAAAAAAATTGCTCTGGCCCTGCAGGACGGCCTGGAGGATGCCGGTATTCCCGTTACAGTCAGGTTCCTCCAGACCAGCCACATCTCGGAGATTATGCCCGACGTGCTGGTATCGAAAGCCATTTTAATTGGCACGCCCACCTTGAACAACGGCATGCTGCCCAGTGTGAGTGCTTTTCTCACCTACCTGAAAGGACTGAGGCCGAAAAACCGGATCGGGTTTGCCTTTGGTTCTTACGGCTGGGGTGGTCAGGGTGCAAAAGAAGTAAAGGCATTTATGCAATCGATGGGCTGGGAAGTGCCGCTGGATGTCGTCAACCTTCAGTATATCCCCGGTGAGGACGAGCTGGAAGCGGTGAGGGAAATGGGACGTAAGCTGGGGGAGGTGTTGTAGCTGGATTGCAAGCCCCCGGGAAAGGGCACCCGCCACAAAGTGCCTGCGTTTGAAGAGTGAATACTCGTGGGAAAGCTATTTTAACCAGCAGCGGGTGCGGGCGGTCGTTATGGAACGCCCCTGGAAGTGACGGCAATAAGGTAAATTTTTAAGTGCCAGAGGGGGATGGTCTTTTTGGACTCCAAAGCCCTGCATAAGATCAGTTACGGTCTTTATGTTATCACCTCGAAAAAGGGCGACCGTTTTAACGGCCAGATTGCCAATACGGTGTTTCAAATTTCAAATGAGCCACCGACAATTGCCGTGAGCATTAACAAGCAAAACCTGACCCACGAATTTGTCAAAGAAAGCAAGGTTTTTGCGGTTTCCGTACTGGCCCAGGAGACACCCCTTTCCTTAATCGGGCGCTTTGGCTTTAAAAGCGGCAGGGAAGTGGATAAGTTCGACGGCTTGAAGTATGAACTCAGTCAAAATGGGTTACCCTATCCCGCCGAACATGTTCTGGCCTACCTGGAGGCCAAAGTAATTCAGGAAGTGGATGCCGGAACGCACACCATTTTTATTGGCGAACTCACCGATGCAAAAGTTTTAAAAGAAGGTACTCCTATGACCTATGCTTACTATCACCAGGTAAAAAGAGGGAGTGTTCCTAAAACCGCTCCCACCTTTATTCAAAAACAAGCAGAGGTGGCTGTAAAAATGGATAAATACGTATGTTCTGTCTGCGGCTACGTTTACGATCCGGAAGTGGGCGATCCGGAAAACGGTGTACCTCCGGGAACGCCGTTTGAAAAACTTCCCGGCGACTGGACGTGTCCTGTTTGCGGGGTGGGCAAAGAGGAGTTTGAGAAGGAAAGGTAAATCGCAGCCGCTATACTTAAGGGCGCTTTTTTCCGGTACTCAAGACTTCAAGTGTCTGGAATGTATCTCACGAGGTTCACGGATTGCATCGCTCTATCAAAGCTTTACAGGAGGTGTGCGCAACGCCCTGCCCCCCCGGGGGCTTGCGCTTTTTTATGAAAGGTAGCGAAAGCATGAAAAAATACGTTTTGCTGGCGGCCACCCTGGCTTCCTTTTTAACTCCCTTTATGGGCAGTGCCGTTAACCTGGCCGTTCCGGCCATCGGTCGGGAGTTTCACCTGGAAGCATTGATGCTCAACTGGATTGTTACTTCCTATCTCCTGGCCTCCTCTGTTTTCTTGCTTCCCTTTGGCCGGGCGGCGGACCTGTACGGCAGGAAAAAGGTCTTTCTGGCCGGGATCATTACTTATACCTTGCTGTCCCTTTTAAGCGGTCTGGCCACTTCAGGGGAAATGCTGATCCTTTTCCGCATCCTGCACGGCATTGGCGGGGCCATGATCTTCGGTACCGGCGTGGCCATCCTGACCGGCGTATTTCCTCCCCGGGAACGGGGGAAAGTGCTGGGCATCAACGTGGCGGCTGTTTATACGGGGTTATCCCTGGGGCCTGTGGTAGGCGGGTTTTTAACCCACCAGTTTGGCTGGCGGTATATTTTCTACCTGAACTTTTTGCTTGGCTTAATTGTGGTCCTGGTCACCGTGTTTAAACTCAAGGGAGAATGGAGGGATGTGCGGGGTGAAAAATATGACCCGGCGGGGGCGTTCCTTTACACCCTGGGCATGGCGGCATTCATGTACGGCATCGCGTCGGCCAACACCAGCACCTCTGCCCGCTGGGTGCTGGCAATGGGTCTGGTTTTGCTGGCCCTGTTTATCCGGCAGGAGCTGCGCTACCCCTATCCGTTGATCAACCTGAACCTTTTCCGCAACCTGGTTTTTGCCTTTTCCAACCTGGCGGCGCTCATTCACTATAGCGCCACCTTTGCGGTGGGGTTTTTGCTTTCCCTGTACCTGCAGGTGGTCAGGGGGCTGGATGCCCAGACTGCCGGCTTTATCCTCCTGGCGCAGCCCGTTCTGATGGCCCTTCTTTCCCCGCTGGCCGGCAGGCTTTCCGACCGTGTCGAGCCGCGGCTGCTTGCTTCCCTGGGGATGGCTTTAAGCTTTGCCGGGCTTTTCCTTTTTTCCCTTATAAACAAAACCACTCCTTTGTGGACGATAATGGGATATCTGGTGTTGCTTGGCACTGGCTTTGCCCTGTTTTCTTCGCCCAATACCAATGCGGTAATGAGTGCAGTAGAAAAACGCTATTACGGAGTGGCTTCCGCCACCCTGGGTACCATGCGCCTGGTCGGGCAGGCTTTAAGCATGGCCCTGGTCACCTTCTTCTTTGGCCTTTATCTGAAGGGTACGACCATCACCCCGTCTGCGAGTCCGCTCTTGCTGAAAAGCATGCATATATCCTTTTTGCTCTTTGCCGTGCTCTGCGCCGGCGGCGTATATTTCTCCCTGGCCCGGGGGGAGGTCCGGAAAAAAGAAGGGCGGCCGGCAAAATAAAAAGGGTGGCGGGAAACGCGCCACCCGGATTTTTTTAATCTTAATCAAACAGATCTTCAAATAACTCGAAGATGCTGCGTTTCTTTTTGTGCTTGTGGTAGCCGTGATGGCCGTAATGGTCGTGATGGTGATAGCTGTGGTGCTCGTCGTAATCTTTGTGGTGCTGAAATTCGCCGTGGAACTCCCGGGCCAGGGCAATCACCTTTTCCAGTTCTCCGCCGTCGAGCCACACCCCGTGGCAGCGGGAGCAGACATCCAGCAAGACCCCGAAGCGGGGCACTTCCCTAAGGGGTACATGGCATACCGGGCAGTCCTTCATCAAGAAACGCCTCCTTACTTTAAAATCATATGCTGCTTTCATTATAACCAAAAAATGTTACCCTGCAAGCAGGTTTGTTGCCCCGCAGCCAGTGGTGGTTACCGGAAAGGCGCGGCAGGTAAGCCCTATCGAAACGTAAACCACTTCCGTGTAGTCCTACGAATTGCTCCGGAGGTGGTTTATTTGTCAGGAGCTGGTTCCAACCACCCGGCCTTTTCGATGGCGGTGAGAAATTTTTCGCGGATATCGGGGTAGGCTTTCGCCATCAAGCCCACCAGGGAGCGTATTTCTTCCCGCTTCGTTTTACCGCTGGCAGGACAGGGGTTGTCCATCACGGGAAGGTTTTCAGCCCGCGTAATACCGGCCAGGGTGGCTTCCGGCAGGTAAATGAGGGGGCGGATAAGCACCAGGCCGCTTCTGGCCAGATGGGTTGCCGGCGTAAAGGTGGCCAGCCGGCCGGTATAGACCCAGTTTAAAAGAAATGTTTCCAGGAGGTCATCCAGGTGATGCCCCAGGGCCACCTTGTTGCAGCCCAGCCGCCGGGCCACTCCGTGGAGGGCGCCCCGGCGCAGGTGGGCGCACAGGGCACAGGGGTTTTCCTCCCGGCGGTGTTCAAAAACGATGGCTCCGATGGCCGTTTGTTCCACGTGAAATGGTATTTCCCGTTCCCGGCAAAAGGAGGCCAGGGGTGCAGGATCAACCGGCCAGCCCAGGTCAAGAAAGACGGCGTGAAAGTCAAATGAAAGCGGGGAATAGTGTTTGAGCAGCCACATTATGTACAGGAGAGCGGAACTATCCTTGCCCCCCGAAACACCTACTGCAATTTTATCGCCTGCCGTGATCATGGAGTACCGGTAGATCGCCCTTTTCACTTTCGTCAGGAACCATTTCCCGTAGGTGCGCTTGATTTGGTAGACTGCCTTACTCCGGTCCTTCATTTCTTACCCCTGGAAAACCTGGATTCTTGTCATTTAGAGCAAAGATCGTGTAATATTAAAGAGCAATGGTAAAACCATGAGAATTCGTAAGTATTCAGTAAAGTCGCTAGGGGGGTGCGGCGCTGTCCGGAGCGAACGACTTGCGAAGCGCCGGTAACAGCACCCGGTGAAGCGAGGCTGCCGGCTCGGCTCTCGAGGACGCCAAACGAAAGCGAATGGAAGAACACCTGCTGGTGACACATCGGGCAGTTTAATATGGTCGGGAGGTAATAGTTTCGATGGTAATCCGCAGAGAGCCAGAGCCGGCCCGAAGCGAACCGTGGTGCTGTCGGCGCGGAGCACTGGAGTGAGCGGGGACAGCGCCGCACCCAACCGGGTTCACTGAATGTTTACGAGAATTCTTTGTAGAGGGTGAGGCAATGAGTCTTTATCATGATGTACAAAAAATTGTTGTACCGCGCATTGTTCACCTGGCCCGGGAGATGAATCTCGGCGCCGGTCAGGTTGTGGAGCTGGACTGCCCGCGGGCGACCCTTTTGAACATTGCCTTTCGCATCCGCACTACCGGGACCGTGAATCTCTTTGTAGAGGAGCACAACGGGCAGGAATGGGAGACCACCGGCAGGCTGGAGGTCGAAGAAGGGGAAACCGTGTGGCACCACATACTAAAAAAACCCTGCTTTCGACTGCGCCTTGCCAATCCCTCGCCTGCCGGTGCGGTGGAGGTTTCCATCGACGCCAACCTGCCCTGCCTGAAAGATCTTAGCGAAATAAAATAAAAGGCTTCAATAATCTTCGGGACAAGCCGTGTCCTGGCGCTAAAACGCATGGCGGGGCCACCGGCCCAGGCGGCGGAAGGCCTCTATTTTTTCCTGGTGGCCCAGGCGGCTTTCGGCCAGGGCTTTCTCCAGAAAGGCTATGGAGTGATCATAGGTGGCCCGGTCCACGGGATAAGGGTGGCCGTCCTTGCCCCCGTGGGCGAAACTGAACCTGGCCGGATCCCTGAAGCTGGGCGGTGTTCCGTAGGCCAGTTCCGAGAGCAGGGAAAGAGCCCGCAGCGCTTTAGGTCCCACTCCCTCGGTGGCTACCAGCGCGGCAAAATTCTCCGGCTGCCGTTCGTAACTTTTCAGGAGCACCCGGTGCAGTCTGGCCGGATTCAGGTCGGCCAGTTCCACCCGGTGCCGGGCCGGCAGGTTCAGGGCACTCTGCTGCAACCGGGTCAGATCCCGGAGCAGGTTTTCCGGTTTTTCCCGGGCCAGCTCGGCAATTACCTTTCGCGCCGGGTCGCTTTCCAGGGCCACCAGGTTAAGGGTTTCACCCTTGTGATCGCAGCACACCGCCGTGTGGGGTTCGCAGACAAAATCCTTTACCGTGGTGCTCAACCAGTGATAGCGGCGGGCCCAGCGGGTGGTTTCGTTCATACCCTGCTGGATGATTGCCCAGTGCCCGGAGGAAGTAAAAAAGAAGGTGTGATGGTAGAGCTGGTAGCCGTCCTGGACGGCGGCGTTGTCCACTTTGGCGGCCATCTTGCTCGCAAAAACCAGTTCCCGGGGATCCCGGGCCAGGGGAAACTTTTCCCCTATGGCCAGGATTTCGTCCGGCGTCTGGCGGGATGTCTTTCCTTTACCTCCCGCCACAAAAAGCCCCAACTGCCCGGCCCGGTCCCGCAGGGCTTCCTTTAACGCACCGCAGACGGTGGTGGTTAAGCCGGAAGAATGCCAGTCAAATCCCAGCACGCAGCCCAGGGCCTGAAACCAGAAGGGGTCGGCCAGCCTGGCCAGGATCCCGTCCGGGCCGCTTTCAGCTACCATCACTTCAATTAATGCGCGGCTCATTTTGACCATCCGTTCAAAGAGCCAGGGCGGGCATTTCCCTCCGTGCAGGGGCAGGTTGGCCGTCCCGGTTCGCATGTGCATTCCTCCACCAAATAAGGGGGCGTCTTTCCCGACGCCCCTTGTTTTTTGCTTTAGTTCTTTCTATTCCTCTTTCCAGTGGATGCACTGGGCAGGGCACATATCAATGGCTTCCTGAATTTCATCTTCACTGGCCCCCTGGGGATTAACCACCTCGGCGAAACCCAGGGTTTCATTCATCTGGAAGACATCCGGGCAAACGTCTGCGCAGGAGCCGCAGGCCAGGCATTCTTCCGATTCGATGTACGGAATTTTGGCCACGGTGTTTCCCTCCTTAACTTTTCCGTTTGTGGCTGTACTGCCGGGGATATTATATCACCTTTGTCAATAATTTGAATAGAGGTAACTGAACACTTTTTTGTATTTTGTATGCATAGTGCAGGAAAATGAAAAAATTTCTTGAATACTCATTAACATAAGCCACGAATAACATCGCGAGAGGGTGGACTGACCATGAAGGAATTTCGCCGCAAGGTTTTGGCCGCCGAGGAAATAATCAATCCCTCGCCGGAAGTGTTAAGGGCACTGGCCTCCCATGAAGAAAAAGTTACGGTTTACGGGAGTCTCAGCTATATCACACAGGTCCG
Source organism: Desulfofundulus sp. TPOSR (assembly GCF_011393055.1). Classification (NCBI taxonomy): domain Bacteria; kingdom Bacillati; phylum Bacillota; class Clostridia; order Eubacteriales; family Peptococcaceae; genus Desulfofundulus; species Desulfofundulus sp. TPOSR. The sequence continues at coordinate 193,743 of NZ_JAAOEF010000004.1, read as the reverse complement.
CAACCGCAGCGCCAAATTCACCTATATTGTTGAAGATGGAGTACGGCTGGGGGTGGACCAGCAGGGCATCTCCCGGGAGCGGGCGCTGGAACTGGTGGACCAGGTGCATGCCTACCTGAAGCAAAAATCGGTCATCCGCCTGGACCGGCAGATGGGCACCCATCCCGATTTCCGCCTCCACTGCCGTTTATATATCACCGCTGAATATGCCCGCATACCACTGCAGTGGCGGTTGATGCTCTTTGAACCGGAAAACCCGGACAAAGAGCCCGATTTAATGAGCATCTATGTTCCGGAGTGGCCCGAGCGGATTATTTTTTGCCACCCCGAAGCGGGTGTGACCTACATTCTGGGCACTGATTACTTTGGCGAATGCAAGAAATCTTTTTTGCGCATGGCCATGTACGTGGTGAAAAAGCGGGGCTGGCTGGGCCTGCACGCCGGGAGCAAGGTTTTAAGGGTGCGGGACAGGAACGGCCAGTTAAAAGAGGTCGGCTTTATTCTCTTTGGCCTTTCCGGTACGGGGAAAACCACTCTCACCATGCATGATCACGGCTTGACCGGAGAGGAAGGGGTGGTCATCCGCCAGGACGACGTGGTGATGATGGATGGCCGGGGTTACTGTTACGGTACGGAAAACGGCTTTTATATTAAAACGGAAGGTTTGGATGAGTCCCAGCTGGTCCTCTACCGGGCGGCCACCGCTTCCGGGGCCGTCTTTGAAAACGTGAAGGTGCTGGAAGACGGGCGGATTCTATTTGATGATACCGGGCTGACTTCCAACGGCCGGGGAGTGATCCTGCGCCGGGACGTGCTCAATACCGATGGCCGTATTGATCTCGACAAGGCCCACCGGCTCATCTTTATCACCCGCCGGAATACCATTATCCCTCCCGTGGCCAGGTTGACGGCGGAACAGGCGGCGGCTTATTTTATGCTGGGGGAATCCATTGAAACCTCGGCGGGAGATCCCACCCGTGCCGGCCAGTCGAAAAGGGAGGTGGGCACCAATCCCTTTATCATTGGTCCAGAAGAAGAGGAAGGCAACCGCCTGCTGGAAATTCTGCGGGCCAACCCGGATATGGAGTGCTACCTGTTGAATACCGGGAGCGTGGGCGCCGGGCCCGGCTTCCCCGGCGAAAAAATCACCATTGCCGTTTCCACCCACATCTTAAGGGAAATTGCCCGCAACAGTATTACCTGGCAAACCGATCCCGACTGGGGCTACCAGGTGCCTTTGCAGGTGCCGGGTCTGGACCTGGACCGCTATAACCCCGTTACTTACTACAGCCCGGAAGTTTACCGGCAGCTGGTGGAAGAACTGCGCCGGGAGCGCCGCCAGTGGCTGGCCAAGTACCGGGGGCTGAAACCGGAAATTGTCGCCGCCATTGAACCGCCGGGGAATTAGTCTCTTGGAAAGCTTAAGACAGGATTTTCCTTGCCTTTAGCGTTTCCTGCAGGCGGGCCATCACTCCTATGGCAGTGGCCCCCAGCAGGGCGGAGTAGAGCAGCATGACCGTGAGGATGTCCCAGCGCTGGGCCAGGAAAGTGCCCGCCAGGGGACCGGCCACCAGGCCTAAGGAATAGGCAGTGTTGGATATCCCATAGGTAGTGCCGTAAAGGCCGTTCTGAGGACCTGTGTTTGCGGTGTTCAGATGCTTGGAATTGATTTTTTCTACAGACTCCGCCAGTAAGGGCAGTGCCGGGGTGGAGTACGCGCCGGCAGTAATGCCCAGCAGTATCATGGCTACCGTTACCAGTTTAACATTTGGCGCCTGGACCAGCCACGGTACGGTGGCCGCCGTGCTGAGCAGTCCGGCTACAATCAGGGGTTTACGACCCAGCCGGTCGGAAAGAATGCCGAAAAGGGGCTGGAACAGGGCGAAGGAGAGGCTCAAGGCGCCAAAGAGCAGCCCCACGCCGGCACTGCCGAGGCCAAAACGTTTATGCAGGTCGATGGGCAGAAGGGGTTCCAGCATGCCAAACCCAAAGCTGCCCGTGACGGTTATTGACACTCCCCAGAAGATATTCCGGTCAAACAAAAACTGCTGCCACGGCAGCTGCTCCCGCCCGGTAGAGGTGCTGTTTTTTGGCAGGGGGCTGAACCAGAGCAAAAGGCTCAATAAGGCTCCCATCCCGGCTGTTAACAGAAAGGGAAAGGCGTAACCGGCAAACTGGTAAAGGGTGCCACCCAGCACGGGGCCGATTATGGTGCCCAGGCCGGTGCTGGTCATGACTATTCCCATTTTTTGCCCCCTTAAATGCGGAGGGTACAGGGCCGCCACCAGGGCCAGGCCGGCCGACCAGGTGGCCGCCGCGGCTATTCCCTGGAGCAAACGGCTGATAACCAGAAGCCAGTCCGAGCGGGAAATCATGAAGATTAGCGTGGATATGGTCAGGCCGGCCATACCCAGAACCATGACCGGCCTGTAGCCGTACCGGTCACAGGCCAGTCCTGCGGGTACGCTGGCCAGTAGAAGGCCGGTCGAGTAGGCGGCAAAAATTACCCCCAGCATGGTGGGAGAGGCGCCTATGGTGGTGGCGTAGTAGGGGACCACGGGGACGATGATGCCGTACAACAGGGTATCCAGGAAAACGGTCAGGTTGATCAGTATAAACAAGTAGCCGGTATTCATAATTTGCCTCGCTTGCAGCCCTCCCCCAAAGCTTCTAAGAAAACCTGTGCCCTTTTGGGTTTCCTTTATTGTACCGGTTTTTTTCTGATACTCATATTCTGGTTGGTAACCCGTCTTCCCTTCTTTCACGAAGATATGAAGGTAAAATGATGCATTTATAATCTACGGACCGCAGGCAGGCAAAACCTGCCTTTTGTTTTTCGCTGGTTGAGCTGGAGGAGATCATATTGCAATGTCGAAATTATGAAGTGTCTAAATATTTTTAACGGAATTTGTCGGGGAGGGAGGAGAAAGCATATGCTTTTTGAAGAAGGCCTTTCTCGTTACCTGCCGGAATATTGGAAAGATGGAAGCGATCATCTGCTCGCTTTACATAAGACAAATCTTTTAGAAAATACCCTGGGGTCCAAACAAAGGACACGGAATTATCAGGGCAGGTCCTTACGTGTTGCCGATACTGAAACCGGCTTTTACTACACCAACGGGCAGGCTTATACCCTGGGCGTGAACAGTGCCTACGAATGTTTGACGGGTTTACATGGCGACGAACTGTTGGGACGCAATATGAATGAACTGGTGGATAACCGCTACTTCGACCGGTCGGTTTCCCTGATGGTACTGGAACAGGGGCGCACCGTTACCATTCTCCAGCATGTGCTTAAAACCGGCCAGAAAGTGATGGTAACCGGAAATCCCGTTTTTGATGAAGAGGGTAAAATTCTTCTGGTAGTAACTACGGTGAAACCGCTGCGAAACAATAAAGGAAAGAAAGTAACCGGGCCGACCCCGGCAAATCACCTGGTGGAACTGGAAGGCATCGGAACGGTAGTGGCGGAAAGCGAAGCCATGAAACAGGTGGTGAACAGGGCCATTCGTGCTGCGTATTCCGACGCCACCGTCTTGATCCAGGGCGAGTCCGGCGTCGGCAAAGAAGTCGTGGCCAGGATTATCCATGAATACAGTCCGAGGAAGCACAAACCCTTTGTGGTGGTAAACGCGGCCGCCATTCCGGGGGAACTTTTTGAGGCGGAATTATTCGGTTACCGTCCGGGAGCTTTTACGGGCGCCCGGCGGGAAGGTTATCCCGGGTTGGTCAAGGCTGCCGAGGGGGGGACCCTGTTTCTGGATGAGATCAGTGAGGTGCCTCTTTCTGCCCAGGTGAAATTATTGCGTCTAATCCAAAATAAGGAATTTTACCCCCTGGGTAGCGGGCAACCGGAAAGAATAGATGTGCGCATTGTGGCTGCATCCAATCAAGATCTGGTAAAGCTGGTGCGTGAGGGGCGTTTTCGCCAGGATCTATACTACAGGTTGAATGTTATACCAATTTACGTTCCTTCCCTGGCCAACCGGCGGGAGGATATTATTCCCCTGGCCAGCCACTTTTTCAAACTCTACACGGACCGTTACAACATCAAAAAGATTCTTACTCCGGAAGCCTGCCGGGAATTGCTTGGCTACCGGTGGCCGGGAAACGTGCGGGAGCTGCAGAATTTGATGGAGCGACTGGTGGTTCTCAGTTCCGGGGTAACAATTACTGCCCGCATGGTAGCCACGGAACTGGAGGCGCAACTGGAGCAACCCGCCGCTTGTTTTTCGCCTGGAAATCCGGAGAACCTGGAAAAGGCGGTGGAAGAATTTGAAAAGGATCTTATCCGGCATGCTTTGCAGATATATTCCTCGCAAGAGGAGGCGTCCCGGGCGCTGGGTATTCACCGGAGTACCCTGGCCCGGAAAATAAAAAAATACTTTTCTTAAACCGCGCAAAGTTGCGCGTTTTTTGTTGCACTCCTGCTACATCCAGAGGCGGGGATGAGAGGATTTAAGGGAAACCGGTAGGTATCAAGCCGCGATATTAAAAGGCTTCGCGATCATTTAAGCAAAAGTATTCAAACAGGCATGAATTTTGAAAATCGTGGCACCGACAGATAATATTCTGGAGGTGCATGATGTGAAAGTAAGCCATTTCTGGACGGCAGGCACAATCATTACTGGATGGGGTAGCCTCGGCCGGATTGCCGGTGAGGCTAAAAACCTTGGCGCCACCAAAATCCTGCTGGTTACCGATCCCGTGCTTTTAAAAACCGGCCTCATTGACCGGGTAAAGGAAGCCCTGGCCCCAACCGGCCTGGAAATCGGACTTTTCAGTGAAGTGGAACCCGAACCACGCCTGCAGGTGGTGACCAGATGTCAGGAGGCCATTAAAGAAGGTGGCTACGACCTGCTGGTGGCGGTGGGCGGCGGCAGTTCCATGGACGTGGCCAAGGCCGCTTCTATTTTGGTGACCAATTCCGGCTCCATTAAGGAATACCTTGGCGTGAACCTGGTGCCCAATCCGGGCATACCGGTAATTGCCGTGCCCACCACTGCCGGTACAGGCAGCGAAGTGACGCCCATCGCCATCCTTTCCGATGTTGATGAACAGTTGAAAAAGGGTGTGGTCAGCCCGTACCTTCTTCCCAGAGTGGCCATTGTGGACCCGGAACTAACGGTAACCATGCCTCCGCATATAACCGCGGCGACTGGTATGGATGCCCTGACCCACGCAGTAGAAGCGTATATCTCCGTTAATGCTACGACAATTACCGATGCACTGGCCCTGGAAGCCATCAGGCTTATTTCCCGGCACCTGCGTACGGCAGTGGCCAACGGTGAGGATATGGAGGCCAGGGAGAACATGGCCATGGCCAGCCTGCTGGCAGGGATTGCCTTCGCCAACGCCGGTGTCGGTGCCGTTCATGCGATGGCCTATCCCCTGGGTGCCCAGTTCCATGTCCCCCACGGTGTGGCCAACGCCGTCCTGCTGCCTTATGTCATGGAATCAAACCTGCTCGGTGCCCTGCCGAGGTTCAAAATAATGGCCCTGGCCATGGGGGAAAGGGTGGAGGAACTGTCCGACCGTGAGGCGGCCGGTAAATTTATCGAGGCCATTAAGCAGCTGTCCACCGATGTAAGAATTCCTTTGCATCTCCGCGATCTCGGTGTAACTGCCGGAGCCATACCGGGTATGGCCGCGGGTGCCATAAAGGTAACCCGCCTGCTGGCCAACAACCCGCGCAAGCTCACGGTGGACGACATCAGGGAAATCTACGAAAGGGCATTTTAAAGGCAAGGAAAGGAAGACTTAAATCATGAGAGGCTTTTACGGACGTCTGCTCCGCATTGACCTGTCAACCAGACAGTGGCAGGCGGAGGAAATTCCAGATGAAGTTTTGGCCGCATACCTGGGCGGTAAAGGTTTGGGCACTTACCTGATGCTCCAAAACATTCCGCCCGGGGCCGACCCCCTGGGTCCGGAAAACTGCCTAATTTTTACCACCGGCCCTGTAACAGGTACGGCCATGCCGGGTTCCAACCGTTTTGGAGTCTTTGCCCGGTCCCCCCTCACCGGTTTTTACGGCGAGTCCTACTCAGGCGGCCATGTGGGGGCGGCAATGAAGAGAACCGGTTACGATGCTATTATCATTCAGGGCCAGGCAAAGAATCCTACCTTATTGGAAGTCACCGATCAGAATGTTTATTTCCGGGACGGCACGAAATTATGGGGCCTGGATTGCTACGCTGCTGAAGATGGGGCACTGGCGGATGTTGGCGCAAGGGGCGCCCAGGCGGTGGTGATCGGTCCGGCCGGCGAAAACCTGGTCCGCTATGCCTGCATTGAAAACAACTACTGGCGTTCCGCGGGACGGACCGGCATGGGGGCCGTGATGGGGTCGAAAAAACTAAAGGCTATTGTTTTTCACGGCCGGGCCGGCTGTGAGCTGGCCGACCCGGCGGGTCTGAAACAATATGTCGCCGGGCTGGCTCAAAAGGCCAGGGACAACGCTGGGGTGCTTGGCTACCGCAAGTACGGTACACCACAGCTGGTTTCGATAATGAACTCGGTAGGCGCCTTTCCGGCCAGGTATTGGTCCCGGGGAACCCTTCCCGGCTGGGAGTCACTGACCGGCGACTACCTGATCGAAAACTTTGAAGTGCAACCGCGGGCCTGCCGCCCCTGCTTAATGACCTGCGGCAACCTCACCCGGGTGACCAGGGGAAGGCACGAAGGGCTTATGGTGGAAGGTCCGGAATATGAAACCATTTATTCTTTCGGCGGATTGTGCTGCATCCACGACCTGTCCGAAATCATTTACCTGAACGACATCTGCGACCGGCTTGGCCTGGATACAATCAGTGCGGGCAACATGGCGGCCTTTGCCATAGAGGCGGCACAAAGAGGAGCACTGGACGTTAAAGTGGCTTACGGGGACGTAGAAGGTATTGCGCAGCTACTCCACCAGATAGCCCGACGGGAGGGCGTGGGTGACCTGCTGGCCGAAGGTATCCGGGTGGCGGCGGAAAAACTGGGCCTTTCCGACCTCGCCATACATGTTAAAGGGATGGAACCGGCCGGCTATGATCCCCGGGTGTTGCAGGGCATGGGCCTGGCCTACGCTACCTCTCCCCGGGGTGCGTGCCATCTGCGCGCTACATTTTACAAGCCCGAGCTGGCCGGGATCATCGATCCGAAGACCACTCACGGGAAAGCAGAGCTGTTCATTGATTATGAGGACCGGTTGGCTATTTACGACGCCCTTATTCTCTGCCGTTTTTACCGGGACCTGGTTTTATGGGAGGACCTGGCTACACTGGTTAACGCCACCACGGGTCTGGGTGTGGACGAAGGACAGCTGCGCCGCATTGCCGGACGCATAGTTGCGGCCACCCGTCAATTTAACCTTTTACAGGGCTTGACCAGGGATGACGATAACCTGCCGCCACGCTTCTTTAAAGAACCGCTGGAAAACGGGGACGTTCTCCCGGAAGAAAACTTCAGGCAGATGCTGGCCGATTACTACCGCCTGCGCGGGTGGGATGAAGAAGGCCGCCCAATCGTTGGGGCTATTTAAACCCGGTTTTAGAAAAAATGAAAAGGAGGAAGTTTATCATGAAAGTTTACATTTTAGATAACGGATACCTCAGCTGCGACGAAAACCAGATGGTGGCTATGGCTACAGTGGGTACGGCAAGCAATCAGACACCTTCTCACCACTGGATCAAGATTCCAGTATATTGTGTTTTGATTGATCATCCCGAGGGCAAGATACTTTTTGATACGGGATGCCCCCCGGAGGCTATGAACGGTTACTGGCCGAAAGGTTTATGTGAAGCCTTCCCTTATACGTTTACCGAAGAACAGCGTATTGAAAACCAGCTCAAGAAAATTGGATTGACTCCTCAGGATATCGACATAGTGGTTTTATCACATATGCATCTGGATCATGCCGGCAACCTGAGGCTTTTCAAAAATGCGCAGGTTTATGTACACCGTAAAGATTTTGAGCTGGGTCTTTTAATGACGCACCGGAACCCTGATCCTGACAGCCATGGAGCATATATTAAAGCTGACCTTGAAGTACCTGCTCAGTTCAATCTGGTTGATGAAGATTTTGAGCTGGTACCGGGCGTGGAAGTGGTTACCCTTCCCGGCCATACTCCGGGTGTCCTGGGTTTGGTCATACATCTGCAAAAGTCGGGAACGTTAATTTTTCCCATGGACGCAGTATATGAACGCCGCAACTATGGCCCGCCGGCCCGTCTCTCAGGCATCGTATATGACAGCATCAGTTTTATCCAGTCAATTGAAAAAGTACGGAAACTGGCCCGTAAGTACAATGGTCGGGTTATGTTCTCCCACGATATGGAGTTCTTCATCAATGAAATGAAAAAGGCCCCTGAATATTACGAGTAAAAGCAATACGTTGAAACACGAGATATGAAGATAAATTCTCCAGCCGGCTGAAAAGGCTACCGGCTGTTAAAGTTCGTGGTTCCAAAAATTTTTCGGTCCGGAAGGCGGTGGTAGAAAGTTCTCGCCGCCTTTTTGCTTTCATTAAAATATAATCTGGCAGGATTTATCAATTGGGAAAACGAATTTCCAACCCTGTGACCAAGAAAACGGGGAGGGCAGGGTCATGCGACTGTATCTTGTGGATGACGGGACCCTTACCGCGGGGGCTTTGCGCCGGGAATTGCCGGCGGCGCTGGCCGGGTGGCCGGTGACCGTAACGGTGCTGAGCATGGGACCGGGGCAGGAAGGTATTGAACCCCTTCCGGGATATGAAAAAGGAGTCAAAGAGTTTTACGGATCTTCGGCGGAGCTGGCCGGCAAACTGGCCGGGGCCGACATCCTGGTGGTGCACAAAGCGCCCGTGACTGAAGAGGTGATCGAGGGCGCACCCGGGTTGCGCCTGATTGCCTGTGCCCGGGCACACCCGGTGAATGTGGATGTCCGGGCGGCCTTAAGCCGGGGGATCCCCGTGGTGCATGCTCCGGGGCGGGCTGCCGACTCTACCGCCGATTTAACCATGGCCCTTTTGCTTTTTCTGGCCCGCAATATGGGGGAGACCTGCCGTCTGGTAAGGCGCCTGGGGGCCGGCGCCTGGCAGTACGACTGCCGCAGCCGGCTGGAGGGAGTAGAACTGGCCGGGAAGATCCTGGGCATTATCGGTTTCGGGCAGGTGGGCCGCCGGGTGGCGGTCCGGGCGCAGGCCTTTGGTATGAACCTCCTCGTATACAGTCCCCATGTGGATCCCGTTGAAATTCTTGCCGCGGGCGGCCGGCCCGTGACTCTGGAAGAACTCCTGTCAGCTTCCGATTTTGTAAGCCTCCATACCCGGCCCACTCCCGAAAAAATAGGCTTGATTGGCGCACCTCAGCTGGCGTTGATGAAGAACTCGGCCTGCTTGATCAATACCGCCCGGGGTGAGCTGGTGGATGAGGATGCCCTTTACCGCGCTTTAAAGGAAAAAAGGATCCGGGCTGCGGCGCTGGATGTTTTAATTTCGGAACCCCCGCCGCCGGATCATCCCTTTTTTACCCTCCCCAACGTCGTCCTGACCCCCCACCTGGGAGGCAAAACGGAAGCTGCACCAATGAGAGCGGCAAAGATAATCATAGAAGAGATCATTAACTTTCTGAGCGGAAAGTCCCTGCGCCATGTTATAACAGGGTCTGAAGTTTGATACCACTCCTGCCAGAAATTTTACCTTGTACTGCGAACATAATTTCATTTACACTTATTAATAAATAGGTCCTCTAATTAAAGCATTCATAAGTGTCCGGCCTTTGCCGGCTCATTTTTTTGCGTTCGGGAAGGAGGATGGGATAATGAAGAGACGTCGCCTGTTAAGCATAATGATGTTCTTAATTGCCCTGCCGTTTTTGGTTGCGGGGACGGGGGGTGCCTGGAACAGTCCGGGTCTGGATATTTCGCCGGTACAGGCGACCGGAGAAAAGGATTCGTCTTTCCAGCAGGTGCCGGATTACCGGCCGCTGCAAAAACAACTGAAAGACTACCTGGCCCAGCAGCCGGGAGTTTACGGCATCTACTTTAAGGACCTGCACTCCGGGGCCAGCTTTGATATCAACGGTGATGAGCCCATAACTGCCGCCAGCACGGTGAAGGTACCCGTGGTTCTCTACTTGAATCATCTCGTCGCCCAGGGGAAGCTGGACTGGGATGACCGGGTGGTTTATGACAGCAAACAGGACTATCAAGGGGGAGCCGGGATTCTGCAGTTTTCCGCCCGGGACGGCGACAGCTATTCCCTGCGGGTACTGGCCAACCTGTCCATAACCATCAGCGACAACATTGCCTACCGGATGCTGGTGCGCCACCTGGGTAAGGATAACGTGGCCCAATTTATGCGTGACCTGGGCGGGCAAACCGTGTTCCCGGGCGGGGAGAATATCACCACTGCCCGGGACATGGGCCGGTATATGGAGGCGGTGCTGGAATTCAGCCGTGAGCATCCCGCCCTGGGAGAGCGCCTGTTGGATGATATGGCCAACCCCATTTACCACGTGGGTTTGCCCGGTAGACTCCCGCCGGAGGTAAGGGTGGCCCATAAGGAAGGGGATGTCTGGGGTGTGGCCAACGATGCCGGGATTGTTTTTGCCGAACACCCTTACATCCTGGTGGTGCTGTCCAAAGGGGAAACGGATGTGGATAAAGGATTTGCCCGCATCGCGGAGATTTCCCGGATGGTCTATGACTACCAGGTTAATCTGAAGCGGTAATGCTGCGCAAAAGGCCTGGCGATTCTCAAGTTACGCCAGGCCCTTGTTTTAGTGCCGGCAAACCGCTAAGCTTTTTTCGCCACCAGATCATCCAGCGTCTTAAAGGTGTACCCCTGGGCCCTGGCGTCTTTAAGGATACGGTCCAGGGCTTCGGTGTTGTCCCTGGATACGGCGTGCAGCAATATTACCGCCCCGTTGTGCAGGTTATCCATTACCGACTGGTAGGCTTCCTGGGAACCTCCGGGCATGGGTACCCAGTCCACCAGGGCCAGGCTCCAGAAAATGTTGTAATATCCTAATTGCCTGGTTACCGCCAAAGTGCGCTCACTGTATTCCCCCTTGGGCGGGCGCAGGTATTTCATCTTCTTCCCCGTCAGCTTTGTGAAAAGTTCTTCCACCGATTGCAGTTCTTTCTTGATCTCCTCATCGCTGATATCGGGCAGGCTGGGATGGTTCATAGTGTGGTTGCCCACGATGTGCCCTTCAGCCGCCATACGCTTGACCAGCTCCGGCTGGGTTTTGACGTAATGCCCGGTCACAAAGAAGGCGGCTTTGACGTTGTTGGCTTTGAGAATGTCCAGTATTTTGGGCGTGTAGCCGTTTTCATAACCTTCGTCAAAGGTCAGGTAAAGCACCTTTTCACCGGGACTGCCAATCCAGTAGGCGTCATACCGGGCCAGGGTGTCGCGGATTGCTTTGGGCATTTCCGGTTGCTGGTGGTTGTCGTTACGTTTAATGCCCCAACCGCGGCGTGCGTTGGACAAGGAAGTAGTGGTCTGGCCGGTCTTTTTATTGCCGGTGGCACCTTTCTTTTCATTAACATTTTCCGGGATTTGAGCCTTTGCCTCATTTTTTGCTGGTTTTACTGCCTGTGAAGGGGGGGGATTTGCCGTTGTTTTTTCCCCCGCAGGTTGGGAAGAATAGACCCCAGTAGCACTGGACTTTGGATTTTCCGCCGCCAGGTACATCTTGCCGGCGTAAAACCCACCGGCAATTACAGCCATTATAAGTGCCACGGTTGCTTTAGCATATCGGGACAACGGATTTTCCTCCTTGATAGTAAAAATATCTAGCATTAGCTTGGGCAGGGAAATAAGGAATTATTCCCGGGTCCTGATCCAAAAAATTCGACACCTTTTGCCACCGCCCCTCTTTTGGTATATTATTTTTAAGGGCGTTTCACGGGAAGCCCGGCTGCCCGCTGAACTTTGCCTGTATACCTGACGTTTACTTAAGCCTAATACCAGGGCAGCTTCAAAGGTTGAGATCTGACCCTCCAGAGCCCGCTGCAAAACCAGCATCCGCTTCAGTTCCGTCTGTGACAGGGTAACCATCTCCTTCATACTGACATTTTTACTGACGGATTTTACCCTGACAATATCACAGACGGATCACACAGGCTGCGGTGGAGGTATTGACACGGTGAGGCTTTTCTGTTATCATAATAACTGCGTCTGAAGTTATTGTGCCATGCCGGCGTAGCTCAATTGGCAGAGCAGCTGACTTGTAATCAGCAGGTTGCGGGTTCGAGTCCCATCGCCGGCTCCAGTTTTTCCCGTGGAGGGGTTCCCGAGTGGTCAAAGGGAGCAGACTGTAAATCTGCCGGCTGACGCCTTCGCAGGTTCGAATCCTGCCCCCTCCACCAAGTACCTGCTTATTCTTCAGGACCGGACTTCTTCAAATAAGGGTTTGAAAAAGTTCCGGTTCTGTGTTATAATATAATTTGCCGACGCGGGGTGGAGCAGCCGGTAGCTCGTCGGGCTCATAACCCGAAGGTCGTAGGTTCAAATCCTACCCCCGCAACCAATGCCACTATAGCTCAGTCGGTAGAGCGCGTCCTTGGTAAGGACGAGGTCACCGGTTCAATCCCGGTTAGTGGCTCCAGTTTCAGAGGTCAGAAGTCGGAGGTCTGAGGTTGGAAGGAGCCGCCTGGCGACAGGGGAACTCAGGTGGACAGCAATTCTGACTTCCGACATCCGACATCTGACTTCCGCTCATGGCGGCGTAGCTCAGTTGGTTAGAGCAAGCGGTTCATACCCGCTGTGTCCGGGGTTCGAGTCCCTGCGCCGCTACCACTACAGAATCGCCAGCGTAAAAGCTGGTGATTTTTATTTTGGGGAGCAGGAATTTTAAGCCCTTTAGCGAATTTTGTGTTCTATGGCTTATTGCATGATTTAAAGAAAAGTGGTAATAATTTAGAAGTGTGTAAAAAAGTGGGTTTCAAGGAGGAGGAAAGAGAGTCATGGCCAAGGCCAAATTTGAGCGGACGAAACCCCACGTAAACGTAGGGACCATTGGACACGTTGACCACGGGAAGACCACTTTGACGGCAGCCATCACCACGGTGCTGGCCACGGTGGGCAGGGCGCAGGTGAAGAAATACGAAGAGATCGACAACGCTCCGGAAGAGCGGGAGCGGGGGATTACCATTAACACGGCCCACGTGGAATACGAGACGGAAAAGAGGCACTATGCCCACGTGGACTGTCCGGGCCACGCGGACTACGTGAAGAACATGATCACGGGTGCGGCCCAGATGGACGGTGCGATTCTGGTAGTATCGGCGGCGGACGGTCCCATGCCCCAGACGCGGGAGCACATATTGCTGGCCCGGCAGGTGGGTGTGCCCTACATTGTGGTGTACATGAACAAGGCGGACATGGTGGACGACGCGGAACTTCTGGAACTGGTGGAGATGGAAGTGCGGGAACTTCTGTCCACCTACGAATTTCCCGGGGACGACGTGCCGGTGATCACCGGTTCGGCGTTAAAGGCACTGGAATGCGGCTGCGGGAAGCGGGAGTGCGAATGGTGCAAATCGATCTGGGAACTGATGGACGCGGTGGACGAATACATTCCGACGCCGCAGCGTGACATTGACAAGCCCTTCCTGATGCCCATAGAAGACGTGTTCAGCATCACCGGTCGCGGCACGGTGGTGACGGGGCGTGTAGAGCGGGGCACGGTGAAGGTGGGCGACGAAGTAGAGATAGTGGGACTGATGGAAAAGCCGAAGAAGACGGTGGTCACGGGAGTGGAGATGTTCCGGAAGATCCTGGACCGTGGGGAAGCTGGGGACAACATTGGATGTCTGCTGCGGGGTATCGACCGTAAAGAAGTGGAGCGGGGGATGGTGCTGGCGAAGCCCGGGAGCATCAAGCCGCACACCCACTTCAGCGCGGAAGTATACGTGCTGACGAAGGAAGAAGGTGGGCGGCACACGCCGTTCTTTAACGGGTACCGGCCGCAGTTTTACTTCCGGACGACGGACGTGACGGGAACGATAACGCTGCCTGAAGGTGTGGAGATGGTGATGCCCGGGGACAACGTTCGGCTGGAGATCAAGCTGATCACCCCCATTGCCATTGAAGAAGGGCTGCGCTTCGCCATCCGGGAAGGTGGCCGTACCGTCGGAGCCGGCGTGGTCACCCAGATTATTGAGTAACGAGCAGCAGCGAATGGAGAAACGGATGAAGAAGGAATTGCCTGTCGATTCCTTCTTCATTGCTTATATATAAGTTTACTTATGGAAGGCTATGGTTACACTTGTTGTTTAGAGGAGTCACTATTGACATCACCGGGGAATTATGTTACAGTGGATAAGGTTAATTCCAGGGAGTTTTTTGCAAGTGTTTTTTAGTTTTAGGAGGTGGCCAGGATGCGGGTTAGTGTTACTCTGGCCTGCACGGAATGCAAACGCCGGAACTACACCACCACAAAGAACAAGAAAAATGATCCCAACCGGCTCGAATTGAAAAAGTACTGCAAGTACTGTCACACCCATACCCTCCACAAGGAAACCCGTTAGTCTTTTCCCGCCGCGACAGGCTTGCGATAAGGGTTTTTTAAGGATGTGGCTAACATGGCACCATTGAGAGGACTGATCAAAAGGGACGGTTCGCGAAACGAAGTGGCGGTTCGCGACGGAGCCAGGGCAGTTAAGAAGCCCGAAAAAAGGCTCGTGATGAAAAAGGAGAAGGTGAACCGCCTGGAACAGGTTAGTAAATATTTTCGCGGGGTCTACAGCGAACTGAAAAAGGTTCACTGGCCTAACCGGCGGGAGGTTGTTACTTACACTGGTGTGGTGCTGGTGGCCGTCACCATCGTTGGCATCCTGATCTGGATTTTCGATTCGCTTTTAAGCCGGCTGCTGCAGTTTATCATTAAATAAGTGCCAAGGGGGTGGGGGGCCTTAAGTTTTCTTGAGGTCCCTTGTATTTATGAGTGAAAAGGGTGAAAAGCACTGGTACGTGGTTCATACCTACTCCGGGTATGAGAACAAGGTAAAGGCGAACCTGGAAAAGCGGATCGAATCCATGAACATGGAGGAAAAAATCTTCCGTATCCTCGTCCCCATGGAGGACGAGGTGGAGATAAAAGACGGCAAGAAAAAAATCGTTAAGAAAAAAATCTACCCCGGTTATGTGCTGGTGGAAATGATCATGACCGACGATTCCTGGTATGTGGTGCGCAATACCCCCGGCGTAACCGGTTTTGTCGGTTCTGGTTCCAGGCCCATTCCCCTGACCGACGAAGAGGCCATGCAGATAATCGGCAAGACTTTGTCCGATACCCCGCGCCCGCGGCTGGACCTGAACGTGAAGGAGCGCGTACGGGTTACTTCCGGTCCCTTTGAGAATTTTGAAGGCATTATTGAAGAAATAGATCCGGATAAGGGAAAGCTCAAAGTAATGATCTCCATGTTTGGCCGGGAAACTCCGGTGGAATTGGATTTTTCCCAGGTGGAAAAGATATAGCGACGGCGAGGAGGTGTTCGTAGCAAATGGCGAAAAGAGTAGCTGCGGTGATCAAGCTGCAGGTCCCGGCAGGAAAAGCCACCCCTGCACCGCCGGTTGGTCCCGCCCTGGGTCAACACGGTGTGAATATTATGGCCTTCGTTAAGGAATTTAACGAACGTACGGCTGCCCAGGCCGGTCTAATCATTCCGGTGGAAATAACCGTTTTTGAGGATCGCAGCTTCACCTTTATCTGTAAGACACCGCCGGCTGCGGTACTGCTGAAGAAGGCCTGCGGTATTGAGACTGCCTCCGGTGAACCCAACCGGAAAAAGGTAGCCAGGATTCCCCTGTCCAAAGTGCGGGAGATTGCCGAAACAAAGATGCAGGATCTCAATGCCAATGATATCGAGGCCGCCATCCGCATGATTAAGGGGACGGCCAGGAGCATGGGCATCGAAGTAGTGGAAGGCTAGGCCCGTGCGGCCAGTGGGAGGATCCAGTCCGTTTGCACCACAAAGGAGGAAGGTAAAAATGCCGCGACATGGCAAAAAGTATTTAGATGCAGCCAAGAAAGTGGATCGGTCCAAGCTTTACGATCCCGCTGAGGCCCTTGCCCTGGTTAAAGAAATGGCTTCGGCTAAATTTGACGAGACGGTGGAAGTGGCCGTAAAGCTAGGGGTAGACCCCCGGCACGCCGATCAGCAGGTACGGGGAGCGGTAGTTTTACCCCATGGCACCGGCAAGACGAGGACCGTGCTGGTCTTTGCCAAGGGGGAAAAGGCCAGGGAGGCCGAGGAAGCCGGTGCGGATTTCGTTGGGGCTGAGGATATGGTAGCCAAGATCCAGCAAGAGGGATGGCTGGGTTTTGACGTAGCCGTTGCCACCCCCGACATGATGAGCCTGGTCGGACGCCTGGGCCGGATTCTGGGCCCCCGGGGCCTGATGCCCAACCCCAAAACGGGTACGGTCACCTTTGATGTTGCCCAGGCGGTTAAAGAAGTGAAAGCGGGTAAGATTGAATACCGGGTGGATAAGGCCGGTATAATCCACGCCCCCATCGGCAAAGTGTCCTTTGACGTGGAAAAGCTGACCGAAAACCTGCGCACCCTGGTGGAGCAGTTGATCCGGGTCAAGCCGGCCGCCGCAAAAGGCCAGTACATCAAGGGCATCACTGTTTCCTCCACCATGGGGCCGGGAGTAAAGGTTAACCACCTGAAGGTTACCGCCTGAGGACAACGCCGCGCCTAAGCGGCTTTCACGCACACAACATCAAAAACGTAAATGATCAGTAAAAGTGCTACCATATACGTAAGGTGCCGCGTTGTCCAAAGCGAACGACTTGCGGAGCACTGGAGTGAGCGTGGGCAACGCGGCACCAAAGCGGTTCACTGAACATTTACTTAAAAACTTCATAACCATACCTAGCTGTAGACAGTTGGTGTCCTGTACTTAATGGCATCTGCCGCCAACCGAGGCCGGGGTTTTGTTACCTGCCGTTTGTTTATCAGGGCAGGCCCTGTGTCTTTTTGTGCTACAGGTGCCTGCCCTTTAGTTTTTTCAACCCGCGGAAAGGAGGTGCAACCGGTTTATGCCTACCAGGGAAGAAAAACAAGCCATACTGGCGGAATTGACGGAGAAGTTTCGGACCAGCAAAGCAGCCGTTCTGACCAACTTTCGCGGCCTTGATGTCGCATCCATGACCAAAGTGCGCCGGCGTCTCAGGGAGTCGGGCAGTGAGCTAAAAGTGGCTAAAAACACCCTGACCCGCCTGGCGGCCAACGAGGTGGGTTTAGAGGGGTTGGACCCTTATCTGGAGGGGCCCACGGCCATTGCCTTTGGTTACGAGGATCCTGTGGCCCCGGCCAAGGTTCTTGCCGAGCTTGCCCGGGAGTTTAAGCAACTGGAAATAAAGGCCGGCATACTGGAAGGCAAGGTCATCGATGTGGAAGGGGTTCGCCGCCTGGCCGACCTGCCCTCCCGGGAGGTCCTGCTGGCCAGGGTGGCGGGTGGCATCCAGGCTCCCCTGTACGGTTTCGCCGGCGCATTGCATGGCCTTCTGCGCAACCTGGTCTATGTACTGGAAGCCATCCGTAAACAAAAGGCCGGAGAAGCAACTACCTGAGAAATTGCCTGAACCCAAAACCATGATCTGAGCATTCCTGTAATCCTTATCAAAGGGGTTGATCAACAAAAAGACCTCCTGGTACAACAAGGTTAGAGCAAACACCAAAAGTACCGGAGGTCGAGGTTAATGACGAAACGAAACAAAAACCTAAAAGAAATTCGTAGCGTCCACACCCTCATCGTGGGCGTCGACATCGCCAAAAGGACCCACTGGGCCCGCACGCTGGACGGGTCAACAGGCATCGAAGTGGGCAGCGCCTTCTCTTTTCAGAATAGCATAAACGGCTTTTCCCGTCTACTGGGTAGAATGCACCGGGTCAAAGAACAAATCGGCGCGCAAAACATCGTCGTGGCCATGGAGCCTTCCGGCCATTACTGGAAACCCCTGGCCAGCTACCTGGTCAATGCCGGCATCCCAGTAGTTATCGTCAATCCTTACCACGTCAAAAAGCAAAAAGAACTCGACGATAACTCGCCCACCAAAAACGACCGGAAAGACGCCCTGATCATCGCCACTTTAACCTGGGAAGGACGCTTTTTCCACTGCTATCTACCCAAAGGGATCTGGGCGGAACTCCGGGGGTACACCCAAAACCGCCACCAGCAAAAGGCCAAACTAAACGCCGCCCAGAACAACCTGGTGGCGATCCTGGACGAGCGCTTTCCCGAATATCCGCAGGTTTTTAAGAACCTTCTAGGGAAAGCCTCCCTGTACATCCTGACCCACCGGCCCTTCCCGGCCGACCTAAAACAGCTCACGACAGAAGAGCTGACCGCTGAACTTAAGGCAGCCAGCGGCGGGAAAGTGGGTCAAAAACGGGCCGTTCTTTTACTGGCTGCCGCCAATGAATCCATCGGCGTGCCGGAAGGTTTAGATGCTGCCCGTCTGCGCCTGACCCAGTGCCTGGAAGAAATCTTCTTCTGGCAAAAGCAATTGCTCCAAACCGAAGCGGCCATGGAAAAGGCCCTGGCCAAAACCGGCTTAGCCGAGTACCTTTTGAGCATCCCCGGGATCGGAGTCGTCACTGCCGCCAGCTTCTTAGGGGAAGTGGGGGATTTCACCCGGTACGAAGACTGGCGCCAGATCCGCAAACTGGCCGGTTACAACCTGACTATCAACCAATCCGGGGATTCCAAAAAAGGGGTTACAAAGATCTCCAAGCGGGGCCGGGCGGGGTTGCGGAGCATCCTCTACCAGGCTGCCCTGGTCCTGGTGGCCAAAAACCCTCAGTTTAAAGCGCTCTACCGTTACCTGGTGACCCGGCCGCAAAACCCGCTGAAAAGCAAGCAGGCCCTGGTAGTGATCGCCTGCAAACTCCTCCGGGTAATGTTCACCTTAGCTAAAGAAAAACGCCTGTACGACCCGGAGAAGGTTTTGGGTAGCTACCGCCGGCAGCAACTGGCGGCCTAGAAGGCTTGTGGATATGCCGCTCGTATGGACTTGCGGGAGGCCTCCTGCCACTTAAGAGGAGCCTGGAGGTTTAGGCATGGTTTATCTTCCGCCTGTCCACAGGGTCCACACTCGCTTGGACAACGCTAAAGCGTTGCCCACATATCCACAAGCCCGACGGCGTAAAGGAATCATCATGAGGCAAAAATCTTGGGTGGGGGAAACCGAAAAAACCTCCGTTAGGGCATGACCCTGCTTCTGAGTAACGGTGCCCCACCCGCCCCCATTATGCTGAACGAAGGAATGTAAGGGCATTGACCCCGGGAGACATGATAGGGTAAGCAGGGGGCGAACAGGTGGGTTAGACCACCCAAGATAAATTTTAAAAATGGCAGATTGAGTAAGCTTTTTAAAGTATCAATGAAAAATATTGAGATAGGAGGTAAAAGTAATGTCCAAGGTAAATGAAATTCTCGAAGCCGTAAAAAGCCTGACCGTATTAGAGCTGGCTGAACTGGTGAAAAAATTTGAAGAGGAGTTTGGCGTGAGCGCTGCTGCGCCCGTGGCCGTGGCCGCCGCCCCGGTAGCTGCGGGTCCTGCAGCCGCCCCGGCAGCCGAGGAAGAACAAACTGAATTTGACGTCATTCTGACCGCCGTGGGCGACAAGAAAATCAACGTGATCAAAGTGGTGCGGGAGATCACCGGCCTGGGCTTGAAAGAAGCCAAGGAAGTGGTGGATAACGTTCCCAAGCCCATTAAGGAAAAGGTCAGCAAGGAAGAGGCCGAGTCCATCAAGGCCAAGCTGGAAGAGCAGGGCGCTACGGTGGAAATCAAGTAAATGCCGTTCCGGCAGCACCGCGGGCCACACTGCATGGTCAGTGTGGCCCGCTCCGCTGTCCGAATCCTCCCCGCATTTTTATTAAGGCCGTGTAAAATTTAGTTAGTGCTCATAACGCATCAACGCAACTAAAAGAGGATAAAATGGCCGCCGATAAAATGGCCGCCGTTTTGCACGAAGCGAGCGACCTTGAGCCGAGCAAGTGCCAAACTTAGCGAGACCGAGGGTGGAGGCGGGGCCGAGGGCATGGATGCCCGAGGCCGGCCCCTGAGGCATGGATGCCGAATGGGCCGGGAACCCCGCCGGAGCCCGAGGTCGAGCGTTAGTTTGGCCTGCGAGGCGAACGGAGC
Organism: Desulfofundulus sp. TPOSR; assembly: GCF_011393055.1. Taxonomy (NCBI): domain Bacteria; kingdom Bacillati; phylum Bacillota; class Clostridia; order Eubacteriales; family Peptococcaceae; genus Desulfofundulus; species Desulfofundulus sp. TPOSR. The sequence goes on along the minus strand of NZ_JAAOEF010000004.1, from coordinate 173,602 downwards.
GAGCGCGTGCAAAACGGCAGGCGAGTACAGAGTTACCTATTGAATCTTGATACGAACTTTTACCAATTAGCCCTTGACAATCCTGTGGGAATGTGCTATTATTCCTAAACGTCCATATATATGCATGGACCGGGAGCCGTCTTTATACGTATACGTATGAATGATCGCTTTTGCGGAAATAATATCCTGGCATAGCTTTTTTATGATTTCGTAGGAAAGCGAGGTTTTCGAGGTTCTCTGGAAAACCTTGCTTTTCGTTGTTTTTTAATTTTGGGGGGTGTGAGGCTCTCAATGGTTACTGCAAACGCCGGGATCAGAACCAGGTGGAATTTCGGCAAGCTCCGGGAAGTTTTGGATTTGCCCAACCTGATTGAAGTGCAGCGCAACTCCTACGACTGGTTTTTGCGGGAGGGTTTGCGCGAGGTATTCCAGGATGTTTCGCCCATCCAGGACTTTACCGGCAATCTGGTCCTTGAGTTCCTGGACTATACCCTTGGTGAACCCAAGTACTCCGTCGAAGAGTGCAAAGAGCGGGACGTCACCTACGCGGCGCCCTTAAGGGTAAAGGTGCGCCTGATAAATAAAGAGACGGGAGAGGTCAAAGAGCAGGAAGTCTTCATGGGCGACTTCCCCCTCATGACCGAGAAAGGCACCTTTATCATCAACGGCGCTGAGCGGGTGATTGTCAGCCAGCTGGTGCGTTCCCCCGGGGTTTACTTTGCCGAGCAGCTCGATCCCAGCGGCAAGAAAATCTACACGGCCACCATTATCCCCAACCGGGGGGCATGGCTGGAATTTGAAACCGATGTCAACGACCATGTCTTCGTACGCGTTGACCGCACCCGCAAGATTCCAGTTACCGTCCTGGTGCGTGCCCTGGGTTACGGGTCCAATGTGATGATCGTCGATCTGTTTGACGGCAATAAATATATCCAGGAAACCCTGACCAGGGACAACACCGATTCCGAAGAGGAAGCCCTGGTGGAAATCTACAAGCGGCTGCGGCCCGGTGAACCCCCCACGGTGGAGAGCGCCCGCTCGCTGCTCCACTCGCTGTTCTTTGATCCCAAGCGCTACGACCTGGCCAATGTGGGCCGTTATAAAATATGGAAGAAGTTAAAGCATGATGTGCTCTACCGTTTTAAAGATGACGGTCAGGGACCAACGGAGTGGGACCGTTACCTGAACCGGGAGGTGCCCAAAAACCGCGAATTTATCCGGGAGCTGACCCCCGAGGATATTATTGCCACCGTTAAATACCTGCTTCGTTTAATGGATGGGGAAGGCCAGGTGGATGACATCGACCACCTGGGCAACCGGCGCCTGCGTTCGGTGGGGGAGCTCCTGCAAAACCAGTTCCGCATAGGTCTGTCCCGCATGGAACGGGTGGTGCGGGAAAGGATGACCATCCAGGACGTGGATGTCATCACCCCCCAGGTGTTGATCAACATCCGGCCGGTGGTGGCGGCCATCAAGGAGTTTTTTGGCTCCAGCCAGCTTTCCCAGTTCATGGACCAGACGAACCCCCTGGCCGAGCTGACCCACAAGCGGCGCCTTTCGGCCCTTGGGCCGGGTGGATTGAGCCGGGAGAGGGCGGGCTTCGAGGTGCGGGACGTGCACCATTCCCACTACGGCCGCATGTGTCCCATAGAGACCCCGGAAGGTCCCAACATCGGTCTGATCGGCTCTTTGTCCTGCTATGCCCGGATCAACCACTTTGGTTTTATTGAAACGCCCTACCGCAGGGTAAACAAGGAAGAGCGGCGGGTTACCGACGAGATCGTCTACCTCACGGCCGACGAGGAAGAGGATCTGGTCATTGCCCAGGCCAACGTGCCCCTGGATGAAAATGGCTATTTTCTGGCGGAGCGGGTGAATGCCCGCCACGGCCATGAGATTCTGGTGGTGCCCACGGACAAGGTCGACTACATGGACGTTTCGCCCAAGCAGGTCTTCAGCGTGGCCACCTCCCTGATTCCCTTCCTGGAGCACGACGACGCAAACCGGGCGCTGATGGGTGCCAACATGCAGCGCCAGGCCGTACCGTTGATTAAAGCTCAGGCCCCCCTGGTGGGTACAGGGCTGGAGTACAAGGCCGCCCGGGATTCCGGGGTGGTGGTCATCGCCAGAAACAGCGGCGTGGTGGAGCGGGTAACGGCCAACGAGATCGTGATCCGTACCGACAACGGCACCCTGGATACTTACAAGCTGATCAAGTTTGCCCGTTCCAACCAGGGTACCTGCATCAATCAAAAGCCCATTGTGAACAAGGGTGACCGGGTTGAAGCCGGGCAGGTAATTGCCGACGGGCCTTCCACCGATCACGGGGAGCTGGCCCTGGGCCGCAACGTGCTGGTGGCCTTCATGCCCTGGGAAGGTTACAACTACGAGGACGCCATCCTGGTGAGCGAAAAGCTGGTCAAGGAAGACTACTTTACTTCCATTCACATAGAAGAATATGAGTGCGACGCCCGGGATACCAAGCTCGGTCCCGAGGAAATCACCAGGGATATTCCCAACGTGGGCGAGGAGATCTTAAAAGACCTGGACGAGCGGGGAATTATCCGGGTGGGAGCGGAAGTGCGCCCCGGGGATATTTTGGTGGGCAAGGTTACGCCAAAGGGGGAAACCGAGCTCACCGCCGAGGAGCGATTGTTGCGGGCCATCTTTGGCGAAAAGGCCCGGGAAGTGCGGGACACTTCTTTAAGGGTGCCCCACGGCGAGTCCGGTAAAGTAGTGGATGTCAAAGTATTTTCCCGGGAAAAGGGCGACGAACTTCCCCCCGGGGTTAACCAGCTGGTCAGAGTGTATGTGGCCCAGAAGCGCAAGATTTCCGAGGGCGATAAAATGGCGGGCCGCCACGGGAACAAGGGAGTTATTGCCCGGATCCTGCCGGAGGAGGACATGCCCTTCCTTCCCGACGGCACGCCCGTGGAGATCGTACTGAACCCCCTGGGTGTACCCTCCCGGATGAACCTGGGCCAGGTGCTGGAAACCCACCTGGGCTGGGCGGCCAAGGTGCTGGGCTACCATGTCTCTACACCGGTGTTTAACGGGGCTACGGAAGAAGATATATTGGAATTTTTGGAAAGAGCGGGCCTTCCCAGGGACGGTAAAATAACCCTTTACGACGGGCGTACGGGAGAGCCCTTCGACAACCCCATTACCGTGGGCTACCTCTATATGTTAAAACTGGCCCACCTGGTGGACGACAAAATTCACGCCCGTTCCACCGGCCCTTATTCCCTGGTTACCCAGCAGCCCCTGGGCGGTAAGGCTCAGTTCGGCGGCCAGCGCTTCGGCGAAATGGAGGTTTGGGCCCTGGAGGCCTACGGTGCGGCCTACACCCTGCAGGAGATCCTCACGGTCAAATCCGACGATGTGGTGGGCCGGGTCAAGACCTACGAGGCCATTGTCAAGGGGGAAAATGTACCCGAACCGGGTGTTCCCGAGTCCTTCAAGGTTTTGATCAAGGAACTGCAGAGCCTGGCGCTGGACGTGAAGGTTCTTTCGGAGGACGACGAGGAGATCGAGATCAAGGAAGTGGAGGAGGACATGCAGGAAACGGCCCGGGATCTTGGTCTCGATATTCACGCCGAGGAGCCGCCGCGGGAAAAGGGTTATGATTCCGATTCGGAAGCCGAGGAAGAAGGGGAGGAATATGAAGAGGATGATTACCCGGTTGATTTGCCCGATGACGTCCTGGATCTGGATGATGAGGACACGGAACCGGATCGTTACCAGTGATTGCTATACGTATTGCCGCATCCATGTTGCCGCATCCATGTCATAACAGATTTACACGGCTGCCCCGGGGCGGTTTTGTGGCCGCAATAGAACCGGCGATATTCTTGAGCGAAGGGAGAGGGGTCCTTTGCTGGATTTAAACAACTTTGACCGCATCCGCATTGGTCTGGCATCTTCGGACATGATCCGCCAGTGGTCCAGCGGCGAGGTAAAAAAGCCGGAAACAATTAACTACCGGACACTGAAGCCGGAGCGGGACGGTCTTTTTTGCGAGCGCATTTTCGGTCCTACCAGGGACTGGGAGTGCCATTGCGGCAAATACAAGCGGGTACGCTACAAGGGCGTGGTTTGCGATCGCTGTGGCGTGGAGGTTACGCGCTCGAAGGTACGCCGGGAACGCCTGGGGCATATTGAACTGGCCGCCCCCGTGTCCCACGTCTGGTATTTTAAAGGCATTCCCAGCCGCATGGGGCTGCTCCTGGACATGTCGCCCCGCGCGCTGGAAAAAGTCCTTTACTTTGTTTCATATATTGTCATAGATCCCGGCAACACTCCCCTGATTAAAAAACAGCTGCTTACGGAAACGGAATACCGGGAGTACCGGGAGAAATACGGCAATGCCTTTAAGGCCGGGATGGGTGCCGAGGCGATCAAGGAGCTCCTGGCCGAAATCGATCTGGATGAAATGAGCCGGGAGCTGCGCCAGGAGCTCAAGGAGGTCAGCGGTCAGCGCCGGGTGAGGGCCATTCGCCGCCTGGAAGTGGTGGAAGCTTTCCGCAAATCCGGCAACCGGCCCGAGTGGATGATCCTGGATGTCATCCCGGTGATTCCCCCGGAACTGCGCCCCATGGTCCAGCTTGACGGGGGCCGCTTTGCCACCTCGGATTTAAATGACCTGTACCGGCGGGTCATCAACCGCAACAACCGGTTGAAGCGCCTCCTGGATCTGGGGGCTCCCGATATTATCGTCCGGAACGAAAAGCGCATGCTCCAGGAAGCGGTGGATGCCCTCATTGACAACGGCCGCCGGGGGCGCCCCGTTACCGGCCCGGGCAACCGGCCCTTGAAGTCCTTAAGCGATATGCTCAAGGGCAAGCAGGGACGTTTCCGCCAGAACCTCCTGGGCAAGCGGGTGGACTACTCCGGCCGTTCGGTGATTGTGGTCGGCCCCACCTTGAAGCTGCACCAGTGCGGCCTGCCCAAGGAAATGGCCCTGGAGCTGTTCAAGCCCTTTGTGATGAAGCAACTGGTGAACAAGGGCTATGCCCATAACATCAAGAGCGCCAAGCGCATGGTGGAGCGGGTGCGTCCGGAAGTTTGGGACGTCCTGGAAGAGGTGATCAAGGAGCACCCGGTGCTTTTGAACCGGGCTCCCACACTCCACCGGCTCGGCATTCAGGCTTTTGAGCCCGTCCTGGTGGAGGGCCGGGCCATCCAGATCCACCCCATGGTCTGCACCGCCTATAACGCCGACTTTGACGGCGACCAGATGGCCGTGCACGTGCCCCTGTCGGCCGAGGCCCAGGCCGAAGCCCGTTTGCTCATGCTTTCGGCCCATAACATCTTAAACCCCAAGGACGGCCGTCCCGTGGCCATTCCCACACAGGATATGGTCCTGGGCTGCTACTACCTGACCATGGAAAAACCCGGTGCTCCCGGTGAGGGGAAGGTCTTCAAGGATTACGAGGAAGCCATCATGGCCTATTATAACGGAGCCGTGAGCCTGCAGGCCCGGGTTCAGGTGCGCCAGCCCAACGGGGAGCGGCTGGAAACCACCGTGGGCAGGATCATTTTCAATGAAGTGGTCCCCGATGAACTGGGTTATTTAAACACTGTGATGGACAAGAAGAGCCTGGTGCAGCTGGTGGACGACTGTTACCGCAAGCTGGGGTATTCAGCCACGGCCAGCATGCTGGACGGCATTAAAAAACTCGGTTTCCATTTTGCGACCAGGGCCGGGATTACCATCAGCACTTCCGATATCATTATCCCCCCGGAGAAAAAGGAGATCCTGGCGGACGCGGAAAAGCAGGTGGAAACGGTGGAAACCCAGTACCGCCGGGGGTTGATCACCGAGGAGGAGCGCTACCGCAAGATCATCACCATCTGGAACGAGGCTACCGACAAGGTAACCAAAGCCCTTTTGAATATCCTGGATAAATTCAATCCCGTGTACATGATGGCCAATTCCGGGGCCCGGGGTAACATCCAGCAGATTCGCCAGCTGGCCGGTATGCGGGGACTCATGGCCGACCCCTCGGGCCGGATCATCCCCGTGCCCATTAAAGCCAACTTCCGGGAAGGGCTGGCCGTGCTGGAATACTTTATTTCCACCCACGGTGCCCGCAAGGGCCTGGCCGATACCGCCCTGCGCACCGCCGACTCCGGCTACCTGACCCGGCGCCTGGTGGACGTGGCCCAGGATGTCATCGTCCGGGAGAAGGACTGCGGCACCAACGAAGGCATTCTGGTGCAGGAAATCAAGGACGGTACGGAAGTAATTGAAAAGCTGGAAGACCGTCTGGTGGGGCGGGTGGCCTTGAACGATATCCTCCATCCCGGGACCGGGGAAGTGCTGGTGCGGGCAGAAGAAGAGATCGACGAGGAAAAGGCCAGGGCCATCGTTAACGCCGGCATTAAGGAAGTATGGATTCGTTCGGTGATTACCTGTAAAACCCGTTACGGTGTGTGCGTGAAGTGCTACGGCCGCAACCTGGCCACCGGCCGCATGGTGGACATCGGCGAGGCCGTGGGTATTATCGCGGCCCAGTCCATTGGCGAGCCGGGCACCCAGTTGACCATGCGCACCTTCCACACCGGCGGCGTGGCCGGGGACGACATCACCCAGGGTCTGCCCAGGGTGGAGGAACTCTTTGAGGCCCGGCGCCCCAAAGGGCAGGCGGTCATTGCCGAAGCCGACGGTGTGGTGGACGTGCGGGAGGTCAAGGGACGCAGGGAGGTGGAGATCACCACCGACAGCGGTGAAAAATACACCTACCAGATTCCTTACGGCGCCCGGCTCAAGGTCAGTGCCGGGGACCGGGTGGCTGCCGGAGATGAGCTGACCGAGGGTTCCATCAACCCCCATGACCTTTTAAAGATCAAGGGGCTGCACGGCGTCTATACCTACCTGCTGCATGAGGTGCAGCGGGTTTACCGCCTGCAGGGTGTGGATATCAACGACAAGCATATCGAAGTGATGATCCGCCAGATGCTGCGCAAGGTCAGGGTGGAGGACCCCGGGGATACGGACCTGCTTCCCGGCGGGGTGATCGACAAGTTTGAGCTGGAGGACGAAAACCGCCGGATCCGGGAACAGGGCGGCAGGGAAGCCGTGGCGCGGCCGGTGCTCCTGGGGATAACCAAGGCCTCCCTGGCCACCGATTCGTTCCTCTCGGCTGCTTCCTTCCAGGAAACCACCCGGGTGTTGACCGAGGCAGCCATTAAAGGTAAAGTGGATCCCCTGATCGGGTTGAAGGAAAACGTGATCATCGGCAAGCTGGTGCCTGCAGGTACGGGCATGAGCCGCTACCGCAATATTCAGCTGGTGGAAGCCGGGGCCGAAGACCAGCAGGAAGCGCTCGAGACTGCAGGTACCGCACCTGCTAACGAAAATATTGACAACGTTCGTGACTGATGTTAAGATATGAGAGTGTCTGGATTTCTCTGGGGGGAGAGCTCATGCCCTTGGCCCGGTTGTCCAATGCCCGCAAGAAGATGGTGGGTTCCAAGCAGACCATGAAGGCCATTAATCGAGGGCAGGCAAAAGTAGTTTACGTGGCCATGAACGCGGAGCGGCATATCATTGATCCCATTATCCAGGCCTGTCGCGCCAAAGACATACCCCTGGTTGAGGTGGATTCCATGTCCCAACTGGGCAAAGCCTGCCACATCGAAGTGGGTTGTGCCTCGGCGGCGGTTATCGAAGATTAACCGCCGCTTCAACAGGGGTGGCCGTGGTTATGTCCGATAATCTGGAGGAAGGAGGTGTAGCAGCATGCCGACCATCAGCCAGCTGGTCCGCAAGGGCCGGGAGAAGGTGACCCAAAAGTCCTCAGCCCCCGCGCTCAAGGGAAGCCCGCAAAAGCGGGGAGTATGCACCAGGGTTTACACCACAACCCCGAAGAAGCCTAACTCCGCCCTGCGCAAGGTGGCGCGGGTAAGGCTTACCAACGGGATCGAGGTAACCTCCTATATTCCGGGGATCGGGCATAATCTACAGGAACACTCGGTGGTATTAGTGCGGGGCGGCCGGGTGAAGGACCTGCCCGGTGTCCGCTACCATATTATCAGGGGTGCCCTGGATTGTGCCGGTGTGCAGAACCGCAACCGGGGCCGTTCCAAGTATGGCGCCAAGCGCCCGAAGAAATGATTAACCGCCGGCTGGTTGGGCCGGTAGTTTTAAGTTTGGCAGGAAAGGTTATACTTCCGGTTAAAGGGGGGTAGAAAATGCCCAGGAGAGGCGCAGTAGCCAAGCGAGATGTGCCGCCGGACCCCATCTACAACAGCAAGGTGGTCACCAAGCTGATCAACCAGGTTATGCTCAAAGGCAAGAAGAGCATAGCCGAACGCATATGTTACAAGGCCTTTGAGATCATCCGGGAGAAAACCGGCAAGGACCCGCTTGAGGTTTTTGAGCAGGCCATGAAAAATGTTATGCCCGTGCTGGAGGTAAAGGCCCGCCGGGTAGGGGGTGCCAACTACCAGGTGCCCGTGGAAGTCCGGCCCGAGCGGCGGCAGACCCTGGGTATCCGCTGGATCACCCAGTATGCCCGGCAACGCGGCGGCAAAAGCATGGAAGAAAAGCTGGCCGCGGAAATTATGGATGCCGCCAATAATACAGGTGGGGCGGTGAAAAAGAAGGAAGACACCCACAAAATGGCGGAAGCCAACAAGGCCTTTGCCCATTACCGGTGGTAAGGGGGTGAAAATATGGCACGGCAATTTCCACTGGAAAGAACACGCAACATCGGTATAATGGCCCACATTGATGCCGGCAAGACCACCACCACCGAACGGATTCTTTTTTATACCGGCCGTGTGCACAAAATGGGTGAAGTTCATGACGGGGCTGCCACCATGGACTGGATGGTGCAGGAGCAGGAACGGGGCATTACCATTACCTCCGCTGCCACCAGCTGTCAGTGGCGGGATCATTGTATTAACATTATCGACACGCCTGGGCACGTGGACTTTACTGTGGAAGTAGAACGCTCCCTGCGGGTGCTTGATGGGGCCGTGGCCATCTTCTGTTCCGTGGGCGGCGTGGAGCCCCAGTCGGAGACCGTGTGGCGCCAGGCCGACAAGTACGGTGTACCGCGGATTGCTTACATTAATAAGATGGACCGGGTCGGCGCGGATTTCTTCCGCAGCATGTCCATGATCCGGGAACGGCTGGGAGCCAACCCGGTGGCCATCCAGCTCCCCATAGGCGCCGAGGACAGCTTTGCCGGTGTGGTAGATCTGATTCGTAACAAGGCCATTATTTATGTTGATGATCTGGGCACGCGCAGCAAGGAGACGGCCATCCCGGAGGAAATGCGTGAACTGGTGGCCGAATACCGGGAAAAGCTTTTGGAAGCAGTGGCCGAGTCCGATGAGGAATTGATGATCAAGTATCTGGAAGGCGAAGAACTGGATGAAGAGGAGATCAAGCGGGGCATCCGCAAAGCCACTCTGGCGGTGAAGATGATCCCGGTGCTGTGCGGCTCCTCCTTCAAAAACAAAGGTGTACAGCCCCTTCTGGATGCCATTGTCGACTTCCTTCCGGCACCGACGGACATACCGGCCATCCGAGGTCTCAACCCCGAAACCGGGGTGGAGGATAAGCGGGTGGCCAGGGACGATGAACCATTTTCGGCCCTGGCCTTTAAGATCATGGCCGATCCTTATGTGGGTAAACTGACCTTTTTCCGGGTATACTCGGGTAAGGTAACTTCTGGCTCGTATGTTTATAACTCCACCAAAAACCGGCGGGAACGCATCGGGCGCATCTTGCGCATGCATGCCAACCACCGGGAGGAAATAGATGAGGCTTATGCCGGGGACATTGTGGCCGCGGTGGGCTTGAAGGAAACCACCACGGGGGATACCCTGTGCGATGAAAAACACCCCATCGTCCTGGAGTCCATGGATTTCCCCGAGCCGGTGATTTCCGTGGCCATCGAGCCCAAGACCAAGGCCGACCAGGACAAAATGGGCGTGGCTCTCTCCAAGCTGGCCGAAGAGGACCCCACCTTCAGGATGCATACCGATCCGGAAACGGGCCAGACCATTATTTCCGGCATGGGCGAGCTGCACCTGGAGATTATCGTCGACCGCCTGATGCGGGAGTTCAAGGTCGAGGCCAATGTGGGACGCCCCCAGGTGGCCTACAAGGAGACCATCAGGGAAAAGGTCAAGGCCGAAGGTAAGTTCATCCGGCAGACCGGCGGCCGCGGCCAGTACGGCCATGTGGTTCTGGAAATCGAGCCTCTGGAGCGGGGCGCCGGTTACGAGTTTGTCAGCAAGATTGTCGGCGGTGTGGTGCCCAAGGAATACATCCCGGCCATCGATGCCGGCGTCAAGGAAGCCATGGAAAACGGTGTCCTGGCCGGGTACCCGGTAGTGGACGTACGGGTAACCCTGGTGGACGGCTCCTACCATGAAGTGGACTCCTCGGAAATGGCCTTTAAGATTGCCGGTTCCATCGCCTTCAAAAACGGGGCGCAAAAGGCCAAACCGGTGCTGCTGGAACCGGTTATGAAGGTGGAAGTGGTGGTCATGGAGGAGTACATGGGGGATGTCATTGGGGACCTTAACGCCCGTCGCGGACGGATTGAAGAGATGGAGCGGCGGGGTAATGCCCAGGTGATCCATGCCTATGTCCCCCTGGCCGAGATGTTCGGCTACGCCACGGATCTGCGTTCGCGCACCCAGGGGCGGGGTACCTATACCATGCAGTTCAGTCATTACGAGGAGGTACCTCCGTCAATGGCTGAAGCAATTATTGCCCGGCGGCGGGGATAAAGGCCGCACCCACATTTGCTGCCTACAAAACTATATGCTGGATAAGGAGGATCTAATGTCATGGCCAAGGCCAAATTTGAGCGGACGAAACCCCACGTAAACGTAGGGACCATTGGACACGTTGACCACGGGAAGACCACTTTGACGGCAGCCATCACCACGGTGCTGGCCACGGTGGGCAGGGCGCAGGTGAAGAAATACGAAGAGATCGACAACGCTCCGGAAGAGCGGGAGCGGGGGATTACCATTAACACGGCCCACGTGGAATACGAGACGGAAAAGAGGCACTATGCCCACGTGGACTGTCCGGGCCACGCGGACTACGTGAAGAACATGATCACGGGTGCGGCCCAGATGGACGGTGCGATTCTGGTAGTATCGGCGGCGGACGGTCCCATGCCCCAGACGCGGGAGCACATATTGCTGGCCCGGCAGGTGGGTGTGCCCTACATTGTGGTGTACATGAACAAGGCGGACATGGTGGACGACGCGGAACTTCTGGAACTGGTGGAGATGGAAGTGCGGGAACTTCTGTCCACCTACGAATTTCCCGGGGACGACGTGCCGGTGATCACCGGTTCGGCGTTAAAGGCACTGGAATGCGGCTGCGGGAAGCGGGAGTGCGAATGGTGCAAATCGATCTGGGAACTGATGGACGCGGTGGACGAATACATTCCGACGCCGCAGCGTGACATTGACAAGCCCTTCCTGATGCCCATAGAAGACGTGTTCAGCATCACCGGTCGCGGCACGGTGGTGACGGGGCGTGTAGAGCGGGGCACAGTGAAGGTGGGCGACGAAGTAGAGATAGTGGGACTGATGGAAAAGCCGAAGAAGACGGTGGTCACGGGAGTGGAGATGTTCCGGAAGATCCTGGACCGTGGGGAAGCCGGGGACAACATTGGATGTCTGCTGCGGGGTATCGACCGTAAGGAAGTGGAGCGGGGGATGGTGCTGGCGAAGCCCGGGAGCATCAAGCCGCACACCCACTTCAGCGCGGAAGTATACGTGCTGACGAAGGAAGAAGGTGGGCGGCACACGCCGTTCTTTAACGGGTACCGGCCGCAGTTTTATTTCCGGACGACGGACGTGACGGGAACGATAACGCTGCCTGAAGGTGTGGAGATGGTGATGCCCGGGGACAACGTTCGGCTGGAGATCAAGCTGATCACCCCCATTGCCATTGAAGAAGGGCTGCGCTTCGCCATCCGGGAAGGTGGCCGTACCGTCGGGGCCGGCGTGGTCACTTCGATTATCGAGTAGCCGGCTGGAACGAGAAGTGGGAAGTGGAAAGTGGGGCCAGTAATGGAAAGCATCCCACATCCCACTTCTCATATTTACGAAAACCTCTTTGCCGGGTTTGAAAGGAGGTAGACCCTTGAAAAAGCAAAAGATTCGCATCCGGTTGAAGGCCTACGATCACCACATGCTGGATCAGTCGGCCCAGAAGATTGTGGAGACCGCCCGGCGCACCGGCGCCCAGGTAGCCGGCCCTATTCCTCTGCCCACGGAGAAAAATATTTACACCATTTTGCGTTCACCCCACGTCAACAAGGACTCGCGGGAGCAGTTTGAGATACGGACGCACAAGCGCTTGATTGATATCCTGGAACCCACGCCTAAAACCGTGGACGCCTTAATGCGCCTGGATCTGCCTGCCGGGGTGGACATTGAAATCAAGCTTTAGGAGGTGCTAAGGACCATGCCCAAGGGCATCCTCGGCCGTAAAGTCGGCATGACCCAGATTTTCAATGATGCCGGGCAGGCCATTCCCGTTACAGTTATCGAAGCCGGTCCCTGCATAGTGGTGCAAAAGAAAACCCCCGAGCGGGACGGATACAGTGCGATCCAGCTGGGTTTTGGCGAAAAGCCCGAGCGTTTGGTCAACAAACCCTTAAAAGGGCATTTTGCTAAAGCCGGCGTGCGGCCTTTGCGTTTTTTGCGGGAATTGCGCGTGGAAAATGTGGAAGATTACCAGGTGGGGCAGGAAATTAAGGCCGATGTCTTTGCCGCCGGTGAAAGGGTGGATGTGGTCGGTACATCCAGGGGCCGTGGTTTTGCAGGCGGCATTAAACGCCACGGCTTTCACCGGGGACCCATGGCCCACGGTTCCAAATACCACCGGCGGCCCGGCTCCCTGGGAGCGAAAGGACCGGCCCGGGTTTTCAAAGGAAGAAAGTTGCCCGGACATTACGGTGTGGAGCGGGTAACGGTGCAAAACCTGGAAGTAGTGCGGGTGGACCCCGAGAGAAATCTTCTGGCCGTGAAAGGATCTGTCCCTGGCCCCCGCGGAGGTCTTTTGCTGGTTAAGGAAACCGTTAAGGCCCGCTAGTAACCAGGCACCGGAAGGAGGAAAGCGTTATGCCTACAGTTGCCGTTTACAATATCAACGGGGACCAGGTGGGCGAAATCCATTTGCGGGACGATGTATTCGGCGTTCCCGTGCATATGTCCGTGCTGCACGATGCCGTAGTCTGGCAGCTGGCCGGGCGCCGTCTGGGAACCCATGATACCAAGACCCGTGCCGAGGTTCGGGGCGGCGGACGCAAACCCTGGCGCCAGAAAGGTACCGGCCGTGCCCGTCACGGCAGCATCCGTTCCCCCCTCTGGCGGAAGGGCGGCATAGTCTTTGGTCCCCATCCCCGGGACTACAGTTACCGGTTGCCCCGTAAGGTGCGGCGTCTGGCCATGAAGTCCGCCCTGTCGGCCAAGGTGCAGGACGGCAAAATTGTGGTTCTGGAAGACCTGAAGCTGGAACAGCCCCGTACCAAGGATATGGTGCGCATTTTGGGGAACCTCAAGGTAAATGACAAGGCCCTGGTGGTTACTGCCGACCGGGAGGAAAACGTGATCAAGTCGGCCCGGAATATCCCCGGTATTAAACCCATGGCTGCCGATGGTCTTAATGTGTACGACCTGTTGGCCCATAATACGCTGGTCATAACGAAGGACGCGGTGGCCAGGGTCCAGGAGGTGCTGGCCCGGTGAAAAACCCCCGGGATATTTTAAAGCGGCCGGTAATTACGGAGAAGAGCATGTCCCTGCTGGCCGACAACAAGTACACTTTTATCGTCGATCCCCATGCCAATAAGGTGGAAATCAAGAGAGCGGTAGAAGAACTGTTCAAGGTGAAAGTGGAAAAGGTAAACACCATGCGGGTTAAAGGGAAAACAAAACGGGTGCGGAATGTCGTTGGTCGCCGCCCCGACGTCAAGAAAGCCATCGTCACCCTGCGGAAAGGGGATAAGATCGAACTCTTTGAGGGTGTGTAAAGCTTCCCTCCCCCCATTCGGGTGGGCGGTTTATTCTGGAAGGAGGGAAACCAGTTGGGTATAAAAAAGTTCAAGCCGACATCTCCCGGGCGGCGGTTTGTCACCGTATCGACCTTTGATGAAATCACCAAAACCGAACCGGAAAAATCCCTGCTGGCGCCGCTGAGGAAAAAGGCCGGCCGCAATTTCCAGGGCAGGATTACCGTGAGGCACCGGGGCGGCGGCCACAAGCGCATGTACCGGATCATTGACTTCAAGCGGGATAAGGACGGCATCCCGGCCAAAGTGGCCAGCATTGAATACGATCCCAACCGTTCGGCCCGTATTGCCCTGTTGCACTATGCCGACGGGGAAAAGCGCTACATCCTGGCTCCCGTGGGGCTGGAAGTGGGCATGACGGTGGTATCGGGTCCCGACGCCGACATCAAGGTGGGCAACGCGCTGCCCCTGCGGAATATCCCGGTGGGTACCCTGGTGCACAACCTGGAGCTGTATCCGGGCGGCGGCGGCCAGCTGGTGCGCTCGGCGGGTGCGGCGGCCCAGGTTATGGCCAAGGAAGGCAAGTATGCCCACATTCGCATGCCTTCGGGCGAAATGCGGCTGCTTCTTCTGGACTGCCGGGCCACCATCGGCCAGGTGGGCAATGTGGAGCATGAAAACATCACCATCGGTAAAGCCGGCCGCTCGCGCTGGCTGGGCATCAGGCCGACCGTGCGCGGTGTGGTCATGAACCCGGTGGATCACCCCCACGGCGGCGGTGAAGGCCGTTCCCCCATTGGCCGTAACCCGGTTACTCCCTGGGGCAAGCCGGCCCTGGGCGCCCGTACGCGCAGGAAAAAGCCCAGCGATCGCCTGATCATCAAGAGAAGGGCGAAGTAGCAGCCGGAAGGAGGTAGGTGAAAAGGCGATGGGACGTTCTTTAAAAAAGGGCCCTTACTGCGATCCGAAGCTATTGAAAAAAATCGAGGAAATGAACGCTAAAGGGGAAAAGCGGGTCATCAAGACCTGGTCCCGCCGTTCGACCATTTTCCCGCAGATGATCGGTCATACTATTGCCGTACACGACGGCCGGAAACACGTTCCCATATATATTACCGAAGACATGGTGGGGCATAAGCTGGGTGAGTTTGCTCCCACCCGGTTATTCCGGGGCCACGGTGCCCACACCGAAAGATCCACGGCCCTGAAGTAATCACTAAGGAGGGTTTGGGATGGAAGCCAGAGCAGTGGCCAGGTACGTGCGCATTTCGCCCCGCAAGGTGCGCCAGGTGGTGGATCTCATCCGGGGGAAGGATGTGCGTGAGGCGCTGGCCATCCTGAAGTTTACGCCTAAAAGGGCCGCGGTTCCGGTGGCCAAGGTAATTAAGTCGGCTGCGGCCAACGCCGAACACAACTATGATATGAATCCGGATAATCTCTATATTGCGGCGGCTTATGTGGATCAGGGTCCCACCTGGAAGCGTTACCAGGCCCGGGCCATGGGCCGGGCGGACCTGCTGCGCAGGCGGACCAGCCACATCACTGTGGTGGTCAAGGAAAAGGAATAGAAAAGGAGGAGTAGTGTGGGCCAGAAGGTACATCCCAAAGGGTTGCGTATTGGCATTATCAAAGACTGGGACGCCAAATGGTTTGCCGATAAGAAGAATTTTGCCAACCTGCTTTTAGAAGATGTAAAGATCCGCAGATATATCAAGCAAAAGCTTTA
Source organism: Desulfofundulus sp. TPOSR (assembly GCF_011393055.1). Lineage (NCBI taxonomy): Bacteria > Bacillati > Bacillota > Clostridia > Eubacteriales > Peptococcaceae > Desulfofundulus > Desulfofundulus sp. TPOSR. Next base: position 157,870 of record NZ_JAAOEF010000004.1, on the reverse strand, counting down.
TGCCGCCGGCATCTCCCGCATTGCCATTGAACGGGCGGCCAACCGCATCCGCATCAGCATTTATACGGCCAAACCGGGGATTGTCATCGGCCGGGGCGGTGCGGAAGTGGAAAACCTGCGCCGGGAACTGGAAAAAATGACGGGCAAGCAGGTACACGTGAACATCGTGGAAATCAAAGTGCCCGAATTGGACGCCCAGCTGGTGGCGGAGAACGTGGCCGCCCAGATCGAAAAGCGGGTTGCCTTCCGGCGGGCCATGAAACAGGCCGTATCGCGGGCCATGAAAATGGGCGCCAGGGGGATCAAGGTTTCCGTCAGCGGCCGGCTGGCCGGAGCGGAGATTGCCCGTACCGAGTGGTACAGCGAGGGCAAGGTACCCCTGCACACCCTGCGGGCGGATATCGATTACGGCTTTGCGGAAGCGGACACCACTTACGGCAAGATCGGCGTAAAGGTATGGATTTACAAGGGAGAAGTGCTGCCGGAGGCCAGGGCTGCTGCCGGTCAAGGAGGAGAGAAGGCCTATGCTCATGCCCAAGAGGGTTAAATATCGTAAACAGCACCGTGTGAGAGATCTGAGCGGCAGGGCCAAGGGGGGTACGGAGGTACACTTTGGCGAGTACGGGCTGATGGCTCTGGAGCCGGCCTGGATTACCAGCCGTCAAATTGAGGCCGCCCGTATTGCCATGACCCGTTACATTCGCCGGGGCGGGAAGGTGTGGATCAGGATATTCCCGGACCGGCCGATTACCGCCAAGCCTGCCGAAACCCGGATGGGCAGCGGTAAAGGTGCTCCCGAGTACTGGGTGGCGGTCGTCAAGCCCGGGCGGATTTTGTTTGAGCTGGCCGGTATTGACGAGGAGGTGGCCCGGGAAGCCATGCGCCTGGCCTCTCACAAGCTGCCCATTAAAACAAAGTTTGTCAAACGTGGGAGTGAGGCAAATGAAGGCTAAGGATTTGCGGGAACTATCCGATGAGGAGCTGGTCAAGAAGCTGGACGATTCCAAGGATGAACTTTTCAAGCTGCGGTTCCAACTGGCTACCAACCAGCTGGATAATCCCATGAAAATCAGGGAAGTGCGCCGGAACATTGCCCGTTTAAAGACTGTGCTCCGGGAGCGGGAGCTGGGCATCCGGCGGGCCTAACGAAAGGGGAGTCACGAGGTGGAAGTTCGTAAGCAGCGCAAAGTCCGGACGGGCCGCGTGGTTAGCGATAAAATGGACAAAACGGTAGTGGTGGCGGTGGAAACCCTGGTGCGGCATCCGCTTTACCAGCGCACCATTCGCAAGACCAAGAAGTTTAAAGCCCATGACGAGGAAAATGCCTGCCGCGTCGGGGACAAGGTGCGCATTATGGAAACTCGGCCCCTTTCGAAAGAAAAGCGCTGGCGGGTGGTTGAAATCCTGGAACGGGCTGAACGGATTTAATAAACCCTTGCGAAGGGAGGTTAAAGCCGATGATCCAGGTACAGTCAATGCTCAACGTCGCCGACAACACCGGTGCCCGCCGTTTAATGTGCATTCGCGTGCTCGGCGGCAGCATGCGCCGTTATGCCAGTCTGGGAGATGAAATCATTTGTTCCGTCAAGGAGGCTACGCCCGGAGGCGTTGTAAAGAAGGGCGATGTGGTGCGGGCGGTGGTCGTGCGGACCAATAAGGAAGTGCGCCGCCCGGACGGTTCATACATTAAATTTGACGAGAACGCGGCAGTGATTATCAAGGACGACAAGAGCCCCCGGGGCACCCGTATCTTCGGACCGGTGGCCCGGGAGTTACGGGAGCGGGACTTCATGAAGATTATTTCCCTGGCTCCGGAGGTAATTTAGCCGGGGAAGCTGGAGGTGGGTCAGGATGCCCAAGTTACACGTGCGCAAGGGCGATACAGTGCTGGTGCTGACCGGCAAATATGCCGGCAAAAGAGGCAAGGTGCTGGCGGCATTACCGGCTGAAGGGCGGGTAATTGTGGAGGGCGTGAACATCGTGAAGCGCCATACCAGGCCCAACCCGCGCATGCCCCAGGGAGGCATCGTGGAGAAGGAAGCCCCCATTCACGCCTCCAACGTCATGCTGGTCTGCAGCAAGTGCAACAGCCCAACCCGCATAGCCAAAAAGTTTTTGGAGGACGGCAAAAAGGTGCGGGTATGCAAAAAATGCGGGGAAGAACTAGGCTAAAAGGCAGGTGAAAAAGCGTGCCGAGACTTAAAGATAAATATAAAAACGAAGTAGTCAAGGCCATGATGCAGAAGTTTGGCTATAAAAACGTGATGGAGGTACCCAGGCTGGAAAAGGTGGTCATCAACATGGGGGTGGGCGAGGCCACCCATAACAGCAAGGCCATGGACGCGGCGGTCAGCGATCTGGCCACTATCACCGGCCAGCGTCCGGTGATCACCCGGGCTAAGAAATCCATTGCCGCCTTTAAGGTGCGCCAGGGGATGACCGTGGGCTGCAAGGTAACCCTGCGGGGGGACCGCATGTATGAGTTCATCGACAAGCTTTTCAACGTGGCCCTTCCCCGGGTTCGGGATTTCCGGGGGGTTTCGCCCAAGTCCTTTGACGGCCGCGGCAATTACAGCCTGGGCGTCCGGGAGCAGCTGATCTTCCCCGAAATCGAATATGATAAGATCGATAAAGTACGGGGAATGGACATCATCTTTGTAACCACGGCCAAAACCGACGAGGAGGCGCGGGAACTCTTGCGCCTGCTGGGCATGCCTTTTGCGGCCGCCTGAGCGGAAACAGCTTCGAACGATTAGGCAAAGCAGGTAAGAATCGTATATAAGGGGGGACTCAAGTGGCCAAAAAATCGATGATTGCCAAGGCAATGCGCGAACCCAAATTCAAGGTGCGCCAGCATAACCGCTGCAAGCTCTGCGGCCGTCCCCGGGCGTACATGCGGAAGTTCGGCATTTGCCGCATCTGTTTCCGGGTTCTTGCCTACCGCGGCGAGATTCCCGGCGTTCGAAAGGCCAGCTGGTAAAGAGGAAGGGGGTATTGCCATGGTTATGACCGACCCGATCGCGGACTTTCTCACCCGTATTCGCAATGCCAATACGGTTTATCTCGATAAAGTGGAGGCCCCTGCTTCCCGCCTGAAGAAGGCCATTGCCGAGATTCTCAAGGAAGAGGGCCTGATTAAGGATTACGAAATAATTGACGACGGCAAGCAGGGCGTCATCCGCGTATATTTGAAGTACGGTCCGGACAAAAAACGGGTAATTACCGGATTGAAACGGATCTCCAGGCCGGGACTCCGGGTCTATGCCCGCAAGGACTCCATCCCCAAGGTGCTGGGTGGCCTGGGTATAGCTATCCTGTCCACCTCCAAGGGCATCATGACCGATAAACAGGCCCGGAAACTGGGTGTGGGCGGCGAAGTAATCTGCTACGTATGGTAGGAGGAGGGAAGGCTTGTGTCCAGGATTGGCAAAAAGCCCATTGCCCTGCCCCAGGGGGTTGATGTGCAAATAGAAGGCAATACCGTGCGCATAAAGGGGCCCAAGGGCCAGCTGGAGCGGGAATTCCACCGGGATATGCGCATCCGCCTGGACGAGGAGGGCCGCCTGGTGGTGGAACGCCCCTCGGACGAAAAACTCCACCGGTCCCTGCACGGTTTGACCCGCACCCTGCTGTTCAATATGGTGGAAGGAGTGACCAGGGGGTTTGCAAAAACCCTGGAACTGGTCGGCGTAGGTTACCGGGCCACCAAGCAGGGTAACAAGCTGGTGCTGTCGGTGGGTTACTCCCACCCGGTCGAGATTGTCCCCCCGCCGGGGCTGGAGATAGAAGTTCCCGCGCCAAACAAAATTGTGGTCAAGGGAACGGATAAAGAAAAGGTCGGCGCCCTGGCTGCGGTGATCCGCGGTGTACGGGAGCCGGAACCCTACAAGGGCAAGGGCATTAAGTACGAAAACGAACAAATCCGGCGCAAGGCCGGCAAGGCTGGCGGTAAAGGTAAGAAGTAGGGAGGCTTGATTGCTTTGATTAAGAAACCGGATCGCAAGGCATTGCGGGCCAAGAGACATTTACGGGTACGCAAGAAGATCTCCGGTACCGCCGAGCGCCCCAGGTTGAATGTCTTCCGGAGCTTAAAGCACATGTATGCCCAGATTATAGATGACGAGCGGGGAATTACCCTGGTCAGCGCTTCGACCCTTTCCCCCGAATTGAGGGAGCAGCTCAAAGCAGGTGGCAACAAGGAAGCAGCTGCCGCGGTGGGCCGCCTGGTGGCCAGGAAAGCCCTGGAGCGCGGGATTAAGAAAGTGGTCTTTGATCGGGCTGGATATATTTATCACGGCCGGGTGAAGGCTTTAGCCGAGGCCGCCCGGGAAGCCGGTCTGGAATTCTAGGTGACGAAGGAGGGAAACGGGTGACCAGGATTGACGCCAGTAAGCTGGAGCTTACCGAGAAAGTAGTATCCATAAACCGCGTGGCCAAGGTGGTCAAAGGCGGACGGCGCTTTAGTTTTTCGGCCCTGGTGGTGGTGGGCGATGGCAACGGCCGGGTCGGCGCCGGGCTGGGCAAGGCCGGCGAAGTACCCGAAGCCATTCGCAAGGGCATTGAAGATGCCAAGAAAAACATGATCCAGGTGCCCTTATCCGGCACCACCATTCCCCATGAAGTGATTGGTGAATTTGGTGCCGGCAAGGTGCTGTTAAAACCGGCCGCCCCCGGTACGGGGGTAATTGCCGGCGGTCCCGTGCGGGCGATTCTGGAGTGTGCCGGGATCCGGGACATCCTCACCAAGTCCCTGGGTTCGCACAACGCCAACAACATGGTTCATGCCACCATGGTGGCTTTAAAGAGCCTGAAGACCCCGGAAGAGGTGGCCCGGCTGCGGGGTAAAACGGTGGAAGAATTACTGGGCTAAGGGGGTAAGAACATGGCCAAGCTGAAGATTACCCTGATCAGAAGTCTCATCGGTCGCCCCGAAGACCAGCGCGTAACCGTACGTACTCTGGGCCTGCGCAAACTGCACAGCTCGGTAGTTCAAAACGATACGCCTCAAATACGGGGCATGATTAACAAAGTATCCCACCTGGTCAAGGTCGAGGAAGTTTAAGCGACGGGTACGGATGGCCTTTCGACCAGCAACCAACTGGAGGTGTAATTGTGGCTCAACTGCACGACCTGCGTCCCAACCCGGGGGCGCGTACTAAACCAACCCGCAAGGGGCAGGGTATCGGTTCCGGGTTAGGAAAAACAGCCGGCCGGGGGCACAAGGGACAAAAGGCGCGTTCCGGCGGCGGGGTGAGGCCCGGTTTTGAAGGCGGCCAGATGCCCCTGCAGCGGCGCATACCCAAGCGGGGTTTTACCAACGCGCGCTTTAAGAAGGAGATAGTGGCCGTAAATATTGAGGCGTTAAACCGTTTTGAAGACGGTGCGGTAGTAACACCGGAAACGCTCCTGTCGGAACGGATAATCAAAAAGCTGGGTGATGGGGTAAAGATCCTGGGCGACGGGCAGCTGGAAAGAGCGCTGACCGTGCGGGCCCACGCTTTCAGCAAATCGGCGGTGGAAAAGATTGAAGCTGCCGGCGGCAAGGCTGAGGTGATCTAGGTGCTGGACAGCCTCAGAAGCGCCGTCAGGATTGATGAGCTGCGTTCAAAACTTCTCTTTACCCTGGCCATGCTTTTTGTTTTCCGCATCGGCGCTCACATTCCCGTGCCGGGGGTTAACACCGAAGTTTTTGCGAAACTGCTGGAAACGGGAGCCCTTTTCGGCTTCTTTGACGTGATCTCCGGTGGGGCCTTCAAAAATTTTTCCATCTTTGCCATGAGTATTACCCCTTACATTAACGCTTCTATTATAATGCAGCTCCTGACGGTGGTCATTCCCTCCCTGGAGCGGCTGGCCAAGGAAGGGGAAGAGGGCCGGAAAAAAATCGTCCAGTACACCCGCTACCTCACCGTGGTGCTGGCGTTTATCCAGGCCATCGGTATCAGCTTTGCCCTGCGCAACCAGCATGTGCTGGTGAGCCCCACCGTCGGCCACTACCTCCTGGTGGCTCTGACCCTGACCGCCGGTACGGCCTTCCTGATGTGGATCGGGGAACAGATTACCGAAAAGGGCATTGGCAACGGCATCTCGCTTTTGATCTTTGCCGGTATTGTCTCCCGGGTTCCGGCGGGTGCGGTAAGGGTGGTGGAGTACCTGCAGGCCGGGACCATCAATATCCTGAGCGTGATCCTGCTCCTGGTCATTGGTGCACTGGTCATTGCCGCCATTGTGGCGGTCAATGAGGGACAGCGGCGTATTCCGGTGCAGTACGCCAAACGCGTGGTGGGACGCCGGGTATACGGCGGGCAGTCCACCCACCTGCCCTTGAGGGTGAACCAGGCCGGCGTCATTCCGGTGATCTTTGCTTCTTCCATTTTGATGTTTCCGGAACAGCTTGCCACCTGGTTTCAAAACACCTGGTTCGGCAACTGGTACCTGGCCTTTTTTGCCTGGGGTACGCCCCTGCACACCATCATTTACGCCCTTTTGGTGATTGGCTTTACCTACTTCTACACGGCGGTAATCATGAACCCGGTGGATATTGCCGAAAACATTAAGAAATACGGCGGCTTCATCCCGGGCATCCGGCCCGGACGCCCCACAGCCGAATATATCAGCCGGGTCATGAGCCGGGTAACCCTGGCGGGGGCTGTTTTCCTGGCCTTAATTGCCATCCTGCCGAATTTTGTCCTGCTGGCTACCCGCATCCCCCAGATTTACTTTGGCGGAACCGCCCTGTTGATTGTGGTGGGGGTGGCCCTGGATACCATGAAGCAGGTTGAATCCCACATGCTGATGCGCAGCTACCAGGGGTTTATCAGGTAGGGAGATGACCTTATAAATGATTATGATCAAGTCGCAGCGGGAACTGCGCTACATGCGCGACGCCGGTCGCGTGGTGGCGGGTGTCCTGGGCGAGCTCTCCCGGGCCATTAAGCCGGGGGTGACCACCGCAGAACTGGACCGTTTGGCTGAGGACTTTATCCTGGCCCGGGGTGCCAGGCCTGCGTTCAAGGGCCTCTATGGTTTTCCGGCCAGTATCTGCACCTCGGTCAACGAGCAGGTGGTGCACGGTATTCCCGGTTTAAGAAAACTGGAAAGTGGAGATATTATCAGTATTGACGTCGGGGCGGAAATAAATGGATATTTTGGGGACGGTGCGGCCACCTTTCCGGTAGGTGAGATTTCCCCGGAGGCAAAAAAACTGCTGGCCGTAACCGAAGAAGCTCTGTACGAAGGCATTCGCTTTGCCCGGCAGGGCAACCGGCTGTCGGATATTTCCCATGCCGTACAGAGCTATGTGGAGAAACACGGGTTCTCTGTGGTCCGGGAATACGTGGGCCACGGTATTGGCCGGAGCATGCATGAGGAGCCGCAGGTGCCCAACTTCGGAAAGCCGGGACGGGGTCCCAGGCTGAAGGCGGGAATGACTTTAGCCATTGAACCGATGGTCAATGCGGGCACCCATGAGGTGCGCACCCTTGGGGACAACTGGACGGTGGTAACCGGGGATTCCAAGCTGTCGGCCCATTTCGAGCACACCGTTGCTATCACCGATGGTGAGCCGGAGATCCTTACCCGGTTGTAACTGGAGGTGATCCCGGTGAAGGATTATTTTATGCCGGGCCGGCTGGTGAGCTCTACTGCCGGCCGGGATTGCGGCAAATTTTACCTCATTCTCGACCGCGTCAACGAGACAAGGGTACGGGTGGTCAACGGGGCGGATCGCAAAGTAAGCGGGCCGAAGCTGAAAAACATCAAGCATTTAAAAGTTTATCCCCTGGTGGCCGGCGATATTGCCCACAAGGTGAGCACCGGCCAGCGGGTTACCGATCTGGATGTCCGCAGGGCGCTCAAAGAACTGCTGGAAACTTACGGGCAGGCAACACCTGCGCCTGGCATACCATCGGACGGAAAACTGGAGCACAGCTAAACGGCTCCGGAAAGGAGGTTGGCTAAAGCCCATGTCCAAACAGGAAAAGGATGTTATTGAAGTTGAGGGCACTGTGATTGAACCACTTCCCAATGCCATGTTTCGCGTCGAACTGCAGAACGGCCATAAAGTTTTAGCCCACGTTTCGGGGAAAATCCGCATGAACTTTATCCGCATTTTACCCGGTGACCGGGTGCTGGTGGAACTGTCACCCTATGATTTAAGCCGTGGTCGGATTGTTTACCGTTATAAATAAGGTGATGGTCCGGGCAAAGGAGGTTTAACAAATGAAAGTGCGCCCGTCGGTAAAACCCATTTGTGAGAAATGCAAGGTTATCCGCCGTCATGGTAAAGTGATGGTCATCTGCGAAAATCCCAAGCATAAGCAAAAACAAGGTTAATGGAGGTGTATTTTCACGCATGGCTCGTATTGCAGGGGTTGACCTGCCCAGGGATAAGCGGGTAGAGATCGCCCTGACCTATATTTACGGCATCGGCAGGCCCACATCCAGGAAAATCCTGGCCCAGACGGGAATTAACCCCGATACCCGGGTCCGCAACCTCACCGAAGACGAGGTCAACCGTTTAAGGGACGTCATTGAGAAGAACTACCGGGTGGAGGGCGAGCTCCGCCGGGAAGTGGCCATGAATATTAAGCGGCTCATCGAAATCGGCTGCTACCGTGGCTTGCGTCACCGCCGGGGCCTCCCGGTACGGGGACAGCGCACAAAAACCAACGCCCGGACGCGCAAGGGTCCGCGGAAAACAGTGGGTGTGCGGCGGAAGAAATAAGGGGGGTAAGGTAAAATGGCCAGAAAAGCAGCACGTACTAAAAGGCGGGAGCGCAAGAATATAGAACACGGAGTGGCCCACATCCGTTCTACCTTTAATAATACCATCGTGACCATAACCGATACGCGGGGCAACGCCATTTCCTGGGCCAGCGCCGGGACCGTGGGGTTCAAGGGTTCCCGGAAGAGCACGCCCTTTGCCGCTCAGATGGCCGCCGAGGCGGCAGCCAGGGAGGCCATGGAACACGGCATGAAAACGGTAGAAGTAATGGTCAAGGGCCCGGGGGCGGGCCGGGAAGCAGCCATCCGCTCCCTGCAGGCGGCGGGGCTGGAAGTAAGCCTGATTAAAGACGTTACACCCATTCCCCATAATGGATGCCGGCCACCAAAACGCCGGAGAGTTTAAGGAGGTATCAAGGAACTAGATGGCCAGATACACAGGTCCGCAATGCCGGCTGTGTCGCCGTGAGGGTATCAAGCTTTACTTGAAAGGGGACCGCTGCTACACGAGCAAGTGTGCCATTGACCGGCGGCCCTATGCACCGGGCGTCCACGGGCAGGCGCGCCGCAAGATCAGCGAATACGGTTTGCAGTTGCGGGAAAAACAAAAGGCCCGGCGTATCTACGGGGTGCTGGAAACCCAGTTTCGCAATTACTTTGAGCGTGCCGAGCGCCAACCGGGGATTACCGGCGAAAACCTGCTCCGTTTGCTGGAAAGACGCCTGGACAATGTAGTCTATCGCCTGGGACTGGCCACGTCCCGCATGGAAGCCAGGCAGCTGGTGCGCCACGGCCACTTTACCGTTAACGGCCGGAAGGTGAATATCCCTTCCTACCTGGTACGGGTTGGCGACGTCATTGCGGTACGGGAAAAGAGCAAGGACTCCCCGCGCATCAAGGAGTTGATGGAGCGGGCAGCCGACAGGACACCCCCGCCCTGGCTGGAGTATGACGAGAATCAGGCACAAGGTCGCGTGGTGGCCCTCCCAACCAGGGACCAGATTGACACTCCCGTGCAGGAACACCTGATTGTGGAGCTGTACTCCAGGTAATGGCCTTGGTAAACTCTTATGGCCGGAACCGGCACTTGAGGGGGTTGCCGTATGCTGGAAATTGAGAAGCCCAAAATTGAGTGCGTGGAAAGCAGTCCCGATAACACCTACGCCAAGTTTGTGGTGGAACCCCTGGAGAGGGGATACGGGATCACGCTGGGTAATTCCCTGCGCAGGATTCTGCTTTCATCCCTTCCCGGGGCGGCAGTCACCTCGGTAAAAATCGAGGGCGTGCTGCACGAGTTTTCCACCATTCCCGGCGTACGGGAAGACGTAACCGACATCATCCTCAATCTGAAGAGCCTGTGCCTGAAGCTGCATACCGATGAGGAAAAAATCCTGCGCATTGAGGCCACGGGGGAAAGGGAGGTCAGGGCCGGCGATATCATCCACGACCAGGATGTGGAGATTTTAAATCCCGACCTGCATATTGCCACCCTCGCCCCCAACGGCCGCCTGTTCATGGAAATTACCGTAGCCAAAGGGCGGGGCTATGTACCGGCGGAAAGGAATAAGAAAGGGGATCATATCATCGGTGTGATTCCCGTGGATTCCGTGTTCACCCCGGTACGTAAAGTCAACTACACGGTGGAAAACACCCGCGTGGGCCAGCGCACCGACTACGACAAGCTCACCCTGGAAGTATGGACCGACGGCAGCATAAGGCCCGATGAGGCCACCAGCCTTTCGGCCAAAATTCTGGGTGAACACCTGCGCCTGTTTATCGGGCTCACCGAAGCGGTTAAAGATGTAGAAATAATGGTAGAGAAGGAAGAGGAAAAGAAGAACAAGATTCTGGAAATGACCATTGAAGAGCTGGATCTCTCCGTCCGTTCCTATAACTGCTTGAAGCGTGCGGGCATCAACACGGTGGAGGAACTGATCCAGCGTAACGAGGAAGACATGATGAAGGTGCGCAACCTGGGTAAGAAATCCCTGGAAGAAGTAATCAACAAGCTAAGCGAGCTGGGCCTGTCCCTGCGCAAAAGCGATGAGTAAGGGGGGAGTAAAAATGGCGTATCGGAAGCTGGGACGTAACACCGGTCACCGCCGGGCCATGCTCAGAAATCTGGTTACGTCCCTTTTCCGCGACAACCGTATCCAGACCACCGAACCCCGGGCTAAGGAAGTTAAAAGCATTGCCGATAAAATGGTTACCCTGGCGAAAAGGGGTGACCTGGCAGCCCGGCGTCAGGCGCTGGCTTACATCTACGATGAGCGGGTGGTGCGCAAGCTCTTTAACGACCTGGCTCCCAGGTATGCCGACCGTCCGGGCGGCTATACCCGCATTATCAAGATGGGTTACCGCCGGGGCGATGCCGCACCCATGGTGATCCTGGAACTTGTGTAAGGCAGAGATTTCCATCCGGGGGTTGAGCCATGTCTATCGCCCGGGCCAGCCCGGGGAAAGGATTGCCCTGCAAGATATTAACGGTGATATTCGCCAGGGGGAATTGCTGGCCATCATTGGCCCCAATGGTTCGGGCAAATCTACCCTGGCCCGTCACTTTAATGCCCTGCTTTTGCCGACCCGGGGAACCGTAACGGTGAACGGGCTATCTACAGCCGATCCGGCCAACCGGTGGGAGATCCGCTGCCGGGTGGGGATGGTCCTGCAAAACCCGGACAACCAGCTGGTGGCGGCGGTGGTGGAGGAAGATGTGGCCTTTGGTCCCGAAAATTTAGGCCTGCCCCCGGAAGAAGTGCGGCGGCGGGTCGACCGGGCCCTGGCTCTGGTCGGGCTTGGCGAGCAGCGGTTGCGCCCTCCCCACTCGCTTTCCGGTGGGCAGAAGCAGCGGCTGGCCATTGCCGGTGCCCTGGCCATGAAGCCGTCCTGCCTGGTACTGGACGAGCCTACGGCCATGCTGGATCCTGCCGGGAGGCGGGAGGTTATCCAAACGCTCTTAAGTTTGAACCGGGAGGAAGGCCTGACCGTAGTGCTGGTTACCCATTTTATGGAAGAGGCCGTCCTTGCGGACAGGGTCTGGGTCCTCTCCGGGGGTCGGCTGGTGCTGGAGGGAACACCGGCGCAGGTTTTCAGTCACCGGGAAACCCTGCAAAAAATTGGCCTGGCCCTGCCCGGACCGGCGGAACTGGCCTGGCGATTGCGCAACTCCGGGTGGCCCATTCCTGCCGGTATTCTGACTTTGGACGACCTGGTTGCCTGCCTGGCAGATTTGTTGTCTGAAACTGGATGGGGGCAACAGTAATGATCCTGGTGGAACACCTGACCCATATCTATGCCCCCGGTACTCCCCTTGCCCTGACGTCCCTGGAGGATGTTTCCCTGCGGATAGAGGAAGGGGAATTTGTCGTTCTGGCCGGGGCTACCGGTTCGGGCAAAACCACCCTGGTCCAGCACTTCAACGGGCTGCTTTTGCCCACCGCCGGCCGGGTGCTGGTCGACGGCCGGGATACCCGGGATAAACGGGTGCGCCGGGATTTGTGGCGCACGGTGGGGTTGCTTTTTCAAAACCCGGAACAGCAGCTTTTTGAGGAGAATGTTTTTGCCGAGGTGGCCTTCGGGTGCCGCAATTTAGGCCTGGATGAGGGGACCATCGCGGTCCGGGTCCGCCGGGCCCTGGAAATGGTGGGGCTGGAACCGGTCCGGTTCGGCACGCTGTCCCCCTTTGCCTTGAGCCGGGGCCAGCAGCGCCGGGTGGCCCTGGCCGGCGTGCTGGCCTACCGCCCCCGGGTGCTGGTCCTGGATGAGCCCACCTCCGGCCTGGACCCGGCGGCCAGGGAACAGATCTGGCAAATGCTCAAAGGGATGCAGCAGCACGGCCATACGGTGGTGGTGATCACCCACCACATGGAAGATGCTGCCCGGTATGCCGACCGGGTGGTGGTGCTCCACCGGGGGAAAATATACCGCCAGGGAACCCCGCGCCAGGTCTTCGGCGATCCCGAAGGCCTGCGGGCGGTGGGGCTGGACGTCCCCATGCCCGGCGAGCTGATGTATCGCCTGCGGCAAAGGGGCCTGCCCGTCAATACCGGTATCCTGACCCTGGACGAGGCCGAGGCGGAGCTGAAAAAACTGGCACCGTCCGGTAAAGCATGCCCGGTGATGTAAGATGATGTTAAGCGGTATTACCCTCGGCCAGTATATCCCGGGGCGGTCCTTTGTCCACCGCCTGGATCCCCGGACCAAAATCCTGGCCTGTGCCGTGATGATCATGGCCGTGCTGGTCTGCAACAAACCGGCGGGGTATGTCTTCCTGACCCTGGGCACACTGCTGGCCCTGGGGTTTGCCGGCACGTCCCCGCGCCTTCTGGTGGGCATCCTGCGCCCCTTTTGGATTATTCTCACGCTAACCCTGATTTTGCAGCTTTTTTTCACTCCCGGGCAGGCCCTGCTGGCCCTGGGGCCCCTCCATGTAACCAGGGAAGGACTGGTCCTGGGAGGACAGATCCTGTGGCGCCTGACCCTGTTAATTGTTTTCAGCTCGCTTTTAACCCTGACCACTTCTCCCCTGATGCTTACTGCCGCCCTGGAGAGCCTTTTGAAACCCCTGCAGCGGGCAGGGGTGCCGGCTTTCGACCTGGCCATGATGATGACCATTGCCCTGCGCTTTGTGCCCACGCTGCTGGAAGAGGCCCAGCAGATCATCAGGGCGCAGCAGTCCCGGGGGGCGGTTTTTACCCGGGGCGGTTTGTTCCAGCGCGTCCGGGGGCTGGTGCCTTTGCTGGTGCCCCTTTTTGCCGGGGCCTTTCGCCGGGCGGAGGAGCTGGCCACAGCCATGGAAATTCGCTGCTACCGGGTTGGGGCAAACCGTACCCGCATGCACCAGCTTCGCTACGAATGGCGGGACTACGCCGTGCTGGCCGGGACGGGGGCGTTGTTTCTGGCTACTTTGGCCTTGCGCTGGTGGGGGTAACCTTGCGGAACATTAAGCTGACCATTGCCTACGACGGGACCAATTACCACGGGTTCCAGGAACAGCGGGGTACGGGCCTGGTGACCGTCCAGGAGGTCCTGGAAAAGTGCTTGAGTCGCCTGGTGGGCAGGGAAGTACGGGTAATTGGTGCCGGGCGCACCGATGCCGGGGTCCATGCCCGGGGCCAGGTAGTGAATTTTGATGCCTGCGGGTGGAATATCCCCGCGGAGCGCATTGTGCTGGCCTTAAACGGCATGCTGCCCGGGGACATTGCCGCCCTGAAGGCGGAAGAGGTGGGTCCGGAGTTCCACGCCCGCTATTCGGCCCTGGCCAAGACCTACCGCTACACCATTTACAACAGCCGCATCCCTTCACCTTTCTGGCGGTTGTACAGCCACTTTGTGCCCCGCCCCCTGGACGTGCAGGCCATGGCCAGGGCGGCCCAAAGGCTGGTGGGGACGCACGATTTTGCCTCCTTTCAAGCGGCGGGCTCGCCGGTAAAGCATACCGTGCGCACACTGTTTTCTGCGGATGTCTGCCGGGAAGGAAAAGAGCTGGTCCACTTAACCTTTCGCGGCGACGGCTTTCTTTACAATATGGTGCGGATCATGGTGGGTACGCTGATTGAAGTGGGGCTGGGAAAACGGGACCCGGATGAAATACCGGCCATTCTGGCCGCCCGGGACCGCACCCGGGCCGGTCCCACCGCGCCGCCCGAAGGTTTGTGCCTGGAGCGGGTGGAGTACTGAAGAAGCAGGCAGCAGGCAGCGCACCGGACCCGTTCAAGACGAGTCTTATTGGATCGTGTTCTTGACACTGGCAGAGCGAGGCATTAAAATACTACTATGTGGATTTCTGCCCCGGCCCTATGAGCCCCGGGGCTGGGGGCAAAAAGGCGATTAATATTTATCGTTGAGCCATTTCTTGTCCGGAATTTATGCTTATACACCGGCATGACGTAAACGATTGGGGTCTCCCCAGTGTACTGCCCACGCAAGAGGAGTGGGCAAATCCAGCCGAAAGGAGCGAAAACCTGGTCGGGGGGAGGCCGCCTGTATGTTCGGCTGTACCAGGTGAGCTGGCATGAATAAAACGTATATGGCCAAGCCAGGTGAAATACAGCGCAAGTGGTATATTCTTGATGCCACGGATAAGCCCCTGGGGAGGCTGGCCGCCGAGGCCGCCCGCATCTTACGGGGCAAGCACCGCCCCCAGTTCACTCCCCACGTGGATACGGGAGATCACGTTATTGTGATTAATGCCGAAAAGGTAATCCTTACCGGCAACAAGCTCAAAAAGAAAAAGTACATCCGCCATTCCGGTTATCCCGGCGGCTTAAAGGTGACGGGGTACGACGAGCTCCTGGCCAGGCGCCCCGAACTGGCCGTACGCAAGGCCATTGTGGGCATGCTGCCCCACAACCGGCTTGGCGCCAGAATGGCCAAAAAATTGCGGGTTTACCGGGGAGAAAATCATCCCCACCAGGCCCAGAAACCTGAAGTTTGGTCCATGTAGCGAGGGGAAGGAGGTCAGCAATGTCTGTTATTAAGTTTTACGGCACCGGGCGGCGTAAGAATGCCGTGGCGCGGGTTTACCTTGTTCCCGGTGAAGGCCGGATAATCATCAATGACCGGCCGGTGGAAGTATATTTAGGGCGCAAGACCCTGGAGGTGCTGGTGCGGCAGCCCCTGGAACTGACGGGCACGGAAGGTCGTTTTGATGTGCTGGCCCGGGTCAGGGGCGGCGGTGTCAGCGGCCAGGCCGGGGCGGTAAGGCACGGTATTGCCCGGGCGCTCGTCAAAGCCGATCCCAACCTGCGTCCGGTACTGAAAAAGGCCGGTTTCCTCACCCGGGATCCGCGGATGAAGGAGAGAAGGAAGTACGGCTTGAAGAAGGCCCGCCGGGCGCCCCAGTACTCCAAGCGTTAATGCGTTGCCGGCTAAGGGTTTGGCTTGCGAAGTTAAGATTATTATTAAGGAAGGGCAGGTTCCCTTCCTTTTATCATTTTATAAGTATTCAGTGAGCCCGGTTGGATGCGATGCTGTCCTCGCTCACTCCAGTGCTTCGCGCGCTATATTTACATCATTTTTTTGCCCTAAAACGGGCGAAGAGGGCGGATAAAACCACGGCCGTGCCTACGCCCAGGGCCATACCGGCACTATCATTCAATCCCAGGGCTACCGACCAGTAGTAATATACCCCCACTGATGCAGTTACGGTCAGCATCATGGGCAAAAAGCTTTTGCTCATGCGCGAACCTCCCGGTACAAACCTGTCCCTGTAAATATTCGGTGAACCCGGTTGGATGCGGCCCAGCACTCACCCAAATATGACCCTGCTTCCGGTGTTTCAGGTTTAATTGGCAAATCAGGTTCTAGGAAGAGCTATTTATCCCAGTGAGTGCTGGGTCCCCGCTTTTACTGAATATTTGCCTGTCCCTTCTAGCATAGCAGGGAAAGAAGTCCCCGGCAAGCGAGAATGGCCCTTTGGGAAAAGGGCCGGGAATGAAGGTTAAAGGTTGGTTCAGGCTGTGGCCTGGTCGATGATCTTGCGATAGGGATTGCCGGCGTCATCACCGGACTCGAGCAACTGGTAGATCCTGCCGGCAGTGTTGTCGTCGATACCCCCTTCCCCCAGCAGGGCCAGCACTTCCTCCCGGGACCAGCCCTTCGCCCGGGCGGCCGGACCGACCAGGCTGGCCGCCACTGGAATGAGGGGATCTGCTTTTTCGGCCAGGGCCATTGCTTCTGCCTTTTGGGCCGCTTTCAAGGACCGGTTCAACAAGTCATGGTCCTCCGGCCTGAGTTTTTTGCGCAGCGCTACTTCCAGGCGGTTCCGGATGATCTGGGGCTGGCTTTGAATTGTCTTTGCCATTTCGCCAAGACATTTGCTGGCATAGGAGCACCAGGCGGCACAACCGGGATCGAACCGGGGATTACCCACCAGCTGCCTGCAGTTGGGGCAGCGCAGGGTTATATCATCTTTCCAGAACTCGATGCTCTGGCCGCAGTGGGGGCAGGGAGACTCGAATATATCTTCAGGTTTCCAGAAGCTGCGATCCTGTCCGGGACACTTCCAGATGGACATGGGACACTCCTCCTTTTTCCGGTGTTGAATTGATCATAATATTTTAGGGCAATAGAAATCTGTGAGTATGGTCACACTATCCGGTGGATCAGGGAAAATATCAAAAAAAGAGAGGTAGGTGCTGAAATGAAAATTGCCGTTCAGGACAACCTGGAAGAGGTAAGAAATTTTCTGGCTTCCCAGGGGTACGAGGTAGTCAGTCCTTCCAATGCCCTGGGTGCGGCCGCCATGGTCGTTACCGGGGACATCGATGCCCGGGAGGAAGAGCAGACCCTGGCCCTGGCCACCAACCCGACCATTACCACCTATGCTCCGGTAATTAACGCTGCCGGGAAGTCCCCGGAAGAAATCCTGCAACGCATCCGGGAAGTGGTTGGGGAAAGAAAAGCCTGATCGTACCTTGCGTAAAGTCAAAGCCCGTTCCGGGGAAGGTGCCTGTTTAAATAGTCCCTTACCTGCACCTGATCGATTGGCCCGGGACGGGCTATCTTTTATAGAAAATTTGCAGGATTTTCCTTCCTCCCCGTCGAAGGGAAACAAGTAAATTGAACCAAGGGGAGGGGTATTATTGTTGCGCATGAGGTTGCGCTTAACATGCCTGTTAACGGCCGTGCTGGTTTTGCTCTCCGGCCTGTTTTCTGTATGTGGGGCTTTAGCAGCGGGAGAAACATTTAAAGATATCCGGGGTCACTGGGCGGAAAAGGTCATGCTGGAAATGAACGCTTACGATATTGTGCACGGCTACCCCGGGGGGGAATTTCGTCCCAACAATAATGTAACCCTGCTGGAAGCGGTGGTGATGATCCTCAATACCCTGGGGTTGAACGAAAAAGCCGGGCAGGCGGATCTCTCCGGTCTGCAGTTTCACCCTTCGCTGACCTGGGGTAAAGGGCACCTGGCCCTGGCGGTGGAAAAGGGTATGCTTACCCGGCAGGGCCTGCCGCAGATAGATAACCGGCGGCTGGCCAGCCGGGTGGAAGTGGCGGCCCTGGTTTGCCTGGCCCTGGGCTTGACCCCCGATTCCAGCTATGTAACCTTTTTCGACACCAGTGAGATTCCAGAGAAATACCGGGGTTACGTGGGAGCCGTAGTGAAACACAATATCATGCGGGGAATGCCCGGCAACATGTTCTCGCCCGACGAGCCCGTTACCCGGGCCCAATTATGTGCCACTTTATCCCGCTTGATTGACCAGAAACTGGTGCCCCCGCCGGCACCCATGAACCTGGTGGTGGGCCGGATTACCTCCATAGATGTGGATAAACGGAAGGTTGTTTTGCGCAACCTGGAAGGGGAAAAAACCGTCTATTTCCCCGCGGATATGTCCGTGTTCACAGCCTCCGGGACCACTACCCTGAGGTCCCTGAAGGCCGGCGACCGCCTGAAGTGCATTACCGATGGACAGTACCGTGTCCGTTATGCATCTTTAGTGGAGGGTTCCGCTTCTATAAAGACCACGGTGGAAGGGGTGGTCGTTTCCTTTGCCAAAGGCAGCCGGGGTTACTCCCTCATCCTGGAAACCAATGAGGGGAACCGCCTTACCTACCCGGTGGAAGATGATGCCCGCTTGATCCGGGCGGGCAAGGAAATCGATGCCTCCGGGCTGGTGGAGAATGACTACGTGGAAATCGGGCTGGACGGGAACGACCGGATTGTCAGAATTGAGGTATACCCTCCGGAAAGAATCAGCGGTACCGTGGTGGAAGTGGAAAGAGATGCCCTCACCCTCAGAAGGCAGGGTGAAGAAACGGAGTACGAAGTAAGCCCCCGGGTGCAGGTAACCAGGAACTTCATCCGCGGGATGAGCTACGGTGAATTAAAGCGCGGCGACCGGGTGGAAGTTGTGGTCATGAACAAGACCATATTCCAGATTAATCTCCTTTCCGACGTGCTTACCGGGCAGAGCGGCATGGTTTCCCGGGTGCACAGCAAGGCCGTATACCTCTACGTGGGAGATGAAGAAAAGCGCTATGAACTGGATGAACGGGTGGAAGTGATCAAGGACGGCCGCCTGGTAAGCCTGGACAAGCTGCGCCGGGGAGACTATGTAAACTTCGAGGTGGATAGCCGCGGGTATCTAATCACCATTGAGGTTCTGGACGAAGAAGACGGTGACTTCGAGGGGACGCTGAAATACCTTGAGTTTTACCCCACGCCGTGGATAACCATTGTCACCTCCGGCGGTCTGGAACTGGAATATGAAGTATCCAAAAGCGCCGGGGTTTTGCGGGACGGGGACAGGATCAACTTAAGCGACATCATTCCCGGTTCGCAGGTCGGCATCCGGGTCGAAGACGGCAGGGTGACGGAAATAGAGGTGCTGGACGATCAAAACCTTACTGTGAGATGCCGGGTGTCCAGTATAAACCGGGAGCGCCTGCGGGTCACCCTGGAGATCAACGGCCGTTACTTCACCTATTCCCTGGCTCCCCAGGTCACCATCCTGGACCGCAACGGCAAACCGGTATCCCTGGAGGATGTCGAAGGATACCAGGTGGAGGTACGCCTGAAGGACGGGGAGATAGACAGCATCACGATGATTTAACCCGAACCTGCTTACTGTCCCGGTCAAACCGGGATTTTTTTCTTTCCTTCCCGGCATTTATATCGTATAATTGCGATATATAGATATTTCTCTGCCCTGGAAGCCTTGCGGTTCTCCCTGCAAAGCACCTTCTTCCCGGAGAGGCCGGAATGTCCGGGCGGGGTTGAGGCAAATACTGGAACGGGAGGGTTGTTGTTGCCGGAAGTAAACGTTTCTCTGGGGGCTGCTTTTCTTGCCGGGCTGGTTTCGTTCCTGTCCCCGTGCGTACTCCCTTTAATACCCACCTACATGGCGTATTTAACCGGAGTTTCGGTAACGGAGTTGACTGCACCGGGGACGGCACGCCTGCGCTTATTGCTCCTGGCCAACGCCTTGTTGTTTGTGACCGGTTTCAGCCTGGTTTTTGTAGCCCTCGGTCTTTCCGCAAGCGCCCTGGGCAAACTGCTGCTCCGCCACCAAAACCTGCTGCGGCAGGTCAGCGGTGTATTGATCATCCTCTTCGGGCTGCACATGGCGGGCCTGCTGCGCCTTAACTGGCTGATGAGGGAAAAGAGGGTTCATTTTATACCCCAAAAGGCAGGCTGGTTGAACTCCCTGCTCATGGGCATGGCTTTTTCCGCCGGCTGGGTGCCCTGCGTCAGCCCCATTCTCGCTTCGATTTTACTGCTGGCCGGTCAAAGCGAAAGCCTTATCCAGGGAACCTACCTGCTGGTAACCTACGCCCTGGGGCTGGCCCTGCCCTTTTTAATAGCCGCCCTGGGTTTGGGCCACATGGTGCAGGCTTTGCGCCGCCATGCTTCCCTTTTGCTCCTGGTGACCAGGGTGGGCGGCTGGTTGATGGTTGGTGTGGGCTTGCTGGTACTGACCAATTCCTTCGCCCGCCTCTCGGGCTACGTCCCATTTACTCTTTAATGATTAGGAGGCTTAAAAGTGAATAAGAGGCTGTTTTCTGTGGTCATCCTCTCTGTGGTAATTGTAAGCCTTATCGCCGCTTATGCTTACATTTGGTCGGGCGGCAAGGAAAGGGGGAAGGACGGCACACCGCCCGCCGCAACCGGCAACAAGGAGAGTGGTGTTCCTGTGGGCACGGAAGTGGGCCAGCGGGCTCCCGATTTCACCCTGACCACCACCGGCGGGAAAGAGGTTTCCCTTTCCAATTTCAGGGGCCGGCCGGTGGTGCTCAATTTCTGGGCTACCTGGTGCCCTCCCTGCCGGGAAGAGATGCCGGCCATCCAGAGTTTCTATGAAAAAAGGGGCCGGGAAATCCAGGTGCTGGCGGTTAACCTCACAGCCAGCGAAAAATCTGCCGCCCATGTAAAGGACTTTTTAAAAGCCGGCGGCTTCACCTTCCCGGTTTTGCTGGACACCCGCAACACTGCGGCCCAGGAATACCTGGTGCGGGCCATTCCCACCACCTTCTTTATTGACCGGGAAGGCATCATCCGGGCCAAACACACCGGGCCCATGACCCTGGAAATGCTGGAGAAGGCTGTGGAAAAAATAAGCAACCTGTAGAATAACTTCTTCTGGAAATGCCTCCCTGTACAATTTTATAGAAAATTGCCTCTGAAAACCTACGGCCTTGTGCCGTAGGATGAAAGAGGCATCGCCCGGTAGGGCGACTTCACAAACATCTGTTTTCGTGGTATAATATTCCTGTGCTCTTTGACAATCCGTATGGGGTTGCAGCGGGTCAATGGGCCGCTGCGTAAAACTGATTCCCGAAAGAGACTGGTGCTTTGAAGTAAGCACGTATCTACGTAGCCAAATGGCGAAGTAGTAGACGCCCATGGACCGGGCCCTCCCGGCAAATGCCGGGATGTAGCTCACGAGGAAAGCGTAAGACCTGCGCTTTAGCAGGCAGCATTCCGATGACATGAGAAACCTTCGGGACGAAGCCCCCGGGCTTGTCCCGGGGGAGGTTCACCATTGACAAACCCCCTGGCCCCTGCTATGCTAAATTCCAGAAGGGGAGTAGCAAGTTTTCCCGGTGGCGTCAGTTCGGCCTGCGGGTCCGCTGCCGGGGCGGTTTTAAGCCGTTTGCAAGACCTTCACCTGTAGAATGGTGGGGGTCTTCATTTTTTCCTGCCGGTGGGAAATTACAACACCATTAATCCAATTTGGAGGTGCAGCAATTAATGGAATGGCTGAACGCCCAAAACCTGTTCGCCATACTTACTATTATCATTGCCGACCTGATGCTTGCCGGCGATAACGCCCTGGTCATTGGCCTGGCCTGCCGGGGTTTGCCGCCGGCACAGAAACGCCGTGCTCTCCTATGGGGTACGGGCGGTGCAGTTGTCCTGCGCATCATTTTAACTTGCGGCGTGACTTTGCTGCTTGCCATCCCCTTCCTGCAGGCGGCCGGGGGAATATTGTTAACCTGGGTGGCCTTGAAATTATTGTTGCCGCACAAAGAAGTGGGTGTTGGTGCCGCAGAGAACCTCACCGGTGCCATCAAAACTATTATTATAGCCGATGTGGTGATGAGCCTGGACAATGTGCTGGCCGTAGCCGCTGCGGCCCACGGGAGCATTGCGCTGGTTGTCTTCGGGCTTGTCTTAAGTATTCCCATTGTCATTTTTGGCAGCCAGTTAGTTTCCCTGCTGGTGGAAAGGTACCCCATTCTTATTTTTGCCGGGGCTGGTGTGCTGGCCTGGACGGCCGGCAAAATGCTGGTGGAAGACAGGGTGGTGCACCGGCTGATTTCGAACATTGATTATATACCGGTGGAAATTATTATTCCGGCCGGAGTGACCCTGCTCGTGCTGGTTGCCGGCTGGTACCTGAAGCGGCGCGGGCATAAGCAGGCGCCACTTAAGCGGGAGGTACCTACCCAACAGGGGTAACAAAAAAGGGGGCTTTAACACCCCCTTTTACTCTTCCTCAAGGAACCTGGCCAGCAGCTCGACCGTGTGCACCACTTTCTGGGGCATTTGTTCCTGGGTCAGCCCGTCGGTCAGGTGCATCCGGCAGGCGGGACAACCGGTCACCACCAGTTGTGCGCCGGTTCCTTCGATATCTTTTAACTTGCGAGTGAGAATCTGATAGGACATATCGTAATGGGTCAGGCTGAAGGAGCCGGCGTTGCCACAGCACCGGGCCGGTTCCTTCAGGGGCAGGTAATTGACCCCGGGAATGCTCCGGATGATGGAAAGGGGCTCCTGCACCACGCCCAGGCCGCGGCCCAGGTGACAGGGCTGGTGGTAGGTGACGGCCAGTTCCGGTGCTCTGAACAGTTCCGGGTTAAAGGGCAGCCTGTGCAGGAACTGGGTTATATCAAGGATTTTGGCGGCCACTTCCCGTGCCCTGTCCCCGTATCCTGAGACGCCATCCAGCAGTTCCGGGTACAGGTGTTTAAAGGCTTCCCCGCACGTCCCGCACACGGTGATGATGGCGTCGGCCGGTATGCCGCCGAACAAATCCACGTGGGACCTGGCCATCTCCAGGGCCATGTCCGCCGCACCGTTGTACAGGATGGGAGCGCCGCAGCAGTGCTGCAGCCGGGGGATAATCACTTCCACTCCGTGGGCCTTCAGGACGCGCAGGGCGGCCTGTCCGATCCCGGGATACAGGTAATTGGTCATACAGCCGGTAAAGAAGGCCACCGTGGCCACAGGCCGCTCGACCGTATGCTTTTCCGCCACCTGGTCCCGGAAGGGAACCGGTGCCAGAGGAGGGACGATCCGGCGCAGCTCCAGGCCGATGGGGAAGCGGGGCTGCATTTTCCCCGGCTCAATATTTTTAAATAAGAGTCCCTGTAAGCGGGCGGCGGTTTTTACCCCCAGATCAAAAAGGCGGGGGCGGCTGAGGCCGGTAAATACGGTCTTCTTTATGAAGGGCAGCCCTTTCTTTTGGGTCAGGGCCGTCCTGGCGGCCAGGATAATCCGGTCCACCTTCACGCCGGAGGGACACGAAGCTACGCAGGCCAGACAGGTGAGACAAAGGGCGAAGCGCTCGGCCAGCCCGTCCGTTGGTTCCAGCCTGCCCTCCAGGACCGCCGCGGCCAGGCGGATTTTTCCCCGGGCCACGGCCGGTTCCCGCCGGGATTCCTGGTATAAAGGGCAAACAGCCTGGCAGTTGCCGCATTTCATGCATTTGAGTATTTCTTCTTCCACCGCCGCCAATCCGTCAAAAATGCTCATGCCTGCCCCTCCTCAAGATCCACAATTTTGCCCGGGTTGAGGAGATTGTCCGGATCTAAGGCCTGCTTGATTTTCTTGAGTACCTGCACGCCCGAATTGCCCATCTCCCAGGGGAGAAATTGCTTTTTGGCGATGCCGATCCCGTGCTCCCCGGAAAGGGTGCCCCCCAGGCTCAAAGCTGCACGGAAGATTTCCTCCACGGCCGCCCGCACCCGTTCCATCTCCTCCTCGTCGCGGGCGTCGGCCAGGATGGTCGGGTGCAGGTTGCCGTCACCGGCGTGCCCAAAGGTGCCGATAACCAGGTTGTAACGCCTGCCGATGTCTTCCACGGCCAGGAGCATATCCGTGATCTTGCTCCTGGGCACGGTGGCGTCCTCCAGGATGGTGGTGGGCTTGCGTTGGGCCAGGGCGGGCAGGGCGGCCCGGCGGGCGCTCCATAATTTTTCCCGTTCTTCATCGTTTTCCGCTGTTTTGACCCACCCGCCGTTTTTGGCGACAACCTGCCTAACGGCGGCCGCCTCCGATTTAACCACTTCGGGAATCCCGTCCACCTCGATGAGCAGGATGGCCGCCACATCGGTGGGCAGACCGACGTGGGCAAAATTTTCTACGGTCTCTACCGTAACCCGGTCCATAATTTCCAGGGTGGCCGGGATTACTTTTTGCCCGATGATATCAGCAACGGCGTTTCCCGCGTCGGCCAGGTGGCTGAAACCGGCCAGCATGGTTTCCCTGGCCTGGGGTGCCGGGATCAGGCGGACAATAATTTCCGTAATGATCCCCAGGGTGCCTTCGGAGCCGGTAAACAACCGGACCAGGTCGTAGCCCGTTACATTCTTAACCGTCTTGCCCCCGTACCGGATTACCTCACCGTCCGCCAGAACTACCTCCAGCCCCATCACATAATGCCTGGTGACCCCGTACTTGAGCCCCCTCAGTCCTCCGGAACACTCGGCCACGCTTCCTCCCATGGTGGCGGTGGCCACCGTGCCCGGGTCGGGCGGGTAAATCAAACCGTAGGGGGCCACGGCGTTATTCAAGTCCTGAATGATTACTCCGGGCTGCACCGTGGCCGTCAGGTTGGAAGGATCTATTTCCAGAATGCGGTTCATTTTTAAGGTGCTGAGCACAATTCCCCCTTTGATGGGTACTGTGCCGCCGCTTAAATTTGTTCCCGAACCGCGGGGGTAAATGGGCAAGCGAAACTGGCGGGCAATTTTGACCACTTTCACCACTTGATCCACGTTTTCCGGGGTAACCACCACGTCCGGCTTTTGCTCCGGCAGGTCAGCCGTGGCGTCATAGGAATAACAGAACAAATCTTCGGTCGCGGTAATGACGTTATTTTCGCCCAGTTCCCGGCGTAACGCTTCGATAGCCTGTGTGACGGACATATAATTTCCCCCTCAGAGAGAAGTTGTCTGATGGTATGACCACTATACGTTTTAAATATTCGCTCTTTTTCTGGCGAATTCCTCCCGGGGTCCGGCATGTTGCCAAAAATTTTTTTATGACATTTCCGGTTTCAGGAAGACCCGGTATGCCGCGAGTGCCTGATCCACGTTCAATCCCAGGCTTCCGCACAGTACCGCGGCGAGTAATGTGACCGGACTGGCGGTGCTGCAAATGCGGCATGGCAGTTGCACCTTACTGCGGTGAGCAGAGCATTCCAGCTGGTTGCCAGTGTCCTTGCTGAATAAAAAAACCCGGCTTAACCGGGCCAGGCTTTACGCCATATTGACTACCTTTCCGTACTTTCTGAGAAACCGCATGCCTTCGAAGAGCATGATATCTTCCTTGCCCACGTTTTTGCCAATTCTGGCCATAAACACATTGGCGGGGTGCTCTAGAATATCGGGGTCGTCGGTGGTTACCTTTTGCAGACCCACTTTCCCGAAGAGCCTGGTGAGCATCTTTTGATAAGCCCAGATATCCAGACCGGTGTTTCTGGTGTCCCAGTGCCAGCAATATTCGGTGGTGATTACAATGAAGTTTTCCACGGCGGGATGGGAAAAGGCCAGTTTCATCAGGTTTTCCGCTACGCCACAACCACGCCATGACGGGCTTACCTCAATGCCGCCCATTTCCAGCACCTGCGGGTGTTTGGACCAGCGGCTGAAATCATCGGGGTGGTGGAAGGTGACATAGCCGATAATCTCATTTTCGTGGCGGGCAATGAATATCATGCCGTCGGGCAGATTGGTTATCTGTTTGAGGGCTTCTTTCTGGCGGTCCGGTGGGCGGAAATTGGTAAGACCCTTGTTCATGGAGAGCCCGTCAATGTAGCTGTCCGTTACCGGTCCTTCAAAGACAACCAGTCCTTTGGGAGTATTCAACTCCACGGGTTTTAACTGTACCAGTTTGGCCATCGACCTCACCTCCCGGGCTGACCATTCAGGTGTCATAATCGACCGTTTACCCCTGGATTACAACCGTTTAGTTACCTTTATTATAGGTAACCCTGTCAATATATTCAATCCCGGCGGATGAAATAGATATATTAAAAATATTCACATATTTAGTTTGCCATAGACTTGTGTATTTATTCCGGGTTATGGCCCTGATGATTTTAAAACTGAAATTCTACCTGCTATTAAGGAAGGATTGATGTTTAATTTTTATTACCTTAACAAGAGGCGTCTTTATGGTACAATTGAAAATTAAAGTTAGCATTTGACTAAAATGGGCATTATAGATTATAATACCATCAAAAAATAAAAAGGAGATGTGATGTATGCCTTTTGAAGTTTATAAACCCCGTGGTGAAAGGGCAGAAAAAGCACCCATGGTTTCTTTTTCTAAAAGTTCAATAGTGCTAAATAATGTGGCCAGGGAAAAACTGGGTGCACAGCATGTGGAATTAGCCTATGATCGGGATGCGCGTGTTATCCGGATCCGGGCGGTGGAAGAAGGGGGCATGCAGATCAAAAAAACAAAGGTTTTTGGCAAGGGCTTTTTTAAACACTTTAACATCAGCCCCCGTGGAAAGTATGAAGCCAGGTTCGATGAGAACGAGCGGGCGCTTTATGTTCAACTGGATGCTACCGGAGAAAATCCTTAACCCGCATGATCTTGCGGGTTTATTTTATAAGGTTATCTTTTTATGAGGAGCAGGTTTAACCGTACATGTTTTTGCTTGAACGGTGTAACCAGGGTACGGTTTAACCCGTCATGAGCGTGCACAAGGTGAGAGAAATGGCTGCGGAGGGGACAAAACCGGCATCCGGAAAAACTACTGCGTTCCATTTATCGAATCAAGAGGTATCATTTTTACCCCCTTGAAGTTATACCCCAGGTAATGGCCGAAGAGAACAAAACGCACTCCGGTTAAAAAACAAATGCTGCCAGCAAGGGAGGACTTTCCCTGGTACCTGTCGAAGTTATATTGTCCAAACATTTAAAAGGGGGCTCTTCACATGGAAATCTTTCAGAAAATAGGTGAGACGGCTAAGGGGTTGAGCGATAAGGCCAAAGAGGTGACCAAGCGGTCCGGTGAATTTCTCGAGGCCACCCGGCTAAAATTTGAGCTGTCGCGGCTGGAAAAAGAGTTGGAGAACAATTTTTTAAGTTTGGGGGAACTGGTTTATCGCCGTTATAAAGGTGAAGCAGGACTGGATGGGGAAATTGAACGCCTTTGTGAGAGCACCCGGAAGATTGAAACCGATATGTTAGCCATCCAGGAGCAGATCAACAGGCTGCAGCCCAAGCCTCTGGTATGTCCCCAGTGCAAAATCGAACTTCCGGCGGGAGGGAAATTCTGCAGCTACTGCGGCAACCAGGTGGCTCCGGAAAAACCGGCCGGAGACACCCATGACAGCGCCACCAGCAGAGAATGAGAATGGCCCAGCACTCACTGCAACCGGAGTTCTCTGAATATATGCAGATTAAATACCTGCGTAGGTGCCCTGAATCAGTGAGTGCTGGGCCGTCCGGTACAGATGCGGCAAGGCCGGAGACGGCTGCTGCTGAAAATTTATCTAAATAGTGCAAAAATTATTCTGCAGGAGGTGAGCGGCCATTTCTACGTCCTACCAGGAAAAAATCTGTACCCTGGCCGAACTTCTACGCCGCCACGACCGAAATTTTGCCCTGACGGGGGCCGGAGTAAGTACCGAGAGCGGTATTCCCGATTTCCGCAGCCCGGGAACGGGGTTGTGGACCAAGTATGACCCTATTCAAACAGCCAGTTTGAGTGCCTTAAAGCGGGATCCGGCTACTTTTTACAACATAAATCTCTCCCGCTGGACAGCCTTTAGCGGCGCCGAGCCCAACGATGCCCACCGGGCACTGGCCCGCCTGGAGGAGCTGGGTTACCTGGTGGGGGTAATTACGCAGAATATCGATGGCTTGCACCAAAAAGCGGGTTCAAAACGGGTGTGGGAAGTTCACGGCCACCTGCGCACCTGCCACTGTATGAGCTGTGAGCAAAGTTACCCCTTTTCTCACCTGGTGGAACAGTTTGAAAAGGGGCAGAACCCTCCCCTTTGCGGTATATGCAAGGGAACTTTGCGGCCGGATGTGGTCCTGTTTGAAGACCGGATGAGCGAGGACTTTTTCAAAGCCACCAGGGCCTTGTCCGGCTGCCAGTTAATGCTGGTGGTGGGGAGCAGCCTGCAGGTTTACCCGGCTGCCGGATTGCCGCAGTTTGCCCGAAAGGTGGTGATCATCAACCGGGAGCCGACCCCCTGGGACGAACAGGCCGAGCTGGTGATTCATCACAGTGCGGGCCAGGTATTCCGGGACCTGATGGCGGAACTGGGGGAACCCCTCACCGGCCAGTAGAAATATTCAGTGAACCCGGTTGGATGCGGCCCAGCACTCACCTAAATATGACTCTGCTCCCGGTGTTTCAGGTTTAATTGACACATCAGGTTTTGGGAAGAGCTAGTATTCCAGTGAGTGCTGGGTTCACCGGGTGCTGTTACCGACGTGTGCTACGTCGTTCGCGCCGGACAGCGCCGCATCCTCCTCATAACGGTTTTCTGAATATTTCAGTTCGCCGGTACCAGTTCCACCAGCAGGGGCAAATGGTCGGAAGCTCCTGTGGAAGGAGTAAAAGCCTTGATGATGCGCCAGTGGCGCGAGGCAAATATGCGGTCCAGCCCGAACCGGGGGCGGTAAGAGGGAAATGTTGGCAGATGGTCCGGCGGGGTTACGGGCAGTTCGGGGAAGGTGAGCCGTTCCGTATTCATATCACCGGCTAAGACCACCGGCCCGCTCAAAGAGCGTATGATCTCCCTTATTGCTTCCGCTTGTTTTTCCCTTTCCTGGTAGTTTAAGCCCAGGTGGGTGTTGAGCAGGAAGAACGTTCCTGCGTCGTGGTCTAAACTGGCGGACTGCAGTCCCCGGGGCTCGTGAGCGCCGGGCAAGGGGTAGTATTGATGTTCTGATATGGGGTAACGGCTTAAAATGGCCAGGCCGTACTGGCAGATGCCCAGCCAGCTTAAGGTGGGGGTAAAAACAAAGTACATGCCCAGGTGCCGGGCCAGCGCCCGGGCCTGGTGGCGCAGGTAGCTGCGGGGCAGGTGGCGGTCCACTTCCTGGAGAGCGACCGCATCGGGGTTATGCCGCTGCAGGACCGCCGCCACGCGCCGTAAACGCACCTTGCCGTCAACTCCCTTACCGTGGTGTATATTGTAGGTGAACAGCCGCACAACGCGCTCCATCTTTTATTCCCCCGGTGGTTGCGTACCCCGGCAGTTATGCCGGGGTGTTTTTTGTGGTATTATTATAGTATTGTTACCTTGCTTTTGAGAGAGGTAGTGAGATGGGCGTTAAGATTCTGGCAATCGAAACTTCCTGTGATGAAACATCCGCCGCCGTGGTGGTAGATGGTGTGGAGGTGCTTTCCAACATCATCTCTTCGCAGGTGGATGTACACAGGAAATTTGGCGGGGTCGTGCCCGAAGTGGCCTCCCGCAAGCACCTGGAGTTAATCAACCATGTTATTAAAGAAGCGCTGGATCAGGCCGGGCTGGATTTTGGCGATCTGGATGCGGTGGCGGTTACCCATGGCCCCGGGCTGGTAGGGGCCCTGCTGGTGGGGGTAGCTGCGGCCAAGGCCGTGGCCTTTGCCCTGGATATTCCCCTCATTGCCGTTAATCATCTGGAAGGCCACATCTATGCCAATTTCCTGGTCCGGCCCGGTTTGCCCTTTCCCCTCATCTGCCTGGTGGTGAGCGGCGGCCATACGGATCTTGTGCTGGTTCTGCATCACGGTGATTACCGGTTATTGGGCAGTACCCGGGATGATGCCGCCGGTGAAGCCTTCGACAAGGTGGCCCGGGTGCTGGAACTGGGTTACCCCGGGGGGCCGGCAATTGAGCGCCTGGCCAGGGAGGGTAACGAAGAGGCTATTGATTTTCCCCGGGCCTGCGTGGACGGCCTTGATTTTTCCTTCAGCGGTCTGAAGACGGCGGTGCTCCAGTACTTGCACCGCTGCCGGCAAAGGGGAGAAGAAGTAAACCTGGCCGATGTGGCGGCCAGCTTTCAGAAAGCCGTGGTGGACGTGCTGGTGGATAAAACCGTGGAAGCTGCCCGCAATTACAACTGCCCGACCATAATCCTGGCCGGGGGAGTGGCGGCCAACGGCCGGTTGCGGGCGGCCCTGGCGTCCCGGGCGTATCAGGAAGGCCGGGAAGTATTTTACCCCCCGCCGGTGTTCTGCACCGATAATGCGGCCATGATCGGGTGTGCGGCCTTTTACAAGTATCTGCGGGGCGATCTGGCCCCTCTGACCCTCAATGCCGTGCCCGGCCTAACCCTGCTCTCGTCTTAAGCAAACTTTGTCGAAGGAATTTTATCGCTTTTTGCCTGTGGATTATCCCGAGTTATCCACAAAAAGTTTGGCCTTTGTGGAACAGCAAATCCGGCGGGCAAAAAGGAGTTGAAAAACGCGAAGCCTTGAAAATCAAGGCTTTCAGGGTTGAAATGGTTCCCTGTAAAAACCGGTTTCCGGTCGGGTGAATGGCGGTTCTGTGGATTACGGGTTGTGGATAATGTGAATAAGTTTGTTAATAACTGACCAGTCAAAGGATGGGCCTGTGGGTGAAATTGTGGGTCGATTGATGTCCAATATTTCCGAAACAGATTTCTTTTTGTCTACCAACCTGCCAGATATTTACACCAGCTAATGACGAAGTACCGAAAAATTTTTTCTTCAGCAGGATGCACGGAACCGGTTGTTGAAGTATTTTAGGGGCATTTTACTCAATATTTGCTTTTAAATAACTAGTTTATGGAAAAGGAGCAGTGGGCTTGTGTACTGGGATCGCGAGTGTGAAACCATGTCCCGTGAGCAGCTGCAGGCGCTGCAGCTGGAGCGCCTGCAGCTGACCGTCGAGCGTGTTTACCGCAACGTACCCTTTTACCGCCAAAGGTTTACCGAAATGGGTATCAAACCCTCGTCCATCCGTTCATTAGAGGACCTGCGGCGGCTGCCCTTCACCACCAAGCAGGATTTGCGCGACAATTATCCCTTTGGCTTGTTTGCCGTACCCATGAGCGATGTGGTCCGCGTGCACGCTTCTTCAGGCACCACGGGCAAGCCCACCGTGGTGGGATACACTCAAAACGATATCAACACCTGGGCGGAACTGATTGCCCGTTCACTGGTCTGCGCCGGGGCCACCAAATTCGATGTGGTCCAGAACGCCTACGGCTACGGTTTGTTTACCGGGGGATTGGGTCTGCACTTTGGCGCCGAACGCCTGGGTGCAACGGTGGTGCCCGTTTCCGGGGGCAATACCCAGCGGCAGCTCATGCTCATGCAGGATTTCGGCACCACCATCCTCACCTGCACGCCGTCCTATGCTCTATACATGGCCGAGGAAGGGCAAAAAATGGGCCTGGACTTTAAAAAGATGCCTTTAAAGGCCGGTATTTTCGGCGCCGAGCCCTGGTCGGAGCGCATGCGCCGGCAGCTGGAAGAAAAATTAGACTTAGTGGCTCTGGACATATACGGCCTTTCGGAAATAATGGGGCCCGGTGTGGCCATGGAGTGCGCTGAAAAACAGGGCATGCATATCTGGGAAGATCACTTTATACCCGAAATTATCGATCCGGCAACGGGGGAAGTGCTACCTCCCGGGGAAGAGGGAGAACTGGTGATCACCACCATTACCAAGGAAGCCTTTCCCCTCATCCGCTACCGCACCCGGGATATCACGCGTATTGATCCGGAACCCTGTTCCTGCGGCCGCACCCATGTGCGTATAAAGCGGATTACCGGCCGCAGTGACGACATGCTCATCATCCGCGGGGTTAACGTATTTCCCTCCCAGGTGGAAAGCGTGCTCCTGGAATTCGGCGAAACCGAGCCCCACTACCTGCTGGTGGTGGACCGCAAGGCCAACCTGGACTACCTGGAAATCTGGGTGGAAGTGGCGGAGCACATGTTCAGCGACACGGTGCGCAAGCTGGAAGACCTGGAACAACGCCTGCGGGAGCGGATCGAAAGCGTTCTGGGTATTTCCGCCCGGGTGAAGCTGGTGGAGCCCAACACCATCCCGAGAAGTGAAGGCAAGGCGAAGCGGGTAGTCGACCGGCGGCAGATATAAGCGGTATAATTAAAGAAAGGAAAGGGGGTTCTCCCATGAAAGTCAAGCAAATCTCCATTTTTCTGGAAAACAAATCGGGGCGTTTGGCCCAGGTGACGCGGGTGCTGGGGGATAACGGCATCAACATTCGCGCCCTGGCCATAGCCGATACCACCGACTTCGGTATTTTGCGCCTCATTGTCAACGACCCGGACCGGGCTTACCGGGTGCTTAAGGAGGCCGGTTTTACCGTCAGCGCCACCGATGTCATTGCCGTGGAAGTGGTGGATGAACCCGGGGGCCTGGCCGGGGTGCTGGCCGTTTTACAGGAAGCAAGCCTGAACATCGAGTACCTGTATGCCTTCTTGCAGAAGGCTTCAAAGGCCGCCCTGGTGGTGTTCCGGGTGGAACAGCTGGACGAGGCCATTGCCGCCCTGCAGGCAAAGGGTATCCGTATCCTGAGCGGGGAAGAGGTATACGCTTTGTAAAAAAAATAGCTCGGCTTGCGCCAACAGCCGGGTTTGCTTTTGCAAATTAGCCGTGTCTTTACTGGTGTAGGGCGGTGGGGGGGCAAATAAACGCCCTTTTTCTTTGCAGCCAGGGGAGTGGACAGAACCATGCGCTTTACAAGGCACGATATGATCTTCCTCTTTGCCCTGCTGGTTGCTGCCGGGACCGGCCTGGCTACGCTGTATAACCTGGTAATTATCGAAATGCTGGTATCCGGCAACACCCGGCAGGTCGGCGGGGCCATACATTATGCTTTGGGGCTCAACCTGGCCTTCTGGGCATTGTCGGTGGTGCTGGGAGCCGCCGGCCTGTGGTTTTATTTGCGGCAGAGGCAATCCCGGGATAACACCGGGCATGGCCATGCAGGGGAACACCCCGCCGAAAGGGTTGCACCGCCCTGTACCGAGCAAATGACGGAGCTGGTCCGGACGGTAAGGGAGACTTTGGAGGTTATCCAGCCGCTGGTTTTGCACCTCACTGCCAGACAGGAAACAGCTGCCGGTACAACCACTGTCTGTGACCCGGTTTCCCCGCCAGGGGAGCACTTAAGAGCCGGCGATAGCCGGCCGGGAGAGCGGACGGGGGAAGATGAATCCGAGCAGGAATTCTGGCCGGACTTCCCCAAAGGGCTCAATAAGGTGACTTTAAAGCAGGTTTTATCATATCTGGAGGAACATAACGAAACGGGTGTTTCTTCGGAAGAAATAGCCACAGGGGTGGGGCTTTCCCGGGTGACCGTAAGGCGCTACATGGATTACCTGGAACAGATTGGCTATGTCAAGGTTGATTTAAGGTATGGCACCGTAGGTAGGCCGTTAAAAATATATACTTTGGTCAACTTGTTCAGTTCCTGATAACTCCCAAAACCCGCCACGGGTTTTTTTCTTTTTTAAAGAGATTTATGTGTTTTATGTTGTTTATTTAGCTTTCATTGTAGTATGCAGAAAAATCATTAAAATTTGAATCGGTAAAGTCTAAAACTTTTGAAGAGTGGGAGGGATTTGTATGGAGGGAACGGGCAGAAAGTTTGAAAAGTTGCAGGAAATTATCGCCCGTTACGAAGGTAAGGTGTCGCATTTGATTGCCATCCTGCAGGAAGTGCAGCAAGAATACCGCTACCTGCCCGAAGAAGTACTGACCTATATTGCCACGGCTTTAAATATTCCGCCGGCGGTGGTCTACGGGGTGGCCACCTTCTACGCCCAGTTTTCCCTGGTTCCCAAGGGCAAATATGTCATCCGGGTTTGTGACGGCACGGCCTGCCACGTGCGGGGTTCCGAACCGATCCATTTTGCCCTGCGCAAGGAACTGGGACTTGCGGAAGGCCAGCAGACAACCGATGACCTGCAGTTTACGGTGGAAACGGTATCCTGCCTGGGGGCCTGTGGGCTGGCTCCGGTGGTAACCATTAACGACCGGGAAGTGCACGGGCAGATGACGCCCGAAGATGTTTTAAGGGTGTTGCGGGCTATAAAATCGGGGGAAAGCAAAGAAGAACGGAGGGAAGTCCATGCTTAAATCAAGGCAGGATTTGCAGGCGCTCACAGAGCGGGCCAGGGGGGCCCTGGAAAAAGAAAAGCTGCGCATTTTAATCTGTGCCGGTACCGGTTGTGTGGCCAACGGCTCCCTGGGCGTATACGAAGCCTTCCGGGAGGAACTGGTCAAAAGAGGTTTACCTTATAAATTAGAGCTGGTGCAAGAGGAGGAAAACGCCGGGACCGCTTTAAATATCAGCGGCTGCCACGGGTTTTGCCAGATGGGTCCCCTGGTGCGATTTGAGCCGGAAGGGGTGTTGTATCTAAAGGTCAAAAAAGAGGACGTCCCGGAGATCGTTGAAGAGCACATTGTTCATAAACGACCCGTAGAAAGGTTGCTCTACCATCATCCGGTTACCGGCCAGGTGGTGGCCCGGGAGGAGGATATCCCCTTTTACCAGAATCAGGTGCGGGTGGCCCTGGAATTGTGCGGCCTGGTTAACCCGGAGGATATCAGTGATTACCTGGCCCACGGCGGTTATCAGGCCCTGGAAAAAGCCCTTTTTGAGATGACTCCAGAAGACGTAATTAAGGAAGTAATGGACTCGGGTTTGCGCGGCCGTGGCGGAGCGGGTTTTCCCACCGGCCGGAAGTGGGCCTTTGCCCGGTCTGCCGCGGGGGACAAAAAATATGTCATTTGTAACGGCGACGAAGGCGACCCCGGGGCCTTCATGGACCGCAGCGTGATGGAAGGCGCTCCTCACCGGGTGCTGGAAGGGATGATGATTGCCGGTTATGCCATCGGTGCGGACGAAGGGTACATTTACGTCCGGGCCGAATACCCCCTGGCGGTAAAACGGTTGAAAAAGGCCGTGGCTGATGCCGAAGCTCTTGGCTTTCTGGGCGACAACATCCTGGGCAGCGGATTCGCTTTTCGCATCCACATTAAAGAGGGTGCCGGCGCCTTTGTCTGCGGCGAGGAAACAGCTTTGATTGCCTCCATTGAGGGCCAGCGCGGCATGCCCCGTCCCCGTCCTCCCTTCCCGGCCCAGAGCGGCCTCTGGGGCTGCCCGACCATCATCAATAACGTGGAAACCCTGGCCAACGTGGCTCCTATTATCTCCCGGGGAGCGGGCTGGTTCAAGCAGTACGGCACTCCCAAGAGCCCCGGTACCAAGACCTTTGCCCTGGCCGGTCAGGTGGCCCACACCGGTCTGGTGGAGGTGCCCATGGGCATTACCCTGCGGGAAGTGGTTTTTTCCATCGGCGGTGGGCTGCGGGAAGGCAAAAAATTCAAGGCGGTGCAAATCGGAGGGCCTTCCGGAGGCTGCCTGACGGAAGAGCACCTGGACCTGCCCCTGGACTTCGACTCCCTGCAACAGGTGGGGGCAATGATCGGTTCCGGCGGCATGGTGGTCATCGGGCAGGACAGCTGTATGGTGGAAGTGGCCAAGTTCTTCATGACCTTCGTACAGAATGAGTCCTGCGGCAAATGTGTGCCCTGCCGGGAAGGGACCAGGCGGATGCTGGAGCTCCTGACCAGAATAACCCGGGGTAAGGCCACGGAGGAAGACCTGATCCTGCTGGAAGAGCTGGCGCTGGTGGTCAAAGACGGTGCCCTGTGCGGCCTGGGCAAGACCGCTCCCAACCCCGTGCTCACCACCCTGCGCTACTTCCGTGATGAATACGAAGCCCATGTGCGGGAGAAAAAATGTCCGGCGGGAGTCTGCAAGGCACTGCTCAGTTACTTTATTGACCAGGAAAAATGCAGGGGCTGCGGTTTATGTGCCAGGAACTGCCCGGTGGAAGCCATCAGCGGTGAGAAAAAACAGCCCCACACCATTGACCTGGTTAAATGCATTAAGTGCGGCACCTGCATGGAGAAATGCAAGTTCGGCGCTGTTTACACCGCCTGATATCATGAGGAAAGGAAGTGCCAATGGGTATGTCTACAGGGAAAGTTACCGTAGATGGTCATGTGGTGGAAATAAATGATGCCAGGAACATCCTGGAAGTAGTGCGCCGGGCCGGTATCAAGCTGCCTACCTTTTGCTACCACTCGGAATTGAGCGTTTACGGGGCCTGCCGCATGTGCATGGTGGAGGTGGAGGGCCGGGGGCTGGTGGCCTCCTGTTCAACGCCTCCAGCCGACGGCATGGTTATTCACACCAGCACCCCCCGCACCCGCCGGTTGCGCCGCATGATTATCGAACTGCTCCTGGCCAACCACGACCGGGAATGCACCAGTTGCGGGCGCAGCGGCAGCTGCAAACTGCAGCAGCTGGCCCGCCAGATGGGGGTTACGGAGGTCCGCTTCGGTCAGCGGGATAAAAAGATGCCGGTGGATAATACTTCCCCGGCCCTGGTAAAGAACCCCAACAAGTGCATCCTCTGCGGCGACTGCGTGCGCATGTGCAAGGAGGTCCAGGGGCTGGGGATCTGGGACTTTGCCTTCCGGGGTTCCAAAACCCAGGTAACTACCGCCTTTGGCAAACCCCTGCAGGAAGTGGCCTGTGTCAACTGCGGTCAATGTGTGGCCGTGTGTCCTACCGGCGCCCTGACGATCAAGTCGGAAGTGGATAAGGTTTGGGACGCCATCCACGATCCGGATAAAGTGGTGGTGGTGCAGGTGGCTCCGGCGGTAAGGGTGGCCATCGGCGAGGAATTTGGCCTCCTGCCCGGGGAAAAGGCCACCGGGCAAATGGTGGCGGCCCTGCGGAAAATAGGTTTTGACCGCGTGTTTGACACCCTGTTTACTGCCGATATGACCACCATCGAGGAAGGGATGGAGCTGCTGGGCCGGCTGGAAAAGGGCGGCAGGCTGCCCCTGTTCACCTCCTGCTGCCCGGCCTGGGTGAAATATGCCGAGCAGTTCCACGCCGACCTCCTGGAAAACCTGTCCACCTGCCGGTCTCCCCAGCAGATGTTCGGTTCCCTGGTGAAGAAATATTACGCCCGGGAGATTGGTAAGAATCCGGCGGAAGTGATCTGCGTGTCGGTAATGCCCTGTACGGCTAAAAAGTTTGAAGCCAGACGGCCCGAATTTACCACCGGGGGCGTCCCCGATGTGGATTTCGTCCTCACTACCATGGAGCTGGCCCAGATGATTAAGGAAGCGGGCATTGTCTTTAACGAACTGGAGCCGGAAGTGTTTGACAATCCCCTGGGGATGGGCTCAGGCGCGGCGGTCATTTACGGTGCCTCGGGCGGAGTGATGGAATCGGTGGTGCGCTTTGTTGCGGCCCAGCAGTCCTCCGGTGATGTGGGGCGGGTGGATTTTTACCCCGTGCGGGGTATACAGGGAATTAAGGAGGCGGAACTGGAGATCGGCGGGCAAAACCTCAAGCTGGCGGTGGTAAACGGCCTGGCCAATGCTGAGAAGCTCATCAACCGTATCAAATCGGGGGAAGCCTTCTATCATGCCGTGGAAGTGATGGCCTGTCCCGGCGGCTGCCTTGGCGGCGGCGGTCAGCCTTACCCCAACAATACCGCTTCCCGGCTGGGGCGTATGAAGGGCCTTTACGCCCTGGACCGGGCGGAACAGCTGCACAGGCCCCAGGACAACATTTTTGTCACCAGGGCCCTGGAACGGTGGTTTGGCGGCCCGGCCAACGCCAATACCCATCAGGCCCTGCATACCCGCTACTACCCGCGGCGGCGCATCAGCGGCAAGCCCGTGGAAGTGAGCGACCGCCGGGAAGAGCGCCCGGTGGAGGTAGCGGTTTGCGTGGGTACCAATTGTTACCTCAAAGGTTCCTATGACATTTTAAATAAGTTCATGACCCTGGCGCGGCAGATGGGCATCGCCGATTACGTGCAGCTGAAGGGAACCTTCTGCCTGGAGCACTGCGACCGGGGAGTGAGCATTAAGGTCAACGACGAAATCATTACCAACGTAACCCTGGATAACGCCGAAGAAGTCTTCAGGACTAAGATTGCCATCAAGGCCGAGCCGCCCTGGGTGGTTTAAGGAAGGGCGGTGCGACAAGGGACGGGGCAGGAACCCCGTCCTTTGTCGTAGAATAGACTTCAAACACGTTTTCACGGTACGAGGGGGCGCTTTAAGTGGGTGAACAGACAACCTTTCCCATCACCACCGTGGCCGACCGCTGCCGGGACTGTTACCGCTGCATCCGTTCCTGTCCGGTCAAGGCCATCCGTATCGAGGCGGAAAACGACAAGCTGCGTGCCCGCATTGTGGAAGACCTTTGCGTCCTTTGCGGCCGGTGTGTTTTAACCTGCCCCCAGGGGGCGAAAAAGGTGTCCTCAAGCCAGGAGCGGGTTAAGAAATTGCTGGCCTGCGGCGACCCTGTGGTGGCCAGTGTGGCCCCTTCCTTTGCCGCCGTGCTGCCCCCCGGGTATGCCCTGGCCCTGCCCGCTATGCTCAAAGCCCTGGGATTTGCCCTGGTGCAGGAAACTTCCTGGGGGGCCGAACTGGTCTGCCGGGCGCAAAAGCAATTGCCCGGAGGCACATCGTACATTTCCACTGCCTGCCCGGTGGTGGTGAACCTGGTGGAAAAATACTACCCGGAGTTGATTTCCATGCTTGCTCCCCTGGTGTCCCCCATGGTGGCCCACGGGCGGTGGATCAAACAAAACCACCCGCAAAGCCGGGTGGTCTTCATCGGGCCCTGTATCGCCAAAAAAGAAGAAGCCAGGCAATTTCCCGATGCCATTGATGAGGTGCTGGGATTTGATGAACTCTGGCAGTGGTTCAAGGAGGAAGGGTTTTCCCCCGACCGATTTTCCCCGGCGGAATTTGATCCCCCCCGTCCCCATAAGGCCGTTCTATTTCCCGTGGAAGGCGGCCAGCTGCACACCTTGTCCATGAGCACCGATATGCTGAATGCCCGGGTGGTGGCCATCTCGGGGCTGGTCAACTGCATTGATTTCCTTTCCCAGCTGCAGCGGGGGGAAATCAAACACCCCCCGGCCTTCATGGAATTGCTGGCCTGTAACGGCGGGTGTATTGCCGGCCCCCTCATGGAGACTGCCGGGGATATTTTCGTGCGCCGCCAGAGGATTATTGAATACTTCCGGGCCAGGTCCTCCGCGGCTCCCCTCAAGGGGGACGAGGAGACCAAGCCCCTGCCCCTGGACGTGCTCCGGCGGCGCTATCGGGAACGCAAGATTTACCGGCCCGAACCGCCTGAGGAAGCCATCAAACAAATACTGGCGCAAACGGGCAAGTACACACCCCAGGACGAATTAAACTGCGGTGCCTGCGGCTACAACTCCTGCCGGGAAAAGGCCGCGGCGGTGTACTGGGGGATGGCCGAGGTGCAGATGTGCATCCCCTACATGCGGCGCCGGGCGGAATCCATGTCCAACCTGGTGATCAATGCCATGCCCAACGGCTGTATTATTGTGAACCGGCACCTGGAGATCCTGGAGGTAAACCCGGCGGCCCGGGAGATGTTTGGCTGGCAGGGGAAAGAAATTACCGGGCGGAAGCTGGATCAACTGCTCGATGCCACCAACTTCCGCCGGGTGCTGGCTACCGGGGAACCCTTGAACGTTTTGCATACCTATGACGAACACGACCGGATCATCCGGGAAGTAATCTTTCCCCTGGAAAAGGGGGAGGTTGTGGTGGGCATCCTGGTGGACATCACCCACGAGAAGCGCCAGCAGGAAGAGTTAAGGCAAATGAAGGCCCAGACCATCAAGCGGGCTCAGGAGGTCATTAACAAGCAGATGAAGGTGGCCCAGGAAATTGCCGGCCTGCTGGGGGAAACCACGGCGGAGACCAAGGTTTTGCTCAGCCAGTTAATTCGCCTGATGCAGGAGTAGTGGCTGTAGATAAGGGGGGTGAGCCGCTCTCTTCCCTCGAATAAAATCGGGGGTACTCCAGCGGCGAGTTTTCATGAAAATTTCCCTTGACATTGGGATGGCTCAGCTAAATAAGGCCGGGGAAGAGCTCTGCGGCGACAGCATCGAGGTGGTTCGAACCCGCTCTTCCACCATCGTGGTCCTCTCCGACGGCCTGGGCAGCGGGGTGAAGGCCAATATTCTCTCTTCTTTGACCACCAAAACTGCCGCCACCATGCTGCGCATGGGCGGGGAAATCGAAGAAGTCATTGAAACCCTGGTGCAGACCCTGCCCACCTGCAGGGTGCGCAAGCTGGCCTACAGCACCTTCTCCATCCTGCAGGTCATGGCCGGCGGCCGGGCTTATCTGGTGGAATACGACAACCCCAGGGCCTTCCTGGGCCACGGGGACCGGTTGAGGGAAATCAGCCGTATCCGGCGGGTGATCAATGACAAAGAAATTACGGAAGCTTTTTTCGATTTCCGGGAAGGGGACTGGCTGGTGCTGATCAGCGACGGGGTGGTGCACGCGGGTATTGGCGGCGTCCTTAACCGGGGCTGGGGCTGGGACGGGGTACGAACCTTTCTTTTGGAGCTGGCCGCCAAAAACATGGACGCGGCAGCCTGGGCAAAGGAATTAATCCAGCGGTGCCACCAGCTTTATACCGCCCGGCCGGGTGACGATACCAGCGTGGTGGTAGTGAAAGCCCTCGCCCCCCGTAAGGTGACGGTAATGATCGGGCCCCCCATGGACAGGTCCGCCGATGCCCTGGTGGTGGAAAAACTGGTGCGCTCGCCCGGGGTGAAGGTGGTCTGCGGGGGTAGCACGGCCAGCATTGTGGCCCGCGTTCTGGGCAGGGAAATAGAGGTGGACCTTTCCACCCGCAGCGACCGGGTGCCGCCGGTAGGCTTCATTGCCGGCATTGACCTGGTTACCGAAGGTACCCTGACCGTGCTTTACGCCCTGGAACACCTGCGCCAGGGTGTGCCCCTCGAAGATTTGCAGAAGGCCCGGGACGGCGCCAGCCGGCTGGCGGCCATCCTGCTCGGGGCGGACTTGATCCATTTTATCGTAGGGCTGGCCGTCAACCCGGCCGGGGATTGCACTTACAAACACCGGACTATCGAACAATTAATCCGTTTGCTCAGGAAAAAGGGGAAGGAAGTCACAGCGGAATACCGTTAATTATGATCCAGTGAATCGCCGGCTCATTAATGAAGGAACTTTTTCATTGCCGGCGAATTGTTTTCCCCGGGACTGATTAAAAATTTTTATTGAAATCTGACAGCTGGAGGATTTCTGGTGGGCAAGGGCGAATTAAGAAAGGATGTATTAAAAGCACGGGGCAGTCTTTCTCCGGAAGAAATAGCCGAAAAAAGCGGGCGGATTTTGCGCCGCGTGCTGTCCCTGGAGGAGTTTCAAAGGGCCCGGACTCTCATGGCCTATGTTGACTTCCGCAACGAGGTGCAGACCGGCGCCCTGATCATGGAATCCATGGCCCGGGGCAAAAGGGTGGCCGTGCCGGTGACCGATGTGGCCGGCAGGCGGCTCACCCCCTCCTTGTTGTTGGAATACCCGGGCGATCTGGCACCGGGAACCTGGGGCATTTTAGAACCCCGCCCGGAGTGCCTGCGCCCTCTGGAGCCCCAGGAACTGGATCTGGTGGTGGTGCCCGGGGTGGCCTTTGACCTGAAGGGCAACCGTTTGGGTTATGGCGGTGGCTTTTATGACCGCTTCCTGCCCCGCACCAGGCCGGATACTGTTTGGCTGGCCCTGGCTTTTGAGCTGCAGATCCGCCCGCAGGTTTATGCCGGCCCCCACGATTGCCCGGTGCACATTCTGGTTACCGAGGAGCGGGTTGTTTACACCCGCTGGTAAAGCCTGTGCACTTGTAATGCGCAGGCTGTTGGCTGTATTAGTAGCGGGTTTATTTACACCTGCAAGGGAGAGCAATGGGAGGAGGGAAATTTTGGTGAGCTGTCAGTGTGGATGCCAGGATGAAGCGGCCAAAAAAGAAGCCCTGGAGAAAGTTTTTGAGCAGTACCGGGGCACTAAAGGGGCGCTCATCCCGCTGTTGCAGGAAGCTCAGGAGATTTACGGGTACCTGCCCGGGGAAGTGATGCAAAGGATAGCCGCCGAGCTGAAAGTTCCCTTCAGCAAGGTCTTCGGGGTGGCCACCTTTTACGCCCAGTTTCACTTAAAACCCCGGGGGCGGAATATTATCAGAATCTGCCAGGGGACGGCCTGCCACGTGCGGGGGGCGGCCCGGGTATTTGAATCGGTATCGGAGAAGCTTGGCGTGGGCAGAAACGAAACCACCGCCGACCTGCGCTACACCCTGGAGACGGTGGCCTGCCTGGGTGCCTGCGGCCTGGCGCCGGTGATGATGGTCAACGAGGATACCCACGGCCGTCTGACCCCGGAGCGGGCGGCAGAAGTTCTCGAGCAGTACGAATAGAAAGGGGGCGGCGAGAGAAATGAAGTCATTAATGGATAAATGCTGTGAAAAGTGTTTCCATTCCCCGGCCAGCCCCTGCAAAGACTATATCAAATGCCGCCGGCAGGGGCCCCTGTGCCACGAGGATGAAAGCTGCCGGGCTAAATACAGGGCATTTCTGGAGGATATCCACCTGCCTGAAGACAGCTCCAGGCGGCAGATTCTCATTTGCGCCGGTACCGGCTGCACCTCCTCCGGTTCCCGCAAACTGGTGGATGCCCTGGTGGAAGAGCTCGCCAAGCAGGGTTTGCAGGACAAAGTATCGGTCAAAATCACCGGCTGCCACGGTTTCTGCGAGCAGGGTCCCTTAATGATCGTTGAGCCCCAGAAGGTTTTCTACACCCGGGTGCAGGTAGAGGATATTCCCGAGATTGTGGCCGGCCATCTGGTGGGAGGCCAGGTGGTTGAGCGCCTGCTCTACGTTGATCCCGCCACCGGTGAAAAATCCCTCACCTACGAGACCGTTCCCTTCTACGCCAAGCAAAAGCGCCTGGTGCTCGCCAACTGCGGGCACATCAATCCCGAAGAAATTGCCGACTATGTGGCCAATGACGGTTATCTGGCCCTGACCAGAGCCCTGTTTGAAATGACCCCCGAGCAGGTAATTGAAGAAGTAAAGATCTCCGGCCTGCGGGGCAGGGGCGGCGCCGGTTTTCCCACCGGGATGAAGTGGAGCTTTGTCCGCGCGGCGGAAGGGGACAAGAAGTATGTGGTCTGCAACGCCGACGAAGGGGACCCGGGCGCTTTTATGGACCGCAGCGTCCTGGAAGGGGATCCCCACGCGGTGCTGGAAGGGATGCTGATCTGCGGCTATGCCGTTGGTGCCGATGAAGGCTATATTTACGTGCGGGCCGAGTATCCCCTGGCCATTCACCGGCTCAAGATAGCCATTGCCCAGGCCGAGGAATGCGGCCTTTTAGGGGACAACATCCTCAATTCCGGGTTCAACTTCCGCATCAAGATCAAGGCCGGGGCAGGGGCCTTTGTTTGCGGCGAAGAGACGGCCCTTTTGACCTCCATTGAAGGCAACAGGGGCATGCCGCGGCCGAGACCGCCCTTCCCGGCGCAAAAAGGTTTATGGGGCAAGCCCACCAATATCAACAATGTGGAAACCTTTGCCAATGTGCCCCTGATCATCCGCAACGGCGGCGCCTGGTATGCCGCCATGGGCACGGAAAAGAGCAAGGGCACCAAGATTTTCGCCCTGACCGGCAGGGTGAACAACACCGGCCTGGTGGAAGTGCCCATGGGCATTACCATGCGGGAGATCATTTTTGGCGTGGGCGGCGGCATCCGGGACGGCAAGAGGTTCAAAGCCGTGCAGATCGGCGGGCCCTCCGGCGGCTGCCTGCCCGAGGAACAGCTGGACCTGCCCATCGACTACGAATCCCTCACCTCCGCAGGGGCCATCATGGGTTCCGGCGGCCTGGTGGTCATGGATGAAACCACCTGCATGGTGGATGTGGCCCGGTTCTTCTTGAACTTCACCCAGGCCGAATCCTGCGGCAAATGCACTCCCTGCCGGGAGGGCACCAAGCGCATGCTGGAAATCCTCACCCGCATCTGCGAAGGCCAGGGTAAGGAGGAGGACATCGAGACCCTGGAGCGGCTGGCCCGGGTGGTTAAAAACACGGCCCTGTGCGGCCTGGGACAGACCTGCCCCAACCCCATCCTGTCCACATTGCGCTACTTCCGGGACGAATACGAGGCCCATATCAGGGATAAACGCTGCCCGGCCCGCGTCTGCCAGGCGCTTTTGGTGTACACCATCAACGCCGAAAAGTGCACCGGCTGCGGCAGCTGTGCCCGCGCCTGTCCGGCCGGGGCCATCAGCGGCGAAAAGAAACAGCCCCACGTCATCGATATTTCCCGGTGCATCAAGTGCGGCAACTGCATGCAGAAGTGCAAGTTCGGCGCCGTGGAAAAGGCGTAAGCGACCGCTGACGGGTCTAATAATTTAAATTGCCGGAAGGTAATTGTTCAGTAAAACCGTCGCCACCGGCACGGTGCCGCGTTGTCCAAAGCGAGCCGTGGTGCTGTCAGCGCGTGACAACACGGCACCATAGCGGGA
Source organism: Desulfofundulus sp. TPOSR (assembly GCF_011393055.1). Classification (NCBI taxonomy): domain Bacteria; kingdom Bacillati; phylum Bacillota; class Clostridia; order Eubacteriales; family Peptococcaceae; genus Desulfofundulus; species Desulfofundulus sp. TPOSR. The sequence continues at coordinate 113,537 of NZ_JAAOEF010000004.1, read as the reverse complement.
TCGCTGAACATTTACGCCGGAAGGACGTAGTGATGTATCCGTTTCAGTGAGGAATGAGGGGGAATGCAAGTGGCCAATGTCACTTTAACCATAGACGGGAAAAAAGTGACCGTACCGGCCGGCACCACCGTGCTGGATGCGGCCCGGTCGGCGGGGATTTTCATCCCCACCCTGTGCCACGACCCGGCCATTCCGGGGTTTGGGGCCTGCCGCCTGTGCATCGTGGAGATACCTGGAATGCGCAACCTGCCGGCCTCCTGCGTGACCACCGTGGCCGAGGGGATGGTGGTCCACACCGCCTCGGAAGCGGTAATTGAGGCGCGGCGTACCATTATCGATTTGCTGCTGGCCAACCACCCCCAGGACTGCCTGACCTGCGAAAAAAACGGCGACTGCCGTTTGCAGGATTATGCCTTCATGTACGGGGTTCGACAGACCAGCTTTCACGGCGAGAGGAAAAATTACCCCCTGGATGATTCCAACCCCTACATCATCAGGGATCAAAATAAGTGCATCCTGTGCGGCAAGTGCGTGCGCACCTGCCAGGCCGTACCCGGGCGCAGCGTGATTGACTTCGGCTACCGGGGCTTTAACACCAGGGTGGTTACGGCCATGGACGTACCCCTCGGCGAGTCTGACTGTGTTTATTGCGCCCGCTGCGTGGCCGTCTGCCCGGTAGGGGCGTTGACCTACAGGCCCATGGCCGGCAAAGGGCGCACCTGGGAAATGCAAAAGAAACCCGTCACCTGCACTTTTTGTGAAAGCGGCTGTACCTTTGAGCTGAACATCAAAGACGGGAAAGTGATCGGCATTACAGCAAAAGAACCCGGCCCCGGCCGGCCCCTGTGCCTCAAAGGCCGCCTGGGCCTGGAGCTGCTCTACGTGGAAGAACCAATGACCCCCATGCTGAAAAAGGACGGCCAATTTGTGCCCGTACCCTGGGCCGAAGCCCTGGGGCTGGAGCGCCTTGTGGACAGGATGAAAGAAGTGGAAGGTAAGTAGGCACCCATGGCGCTTTCAGCGCCACCAGCAGAGGATGAAAATGGCTGCCGTTTTGAGTGCTGGGGTGTTGAGTGCCGGGCAAACCTGGCGAGGATGATAACAGTGATAAGAAATCATTTTGAAAGGGGGTTCCTAAATTGGCGGAAGTCACTTTGACCATAGATGGCCGGCAGGTGACCGTACCGGCCGGCACCACCGTGCTGGATGCGGCCCGGTCTGCAGGAATTTTCATCCCCACCCTTTGCCACGATCCGGAGCTCACCCCGTGGGGCGGCTGCCGCCTGTGCGTGGTGGAAATCGAGGGCATGCGCAACCTGCCGGCCTCCTGCGTCACCACCGCCACCAGCGGCATGGTGGTGCACACCGCCTCGCCGGCCGTAGTGGAAGCCCGGAAGACCATCATCGAGCTGCTGCTGGCCAATCACCCGCAGGACTGCCTGACCTGCGGTAGAAACGGCGACTGCCGCCTGCAGGATTACGCCTACATGTACGGCGTCCGGCAGGCCGGTTTTGCCGGGGAGCGCCACAGTTACCCCATTGAAGATGATAACCCCTTCATAGTGCGGGACTTGAATAAATGTATCCTGTGCGGCAAGTGCGTGCGGGCCTGCGCCGAAATCCAGGGCAAAAACGTAGTGGATTTTGCCTACCGGGGTTTCAACACCAAGGTTACCCCGGCCATGGACAGTACCCTGGCCGGTTCCGACTGCGTTTTTTGCGGCAACTGTGTGGCCGTCTGCCCGGTGGGGGCCCTGCAGGAAAAGGGCCTGCGTGCGGCAGCCCGCACCTGGGAAGTCAAGAAGGTGCGCACCACCTGTCCCTACTGCGGCACCGGTTGCACCTTTGATCTCAATGTAAAGGACGGCCGGGTGGTGGGGGTAACATCCTGTGACGGTGAAGTCAACGGGCGGGCCCTGTGCGTGAAAGGCCGTTTTGGTTACGGCTTTATTCACCACCCCGACCGCCTCACCAAACCCCTGATCAAGCGCAACGGGGTCTTTGAGGAAGCCAGCTGGGAAGAGGCCATCAACCTGGTGGCCGAAAGGCTGGGGGCAATTAAAAAAGAATACGGTTCCGTTGCCCTGGGGGTCCTGAGCTCGGCCCGGTGCACCAACGAAGAGAACTACTTGATGAGCAAGTTCACCAGGGCTGTGCTGGGAACCAACAACATCGACCATTGTGCCCGCCTCTGACACGCGCCTACTGTCGCCGGTCTGGCGGCAGCCTTTGGCAGCGGTGCCATGACCAACCCCATCGGAGATATTGGGGGAGCCGACTTTATCCTGGCCATTGGGACCAACACCACCGAGTCGCACCCGGTTATCGGCCTTCAGGTGAAAAAGGCCGTGCGCAACGGCGCCACCCTGGTGGTGGTGGACCCCCGCAGGACAGAGGTGGCCGGTCTGGCCCACCATCACCTGCAGTTGAAATCGGGCACGGACATCGCTCTTTTAAACGGCCTGGCCAATGTGATTATTTCCGAAGGCCTGGTGAACAAGGAATTTGTGGACACCCGCACCGAAGGGTTTGAAGCCCTCAAAGAGGCGGTGGCCAAATACACCCCCGAATATGTGGCGGAAATTACCGGTATCAGCCCCGGTGTGATCCGGGAAGTGGCCCGGGGTTATGCCACGGCCAGAAACGCCACCATTCTTTATACCATGGGCCTCACCCAGCACATCTGCGGCACCGACAACGTCCTTGCCGTGGCCAACCTGGCCATGCTCTGCGGGCACATCGGCAAGCCCCACAGCGGCGTGAATCCCCTGCGGGGGCAGAACAACGTCCAGGGAGCCTGCGACATGGGCGCCCTGCCCAACGTCCTCACAGGTTACCAGAGCGTTACCCTCGAGGATGTGCGGTCCAAGTTTGCCGCGGCCTGGGGGGTAGACGGGCTGCCGGCCACGCCCGGGCTAACCGTGGGCGAAATGATCGAAGCCGCCGCCCGGGGAGAAATCAAGGGGATGTACATCATGGGCGAAAACCCCGTGCTCTCCGACCCCGATGCCGATCACGTAGTTCACGCTTTAGAAAAGCTGGACTTTTTGGTGGTGCAGGACATCTTCCTTACCGAGACTGCCCGCCTGGCCGATGTGGTTTTGCCCGCAGCCAGTTTTGCCGAGAAGGACGGCACCTTTACCAACACCGAGCGCCGGGTTCAGCGGGTGCGCAAGGCCATTGAGCCCGTAGGGGAAGCCAAACCCGACTGGCAGATCATCTGCCTGGTGGCTGCGGCCATGGGTTATCCCATGCAGTACGGTTCGCCGGCGGAAATCATGGAGGAAATTGCCCGCCTCACCCCCTCCTACGGCGGCATTTCCTACCAGCGCCTGGAGAGCGGCAGCCTGGTCTGGCCCTGTCCCGCCCCCGATCACCCGGGAACGCCCATCCTGCACGCGGGCAAGTTTGCCCGGGGGTTGGGCAAGTTCCACCCGGTAGAATACGTACCCCCGGCCGAGCTGCCGGACGAAGAATATCCGCTCATCCTGAATACGGGGCGGCGGCACTTCCACTACCATACCGGGACCATGACCCTGCGTACCGGGGCCCTGGAGGAGTACTACGGCCGGGAGCACCTGGAGATCAATCCAGCCGACGCCCGGGTCCTGAACATTGCCGACGGCGAGCGGGTGCGGGTTATCTCCCGCCGGGGACAGGTGGAAGTAACCGCCCGGGTTGTAGATACCGTGCCGCCCGGCGTGGTCTTTACCTCCTTCCACTTCCCGGAGGTGGCCATCAACAAGCTGACCAACACGGCCCGGGACCCGGTGGCCAGAATACCGGAGTTAAAAGTCTGCGCCGTGCGGGTGGAGAAGATCGCCTGAGAGCATTTAAATAGGGGACCCAGCTTTCACCAGGGCTGGGTCCTATTTATCACGGACTTGTAAAAGGGTGCGCCGGTCACAAGTCACTGGCTTACGGCCGGCGCACTGCTTAGTTCGTCCAGGGGAGGGATTCATCTGAGGGAGGTATTTGCATTACTTGATCCCGTACCCGTGGGGTTGTTGCTGGTTGATGCCGGGGGAAGGGTGGAGTTTTTGAACCGGGCCGCCGAAGACCTCCTGGGTGTAGAAAGAAGTGCGGTTGCGGGGAGGCAACTTGGCGACGTATTACCCGCCGTCCTGGTGGAGCAGTTATGGCCGCAGGACGGTTCGCCTTCAGGCAGGAAGGTGGAAATAAACGGCCGGAAGGTGGCCGTGCAGGTCAACCCGCTGGTGGGGGAAGAGGGCGCCGGCGGGACGATGCTGGTTTTACAGGACATTTCCCTGTGCGAATCCTTGAGGGAAGCCAAGGAAGAGCTGGAAGCCATCTTTAACTCTTCTTACGACGAAATTTACGTTGTCGACGGCGAGGGCTACACCCGCAGGGTGAACAAGATTGGAGAAAGCTACTACGGGGTGGAAGTGGAAAAGATAATAGGTAAACATTACAGCGAAATGGAGGAGGAAGGTTATTTCAACCCATCCGTTTCGCGCCGGGTTTTTGAAGAAAGACGGCGGGTGACCATGGTCCAGCACACGAAGACGGGCAAGACTCTCATCGTTACAGGAAATCCGGTCTTTGATGAGTCGGGCAGGATCACCCGCATAGTGGTTAACTCCCGGGATGTTTCCGAGCTGATCAATTTAAAGCAGCGCCTGGAAGACACCGAACAGCTGGTGGACAACTACCGCCGGCTGGTGATGTACCTGCGGCAGGAAAAGCTGGAGAACACGGAAATTATCGCGGTCAGCCCCCAGATGAAACAGGTCCTGGACCTGGTGGACCGGGTGGCCCAGGTGGATTCCACCATCCTGATTACCGGCGAATCCGGTGTGGGCAAGGGCGTTATTGCTTCCCGCATTCACAGGTTGAGCAGGCGGCATAAAGGTCCCTTTATCACCATCAACTGTGGAGCCATACCCGAGAACCTGCTGGAATCGGAGCTGTTCGGCTATGAGCCCGGGGCCTTTACCGGAGCCAGGCGTGAGGGGAAGAAAGGCTTAATTGAAATGGGTGACGGGGGAACCGTTTTTCTGGATGAGGTGGCGGACCTGCCGTTGAACCTGCAGGTTAAGCTGCTGCAGGTAATTCAGGAAAAAAAGTTAATGCGCGTCGGGGGAAGCCAGCAAATCGCGGTGAATGTGAGATTTATCGCCGCCACCAACCGCGATATTCAAAAGATGGTCAGGGAAGGATTGTTCCGGGAGGATCTTTACTACCGGTTGAATGTAGTCCCGGTCACCATTCCTCCCCTGCGGTATCGCAAAGAAGATATTGTGCCCTTGATTGAGCATTTCGTCAATAAGTTTAATCTGAAATATGACATGAATAAACATTTTTCACCGGAAGTCCTGGACGTACTGGTGAAATACCACTGGCCCGGTAATGTAAGGGAAGTGGAAAACCTGGTGGAGCGGTTGATGGTTACCACCGACAGCAACCTTATTGAGACGGTGCATATTCCCGATTATATTATCAACTCCAGCGGCGAGCTTCCCGGCAGGGTATATGTGCTGGGGATATGCCCCTTGAAACAGGCCGTCGACGAGGTGGAAAGGCAGCTGATTATGCTGGCGTCACAGCGTTGCAAAACCACCTACGAAATGGCCAGCGCCCTGCAGGTCAACCAGTCAACCATCGTCAGAAAGATCCAGAAGTACCGCGTGTACCCCACGGGGAGCAAACAAAAGAAGCTCATGAAAAACACAAAATAATGCAATTGCGCATCACATGTAATCCTGTGTTGCATTATCAAAAGGGGACAAAGTGTAGGGAAGTGCCAGGTATCCCGGGTTTGTGTTAATTCGGGTTAATGCGTGTTTGCATCCATTCACTTAGTAAAAATTACAGAAGTCTTAAAAATGTTGCGCCAATTAAGATTATTAAGCCTGGCATGCTTCTTGCGCCCTTAAGGGGTAAAGCCTCCGGAGGGAAAGCTTCCGGGGCAAACCCTTAAGGGGAGTGATTTGATGAGCAAGCAGGTTAACAGTTTTGAACTGGCATGTAATCACGTCCTGTCGGCGGTGAAAAGGCTCAACCTCAACCCGGCGGTTTACGAAATTCTGCGCAGCCCGGAGCGGGTACTGACGGCGGCCATACCGGTGAAAATGGATGACGGCAGCATCAAGGTTTTTACCGGCTACCGGGTTCAGCACTGCAGTGTACTGGGTCCTTTTAAGGGGGGAATAAGGTTCCACCCGGATGTGGATATGGACGAGGTGAAAGCCCTCGCCCTGTGGATGACCATGAAGTGCGCCGTACTGGGGCTGCCCTACGGCGGCGCAAAGGGTGGAGTGACCTGCGACCCCAGGGAAATGTCCCTCGATGAACTGGAAAGGCTGAGCCGGGGTTATATCAAGGCCATGTACCCGCTGCTGGGACAGGAAAAGGATATCCCCGCCCCGGACGTTTATACCAACGCCCGGGTGATGACCTGGATGATGGACGAGTTTTCCGGGATCAAAGGGTATAACGAGTTTGGGGTTATTACCGGCAAGCCGCCGGTGGTAGGCGGATCCCTCGGACGGGAAGAGGCCACAGCCAGGGGTTGTGTCATTGCCGTGCGGGAAGCGGCCGCGGCGCTGGGGATCAGCTTAAACGGCGCCACCGCTGCCGTGCAGGGCTATGGCAACGTGGGGAGCATTGCCGCCAGGCTGCTGCACGAAATGGGCTGCCGCATTATTGCCGTATCCGACTCTTCCGGCGGCATCTACAACCCCAGGGGGCTCGACCCGGTGGCGGTGCTTCAATTCAAGAAAAATACGGGAACCGTGAAGGGGTATCCGGGCAGCCGTCCCATCAGCAACGAGGAGTTGCTGGCCTTAAGCTGTGACATTCTCATCCCGGCGGCCCTGGAAAACCAGATTACCGAACAAAACGCCCGGAATATTAAAGCCCGGATTATCGGCGAGGGAGCCAACGGCCCCACCACTCCCGGCGCAGACCGGATCTTGAATGAGAAAAAGATTTTTGTAATTCCCGATATTCTGGCCAATGCCGGCGGCGTAACCGTTTCCTACTTCGAGTGGGTGCAGAACAATACCGGTTACTACTGGTCTGAAGAAGAAGTGAACCGCCGTTTGGAGGAAAAAATGGTGGCAGCCTTTAAAGAAGTTTATCAAATGTACAGGGCCCATAAGGATCTGAATATGAGGGATTGTGCGTACCTGGTGGCCGTGCAGCGCCTGAGCGAGGCCATGTGGCTGCGGGGATGGCTGGGCAAGGGTGCCGAATATCAAGATAAGCGGGAAGCCGTACTTGCGTAAGAGCTTTGAAAAGCCTGCAAAAGTTGGTTGCCTTTACTCCGCACTCCGGAGTCGTGCTTGCTTAGGTGCTTTGAAAACCCGGGTCTATTTGTTGACTCGGGTTTTTTAGTTTAAGCTAATGCGCTATGGCATTAATCAATGCCAATATGCATTAGTCAGGCTGGTGCGGTTTCGGGAGAAAAAACGAACCGTTCTTTTAATCCTTAATGCTGGTGCGCATTTCTGATGTTTTTGTAAAATCACAAAAAGACAAAAATTTGTCCATTTTTCGCCATTTTGAACCGGGAATATGGTTTGCAAGACCTGTTTGTACTTCTGCTTGTCGGCGAAAGGTGGTGAAATCCCGGAAAATTCGCACATTCAGGCGTTGAACATCTGACAAAACTAAAGCATGCAGGAGGTTTTTAAGTAATGGCTCAGAAAGAAAGCTTTGCGCGGGTTTTAACCCGCAAAGACGTGCTGGCTCTGGCCTTTGGAGCCATGATTGGCTGGGGCTGGGTAGTCCTGGCGGGTACATGGGTTGAATCAGCAGGTTCCATAGGGGCAATGCTGGCCTTTCTCATTGGCAGCATTGTGGTTATTTTTGTGGGGTTAACTTATGCTGAATTGACACCGGCCATGCCCAAGGCGGGCGGTGAATTTGTGTTCAGTTTCCGCGCCATGGGTATCACCCCTTCCTTTATTTGCGGCTGGATCCTGGCGTTGGGTTATACCTCGGTGGTGGCCTTCGAAGCAGTGGCCCTGCCGACCGTGGTGGAGTATCTCATACCGGATTACAAGCACGGTTACCTCTGGACTGTGGCAGGCTGGGATGTGTACGCTTCCTGGGCACTTGTAGGCATAATTGGTTCCATTATCCTTACCATAATCAACTATGTAGGTATTAAGCCGGCAGCATTTTTGCAAGGAGTGCTTACATTATTAATTGCCGTTGTAGGCATTATGCTCATGACCGGTGCCCTGTTTAACGGCAACCCCGGCTATATGGAGCCCCTGTTCGTAGGCGGCATCAAAGGAATTTTTGTGGTTCTGATTATGACCCCTTTCATGTTTGTGGGTTTTGACGTCATCCCCCAGGCAGCGGAAGAAATGAACATTCCATTTAAGTCAATCGGGAAAATACTCCTCCTGTCCATTTTCCTGGCGGCTTTATGGTACATCATGGTCATTTTCAGCGTTTCCGTGGCGCTAACCGAGCAACAAATGCACGCTTCCAAGCTGCCCACCGCCGATGCCATGGCCGCCCTTTTTAAAGGCGGTTGGGCCGCCAAGTTGCTGATCCTGGGCGGCATTGGCGGCATCATTACCAGCTGGAACAGCTTTTTCGTGGGTGCCAGCCGGGTTATTTTCGCCATGGCCCGGGCCAAGCTGCTCCCCGATTTCCTGGGCCAGCTGCACCCCCGGTTCAAAACACCGGGTAACGCCATTTTGCTTGTTGGTGTGCTATCAACTCTGGCTCCCCTCCTGGGCCGCAAAATGCTGGTCTGGTTGGTGGATGCGGGCAGCCTGGCGACTATCGTGGCCTGGACAATGGTGGCAATATCATTTTTGATCCTGCGTTACCGCGAACCGGAGATGGAGCGGCCTTTCAGGGTTAGCTACGGCAAGCCGGTGGGGTTTTTGGCCGTAATTTTCAGCCTGGCCCTGGTTTTCCTGTACCTGCCCGGCAGTCCCGCTGCCCTGGTGTGGCCATATGAGTGGTTGATCTTCCTGGGTTGGTGCGCGTTGGGTGTGGTTTTCTACTTCTGGGCGCGGTCTTCCCACGCGCAAACCACTGCCATCATGCAGGAATTGTTGCAGGCTGAAAAGTAGAACGCCCTTGCAAGGGCCCTGGTTGGAACACCGGGGTTCCTTCGCGTTTATTAATTCGTGCGAAATGACTCCCGGCCGGGGTGAAGGAGCCTCTGGTTCCCCCCGGTCCGGAAATAAAAAATAGCAGGAGGTTTTGCATGTGATGCTTCAAAAAATTACTGCCGTACCCGGCCCTAAGTCAAGCAGCATGCTGGAAAGAAAGAACAAGTACGTCGCCCGGGGGATTTCCAATGCCACTCCCGTCTTCGTGGCAGAAGCAAAAGGAGCCCTGATCAGGGATGTGGACGGGAACGAATTTATTGACTTTTACGGCGGCATCGGCACCTTGAACGCCGGCCACTGTCCCGAGCCTGTGGTGGCCGCCATTAAAAGCCAGGCCGACAAGCTCCTGCACACCTGCTTTATGGTGACCATGTACGAGAACTATGTGGACCTGGCCGAAAAGCTGGCTTCTTTGTGTCCCGTCAAGGGAGAAGCTAAAAAGGTCATGTTTGCCAACAGCGGGGCGGAGGCGGTGGAAAACGCCGTCAAGATTGCCCGTTTTTATGCCAAAAAGCCTGGGATTATCTCATTTGAGTGCGCATTCCACGGCCGGACATTGATGACCATGAGTTTAACCAGCAAGGTGAAACCCTACAAGTTCGGCTTCGGCCCCTTTGCCCCGGAAGTCTACAAGGTTCCTTCCGCCTATTGCTACCGCTGTTACTACAACTCCACTTACCCTGGGTGCGGGCTGCACTGCCTGGAGAACTTCACCCGTTTTTTTGCCGCCGAAGTGGCGCCGGAAAATATCGCCGCCATGATTATCGAGCCGGTACAGGGTGAGGGTGGGTTCATTGTACCTCCGCCGGAGTTCCTGCCGGGCCTGCAGAAGCTCTGCGAAAAGCACGGCATCGTCTTTATTGTGGATGAAGTGCAGACCGGTTTTGCCCGGACCGGAAAGATGTTCGCCGTGGAGCACTGGGGCGTACAGCCCGACCTGATGACCGTGGCCAAGTCCATTGCTTCCGGGCTGCCCTTAAGCGGGGTGATCGGCCGGGCGGAGGTCATGGACGCGCCCGATCCGGGTCACATCGGCGGCACCTACGGCGGCAACCCCATTTCCTGTGCCGCGGCCCTGGCCACCATTGACTACATGCAGGAGCAGAAGCTGGCGGACCGGGCCGCCAAAATCGGGGAAATGGCCCTGGGGCGCCTGCGGGCCATGCAGGAAAAATACCCCCTCATTGGCGACGTACGCGGTCTGGGGGCCATGGTGGCCATGGAGCTGGTCAAGGACAGGAAAACCAAGGAACCGGCTAAAGAGGAGGCCGGCCGCATTATCCAGGAGTGCTACAAGCGCGGCCTGATCATCATCGGGGCGGGAATATTCAGCAATGTGGTGCGCATGCTCATGCCCCTGACCATTACGGACGAGCAGCTGGACCTGGGCTTCTCCATCCTGGAAGAAGTGGTGGCTGAAGTGGCCGGTTAAAACGGCCCGGCAAGTGGGAAGGAGGCTCAAAATGTACGGTTTTTACGGCAGGTTGCTGCGCCTGAACCTTTCGGACCGGTCCTCTGCGGTGGAGGAACTGCCGGAAAGCGTGTACCGGGACTACCTGGGCGGGAAAGGTCTGGGCACCTACCTGTTGCTGCGCGAACTGGAACCGGGAATAGATCCCCTCTCCTCGGCCAACAAGCTGATCATCACCGCCGGCCCCGCCACCGGCACGGTGCTGCCCGGCTCCAGCCGCTACGGGGTGTTCAGCAAATCCCCCCTGACCGGGCTTTACGCCGAGTCCTATGCCGGCGGGCGGGTGGCCCCGGCCATACGCCGCACTGGCTACGACGCGGTGATTGTCGAAGGTGCGGCTGATGCGCCCGTATACGTGGAAATCAGCGACCGGGGCGTGGTTTTCCACGATGCATCCCACCTGTGGGGAAAGGATACTTACGCTACGGAAGACGCAGTGCTTGCAGAGGTGGGCAGGGAAGGGGCCCAGGCCGTGGTTATCGGCCCGGCGGGGGAGAACCTGGTCAGGTTTGCCTGTATTGAAAACAATTACTGGCGCTCGGCGGGGCGCACCGGCATGGGTGCGGTGATGGGGTCCAAAAAGCTCAAAGCCCTGGTCTTCCACGGGGAGGCCGGCTGTGAGGCGGCCGATCCAGCCCTTTTGAAGGAGGCCGCCCGCCGCATCAGGGAAAAGGGCAGGGACAACCCGGGGGTCAAGGCCTACCAGACCTACGGCACCACTGTTATGGTAGGCACCATGAACGGCGCCAGGGCATTTCCGGCCCGCTACTGGTCCATGGGCACTGGTCCCGATTGGGAGAATTTAAGCGGGGATACGTTGCTCCAGAATTTTGAAGTCAGGGCCAGGGCCTGCCCCAACTGCTTCCTGACCTGCGGCAAGCTGACCACGGTGAAGGAAGGAAAACACGCCGGATTAAAGCTGGAAGGCCCCGAGTACGAAACCATTTATGCCTTCGGCGGGTTGTGCGGTATTAACAGGCTGGACGAGGTAATCTACCTCAACGACCTGTGCGACAGGCTTGGCATGGATACCATTACCGCCGGGAACCTGGTGGCGTTGATGATGGAGGCCGGGGAAAGGGGCCGGGTAAAAGGTTACCCAGCCTACGGGGATGCCGAAGGAGCGGCCCGCCTGCTGGAGGATATCGCCCACGCCCGCGGCCCGGGGGAATTGCTGGCCCAGGGCATAAAACGGGTGGCCACTGAGCTGGGCCTGGAGGACCTGGCCATTCACGTCAAGGGACTGGAGCCGGCCGGTTACGACCCCCGGGTGCTGAAGGGGATGGGCCTGGCCTACGCCACCTCGCCCAGGGGTGCCTGCCACCTGCGGGCCACCTTTTACAAGCCGGAACTGAGCGGGATGATCGACCCCTCCACCACCGAGGGGAAAGCCGCCCTCTTCATTGAATTTGAAAACCGGCTGACGGTTTTCAACACCATGATTTTCTGCGTCTTTTTCCGCGACCTGATCCAGTGGGACGACCTGGTGGCCATGATCAAGGGCAGCACCGGCTGGGAGTACACCCGGGAGGAGCTGGCCCGGCTGGCCGACCGTATTGTCACCGCCACGCGCCTCTTCAACACCAGGGAAGGCGCCACCCGGGCGGACGACATGCTGCCGCCCAGGTTCTTCAACGAGCCAATTAACGACGGCCGGGACATCATCACCAGGCAGGAGCTGGATATTATGCTGGACGACTACTACCGCCTGCGCGGCTGGGATCAAAACGGCGTTCCGCCTGGGAATTGAGAGTGATGCCCGTTGACCAGGTAACCGTTCCGCAGGCTGGTTTATGGGATAGTAGCTGCAAAACCTATCTTGTCGAATGGGAAATGTTCCATCCTCCACTGCCCCCCGCCGGGGGGTATTTTTTTAAATGGTTCTACCAGTAAGCATTACAGGTCCTAAAAAGCATTTCCGGCGGCCCTTTTTTCAAAGGAAATATACTGCCAGTGAAGGTATTTTTTCCCCGGCGGAGAATGGAATAAGTATCTGGGAGAGCAGAAGTATGATCTTTTCGCAAATAAAATAAGTAAATGTATTTAGCGATGAAAAAAGCATGGGAAAAGATAGGGTCCGGAAAGGGGCTATCTTACCTTACCGGTTGGTTAGATTGAGTAAAGGATTTAGCTACTACAAACGAGTGTAAAGTTGTAGCGAATCATTCGTTCGAAAGGGAAAAGAATGAAAGAAAGGGTAGAAGGTTCAAAATTATAAAAGAGCGGTTTACCAATTAGCGGGCAACCAAAAACGACAAAGGAGGAACCATCTTTGGCTTACCCACGACAAGAAGCAAACGGTGGCTATACCTACAGTGACTATTTAACCTGGCATGCTGGGGAAAGGTGGGAGATCATCGAAGGGTTTGCCCATCGCCTTGGCCCGGCGCCTTCACGGAGGCACCAGAAAGTGCTCACCGCCCTCCTGGGCGAATTTTACAATTACCTCAAGGGGAAAGATTGCGAGGTATACGCGGCTCCCTTTGACGTCCGCCTGCCTGCAGGGGAAGAAAAAGATGAAGAGATTAAAACCGTAGTGCAGCCGGACATAGTGGTGGTCTGCGATAAGAACAAATTAGACGACCGCGGTTGCAAAGGAAGCCCCGACCTGATCGTTGAGGTGACCTCCCCTGGGACGGCTTCCCTTGATTACATTAAAAAGCTTGCCCTTTACGAAAAGCACGGCGTGAAGGAATACTGGCTGGTTCACCCGGTAGACGGGATCGTTATGGTGTACAGGCTGGGTACTGACGGCAGGTACGGAAGGCCCGAGATATATGCCCGCGACCACGTGGTAAAAGTAAGTTTTTTTGAAGACTTTAATCTTTCCCTGAAGGAGATATTCGGGGATTCGTAAGTGGAACTTATTACCGGTTGCTTGTTAAGAAAGACCTGCACATCACCGGCGACGAATTGCGCCAGCGGTTCTGTGAAGTACGGGATGAAAAAGCCCGCGCGGGGGATTCGGCCGGGTTTTCCAGCGCATTACCTGCACCGCGCGGCAAAAAGACTGCCGGACCTACCTTCTAAACCAATACTGCCCCTATGCCTACATCTTCGAAACCAGTCCTGTTTCATTTTTGCTATCAACTTCTATCAAATAGCGATAAAAGTGACAGCAAAAGCAGTTTACGCTCTCCGAGAGGCCGGGTATCCCCACCTGCCCGGCTGACGGGGCAGGCGGACCACGGGCTTCTGGAGTCCCGCCCGAAACAGTGACCGCCAAACCGGTACGTCATCCGGCAGACCCAAAAGGCCCACCGTCTTTATCCAGCCCGACGGCTTCCAAACGGCGGGGTGGTGTTAACGCCCAAAGGCTCCCACCTGAAGAACAGAGACGGTTTGGCCGACCGGAATGCCGTTTCCCGTACCTTCCAGTGCAGGCTACCCGGCAGTGCTCAGTCCCCCGCAGGAAACCTCATCGTTAAAGCCCGCTTCGCGTGCGCCACTGCCAGCCAACGCACGTTCCATCGGAGCTTTCTCCCACCGGGCCAGTCCCTGCCCTTTCCCGGGAACATCCCGGGAGGATAAAGTGTTAACTGACTTGCTTTTGACGGTAACGCTCAAGTAGAATTTTTTTTACTTTTTTATACGGCGTGTACCTGGTTATCTCTTCGTCATGCAGTCTGGACTTAAGGTTCAGCGCGGCTACGCTATCCGCATCTGCTGCAAAACCGCATTTCTGACATTTAAAAACGTCCCCGCAGCGGTTCTTCGCGTCCACCCAGCCGCACATGGGGCACGTCTGGCTGGAGTACGCCGCATTCACCGGACCGGGGTCGGTGACGGAGTAAATGTAATTTTTGTATTCCAGCCGCTCTTTAATAATGCTGCGCTGCCAGCCGTTCACCTTGCGGGAGAGACCCCTGCTCCTGGCCTTCCCGCGCAGGTGGGCGAGGTCTTCGTAAGCAATTATCTTCGGTCGGCGTTCTTTGTAGAATTCGTTAAACGCCCGGTTGATTTCGTTCTCGCACCTGGTCCGGTATTTTTTGTTCCTTTTGGTTTGCTTGATAAGGCCCAGATTGTGTTTTAAGATCCGCCGGGCCTTGCTCGGGTCCTGCTCGAGGAACTTCCGGCGCAGCGCCCGGAGCTTGCCGCGCTTTCGGCTCTTGTCCAGGATATGGTCGGACATTTCCTGCAGGGCCTCACCGTATTCGGACCGGTATTTTCTGCCCGTGTCATCGGTGAACACTTCGGTCACGCCCAGGTCGATGCCCGCCTCTTCCTCACCGGGCGGGTAAGTCCGCGGTCCCCTGGTCAGGTGGATTTCTACCGCCTGCTCGTCAGGCAACAGTATCACCCGCAGGTTGCCTTCTACGGCATGTACCCCGGCCAGCGGGATGACCACCCTCTCGCCAGGGGTTAAAGTAGCCACGGCAATGTACTGCCGCTTTTCGGTAGCAAATACCCGGTACATCTGCTGATCGACGGCGAAACTGCGAGCTTTTTTGACGCGGGGCTTTTTGCCCAGGACGCGCCGAAAAACGCGCTTCAGGTACTTTCTCACTTTAGCGCGGCCTTCCACGTCCAGGTTTATCTCTTCGTTGGCCACGTCTTCGCCGGTGAAGACCGCCTGGATGCGTTTCCAGTCGCGGCTGTGCTTCTCGTGCCTGTACAGCAACCAGAAGGCGTAGTGCTTTTCTTCGTCGGTCAGCGCCTCAAAGCGGTAAAGGTATTCTTTGACTTCGACAATGGCAGCCTCCCACTGCCTCTCCAGGGTGTAAAGAGCATCGTCTAAAGCCAGCTTCCACTGCCGGGCCTGCAGGCCAAAAGGGCTTACAAAACCCGCTGAAACTAATTCGTCCCGCAGCTTCCGCTTTTCGCCCAGATAGTGCAGGTATTTTACATGCCCGTACTCCACCAGGAAGGCGTCCTTCTGCCGGGCATATGCTTCTGCCGTCTCAGTTATCCTGGCCCACTTCTCATTGTTCAGCGGCAGGCTCTTTTGTTTTACCGTCTGCTGCACCGGCCAGCGCCTCCCTTACCGTTTTGGTCAGTTTTCGGGCCTTGTAGGTCCTCTGGCCGTAGAGTTTGGCCGCAAAATGCTGGACGATGCTGATCAGGTCTTCGGTCAACTCCTGGGCCGGGGACATGTCTTCGGCCTTGTTGACCACCAGTATTTCGCAGCCGAATTTGGCGAACAGGTCTTCAAAAAAGTCAAAGCCGAACCGCACCAGGCAGTCCTTGTGGGCAACGATAACAGTTTTGACTTCTCCCCGGGTGACCATGCCGCATAACTTCAGGAAATTCTTGCGCTTATAATTGAGGGCGGAGCCGACGTCGGCAAGTATTTCGCCCACGGTCAACCCCTTGCCGGCGGCAAAGTCCTTCAGGTACTCAAGCTGGTTTTCCAGGTCCGGTTTCCGGCCGGCTGATGACACCCGGGCGTATAAAACGATTTTCTCTGGTTCCTGGCGGTTCTTTATGCCCAGTGCCCGGTAAAGCATTTCTTCAGTGTACCTGCGTTTGTTAGTCGGCGTACGTAACGCAACCAGTTTACCTTCTTTATCCCAAGCGCGGAGCGTTGATACGCTGACGCCAAGTTTTTCGGCAAACTCGCTTATTGTGTAAAGTTTCATAAAACACCACCTGATATTAATTTATATCAGATGGTGTTGGTTGGCAATACCCGTTTGAGATAATTATTACAAGGGAAGAAGCTGTTTTCTACCTCCTTTCCCAGGAGGTGTTTTTTTCCGACAGGAAGTTTCCCGGTGATAGAGAATTAAAACAATTAGAAAAAATTTTATGGAGAGAAAGCCCATGCGGATGATCAGTAAATTTGTGGCTCCCGAAATTATTTTCGGCCTGGGGGCCTTGAGCCAGGTGGGTGAAAGCGCCCTGCGCCTGGGAGCGACCAAACTTTTTGTCATCAGTGACCCGGGGGTGGTGGCCAACCGGTGGGTGGACAAGGCCATCGACCGGCTCAAGGAGGCCGGCCTTTCCTTTGAGGTGTGGTTCGAGGTGACCAGCAACCCGAAGGATTACGAGGTGATCGAAGGGGTCAAGCGCTACCAGGACACGGGCTGCGATGCCATTCTGGCCGTGGGAGGAGGCAGCCCCATCGACGTGGCCAAGGCCGTGGCCATCCTGGCCACCAACGGGGGGGTTATCCAGGATTATGAAGGGGTCAACAAGATCACCCGCCCCCTCCCGCCGTTGCTGGTTGTGCCCACCACGGCCGGTTCGGGGTCCGAGGTCACCCAGTTTGCCATTATCGTTGACACCCGGCGCAAGGTTAAAATGACCATTATTTCCAAATCCCTGGTGCCCGACATAGCCATTATCGACCCCGTGGTACTCCAGACCAAGGACGCCAGGCTGACGGCTGCCACCGGGCTGGATGCTTTAAGCCACGCCATCGAGTCCTTTGTATCCCTGGCCGCAACCCCCCTTACCGACGTAAATGCCTTAAATGCCATACGCCTGGTGGCCAGGTACCTGCGTCCATCGGTTGCCTGCCGCTCCAACCTGGAGGCCAAGTCGGCCATGACCATGGCTGCTTTGCAGGCCGGTCTGGCCTTCTCCAACGCCATTTTAGGGGCCACCCATGCCATGGCCCACCAGCTGGACGCGCAGCTGGACTTGCATCATGGAGAAACCAATGCCATCCTTTTGCCATATGTAATGGAGTTTAACATGATCGCCTGTGTGGAAAAATTCGCCCGGATAGCTGAGGCCATGGGCGAGAATATTGCAGGACTGAGTACATGGGAGGCGGCGGAAAGGGCCATCCAGGCGGTGCGCAGGCTGGCCCGGGATCTTGACATACCGGATAAAATTACCGTGGGGAACCTGTCGGAGGAGCGTATAAACAATCTTGCCCAAAACGCCCTGAAAGACGCCTGCATTATTACCAACCCGCGGGATGTAACAGAAAGGGATTTGCATAACCTTTTTGCTCTGACCTTGAAGAGAGGGATTCAGGTTGATTGACGACAAAGCCAGGCTGATTGAGAATTTGACGGGGGTCAGGTCATCCAAGCTGAATTATTACGTGGAGCTGAAAAAACGCAACCGGGAAATTGTTATCCAGAACCGCCGCCTGGAGATCATCCACCAGTTGAGCCGGGATATCAATATCGATATGTCCCTGGAAATGATCGTGCAAAGAGTTTATGAAAACCTTCCCCTGGTTATTCCGTGTGATTTTCTGGGCCTGATCACGCTGGAAGGCAGTGAGCTGCGCCTGGTGGCCACGCAGCCTCCGCTGCCGTGCAACGGCCTGGTGGTGCCCCGGAATTCGGTGCTCTGGGAGACCATTAGAAAACAGCAAGAACAGGTGTACCTGTGTGTTGCCGGCGACGGGAAACTTCTTGAGGAGCTTCCCGTGCGGCAGTTCGAGCTCAACTGCCTGATCTTGGACCCTCTTAAAGTGAAGCAAAACATCATTGGTATGCTGGTGATCGGCACCCGGGAAAAGAATATCTACTCCCAAAATGATTTAACTTTTGCCCGGCAGCTGGCGGATCAGCTGGCCATCTGCGTCCAGAACCGCCGGCTTTACGAGGAAGTGGTCCAGGCCAAGCGGGAATGGGAGGAAGCCTTCCGGGCGCGGGTGCAAATGCAGGCTCAACTGATCCAGTCGGCCAAGCTGGCGGCCATAGGTGAAATGGCTGCGGGAGTGGCCCACGAACTTAACAGTCCCATGACCGTGATCATTGGCAACGCCCAGATGCTGCAGCGTGAGCTTGAGCCTGAACACCCGGCTTCCCAGTTGCTCAAGGATATCGTTACCTGCGGCCTGCGCTGCAAAAAAATAATCCAGAACCTGCTCACCTTTGCCCGCCAGGAGCCGCCGGTGGTAGCTCCCACCGACCTCAATGAGGTGGTGGAAAGGGTGCTGAGCCTGGTTAAATATCAGATTAACCGGACCGGGATCAATGTCTGCACGGACCTGGCCCCGGACCTGCCCAGGGTGGCCGCCAACGGGCAGCAGCTCGACCAGGTCTTGATCAACCTGTTGCTCAATGCCCGGGATGCTTTAGAAGGGGTGGAAAGGGAAAGGTATATTCATATCCGCACCGGGGTGCGCAGGGATGAAAACGGGCGGCGTTGTGCAGTCGTGACTGTTCAGGATAACGGGCAGGGAATTTCCCCTGAAAATATGAGCCGGGTGTTTGATCCCTTTTTTACGACAAAGGAAGCTTCCCGGGGTACCGGGCTGGGGTTGAGCGTGAGCCTTGGCATTGCCCGGGCCCACGGAGGGACCATCGAAGTAGAGAGCCGGCCGGGTGAGGGAAGCACCTTTACGCTGGTCCTCCCTTTGGAGGAGGGCCGGTCCTAGATTTTTCTAAATTCAGCTTGCTCCCGGAGGGATTATTTTGTCTTTACAGGCACGTATCCTGGTGGTAGATGATGAAGTTGAGGTAGGTACCTTTTTCCGTTGCCTGCTGGAAAGAAAAGGGTACCGGGTAACCGTAGCTGCAAGTGGCCAGGAGGCCCGCGAGGCCATTAACGACCAGAAGTTTCACGTGGCGGTGGTTGATTTAAAGCTGCCCGATTTCGACGGCCTGTTCCTGCTCCAGGAGATAAAAAAGGTACAGCCCGGCTGTGAAGTCATAATCATGACGGGATACAGCACCACCAGGACGGCCGTGAGGGCCATTCAACTGGGGGCTTACGATTACATTGAGAAGCCTTTCGAGGACATTTCGCAAATCGAGGCCTTGATCGATAAAGCCCTTGATTTTGCCGGTGGTGCTGAAGAGAGGAAAAAAAGGCTTTCCACCGCCGAATGGGGTCATATTGCCGCCCGGGCGGGAATAATTGTCGGGAACAGCCGGGCCATGAACCAGCTTCTTTCCGTGGCTTTTAAAATTGCCCGCAAGGATGTTAACGTCCTGATCCAGGGGGAAACCGGCACCGGCAAGGAAGTGCTGGCCCGCTTCATCCATGCGGCCAGCCACCGGAGCGACCGCCCCTTTATTCCCGTTAACTGCGGAGCGCTGCCGGAAAATCTTCTGGAAAGCGAGTTGTTTGGCCATGAAAAGGGTGCGTTTACAGGTGCCACCGGCCAGCGCAGGGGTATTTTCGAACTGGCCAACCATGGTACACTATTCCTGGATGAAATTGGTGAGGCCAGCCTGTCCATCCAGGTTAAGCTCCTCCGGGTGCTGGAAACCGGGGAGTTCATGCGGGTGGGGGGAGAAAAGCCCATTAAAACCGATGTTCGCGTAATTGCCGCCACCAATGTGGATCTGGAGCAGGCCGTCAGGGAAAAAAGCTTCCGGGAAGATTTATTTTACCGGCTTGACGTGGTGCGGCTGCATCTTCCCCCTTTAAGGGAACGCAAAGAAGATATTCCGGTGCTGGTCAATCATTTTTTAAATGAGCTTGCCGGACATGGAACAGGTCAGAGTATAAAAATCTCCCCTGAAGCAATGAAAATCATGATGCAATATTCCTGGCCGGGCAACGTGCGGGAACTGGTTAATGCCATCCACCAGGCCGCGGCCCTGTGCGACGGCACGGTAATTTTACCCGGGCACCTCTCCAACCGCATAACCGGTGCCCTGAACCGGTTCCCCAAAGCGGGGCCGGCGTCCCCGGATGATCAGCCGGAAGCCTCACCTTTTTTAGCGCAACTGCAAAACCTGGTGCGTTCAAAGGATTTCCTGTCCGGCCTCGAGGACGGGGAACTGCCACGGGTTTTTCATTTGTTAAAGGTACTGGAAAAAAGGGTGCTGGAGGTGATGTCCCGCAGGGGCCTGCCCTGCCCGCCTCCCGCAACCATTGAAGAGATGGAAAGGGAAGCCATCAATCAGGCCCTGAGTTATTCCCGCGGCAATATTACCCTGGCCGCACGCATACTGGGTATCGGCCGGAATACCCTCTACCGGAAATTAAAAGAAATGCAGGGCGAGGCAAGAAACAGCTGATTACAGGGGACGTCGTCGCACCCTCGCTCCGGCGCTTCCCGTGATGTACACCCTGTGTCCGGTATCCACCGGCAAGTTTGGCTTTTCACACACGGCAGACCAACCGCTTTCCCGCCGAAAGCGGTTTTTTTCTTGAGAGGGCCGCTTCAAAATTCGCTTCAAAATTACTAAATTGAAACTCCCCGCTCCAAATTGGCTGAGCTTTTGTCCCGTAATGGAACGCTGTCAACACAGGGTTGCCTTAAGCGTAGCGAATTTTAAGATTTTTATCTCTGGCATGAATATTGCCTTACTTTAAATAATCGAAAAATAAAAATTCTTGCAGGGAGAGGGATAAATATGATTGTTTATTCCTCTCTAGAACACTAAGTACAGGGAGGCGGTTTTAATGGCATTGGGTGAACAGGTTTACGGGTATTACATCCCTACGGTGAACCTCATGGGTATTGGGGCTCACAAAAAGGTCGGCGAACAGGTGAAAATTCTCGGCGGCAGGAGGGCGCTCATTGTTACGGATGCCTACCTGGCCAAGTCCGGTATGGCCGACCAGATTAAGGCGCAGGTGGAAGAGGCCGGCGCCGAGGCCGTTATCTTTGCCGGGGCCGAGCCCAATCCCACCGACATCAACGTTCATGACGGCTTAAAAGTGTTCCAGGAAAACCGGTGCGACATGATCATCTCCCTGGGCGGCGGCAGTTCCCACGATTGCGCCAAAGGTATCGGCATTGTGGCCACCAACGGGGGCAACATCCGGGATTATGAAGGCGTGGACAAGTCCAGCAAGCCCATGCCCCCCTTCATTGCCGTGAACACCACCGCGGGGACGGCCAGCGAAATGACCCGTTTCTGCATCATTACCGATACTGACCGGAAGGTGAAAATGGCCATCGTGGACTGGCGGGTTACCCCCAACGTGGCCATAAACGACCCCCTGCTCATGGTGGGCATGCCTCCGGCCCTGACGGCTGCAACGGGGATGGATGCTTTAACCCACGCCGTGGAAGCGTATGTTTCGACCATGGCCACCCCGGTTACCGATTCGGCGGCGCTGATGGCCATGAAGTTAATTGCCGGCAACCTGCGCCAGGCCGTGGCCAACGGTCAGAACATGGAAGCCCGGGATAGGATGGCTTATGCCGAGTTCCTGGCCGGCATGGCTTTCAATAACGCCAGCCTGGGTTACGTCCACGCCATGGCCCATCAATTGGGCGGCTTCTATAACCTTCCCCATGGCGTGTGCAACGCCATCCTGCTCCCCCATGTCTGCCGTTTCAACCTGATTGCCTGCCCGCAGCGGTTTGCCGACATTGCGGTGGCTTTAGGCGAAAACATTGAGGGGCTTTCCGTGCGTGAGGCCGCCGAAAAGGCTATTTTCGCCATTCAGAAACTGTCGGAGGATGTGGGTATTCCTTCCGGTCTCGCCGGTCTGGGAGTGAAGGAGGAAGACCTGGCCATCATGGCCGAAAACGCCATGAAAGATGCCTGCAGCCTGACCAACCCGCGCCTGGCCACCCTGGACGATATAATTGACATCTACCGGCAGGCAATGTAAAATGTAATCATTAGCTAATGATAGGAGAGTCAAATCTCTCCTATCATTTTTAGTAAAAGTGTCCTGTTGTGATGCTGGTGCCCTGTAATGGAGCAGGTAGGGCGTATCAAAATGGCGCACTACTTTTATATACGGCGAAGGCATACCGCAGGATTTATGCAGGGTGGCATAAAAATTGTATGAGGCTATATGTATAGATAAAAAATGTATGGCTTAGGAAAAACAAAAAGATCAAAAAGGAGGAAAGAACGGTGTCCAAGTTCCTGCGGGTTAATACGACCACCGGGGAAGTCAAGTTTGAAGAAGTACCGGAAAAGTACATGGCGCTTGGGGGCAGGGCGCTCACGTCCCAGCTGGTTTTAGATGAGGTGCCGCCCACCTGTGATCCTCTCGGTCCCTACAACAAGCTGGTCATTGCCCCGGGATTGCTCTCCGGCACCAACGCACCGTCATCGGGACGGCTGTCGGTGGGAGGAAAGAGCCCCCTCACCGGAGGAATTAAGGAAGCCAATGCCGGCGGTATTGCCTCTCAGAAGCTGGCCAACCTGGGCATCAAGGCCATCATTCTTGAGGGTAAGCCCGCAGGCAGCGATTGGTACCTGCTCAAGGTCACTCCCGGTGGTGCGGAGTTGCTGCCCGCCAGCGATCTGGCCGGCAAGGGTACCTACGAGGTTACGGCCATCTGCCGGGAGCGGTACGGTAATAAGGTTGCCGTGATTACCATTGGTCCTGCCGGCGAAATGCTCATGCCGGCCGCAGGGGTGACCAACAACGACAGTGATGGCAACAGCAGCCGTTATGCCGGTCGGGGTGGCCTGGGGGCGGTAATGGGCTCCAAGAAAATTAAGGCCATCGTCGTGGACAGCCCCACCACCTTTGATGCGCCGGTCAAAGAGCCCGAGCGGTTTAAGGCGGCGGCCAGGAAGTTTGCCCAAATTTTACAAAGCCACCCCGTAACCGGGCAGGGCCTGCCTAACTATGGCACCAACGTGCTCATGAACATCATCAATGAGGCGGGCACCCTCCCCACCAGAAACTTCCGCTTTGGCCGTTTTGACAAAGCTGCTGAGGTCAGCGGGGAGAAGCTGGCCGAGGTGGCCGTTGCCCGCGGCGGAAAGGCCACCCATGCTTGCCACCCCGGTTGCGTCATGCGGTGTTCAAACGTATATCCCATGCCCGACGGTAAGGTATGTGCCCCCATTGAATATGAAACCGCCTGGTGTTTCGGCCCGAACCTGGAAATCGGCGACCTGGATGTAATCGCCAAACTGAACTACATCTGCAACGACGTGGGCCTGGACACCATTGAGACGGGGTGCACCCTGGGTGTGCTCATGGAAGCCGGCGTCATACCCTTTGGCGACGGTGAGGCTGCCATTAAAGCCCTGGAAGAAGTGGCCAGGGGCACGCCTCTGGGGCGGATTATCGGCGGCGGTTCGGCCAACGCCGGCCGGGTTTACGGTGTAACCCGCGTGCCCGCTGTGAAGGGCCAGGGCATCCCCGCCTACGACCCGCGGGCCTGCAAAGGCAACGGCGTTACCTACGCCACCACGCCCATGGGCGCCGACCATACCGCCGGGTATGCCGTTACCGCCAATATTCTAAAGGTAGGCGGGTATGTGGACCCGCTGAAACCCGAGGGGCAGGTGGAGCTTTCCCGGAACCTGCAAATTGCCACCGCGTTCATAGACAGTACCGGATTGTGTCTCTTTGTGGCCTTTGCCGTTCTGGACAACCCCGAGGGAATGCCCACCATTGTGGAATTGCTTAACGCCAGGTACGGCTTCAATTTAACTGTGGATGACGTGCTCAACCTGGGCAAACAGGTATTGAAGGCGGAGAGGGAGTTCAACCTCAAGGCCGGATTCACCAGCGCCGACGACCGGTTGCCGGAGTTCTTCAGCCTGGAAGAACTGCCGCCCCACAACACGGTCTTTGATGTCAGGGAAGAGGGATTGGACCAGGTATTCAACTTCTAATCAGCTGGCCGGCAGGGCACCCCGGGTGGGGTGTCCTGCCGCCTTTCGT
The DNA here is from genome assembly GCF_011393055.1 of Desulfofundulus sp. TPOSR. Lineage (NCBI taxonomy): Bacteria > Bacillati > Bacillota > Clostridia > Eubacteriales > Peptococcaceae > Desulfofundulus > Desulfofundulus sp. TPOSR. The sequence continues at coordinate 89,501 of NZ_JAAOEF010000004.1, read as the reverse complement.
AATAACGGGGGTATGTTGTTTGCGGCTGGAAGTGCGAGTTTTCAGCGGACTGGAGAAACATATACCCGGAGCCCGTTTCGGCCAGAGTATCGAGGTGGAGCGTCCGGAAGGAATTACCGTGGCCGGACTTGTGGACAGCCTGGGCATTCCCCGGAGCCAGGTTTTTACGGTCCTGGTCAACGGGCGCCACGCGACCATGGATGCCGTTTTGCAGCCCGGCGACCGTGTCTCCCTGTTCCCGCCGGTAGGTGGGGGATAAGTGAGATGAAGAGGTGTGAGGGAATAGTGAAAGAGCTGACCCGGGAACAACAGAAGCGCTACCAGAGGAACATCCTCCTCCCCGGCGTGGGCATGGAGGGGCAGAAGAAGCTGTTGCGCGGCGGGGTACTGGTGGTGGGGACCGGCGGGTTGGGTTCACCGGTAGCCTACTACCTCGCCGCCGCCGGAGTAGGGCGATTGGGTCTGGTGGATGCCGACGTGGTGGATTTATCCAACCTGCAGCGGCAGATCCTGCACCGCACCGGCGATATCGGCCGGCCCAAGGTGGAATCGGCCAGGGATAAGCTGGTGGCTCTAAACCCGGACGTGCAGGTGGAGGTTTTCCCTGAGCGTTTGAGCGCCGCCAGTGCCGTGTCCTTGATCGAGAGGTATGACATTGTTGTTGACTGCACCGATAATTTTGCCACCCGTTTCCTGCTCAATGAAACCTGCCTGCGCCTGGGGAAACCCTTTATCTACGGCGGTGTGCTGGCCTTTGCCGGGCAGGTGATGACCGTGATGCCGGGGGCGGGTCCCTGCCTGCGCTGTATTTTCCCGCACGAACCGGATCCGCACGTCCCCGGCTGTGCGGAACTGGGGGTCCTGGGGGCCGTGCCGGGTGTTATCGGTACCATCCAGGCCACGGAAGCCATCAAGTACCTCCTGGGGCTTGGCGATTTGCTGGTCGGCCGGTTGCTTACCTATGACGCCCTGTCCATGACCTTTTATGAAGTTTCCATAGATCGGGACTCCGGATGCCCGGCCTGCGGCCAAAAGGCGAGGTGACGGCGATGGCCAGAATAGAACTGCGGGCCTTTGGCCCGTTGATGAAAATTTTTTCCCACCGGGGCTGGCCTTTCCCCCTGCATGTGGAAATCGCTCCCGGTGATACTCCCGGGGCTCTATTGAAGCGTCTGGAAATACCTGAAGAACAGGTGGAAGTGGTCTTTATCAATGGCCGGGTGGAAAAAATGAGCCATCCTCTGCAAGACGGCGACCGGGTGGCTTTCGTCCCGCCGGGGATACCGTCCATTCACAGGGTCATGCTGGGGTTTTACGGGAAAAAGGCATAGTTCAAGTTCCTTTGTACAACACCTTCACGGTGTTTTTTATTTACGCACGGCAGGTTACCGGGGGCTGGCCGTAGAAATTTTTAATTAACGTTTATTTTCGGGGGGTACGTTCATGGCCAAGGAACTGGCGGTCAACCCCGGCAAGTGTATCGGCTGTTGCACCTGTGCCCTGACCTGTGCCATTACCCACCATGGGGAGTTTGACCTCACCAAAGCCTTTATCTGCATTACGAGGCATGAGTTTGACGGGACATTTGCGATTACCTTTTCATCCTGTTGCCGCGGCTGCAAAAAATGTGCCCTGGCCTGCCCCGCGGGAGCCCTGCGGGTGGTTGAAGCAGCCGGGGCGGCGGAATAGAGAGGGGGTAAATGCGTGTACGGTTACAGCGGCAAAATCCTGGATATCGACCTCACTGCCGGCAAAATAAAGGAACGCCCGGTGGAGCAGGATTGGGCCGGGGAGTATTTAAGCGGCCTGGGATTTAACGCCCGCCTGCTGTATGAAGAGATTCCCGCCGGTGCCGACCCCCTCGGCCCGGAGAATGTCCTTGCCTTTAATGTGGGAGTGCTGGTAGGGACGACGGTGCCCACCGCGTCCCGCACCGAAGCTTCCGCCCTCTCGCCCGCCACCGGCTTGTTTGGCACGGCCAACTCCGGCAACTTCTGGGGGAGCGAGCTCAAGTTTGCCGGATTTGACGGGGTGATCATCCGGGGAAAGGCTGCCTCGCCGGTTTATGTATGGATCTGTGACGGCCAGGCAACAATTTTACCGGCGGGCCACCTCTGGGGGCGGGATGCCTGGGAGACGGTGCGCCGGATCCGCCGGGAACTGGGCGATGACGCCATCCAGGTGGCGGCCATTGGTCAGGCCGGCGAAAACCTGGTCCGCTTTGCCAGCATAGAAAACGGCCCCTTTGATGCCTGGGCCCGCACGGGGCTGGGTGCGGTAATGGGCAGCAAAAACCTGAAGGCCGTAGCGGTGCGCGGCCGGGGTGCAGTGCGGGTGGCTCGCCGGAAGGAGTTCCTGCAGGCGGTGGATGACACCCGTAAAGCCATCTTTTCCTCCCCCTTTTACGATTCTTTTTGCCGCTTCGGCACCATGCTGGCCAGCCTGCCCTACCAGGAGTTCGGGGCCCTGCCGGGGCGCAATTACCAGCGCGGTGCCATTGACGGCTGGGTGGAAACCCGCAGCCGCAAGGTCCTGCCCAGGTACAGTACCCGCGGGGTGGCCTGTATGGCCTGCCCCATTGCCTGCGCCCACTGGGTGGAAGTGAAGGAAGGCCCCTACGCCGGCCTGAGACTTAAAGATCTGGAAGTTACACCGGTGATCGGCTTTGGAGCCGGGTGTGATATCAACAACCTGCCGGCCATCGCCATGCTTACCGAAACCTGCCAGCGCCTGGGCATGGATATGGTTTCCGCGGCGGCGGTGGTGGCCTTCGCCATGGAGTTGTACGAAAAGGGGCTGATCGGCGAAAGGGATCTGGGCTTCTCCCTCAACTGGGGCGATGAACGGGCTACCATTTCCCTGCTCGACATGATTGCCCACCGCCGGGGTATGGGGGATGTGCTGGCCGAAGGCGTCAGGAGGGCAGCGCGGCATTTCCCCGGAGCATCAAGATATGCCGTGGAAGTCAAGGGGCTGGAGTGTTTCCTTTTAGATCCCCGGGCCCGCTGGTCCACCTGGACGCTGGGGTATATTACCAGCGTGCGGGGCGGAGACCACCTGCGCACCCGGAACCCGGTGGAAAATCTCCGTTACAACGAAAACCCCGTCCCCTACCTTACGGAGAAGTTTGGTTTCCCGGAGGAGATGTACGATCGTCTGGATATGCCGGACGAGTTGAAAAAAGAGATTTTTGATCCGGTTACCCGGGATGTAAACATACCCAAAATGTCCAGGTGGGCGGAGGATCTCATTGCCGTTTACAACGCCCTGGGCATGTGCATCCGCCCGCCCGTACTGCATACCGTAGGTCCCACCCTTTTTGCCCGCCTGTATGCCAGCTTGACCGGCATTGATATTACACCGGCGGAAGTGATCAGGGCGGGGGAACGCATCTGGAACCTCCAGAAGCTGTTTAACCTGCGCCACGGTGAAAAACCGGGTGATGCGGATTACCCCTCCCGTTTTTACGATGAGCCGGTGACGGTTGGTCCCGCCGCCGGGCGCAGGCTGGACCGGGAAAAGGTGCGGGAGGTTTTGAGGGAATATTACCTGGCCCGGGGGTGGGAACCGGATACGGGCGTACCCGGTGCGGCAAAGCTGGCGGAGCTGAATTTACAATCCTACACCCACCAAAGGAGTTGAAGGAGTTTGGAAATCTTCTGGCAGGGTCTTGTGGAGGCCGTTCGTTTGCTGGCGACAGGCGATCCCGAAGTTCTGGATATTACCTTACGCACTTTAAAAATCTCCGGTTTGGCCACACTGATCAGTGTGCTCATTGGCGTTCCCCTGGGGACCCTTCTGGCCCTGACCAATTTCCCCGGCCGCCGCTTCCTGGTCAGTGTGGTTAACTTCGGCATGGGCCTGCCGCCGGTGGTGGTGGGACTGGCGGTCTGGCTTACCTTTACCCGGTACGGGCCCCTGGGTTTCCTCGACCTCCTTTACACCCCTGCGGCCATGGTGGTAGCCCAGGCCATTATTGCTTCCCCTATTGTGGCCGGCTTTACCGTGGCCGCCATGCAGTCTTTAAACCCGAAGATTCCCCTGCAGATCCTGGCCCTGGGGGCTTCCCGGTGTCAATTGCTGTGGCTTCTGGTGCGGGAGGCCCGGCTGGGCCTGCTGGCCGCGTTGATGGCCGGGTTTGGCGGCGTAATTTCCGAGGTGGGCGCCTCCATGATGGTCGGCGGCAACATTGCCGGAAGCACCCGGGTGCTTACGACGGCCACGGTACTGGCAGTGGGCCAGGGCAAGTATGAGCTGGCCACCGCCTTAAGCATCATTTTGCTGCTCCTGGCCTACGGCATTACCGCCTTTTTAACCATGGCCCAGCAGCGCGGCAGCCATGCTTAAAGATCGGAGTGATGAGGGCGGCGGGGGCGACCGCCGCCCTGACAGCGTTGCTATATTTTAAGGAGAGAAAAGTGGATGAAGGAATTATTTCAGGCAGTTACCATTAAAGAGGCGCGGGAAATAGTTTTAAATCATGTATCATTTCCCCGGGATGGGGAGAAAGTTTCATTGTTGTCCGCCCTCGACCGTTGTCTTTTGCACGATGTGGTGGCCGTTGACGATGTGCCCGGCTTTGACCGCTCCACCATGGACGGTTTTGCCGTGCGGGCAAGGGATACCTTTGGCGCCTCCGAGGGCCTGCCCGCCTACCTGGAGGTGGCGGGGGAAGTCCTGATGGGCGCAGCGCCGGAAGGGGAGTTAAAGCCGGGCCAGGCCTGGCGCATTGCCACCGGCGGCATGCTGCCCGCGGGCGCCGACGCGGTGGTGATGGTGGAGCATACCGAGGAGCTGGATGAAAAGACCATTGGCGTTACCAGGCCGGTGGCTCCCGGGGAAAACGTCGTCCGCCGGGGTGAGGATGTCCAGGCCGGGAGCGTGGTGTTGCCGGCGGGGCACCGCCTGCGGCCGCAGGACCTGGGGATGCTGGCCGCGGCCGGGGTTGTTGCGGTGGAAGTAAGACGCCCCTTAAGGGTGGGTATCATCTCCACCGGCGATGAAGTGGTCTCCCCGGAAGAAAAGCCGGCTCCGGGCCAGGTGCGGGACATCAACTCCTATACCCTTTACGGCGCGGTGGCCAGTTGTGGCGGCGAGCCCCGCCTGTACGGCATTGTCCGGGACGACTTTCACCAGCTGCAGGAACGGCTGGCCCGGGCCCTTTCGGAAAACGATATGGTCTTGCTCTCCGGGGGTAGTTCGGTGGGCACCCGGGACGTGGCGGCCCGGGTGATTGACTCCCTGGGCCGGCCGGGGGTTTTGTTTCACGGCATATCCCTGAAACCCGGCAAACCCTCCGTGGGGGCGGTGGTTAACGGCAAACCGGTCTTCGGCCTGCCCGGCCATCCTGCCTCGGCCCTGGTGGTCTTTGAGCTGCTGGTGGCTCCTTTGATTAGATCTTACAGTTACCCCCGGGAAGGTTTCTGGGAATTTCCCCTGAGGGCGCGGATAACCCGCAATTTGCGTTCCGCCGCCGGGCGGGAGGATTTCGTGCGGGTGAAACTGCGTTTGCAGGACGGGGAGCTTCACGCGGAGCCCGTGCTGGGCAAATCGGGCCTGATTACTACTATGGTTCGTGCCGACGGGCTGGCCCGCATCCCGGCGGGTAAAGAAGGTGTAGAAGCAGGCGAATGGGTGGAGGTCAAACTTTTTTGAGGAGTGATGGCGTTGTCTAAAGTTACGGGCAAACGGGACGTTTATCTGGACGACCGGCCCTGGGAAGAAGCCCTGGAAGAATACATGGCTTACCTTGAGCAAAAGGGGGCACTCAATCCCGGGCTGCCCGAGGTTGTGGCGGTGGAGGAAGCCCGGGGTCGGGTGACGGCGGCTCCCGTTTATGCACGGGTGTCTTCGCCCCACTACCACGCGGCGGCCATGGACGGCTATGCGGTGAAGGCTGCCCTGACCTTTGGTGCTTCCGAAACTGCTCCCAGGCAGCTGGCAGTTGGCAGCGAGGCCATCATGGTCGATACGGGTGATCCCCTCCCCGAAGGGTGCGATGCGGTGATCATGGTGGAGGACGTGCATTTTGTGTCCCCGGAAGTCCTGGAGATCACCCAGCCGGTTTACCCCTGGCAGCACGTGCGGCCCATTGGGGAAGATATCGTTGCTACGGAAATGATCGTTCCCGCCAATCACCGGGTGCGCCCGGTGGACATCGGGGGGCTCCTGGCCGGCGGGGTAACGGAAATTTCCGTCCACCCCCGGCCGCGGGTGGCCATTTTGCCCACCGGTACGGAACTGGTGGAGCCGGGCCGGGAGCTGAGGCCCGGGGATATTATCGACTATAACAGCCGGATGCTGGCAGGCCTGGTGAGCGAGTGGGGGGGCGATCCGGTCCGCAAAAAAATCACCGCCGATGATTTTGAGGCCCTGCGCCAGTCCCTGCTGGAAGCCCTGCAGGAATCCGATGTGGTGCTCATCAATGCCGGCTCTTCGGCCGGCAGCGAGGATTACACGGCGGAAGTAATCAGAAGTCTGGGCCGGGTGCTGGTGCACGGTGTGGCCACCAGGCCGGGGAAACCGGTGATCCTGGGGGAAGTGGACGGGCGGCCGGTGATCGGGGTGCCCGGTTACCCCGTATCGGCCTACCTGTGTGCCGATTTGTTTGTTAAACCAATCATATACAAAAAGCTTGGTTCCGTCCCGCCAGCCCGCCGGAAAATTGAAGCCACCGTTTCCCGCAAGCTGGTCTCCTCCCTGGGAGTAGAGGAGTTTGTACGAGTCAAACTGGGACAGGTGGGGGACAAGATCATTGCCACACCAATATCCCGGGGAGCGGGCATTGTTATGTCCCTGATCCGGGCCGACGGGATTGTGCGGGTGCCCCGGCTTTCCGAGGGTTACGGTGCGGGCCAGGCGGTGCCGGTGGAGCTCCTGCGTCCCCTGGAGGAGATCAAGGAAACCACCGTCATCATCGGCAGCCACGATATCGCCCTGGACGTCCTGGCCAATTACCTGCGCCGCCTTTACCCCCAGGCCAGCCTGTCCAGCGCCCATGTGGGCAGCCTGGCCGGTTTGAACGCCTTGAAAAGGGGAGAGGCCCACTGTGCCGGCACGCACCTTTTGGATGAGGAAACGGGGGAGTACAACGTTTCCTATATCCAGCGGCTGCTGCCGGACAGGGGAGTAGTGCTGGTCAACCTGGTCTACCGGGAGCAGGGGCTGATTGTGGCCAAAGGCAATCCCAAAGGGATCAGGGGGCTGGAAGACCTGGCCCGGCCCGACGTCACCTTTGTGAACCGGCAGCGGGGGGCGGGTACCCGGGTTTTGCTGGATTACCACTTGAAACAGCTGGGGATCAGCCCGGCCCAAATAAACGGTTACGAGCGGGAGGAATACACCCACATGGCCGTGGCGGCGGCCGTGGCCGGCGGGGTGGACGCGGGGCTGGGCATCCGGGCCGCCGCGGTGGCCCTGGGGCTCGACTTCATACCCCTGGCCGAGGAGCGTTACGACCTCTGCATCCCCCGGGAATACTGGGATACACCTTACATCCAGCGTTTGTTGGCCGTGATGAGCCAGCCGGACTTCCGCAAAGAGGTACAGGCCCTGGGCGGCTACGACCTGCGGGACTGCGGCAAGGTCATGTGGGAACAGAAGTAAGAGGCAATCTTGATACGACCATGTTCCAGGGATATAATTCCGGGCCGGTATCCATATTTATCCGGCCTTCTTTCAGGGGAGAAGGATGAATGACTAAAGATGAATTACGTCTATTGCTGGAAGATGTGCGCCACGGCCGCCTGGAAGTGGATGCGGCTTTAGACAGGCTCAAGACCCTGCCCTACGAAGACCTGGGGTTTGCCAAGGTGGATCACCACCGGGCCCTGCGCAAGGGTTTCCCGGAAGTGGTTTTCTGCCAGGGCAAAACCACGGAACAAGTAGTGGAGATTGTGCAGAGGCTTTGCGGGAACAACCGGACCGTTCTGGCCACCCGGGCCGCCCGGGAGGTATACGAAGCAGTACGGGCCGTTTTCAGCGACGCCGTTTATTCGGAACTGGCGCGCACTATTGTGGTGTACCGCGGGGAGCGCCCGCAGCCAAAGGGTAAAGTGCTGGTGATGTCGGCGGGGACCGCTGATCTCCCGGTGGCCGAGGAAGCAGCCGTGACCGCCGAAGTGATGGGCAACCACGTGCGCCGCTGCTACGACGTAGGAGTGGCGGGCATCCATCGTCTGCTGGACAAACTGGAGATGATCCGGTGGGCGCAGGTAATCATTGTGGTGGCGGGAATGGAGGGAGCCCTGGCCAGCGTGGTGGCCGGGCTGGCGGAGCAGCCGGTCATCGCCGTGCCCACCAGCGTCGGTTACGGGGCCAGTTTTCACGGCCTGGCCGCCCTTCTCACCATGCTGAACAGCTGCGCTTCCGGTATTGGCGTGGTAAATATCGATAACGGTTTTGGTGCCGCCGCCCTGGCCAGCGCCATCACCCGCATGATTACGGGGCCGGAATAAGGATCTTTTCTAAAGAAACGGAGCATATCTATTACAAAAAGGATACCAGGAAAGCGGAGGCGCAGGACGGCAACAGTAAAGGAAATCGATACTATGGGAGGACTTTATGATGTATCTTTCATTTAAAGTCTCTAACTTTCGGTGTTTCCAAGAGCTGATTATCGAAAAATTAGCTCCCGTCAACCTGATTGCAGGGATGAATAACGTCGGCAAAACAGCCCTTTTGGAGGCTCTATTCCTGCACTGTGGAGCATATAACCCCGAGCTGGTCCTGCGCATCAGTACGTTTCGAGGTATCGAGCCGTCTTTTAAGATCGAATCAGGAAGAACCGCAGAAACACCATGGGATTCCCTTTTTACCGGCTTTGATCCGGCAAAGGAAATAGAACTAACAGGGAAAAGCAAAACTGCGGGTTACCGCACCCTCAGGTTGAGGATACTCCGTGAACCCCTGGAAAATCCGGGAGTTAGCTTATTTATACACTCAAATCAGGGGAAACCTGCTGAACCGTTGCTGTCCACCGACACTGATCTTGTGCTTGAGCTGGAATACAATGAGGCACAGCGAAAGGGTAAGCACTATCTGGTTGTGGGGCCGAAAGGAATTCAGGTCCAGCCTTTTCCTCCGCCTCCGCCGCCCATCCCGGCTGTCTTCCTGGCTGCACGCGGCCGGATTTCTCCTGCTGAAGATGCCGAGCGTTTTGGAAGACTGGAGATCACTGGTAAGCAGGATGTACTTTTAAAAGTCTTAAAAACGGTTGAGCCACGGCTGCGCCGCCTGAGCGTGGTGGTTGCCGGGGGGGTACCAATGATCTACGGCGATCTCGGCCATGGCCGTCTCATTCCCCTGCCGGTTATGGGAGAAGGAATGGTACGTTTGGCCAGTCTGGTGCTGGCGATTGCCAATACTGGAAAAGGTGTGGTGCTTGTAGATGAAATCGAGAACGGGCTTCACCACTCCGTTTTATATAAAGTGTGGCGGGTCATTGGGGAAGCAGCACGGACGTTTAATACCCAAATTTTTGCCACCACCCATAGTCTTGAGTGTATTAGGGCTGCCCACAGGGCGTTTAGGGATAGCGGGCACTATGATTTTTGTCTGTACCGGCTGGAAACCCTGGGAAAAAGTACCCGGGTAATTGCCTACGACCAGGAAACGCTGGAAGCGGCCATGGAGACGGACCTGTAGGTGCAATAGTGAGCATCAAATGCCTGCAGAATATGAGCCTTTCTTTACCACGGCAGATTTCGAAAGCAATGCTGCAGGTTTTTTTAGCTTCCCGTCCCGAGGTTGGGAAACGTTTGGGTGAAGCGGCCCTGGCAGGATACTTCTCTTTGTCCAGTGATGCCTTCGGGCAGTTAAGAGAATTTCTTAGACGTATGTCTGTTTAACAACTGTTTAATGTGTTTGGCCGCCGCCCGGGGGCAAGGTTGCCGGTGAATGGTCCGGGCCGGCTTGTGTTTTGCTTTACCCCGCCGTGTCGCTTTCAAAAACCCGGTAAAGGGAGGTAATGTAGTTCTCCCGCCGGGGCTTTACTTTAAATATTTCCTCGAAGGTGCCTGTTTTGACGAGGCGGCCGTTTTTGAGCACGGCCACCCGGTCGGTGAGATAGGGCACCTCCGAAAAATCATGGGTTACAAAAATAGCAGCAATCCCCGTATCTTTTAAAAGCCTGTCCAGTTCATTGAGCAGGGACAGGCGGGTGGGGAAGTCCAGGGCGGAAAAGGGTTCGTCCAGGAACAAAACATTCGGTTCCAGGGCAAAGGCCCTGGCCAGGCTGACCCTCTGGGCTTCTCCCCCCGAGAGCTGGTGGGAACGGCGTCCGGCCAGGTGGGCGATGCCCAGCAGTTCGAGCCAGCGGTCCACCCTTTTTTTTATTTCCTGCCGGGGAACTCCCCGCAGCTTCAGTCCTGTGGCCACATTCTCATAGACCGTCGTATTTAAAAGAAGCGGTTCCTGGAATACCACGGCCATGCGCCGGCGAATGGCCAGGGCGATCCGGGGGGTGGCCGGTACGCCCCGGAATTCCACGGTTCCGCGGGTTGGTTTTAATAAAAGGGCCATTACCTGCAACAGGGTACTTTTGCCGGCTCCATTTGGCCCGATCAGGGCGATGGTTTCCCTCTCGTGAAGGGCAAAATGATCGATATTTAAAATTTCCCGGTTTCCCCGCTTGAACTGTAGATTGTGCACTTCTAAGATGGTGTTGTTCACTGGATAATCCCCACTTCTAAGATCTGCTCCATACTTAATTAACGCAAAGCTTAAGGAGCCCGCCCTGCATTTATGGCTAAAAGGTTTAAGGCAGGGGGGGCGGTTTCATTTCTATCCTACTTCCCCAGTTCTTCTTCCTTTTTACCGGCATCGGGGAAGAACAGCGGCTGGCCGTACTTGTCCACCCCGAACTTACCGATAATCTGCTGGGTTTCAGGTGAAACCATGAAGTCCACAAAGGCTTTGGCACCTTCGGCATTGACCTTGCTGAACTTTTCCGGGTTGACCTGCATCACGTGATAGATATTGAGCAGGGTTTTATCTCCCTCGTATAAAATTTTCAACTTCAGGTGTTTCTGGTTGGCCAGGTAGGTGGCCCGGTCGCTGAGGGTATAGCCTCCCTTTTCCGAGGCAATGTTCAGAGTATTGCCCATGCCCGTGCCGGCTTCCTGGTACCATTTGCCGCCGGGGGTAATGCCGGCTTCTTTCCAGATGTCTTTTTCTTTCTTGTGGGTGCCCGATTCATCCCCGCGGGAAACAAAGGTGCTCCGGGTTTGGGCGATTTTTTTAAAGGCTTCCACAGTGTTTTGGGCCGACTTGACTCCGGCCGGGTCGTTTTCCGGACCGACCACGATAAAGTCGTTGTGCATTACCAGCCGGTAGTTGATGCCCACGCCGCTGTCCACCAGTTCCTTTTCCGCTTTGGGGGCGTGCACCAGCAGCACGTCCGCTTCACCTTTTTTACCCATTTCCAGGGCCTGGCCCGTACCCACGGCAATGGTTTTCACCTTATAACCGGTTTTCTTTTCAAATTCCGGAATAAGCACATCCAGAAGGCCGCTGTCCTGGGTGCTGGTGGTGGTGGCCAGAATTACGTCCTGTTTTTGCGGTTTTTCCCGGGCCGGCTGTCCCTGTTTTGCTTCTTCCTGTGCGCTATTGGAAGAGCAGCCCGCAATAAGCACGAGCGCAAGGAGAAGGGTTAATACAGGGGTAAGAACTCGCTTGAACATTGTCGTTCACCTCTTCAGGTATTTGGATTGGATTTGATCAAAAGTAAGTGTTCAGTTAACCCGCTTGTGGCACTGTGTTATCTCGATCACTTATTTGCTCCGCGCCGGCAACAAGTATCAGAGAGCACTTCTCTCACCTCCTGACTGCCTTAAGGACAGGCCATACATAATTGGATTCACGGCCGGCAGGGACCTCAAGGTTTGTTTTAAAGCAAAAAAGCTGTGCTCTGGCGAAAAGGCAGAAGCACAGCCGTTTTCCGGGCGGCCGGGTGGTTATACGTCCGCAGAAAAAAACTGTGTTCTGCGGGAAACAGAACACAGCCTACCCTCTTAAAAGCCTGGCAGTGTTCTCCTTTCCGCACTGGGAGGCACACCAGTTTCCCGGTATACCCTGCCGGCCCGAAAACCATAGCCATGGCCACAGGTAATCGGGCTCGGAGAACGCTAACGCTATTTTTTAACTAAACTATTTCGCCTTGCCCTCCAGAATTTCCTGCTGTATTTTTATTGTCGGAAAAATTTTTTAGCCCTCAATGCGGGGCATGATCTTCCTTCCGTCTTCCCCGGCTCCCTCATCCGGTGGCGGCCGGGTTTGTTTTTACTTGCCTGCGCCACCATCCGTCTTATGTGTATTTTGCCTTTAAAGGAAACCGTTCCGGGTGTTCTATGATCTCAACGGTAAGATCCACGTCTAAATCCGGCCAATAGAAATGCCCCCGATGAAGCTCTTTAACGTTAAGGATTTTCCCAACAGGAGCATCCTTAAACCATGGGAAATCTTTGTAAGCCATGAACAGCTCTTTATCATAGGCCAGAAGCCAAACTCCATTCTTTGAAATATGGGTAATTTCAACTGCCGAAGTGCTTTTCCCGAGCGCTTTTGAACTCATCATAATACACTTCAATTATGCTTTCGATTTCCTTCAACTGAGCCCGTGTTAAATTATGGTTTTCGCCAACTCAATCTCCGGGAGAAGCCAAAACTTTGCTTCTCCGTCGGAACATACAACGTGGACATGCATTCGCGTCTCCTCACGGGAGAAGAAAAAGAAACGATAACCTTTTTCTCTTAAGATCGTTAGGCTCATTTTTTTCCTTTCATATTATGAATGATTACAATTACATCGTATCTACCTTAAACAGCCTTGTCAAGGGAAAGCCGGGCACACGGGCACACGATCGAAGTGTTCGACCAGGCCCGGGTTCCAATCAGGGCCGGTTGTTATCGTTAAAAACATAAGGCATCTCAAACAAATAATCGCCAAGTATTCATTGCATATTAAATATTTTAATAAGTTTAAATATTGGCTATAGAACAATTTTTTAATGTCATGTTGCAATAAAACTTCTTAAGTGTTATTATCAAATTACCATAAATAAAGTTAATAGTAGGTTTTTTGGCAATGGGAATGTGATAACTATCACATAAGATGGAAAAATCGCCCTGCCTCTCATCGCCAGGAACTCAGGATTCACCTTGACGCAAGGCATTTAGACTAACTCCCCCGGAATCCTCCGCTGAATGCATACACCTTGAGAAATGTGAATGTACTCGGGAAGGAGGCGGTGTACGGCAACTATTCAGGGGTTTTTGTGTTTGTGATAGTTATTACCATCACTTATTTGAGGGAGGAAAAGTACCTTGCTGTGTCTTCTGGCGGTGAGAATCTTCCGTGAACCCATTAGTTAAAGGAGGCAAAAGAACATGGAAAAGCAATGCTGTACCTGTGTTCCGGTCAATGAGGAGGAGCTTTATCCCCAGATCGAAGAGTTTATTAATCAACACCGGGGGGATAAAAATGCCCTGATCATGGTACTACACAAGGCCCAGAGTCTTTTGGGCTACCTGCCGCGCAGGGTACAGGAAATGGCGGCAGAAGGACTTAATGTCCCCTTGAGCGAGGTACACGGGGTGGCTACTTTTTACGCCTTCTTTTCCCTTGTGCCTAAAGGCAGGCATGAAATCAGGGTTTGCATGGGTACGGCCTGTTATGTGCGGGGAGGGCAGAGGATCATTGACCATCTGGAGAAGGCCCTTGGAGTCCGGGTGGGCGATACCACGAGGGACAGGAAATTTTCCTTAAACGAGGTGCGCTGTGTGGGAGCCTGCAGCCTGGCGCCGACGGTCTTAATCGACGAGGATGTCTATGCTCAGGTGGATCCTGCCCGGATAAATGAAATTCTGGAAAAATACGAGTAAAGGAGGGGACCAGGATGAATCCATGGCGTGCGCAGGTATTGGTTTGTGCCGGGGCCGGTTGTGTGTCGTGTGGGTGCCGTGCGATTAGGGACGCCTTCAGGCAAAAGGTTGCCAGCCACGGCTTGCAGCAGGAAGTCAAGGTTATCGAGACCGGTTGTATTGGCTCGTGTAACCTGGGTCCGCTGGTGCTGATCAATCCTGAGGGGGTGCTTTACCATAAGGTTGCCCCGCAGGATGTGGAAGAAATTGTGGTGGAGCACTTGTTGAACGGCAGGCTGGTGGGCCGGTTGCTGTATAAAGATCCGTCCACGGGTAAAGCCATTCCGAAGATGGAGGACATGGATTTCTTCAAGTACCAGCAAAAAATTGTCCTGCGCAACTGCGGCCTCATCGATCCCAACAACATCGAAGAATATGTGGCCAGAGACGGCTACCGTGCTCTGTCCACGGTGTTGACCTCCATGACCCGGGAAGAAGTTATTGACGCTGTGATCAGGTCCGGACTCCGGGGGCGGGGAGGTGCGGGATTTCCCACCGGCCTCAAGTGGAAGTTTGCCAGCCAGTCCAGGGAATTTCCCAAGTACGTGGTTTGCAACGCCGACGAGGGGGATCCGGGGGCTTTCATGGACCGCAGTGTCCTGGAAGGGGATCCCCATAGTGTGATTGAAGCTATGGCTATCGCCGGTTATGCCATTGGCGCCAGCCAGGGTTATGTTTACATCAGGGCGGAGTACCCCCTGGCCATCGAGCGTTTGAGCCGGGCCATTGAACAGGCCAGGGAACATAAATACCTGGGCAAAAATATTTTCGGCACCGGTTTTGATTTCGATGTGGAGATCAGGATTGGCGCCGGCGCCTTTGTTTGCGGGGAGGAAACCGCCCTCTTAAACTCCATAGAGGGCAGAAGGGGTGAGCCCCGTCCAAGACCTCCTTTCCCCGCTCAGAAGGGCCTTTTTGGACTTCCCACCCTGATTAATAACGTGGAAACTTTCGCCAATATACCCGTCATCATTTTAAAGGGCGCCGACTGGTTCGCCCGGTTCGGTACGGAAAAAAGCAAGGGCACCAAGGTCTTTGCCCTGGCCGGCAGCGTGATCAATACCGGCCTGGTGGAGGTTCCCATGGGTACTACTTTAAGGGACCTGGTTTATAAGATCGGGGGCGGTATCAAGGACGGCAAGAAGTTCAAAGCCGCCCAGACCGGCGGTCCCTCGGGCGGGTGTATCCCCGCGGAATATCTTGATGTACCCATTGATTATGAATCGCTGGCCAGGATCGGGGCCATTGTGGGGTCGGGCGGGCTGATCATCACCGACGAAGACACCTGCATTGTGGACTTTGCCCGGTTCTTCATGGATTTTACCCAGAGCGAATCCTGTGGTAAATGCCCACCCTGCCGGATCGGTACCAAAAGGATTTTGGAGATCCTTGTCCGCATAACCCAGGGCAGGGGTAAGGAAGACGATATCGACAGGCTGGAGGAACTCTGCGTCAACATCAAGGATGCCGCCCTGTGTGGCCTCGGGCAGACGGCTCCCAACCCGGTGCTGACCACCATCAAGTATTTCCGGGACGAGTACCTGGAGCATATCAGGGATAAGCACTGTCGTGCCGGGGTCTGCAAGAGGCTGAGGAAGCAGCCGGCAGTGAAGATCTCTTAAAGGGGGGTAACACAAGATGGTGACTCTGACCATAGACGGCCTTAAGGTGCAGGCGGAAGAGGGCAGCACCATTCTGGAAGCGGCCAGGAGGGCTAACATTCGTATTCCCACCCTCTGCTACCTGCCGGAAGTGCAGGCCATCGGGGCCTGCCGGGTTTGCCTGGTGGAAATCGAGGGAAACCGCAACCTCCAGCCGGCCTGTGTATTTCCGGTGAGCGAGGGGCTGGTGGTACACACAAATAACGCCCGGGTGAGGAGGGCCAGGAAGTTTTCGGTGGAAATGATTCTTTCCGACCATCCCATGGACGACTGCCTGACCTGCACCCGTAATCAGAGGTGCGAGCTGCAAAAACTGGCCGACGAGCTGGGGATCAGAGAAGTTAAGTTCACCGGCGAGAAGAGCGAAGGGCGCCTCGATAACCTTTCGCCTTCCATTGTGAGAGACCAGAGCAAGTGCATCCTCTGCCGCCGTTGTGTTACCGTTTGCAAGGAAATTCAGGAGGTGGCGGCAATCTCCATTCAGGGCCGGGGGTTTAAAACCCGGGTGGAACCCGCCTTCGGCGAGAGCCTGAACGATGTTGCCTGTGCCCTTTGCGGCCAGTGCATCCTGGTCTGCCCCGTCGGAGCCATCCATGAGAAGGAACATATCGAAGAGGTGTGGCACGCCATCTTTGACCCGTCCAAGTTTGTGGTGGTCCAGGACGCCCCGGCGGTAAGGGCAGCGCTGGGGGAGGAATTCGGCTATCCGCCGGGCACGCTGGTGACCGGGAAAATGCTGGCGGCGGTTCGCCGGCTGGGATTTGACCGGGTGTTCGACACCAACTTTGCGGCCGACCTTACCATCATCGAAGAAGGGCATGAACTGTTAAAAAGAATCAAAGAGGGCGGCGTGCTGCCCATGATTACCAGCTGCAGCCCGGGGTGGGTGAAATTTATCGAACATTTTTACCCGGAACTTTTACCCCACCTGTCCACCTGCAAATCTCCCCACCAAATGCTGGGGGCACTGGTGAAAACCTATTATGCACAAAAGGTGGGGGTGGACCCGAAAGACATGGTGGTGGTCTCGGTCATGCCCTGTACGGCCAAGAAGTTTGAGTGCAACCGGCCCGAGATGAACGGCAGCGGTTACAAGGATGTTGATTACGTGATCACCACCCGGGAACTGGCCAAGATGATTAAACAAGCCGGCATAGATTTTGCGGGCCTCGAAGACGGGTATTATGATGACCCCCTGGGTGAATACAGTGGAGCGGGGACTATTTTCGGCGCCACCGGCGGGGTAATGGAAGCGGCTCTGCGTACCGCCTACGAGCTGATGACCGGGAAAACCCTGGAGTGTTTGGAATTTACTACAGTCAGGGGCCTGGAGGGCATCAAAGAGGCGGTAGTACCGGTGGAAGGGTTGGGCGAGCTGAAGGTGGCTGTGGCCCATGGTCTGGGCAACGCTCGCAAGATTCTGGACCGGATCAAGGACGGCAGTGCGGATTACCACTTTATTGAAATTATGTGCTGTCCCGGTGGGTGCGTCGGTGGCGGCGGGCAGCCCCTCCCGGTGAACGACGAAATCAGGATGCTTCGCGCCCGGGCTCTGTACCAGGAGGATGAGAAGTTAAGGATCCGAAAATCCCACGAAAATCCTTCCATAAAGAAGCTTTACGAGGAGTTTTTGGGTCGCCCCCTGGGAGAGAAATCCCATCAACTACTGCATACACGGTACACGGCCCGGAGAAAGTTTTAAAGGGGGAAAATTCATGTTTAAGAAAATTCTGGTACCCATTGACGGTTCGGATGCTTCCCTTCAGGCGCTGAAAGCTGCGGCCAGAATGGCTGAGAAATTTGGTTCGGAAGTTATGCTCTTTCATGTCATGCAGTTACCGTCACCCATCGAGATGTTTGAAACCTACAGCGGTAAACTGGGTGAAATATATTATCAAATCAAGGACCGGATCGAAAAGTATGGCCGGAAGGTTCTCGAAAGCGGGCTTAAACAGTGTGAAGGCTTTCAGGTGACCTTTAAGGAAAAAGCGGCCTGGGGAGAGCCGGCCAGCGAGATTATCCAGGAAGCGGACGGGGGTGGATACGATCTGATCGTAATCGGCAGCAGGGGCCGGGATGACGTGGAGGAATGGCTTCTGGGCAGCATCAGCCAGAGGGTGGTGCGGCGTGCCAAATGCCCGGTGCTGGTGATCAGGTGAAAGGGTAAGGGGAGGGTCCCGGGGAAAGGTGTTGATGGCCGCAGCCGGGACCGAAATCCAGGACGTGCAGTGCCCGACAGCCGATTAATAATTTGGTGAATTCTTAAAGGGAGTAGTTGCCGGGAATAGTCTTTATTCCCGGCTTTTTTGCGGAAATGCCTTTTTGTCAGGATTTATTGCAGAACAGGGCATTGATGGCTGCCGTTGGTTTGGTGGTTGAGCTCTGGAGATTGATCTATAGGAAGGGTTTCTATTAGAATATAAGCAAGTGACTGTTTTCACAAGATAGTTCCCTGGAGAAAAGGGGTTTTGCTATGGGGCTTATTACCACCAATGAAGCTCAGTGCCGTGACTGTTACCGTTGTCTCAGGGGATGTGCGGTTAAAGCCATCCGTTTTAGTGCCGGGGCCGAGTCGGGGGCCCTGCACGCGCGGGTAATTGACGAACTGTGCGTACAGGATGCCCGTTGCGTACTGTCCTGTCCGCAAAAGGCCAAAAAGGTGGCCCGCGACCTGGATGAGGTACGGCAATTGTTAAAAGAAGGACATCCTCTGGCCGCTACAGTGGCTCCTTCCTTTGTGGCGGCGTTCCCCCTGCAGGATCCGGAGCAGATGCCGGCGCTGTTGAGAAAGCTGGGGTTTGGAAGGGTGCAGGAAACCTCCCTGGGGGCCGAACTGGTGGTTCAGATGCACCGGCGGCTGGGGCTTGATCGCCCCTTGATCAGCAGTGCCTGTCCGGTGGTGGTCAATTTAATCGAGCGGCATTACCCCGCTCTTTTGCCTTTGCTGGCACCGGTGGTATCACCCATGATTGCCCACGGGCGGCTGCTTAAAAAAATATACCCCGGTTACCGGACGGTTTTTATCGGGCCCTGCGTGGCCAAGAAGGCGGAGGCCCGGACGGAGGGGATAAATGACGCCATTGATTATGTACTGGGATTTGACGAACTCTGGGAATGGGTGCAGGAGGAGGGTCTTGATCCCGGGAGCCTGCCCGCAGGTGAATTTGATCCGCCCCGGCCCGGCCGGGCAAGACTTTTCCCTATTGAGGGGGGACTGATCAGTGCCTTGCAGTTTGACCTGCAGAGGGAAGAAAGCTACCTGACCATAACAGGATTACAAAATTGCATTACCTTTTTAAATCATTTATCACACAACAAAATCCCTGGGCCGCCGGCATTGATGGAACTGCTGGCATGCCGGGGCGGCTGTATTGACGGTCCCCTTTCCCTCTGCCGGGCGGAGGATATATACACGCGCCGCGGCAAGGTGAGGGATTATTACCGGTCCCGGTCAAAAGAGGAAACTCCCGGTACCGCCGGAGGGGTGGAATTACCCTCCTCCCTTATGTACAGGGAGTATTTAGACCGCAGTGTTTCCCTACCCCTACCCGATGAGCATGACCTGCGGCAAATTTTGGCCCAGGCGGGAAAGTACCGGCCCGAGGACGAGTTGAACTGCGGCGCCTGCGGTTATGATTCCTGCAGGGACAAGGCCGTCGCCGTCTACCGGGGGCATGCCGAGGTGCAGATGTGCATTCCCTACATGCGCAAGCGGGCCGAGTCCACCTCCAACCTGGTGATGGCGGCCATGCCCAATGCCTTGCTTATCGTGGATTACCAGTTGGTGATCAGGGAAGTCAACCCGGCTGCCGAGCGCTTGTTTAAACGTCAGGCCGGGGAAATGATCGGACTGCGGCTGGATGAATTAATCAACCCGGAAAACTTTTTAAAGGTCATTGAAACCGGGGAAATGATGAGCTGCGTCCATTCCTACCCCGAGCTGGGTATAATTACCAGGGAAATTATTTTCCCGTTGGAAAGGGAAAAATCCGTAGCGGGCATCCTGGTGGACATTACCGCTGAAAGAAGACAGCGCGAGCAGTTCGAGCTTGTGAAGGTACAAACCATCGCCCGGGCCCGGGAAGTAATTAACAAACAAATGAGTGTGGTCCAGGAAATTGCCGGTCTGTTAGGCGAAACCACTGCCGAAACGAAGGTTCTCTTGAGCAAATTGATTGAACTGATGGAGCAGGAATCTTTTTAAACGACACAATTTAAAGCCCGGAAGGGGGCCGGGTCAATGGGTTTTTGCGTGGATATCGGAACCGCCCAACTGGTTAAAAACGGGGAGGAAATATGCGGGGACACTATTGAGGTGGTTCGTACCGCCGGCAGCCATATTGTGGTGGTGGCGGATGGCCTGGGCAGCGGTATAAAAGCCAAAATCCTTTCCGGTCTTACCGCCAAAACAGCGGGTACCATGCTCAAGATGGGTGGACGGATAGTGGACGTGATAGAGACCCTGGCCCTCACGCTGCCCATCTGCAAGGTGAGAAATCTGGCTTACAGCACTTTCACCATCATTCAATTTACCCCTGACGGCCAGGGCTACCTGGTGGAGTATGAAAATCCCCCCTCGTATATTGGCATGAATAACACTTTGTGCAGTGTGGACAGAAAGGAGAGGGTGATTGGCAACAAGCTAATCCGGGAGTGTTATTTCACGGTTGCCGAGAACAGCTGGCTGGTCATTGTTACCGATGGGGTCATCCACGCGGGGGCGGGAAGGACGTTGAGTATGACGTGGGATCAACACAGGTTGGGGGTGTACCTGGCAGCAACGTACTCACCGGCAAGGAGTGCAACGGAGTGGGCTCAGGAAATTGTCCAGCTTTGTTATCGCATTTACGGAGAAAAACCGGCAGATGACGCCAGCGTGGCGGTAATTAATATCCGCAAGCCGCGCCACGTGACCGTTTTAATCGGGCCTCCACGGAACGTGCACGACGATGTGGAGGTGGTGGATAAACTGATCCGGTCAAACGGAATGAAAGTGGTCTGTGGGGGTACCACCGGTAACATCGTGGCCCGGATATTGGGCAGGGAATTGAAAATAGATTATTCTTCCGGAAATGGCGGGGTGCCACCTGCCGGTACCATTGGTGGTATCGATCTGGTTACCGAAGGTGCCGTTACACTGGTCAATGCCATGGAACACCTGCGAAAGAAAACCAGTTTAAAGGAATTACGGGGGAGGGACGGGGCCAGCCGGCTGGCTTCCATCTTGCTCGCCGCGGACAGTGTGCATTTTATTGTGGGTACGGCGGCAAACCCGGTCCTTCCTGAAACGGAAATACCGGCCATATTTGTTTATAAGCAGTATATCATCCGGGATTTGATCCGCATTTTACAGGAAATGGGGAAGAACGTTACGGTGGAATTCTATTAAATTAATATTTCAAATAATATTGTTCAAAGAGGGAAGGACCGTTTAAACAAGTCAAAAAAATTTAAATATAAAGAAGGTTTTTCACTATTTTTGTTGAATGAATAATCATTTATTAAAGTCAGGAGGGAGGATTTCCATGGCCCGGCAAGTTACACTACCCTGGCTGCGCTTTTATGAGGAAGGCGTGCCCCCAACCCTGGAATATCCGGATAAGACCATGCCCGAGTTGCTGGAACGCGCGGCAGTCGATTGGCCTGACCGGACAGCCATCATCTTCGCCGGTGTGGAGATCAACTACCGCACCCTGGCGGGTATGGTACACCGGTTTGCCGCTGCTCTGGCGGATTTGGGCGTCAAAAAGGGTGACCGGGTAGCCCTCATGTCGCCCAACTCCCCCCAGTATGTGGTCGGCTACATGGCCATTCAGAAAATCGGGGCGGTGGTGGTGCAGGTAAACCCCATGTACACCGAGCGGGAACTGGAGCACCTTCTGGTGGATTCAGGGGCCGAAGTAATCATTGCCTATGACGCCCTATATCCTCGCCTTAAATGTCTCCGGGGAGTGACTCCCTTAAAACACGTAATTTTATTTAGCCTGGGCCAGCCGCAGTGCGCGACCGATCCGGATGTCCTGCAGGCGGAAAAAATGATGGCCGGTGCCCCGCCCAGTCCGCCGGTGGTAAAGATCAATCCCGTGGAGGATCTGGCGGTACTGCAATATACCGGCGGCACCACCGGCATACCCAAAGGAGCCATGCTTACCCACCGCAATGTGGTGGCCAACGCCCTTCAGATGGTGGCCTGGTTTGCCGGCTGCCAGTACGGGCAGGAGCGGGTACTTTCGGTGCTTCCCTTTTTCCACGTCTACGGTATGACCGTGGCCATGAATTTTGCGGTGGTTATTGCGGCCACCCAGATCATTTTGCCCCGCTTTGAAATAAACCAGGTTCTTGAGTGTATCAATGCCTACCGGCCCACCCTTTTTCCCGGCGTTCCCACCATGTACGTGGCCTTTAACAACCACCCCGAGGTTAAAAAGTATGACGTACGTTCCATCAAGTATTGCATCAGCGGCTCGGCGCCTTTGCCCGTGGAGGTGGCGGAAAAGTTTGAAGAACTAACCGGCGGTTACCTGGTGGAGGGCTACGGCCTTTCGGAAACCTCCCCGGTGACCCATTGCAACCCCCTGCGGGGAAAACGCAAGGTGGGTAGCATCGGCCTGCCCCTGCCGGATACCCTGTGCAAGATCGTGGACCCGGAAACGGGTGATCGGGAGTTGCCTCCAGGGGAAGCCGGTGAGCTTTGTATCAAGGGACCCCAGGTGATGAAGGGTTACTGGAATATGCCCGGGGAGACGGCCTATGCCCTGAGGGACGGGTGGGTTTATACCGGGGACATAGCAAAGATGGACGAGGAGGGTTATTTCTACATTGTGGACCGTAAAAAGGACATGATCATTGCCGGTGGATATAACATCTATCCCCGGGAGGTTGAAGAGGTTTTATTTGAGCACCCCAAGGTTTTGGAGGCCGTGGTAACCGGGATACCCGACCCCTACCGGGGAGAAACGGTGAAGGCCTTTGTGGTTTTAAAACAGGGAGAGACGGCAACGGAAGAGGAACTGATCCAGTACTGCCGCGGCAAACTGGCGGCCTATAAAGTGCCGCGGCAGGTAGAATTCAGGGACAGCCTGCCCAAGACCATTGTGGGTAAGGTGTTGCGCCGTTACCTGCGGGAGGAGGAACTGGCCAGGCAGAAGAAATAGTGTTCATAAGATTTATTCACCGTGGCAGGGATCGGCTGTCCTTTGTAGAAATTATGAATATATATAATCTTTTGCATGGGAGATGGAGAGGATGACCGAAGCCAAAAAACAACAAAAAGAAGAGGTTATTACTTTAAACGGCGTGCAGCTTGTAATACCGCCGGGGGCCAGAGTAAAAGATGTGGCCGCGGCCGCCGGGGTCGAAATTCCCGCCCTAAAAGTGGACCCGGAAAAATGTAAGGGCTGCCAGATGTGCACTAAAGCCTGTGAAACGGGCGCCATCTCGGGCAACAAAAAGGAGCCCCATTCCATTGACCAGGCCCTGTGTATCCGCTGCGGTGAATGTCTGGCGAAATGCAAGCTGGGAGCCATTGTTCCCGCTTAAAGGTGACATATTAAAACCAGGCCGTGGTGGGGCCTGGTTTTGATCTGCCCGTAAGACGGTCAAAAAGCAAGGGAGGTAAAAAGCTTGAAAGAAAAACAAAACATTTCCGTGGAGCCCCGGGTTTTAGAAGCCGTGAAGCAGGCTGCGGTTGATGGCCGGCTGACCTGTACGGCGGCCCGCCGGCTGGCCGGGGAACTTGACGTGCCGGTCCGGGTGGTGGGCGCGGCGTGCGACGCCCTGGGCATCAAGATAAAAGCCTGCGAGCTGGGTTGTTTTTAGGGAAAAATAATACGTTCCGGATGGGTATAAACATTCATTCTCTCCCCCCGGGCAAATCCCACTATGGTAATACCAGTCTCTTTCGCCATTTCCAGGGCCAGGTCGGTGGGCGCGCCCCGGGCAATAAGGATGGGGGTGCCCATGCGGGCCACCTTGATCAGGATTTCCGCAGAAACTCGGCCGCTGAAGACCAGAAGTTTATCCTTTAATTCCATCTCGTCCAGAAAAGCGCGGCCAAAGATTTTATCCACAGCGTTGTGGCGGCCGATGTCCTCGTAAAACAGCAGGCGCTGGCTTCCGGCATACAGGGCTGCGCTGTGGGTGCCGCCGGTGGCTTGAAACAGGGCGGCCGTTTCTTCCAGCTCCCGGCTGAACTCAAGGATTGCGCCGGCCCTTACGGTCAGGGGTGAAGTTACCGGTGATATGCCCCGGGCATCATTGACAAAATAAAAAGAAGAGCGACCCCGGCCGCAGCAGGTGGTGATGTAACGCTTTAAAAAATGCTGGCGGGTGGGAACCGGCCCGGAAGTTTCCACCCAGATCAGTCCTTCTTCGGGCCGGATAAAGACGTCTTTTAAGTCCGTGCGCTTTTGGAGGATGCCTTCGGAGCAGAGGAAACCCACCGCCAGTTCTTCCAGGTTGCCGGGGGAACAGACCAGGGTAACCAGTTCCTCGTCGTTTAAAAATAAAGTAACCGGAACTTCCCTTGCCACTTCATCTTCAACGGTCACCATACGGTCGCCGGTTACTTTTTTCACCATGACGGTGGTGGTTTCAGGTACGGCCATGGGTTTAACCTCCTTTACTCATTAAACCCATTTTATCTTTCCTGGTTTTTTGCTTCAACTGTAAAGGCAGTGTTGCAAGCGTTTTTGTGTCCCGACCTTACATACGGATGGAGGTGTTGGCCATGTGGCGGGTAGGTATTCTCACGGCCAGTGACAAAGGGTCCCGGGGTGAACGGGAGGATAAGAGCGCGCAGGTAATCCGGGATATGGTGGCCGGCATCGGGGGAGAAGTGGTGTCTTACCGTATTGTGCCCGATGACCTGGATGTCTTGAAGGAAGCACTTATTAAAATGGTCGATCAGGAGAAGCTGGACTTGATTTTAACTACCGGGGGTACAGGCTTTGCCCCGCGGGACAACACCCCCGAGGCAACCCGGGCGGTTATCCAGCGGGAGGTGCCGGGTATTCCCGAGGTGATGCGCTACGAAAGCCTCAAGAAGACTCCCCGGGCCATGCTGAGCCGGGCCGTAGCCGGCATCCGTCACCAAACGCTCATCATCAACCTGCCGGGCAGTGCCAGGGCGGTCAGGGAGTGCCTGGAAGTGATTTTGCCGGCACTTGCCCATGGTCTGGAAATACTTACCGGTCGGGGTGGCGAGTGCGGGGCGGATTAAGGGGAGTTCTGCCCGCGGTAAAAGCTTACGGCCGGATCATTGAGCTTTTCCGTGTAAAACGTGACTGACGGGTAACTTTTATTTTGCATGTATAAACCATTTTTTTATGGGGAAAATGTTACTAGAAAGGCTAAGAAATGTTTGGACAGGAAGTCATGATAATAGCTTAATGGAGGGAGAAAATGCGAGATAAAATCAGGTAATTTCCTTTGAGCGGTTAAGAAGGGGGATTAGGTCCTTTGAGAAAAGTTGCTTTTTGCCACTCCCCCTTTATATTATAGTACTTGGGTATTAGCACTCGGTTTAAATGAGTGCTAACAATAGAGGAAACCAATCTCTTATCTTAAAGGAGGGGTTTTAGGTGAAGATTAGGCCATTAGGTGAACGGGTGGTTGTCAAGCCGCTGCCCAGCGAGGAGAAGACCAAGGGGGGCATTGTGCTGCCTGAAACCGCCAAGGAGAAGCCCCAGGAGGGGGAAGTGGTGGCGGTAGGTCCTGGCCGCCTGCTGGAAAATGGTACCCGTGTACCTATTGATCTCAAGGTGGGGGACAGGGTTTTGTTCTCCAAATATGCCGGCAACGAGGTCAAGATAGATGATGAAGAGTATCTGATCATGCGTGAAGCTGACATCCTTGGGGTTATTGAAAAGTAAAAGTAACCGGTGCTCTGGAACGCGTGATCAAAATATCTAAGGAGGTCGAGGAAATTGGCTGGTAAAGAGATTATTTTCCGGGAAGACGCGCGCCGTGCCCTGGAAAGGGGCGTCAATGCCCTGGCTGAAGCGGTACGGGTTACACTGGGACCAAAGGGCCGCAACGTGGTGCTGGAGAAGAAGTTTGGTTCTCCCATGATCACCAACGACGGTGTGACCATTGCCCGGGAAATTGAATTGACCGATCCCTTTGAAAATATGGGTGCCCAGCTGGTTAAAGAAGTAGCCACCAAGACCAACGATGTGGCCGGCGATGGTACCACCACTGCTACTGTACTGGCTCAGGCCATTGTCCGGGAAGGTTTGAAGAACGTGGCTGCCGGCGCCAACCCGATGATTATCAAGCGGGGCATTGAAAAGGCGGTAGATAAAGCCGTAGAGGCCATCAAGGCAGCCGCCAAACCGGTGGAAAGCAAGGCTGCCATTGCTCAGGTAGCTTCCATTTCGGCCAACGACCCGTCCATCGGCGAATTGATCTCTGAAGCCATGGAAAAGGTGGGCAAGGACGGTGTAATTACCGTCGAGGAATCCAAGGGTATCGGCACCACCCTGGAAGTGGTGGAAGGGATGAATTTCGACCGGGGTTACATATCCCCGTACATGATCACCGATACCGAGAAGATGGAGGCCACCCTCAACGATCCCTACATCCTCATTACCGACCGGAAGATCAGCGCCGTGGCCGACCTGCTGCCCATTCTGGAAAGGATCGTGCAGGCGGGCAAACCGCTGTTGATCATTGCCGAGGATGTGGAAGGTGAGGCTCTGGCTACCCTGGTGCTGAACAAGCTGCGCGGCACTCTGTCCTGCGTGGCCGTCAAGGCTCCTGGCTTTGGTGACCGGCGCAAGGCTATGCTGGAGGATATCGCCATTCTTACCGGCGGTACCGTAATCAGCGAAGAGCTGGGCCTCAAGCTGGACAAGGCCACCATCGACATGCTCGGTCGGGCCTCCAAGGTACGGGTGAAGAAGGAAGAAACCATTATTGTCGGCGGTGCCGGTTCCCAGGACAAGATTAATGCCCGGATCGCCTCCATCAAGAAGCAAATCGAAGAAACTACCTCCGACTTTGACCGGGAGAAGCTGCAGGAGCGTCTGGCCAAGCTGGCCGGCGGCGTAGCGGTCATCCAGGTTGGCGCAGCCACTGAAACTGAAATGAAGGAGAAGAAGCTGCGCATTGAGGACGCCCTGAACGCCACCCGGGCTGCCGTGGAGGAAGGTATTGTTTCCGGTGGCGGTGTGGCCTATGTGGCAGCCATCAAGGCTTTGGACAATATTGAAACCGCCAGCCTGGATGAAAAAACCGGTGTGGACATTGTGCGCCGGGCTTTGGAAGAACCGCTGCGGCAAATTGCCAACAATGCCGGTGCGGAAGGTTCCGTGGTGGTGGAGAAGGTCAAGGCCCTGCCCGATGGTATGGGCTTCAACGCCCTGACCGGCGAGTATGTGAACATGATTGAAGCCGGTATTGTGGACCCGGCCAAGGTTACCCGGTCCGCCCTGCAGAATGCCGCTTCCATTGCCGCTATGATTCTGACCACTGAAACCCTGGTGGCGGAAAAGCCGGAAAAGGAAAAGGATACCGGCATGGGCGGCGGCATGCCTCCAATGTAAGGTAAAACGAACATTGAAAAGCCCCCGCGTTATTTGCGCGGGGACTTTTTATTTTCCGGGCAATCCTTCTGGACAGCGTATACCTGTTGTGCTATAATTTAGGCAATTGAATAAAGTGGACGGGTGCTCCCTGCCGGAAAGGGCAGGGATAGAGGGAAGTCAGTGAAAATCTGACGCGGTGCCGCCACTGTGAATGGGGAGTCCGCCACACAAAGCCACTGGTCCAGCACTCAGTTAATTTGATTCTGCTGTGATTGAGGTTAGCTGATGATAAAGATAAAGTGAGGGAGAACGGAAATAAGCAGGGCTGAGTGCGGGGCTGGGAAGGCGTGGTGGGGCAGTGATCCATGAGCCAGGAAACCTGCCCGTTCCAATTCACCGCTCGTACCTACGGTCCATGGGGAGGTGAAGCCGCTTGTAAGCCGTCTTTCCCCTGTGCCCGTTGCGGACAGGGGTTGTTTACTTTCAGCCGACAATTTTTAAGAATAGGTGCTTTATCCCGAGGGATAGAGCTTAAAAACGACCTGTGTGGTCCAATGCCGGGGGAGCTCTTTCAAAGGAAGGGGAAAACTTGAAAGGGTGATGATCTGACGGCAGAAAGGACGTGCCTATTCAACTTCTTGTTACCCGACACCGGGAAAGGCGGTGGGGCTAGTCCTTTTGTTCCCGGACTACAGGCGTTTATCCCCCCGTGGAGGTCGGGGGGATTTGTTTTTGAAGAGTATTTTTTCCCAAAGGGGGTCATGTGTGTGCATTTAAGAATCCTTGCCCTGCTTTTATTGTTCACCTACTTTATGATTTTCCCGCAGCAAAATGCCTGGGCCATGCATATAATGGAAGGTTTCCTGCCTGTGGGATGGTGTGTTTTCTGGTATGTCTTGAGCTTGCCCTTTCTTATTGTTGGCATCCTTTCCATTCAAAAGGTGGTCAAGGCCAGCCCGGGAACAAAGATGCTGCTGGGTCTGGCCGGTGCCTTTGCGTTTGTGCTTTCGGCCTTAAAACTACCTTCCGTTAGCGGCAGCTGTTCCCATCCCACCGGTGTAGGCCTGGGGGCCATGCTTTTCGGACCTGCGGTGATGAGTGTACTGGGCTGTATTGTCCTGCTTTTTCAAGCGTTGCTGCTGGCCCACGGTGGTTTAACCACCCTGGGGGCCAATACCTTCTCCATGGCTGTGGTGGGGCCCCTGGTGGCCTACGGACTCTTCCGGGCCGGGCAGCGGCTTGGCCTGCCCCGGTGGTTGACGGTTTTCCTGGCCGCTTCCCTGGCTGATCTGGCTACCTATGTCACCACGGCCATACAGCTGGCGGTAGCCTTTCCCGCCCCGGTGGGGGGAGTGGTCCAGTCTCTGGTTGAATTTCTTGTTGTCTTTGCCTTTACCCAGGTGCCCCTGGCCATTAGTGAAGGGCTCTTAACCGTGGTAATTTTCAACTTCCTGGTAGCTCATAACTGGCAGCAGCTGGAAGAATTACGGGTCGTATCCCGGGAGGTGTAAAACATGAGTCTTACCACCAAAAACATGGTGTTAATTTTGATTGTTCTGGCACTGGCGGTTTTCCCGCTGGCAGTCAATAAACATGCGGATTTTGGCGGAGCCGACGGGAAGGCGGAGGAATTAATCGGAGAACTCAATCCCGGTTACCAGCCATGGTTTGAATCCCTCTGGGAACCTCCCAGCGGGGAAATTGAAAGCCTGCTCTTTGCCCTGCAGGCAGCTCTGGGTGCGGGGTTCATTGGCTATTACATAGGTTACTGGCGGGGGCGTAAAAAATCCCTGGCGGAGCGGCAAGAGTAAACGTACTCATATGAGGGAGCGGTACGGGTGTTCCAAGTAGATCAATATGCCTACAGCAATAACCTGCGCCGTGTACATCCGGGGGAAAAAGTTGCCTATGCCCTGATCACCATGATCATCTGCATGGCCGCCCCCGGCATCCTGGTGCCCCTTCTGGTTATGCTGCTCATGGCGGCCACGGTAATCCTGCGTGCCGGCATTCCCGCCCGTATTTACGTTAAACTCCTGTGTGTCCCCCTTGGTTTTTTGTTGGCCGGTGCACTGACCGTGGCCCTGACCGTATCCCGGGTACCCGATCCGGCGGTGCACGGGCTGACATTTTACGGGTTTACCGTGGGAGTGACCGTACCCGGCCTCCAGCGGGCCGGCTTCCTGCTGGTTAAATCCCTGGGGGCCGTTTCCTGCCTTTATTTTTTGTCCCTGACCACACCGGTGGTGGAGATTATTTCCGTACTGCGCCGGTTGAGGGTCCCGGCAGTGTTTATTGAATTGATGGGCCTCATTTACCGGTTTATTTTCGTGATCATGGATACGGCGGAAAAAATGTATGTTTCCCAGTCATCCCGCTGGGGGTACGCCAGTTTAAAAACGGCGTACAACTCCCTCGGGCAGCTGGTGTCCAATCTGTTTATAAAGTCATATTACCGGTCCCAGGCCCTGTTTACCACCCTGATGGCCAGGGGTTATACGGGGGAAATCCGGGTTCTGGAGAGGCCTTTCCCCCTGTCGAAGAAAAACCTGGCTTTGATCGCCCTGGTGGACGTGCTTTTAGTGGTGCTCGCCCTGGTGACCTGGAGGTGGCCCTTGTGAAAGAGTTCATTCTCGAGGCCCGTGATGTTCATTTTAACTACCCGGATGGAACTCCCGCCTTACGGGGAGCAACCATGGCCATTGCCAGGGGATCTAAAGTGGCGGTGCTGGGTTCCAACGGGGCGGGTAAAACCACCATTTTTCTTCATTTTAACGGTATTTTGCGTCCCGGGCGGGGCCAGGTGCTTTTTGCCGGCCAGCTGGTGCGTTACGACCACCGCTCGCTGATGCAGCTGCGCAAAAACGTGGGAATTGTTTTCCAGGATCCCGATACGCAGCTTTTTTCTGCCAGTGTCATTCAGGAAATTGCCTTTGGCCCGTTAAACCTGGGCCTGTCCAGAGAAGAAGTGTTCCGCCGGGTGGAAGCGGCCATGGCGGCTACGGAGATCACTGACTTAAAGGATAAGCCCACCCACCTGTTGAGCTACGGTCAGAAAAAACGGGTTTGCCTTGCCGGCGTCCTGGCTATGGAGCCACAGGTGTTGATCTGTGACGAACCTACAGCCGGCCTGGACCCGCTGCACGCCGGTCAGGTAATGGAACTTTTTGAACGCATCAACCGGCAGGGTACCACGGTAATCCTCGCCACCCACGATGTGGACCTGGCCTATTCCTGGGCCGATTATGTGTTTGTGATGAGCCGCGGCGCCGTGGTGGGGGAAGGTTTGCCCGAAGAGGTTTTTCGCGATGAGCGGCTTTTGAAACAGAGTGATTTAACCCGCCCCTGGCTGGTGGAGATCCATGAGCAGCTGAGCCGCAGGGGATGGCTGCCTGACGGTTTACCCTTGCCCCGCACGAAGGAACAGCTTTTTGACTATATGCAAAGGGTTTCCGGTTCAGGGAAGCCTGCTTTAGTACATCTTTTCCCCCGGGAAAAAATGCGCCCGGAATGTGCATCATGCAGTGTGGGGAGAAAATAATATAGGCCCTGGCGATACCGGCTATGAGTGGATGAAGTAAATGCTCCCCAAAAAATTGGGGATAATTTTTTTCTGGAAGGGGGGAGAATAAGGGGGGAGGGGAAACGGATGCCCGTAAATGACAAGCGCAAAATAGCAGTGGTGGGTGTTGGTGCGGTCGGGTCCGCCACCGCCTACGCGGTCATGATGAGCGGCCTGGTCAGCGAACTGGTGCTGGTGGATATCAACCGGGAGCGGGCCGAGGGAGAGGCCATGGACCTGGCCCACGGTGCTTCGTTCATCAAACCCATTCGCATTTACGCCGGCGAATATGAGGACTGCCGCGATGCCGACATCGTCATCTTTTGCGCCGGGGTCAACCAGAAGCCCGGCGAAACGCGCCTGGACCTGGTGCAGCGTAATTTTGCCATCCTGAAGGATGTTCTTGTCCGCCTCCTGCCCCTTGAGGAGCACGGGGTGTTCTTAATGGTAACCAACCCGGTGGACATTCTTACCTACGCGGCGTTGCGTTTGACCAACCTGCCTCCCAACCGGGTGATCGGTTCCGGCACGGTCCTGGACAGCTCCCGGTTCCGCTACCTGCTCAGCCAGTACTGCCAGGTGGAACCCCGGAACATTCACGCCTATGTGGTAGGCGAACATGGAGACACGGAAGTACCCCTGTGGAGCCTGGCCAACATTGCCGGCATGCCGGTGCAGGAATTCTGCTGCTGGCGTGGTGTTCCCTGCCTTGATCCCGGGGAAATCACCCGGCGGGTAAGGGAGGCCGCCTACGAGGTTATCGCCCGCAAGGGAGCCACTTATTATGCCATTGGCCTGGCGGTGAAACGAATTTGCGAAAGCATTTTAAGGGATGAAAACTCCATCCTTACAGTATCCGGCCTGGTGGATGGCGAATACGGGATCACCGGCGTTTGTCTCAGCCTCCCTTCCATTGTAAACCGGACGGGCAGGGCCCGGGTGCTGGCCGTGCCCCTGGCTCCCCAGGAAGAAGAAGCCTTACATCATTCCGCCCGGACGCTAAAATCAATTATAGGCCAGCTGGATTTGCCGTAAAGGGTGCCGTATGGCTCATATTATGTAAACAAAAGAATTTACTATTGCTTTTTTTTGTGGTTTTGATATAATAACATATGCAGCTATTTAGATGCGCCTGTAGCTCAGCGGATAGAGCGCCGGCCTCCGGAGCCGGGTCTTGCGCAGGTTCGATTCCTGCCAGGCGCACCAGGATAAAACCCGCAGGCCCAGTAAAATCAAGGGCTTGCGGGTTTTCTAATTTTCCGGGGGAGGGCCGGGGGCGGCTTCGTATGGTTCCCCTGAAACCCGCATGTTTCCTGGGGTTGCCGGAAGGAAAAACCCGGTGTGTCAGACAAAAATTCAGACAAACAGAAAACCAGTCTGCCTGCGCCCAACCGCTGAGGCCGAAGTCCATGGGCAAAAACATTTCCTTGGGCTGGTTTTGCCGCCAGAGGCGCACGTAGCGACGCACGGTTTCTCACTGCCCTGGTAGTTGTGCTCGTCTTTTAGCCGTTCAAAAATACGTTTGGCTGTATGGCGCTGTTTGGGTGGGCGCTGTTGATCTTCCTCCAGCCACTGGTGTATGATGGGGAGGAGTGGAGTCCGAGGCAAAACTGGAGGCGCTGAAAGCTCGCCATGCCGGGGCCGTTGCGCTGGCAAACCTGCTGGCCGCCTACGTGCAGGCCGGGAAGGACACCGTCGAGCTGGAAGCGGCCATAGCGGAGGCGCTGGGCGGGAAGCAGGTGCAACCGGCCCAGCAGGCCCAGCCGAACGGCCAGGCGCAGGCCGCCGGGGACGGCACGGAAACCGGCACCTTCACGGTGCTGGAAGTCCGGTCCGGCAAGTCCCCCGGCGCCGTCAGGGCCTACTGCCAGGCCATAGACGGCACCAAACACGCCGTCTACGCCAAAAACGGCGCTGGCCAGGCTTTGGCCGGTGCGGTGGACAAGACGGTGGAAATTAAATACCGGCAGGGCCACAAGGGGCTGATTGCCCTGGGCGTCCGCCTTGCCGGTTAGACCGGCCTGTGGTAGAATGGGGGCGAAGGGAAGTGAGCGGGATGGCGGAGATTCTTTATATCCCGGAAACCTTGCGAATGAAGCTGGGCGAGGATGGCGTAAAAGAATTAGTTGACCTGCTTAACCAGGCCGCAAAAAACATAAAGGGAAGCCTGGAGGAAAAGGCTTCTGACAAACTGGAACAGAGGCTGACGGAAGCAAAAGGCGGAATTGAAAAACAAATTGCCGATCTCAGGACGGAGCTCAAAACAGAGATCGCTCACACCAGGGCGGATTTGATCAAGTGGATGTTTATCTTCTGGGTAGGCCAGGTTGCTGTTATGGGCGGCTTGTTAGGGCTTTCCATTAAGCTGATTTTAACGGCAATCGGCAGGTAAGAGGGAATCCGGTAAAGAACAAAAAACCGTGAGGCCAAAGGCAGTTTCCCGAAAGGGGCTGCCTTTTCTTGTGCGCCCGGCGTGGGCGTTAACACTCGAAAAATATGCAAATCGTGCAGACAATTATCGGGTAAGAATGCCATAAGTTAACCGGCCATGGGCGGCGGGCCAAAATGAGGCATATTTCAAGGCTTGCATGGCGCTTGCGGGAATGCTAAAATCAACAAGAATCGTTGCAAACAGGCTGGTGCAGCTAACAATCTCTTGCCGTAGGGAGTGTTTTCAGTGGCCAAACTGTGGGGAGGACGCTTTCAAAAGGCTACGGATCACCTGGTGGACGACTTTCATTCTTCCATTTCCTTTGACCAGCGGTTGTACCGTTATGATATACGGGGCAGCATGGCCCATGCCCGTATGCTGGCCAAACAGGGGATTATTGCTCCGGAAGAAGCGCAGGCAATCATAAAGGGTCTGGAAGAAATCCTGGCCGATATTGAGGAAGGCCGGGTGCAGTTTTCGGTGGCCGCCGAGGACATTCACATGAATATAGAACAGTTGCTTACCGAGCGCATCGGTCCGGTGGGAAAAAAGCTTCACACCGCCCGCAGCCGCAACGACCAGGTGGCCCTGGACGTGCGCATGTATCTAAAGGATGAAATTGACGCCATTATCGCTCTCCTCAGGCAGCTGCAGAAAACTCTGCTGGATCTGGCCGAAAAGCACCTGGATACGGTTATGCCCGGCTACACCCACCTGCAGCGGGCCCAGCCCATCACCCTGGCCCACCATTTAATGGCTTATGTGCAAATGTTTGGACGGGATGTGGACAGGCTGCAGGACTGCCGGCGGCGTACGGATGTTCTGCCCCTGGGTGCAGGGGCCCTGGCCGGCACCACCTTTCCCATAGATCCGGCCTGCGTGGCCGAACAGCTTGGTTTTGCCGCCGTGGCGGAAAACAGCCTGGATGCCGTCAGTGACCGGGACTTTGCGGTGGAGTTTACGGCTGCCGCAGCCTTGATCATGGTGCACTTGAGCCGTTTTTGTGAGGAGATTATCCTCTGGTCTTCTGCAGAGTTTGCCTTTGTGGAGCTGGATGATGCCTACAGCACCGGTAGCAGCATGATGCCCCAGAAAAAGAACCCCGATGTGGCGGAGTTGACCCGGGGCAAAGCCGGCCGGGTATTTGGCGATTTAATGACCCTTTTGACCATGCTTAAAGGGTTACCCCTGGCTTACAATAAAGACATGCAGGAAGATAAAGAAGCCCTTTTTGATGCCGTGGACACGGTCAAAAAGTGCCTGCGGGTTTTCACGCCCATGGTGGCCAGCTTAAAGGTGCGCCCGGAAAATATGGCCGGGGCGGCAAGGGGGGGCTTCACCAACGCCACCGACCTGGCGGACTACCTGGTGAAAAAAGGCGTACCCTTCCGGGAAGCCCATGAACAGGTGGGCAAACTGGTTTACTACTGCCTGTCCCGGGGTAAATCCCTGGAGGAACTGTCCCTGGAGGAGTTCAGGCATTTCGCCCCCCGGGTTGAAGAAGATGTTTACCGGGCCATTGATATCAGGCAGTGCGTGGCCGCCCGGCGGGTGCTGGGGGGGCCGGCGCCGGAGTCTGTCCGGGAGGCCATTTCCCGGGCAAGGGAGAGGTTGGGCCGGTAAAAACTAAACAAATTCTTAACTAAAAATTGCTTGACACCCGTACCCTGAAACTGTATACTGGATAACAAGTTCACGGATAAAGACTATGAAGGGGAGCGAGTAACCTGTCTTCCAGGCTGCAGAGAGCCGGGGTAGCTGCGAACCGGCGCCGGAGCAGGTGAAAGGATCGCCCCGGAGTCGCCAGCTGAAAGGCGTCTCTTGCAGTAACGCCGATTAAGCCGGGCCGGGTTGGTCACCCGTTACCAAAGCCGTGTCCTGGTAGGGACACATAAGGGGTCCTTGCCGCGAGGCAAGGGCAAGCAGGGTGGTACCGCGCGAGGATTTACCTCTCGTCCCTGGCAGTTTTCTTTGGGCTGCCGGGGCGGGAGGTTTTTAATTTTTATCCCACAAAACAAGTACATAGGGTTTGTACGGAGGGAAGTGTACCTAGGGTTCCGCCCCGCTTTGGCGGGGGACTGGACCAAGCGGTACAGGCCGCCGGTGAAAATTTCACGGCGGTTACACCGTGGGGATAAAAGACCCGAGCGGATAGGTTCCACTCTGTGGGAAATATCGTATCGGGTCTTATTTTTTACTGGTTTGAAGCGGGGGTGAACATTGGTGTTACTTGTAGTTATCCCCCGGATGGGGGAGACAGGAGAAAGGGAATTTGCAAGAAAGAAGAGAGGTGTGTTTTGATGGGACTGATTATTTATCTTGACGGCAAGTTTGTACCGGAAGAGCAGGCAGTGGTATCCGTTTTTGATCACGGCCTTCTATATGGGGACGGCGTTTTTGAAGGCATCCGGGCCTACCATAACCGGGTTTTCAAGCTCAGGGAGCATATTATACGCCTGTACGAGTCGGCGCGCACCATAGGCCTTGATATTCCCATCACCATGCCCGAAATGGAAGAAGTGGTGCTGGAAACCTGCCGGCGCAACGGCCTGCGGGACGGCTACATTCGCCTGGTGGTCACCCGGGGCCGGGGGGACCTGGGCCTGGATCCCCGCAAGTGCCCCAGTCCGACCATCTTCTGCATAGCCGCTTCCATCCAGCTCTATCCCGAAGAACTGTATGAAAAGGGGTTGGAGCTGGTTACCGTGGCCACCCGCCGCAACCTGCCCGAGGCGTGCAACCCCCGGGTCAAATCTTTGAACTACCTCAACAACATCTATGCCAAGATGGAGGCCAACCTGGTGGGCGCCCCCGAGGCGGTGATGCTCAACCAGGAGGGCTATGTGGCCGAGGCTACCGGGGACAACATTTTCATCGTCAAAAACGGCGTGCTCATTACCCCGCCGCCCTATGCGGGCATTCTGGAGGGGATTACCCGCAACACGGTGATGGAGATTGCCCGTCAAAAGGGCATCCCGGTGGAGGAGAAACTCTTTACCCGGCATGACATTTACACCGCCGACGAGTGCTTCCTTACCGGCACGGCGGCGGAGGTCATCCCGGCGGTTAAGCTGGACGGCCGGGTCATTGGCGACGGCCGTCCCGGGAAAATGACCTGGGAGTTGATCCGGGCCTACCGGGAGCTGACCAGGGTTGACGGGCCGGTAATCTTCCGGGAAGATGAGCGTAGCATGAACTGCGCCGGCTAGTGTCCGGTCAGTTCCGACTTCCGACTTCCGACGACTGACGACTGAATAAGGAGGGCTTGGCCGTGCGCAGCGACGCCATAAAAAAGGGTCTGGAGAAGGCCCCGCACCGTTCCCTTTTAAAGGCCCTGGGTTTCGTGGACCAGGAACTGGAGCGGCCCATGATCGGGGTGGTGAATTCCTTCAATGAAATCGTGCCGGGGCACATGCATTTAAACGAGATCACCGCCGCGGTCAAGGCCGGTGTGCGAATGGCCGGCGGCACGCCGGTGGAGTTTCCCTGCATTGCGGTTTGTGACGGCATTGCCATGAACCACAGCGGCATGAAGTATTCCCTGGCCAGCCGCGAGCTGATTGCCGATTCCATAGAGGTTATGGTCCAGGCCCACCAGTTTGACGGCCTGGTCCTGGTAACCGCCTGCGACAAGATCGTGCCGGGCATGCTCATGGCCGCCGCCCGGCTGGACATTCCAGCCATAGTGATCAGCGGCGGCCCCATGCTGGCCGGCCGCTACCAGGGCCGGGATTTATCCTTGAGCAACATGTTCGAGGCCGTGGGGGCCGTGCGGGCGGGCCGGATGACGGAAGAGGAACTGGCCGCCCTGGAGGAGGAGGCCTGCCCGGGCTGCGGTTCCTGCGCCGGCATGTTTACCGCCAACTCCATGAACTGCCTTACCGAGGCCATCGGTATGGCCCTGCCCGGCAACGGCACCATCCCCGCCGTTTCGGCGGCCCGGCGCCGGCTGGCCAAGTTGACGGGCATGCGCGCCGTGGAACTGGTGAAAGATGATGTGCGGCCATCAAGCATCCTGACCGCCAGGGCCTTTGAGAACGCCCTGGCTGTGGATATGGCCCTGGGCTGCTCCACCAACACGGTGCTGCACCTCCCGGCCATTGCCCGGGAGGCCGGGGTGGAAATCAGCCTGGACAAGATCAATGAAATCAGTGCCCGCACGCCAAATTTGTGCAAGCTCAGCCCCATGGGGCCCTACTTCATGCAGGACCTCCATGAGGCGGGTGGTATTCCGGCAGTTATGGCCCAGCTGGCGAAAAAGAACCTGCTCCACTTAGATTTGCCTACGGTTTCCGGGCAAACCGTTGGCGAACTGATCCGGGACCGTCAGGTAAGCCGGCCGGAGGTGATCCGGGACATTGAGAATCCCCACAGCCCCACCGGCGGCATAGCCATCCTGCGGGGCAACCTGGCCCCCGGCGGGGCGGTGGTGAAAAAGGCCGGTGTGGCCCCGGAAATGATGGTGCACCGCGGGCCGGCCCGCGTATTTGATTCCGAGGAGGAGGCGTTGGCGGCCATCCTGGGCGGCACGATAAACAGGGGCGATGTGATTGTCATTCGTTATGAAGGTCCCCGGGGCGGTCCCGGTATGCGGGAAATGCTGGCTCCCACGGCGGCGGTGGCGGGCATGGGGCTCGACAGGGATGTGGCCCTTTTGACCGACGGGCGTTTTTCCGGCGCCACCCGGGGTGCCTCCATCGGCCATATTTCCCCCGAGGCGGCTGCAGGCGGCCCCCTGGCCGTGGTCAGGGACGGGGACATGATTGTCATTGACATTCCCAATTATCGCCTGGATGTGGAACTCAGTCCGGAAGAAATACAGGACCGGCTGGCCCGGTGGACTCCTCCTGCCCCCCGGGTGAGCAGGGGTTACCTGGCCCGCTATGCCCGGCAGGTGAGTTCGGCCGGCACGGGAGCAGTTTTCGAATAGGATGGTGGAGGTGAGGGGGCATGAAAAAATCCGGGGCGCAAATCCTGGTGGACTGTTTGCGTGAACAGGGAGTGGATACCATCTTCGGTTATCCCGGAGGCGCGGTATTGCCCATTTATGATGCCCTCTACGATGCGGATATCCGGCACATTTTAACCAGACACGAGCAGGGTGCCGCCCACGCGGCGGACGGCTATGCCCGGGCTTCGGGCCGGCCGGGGGTATGCCTGGCCACCTCGGGTCCCGGGGCCACCAACCTGGTTACGGGCATTGCCAATGCCTACATGGATTCCGTACCCCTGGTGGCCTTTACCGGGCAGGTGGTTACTTCCCAGCTGGGGAAGGACTCCTTCCAGGAAGCGGATATTACGGGGATCACCCTGCCCATTACCAAGCACAATTATCTGGTGAAAGACGTGCGGGACCTGGCCCGGGTCATCAAGGAGGCCTTTTACATCGCCACCACCGGCAGGCCCGGCCCGGTGCTGGTGGATATACCCAAGGACGTCTCCAGCACCCAAACCGAGTACGAGGACCCCGGCCCGGTCAACCTGCCCGGGTACCGCCCGGTGCTGGAACCGCCGGCAGAACAGCTCAACCGGGCGGCGGAAGCCATTGCCCGGGCCGAGCGGCCGGTGATTTACGCCGGGGGCGGCGTGGTTTATTCCGGCGCCCACCGGGAGCTGCGCCGCTTTGCCGAGCTGATCCTGGCCCCCGTGGCCACCACCCTTATGGGTCTGGGAGGTTTCCCCGGGGATCATCCCCTGGCCCTGGGTATGCTGGGCATGCACGGCAGCAAGTACGCCAACTTTGCCGTCTGCGAGTGCGACCTGCTGATTGCCGTAGGCGTGCGGTTTGACGACCGGGTTACCGGCAAGCTGGAGAGTTTTGCTTCCCAGGCCAGGATCATGCACATTGACATTGACCCGGCGGAAATAGGGAAGAATGTACGGGTAGACATTCCCCTGGTGGGGGATGTCAAGCGGGTTTTGTCCGCCCTCATTGAGCGTCTGGAAGCCAAGTTGCCGGGAGCCTGGCAGGAGAAGATCCAGACCTGGAAAAAGGAATACCCCATTACCTACGAGGAAAACGGCCACCTCAAACCCCAGCATGTCATCCGGGAGATATACCGGGTGACCAAAGGCCAGGCCAGGATTACTACCGAGGTGGGCCAGCACCAGATGTGGGCGGCCCATTATTACACTTATACCCGCCCCCGGACCTTTATCTCTTCCGGCGGGCTGGGTACCATGGGCTTTGGCCTGCCTGCGGCCATCGGCGTGCAGGTGGCCTGCCCCGGTGAGATTGTCTTTGACATCGCCGGCGACGGCAGCATCCAGATGAACATCCAGGAGCTGGCCACGGCGGTAAACTACGACCTGCCGGTAAAGGTGGCCATCCTGGATAACGGTTACCTGGGCATGGTCCGCCAGTGGCAGGAGCTCTTTTACAACCGCCGCTATTCCTACAGCGAGCTGGTCAACCCCGACTTTGTCAAGCTGGCCGAGGCCTACGGCGCGGTGGGCATGC
The DNA here is from genome assembly GCF_011393055.1 of Desulfofundulus sp. TPOSR. Taxonomy (NCBI): domain Bacteria; kingdom Bacillati; phylum Bacillota; class Clostridia; order Eubacteriales; family Peptococcaceae; genus Desulfofundulus; species Desulfofundulus sp. TPOSR. Next base: position 49,939 of record NZ_JAAOEF010000004.1, on the reverse strand, counting down.
GGGTGGAAAAACCCGCCGACGTCAGGCCGGCCCTGGAGCAGGCCCTGGCCACGTCCAAGCCGGTGCTCATGGACTTCGTCATTGAACGGGAAGAGAATGTCCTGCCCTTTGTTCCTCCGGGCGAGTCCCTGGACCGCATGTTAGGTTAAACCGGGGAGGTGGTATGATGCGACACACCCTGGCGGTGCTGGTGGAAAACAACCCCGGGGTCCTGGCCCGGGTGGCCGGCCTGTTCAGCCGGCGGGGATACAACATCGACAGCCTGGCGGTGGGGCGCACCGACAACCCGGCCATTTCCCGCATGACTATTGTGGTGGAGGGAGACGACCGGGTACTGGAACAGGTGACCAAGCAGCTCCACAAGCTCATCGATGTGATCAAGATCAGCGACATCACCGCCGACGAATACGTGGACCGGGAACTGGTGCTCATCAAGGTGAATGCCGGGCCGGAAAAAACGGGGGGAAATAATGCAGATTGCCGATATTTTCCGGGCCCGCATTGTGGACCTGGGACGGCGGACCATGATCCTGGAATGCACCGGCAACGAGGGCAAGATCAGGGCCTTTGAGGAATCCCTCAAGCCTTACGGGATTAAAGAACTGGTGCGTACAGGTAAAATTGCCATGCTGCGGGGTTCCCGCTATACCAGTATCAATACCAATGGTTCACGGGAGGATGAGTGAGATGGCTAAAGTTTACTACGACAGCGATGCCGATCTGAGCTTATTACAGGGAAAGGTCATTGCGGTTCTGGGCTACGGCAGCCAGGGACACGCCCAGGCCCAGAATTTAAAAGACAGCGGATTAAATGTGATCGTTGGCTTGCCGGAAACCAGCCGCAGCCGGGAAAGGGCTAAGGCTGATGGATTTGAGGTTTATACACCGGCCGGGGCGGCTGAGCGTGCGGACATCATCCAGGTGCTGGTGCCCGATGAGGTGCAGCCCGGGCTGTATAAAGAGCACATTGCCCCCCACCTGAGGAGCGGCAAGGCCCTGATGTTCTCCCATGGCTTTAACATCCATTATGGACAGATTACTCCCCCGGCAGATGTGGATGTCTTTATGGTGGCACCAAAGGGGCCGGGACACATCGTCCGCCGCATGTTTGTAGAAGGGAAAGGGGTGCCCTGCCTGGTGGCCGTCCATCAGGATGCCAGCGGCCGGGCAAAAGAGCTGGCCCTGGCCTACGCCAGGGGCATCGGCGGCACCCGGGCTGGCGTTTTCGAGACCACCTTTAAGGAAGAAACGGAAACCGACCTCTTTGGCGAGCAGGCTGTCCTGTGCGGCGGGGTTTCCGAGTTAATCAAGGCCGGCTTCGACACCCTGGTGGAGGCCGGATACGCCCCGGAAATGGCCTACTTTGAGTGCCTGCACGAACTCAAGCTCATTGTCGACCTGATCTACGAGGGCGGCCTGAGCTGGATGCGTTACTCCATCAGCAACACCGCCGAATATGGGGATTACATGGTCGGTAAGCGCATCATCACGGAAGAGACCCGCAGGGAAATGAAGCGGGTGTTGCAGGAGATCCAGAACGGCCAGTTTGCCAAACAGTGGATCCTGGAAAACCAGGCCAACCGGCCCATGTTCAACGCCATGCGCCGCCGGGAGGCCGAACACCCCATTGAAAAGGTGGGGGCCGAGCTGCGCAAGATGATGCCCTGGCTGCAAAAGCGCTAAATACCGGGTTCAGGGCGGGGCCCGCCGGTTGGGCCCCCCGGTAACTCCCGGAAAAACGGCTGGAAAAGGGGGGAGTTGCCTTGAAGATTACCGCTGCCCAGGCCCTCGTCCGCTGCCTGGAGCTGGAAAAGGTGGATATTGTTTTTGGATATCCGGGAGGCGCCATGCTCCCCGTATACGACGCCCTCTATCATTCCTCCATCAAGCATGTACTGGTCCGCCACGAGCAGGGGGCCGTGCATGCCGCCGACGGCTACGCCCGGGCTACCGGGCGGGTGGGGGTATGCATGGCTACCTCCGGCCCGGGAGCCACGAACCTGGTGACCGGGATAGCCAACGCCTACATGGACTCGGTCCCCCTGGTGGTTTTTACCGGCCAGGTACCCACCAGCCAGGTGGGCACCGACTCCTTTCAGGAAGTGGATATCACGGGGATTACCATTCCCATTACCAAGCATAATTACCTGGTAAAAGACCCGGCTGCCCTGCCCCAGATCATTAAGAACGCCTTTCATATCGCTTCCACCGGCCGGCCGGGGCCGGTACTCATTGACCTGCCCAGGGATGTGGCCGGGGCGACCATTGACTTTCACTATCCTGAAACGGTGAAGCTGCGGGGGTATAAGCCCACCTACCGGGGGCACCGCAACAAAATAAACGAGGCGGCGGAATTAATCAACAGGTCGCAGCGCCCGGTGATTTACGCCGGCGGCGGCATTCTCAATTCCGGGGCCAGCGCGGAGCTTTTGGAGTTGGCCGAGTTAATTTCCGCCCCGGTTACCAATACCTTCATGGGGCTTTCCAGCTTTCCCGGGGATCACCCGCTGTTTTTGGGGATGCTCGGCCTGCACGGGACCCGCTACGCCAACCTGGCCGTGACGGAGTGCGATTTGCTCATTGCCCTGGGGGCCAGGTTTGACGACCGGGTAACGGGCAAGCTGGCCAGATTTGCCCCCCACGCGGTGGTGATCCACGTGGACATCGACCCGGCCGAAATTGGCAAGAACGTGCCGGTGCATGTACCCATCGTGGGGGACGTGAAGCTGGTGCTGCAGGCCCTCTTGCCCCTGCTCAAGAAAACCGACCGTTCCCCCTGGCTGGCCCGCGTCCAGGAACTGCGGGAACTTTATCCTTTGCGCTACAACCGGGAAGGCGGCTTGAAACCCCAGTACATCATTGAAGAATTGTACCGCCACACCAGAGGCTGCGCCACCATCGCCACCGATGTGGGTCAGCACCAGATGTGGGTGGCCCAGTACTACCGGTTTAAGCACCCGCGCGGCCTGATATCTTCGGGTGGTTTGGGCACCATGGGTTTTGGCCTGCCCGCCGCAGTTGGCGCCCAGCTGGGACTGCCCGACCGGCAGGTTATCCTGGTTACCGGCGACGGCAGTTTCCAGATGACCATGCAGGAGCTGGCCACGGTGCGGGAGCAGGAGTTGCCCATAAAAATATTCATGATCAATAACCAGACCCTGGGCATGGTGCGCCAGCTCCAGGAATATTACTGCGAGGGCCGCTACATGGCCGTGGACTTCAAGTTCCATCCCGATTTCATCACCCTGGCCAGGGCTTATGGCATCAAGGGCTTTACCGTAGAAACGGAAGAAGAGGCGCAAAGGGTCATCCCCGAGGCGCTCGGCACGACCGGCCCGGTGCTGGTCAATTGCCTGGTAAGTCCACAGGAGAAAGTTCTGCCCATGGTTCCCAGCGGACGTGGAATTGACGAAACCTTTGAAGGTTGATTCCACTCAAAGGAGGACTTTTATGACCCGGCGTGTTTACATCTTTGATACTACCTTGAGGGACGGGGAGCAATCCCCGGGGGTAAGCCTGAACGTGATGGAGAAATTGCAGATCGCCAGGCAGCTGGCCAGGCTGGGCGTGGACGTGATTGAGGCCGGTTTTCCCATCACTTCCCCGGGGGATTACGAGGCGGTGAAGACCATTGCCCGGGAAGTACGGGGCGTGACCGTGGCGGCCCTGGCCCGGGCCAATTTCCAGGACATCGACCGGGCCTGGGAGGCCGTTAAGGGGGCGGAGCAGCCCCGGATTCACACCTTTATTGCCACCTCGCCCATTCATATGCGCCACAAGCTGCGCATGACCGAAGAACAGGTAATAGAAGCCGCCGTGGCCGCAGTCAGGCGGGCCAAAAGTTATGTTTCCGACGTGGAGTTTTCCGCCGAGGATGCCTCCCGGTCGGAGCTGGATTTCCTGTGCCGGGTGCTGGAGGCGGCTATTGCGGCCGGGGCTACGGTGGTGAACATCCCGGACACGGTGGGTTACGCCACGCCCGAGGAATTTGCCCGTTTCATCCGGGACATCCGCCAGCGGGTGCCGGGCATTGAGAAGGTGGTGCTGAGCGTGCACTGCCACGACGACCTGGGGCTGGCGGTGGCCAATTCCCTGGCGGCGGTGGCGGCCGGGGCCAACCAGGTGGAAGGGGCCATCAACGGCATCGGCGAGCGGGCCGGAAACGCCGCCCTGGAAGAGGTGGTCATGGCCCTGTATACCCGCCGGGACCAGTTCGGCTGTGAGACCAACATCCGTACGGAAGAAATTTACCGCACCAGCCGCCTGGTGTCCAGCCTTACCGGCATGCCCGTGCAGCCCAACAAGGCGGTGGTGGGGAAGAACGCCTTTGCCCACGAATCGGGCATTCACCAGGACGGGGTGCTCAAGGAGCGTACCACCTACGAGATCATGAACCCGGTGATGGTGGGGATCAGCCAGAGCAACCTGGTTCTGGGCAAACACTCGGGGCGGCACGCCTTCCGGCAGAGGCTCCTGGAGCTGGGTTACGAGCTGGGAGAGGAAGAGCTTAACAAGGCCTTCCAGCAGTTCAAGGTCCTGGCCGACAAGAAAAAGGAAATCACCGACGCGGACCTGGAAGCCATTGTGGAGGAAGAGCTGCGCCCGGTGCCGGTAACCTATACCCTGGAGTACCTGCACATTTCCACGGGTACGACCATAGTGCCCACAGCCACCGTCGGGTTGAAGAAGGGCGACGAGGTCTTTGAGGAGGCGGCTTGCGGCAACGGCCCCGTGGATGCCATCTGCCGGGCGGTCGACAAGGTCACCGGCATTCCCTGCGTGCTCAAGAGCTGGGGGATTAATGCCGTTACCTCCGGTAAGGACGCCATTGGCGAGGTTACCTTGAAAATTTCCGAAAACGGCGGCAAGACCTACCTGGGCCGGGGCATCAGCACGGACATCCTGGAGGCCAGCGCCAAAGCCTACGTCAACGCGGTCAACAGGCTCCTCTGGGAGACGGGGAGGTTAAAAGATAAAAGCTGTAACGAGGTGAATTAAGAACATGCCCATGACCATCACGGAAAAGATCCTGGCCGCCCATGCCGGCCTCGACCGGGTGGAGCCCGGGCAGCTGATCAATGTCCGGGTGGACCTGGTTTTGGGTAACGACATTACCGCTCCCGTGGCCATTAAGGAGTTCCGGCGCATCGGTGTAGAAAAGGTCTTTGACCGGGAGCGGGTGGTCCTGGTACCCGACCACTTCGTACCGAACAAGGATATCAAGTCGGCCGAGCAGGCCAAAATCCTCAGGGACTTTGCCCGCCAGCAGCAGCTGACCCACTACTTCGAGGTCGGGCGCATGGGGATCGAGCACTGCCTTTTGCCCGAGCAGGGGCTGGTGGGACCGGGGGACGTGGTGATCGGGGCCGATTCCCATACCTGTACCTATGGCGCCCTGGGGGCCTTTGCCACCGGGGTGGGCAGCACCGACCTGGCTGCGGCCATGGCCCTGGGGGAAATCTGGCTCAAAGTTCCCGAGTCAATTAGGTTCGTCTATTATGGAGAGCTCCAGCCCTGGGTGGGGGGCAAGGATTTAATCCTCTACACCATCGGCCAGATCGGCGTGGACGGCGCCCTCTACCAGGCCATGGAATTCACCGGGCCGGCCATCGAGACCCTGTCCATGGACGGGCGCCTGACCATGGCCAATATGGCCGTTGAGGCCGGAGCCAAAAACGGCATTGTGCCGCCCGATGAAATTACTCTCGACTACGTAAAGGGACGGGCCAGAAGGCCCTACCGGGTGTATCAGAGCGATCCCGGTGCCCGGTACGCCCGGGTTTACGAGTTTGATGTGAGCAAGCTGGAACCCCAGGTGGCCTTCCCCCACCTGCCCTCCAATGTCCGCCCGGTGAGCCAGGCGGGACACGTGGAGATCCAGCAGGTGGTTATCGGTTCCTGCACCAACGGCCGACTGGAGGACCTGCGCCTGGCCGCCCGGGTGTTGCAGGGCAAGAAGGTGCATCCCGATGTGCGCCTGATCATTATCCCGGGAACCCAGGAAGTTTACCGCACCGCTTTAAAGGAAGGTTTAATTGAAATATTTATTGACGCCGGTGCGGCGGTGAGCACTCCCACCTGCGGCCCCTGCCTGGGCGGCCACATGGGCATCCTGGCCGCCGGGGAGCGCTGCCTGGCTACCACCAATCGGAATTTTGTCGGCCGGATGGGCCACCCGGAAAGCGAAGTATACTTAAGCAATCCCGCGGTAGCCGCCGCCTCGGCCATTTTGGGGCGGATTGCCGCTCCCCAGGAGGTGCTGTAGATGAACCAGCTGCGCGGAAAAGCGTGGAAGTTTGGTGATGATATAGACACCGACGCCATTATCCCGGCCCGTTACCTGAATACCTCCGATCCCCGGGAGCTGGCCGCCCATTGCATGGAGGATGCGGATCCCTCCTTTGCCGGGAGGGTGCAGCCGGGGGACATCATTGTGGCCGGGAAAAACTTCGGCTGCGGCAGCTCCCGGGAGCATGCCCCCATAGCCATCAAGGCGGCCGGGGTTTCCTGCGTGATTGCCGCTTCCTTTGCCCGCATTTTCTACCGCAACGCCTTCAACATCGGCCTGCCCATCTTCGAGTCGCCGGAAGCGGCGGCTAAGATCCAGGAGGGTGACGAAGTGGCGGTGGACGTGGAATCGGGGACCATCACCAACCTGACCCGCAGCGAGCAGTACCGGGCCACACCGGTGCCGCCGTTCATGCAGGAGATCATCGCCGCCGGAGGCCTGATTAACTACGTAGCCCGGAGGTTGAATGGATGATGTACAGGATTGCGGTTCTGCCGGGGGACGGTATTGGCCCGGAGGTAACGGCCCAGGCCACCCGGGTCCTGGCCGCCGCCGGACGTCGTTTTGGATATGAATTTTGTTTCCAGGAAGGCTTAATCGGGGGAATAGCCTATGACGCCACGGGCCAGCCCCTGCCCCAGGCCACCCTGGATCTGTGTCGGTCCAGTGATGCGGTCCTTCTGGGGGCGGTCGGGGGGCCCAAATGGGATAACCTCCCGGTGCACCTGCGACCGGAAGCGGGCGCCCTGCTGCCCCTGCGGAAGGCCCTGAATGTTTACGCCAACCTGCGCCCGGCCGTGGTTTTCCCGGCCCTGGCCGGTGCTTCCACCCTGAAGCCGGAAGTGGCGGAGGGGCTGGATATAGTGGTGGTGCGGGAGCTGACCGGCGGGCTTTATTTCGGGGAGAAAAAGCGGGAGGAAATTCCCGGCGGGCAGCGGGTGGTGGAAACCCTGGTCTACACCACCGAAGAGATCCGGCGGGTGGCCAGGCGGGCCTTTGAACTGGCCCGGAAGAGAAAGAAAAAGCTCACCTCGGTGGATAAGGCCAATGTGCTGGAAAGCTCCCGCCTGTGGCGGGAGGTGGTTACGGACATGGCCCGGGATTACCCCGACGTGGAAGTCAACCACATGCTGGTTGATAACTGTGCCATGCAGCTGGTGCGCAACCCGAAACAATTCGATGTACTGCTGACGGAAAACCTTTTCGGTGATATCCTGAGCGACGAGGCCGCCCAGCTCACCGGCTCCCTGGGTATGCTGCCCTCGGCCAGCCTGGGAGACGGGGTGGGCTTATATGAGCCGGTTCACGGCTCCGCCCCGGACATTGCCGGGCGTCAGCTGGCCAATCCCATTGCCGCCATCCTTTCCGGTGCCTTAATGCTGCGCCATTCCTTCGGGCTGGAGGAGGCGGCCGCGGCCATTGAACGGGCGGTGGCCGCGGTGCTTGAGCAGGGATACCGCACGGCCGATATCATGGAACCGGGCAAACACCAGGTAACCACCACGGAGATGGGCCGGCTGATTGCCGAACTGGTGGAAAGGGGCGAGCTTGTCTAAGGGGGAGAAACCATGGCGGTAGTGGAGATTTACGATACCACCCTGCGGGACGGCTCCCAGGGGGAAGGGATTTCCTTTTCCGCGGAAGACAAGGTCAAGATTGCCCTCAAGCTTGATAAAATGGGCTTTCACTACGTGGAAGGCGGCTGGCCCGGCTCCAACCCCAAGGACATGGCTTTTTTCCAGCGCATTAAAAACCACCGGCTGTCCCATGCCCGCATTGCCGCCTTTGGGTCCACCCGCAAGCCCGGTGTTCCGGTGCAGGAAGACGGCAACATCCAGTGCATTCTGGCCGCCGGGGTTTCCGTAGCCACAATTTTCGGCAAGAGCTGGGACTTACACGTTACCAGGGCCCTGGGGACCACCCTGGAAGAAAACCTGGCCATGATTGAAGAATCGGTGGGCTATTTGAAAAGCCGGGGATTGACGGTCATTTACGATGCGGAACATTTTTTTGACGGCTTTAAGGCCAATGCGCAATATGCCCTGGCCACCTTACGGGCCGCCGTGCGGGGAGGGGCCGACCGGCTGGTACTGTGCGATACCAACGGGGGAAGCCTGCCGGAGGAAATTGCCGCTATAGTGGGAAGGGTAAAGGAAGAGATCCCGGTTGTCCTGGGCATCCACTGCCATAATGACGGGGAACTGGCCGTGGCCAACACCCTGGCGGCGGTGCGGGCCGGGGCAACCCATGTGCAGGGGACCATCAACGGCTACGGGGAGCGCTGCGGCAACGCCAACCTCTGTTCCGTTATACCCAACCTTACATTCAAGTACGGCCACGAAACCATCCCCCGCTCTGCCCTGGCCCAGCTCACCGATCTCTCCCGCTATGTGAGCGAGCTGGCCAACCTGCATCCCAACCCCCACCAGCCCTTTGTGGGAGCCAGCGCCTTTGCCCACAAGGGCGGGGTCCATGTCAACGCCATTTTGAAAGACCCCCGGACCTACGAGCACATTGACCCGGCACTGGTGGGCAACCGGCGGCGGGTGCTGGTATCCGAGTTGAGCGGGTTGTCCAACCTGTTCTACAAGTTAAAGGAGCTCAACTTCAATCTCGATGCCAGCAAGGAAGAAACGCGCCGCTTCCTGGAGGAAATTAAGGAACTGGAACATCAGGGGTACATGTTTGAAGGCGCCGAAGGGTCCTTTGAACTGCTCCTGCGCCGGGCGTACGACAATTACCGGGAGCCCTTCAAGCTGGAAAGCCTGCGGGTGATCATAGAGCTGAAGGAAAACAGCCCCGTGTATTCCGAAGCCATCATCAAGCTGACCGTGGGCGACCAGGTGGTGCACACGGCGGCGGAAGGAAACGGTCCGGTGAACGCCCTGGACAATGCCCTGCGCAAGGCCCTGGAAGTTTTCTACCCCGATATCCGGCGCATGCAGCTCACCGACTACAAGGTGCGGGTGCTGGATGAAAAGGACGGCACGGGGGCGGTGGTGCGGGTGCTGATTGAAACCGGGGACGGTGAGCGGTCCTGGGGTACCGTGGGGGTATCCACAAACATCATTGAAGCAAGCTGGCAGGCCCTGGTAGACAGCATCGCCTACGGGTTGCTCAAAAACAATGGTAGATAAATCCGGGCGCTCCATTAGATGAGGGCGCTCCTTTATTTGCAGCCGCAAAAGGGTTATAATGTCTTCATGGATCCAATACTAACCGTGATCGGGGGTACGAAGGGGGAAAGAAGTTGCTGGAGCAACTCAAGGCCCTGAACCTGGATCTGTTTAATCTCACCAGTATCATCGACATCCTCATTGTGGCCTTTGTTCTCTACCGGTTAATTCTGTTGATTAAAGGCACCCGGGCGGTACAGCTCCTCAAAGGCCTGGCCGTTCTGCTGGTGGCCACGGCTTTAAGCAGCTGGCTGCATTTATACACCTTTCACTGGCTGCTGCGCCAGGCCATGACCGCCCTGGTGGTGGCCCTGCCCATAGTTTTTCAGCCCGAACTGCGCCGGGCACTGGAAAAGCTGGGGGGAGGCCGCTTTTTTACCAGCTCGCTCATTCATCAGGGTGAGGACGATCGTTCCCGGACCATCAGCCAGGTGGTACGGGCGGCCAGTCTTCTATCCCGCCGGCGTATTGGCGCGTTGATTGTTTTAGAACGGACCACCGGGCTGGAGGAGTACATCGATACGGGCATTAAAATCGACGGCCTGGTGACGGCAGAATTACTGCTCAATATTTTTGAGCCCAACACCCCTTTGCATGACGGCGCGGTGATCATCCGGGGCGACCGGGTGGCATCGGCGGCCTGCCTGTTACCCCTGACGGAAAGCCCCGACGTGGCCAGGGGATTGGGCACCCGCCACCGGGCGGGGATTGGCGTAACGGAAGTTTCGGACGCCCTGGCGGTGATTGTTTCCGAGGAGACGGGGATCATTTCCCTGGCCGTGGAGGGTGTGCTGGCCAGAAACCTGGACGAGCCTGCCCTGGCCGACCGGCTGGCCGGGGCGTTCGAGCCGCAAAAGGGGCGCTCCCTGGCCTTTTTGTGGCTCCGCAAACAGTAGCATTGCCGGAGGTGTTCCTGTTTGCCCCGTTTAAACTGGCGCAATCTTTCCCTGCAAATCCTGTCGCTGTTGATGGCCCTGATCCTGTGGGTTTACGTGACCAACGAGCAGAACCCCCTGGATGAACGCCCGTTTAATGTTTCCCTGCGGGGGCGGGGGGTGCCCGACGGTTACCTGGTGACCGGGCTGCCGTCAACGGTGAATGTGCGGGCCCAGGGCAGCCGGGGCCAGCTGACCACCCTTACCCCGGGTGATTTCCAGGCGGTGGTGGACTTATCAGGCATCACCCCGGGGGAAAACGAGTTGACGGTAAATGTGAGTGCTCCACCCGGCATCCGGGTGATCCAGGTGTCCCCCTCCCGGGTGCGGGTGCAGGTGGACAGGGTAGTGGAAAAGGAAGTCCCGGTGGCGGTAACCTTCAGGGGGGAACCCGCCGCCGGTTACAGTGCCCTGGCCGCTACGGTGGACCCGCCGCTGGTGCACCTGAAAGGACCGGAGCGGCTGGTCAATGCCGTTACCCGGGTAACGGCGACCGTTGACGTACAGGGTGCCAGTGGAACGGTGGAAAGATCGGCAACCCTCACCGGCCTGCCCCGGGGAGTCAGCGTGTTTCCCCCTGTGGTCAGGGTGACCGTTCCCGTTCTGGCCATGCCGGTAAAAGAAGTGCCGGTGGAACCCCAGGTAAGGGGGACTCCCGCGGCGGGTTACCGGGTGGAGGAGGTAAGGGTGGAACCCGATGTGATCCAGGTATCGGCACCGGCGCCGGTACTGGAAGGTGTCCAAAGGGTAAACACTGTTCCGGTGGATATCAGCGGGGTCAGCCAGGACGTGGTGCGAAGGGTTGGCCTGGTTGCTCCCGGGAACGGGGTGGTCATGCGTCCCGAGCAGGTGCAGGTTACGGTACGCCTTTCCCCCTTGGCGGAAAGCCCTCCTGAAAAAACGCCGCCGGAAGAACAAAACCAAACATGAAAAACGGGTGGTGCCCCATAGAGATTTTTTATCAGGGGCGTGATACTGGCCGGAAATCATCCTTCATCATATTATGTTTAGTGAACTCAGACTTTTTGGCAAAAAATTGACCTCTTCGATGGCTGTAGATATAATAATCAGTGTTTGGACGTGATCTCTGTCGAGCGTGAAAGGAGACTTTGACCATGGGAGCAATATTTGGTACCGACGGCGTCCGGGGGGTGGCCAACCGGGAGCTTACCCCGGAACTGGCCTTAAAGCTGGGACGGGCGGGGGCTTACGTCCTTTCCCGGGGCCTGCCGGGGGCGAGCCTGGTGGTCGGCTGGGATACCCGCATTTCCTCCGACATGCTGGAGGCCGCCCTCACGGCCGGGATATGTTCGGCCGGGGTCAATGTCCTCAAGGTGGGGGTCATGCCCACCGCGTCCATTGCCTACCTCACCAGGGCCCTGGGTGCCGCCGGGGGAGTGGTTATATCTGCTTCCCACAATCCCATGGACGACAACGGGATCAAGTTTTTCGGAGCCAGCGGCTACAAGCTGTCCGACGGGATGGAAGAGGAAATCGAGCAGCTGGTTTCCTGTCCCGACCGCATTCCCGCTCCCGTGGGGGCGGGGGTGGGCCGTGCCTACCCGGTAGTCGATGCGGTGGACCGTTACGTGGCCTTTTTAAAGGATACCGTATCATGTGACTTTTCCGGCTTGAAGGTGGTGGTGGACTGCGCCAACGGGGCCGCCTCCCGGGTTGCCCCCCGGGTGCTGGCGGAACTGGGTGCGGAAGTCATCCCCATATTCAACACCCCCGACGGGGTCAATATCAATGCCGGCTGCGGCTCCACCCACCCGGCTGCCCTGCAGGAGGCGGTGCTGGAGCACGGCGCCCACCTGGGGCTGGCCCATGACGGGGATGCCGATCGGGTACTCGCCGTGGACGGCCGGGGCAACCCGGTGGACGGCGACCAGATTATGGTTATCCTGGCCCGGGCCCTCCAGAAAAAGGGCAGGCTGGCCAAAAATACGGTGGTGGCCACGGTGATGAGCAACCTGGGGCTGGACCTGGCCCTGGGGCAGAGCGGCATCCGGGTGCTGAAAACCCGGGTTGGGGACCGTTACGTCCTGGATGAGCTGCTGCGTTCGGGAGCCACCTTTGGCGGGGAGCAGAGCGGGCACATCATAATGCTGGATTACAACACCACCGGGGACGGCATTTTAACCGCCCTGCAGCTCCTGCAGGTGGTCCGGGAAACGGGGGCGACCCTGCAGGAACTGGCCGCCCAGATGGAGAAGCTGCCGCAACTGCTGGAAAACGTCCGGGTAACCGATAAGGATAAGGTGATGAACAGTCCCGTACTGGCCCGGGCCATCCGGGAACAGGAAGAACGCCTGGCCGGTCAGGGGCGCATCCTGGTGCGCCCTTCGGGCACCGAACCCCTGGTGCGGGTGATGGTTGAGGGCCGGGATATGGACCTCCTGCGGTCCATTGCCGGCGAGCTGGTGGACGTAATCCGGAAGGTGTCCTCTTAAACGAGGATTTTTTGAAAGGGGGTGGGAAGCGCAAGTCTTTTTTGGGGACAACTGAAAATTAAAGCGCCAGAACCCGGAAATTGCCGGTTAGCCAGTTGATTTAACGGGTGTTCCGGGTTGACGAGGAGGGAGTTTATCGAAGTTTTCGGCGGGTGCTCCCCGGTTGGCCACGACCGTGAACGACACTACAAAACCGGCCGGCAACGGCCGGGACAAAGGGTGTCCGGTGGCATAAGGGTAGGAGGCCGTTCTACGAAATTACCCCCGTTCCTTCTTTTTACAAAAGCCCTTTCTCTGCCGGAGGCCTTTCTGTGCCCCGGCATTTCTAATTATTAGACTTAAAACCTTTTTGCTGGAGGTTTTTCATATGTGTGGCATCGTTGGCTATACCGGCCCCCGGCGGGCCGTACCCATACTCCTTGGCGGGCTGGCCAAACTGGAATACCGCGGTTATGATTCGGCCGGCATTGCCGTTCTGGAAGACGGGGTCATTAAGGTGCACAAACAGGCGGGCAAACTGGCCGGCCTGGCGGAAAGGTTACAGGGTTACAACGGCCAGGCGCGTACCGGCATCGGGCACACCCGCTGGGCCACCCACGGCCGCCCTTCGGACACCAATGCCCACCCCCACAGCGACTGTTCCGGGCGTTTCGCCGTGGTGCACAACGGGATTATTGAGAACTACCTGGAATTGAGGGAATGGCTCGGCTCCCAGGGCCATCAATTTACTTCCGAAACGGACACGGAGGTGCTTCCCCACCTGGTGGAACACTTTTATCAGGGTGATCTGGTGGAGGCGGTACGCCGGGTGGTGGAGCGCATCCGGGGTTCCTACGCCATGGTGGTGCTGTCTGCTGACAAGCCGGATAAACTGGTGGCCGTGCGTCAGGACAGCCCCCTGGTGGTGGGCCTTGGTCAGGGCGAAAACTTCCTGGCTTCCGATATCCCCGCCCTGCTGGCCCATACCCGGCGTACATACATCCTGGACGACGGCGAGATGGCCGTACTGACACCGGAAGAAGTAAAGATTTTTAACCGGTGCGGGGAGCCGGTGGAGAAACGGGTCTTTGAGGTAAAATGGGAAGCCGCCCAGGCGGAAAAAAACGGCTTTGCCCATTTCATGCTCAAAGAGATCCACGAGCAGCCCCGGGCCCTGCGGGATACCTTGAAGGGCCGCCTGGCCGGTGACGATTCGGCGGTGGTGCTCAAAGAGCTGGAGATTGATGACGGGAAGCTGAGAAGCCTGCGTAAAATATTTATCACCGCCTGCGGCACCGCCTACCACGCCGGCCTGGTGGGCAAGTATGTGATCGAACAGCTGGCCCGCGTACCGGTGGAGGTGGATATCGCTTCGGAATTCCGCTACCGCCAGCCTCTTATTGATGAAGGTACGCTGGTGATAGTAATCAGCCAGTCGGGGGAGACCGCCGATACCCTGGCCGCCTTGAGGGAAGCCAGGCGTCTGGGTGCCCCGGTGCTGGCCGTGACCAACGTGGTGGACAGCTCCATTGCCCGGGAAGCCGACCACGTGCTCTATACCTGGGCCGGTCCCGAGATAGCCGTGGCCTCCACCAAAGCCTATACCACCCAGCTGGTGGCCATGTACCTGATTGCCCTGCACCTGGCCACGGTACGGGGCACCATTACCCTTGAGGAAAGGCGGACGATCATTAAAGAATTAAAACAGCTGGACAGCCGGGCGGAACTGATCCTGAGCAACGGCCACCTGATCAGGGATCTCGCCCGGATGTACGGCGGGGCGGAGGATGTCTTCTTCATCGGCCGGGGCCTGGACCATGCCGTGGCCCTGGAAGGTTCCTTGAAGCTGAAGGAAATCTCCTATATACACGCGGAGGCCTACGCCGCCGGGGAATTGAAGCACGGCACCCTGGCCCTGATTGAAAAGGGCGTGCCGGTGGTCGCCCTGGCCACCCAGAAGAACCTCTTTGAAAAGACCTTAAGCAACATCAAAGAGGTGAAGGCCCGGGACGCCACGGTAATCGCCCTGGCCATGGAGGGGCAGAAGGAACTGGAAAAGGTAGCCGATCACGTGCTCTACATCCCGCCCACCAACCCCGTCCTGGCCCCCGTGCTGGCCGTGATACCCCTGCAGCTCCTGGCCTACCAGATGGCCGTGGTCAGGGGCTGCGACGTGGACCAGCCCCGCAACCTGGCCAAGAGCGTGACGGTGGAGTAGGGGGCGGGGGAAAGTTGAAGAATTAATGTTTCGATGGAATAAAGTTTTGAACTGAGTATAAGTCGTGAACCGGGTAATAAAGTGGTAAACTGAATTGAAATAGGCATGGGCGAGGAACGGATGGAACCTCGCCCTGTTTTTTTTAGCTCTGGCTGGTTGCATCACACCCGGAACTGCAGCAACGACTGCTATTTTTGGCAGGATTTTCGCCAGATTCCGTCGAACCATGAGCACCGGTGATTACTATGAGTGATAAAATAGAGGCTCTGAAAAGACATATAGAGGCAGCCCGGTCGCGTTATTATCAATTAGTGTTATTGGTTGGGCCGGATGCGTCCGGGAAAACCCGGGCTCTTCTTCAACTGTCCAATGAGGCGGGTTATCCTTACATTAACCTGAACCTGATACTGAGCCAGAAACTGCTTGAATACCCCGGCCGGGTTCGCCCGTTGCGGTTGCCCAGAATCATCGAAGCAATTATTGATGATAGGGCGGGAGACACTGTTTTGCTGGATAATATTGAGATACTCTTTGACCCTGCTCTTCAGCAGGACCCATTACGCCTGCTTCAACACATCAGCCGCACCCGGACCATCGTGGCTGCATGGAGTGGAAAATTTGAAGGCCGCACACTGATTTATGCCGAGCCCGGTCACCCGGAGTACAGGAAATATTCTGAAGTTGATACTCTGGTTTGTCAAATTTAACAAAGGTGGGAGTGTCGTGAAATACAATGACCTGATTCATTTTGAACCCATAGAGACTATCGTCCAATTGCGCGAAGCCGACGCTAAAGCCAGAGCTTACCAGTTAGTTGAAACCTATGTAATCTCCGACCGCATGGCCGAGCAGCTTGCAGGCGTTGTTTTTTCTCAACTTCAATATGATAACCCTCAGGATAACAAGGGATTGCTGATCGTAGGCAACTACGGTACCGGTAAATCCCACTTAATGTCGGTAATCTCTGCGGTGGCCGAATATCCGGAGATGGCCGGGGTAATACGCAACCCGGCTGTGGCGGAAAAGGCCAGAGCCATCGCCGGAAAGTTTAAAGTCATCAGGACCGAAATTGGCTCCACAACGATGTCCCTGCGGAACATTATCTGTGCCGAGCTGGAAGAACATCTGGCTGAAATGGGAGTAGAGTACCAGTTTCCGGATGCGGATAAAGTCACCAATAATAAAGACCCTCTCATTGAAATGATGAATGCTTTTCAGGAGGTTTACCCTGATTACGGGCTTTTACTGGTTGTTGATGAACTCCTCGACTACCTGCGGACCCGCAAGGACCAGGAACTGATTCTCGATTTAAATTTCTTGCGGGAAATAGGCGAGGTCTGCCGGCTGACCCGTTTCCGCTTTATGGCCGGTGTACAGGAGGCCCTGTTCGACAATCCCCGCTTCCAGTTTGTAGCGGAAACCCTGCGCCGGGTGAAGGACCGCTTCGAACAAATACGGATTGTCCGTGAAGATATAGCCTATGTAGTCGCCGAGCGGTTGTTGCGCAAGGATGACAGGCAAAAGGCCCTTATCCGGGAACACCTGCAGCGTTTCACCAGACTTTACGGCACTATGGCCGAGCGCATGGATGAATTTGTTGCCCTATTTCCCGTCCATCCGGCGTATCTCGAAATCTTCGAACAGGTCTATGTGGCCGAAAAACGGGAAGTGCTGAAAACCATCAGCGGCGCCATGAAAAAACTCCTGGACAAAGAAGTTCCGGAAACTGCGCCCGGCCTCATTGCCTATGACTCCTACTGGCAGAACTTGAGGGATAACCCGTCTTTCAGGAGCATTCCCGAAATAAGAGAAGTTATAGAAAAGAGCCAGGTTTTAGAAAACCGCATCCAGCAGGCTTTTACCCGGCCCCAGTATAAGCCTGTGGCGCTGCGCATAATCCACGCTTTAAGTGTCCACCGCCTCACTACCGGCGATATTTACAGCCCGCTGGGGGTTACGGCCGAAGAGTTGCGCGACGACCTCTGCCTCTACTTACCTTTACCCGAAGAGGATGCCGATTTCCTGAAGACCACCGTTGAATCGGTCCTGCGGGAAATCCTGCGGACGGTAAGCGGGCAGTTTATCTCTTTTAACCAGGAGAACGGCCAGTATTACCTGGACTTAAAGAAGGATATCGATTTTGATTCCTTGATTGAGCAGAAGGCAGAGACCCTGAATGAGGCCCAGTTAGACCGCTACTATTTTGAAGCCCTTGCCCAGGCTATGGAATGCCCGGAGGTCACTTATGTACCCAATTTCAGGATCTGGGAACACGAAATCGAGTGGCGGGCGAAAAAAGTGAGCCGGTTGGGCTATCTGTTCTTTGGAGCTCCCAATGAACGTTCTACGGCCCATCCCCCCAGGGATTTTTATCTGTATTTTCTCCAACCCTTTGACCCGCCGCATTTTGAAGATGAGATAAAGCCCGACGAAGTGTTTTTCAGGCTGGTACAGCGTGACGAAAGCTTCAATCAGGCCTTAAAGCTTTTCGCCGGTGCCCGGGAAATGGCCAGTACTGCCTCGAAAGGTACGCGGCAGGTTTACGAGAACAAGGCCAATGAGCACCTTAAAACTATAGTCAAATGGCTGCGCAACAATATCATTACCGCTTTTGAAGTTACCTGCAGGGGAGTTACCAGAAAATTTGTCGAGTGGATCAGGGGAAATGCCGCTCCCCATTCCTCCATACGGGATCTGGTCAACCTGGCAGGGTCCATATGTCTGGCATCACACTTTGAAGAACAGGCCCCGGACTATCCGGCGTTTTCCACCCTGATCACGTCAAAAAACCGGCCCCAGGCTGCCCAGGAAGCCATCCGGTGGATCCTCGGCCAGATCAAAACCAGGCAGGGTACTGCCGTCCTTGACGCTCTGGAACTGCTGGACGGGGATAAGCTCAGGCCACAGCAGTCGCGTTATGCCAGACACATCCTGGACCAGCTGAACCGGAAAGGGCCGGGGCAGGTTCTGAAGCGAGACGAAATAATTGCCGATTTTCGCGGTGTAGAGTACGAGCCCCGTTTCAGGCTGGAACCGGAATGGGTAGTAGTCATCCTGGCCAGCCTGATCCACAGCGGTGATATCACTCTAAGCCTTACGGGGAAAAAAATAGACGCCTCCAATCTGGAGGAACTCGGCAGGACTCCCCTGGCAGACCTTGTCAATTTCAAGCACATTGAACGGCCGAGGGATCTACCCGTTGGCCCGTTACAGGCTCTCTTTGAATTTTTCGGCCTGCCTCCCGGGCTGGTCGTCAACCCGGCCACCAGGGAGGAGGCCATAAGGCAGCTGCATGATGCAGCAGATAAGCTCTTGGAACGCGTTTTACGGGCCCGGCAGGAGATACAGCAGGGGGTATCCCTGTGGGACATTTCCCTTTTCGATGAAAAAAAGAAAACTTATTTACGGCAGGCACTGGACGCTTTTAAAGAGTTTCTGGAGTCCTTAAAAGTATTCAATACACCGGGCAAATTGAAAAACTTCCGGTACGGTGAAAGCGATATTAACGCCCAAAAGTCGCACCTCGACAGCCTGCGGAAGATAGAGGAACTGGCCGGCTTGGCCAGGGAAATCATGCCGTTAACTTCTTACCTTGCTACGGCCGAAGCCGTCCTCCCGGCTGAGGCGGAATGGACCAAAAAGGCCCGGGAGCAACGCGCCAATCTCATAGCAAAAATATCCGGGGCGGATGAGCTTGCCGACCCGAATCTACGCCGGAAGATCGTTCATGTACTCACGGAACTTAAAAATTCTTATATTGATAGCTACCTGCAGGCCCATGCAAAAGCCCGGTTAAATGCCACAGGGGATCAAAAGAAATCTGAACTCCTTAAAGATGAGCGCTTAGGCAAACTTGGCAAACTGGCGGGCATTGAATTGATGCCCCGGGCGCAGTTGAACGACTTTCAAAACCGCCTGGCCGAACTGAAAACATGCTTCAGCCTGACCGTTGAGGATTTGAAGGGAACTCCTGTCTGTCCTCACTGCCGTTTCCGGCCGGCGGAAGAGCCGGTTAAGGTGCCAGCGGAAGCAGCCCTAAGGCAGCTCGAAGATGACCTGGAACGGTTGTACGAGGATTGGACCCGCACCCTGGCCGCCAACCTGGAAGACCCTACGGTGAAGGAAAACATCTATCTCTTAAAGCCGGAGCAGCAAAAAGCACTGGAGACGGTAGTTAGAGAGCAGCAACTTCCTTACGTGGTTGATGCAGCGTTTGTAAAGGCCGTTCAGGAAGTGCTGTCCGGCATGGAAAAAGTTCTGGTGAAGGTAGATGACCTTAAAAAGGCCCTGGGTGTGGGAGGAACGCCCTGCAC
Organism: Desulfofundulus sp. TPOSR; assembly: GCF_011393055.1. Lineage (NCBI taxonomy): Bacteria > Bacillati > Bacillota > Clostridia > Eubacteriales > Peptococcaceae > Desulfofundulus > Desulfofundulus sp. TPOSR. The sequence continues at coordinate 30,576 of NZ_JAAOEF010000004.1, read as the reverse complement.
CATTTCTGAATTTCAGAAACGCTTTGAGGACTATGTGCAGTCCCTGACCCGCGGCAGGGACCCCGGGAAGGTTAGAATCGTACTGGAGTAGAGGAGTGAAGATTTGTGGCAAAAGAAAACCAGATTTTCCCGGATGCCCTATTAGAAGAAACCGGTGAGCGAAAAGAAGGGCAGGAAAACAGGCGCTTCAAGCTTACCAGAGATTACCTGGACCGGGTCAGGCATATAGAAGGGTTTCCCATTGCTCAAGATGAAGATATCATTAACCTCTCCGACCCGCCCTATTATACCGCCTGCCCCAATCCGTTCATCGAGGATTTTATTAAAGAATACGGCAGGCCCTATGATCCTGATAACGACAGCTACCACCGGGAGCCCTTTGCGGCGGACGTTTCAGAAGGGAAAAATGACCCCATTTACAACGCCCACTCGTACCACACAAAAGTACCCCACAGGGCCATCATGCGCTACATACTCCATTACACGGAGCCCGGAGATATTGTCTTTGACGGCTTCTGCGGCACGGGGATGACCGGCGTGGCGGCGCAGCTCTGCGGGGACCGGAAGGCCGTCGCCTCCTTGGGCTACCGCGTGCTGGATGATGGGAACATCCTGGACGAAAAAGGCCGGCCCTTTTCTAAGCTTGGAGCACGCAAGGCTATATTAATCGACCTTTCGCCGGCAGCCACTTTCATTGCCTACAACTACAACACACCGGTGGATGTTCGGGCCTTTGAGCGGGAAGCCCGGCGGATTCTGGACGAAGTTGAAAAAGAATGCGGCTGGATGTACCGGACGCAGCACGTGGTGGATGGGAAGGTGCAGAAAGATATAAACGGCAATCCCATCATGGGGAAAATCAACTACACCGTCTGGTCCGACGTGTTTATCTGCCCCCATTGTTCAGCGGAGCTTGTCTTCTGGGAAGTGGCGGTAGACAAAGAAGAAGGTAAAGTCAGGGACGATTTTCCCTGCCCCCACTGCGGGGCAGATCTTACCAAGCGGACCCTGGAGAGGGCCTGGGAAAAAGTTTTTGACCGGGACATCGGGCAGACCATCACCCGGGCCCGTCAGGTGCCGGTGCTTATAAATTATTCGGTGGGGAATAAGAGGTATGAGAAAAAGCCCGACGAGTACGACCTGGAGCTGATCCGGAAGATTGGAGAGAGCGAGATACCGTACTGGTATCCTACCGACCGTATGCCGGAGGGCTACAATACCGAACAGCCTAAATTATCACATGGGATTACTCATGTTCACCATTTTTACACCAGGCGGAATTTGTGGGGGCTGAGTGCCACATTATCTAAGATTATCGAAGTCCCTAGCCATGGGATAAAGGCAAAGCTTCTATGGGCGTTTAATAGTGTTCAACAAAGGCATTGTAAACTAAATGCCCATCGGTTTAACGTTTCTTTTCCTTCCAATATTACTAGCGGCACTCTTTATGTTGCTTCAATGGTAAGAGAAAATAACTACTTTGAGCAACTAAAAAATAAGATATTTCGGCGGTTATTACGAGTAGTATTCAGAAACACATATAACAGACTAGTTCTGACTGGAACTGCAAGTACAACATTTACTTGTCTAAGACAAAATTCTGTAGACTATATCTTCACCGATCCTCCCTTTGGTGGTAACCTAATGTACTCCGAGCTGAACTTTATTTGGGAAGCTTGGCTTAAAGTTTTCACCAATAATAGACCCGAAGCGGTTGAGAATAAAGTTCAGGGCAAAGGCCCCAGGGAATACCAGGAGCTTATAGAGAAGTGTTTTGCTGAATATTACCGTGTTCTCAAGCCCGGCCGGTGGATGACGGTGGTGTTTCACAACTCCCAGAACCGGGTCTGGAACGCCATCCAGGAGGCCATCATGCGGGCTGGGTTTGTTATTGCCGACGTACGGACCCTGGACAAAAAGCAGGGGACTTTCAAGCAGGTTACTTCGACAACCGCTGTGAAGCAGGACCTGGTTATCTCAGCTTATAAGCCCAACGGCGGCCTGGAGAAGCGTTTTGCGCTGGAGGCGGGTACCGAAGAGGGAGTCTGGGACTTCGTCCGTACTCACTTAAGGCAGCTTCCCGTTTTTGTGGAGAAGGAAGGCAGGGCCGAGGTCATCGCCGAGCGCCAGAACTACCTTCTCTATGACCGGATGGTGGCCTTCCACATCCAGCGGGGAGTTGCCGTTCCGATGGGCGCGGCGGAGTTTTACGCCGGGCTGAAAGCACGTTTCCCCGAGCGGGACGGGATGTATTTCCTGCCGGACCAGGTAAACGAATATGACAAAAAAAGGCTTTTGGTTAAGGAATTTGAGCAGCTGTCGCTGTTCGTGACTGATGAGAAATCGGCCATCCAGTGGTTGCGCAATGAACTGGAAAAGAAACCCCAGACTTACCAGGAAATCCAGCCTAAATTCTTAAGAGAGCTGCACAAGGCCAGGCACGAGAAACTGCCGGAACTTTCCGAGCTTCTGGAACAAAACTTCCTGCGGGACGAAGCGGGCCGCTGGTACGTTCCCGACCCCAACAAGCAGTCCGACCTGGAGAAGATCCGGGAGAAGGCCCTCCTGAAAGAGTTCGAGGAATACAGGGAGGGCAGGGGCAGGCTGAAAGTATTCCGTACCGAAGCACTGCGGGCTGGATTCAAGGCCTGCTGGGCGGCGAAAGATTTTAAAACCATTGTGGATGTGGCCAAACGGATCCCCGATACCGTCCTCCAGGAAGACTCAAGCCTCCTGATGTACTACGACAATGCCCTGATGCGGCTGGATGAGTAATGCCGTTGGCCTGCTTGACCATTCTTGAAAAGCTTTTGATTATGATAAAGATAAGAAAAGGGACTGTTAGCGGAATGGATAGAATTTGATAAAAGGGGATGATAAAATGGCTACATGTCTTGAAGCAGTCAAGGACGCCGTAACAAAACTTGGCGGTACGGTAACAACAAGGCAAGTTATTGACTACATTTATGAAAAATATCCCGACAGGCCCTGGAAGGAGAGCACCATCCAGTGTCATTTGATCGGCTTAAGCGCTAACCATCCCTCCAGCAAGCATTATCCCTATCTTCGTAAACAGCCTTGTTTATTTTATGTTGGCAGAGGGCAGTACAGGCTTTATAACCCCGAAACGGATGGGGAGTGGGCAGTTACTGAGAAGGGGGTTGTTCAGGTTGATGAAGAAATTGATGAAATTGAAGAAGAAATTGATGAAGCCGTTATAAGCCTTGAAAAAGACCTTGAAGAGTATATCGTAAGAAACTTGGAACAGATTGAAGAAGGACTGCAGCTATATTCAGAAGACAGTATATCGGGGAGACAATACCGCACCGATGTAGGAAGAATAGATATTTTGGCCGTAGATAAAGAAGGAGGCTACCTTGTTATTGAGCTAAAAGCAGGGAAGGCCAGCCATTCGGTTGCTGGTCAAGTTCTAAGTTACATCAGCTGGGTTAGACGAAACATTGCTGGCAGCAAAAATGTAAGAGGTATTATAATTGCCGAAGACTTCGATAGAAAACTAAAATACGCTGTATCTGAAATACCCAATATATCATTAAAAAAGTATGAAGTTAATTTTGTTTTTAAGGATATCTCTTAAGAAAACCTGGATTTATAACCCAACAAGTGTGACTTTTGCATAATTCCAAAAAATCAAACCGAACTAAACGGTGAACCAGTATCACCGGCAGAACGACTACCAGTTAATGTTAATAAGAAGCATTAAACCGTTTTTTGTCAGTCAAGCATAGTAAAAAAGCATACTCTACTTCCTGCGGGACGAAGAGGGCCGCTGGTACGTCCCGGATCCCAACAAGCAGTCCGACCTGGAGAAGATCCGGGAGAAGGCCCTCCTGAAAGAGTTCGAGGAATACAGGGAGGGTAGGGGCAGGCTGAAAGTGTTCCGCACCGAAGCCCTGCGGGCGGGATTCAATGCCTGCTGGGCGGCGAAAGATTTTAAAACCATTGTGGATGTGGCCAAACGGATCCCCGATACCGTCCTCCAGGAAGACTCAAGCCTCCTGATGTACTACGACAATGCCCTGATGCGGCTGGAGGAATAATGCTGGTGGCAGGTGAGGTTAAGCTTTGCGGCAGGATGTATTATGGCGGCCGGGCGACTGGGCCTGGAGCCGGGACACATTTTGGAGCTCTTTCGTTTTTTGAAGAAGGTGAAAAAAGTGGGATTACTCCAATGTGGCCATTTGCATGCCAGCGACACATACTTTGAAGAGTTACTGGCTGGCTCTTCGGATTTGGCCATTTTAGGGGATATCGAGTTGAATCATGAGGAACTCAATCACCTGGCGAAATTGATCTCAAGGGAGTTAAAAAAACCGCATCCTGCTCTTGAGAATTCCCTGAGCATTGCCATCTTTCTTGTTTGGATGGGTATATTGCATTACAGGGATAACTTTTGGGACCCGGTATACAGGGCCCTTGAACTGCCTCAAGCTCAGTTAAAATGGCAGAGGATTTTGGGCGAAACTTTTCTCCAGGCAGTTGAGAAGTATAAATTGCCTAAATTTGAAGGCAAATCGCGCTATATAGTACCAATTCTGGCCCACGGCTATGTTCCGAATTCTTATCTGGACAGTTACTTCTCCGATGTGATAATGGCATTATTCAAAGACCGCAAAAATGCCGGGCTGATAGAAAGCTGGGTAAACTGGGACGAAGTAAAACATGTGGTGGCAAACTGGCGTCAGGAATATCTTATCTATCAAGATTTGCAGGAACAACTTGCGGAACTCGACAAACGTGAGAAGTCTTTGGTCATTGCCCTGGAGCTATTGAAAAACAGGGATAGGTTAAAGCGGTTGAAGGAATTGAAAACCAAAATTAAAGAATCTGACGAGTTAACTGAGCTATTGGCTCTTCCAGAGAGATGGCTGGAGCATGCTGAGGCAGAACGGAATAATTTGCAGCAGATTTGTAATTGGTTGGAGAAGGCCCAGGAGATTGCTGAAATCAAAGAAGTTAGGCTTTCCGAACTTTATGAGTTCAATCAGAAAATAGCAGCAGCTGCTGTTCAAGTATTGGACTGCTGGGATGAAAGTTTAGCCGTTCCTCTGTTAGAACTTCCAGTTGAATATGTTGAGAAATTGGCCAGAGAATCTTTTTCTGCTATCAGGGTGTTTACCGGTTCTTGGGGGTGGCTATTGCGTTTAGTGTTGCGGCGGCGATATCGGCAGGCAATGGAATGCAGGCGTATGCTGGTGCAACATCTCAGCAATTTGCCCGTGCGGAGCCATCTTCTGGCAGAGCCATGGCCGCTATTGCCCGAGGGCTTGCTGAAGGTTCAACAACTTTTGAAAGGCCGTCGAGAAATTGAGAAGCAATTGGAGGAGCTGGGTAGAGCAGAGCAGGAAATCGCTGCAGATAGGCATGGGATGGCAACTGTTTCTAAACAAGAACTTTACCAATATAAGGAACAGTTGTCCAAGCTCAAAGAAGAAATTGCTGGATACAAAATGAAACTGGTCAAGCTGGGCAAAGGTAAGCTGGAGGACGGGCTGGAGGAGCTGGTTCAACAGAGAAATATACGCCGTGAAATTGAGACTATAAAAGGTGAAATATCCAGCCAGATCGATATTGATGTTCTGTTGGACAACCTGCCTTTAATGGAGGAGCATCCCGATGAAGATTCTCTTCACGTCAGCCTGACCGAGGTGCGGAAGCAGAAATTGGAATTGGAAGGAAAAATGGAACGGAGCAAAAAGCCGTTGTATTCTTTGAATGAATCCACCCGCACCTTTTTAATACAGGGAGGAGATATATCAGACAAATTTGTGTTTAATTCCCTGTTGTTAATGCAGAAGCTGGATCAGGGTGATGAAAAAATTAACGGTATTACTTTACCTTCCAGAATTGTCCGGTCTATGGAAAAATGGTGGCACCAGCAGGGAAAAAGCATGTTGGCTGCAGCACAACAGCCGTGGGGCTGGAGAGATGCGGGAGATATAATTTTACGCCGGCCGGTTATCAGATTGGATACTCTTGAGCGTTCCCTTAAGGTGGAGCTGCCTCAACAATCCGTAAAAGAGGCAACAGGGGCTGTATTTGTGATTCGAGGAAAATCTGGGGCTGAATGGAAAAAAGATGTTTTTATTAAAAAGACTAAAGATGGCCAGTTTCGAACTGAGTCTGTTATTATAGAGCTGGAACAACCTGAATCTGTATACTACTTTGAGCTCATATGCGGAGAAATTAACCGGTGTTGGGAAATTAACGGTTTAGGTGGCGATAAATTATGCCTGCTTTTCAACTCGCGGGGAGAGTTAATTGAAAAGGAGCAATTGCCAACAGGAGACGTTTACCTGGTTGCCCCTGCTGGAAGCAGTATACAACCCGTCCAGGTAATTAAAGAACAAGAACGGTTGACCGGTCGCTGGTCCGGTTATGAATACTGGTATTTGCATCTGGATGACGTCGATTTGGTACTGGTGGAGTCGAAAACTGGGGTGTCCATTCTTAAGCGGAAAGGAGAGTTGGAGCCCAAGTTATTAGGAGGCAATAGGATAACGGTTCTGAGGACCAAAGATAATACACCGGTATACCTGGGGAAGCTACCGGAACTGGTATTCTCGCTGCCTGATCCTGAAGAATTATATCTATATGGGGTGCGGTTGGATTACCCTGGCGGCAGTCTGTATCTACCTTTAGAGAACCTGAGGAAGGTGATTTGCGGAGGTAAGGATGTATACGTGCCTCTGGCTGCTATTGCTGGAGATATTAACGGGTTATGCACAATATCTTTGATTCTCAGGCAGAATGTTATTTGGACTGAAAATTGTATTGTAATTCCCGGCACTGAATTGCGTTTTGATCAGGACATTTACTGTCCTCAAATGGGGAAAAAAGAAAAAGGGCAATTGGAGATTAGTTCCGAGTGTCCGTTTAATTTCTTGGTTCATCCGCCCGCGGCGTTAGTCGAGATCTCTACTTATAAGGTACTGATTGAATTTGATACCCGACAACAACAGCTTTCTGGGGAAATATGTTATTATGTACAGGAAGGGCAAAACTTTAGACTTGAAGTTTGCGTAGATATTCCAAGTGTTCGCTGGCGGAAAGGTGAAACTGACACTTGGAAGGCCGAAGTAGAAGAAATATGGCATGAAGACATGGGGGAAGTTCAGCTGCGATTGCCACCTTTTATTTCAGGGTTGGTTACATTGGCTTTGGAAGACCACAGACAAGTTATTTCCCGCCCGATTAAGCAGGAGCTTGTTGTCTTTGACCTACGGCAATTCAGTGATGCCCTCCGGGAGAGCAACCAAGCTATTCAGACTTTGTTACTTGTTTTTGAGGATAATCGCCTTCCTCCATTTACCCTTGTTCGGGTGAGGACTCGCTGGCAGGTAGCGGGGATTAAAATAGAACAGAGGCTTCAGGATGATGTACGAACAATTGTTCTGGAATGGGAGGATCTGGGCAGAGCTTTCAACAGAGTTGTTCGTTTCTGGCCGCTAGATATGCCTGGAATAAGCATGATTGAACATTTTATTCCCGATGGGGTTTCCAGGGTGGAAATTGTTGAATCCAAGGGCCGATTGCCAGCAGGTCGGTACAGACTGCAGTTTGCTGTTGATGATCCATGGGGTGAAGATGAAACCCTGTTGCCAGAGCCTGATAGCGAGAATTGCATAGATGTTATGATTGGGTCCAGGGACGAAAGATTGCAGGATGTATTAGAAATGGGGCTTACCATAGAGGCTTTTGAGTGTGAGGGTAAAAAGATTCCGGCAGGAAGAGAATACTGGATTCAGGATATTCATATCTCCCCCGAATTTGAGGGCGAGGAACGGTTCCAGGGGATAGTTTGTACTGCTGATCAGGAGGGTAAGCCCATCGCGCTGGATTATAATCCCGTAAGTTTTTATTTGGAATTTGAAGATTTTAACAGGTTGCCCTTTCTGCAGGATAAAGATAGAGATGGAGTAATGTATTGCATAAGATGCCGGGCGTTATTTTGGGAGAATGCACACAGAGAATGCAAAAATGAGGTAATTTTCCCCGATTATATACATGTTGTGGTAAGGAGGGGGAAAGATGGGTTTAGATCCGCTGAAAGCGACTGATGCAATTGTAAACCGGTACCTGGATTACCTGGAAACAACTTTTGCCTTCAATGATATGGGGTTACATATGCAGTTGGCTGACGAATTGAGAAAGCCAGAAAAATTTGCCAGGGGGCCTATTTTGGAAGCTACTCCGCCTTTTGAGAGTGGTAATTCAGTGAATTTCCTGATAGAACAGGGAGTGCTGTCTCCCGAGTTCAGGAAGTTGAGCACACCGGAATTACCCTTGGATCGGAATTTATATTTGCATCAGGAAATTGCTATCCGAAAGCTGGTGGAAGACAAAGAAATATTATTGTAGCTACCGGTACCGGCAGCGGAAAGACTGAAACATTTTTGATCCCTATCCTCAACCATTTGTTCCGGCAGAAGGAACAAGGCCGGCTCGGACCGGGAGTACGAGCATTGTTGCTGTACCCTATGAACGCCCTGGCCAACGATCAGTTAAAAAGGCTGCGCAAACTGCTAAAGAATTACCCTGACATTACCTTTGGAAGCTACACGGGAGAGACGGAACAGAACGAGAATCGGGCGGTTGAACGCTTCAAGCAAATGAACCCGAAAGAAGTTTTACTGTCCAACGAATTGCTTTCCAGGGAGAGGATGAAGGAGTCACCCCCACATATTCTGCTTACCAATTATGCCATGCTGGAATTCTTATTACTGCGCCCCGAAGACCATGTATTTTTTGATAGTGAATATGCCCGGGATTGGCGCTTTATCGTTATTGATGAAGTTCATACATATTCAGGAGCTAAAGGAATCGAAATGGCCATGCTCTTGAGGCGGCTGAAAGATAGAGTTGTGGAAAGCAAGCCAGGAGCCCTGCAATGCATAGGTACCAGTGCTACGTTGGGAGGAAGTGAAAAAGATTTTAAGCAGTTGGCCGTCTTTGGAGAAAGATTGTTTGGCGAGAAGTTTGAATGGATTGCCAGTGACCCTGCACGTCAGGATGTAGTAATTGGTTATAAGAAACAGCTGATTATTGCCGGAAGGAGCTGGGGCAGTCCGGATAGTGAACTTTACCAGCGATGGGTTGAGATCGTTGATGGGAAAGACCCGGATAAAATACCCACTTTGATGCGTGAAGGTCTTAGTTCAGGAGTCCCTGAGGAAATCTTGAAAGCAGCACAGAAGAACTGTAGTGGGGAATGGACCAGATTTATCTACCTGGTCCTTTCCGGTGACAGCCGGGTAATTACTTTGCAACAGATGCTGGAAAAAAAGCCGTGTTCTATCGCTGATGCGGCCAGCGAATTATTCCCGGGTGATAAAGACAGACAAAGTCATTTAGTGGCCCTTGTATACCTGGCAAATAAAGCCAAACTGGATACTGACGGGCAACCCCTTTTGCCGGCCAGGTACCATTTGTTTATTCGGGCGGTTGAAGGTGGATATGTTTCGTTGTTGCCCGAAAAGCGACTGTATATGGAAAGACGGGAGTGGATTGAGGGAAGTAACGGCAGCCGTTATCCTGTCTTTGAAGCTGCTACCTGCCGTCGGTGCAATTCGCTGTATCTGGTGGGAGAATTGGATAAGGTTGGCCAGCATGACTTTCTCAAGCAGCCAGGCAATCGCTTTTACGACGATAGTAACAACCTGGTGTATTTTTTACTTCTTGAGGATAAAGAGCCTGTTTCCGAAGAAAACGAAGATGAAATAGTTGGTGGTGGTGGAGAAGAAATACCGGCGGAGGAAGGCTATCTTTTGTGTGGAAAATGCAGGTCTGTGAAATCTGCTGCCAATATTGAACCCCCTTGCGATTGTGGAAAAGAATGTATCTTCACGGTAATTAAAGTACCAAGTAAAAACGGAAATGTCCATAGGTGTCCGGCCTGCGGAAGTATCAATGCCCTGGGTTCTGTGGTAAGGCGATTTGTGGTGGGAGCTGAGGCTGTGACCAGCGTTCTGGCTACTGCTCTCTACCAGCAAATACCTGAGCAGACTGGGGAATTGAAAACCGATATTGTTGCTGAAGATGATTGGGAAACTACCGGTGGCACCGACGATTACAAAAGCAACCGTCGCCTGCTGATTTTTTCTGACAGCCGCCAGGACGCCGCTTATTTTGCCAGCTACCTGCAAGCCTCTTACAATCAGATTTTGCAGCGCCGGTTGATAATTATGACTCTGGAGAAATACAGGGACAAAGTCCTGGCCAATCAGTGGAGGGTTAACGATTTAGCTGACTTTGTCAAGAAGATGCTTGGCGATCTACAGCTATTTCCTAAAATGAGTTACCAGCAATTAGAAACGGAAGCCTGGAAATGGGTGCTGCATGAATTTATGGCCGGAGACCGCACCTTAGGGCTGGAGGGGCAAGGATTGCTGGGATTTATGCCGGTACCGCCGCCAAACTGGAGCCCGCCTAAAGCTTTGTGTAGAGAACCCTGGAACTTTACTGCCGACGAAGCAACCACTCTCATCATGGTTTTATTGGACAGTGTGCGGAGAAACGGTGCTGTTCGTTTCCCCGATTGTGTTGATCCTAGAGATTCCTTCTTTGCACCCCGAAATAAAGAGTATTATTTTAAAGAAAACATGTCGGTTCCAGGACGGATTTACAGCTGGAACCCTGCTGCTAAAGGCCGTAGCAATTCCCGGCTGGATTATTTGTTGCGATTGGCAGATGTTATAGGTAACGGAATTAGACGCCCAGAGGTTGAAGAGCTACTGGCCAAGATCTGGAGCAAGTTGCTTGCAGGTGAAAAAGCGCCGTGGAAAACTCACTTTTCCAGCCATCATGAATCAAAAAAGTACGGTGATGTGTATTGCCTGAAACCGGAATACTGGAGGATACTCCCGGCAGTGATTGACGATTCTGTGACCTGGTATCGTTGCAGCAAATGCCATGGCCTAACGGTGCATAATCTTCGGGGTGTCTGCCCCACCTACAGGTGCGATGGCAGGCTAGTTGCATGTAACCCTGCAAAAGAACTGGCAAACAATCATTATCGCAAATTGTACCTTGATACCTTGCCTTTAGTAATGCAAGCCAGCGAACACACTGCCCAGCTTACTACTGAAAGGGCTAGTAGAGTTCAGAAAGAGTTCTATGATGGACAGGTTAATGTTTTGAGCTGTTCTACTACCTTTGAGCTGGGTGTTGATGTGGGGGAACTGGAAACCGTTTTTATGCGCAATGTACCACCGACGGCGGCCAATTACATTCAGCGGGCCGGGCGGGCTGGCAGGAGGACAAGCTCAACAGCCTTTGCTCTCACCTTTTGCCAGCGCCGTTCCCATGACTTTGCCTACTATACTGACCCGCTGCGGATTATTAAGGGAGAAATTCGTTCCCCGCATATCGAGATCAGCAACGAAAAAATTATAAAGCGGCACATGTATGCAGTTGCTTTGGCGATGTTTTGGAAACGATGGCCGGAGTATTTTGGCCAGGTCAATGCCTTCTTTAAGGAGTCCGAAAAATCAGCTACCGGGGTTTTAAAGGATTTTTTACGAAAACGACCCGTGGAATTGAAAGCCAGCCTGAAGCGGATTATTCCCGAAAAAATGTGGGAAAGGCTTGGTGTTGACGATTGGAGCTGGGTCGAGGAGCTTTTACATGAGCGGGATGGAGTGCTTAGCAAGGCAGAGGCGCAACTGATGGCAGATCTGCGGGAATTAAAAGCCGTCGAAAGGGAATACAGGGATGCAGGGAGATATGAAAAAGCCCTTGCTGTTCAAAAGACTATCAATACCCTGGAAAAGCGCTATATTCTCAACTTTTTGTCTCAGCATAATGTGATTCCCAAGTATGGTTTTCCTGTAGATGTGGTGGAATTGCAGATCTATCACCATGGTGAGGAAGCCAGAGGTTTGGAACTCGACAGGGATCTCAAGGTAGCGTTGTCCGAATACGCACCGGGGAGTCAGGTAATTGCAGGGGGCAAGTTATGGACCAGCAGGTACCTGAAAAAGCTCCCGGACCGGGAACCTGTAAAATATATGTATGCCATTTGTGATCATTGTGGTTACTACCAAAGTGACATAGCGGATAAACAGTCGGTTATGGATACATGTATTTGTGGCGAGAAAATAGGTAACCAGCGTGGGATATTTATTACCCCTGAATTTGGTTTTATCGCCGACAAGCCTATGGCACCTACCATGTCAAAACCTCAAAAAACTTACACCACCCGGAAGTACTTTGCTCAGGAAGGAAGGATGGAAGAGGAAATCACTTTGAACCTGGGTGCTTTTAATCTCAAGATACAGGCTGGCGAAGGCAAGCTGGCAGTAATAAACAGCGCCGGGAAGAGAGGTTTTAAGATCTGTCAATTCTGTGGTTATGCTGAGGTTAATACTGGGAAACCTTTGCCTTCTCATAAAACACCTTGGGGAAAAGACTGTAAAGGCCGAGCTGATCGCTATTCATTGGGTTACGAATTTAAAACCGATATTCTAAGGCTGTGGTTACCAGATTACGATGACAGACGCACAGGCTTCTGGGATTCTTTGTTATATGGGTTGCTGGAGGGGGCTTGCAACGCATTGGAGATCGAACGACAGGATGTTGATGGCACTTTATACCCTTATGCGGGCAATCCCCACAGTCCTGCCCTGGTGCTGTTTGATGATGTACCCGGCGGGGCAGGTCATGTTAAGAGGATTGCAGAAAAAGAAAGTTTCATGGATGTTTTGCGCCGGACGTTAGAGATAGTCTCCAAATGTGAATGTGGTGGCAAACGAGCTGATACCAGCTGCTATGGCTGCCTGCGAAATTACACCAATCAGTATTGCCATGATAGATTAAATCGGGGGTACGTAATAGAATTCGTAGAAAAGTTATTAGGCTGTCTTTAAATCTACTTCTTTAAATTAAAGCAATGTACCATTATCCCAGGAAATTCGTTTCTATAAAATAGTTTACTTACGGAGAAGCTACCTAACTTAGCTTTCAATCAGCCTCATTTTAATGACAAGTTCCTGACGCGGCTGGAGGATAAAACTTGTGGCCGGTGAGGTGTAAACTTTGCGGCAGGATGTGTTGTGGCGTCCGGGCGACTGGGCCTGGAGCCGGGAATATCGTGAACCGGTGCGCATAATCGAAGCCATCAATTTATGGGATCAGACGGCCTACCGCGTCTGGGTACCGGGCAGGGATTCTATCGTCCGCCTTTCGGGTAATGAATTATCGCCCATAACCCGGTCTGAGGGGTACAGCCGGGAAAGATTGATCTATACAGTTTCCGCGGCAAGGATTGCGGAAAGCCTGGCGCAGCCCGATGTGCTGCTGGCACCGCTGGAGGGGAGTGTAACTCCCCTTCCCCACCAGATCTACGCCCTTTCCCGGGCGATTTCCGGTAACAGGGTCCGTTTTCTCCTGGCTGACGAGGTGGGGCTCGGCAAGACCATCGAGGCCGGGCTCATCATGCGGGAACTAAAGCTCAGGGGCCTGGTGAGAAGGACGCTGGTGGTGGCGCCCAGGGGATTGGTTACCCAGTGGGTGCAGGAAATGGATACCCACTTCCGCGAAAGGTTTCACCTCATAATGCCCGCGGAGGTTACGGCTCTGTCATACCTCGAGGGAGACGCCAATGTCTGGCGGCGGTTTGACCAGGTCGTGGTTCCCATGGATGCCGTTAAACCAGTGAAGGCGCGGCGGGGCTGGACCAGCGAACAGGTAAGCCGCTATAACCGTGAGCGCTTTGAAAACCTTATCTCTGCAGGATGGGATCTGATAATAGTGGATGAAGCCCATAGAATTGCCGGCAGCACAGATACTGTTGCCCGCTATCGCCTTGGTGAAGGCCTGGCTGAAGCGGCACCGTATCTCCTCCTTCTTACCGCCACGCCCCACCAGGGGAAAACCGAAGCTTTTTACCGGCTTGTTGCCCTCCTGGATAAGGAGGCCTTTCCCAACATTGATTCGGTGAAGCGGGAACGGGTGGCTCCCTATGTCATCCGTACCGAAAAACGAAAGGCCGTTGACGCCCGTGGCAACCCGCTTTTTAAACCGCGCATAACTCAGCTTATCCCGGTTGGCTGGCAGGCCCGGCACCAAAAACAGCGGGAACTTTACGAAGCAGTCACAGAGTATGTGCGCCATGGGTACAACCAGGCTTTAAAAGAAAAACGGAACTACATCGGCTTTTTGATGGTTCTCATGCAGCGCCTGGTGGCCAGCAGTACCAGGGCAATCCGGACGGCGCTGGAACGGAGATTGGAAATAATTGAACAGGAAGTGCCCCTTCAGTTTCTTAATAACGAAGAAATGGAGCCGGGGGAAGACTGGTGGGACCTCGATGGACAGGAGCAGCTTGAGCAAATTCTTAAAAAGCGCCTGCTGGCCTTTGCCAATGAACGCGAAGAAGTTAACCGGCTGCTCAGTCTGGCGCGGCAGTGCGAGGCCCTGCAGCCTGATGCCCGGGCGGAGGCGTTATTGGAATGGCTGTATCGCCTGCAGGCCGAGGAGAATAACCCGGAGCTTAAGTTTCTTATTTTTACCGAGTTTATTCCGACCCAGGAAATGCTCAAGGAGTTCCTGGAACAAAGAGGTTTCAGTGTGGTATCCCTGAACGGGTCGATGGGGCTGGAGGAACGGCGTAGAGTCCAGCAGGAGTTTGCCGGCCCTGCCCGGGTGCTTATTTCTACCGATGCCGGTGGTGAGGGCTTAAACCTGCAGTTTTGTCACGTAGTTATTAACTACGATTTGCCGTGGAACCCGATGCGCCTGGAACAGCGCATTGGCCGGGTAGACCGTATCGGTCAAAAATACCCGGTGAGGGCGCTGAATTTTATTCTCCAGGATACCGTTGAGTTCCTGGTCCAGGAAGTCCTTGAAAAAAATTGGCCACTATTTTAGCAGAATTCGGAGTAGATAAGATGGGCGATGTTCTTGATTCCGCCGAGATGGCGGCGGAATTTGAGAATTTGTATAAAGAGGCCATCCTGAACCCGGAAGAGGTTCAAGCACACATTGAGCGGCTGGGAGCTTCTCTTCGGGAACGTATGCTAGAGATAACTGCGGCCACGCAACTCCTGGGACAGGAAGAACAGATCGATGCAGGGCTTGCGGAGAAAATCTCAGAGCACCCATTACCATACTGGGTTGAACGTATGGTTATTAATTTCTTGCAGGGTGAAGGCGGTACAGTAAAGCGTAAACTGGTGGGTTACGACCTGACATGGCCTGACGGCTCTGTTATGAATAACGTGGTTTTCTCCCGTCAGGAAGCAGAGAATTATCATATGTCTTATTTAAGCTTAGAAGAGCCAAAGGTACGAGGGCTGGTAAATAGACTGCCTCGGGTGGTGGCCGGTCAGCCCATCCCCAGGATCAGGCTTAAAGGTTTATCCCACGAAATCTGCGGTTACTGGTCTTTATGGCGAATATCTCTTCTTGCCGGGAGCATGCGCAATATTCGGATTCTGCCCCTGTTCCAGCATAAAGACGGTAGAGTACTGCTGCCTACCGCCAGGAGGATATGGGATATGTTGCTCTCGGAGCAAACTTCCATCGGCATGGAAGGCACCATTCAAGGGGAAAAATCCCGGGAAATCTTTGCAGAGCTTGAGGAGCTGGCCGTAAACTACGGGCAAAATCTCTACCTTGAACTGAAGAGCAAATATCAAGAGTTCCTCCAGAAAGAACGGGAGAAAGGTTTGTGCGCGTTCCGCGCCCGCCGGGAAGCCATTATGAGGATAGGGCTGCCTGCTGTAAGGCAGCACCGCCTGGCAGAACTGGAACGTGAGAAAAGAGATTGGACGCTGCGCTTACAGGAAAGAGAAAGAGTCTTGCCCGAATTAAGCGCAGTTACGATTGTATATGTAAAAGGAGAATGACCATGAACTGGCGCGATATCATCCTTCAACATTTTCAGCCGAATATATCCCATCTCACTTTAGCGGCGGACCCCGATGGTTTGCTGCTGGAAGAAGATATTCTTACGGCCCTCGGGGAAATGGGATTTGAGCTAATATCTTTTGGCGATCCCGTTGCCTTTCGTTATGCCTACGAATCTAAGTACCGCTGCAGGTGGGATCAAGGTGAGGCGGCTGAATTAATAGTGGTGGTACGAGGCAATGAGCAGGAATTACGCCGCCTGCCTTACGATATATGGAAAGCAGGGCGCAAGCTTTCCTTCACCCTGGCTGATATTTTCCCCAAGCTCAGCTATCCTGTAGTTGCGTCTCTGGAAAGATTTTACCTCGACAGGCTTTATAGGGCTTATGCAGAATACGATGGCGGTGAGTTGGTCGAAAGAGCAACCAAGGAATTTATTTTAAAGCATGTTTTTGGAATAGTACCCGAACTCATAAATTCGCCGGTGGAACTGTTAAAAATGCTGCTGTCCCGCCACTGCAACATGGTCAGCGTACCCCCGATGCTGGATGAATATCTTGTTAAATCTCTAAGGAAGAAGACCATTTTTCAGAACTGGCCCCTGGAAGATATTGTTTCAAGCAGGGAAGCCTTTTTTGCTTTTCTTCAGACGAAGTGGAATCAATTTCTTAAGAGCCTGGCAGGAGGAGGTAGCTTTGAGGAAGTTCCCTTTGATCATTACGATATACGGGTCTACATAGACGATCTTTTCTTGGAAGGACATTTACAACCCGTCCCGGTTGCAGGGCTTGAAACCTTACCTGAGTGGGCGAAAGCAGGTGTTCTTTTCGATAAACGGAGTGAAGATAGGAAGAGACTCGAAGGGCTGGTAGCAAAAATCAAGAAGGACCTTCCGGAAGAGACGGCCACCTACAGGGATTGGCAACGCCTGGCCGTGTTGTGGGCAGAAATGCTTGTTCTCAACAACGAACTAACCGGGGACGTGAAGACTGGTGGCAAAGCGAAAATCGAAGAACTGCATGAAACGATTGAAGAAAGATTTACAAGCTGGATGATAAGACGCTACGGTTCGTTAGTTAACCTTCCTTATACATCCAGGCCGGTGATGTTGCATCACATACCACGCTATCTGGCTTACCGGCGATCCAGAGGGGGAGCGAGGAAGACTGCACTGGTGGTAATGGACGGTTTAGCGCTGGACCAGTGGCTGATTATTCGTCGTGTTCTGGCGGAAAAGCGGCGGAAGTGGAGATTTGAGGAAAGCCAGGTTTTTGCCTGGGTGCCGACTTTGACCTCCATCTCGCGGCAGGCGCTTTTCGCGGCGGAGCCACCCCTTTATTTTAAAGATTCCCTGACCATAACCCAAAAGGAGGAACGGCACTGGCGCAAATTTTGGGAGGATTGCGGGGTTAAGAGGGGCAGCATTTTTTACCGCAAAGCTTCAGGCAGCGAGCCGGTGAACGAAATTGAGGAAGCTTTGAGCCCACAGCTGGAGATTATCGGGCTGGTTATTGACAAGGTAGACAGGATTATGCATGGCATGGAATTGGGTACCGCCGGTATGCACCAGCAGGTCAGATTATGGGCGGAACAGGGCTACCTGATGGAGCTCGTAGAATATCTGCTTACGTACGAGTTTGACGTTTTCCTGACTTCGGATCATGGCAATATTGCGGCCGCGGGGAAAGGACGTTTGCCGGATGGGATCCTGGCTGAAACCCGTGGGGAGCGGGCCAGGATATATGATAACGAAGCTTTTCGGCGGCAGGTGCAGAAAAAAGTTGAAAATGCCTTACCCTGGCCGGGGTTTGGTTTGCCTGCTGACTGTTACGTATTGCTGGCCAGGGGACGGTATGCTTTTGTCTCCGAGGGGGAAGAAGTAATGAGCCATGGCGGAATATCTTTGGAAGAAGTTATCGTCCCCTTCGTGAGAATTTGGGAGGAGCGTTGATGATGAATTCAAATATAGGTTTCGACAGACGTATTAAACTGGAGTGGCTGGATGCTACGGCCTGGAAAGCGGGAACGGAAGGAAACGCTGATGAAGTACGCAAATACCTTAATGAGCTTTTAAGTACGGAATACAAAGGTGAGAAGGCTCGCAAAAACACTATTACGGTATTGACCCGTATATGGGTAAGGATTCCGGAAGAGCAGCGAAAATTGCAGTACAGAGCGTTGAAAATTTTAGTTGATAGTGACCCCGGCACGCGCCTCTGGTTGCACTGGGGCATGATGCTGTTGGCCTATCCTTTTTTCCGGGACATAGCGACGATAATCGGCCGTCTATTGACGCTTCAGAATGAAGTTTCTTTGCAACAAATTTCCCGACGTTTAGCGGAGTGCTGGGGGGAGAGGGCAACAGTGCGACGGGCCTGCCAGCGGGTAGTTCGTTCAATGGTGGACTGGGGTGTTCTCGAGGACACGTCTACGAAGGGTATTTATGTCCCTGCCGCTAAGAAGGAAACCACCAGTGAAGATGTTCAATTATGGTTTTTGGAAGCCCTGTTGCGTTCAGAACCAACCCCGATAATGCCGCTGCAACAATTATTACAAATACCTTCAGCTTTCCCGTTTCACCTGGATATTCCGGTGGTCGCCATACGACAATCAAAGGAGATTGAGATACAGCGCCAGGGTTTGGATTTGGATATGGTGGTTATCAGGTAATTCTTGGGCTTAATAAGCGTTTCTGGTATCCCGGAGCGCTTATTTAAAGGGCTTGATGTTGGCTATGTCCACGGGAAAACTTTGTGGCTACCGGGATTTCCTCTTTGGCCATCAGCATCCCGACCAGGATCTGGACCCGGTCCGAGGGAGCAGTGATCTTTGGAGTAACCCTTTTCGGTCAGGCCCTTTGGCCCTTTTCCTTAGAAATTAGGTGTGTCCCAGAACACCACATCTACCTTCAGGTTGAACAGATTTTTACCTGCTCAAAAAGGGTAAGCTCAATTTCATCTTTGGATTCGGCTAGAAAATACTTTTCCTGTTTATTAAAGATGTGGTAAAATCTTTACCGAAAGAAACCGGTTTGCCTGTATTCTGGTCTGAAAACAGTGAGCATCGTCGGAGAAAAGCAAAGGTGCCGGAGGTCAATTATGATAGTGAGTGATGAAAATATGGAGCAAAGAATAAACGATACCGGTGTTGAAAAAGAGGATATTATTGGTTCGGAGAGTATAAAACAACCTTACGACCCGGGCCGGATTAATGTGGTTCGCCAGGAGATGACTGTATTTCAAGTATTGCGGAAGATAAGTAACAAAGAAATTAACCTCGAACCTGATTTTCAAAGGAATCTGGTTTGGGATGAAACCCGGCAAAGCAGGCTTATTGAATCAATCTTAATCCGGATTCCTTTACCCAGTTTTTATATGGACGCTACCAACGATGATGAATGGTTAATTATTGACGGGTTGCAGCGTTTATCTACTTTGCATCGTTATGTCAATGAGGAAAAATTTGCCCTCCAGGGACTGGAATTTCTTGAAGAACTAAAAGATAAGAAATTTAGTCAGTTGCCGCGGAGCTATCAAAGAAGGATTGAGGAAACGCCTCTTTTTCTGTACATTATCAGACCGGAGACTCCTCCTGAGGCAAAGTTTACTATTTTCAGGAGAATCAATACCGGCGGAGTGTTTCTTAATGCTCAGGAAATTCGTCATTGTTTGTACCGGGGTAAATCAACGGAATTACTGAAAGAACTGGCATCTTCTCCGGAATTTCGAAAAGCTACGAGCAATTCTGTATCGCCTGCTCGGATGGATGACCGGGAGTGCGTTATACGTTTTTTTGCTTTTTATCTGACTCCTTATTATGAATACCAAAAGCGTGACTTTGATTATTTTCTTGGTGATACAATGGTTAAAATTAACCAGATGTCGGATAATGAACTTGCGCAAATATCGAAAGCTTTTAAAGATGCAATGATTAAAGCAGAAGCGGTTTTTGGAAAAAATGCCTTCAGAAAGCCAAAGGGAAGAGATCAACATGCGCGTAACCCGATTAATAAAGCGTTGTTCGAAGCCTGGTCAGTCTGCCTTCAAAAATATCCTCTGGATGTTTTGGTAAAAAATAAGGAAAAGATTAAGGAAAGATTTATTTATTACATGAATAATGACCCGGAATTTGTCAACTCTATCTCTCAGGGTACAGGGGAAGTAAAAAAAGTGCATAAACGTTTCGAAATTATTGAAAAAATTATTAGGGAGGGGATCAATTGATAGCTTATATCCGGCTACAGCGGTTTAAGTGTTTTCTTGATCAGACTGTCCAGTTTGCACCGTTAAGTATTCTCTGCGGAACCAATAATACCGGGAAATCGACCGTTATTCAAGCCTTATTATTTTTAAGGCAATCGGCAATGACGGGTAATTTTGCGAAACCAGACTTGCCGCTTAACGGTTCTCTTGTTCATATGGGAACTGCGAGGGATCTTTTTTGCCAATGGGCGGAAGAAGATAACATCCAGATATCGGTTGCTTTTTTTGATCTGCCCGGTCGTGTTTTTACCTGCAAATTAGCTTATTGCCGGGAAGATCCCGATGCCCTTTCGATGAAATTAATGGAAAGCCCGTCCGATCTCCCTTCGAACACACTTTTTGCTGACAGATTTTTTTATCTTGGAGCCGAAAGAATGGGACCACAGTTGGTTTATCCGGTCAGTGAAGATTCTCTGGAAGCCATGCACGTTGGAATTCGAGGGGAATATACCGCCCATTGCCTGCATCAGTTTGGAAATAAAAAGATTAAGTTGCCGCAATTAAAACATTCACCGGAAGATCGTTCAATCGAGCTATTATTTCAGGTGGAAGAATGGCTTAAAGATATGCTTCCGGGAGGGATAATGATCAACCCTGCGCGGATTACGCAAGCCGATATCTTGCAGGTAAGCTTTCGCGATTCTGAAAGAAATACAGATTATTTGAGACCGACAAGCATCGGCTTCGGTATTTCATATTGTCTGCCCATAATTGTTGCAGGGCTCATGGCGGAAAAGGGTAATCTGCTGATCGTGGAAAATCCGGAAGCGCATTTACATCCCCATGCACAATCCCGGATGGGTATTTTTTTAAGCAAACTGGCGGCAGCAGGCGTCCAGGTAATCCTGGAAACACACAGCGATCATCTGTTGAATGGGGTCAGGATAGCGGTAAAAAAAGGTTACATTAATGAAAAGTACGTTTCAATTAACTTTTTTAAGCGGGATTATAATATCGTCCGTCCTGCAATAGATGCCGACGGAAGAATAGATATATGGCCTGATGGATTTTTCGACCAGGCAGAAAAGGATCTTGGGGAGTTGATTTAGGTGAATATATTTTTAAACGAACTATCTTTTTGTGGACAGGCTTCTAATAAATATCAGGGAGCAAAATTAATGAGTGATATGTTAAAGGTATTAAAAATTTTACAAACAATTTCTAACGAACCAATTGCTACTTCCAATATCCTGTGGAAAAGGGAAATTGGACCTCAATATTCTGTACGTGATTATATCTATGATCGAAATATTGACCAGGCAGTACGAAATTATTTCCAGATAATAACGACTAAAGGACCATATATTGAGTATCTGTTTGGTCAATCGTTTAATGAACATAAATGTTATCTACAAAATGAAAACATCCTGGATGTTTCCTGGACTTCTGTAGCTGCGGCATTCTTCTTCGATGGTATTCTAGCAAGCTTAAAAGGAGCGCCACAATTTGCTTCCGAAACAATAAATGTATTCTGTTGTCTGAAAGGTGACGAACGGCAGGAAGCAGATATAATTAATCTGTACAACCCTGATCAAGCAGATTCCTTCGTGAGAAATTTTTTACGGCAAAACTTGAATTCATGGGAAAATTTATGGCATAATCGTGACGCTCTTTTTCCTGAAATTACTTTTTGTGAGGAAGTTAAAAGTCAATTGCAAAGCTCAAATTATTCTCCTTTGGTACTTCGAAATATCATCCGCCATCTTGAGTGCATGAACAAATACATGAAGTCAATTAGATCTGGCGAAATCAAAGCGCCAAATTATACCCAGATGGGTATAGAAGCTTCGCAGGAATCAGAAATTACCTTAAAGCATTATGGCCATCTTCGGACCTTTAAATGTCCGGATGGTAAAAAAAGGGTATTTAGCTGGCACAGCAAAATTAAGGGAAAGGTGAACCTCCGCATCTATTTTTACCCACCCGATAAGGAAAATGAACATTTTCTGATTGGTTATATCGGTAGACATCTTCCTGTATGGACAGAGAAATAGTATGATTTCCCTGCAAAAACCTCCGTCGCATAATAAATTGCGCTGGAAAACTTAAATTGATAGCCGCACAGTTGGTAAAGAAGCGTATAACTCTGTTAAGCGCTTGCGTTTAAAAGACTTAACCTTAACCTCGCCTTCCGGGCTTACATCAAATAGTAGTTCGTCTCCCGGTTGCAGGTTAAGCATGCGGCGCACAGTTACCGGTATGGTTATCTGGCCCTTACTTGTTAATCGTGCCCTTAACATATGAATACCTGCTACGAACCTCCTTACCGACAGCATATGTCCTTCATCGAGCTGTGTCAAGCCGTTCCCTTAAGGCAGGATCCCACTGCTACTGGCAGAGACCGGGTTGCAGGTTCTGGGTGGCGCCGCAAGGCTCTATCTCGCCGGTCGCTGTTGCTTCACGGTCCTTTCCAGGGCGTCTTCCACCTGCAGGGCATAGTCGGCCAGCAGGTGGAGGTAATGGTGCAGGTGTTCCCACGCCTGGAAGTTTACACGGTCGTGGCACAGTATATTGATGGCTTCTGTGATAAAGGAAGCCGCCCGCCGGGTAATGATGCCGGCCCGGTACAGTACCAGGGGCAACTGTTGCCGTTCTTCCGGTACGGGTAGCCCCAGCCTGACCACCGCCCGGTGGGCCAGGTTCAGGCAGGTGCGCAGAATGCCCTCATAGGAGGCAAAAACCTGGCCCCGGGCGGTGCGGACGATCCAGGTTGCCTTTAGCCGCCAGGCGGCAATGGTGGCCTCCTCCGGCGTAGGGCGGCCGTGCCGGAAAGCCAGCTTTTCCAGTTCCGCCTTAAAGGAGGGATCCGGGGTGTGGACCGGCAGGGCGCCGGCCAGCATCCAGGGGAGGGAAGAAAGGGTGTGGGATGCATTCAGCACTACCACTTCCACCGGGGTGAAGAGCCATTCCGCCCGGGGTTCGGGGTCATAACCGGGAAAAAGCGCCTCCGTCAGGGAGTATTCCAGTGCCGCTGCCAGGTCCAGGGCGTTGTCTGTGTTCGGGCACAGGGAGGGGTAAAGGCCGATGCCCACATCCACATCACTCAGAGGGGTGGCCGTGCCCCCGGCATAAGACCCCATCAAATAGGCCACGGCCACCTGTGGCCGGTCCTGGACATGGCGTTTAATTTCACTGATAATTTTTTCGCTCTCGAGAAGCATTTTTATTCCTCGCGAATGGCTTCGGTGACTGCTTCATAGGAAAGGCTTTATTGCTAATTGCATCCGGGATTGAGTCCGGTTATTTTATTTAGTATAATCTTGATTAGACTAATCATATCATAATCAAGTTATATCAGCAATGAGGTGCTGCTGTGACTTTTGTGAACCGGAAAGCTGAACTACACTGGCTGGAGGAAGCTTATGGAAGCGGTCGTGCCGGGCTGCTGATGTTATACGGCCGCCGGCGGGTGGGGAAAACGGAACTGCTCAGGTTTTTTTGCCGGGAGAAGAGACACGTCTTTTTTGTGGCCGACCTGGCGCCCGACCGGGAGCAGCTGGCCGCTTTTTCGCAGCGGCTGTGGGAGCAGGCCTACGGACAGGCAGAAACGGGTTTTTCCTTTCCTTCCTGGGAAGCTGCCTTCCGTTTTATGGGCGGGCTGGCCCGCCAGGAGAGGCTTATTGTGGTGCTGGATGAATTTCCCTACCTTATGGAAACCAATCCGGCCATACCTTCCATTCTACAGAAAGTCTGGGACGAGGAATTGAGGAATACCGGGATATTGTGTATTTTGTGCGGTTCCTATGTAGGAGTGATGGAGAAGGAGGTTCTGGGATATAATAGCGCTCTCTCCGGCAGGCGCACCGGGCAATACCTGATTGAGCCCCTGCACTTTCACGATATGACGGGCTTTTTCCCGGGGAGGGATCCTATCTGGCAGGTGGAAGCCTACGCCGTGCTCGGTGGAGTGCCGGCATACCTGCTGGAATTTATAGATGAAGATGATCTTTTTGCCGGCATTGCCCGCCGGGTGCTGCGCCGGGGTACCTTCCTCTATGAAGAACCGCGTTTTCTTCTCATGCAGGAACTGCGGGAGCCGGCCAATTATTTTGCCGTGCTCAGGGCCATTGCCCACGGCAAAACCCGCCTGAATGAAATCACCCAGGCGGCAGGCCTGCACGACCGCAGCGCCGCTTCCCGTTACCTGGACATATTAAGGGACATGGGTTTAATCCAGCGTCTGGTGCCGGTGACGGAAAAGCAGCCGCAGAAAAGCCGCCGGGGTATTTACCGGTTACAGGATCAATTTCTGCGCTTCTGGTTTCGCTTCGTTTACCCCAACCGCAGCGACCTGGAGGAGGGAGAAGCGGAGCGGGTGCTGGAAACCAGGATCAAGCCCCATTTTCCGGAGTTTGTTGGCCCGGCCTTTGAAGAGGTTTGCCGGCAGCATTTGCGACTCCTGGGGCGGCGGGGGAAACTTCCCTTTTATCCCTACCGCCTGGGCTCCTGGTGGGACGGGCAGAACGAACTGGACCTGCTGGCCATCAGTGAGGATGAAGCGGCCATCATGGTGGGTGAGTGCAGGTGGTGGGCGAAACCGGTAGGGGCAAATGTACTCTCCGAACTCCAGCAAAAGGCCAAAGCCGTGCTGCCCCATTTTCAGCGGCCGCCGCATGTGTATTACGCCCTGTTTGCCCGGGACGGTTTCACTGAAGAGCTGCGTGAGATGGCGGCGGAACGACACGACCTGCTGCTTATTGAAGCCGGTCAATTCCATGGTGGAGGCGATTTGTGAACGTTTATTCCCTGTGATTAAGTTTTCTAAAAGGCATTCTTTGAGGTGAGCCAGGCATGGTTACTGAAATTGCGCCGGAAAAGCTTAAATTAATAGCCGCGCAGAAAGAAGATGAAAACTGGGAATTCCGTTCCTTTTTAAAAACCAGGATTGCGGGTGAAGAAGTGGATTCCCTGGTACACAAGTTGTATAAAGATATTTCTTCGCAGATTGACTGCAAACAGTGCGCCAACTGTTGCCGGGAATGCAGTCCAGTTCTGCACGATAAAGATATCGCGAGGTTATCTCAAGGGACGGGTATTCCGGTTTTCGAATTTATAGAGAAATACTTGAAAGAAGTTGAAAACGACTATGTTTTCAACCAGAAACCCTGCCCGTTTCTAAAGGACAATCTGTGTACGCAATATTCATACCGTCCCGGTGATTGCAGGAGTTATCCTCACTTGCACAAAAAGGGTTTTGTTTTCCGGTTGATCAGGGTAATTGATAATTATGCCGTCTGTCCGATTGTATTTCATGTTTACGAGGAACTGAAAAAAGAGTTGGGCTGGAAGAAAAGGACCAGACCCGGAAGAATGCCGACGTATGGTTAGCGCCAGCACCCTGTCAGCCCTAAAATTGTAAAGCCTGACAATCCTTGTCACGGGCGTGGAACACAAAGCAGGCCTCTGATCAGGAAAGAGATCTGCGGGAAAAAATTGACTGTTCAACGGTAGGACGGTAAAATAAGCAAAACGGAAGAAAGCGGCATTTACAATCTTTCCCTGTGTCTGATAGCAATATTTTACATTGCCCGCCGAATTCATTACCTCAGCTTTCCAAATTCTATCGGAGGTGTGTCATGCTTACCAAACTTCTCGCCAGCATTGGCATTGGTTCTGCCAGGGTAAACCTGGAGGTGGCGGGGACTGCGGTCCCCCTGGGCGGGATCCTGAATGGGACCATCAGGATCCAGGGCGGGAACGTCGAACAGCAGGTGGACAAAATCTACATCAACCTTATCCTATCCTCAGCCTACAAGGCCGGGGATCAAACCAGGAACATTCGCCGGATCATCGGCACGGTCACGGTGGGGGAGAAAATGGTGGTCCGGCCGGGGGAGGAAAAGGTCTACCCCGTGAGTTTCCAGATCCCCTTCGGCCTGCCCATTTCCAGGGGCCGGACCAGGTACTTCCTCCAGACGGGGCTGGACATACCCCAGGCCATTGACCCGGTCGACCATGACCCCATTCAAATAGTGCCCAACAGGGAGTTCAAAATGTTCTTCGATGCCTTAAGGTTCCTGGGCTTTCGGGAAAAGCCCGGCTGTGGCGATTACAACGGCCGCTTCCAGGAGTTTGAGTACCGACCCACCACCTATTTTGCCCGGGAGCTCGATGAAATCGAAGTTTATCCCGTGGCCGGGGAGAGGGAACTGGTGGTGGTCATGCAGCTCGACAAAAAGGCCCGGGGCCTCTTCGGGTCTCTTCTGGACGAGCTGGACCTGGACGAAAGATTTGTCCGGTTTACCATCCCCTACAGTGAAATAGACAGTGTGGCCGGGCTGGCTGGAATGCTCAGGAGTATTATTGAAAGGGAATACCGGAAGATTATTTAGTGGAAAATGACTTTGTCCCCATTTCCACATTGGATGCCACCTTTAATTTCCCGTTTAATTTGCGGAACAAAAAAATTTTCTTAGGGAGCTGTTACAATGAAGTCTTACACCGAGTACCTCTGGTTCAACACTGCCCGCCGGAGGGAGTACATCAATATAACCTCTCAGGTGGAGGAGGCGGTAAAAAAGTCCGGTATTAAGGAAGGGCTGGTGCTGGTCTCGGCCATGCACATTACCGCCGGGGTCTATGTCAATGATGCCGAGGAGGGGATTATCCAGGACATAGACAATATGCTGGAGAGGTTGGCCCCCTTTGGTCCGGATTACCTGCACCACCGCACCGGGGAGGACAACGGCGACGCCCATCTGAAGAGCATCCTGGTCCACCACCAGGTGATCCTCCCGGTGACCGGCGGAAGACTTGACCTGGGCCCCTGGCAGCAGGTTTATTATGCTGAATTCGATGGTCGCCGGCGGAAAAGGGTCATTATTAAAGTGCTGGGGGAATAACCAACCTGGATCTACAGCATAAGATGTGGGTTTACTTTTAGGTTTTGGATGCATTCTGTCTTGTAATAGGAATATACGTCTTGTATACTGTAAGAAAAGGGAGGTGTGTTGTTTGAGCACAAGAAATATCATTAAAACCACTGTCAGTCACCGTTACCAGACCGTTATTCCAGCCGGGATTAGGGAACGCTATAATATTCGGGAAGGGACGCGCATAGCCTGGATCGACCAGGGCGGGGAGATAAAGATAATTCCTTTGCCAGCTGAACCGGGTAAACTTTTCCGGGGTGCTGGAAAGGGAAAGGATTTGCTCGGTTTACTGATGAAGTACCGGGAAAAGGAACGGAAAGTAAATGAGTGACATCAAAAAATACGTGCTGGACACCAGTGCCCTGTTGACCTATTACCAGGATGAAGCAGGAGCTGACCTGATCGAAGAGGTATTTGTACAAGCTTCCTCAGGTAAGGCAATTGTTTATATTTCGTTCATGAGTATTTTTGAGATTGCTTATCTGGTCATGTCCAGGGAGAATCTGGATGAGGCAACAAAAGTGGTTCATTTTTGTGTACGCCCGAGCATGGTCGTGGTCTATTATATATAGAGAAATACTTGCACGGGCAGACGGCGCCCGCTTCAAGGCGGGTTGTTTACAGGATTAAAACTATACCCGAATGGTACTGATTTTCTGGAACCCTGCTCTTCTTCATTATTCTTGTATCCATAAGAGAAACCATTTACCCATAATATCTACCGTTATAAGTACATTTTTGCACTCCTCGCACCAACCACCAAAACCCTGCCTGACTGGCTGGCCATCCAGCCTGAAAATAAAATATTTTTTGGAGGGATTACCACCGTGAAAAAAATCTGCCCTTCTGCCGATGAAGTCCTCTTTCAATTCATCTCCAGCCGGGACGGTGTGGAAACGGCCTTTCACCGCCTGTCCGGGCAGCAATCGAAATGCGGTTTCGGCCTGCAGGGAATATGATATTCTGCTGGGGGAACCACAGCTGTCCTCCCAGCCGGTGGGTTTTGGCGTGGTGGACCCGGATTACATCAACATCATGGTCACCGGTCACCAGCATGCCCTGATCGGCCCGGTCCAGGAAGGCCTGGGAGAGCCCTGGGCCGTGGAACTGGCCCGGGATGCCGGGGCGAAGGGCTTTAAAATTGTGGGCTGCACCTGTGTGGGTCAGGACCTGCAATCCCGGGGAAGCCAGGTATTTGCCGGCCATGCGGGCAACAACTTCACCAGTGAGGCGCTGCTGGCCACCGGCGGCATAGACCTGGTGATCAGCGAATTTAACTGCACCCTGCCGGGTATTGAGGAGGTCTGCCGCCAGTATATGGTGGCCCAGATCTGCGGCCCTGGCCGACGGCGCCTTCGGCCTCGCCCTGGGACTGCCCCTGCACCTGGCCCAGCCGCCCTTCATTACCGGCAGCAAGCTGGTCACCCGGGTGCTTACGGAAGAGATGGAAAAGCTCACCGGCGGCAGGGTGATTGTAGAAGGGGAAACCGGGAAAGCGGCGGAGCAGCTGGAACAGGTTATCCAGCAAAGAAGGACGTCCCTGGGGATCTAGACGCCGGGTCCGTAATTTTTGATGAAATGGGGGCTTCTGATATCCCTTCTACTTCCCCCCTATCTTATACACCCGCTCTGAAACTGGAGCGGGCTTTTTTGTCTGAGCCAGAGGGAACCTTGATGAGGAAAAACCTTGTCGATCCGACATCGTTCGACAGTGTTCCCCTTGACGCTCTTTCCAGGAAGTGGTCCAATTGAATCTGGTGCAAGTTGGCGAAAGGGGGAAGTTTTTGCTGGATCTCGGCAGGGCGATCCTGCGGCTGGAAAAAGCCAGGAGAGAATTGGTGGCCGTCGATCCCGGCGACAAAGAGAAACTCCTGGCGGCCAGCCGGAAGGTGGATAAGCTGATCTTAGAGTACTACCAGGCTAAAGCTCGGCCCATGGGCATCGGAGGCCGCGGCGGGGAATAACCGTCTGTTTCTTCTCTATTCCGGGGCAGGATTTTGTTCCCCGAAAAATAAAAAAACATCCGGAGAAAAGTGTTCAAAAGGAGCGGTGGATTGCGTGAACCCGGGTCGAGGAAAAGACGAACTTTACCGGCTGGTGGACGCTCTGCCAGAGGAAAAAGCCGAAGCGGCGAAGAAGTTTCTTGAACTCCTGCTCGGCGCCAGCAGTAAACTCCTGCCGGAAAAATTGGTGGAAAGGCTGGACCTCTTCGAAAGAATCATTGATTCCCTCCCGGATGCCACCCTTGCCGTTGACCGCAAAGGAAAGGTGCTCGTGTGGAACCGGGCCATGGAAGAAATGACGGGGGTTAAGAGAGAAGAAATACTGGGCAGGGGAGAATACGCTTACGCAGTCCCGTTTTTACGGGGAGAAACGGAGACCCATCCTCGCCAATATCCTCCTCGGCAATGGCACAGGAGTGGGAGCAGGAATACGGCAAAATCGAAGAGGGATGGGCCATGTTCTCGTCGGCGAAGGCTTCGCTCCCTTTGCCTGCGGCGGCAGGGGGCTTCACTTCTGGACGCTTGCGGCCCCAGTCTACGACGGAAGGGAAACCTGCTCGGGGCAGTCCAGTGCATCCGCGACATCGGTGAGCGCAAGAAAGATGGAGGATGAACTGAGGCGCTGCAGCACCCGCGATGCCCTCACCGGGCTGTACAACCGTGCTTTCTTCGAGGAAGAGCTGCGCCGCGGCTGGACAGGGGACGCTCTTTTCCTGTCAGCCTCATTTTATGCGATCTGGACGGCTTGAAAGTGGTCAACGACATGCTGGGGCACGAGCAGGGTGACGAGTTATTGCGCCGTGCGGCCAGAGTAATTGCGAGCTGCGTCCGGGGTTCCGACGTGGTGGCCCGGGTCGGCGGGGACGAGTTTGCTGTAATCCTGCCCCAAACAGACCGGAAGACGGCGGAAGAAGTGGCAAGGCGCATAAATGAGGCCGTTGAAAAGGACAACGTGCAGCACCCGGATCTCCCTTTGAGCATCTCTGTAGGGTATGGCGACGGCAGAAAATGCTTCGCGCCGGCTGTGGGAAGTCTACAAGGAAGCAGACGACGCGATGTACGTGAACAAGCTTGCCAGCGGGAAAGATCCGCGGGCGGCGGTGATCCGTGCCCTCAAGGCAGCCCTGGCGGAGAAGGATTTCCACAACACGGAGCGCATGAAAGAGATTGCCTGCATGCTGGGGGAAGCAGTAGGGCTCTCGCGTGAAGAAATGGACGGCCTGCGACTCCTGGTGGAGATGCACGACATCGGCAAGCTGGGAGTGCCGGACCACATCCTCTTCAAGCCCGGTCCTCTGACTGAAGAGGAAAGGAAAGAAATCCAGCGCCATTCCGAAGTGGGGTACCGCATTGCTCTCTCCTCCGGCGAGCTGGCCCCGGTGGCCCCTTACATTCTCCAGCATCACGAGCGGTGGGACGGGCGGGGCTATCCCCTGGGACTGAAGGGGGAGCAGATCCACCTCTTGAGCCGTATCCTGGCCGTAGTCGACGCCTACGACGCGATGACATCGGATCGCCCCTACCGCGGTGCAATGTCGCACGAAGAGGCTCTGGAGGAACTGAAGAAGT
>NZ_JAAOEF010000003.1:225000-972929 GCF_011393055.1 Desulfofundulus sp. TPOSR | reverse complement strand
GTTTTAAGCCCGTGAGCTGGTTGGATTTTTTGGACAACCGCCCCAATCCCGGCATCCAAAGGCAGCAGATGTCCTTTCATGTGCGGGAAGCGCAGAAAGCCGCCTATGAGATGGGGGTAATGCTCAGCCAGTTGGCCGCATCCCAGCCTCACCTGTCCCAGCAATTTAGCCAGCTGCAACAATTAAACGCCCGGGTGGGCGACCTGCTTCAGCAGGTACAGCAAGAACTGGACCCACCCCAGTCTTAGTCGGATTTGCGAAAAAATAGCGGATAAAGTCTTATCGCTTGGACGGGCGATAGACTTTACAAACGGCAGGCAAAGGCCAGCTAAAAACCTGGCGTAGCTGAAATGGACTGGCTGATGCCTCAAAATGCCTGATGTGCGCTTGACCCGGGGCTAAAATCCCGGGACTAAGCGGTATGGTCGCCTGCCGCTATTTTGCTAGTGCATCTTCGTTAAAAAATAAAAGGCTTTCGGGCATTATCCCAAAAGCCTTTACCCATTTCAAAGTAATTGCTAACCACTGATTTTACCCCGGTAGTCAGGGAGTAAAATCGGGGCGACCTTCTGGCCAAGACCTTCTTTCCGCAGTTCCTCATGGTAGCGTTTGACGTGATCCAGGGTAAGCCTGCCTAATTTTACGCTTTTTGCCCTTTCGGCGGCATTCATGCCGGCCCGGCGGCCAAACACGATGATATCCAGCAGGGAGTTGCCCATAAGCCGGTTGCGCCCGTGCACTCCCCCGGATGCTTCGCCGGCCACGTAAAGATTGGGGATGCTTGTTTCGGCCCGGTCGTTAATCAAAATGCCGCCATTTTGGTAGTGAAGAGTTGGGTAAACCAGGATGGGTTGTTCGGCCATATTTATATTGAAACGTTTATACTGGCGAAACATGGCCGGCAACTCTCTTTCCACCGTGCCCTTGCCGTGAATAATATCGATCATGGGGGAATCAAGCCACACGCCTTGCATCCCGCTGGGCGTGGTTATCCCTTTCTTTCGTTCCTTGCATTCCCGGATGATGGCCGATGAAACCGCATCCCTGGTTTCCAGCGGGTAGACAAATTGCTCACCTTCAGCATTAACCAGCTGGGCGCCGAGACCCCGCACCTTTTCGGTTACCAGTTGCCCGACGATTTGTTCGGGAAAGGCCACGCCGGTCGGATGGAATTGAGTGGCGTCCAGATAAATTAACTTTGCCCCTGCCCGGTAAGCCATGACAATGCCGTCCGCCGTGGCGCCGTAGTGGTTGGTGGTGGGGAAGCCGCCGATGTGCAGGCGGCCGGAACCGCCGGTGGCAATAATCACTGTTTTTGCCCTTACCACCAGGTACTGTTCGGTTTCTAGATTGTACAGTACAGCTCCGGCACACTGCCCGTATTCATCAATAATTAGCTCCACGGCCGGGGAAAATTCAATAACGGGAATACCCCGGTTGCGGGCTTCATCCCGCAGGGTGCGCATAATCTCCGCGCCTGAATAGTCATGGGCAAAATGCATGCGTTTGCGGGAGGTGCCCCCGCCATGA
This sequence comes from Desulfofundulus sp. TPOSR, assembly GCF_011393055.1. Classification (NCBI taxonomy): domain Bacteria; kingdom Bacillati; phylum Bacillota; class Clostridia; order Eubacteriales; family Peptococcaceae; genus Desulfofundulus; species Desulfofundulus sp. TPOSR. The sequence continues at coordinate 971,399 of NZ_JAAOEF010000003.1, read as the reverse complement.
ATGGTATGCATGGTGCCGTCGGGGAATTTGCTGAACATGCAGCCCAGGCTTTCCAACCACTGGATGCACAGGGGTGCGTCTTTTACTAAAGCGGCGACCAGTTCGGGGATATTATAATAACCTCCGCCGCCCATCACGTCCAGGTAGTGGATGGCCGGGGAGTCGTTTTCTTTGTCTGCTGCCTGGATGCCTCCTTCAGCCATCATGGTGTTGGCGTCGCCGTGGCGTAACTTGGTAGCGATCAGTACACTGGCTCCCGCTTCGTGGGCTAAAAGTGCTGCCGATGTACCGGCGCCGCCACCGCCAATAACCAGGACATCCACGTCGAAATCTATATTGTCCAGGGAAAAAGTATCGGGATCAAGCATACTGCGGCTTTCCAGCAGGTCGGCATGTTCGTGGGTAAATTTTTCGCCTTTATTGGGGCCTACCTTTACCGGCCTGGTGGCTTCAGGCATATAGTCCGGATGGTAGGAGCGCAAAAGATTTTCTTTCTCTTCCGGCTTCAGACGGGGGAAAGTTTCCTTTAAACGCCGTTCCCTGGTTTGTTCCACGAGTTTAATAGCTTCCAGCATTTCCTGAGTATACATATTATTCACCTTCCTTAAGGTTCAATATCCCGGGCGTTGTATAGCTTTTGTAGTTCCTCTTTATCCATCTTCATCAGCCTGTCCAGTTCCTCATCAAACTTCCCGGCCTTGATTTCTTCTACCCGTTTGGCCAGGTGTTGGGCCGGTGGGGCAATATGGCGGCCATAGAGCCGGCGAGCCAGAATGGCCACATTATATTGAACGATTTCAGCGGGACAGCGGGAAGCACAGAGACCGCACATAATACAATCGAAGGATAAATGGGCCACTTTTTCAATATCTCCCCGCTGGGCCGCGGCTATATAGTCCATTACCTTTAATTCCTGGGGACAGATCTTGGTACACTGGTTGCAACCAAGGCAGCGGGTTGTTTCAGGATAGTACCGCAGCAATGTGGCCAGGGTGGGAGTGAGTTCTTCCAGGTTATAGGTGGCTTTATTGGCCGGGTAAAAGGGGATCTGGGTTAAATACATGTTGTCTTCCACCATGGTTTGACAGGCCAGGCCCACTTTTAGCCTGAAGTCTCCCGGTTTGCGGTAAACCGTACCACAGGCACCGCAAAAACCCCCCCGGCAGCCGCAGCCCCGGATAAAACGGTAGCCCGCGTATTCCATGGCTTTCATAATCGTCAGGCCATAGGGCACCTTATAATGTTTACCCATAATGTATATGTTTACCATTTCTCTTTCTTCGGCCATAATTCTTTCCTCCTTCAAGGCAGATCTACGCTCCCACCAGTAAAGGTCTGGGATCTACATAGTGTTGATCCAGCCCAAGGCTTTCCTGGGGGAGTTCCAGAGCTAAACCTAAAAGCTGGGTAAAATACAAAACGGGGATTTTTTGAAAACCGGCGTTCTTCTGGAAGATTTTTTCCTGCGACCAGTCCAGGTTAAACTGGCAAAGGGGGCAACTGGTGATGATTGCTTCCGCTCCCTTGGCAGTGGCAGAGTTCAGTATTTCCTTCACCTTTTGCATTACCAAATCGTTATCATACAGTATTTGATACGAACCACAGCAGGTTGTTTTATAGGAATATTCTACCACCTCCGCGCCTATGGCACTAACTAGCTCTTCCATAATGGTAGGGTTTTCCGGATCGTCGAAATTCATTTCCGAAGCCGGCCGGACAAGCATGCAACCATAATAACAGGCAACTTTAAGCCCTTTCAGGTTTCTTGTTGCCTTGTCCCTGATTACATCAAGCCCAACATTTTCCTTACAGATTTGCAGCGGGTGGACGGGTTCAATTTCCCCGGCATAATTTTCTTCTAAATAATCATTTAGTTTTTTTCTGGCTTCAAGGTTGTTTTTTATGACATAATTGACCCTTTTTAGTACGTGATAGCAGAAGGAGCAAACCGTAACGAGCTTGCCCCCCTCTTCTTTGGCCGCATTGGCTAAAATGCGTGCTGCCGCGACCATGCCGATGTAATTGTCCTGGGCCAGGGGAAATACCGTGCCGCAGCAGGTCCATTGGGACAGTTCAGTTAATTCGATGCCTAAAGCGGCCAGGGAGCCCCGGGTAGAATCATCCAGACCCTTTGCTTTGCTGTGCAAGGTGCATCCTGGAAAGTATGGGATCCTCATCCTTGTCCCCCCTTTTACGCGCTTAGCTTGCGAAAACCACTGGTTAAGGCCATCTGTGGAACTTCCGTGAGCAATTCTAACGGGATTTTTTCGGCAACCAGTACTTCCCTGCCCTGGCGCAGGTTAATTACCCGCAGGGCTTCCATCAACCGGGCAATGTCTATGCCCCGGGGACAGCGGGCGGTACAAATTAAACAAGTGCTGCACACCCAGATGGATTTTAAATTTAATGCCTTTGTGTTTCCCAGTTGAATCATGCGCATGACCTGGCGCGGTGGAAAGTCCATAACCTCTCTACCCGTACAACTTGCGCTGCAGGTTCCGCATTGCATGCAAAGATTGGCATTTTGCCCGCTTATTTCTTTGATACGCTCAATCAAATCCCGGCTTATTTTACTTGATAGATCCATAGCCATTTTGCATCTTACTCCTTTAAAACAATTTCTTTATTTATCCCACCTTTACTGCTTCCTGGACCTTCCCCTTCCCTCCCACCCTTTCCGAGCAGCATCATTGCTGGGAATTGCATCTTTCCTCTCCCGCTTCTCCTGGGGTTACTAGCAATTTCCTTGCTAGATGACCTGGAGCCTGTTCTGTGAGACTCCCGGGGATTAGTATAATTATTCTTGATAATTACATTAATTCAGCATTATAGCTACAATTCCTGCCCAAAAATAAAAAAATTAAAATTATCAGCACCTTCTAACTTTTATAAATTAACAATAGTTATTAGAAAAAGCTTCTGCATTATTCACTAACAGGAGCGATTCGTGGTACACCCAACCTGTCCAGGTAGTTCACCACTGGAAGGGGCGCTAAACGGCCCTTGACTGCTACTATTCCATCAACCAGGACTACCGGCGATTCCTCAGGAGCCAAATTGCCGTCAAACCGGTAGGTCAACACCACGCCGCTACCATACAGTCGCTCCAGCACGCCCTCTAAAAACCGGTATTGAAAGGATAGATCGCGTTCACCAAACGCGCATCCTTCCGGTAATCAGCCAGGGCGCCCTCCTTCGTTAGACGGAACATTGCCTAAAACTTCCACTCTAACAGGCATCCAGTAGCCCTCCCTACTAATTTGGGGTGGTTAGGATTATGTATACGCCCAAGTTGTGTTTACCGTGGCAGGTGGTCAAATAGTGATAAATTCAAAAAACTGGACCAGTTGATCACCTTTGTTTAAGAGGAGTTCTTCTATCTGGGAGGGAGTTAGACTTCTGATTTCATACGGATTTTCTTTATCAGCCACACTGAACATGACCCTTTTAATCTTTCCTGATTCTATAGCTACCGTAATCACAATATTTTCCTGTTCATTAAAATCCATACTGAATTCAAACTCATCAAAATCTTCCGGTGGATCTGGCAAATAGGTGCAACTAATTCCAAGACAGTTTATCCTCTCTGTGTCTTTTAAATTTTCCGGGTTAATTTCTTTATCCATATATTTGCGAAATCGCTCCATAGAGACTTTCCTCCTTAAAATCCTTAAAATACACTATCTTGTCGATTTTGTCTGATGTCCCGGAAAATGGTGTTTGCATTGTTTTTATTCTTTTCAAAGAAGATAAATCCTGCTTCCGGGCATTTATTACTAAACAAAAATTTCCAGTGCTTAGTGAAGTTGCCGTATGTTGTTCAAGTTATTATTGAAGGGGAAGTTTCTCCCTTCCCCTTCTCGCAGGCACATAGTCAGGGCTTGATGTAAGCATACCCTTCAGTTTGTTTTCTGGCAATTTCTGTTATGCCGGACGCTACAACTGCCACAAAGTTAGGGAGGCTCTCTTCGTCGACATACTGAGCTTTGAGAGCGTTCCGACACGCTACAAAGCTTACTCCCATCTCCGACAACTTCTTCATCTGGTCCATCAGCGATCCGCTAGCTGTTCCGCAGCACTGACCGCCACCCCCGGTCAGCAGGCATCTGTTCCTGAAAACAGAAACCGCCTCACTGTTGGCCACTACTTCGATGTCAGCATTTCCTTGTCCAACATCGTTTAAAAAATTGGTGATGCTCACGAGTGCCCTTTGCCATTTGTCAGATTCGTTAACATGGAAAAGGACTTTAAACCTGCTCATCTCAACGCCCCCTCTCTGCTGAACTCAGGGTAGGGACTTCACCATCTTTGAGCCCATGCTTTTCATCTTTTAAGATACTCAGGCAAATGGTCCGCATTAACAACATCTACATCGCCATTTTTATTATACACCCACATCCTATCCCTCAAAATAACAACTTCCAGGGAAATGCGTCAAGAAAAAACCTGTCAACGCCAGCCAATACCCGAACCACTTCCTCCGGAAACCCTTGCCTCTCCAGCTCCGTCAGAGCTTCGGCTTTCGTGAGGCTCCTGTCCCTGCAGGGCCGGCGCTCCGGGAGTGCCGTGAAGACTTCCACCGCCCGCAACTATTAGCGACAGAGGGTGTATTTCCCCGTTTCTTAAACCGTTCGGGTAGCGGAACTGTCCGGCCTTTCGTGGTGTTCTTTCACTATGCGTTACACCAGCTCCGGCACATCGGGACAGTATTGACGCAAGTAGTACGCTCCCGCTATAGGGTATACGCTGGCGAGTTTGCGGTCCTCACCGTCCAGCCCTTTCTTTCCACTAGTGCCGAGGGGCACGTGATTTTCCCGCAGTCATGGAAGAATACCGCCTGGGTGAGCCATTCCAGCTCCTTTTCTTGCAGGTCCAGCACCCGGCCCACCGCTTCGGCGTATACCGCCGTGGCGATGGCGTGATAATACAGCATCTCGTGCCAGGCCAGCACCTGCACGGCCAGCCTGTTCGGCCCCTGGCGCTTCAACATCTCGGACAGCCATCCGGGCAGGCCCGGGCGATGGGGAATGAGTGCGTGCACGTGCGAACCCCCCTTTCTTTTTACAGTTTCACAAACCTTTTCATTTTTTTGCAAAACTCCACAACAAATCTTTAACAAACTCTTAATTGACCCGCAACAAATGCCTGCTTAAATAAGTATCGAAGATGCCTGCCGCCGAAAAAATTCTTTCGAGGAGGTGGTTACAGAGGATTCCGGCCAAAACCACTTCCGGCCAAACCCGGAGGTAGAAAGCGTCTTCGCTTCTAACCGGGCAGAAGAAGTACGAAATACCAGAGGAGGGAGTTCACGGTGAAAAGAAAAGTTGCCGTGATTATCGCTGTTGCCTTTGCTGCGGTTGCGCTTCTTTCGGGCGTCGCCCTGGCACAAACCACACAGAATCAGTCCGGGGTACCCGCACCGTTCCAGGCCTTCCTGGAAAAATTGGCGGCCAACCTGGGTGTGGGCCAGGATACACTGAAAGAAGCCATCAAGCAAACCGAGTTGCAAATGATTGACGAGGCCGTCCAGCAGGGAAAGATGACTTCCGACCAGGCGGCGAAGATCAAAGAAAGGCTGCAAAACGACCCGTGGGCTTTTGGACGTTTCTTTGGCCACCGAGGCGGTAGAGGCCCAGACATAGCGCTGCTGGCCCAGGCTCTGGGGATGAGTCAGGACGAATTAAAAGCCCAATTGGAAGAAGGGAAGAAAATCGACGACATCGCCAAGGAACAAGGCATAACCATGGACCAGTTGCGCGAGAAAATGCGGGAAGCCAAAATTCAGGCTATTCAACAGGCGGTGAAGGAAGGCAAAATTTCACAGGATGAAGCCGATAAATTGATCCAGCGGCTGCAAAATGCGCCGCAGGACAGAGGTTTCAGGCACTTTGGCCCGCCTGCCTCTGACGCGCAGTAAGTCGTCATTCCGGCACAACCCTGTTAGAATTTCGGCGGCCTGCCCCGGAGAAGGGGGCGGGCCGCTCCGTTTTCGTCCACCAATAAAAAACCGGGTGCCCTTTTACGAGTACCCGACTGTAACCCAAGTTTCCTGAGAACCCACGGGATATTGTGTGGAGAAAAACAAAAGACTTCCAGGTCGGAAACCCTGAAAGCCTTGATTTTACTGGGTTTGGTGCGGCAGAAGGGACTTGAACCCCCACGGGCGTACGCCCACAAGAACCTGAATCTTGCGCGTCTGCCAATTCCGCCACTGCCGCACGTTTTGTTGACAAGTATTATTGTAACATATTACGGGATACTTGACAAGGGGGTAATTTTCATTCATCTAGAAAGGCAACATTTTTTGTTCACGTTGTTCATCTCTTGACCCCTTCAGCAATTACTAATATACGAGAAGCACTGGCAGCTGTCAAGCTTTTTAAAGTTAAAAGATCTGGCGTGCGATTCTGGTTAACTGGGAAAGGTTGCGGCATTCAAAAACGTGCCGGCAGTAGGGTGTGTAAAGATGCATAATGCTGTCTTCCTGGTTCCAGCATTCCCGGGGGGCCGGGTTTAACCAGATCACCTGCCGGACCCGGCGACAAATCTCCCGGAAATACTCTTCCCCGGATGGCTTATAATTGTTCCGGGCATCTCCCAGGATGATCAGGGTAACCTTCCGGTGAAGTACATGCAGGTGTTCATGAAAAAACTGGCGCCAAACCGCGCCGTAGTCGGAAAAACCTGTCCGCCAGATACCGGTTTGCCGCTGGATGTTCCGCACTGTCCTCTCAAGGTCCAGTTCTCTTAATTGGACGGTGACCTCGGCTATGGCGTCAACAAAAGCATATGAACGCACCATGCGGAATTTATTTTGCATAGTGTGGACCAGGAGCAGCATGAACTGGCTGTAAGGAGCCACTGAACCGGAAAGATCGCAGAGCACAACTAAATCCGGTCGTGTTGCCTGGCGGCCCTGGTGACAGAGGATTATGGGCACTCCCCCGGTGGTGGCTGCCAGGCGTACGGTACGGCTTATGTCTACCGCCCCGCGGGTCGCCGGAACGCGCCGGTAACCCTCGCGGGTGGCCAGTCGGCGCCCCAGGCGGGCTACTTGCCTCTTCACTTGTATCACCTGTTCCGGGTCCAGCTCGGCAAAGCAACGTTGGGACAGATTGGCCTCCCGTGCGATGGCTGGAAGCTCCTTTTCTGGTTGCCTTTTGCAGCGCAGCTGTGCGAGTTCCCGGTTGAGCAGGCGTTCCAGCCGCAGGAGATTTTCCTGCTGGCGCAGCTTTTCCGCCTCCCCAAGGGGGGACCGTTCCAGCCAATCCTTTACCTGTGCCCAGTCGAGGCGTATTTTCAACTGGTTTAGCATTTGCCGGGGATCTTCTCCGGGAGCAACTTCATCCGGTGGAACCAGGGTAAATACGGCTTCCCGGGCCAGGGCCTTTAAATCTTCTTCGCTGCCTTTTGCAATGATCATGGCCAGTCGCTGTCCCGCTGCCGCAAGGGGAACCGCACTACCATGTTGAAAATGCCTTTCTCTTCCCTGTTCCGGGCCGTTTCCCTTGCCGCCCCCCTGCCCTCCCGGTTCTCCGCCCCCCGCCGGCAAATCATCTTCACTCTTCAGGGCCTGCCGCAGCCACTCTTTCATCTGTGCCAGTCTGGCGTTAAACTCTTCCCGGGACAGCCGGGGAGGATGAATGGGAATGGCGGTTTTATTGGTTGGCTGTTCCTGCTTTCTAGCCTTTTGTTTGAGTGTTGTCCAGTATAAGTCAAAGAGTTTTTCCAGGATCCTCTCCTGTCCGGTTTCCTTAATTAGGGTGGCCTGCATGGCCAGGAGGAGGTTTTCCCGGGTGGGTTCCAGGAGGGATAGGGCCTGCAAAAGATCCAGCATTTCCCCCGTGGAGACGGGGATGCCGGCCTGCCTTAGCAATTGTATGAAGACAATTAAATACTCAACCATGGTTTCCGGCTGAACTCCTTATTGCCTGGACATTTCCAGTACCCGGTTAGTGAAACTTTCCATGGCCCTGTACAACTGGACTACCCGATCCACTGCCCCTTCCTCTGCCAGGTTAACTGAAGCGGCGAGGCTCATTTGCCTTTCTTTGATGTTATAACTGGCCAGGAAGGTTCCCGGGCGGGTAAAAAGATGAAACCGGTGATCTTTGGTAAATCCCAGGTTTTTAATTAAGGCATGAGGTTCCAGGCTGATTTTATCTATAGTCCGATGCAGGGTTAAATCGGTAAAACCAAGCATTGCAGTCAACTGCTGGTGGAGTTTTTCGGTCAGTAGCTCCGGTTTTTCCAGGTAAAGCTCCGCTTCTATTTTTTGGGCGCTCTGGCGGAAAGTGAGGTGGCCGGCAGGATCAAAAAAGGCCCGCAGGGCATCCTGCTCCTCTAAATAAAGGGTTTGGCCCTGAAAGTGATTTAAAAATTCCGCACAGCACTCCGGCGTTACAACTTTTCGGGTTGATATGGTTAGCACCCCTACCAGGGGTTCTTCCCTGGGTGTGGTTACTTCCGGGGTAAATACCCGCAGCACTTCCGCGAGGGAAATTTTATTTAAGAGCTGCCGGCAATGGTGCTCCGCGTCCCGGAAGTGGGTGGTAAATTTAATCTTGGCCGTGGCTATCCCTCCCTGGACCATCAGGGAAACCGGGCAACTGACCGCCACGTCCCGCGATTGCCACTGCACCTGGAATTGTCCGGCCAGCTCTTCCGCTTCCAGGTCGAGATGTTCCAGCAGGGTTAACCTTTCCATAATTTCCGGTAACGGGCGGGCTATGGCGGTAACCAGAATTTTTTGATCGGTTACCGGCTCGAAGTAAGAGGAAGAGTAGGTATGGGGTACAATGGAAAAAAGCCGGGGGACGATTTTCTCTCCCCATTCCCATTGCCGGGTGGTAATATAAATATAGCTTTGCCCCACGGTCATTTGTAGACCGTCCACAAGGATTTCATTCCCCCGGGTGCACAGGCCCGGTTGTTCCGCCAGAAAAGTCAGCAAGGCGGGCTTTTTGTCCATGTTGCGGGTGAGAATCTCAATACGCACGTTTTGCCACCCGTTATGTAAAGATTTTTAGACTGCGTCTTTTTACTTTCATTTTGTCGGTTCGACTGTGGTTTCGTCAAGGTGCATTTTGCCAGTGTTTCTACGGAGGTAGGAAAATGTATGCACCGCCTGTTCCGCAGTGTGCAAACTGTAGCCGATGGCCTTTTGCGGCAGCAGTATCTGTGTAACCGTACTGTGGCCACTACCCTTTTCCTGGCCGCCCACCTGGGCAAGCCGCTGCTGGTGGAGGGACCGGCGGGCGTGGGTAAGACAGCCCTGGCCCAGGCCCTGGCCGGAGCATTGAATACCCCGCTGGTTCGCCTGCAATGTTATCCCGGTCTGGATGAAGCCAAAGCCCTTTACGAGTGGAATTATCAAAAACAGCTACTTTACATCCAGGTTGCCGCTGGAAGTAAGCAGGTATGGGAAGAACTGCGCCAGGATATTTATACACCGGAATTTTTACTGGCCCGGCCGCTTTTGAAAGCTTTTTTGTCCGAAAAACCGGTGGTCCTTTTGGTGGATGAAGTGGACAAAAGCGATGAGGAACTGGAAAGCTTTCTTTTAGAGGCCCTTTCCGAGTTTCAGGTTTCCATTCCCGAACTGGGTACCATACGGGCCAGGCATATCCCCTTCACCCTGCTTACCAGCAACAGCAGCCGGGAGTTCAGTGATGCCTTAAAAAGGCGCTGTTTGCACCTGTACATCCCCTATCCCACTGCTGAGCAGGAGCGGGCCATTGTTGCTTTAAAGGTTCCCGGAATTGATGGTCGGCTGGCCGCTCAAGTGGTTGATTTCGTTCACAATCTGCGTCGTTTACCCCTCAAAAAAAGCCCCAGCATAGCCGAAACCCTGGACTTTGCCCGCACCATGCTGCTGCTGGAGGCAAAGCAACTGGAGTTGCGGGTGGTAGCTGAGGCGCTGAATGTCTTGCTGAAATACCAGGAAGATGTGGAAAAAGTCATGACCAGGCTGGGGGATTTGCTGCCGGAAGTCCGGGAGGAGGATGGTGTCCCTGCCGCCCAGGGTACCCTTCCCCGTGCGGTGGCGGCAGGTGAAGAAACGGAAGAGGAGCCAGGGGGCGTGGACCTGTCCCGCTTCAACTTTTAGATGTGAGGAAATCTAATCGGCTACCACCTTGACCAGCACTTTGCGCTGCCGGGGTCCGTCGAATTCGCAGAAGAAGATCCCCTGCCAGGTACCCAGGACCAGCTGGCCGCCGGTCACCAGCACGGTCAGGGATGAGCCCACGAGGCTGGCCTTGATATGGGCGTCGGCGTTTCCTTCCAGGTGCCGGTAGTTTCCCTCCCGCGGTACCAGCCTGTCAAGCCCGGACAGTATGTCATGGGCAACTGACGGGTCGGCGTGCTCGTTAATGGTAATGCCGGCTGTGGTATGGGGTACAAAGAGGTGGCAGCATCCTTCGGAGATTTTTTCCGCCTGAACGATTTTCCTTACTTGAGAAGTAATATCCACAAGCTGGGAGCGGGCTGTAGTGTTAACGGTTAGGGTATGGATCATCATGGTTCCCCTTTCAAGTAGAAATTAAAAGCAGAGCCAGCTCCACTGCTTCCCGGGCACTGGTAGCTGGGCGTATGCCACCGGACAGGCCGGGGCGTTCCAATTTCCAGGTGCCCAGGCCAATTACCGGCTTGTTCATTTTAAGAGCCAGGCCGATTTCCGAAAGAGTGCCGTAACCTCCACCGATGGCAATGAGGGCATCGGCGGCACAGGCTATAATGGCGTTTCGCGCATCTCCCAGTCCGGTGGGCAGGGCCACCGTTAAATAGGGATTACCTTCCCCGCGGTGGCGGCCCGGGAGAATGCCGACGACCATTCCTCCTGCCTGGCGGGCGCCCCGGGAAGCGGCTTCCATAATCCCGCCCCGGCCGCCGCAAATTAAAATAGCCCCTCGCCGGGCGATTTCACGGCCCACTTCCTCGGCCAGTTCCCGTTCCGGCTCTGTACATTCGGCTCCACCAATGACACCGATATACCAGGTCATTTTCTATCACCGGCTAAAGGAAAGGCCGTGGTGCACGGCCTTTCACGGTGTTTTACAGGCGTTGGGCGGACTTGAAGCCCAAATTAAAGGTGAGTATTTCCAGTTTCACGGACAGGTCCACATTGCGGATCTCTATCCCTTCCGGCAGGTTCAAGGCTACCGGGGCAAAATTTAAAATTGCCTCCAGGCCGTTTTTAACCATAAAGTCGGCCACATCCTGGGCCGCCCGGGGAGGTACGGCGATAATGCCGATGCGGGCTTTGTGTTCCTGAATTACCTCGGGCATTTTTTCCATGGGCAACACTTCAAGTTCGGCAATTTTCTTGCCTATTTTGGTCAGGTCGTTGTCAAAGACGCCTACAATTTTAAAACCCCGGCTGTTAAATCCCTTGTACGTGCATAGTGCATATCCCAGATTACCGGCACCTACCAGAATCAACGGCCAGTCCTGGTCCAGCCCCAGAATCTTTTTGGTGTAGCGCATGAGATCTTTGACATTATAGCCAACTCCCCGGGTGCCAAATTCGCCAAAGTAGGCCAGATCCTTGCGCACCTGGGCCGGACTTACTCCTACCCCTTCAGCGATTTCCCCGGAGGAGACAGTGGTTACTCCGTTACGGTCCAGCCGTTCAAGATACCGGGAATATATCGATAGCCTGGTTACTGTGGCTTCTGGGACGCGCAGGGTCTTCATCAAATCGCCTCCTTGCTCTTATATTCTATGCAAATAAGGGGCCTTATCCCGGCCCCGGTAGAAGACCGGTTTTTTAAGTTATAAAATTCACATGCTAGGTATTTTATATCATTTGTACCCCTCTCTGTCAAATGACTTTTTCCCGGAAAGCAAAGAAAAGCCCCGAAAAGAAGTTTCTCCCCGGGGAATGGTTGCGAACATAAATTCGCCCTCTCCCTTCAACCCTGTAACTTTTATTTTTATATCTTGCTGGCAGCGGCAAAGGCCTTCCGGGCTGCTTCCACCGTCCGCTGGATTTGTTCGTCCGTATGGGCCAGGCTGACAAAGGCTGCCTCGAATTGGGACGGGGCCAGGTAAATCCCCTGTTCCAGCATAGACTGGAAGAAGGCAGCAAAGCGGCGGGTATCGGCCGTGCAGGCAGTGGCATAATCCACTACCGGTGTTTCGGTAAAGAAAGTGCAGAGCATGGAACCAACCCGGTTAAAGGAGAGCACAAGGCCTGCTTCCCCGGCGGCTTCGGCCAGTCCCCGGGCGAGAAGGGCGGACTTGCGCTCCAGTTCTTCGTAAGTGCCGGGCCGTTTTAGTACCTTTAAGGTGGCCAGGCCCGCGGTTACGGCCAGGGGGTTGCCCGAAAGGGTGCCTGCCTGGTAAACCGGGCCTTCCGGCGCCACCTGTTCCATGATGTGCCGCTTTCCACCGTAGGCGCCCACGGGCAGGCCGCCGCCGATGATTTTGCCCAGGCAGGTCAGGTCGGGATCGATATTGTACAGGGCCTGGGCGCCGCCGTAAGAAAGCCTGAAGCCGGTGATCACTTCATCAAAGATCAATAATGCTCCGTAACGGCGGGTGATTTCCCTGAGGCCCTCCAGAAAGCCTTCCCTGGGCGGTACTACGCCCATGTTGCCCGCTACCGGTTCCACAATCACGGCGGCAATATCCTCGCCTTCCCGGGCGAAGATTGCTTCTAAAGTATCCAGGTCGTTATATGGGGCCGCAATGGTGTCCGCCGCCGTGCTGGCCGGCACACCGGGGCTGCTGGGCACCCCCAGGGTAAGGGCCCCGGAACCGGCTTTAATCAACAAAAAGTCGGCGTGGCCATGGTAACAGCCCTCAAACTTAACAATTTTATTGCGCCCCGTATACGCCCGGGCCAGCCGCAAGGCGCTCATGGTTGCTTCGGTGCCCGAGTTTACCAGGCGCACCATTTCCACGGCCGGTAGCGCTTCTACAATGGCCCTGGCCAGCTCAATTTCCAGTTCGGTGGGAGCACCAAAACTGGTGCCGATTTCCAGGCATTCCTGCAGGGCCGCCGTTACTTCCGGGTGCCGGTGACCCAGGATGAGCGGTCCCCAGGAGCCCACGTAGTCTATGTATTCATTGCCGTCCACATCATAAATCAGCGCTCCCTTTCCCCGGGCAATGAAAAGGGGTTGTCCCCCCACGGCTTTAAAGGCCCTTACGGGGCTGTTTACGCCGCCGGGCATGTAACGGCGGGCCTGGGCGAACAGTTCCTTAGACCTTTCGTAAGACAAGATACCACCCTCATTTCTCCACAAAGTATTTCATACTGCTCTTTTTTAATTCGGCTATACTAAATAACAGACGGTAGTTGGCAACCCCGCTGGTCCGGGAGAGCCGGGCGGCAATCTCCCGGCAATCCTGGGGCGTCTGTCCGTGGACCACGGTAAACAAGTTGTACGGCCAGTCGGGTAGCCGGGCGGGACGCTGGTAACAGTGGGAAACCTCATCAAAGGAGGCCATCAGCCGGCCCACTTCTTCCATGCGTTCCTCCGGGACTTGCCAGACCACCATGGCGTTGGAAACGTAACCCAGGTCCTGATGGCGCACGGCCGCCCCAAAACGCCGGATCACCCCCCGGTCGACAAAATCCCGCACCTTGGCCAAAAGCTCTTCCTCACCAATACCCAGTTTTTCCGCCAGGGCCAAAAAGGGACGGCTGACCAGGGGAAGACCTTCCTGCAGGGCGCGGATAATTTCTTTGTCCAGCTGACTAAGCATTCTCATCCTCCCCCAGGTCAAAGTTCACCCTGATTTTAAAAATTCTTAAAGCCGGGAGGTGGAGCATATCTGCTATGCCGGTGCGTCTTTTGATTTCCTCCAAGGTATTTTCCAGCTTGGCCTGGGATTCCACCAGCAGCGTAAACCACATGTTGTACGGGTGATCCCGCAAATAATTATGGGTTACCCCCGGAAAGCTGTTGATCACGGCCGCCACTTCCTCAATTCTCTCCGCCGGTACTTTCATAGCACATAAGGTACCGCTGTAACCTACCCGGCGGGAGTCAAAGATAGCCCCCAGCCGCCGGATAACCCCCTTTTCAATGAGACGTTTTAGCCGGGCCAGGATGTCCTCTTCAGTGGTGCCCAGGGTTTCGGCGAGTTTTTTGTAGGGTTCCGGTTCGATGGGTAGATGGCTTTGGATTATATTCAACAGTTGTTTATCCAGACTATCCAGAGTCATGAACTATTCCCCCGTTGGTTTTTTGCCTTTCCGGTACAGGCACCAGGGGTCCTCAGCCATATAATCCCCGTGGTAGAAGTAGGCCCGGGCCCGGCAACCACCGCAAATATTCCGGTAGTTACAGCTGCCGCAACCGCCGCCGTACCCGCCGGTGCGCAGCCGTTTGAATACCGGGTTATTCTGCCAGATAAGGCTAAAGGGTGTTTCCCGCACATTGCCCACGGGCATGTTTAAATAGGCACAGGGCTGGACGTCCCCCTTCGGGCTGATGATGCAGTAACCCGTGCCGGCCAGGCACCCCTTTTGAAAGCGCAGTTTTAAGCCCATTTGGGCGGCAATGCGCATAAACTGGGGGGCACAGGTGGGCTTTACTTCAATGGGCACTTCCCTTTGTTTTTTCATTAACCGGTGAAGTAAGCGCTCGTATTGTTCGGCCCTGAGGGATTCCTCTTCCATATTTACGGCCCTCCCGGTGGGTACCAGGAAAAACACGTGGTGAGCTACAGCTCCCATACGCACGGCCAGGTCGGTTAACGCCTCTACCTGTTCGTAGTTCCATTCCACTACCGTGGTATGAATTTGAAAGGGCAAGCCGGCTTTCCGGCAGGCTTCCATGCCCTCCACGGCGGCCTGCCAGGCTCCCGGGACACCGCGGAAACGGTCGTGCTGTTCCGGTTCGGTGCTGTCCAGGCTAATCCCCATGGCCAGCGCCCCGGCCTGCTTTAATTTTTCGGCTACACTGCCGGTAATTAAAGTGCCATTGGTACCAAAAACCGGGCGCAGGCCTTTCCGGGCCGCATACCCCACCAGCTCATATATATCGGGCCGTAGAAGGGGTTCACCTCCGCTGAAGATCATAATTTTAAAACGGGCCCGGGCAATTTCATCAATTAGACTGGCAGCTTCGGAAGTACTTAATTCTTCCTCCATCCTGGCACCGGCGTCCCGGTAGCAGTGCCGGCAGGTCAAATTACAGGCGTTGGTAGTATTCCAGGAAACCAGCACGGCTTAACATCCTCTCTAAGAACTAACCTTCTCGTAACCAGCGGGCCACGTCCTTGGCGTGGTAAGTGATGATAATGTCGGCCCCGGCCCGTTTCATTCCGGTGAGGGTTTCCAGGACAACCCGGCGTTCGTCAATCCAGCCCCGCAGGGCCGCGGCCTTAACCATGGCATATTCCCCGCTGACGTTATAAACTGCTACGGGGTAGTTAAAAGCATCCCGGGCCTGCCGGACAATATCCAGGTAGGCCAGAGCAGGTTTGACCATGATAATGTCGGCCCCTTCTTCAATATCCAGGGCTATCTCCCGCAGAGCCTCCCGGGCATTGGGGGGGTCCATCTGGTAGGAGCGGCGGTCTCCGAACTGGGGTGCCGAGCCCACCGCTTCCCGGAAGGGGCCATAATAGGCCGACGCATACTTGGCTGCATAGGACATGATGGATACATCCTGGTAACCGGCTTCGTCCAGAGCACGGCGGATGGCGGCCACCCGGCCGTCCATCATGTCGGAAGGAGCTACCATGTCGGCTCCGGCCCGGGCATGGGAAAGGGCCGTACGGGCCAGGAGCTCGAGGGTCGGGTCGTTGAGAATGCGTCCCTGTTCTACCACTCCACAGTGACCGTGGCTGGTGTATTCACAGAGACAGACGTCGGTAATGACCACCAGTTCGGGGAACTCCTTCTTAATTGCCCGCACGGCCTGCTGCACAATCCCCTCATCGTCATAAGCTTCCCGTGCTGTTTCATCTTTTTCCCGGGGAATGCCGAAAAGGAGAATGCCGGGTATGCCCAGATCGACCACCCGGGCTGCTTCTTCCAGGAGCATATCCGGGGAAAGATTATACACCCCGGGCATGGCTTCTACGGGGCTTTGAACCTCCCGGCCGTGGGTGACAAAAAGCGGGTAGATAAGGTCGTCTACCGTCAGGCAGGTTTCCCGCACCAGGCGGCGGATGTTTTCCTTCACCCGCAAACGGCGGGGACGGGTTATGGGAAAGGCCACCGGACGCACCTCCTTGTTCTAAGCAATACCGATTTCTTCATCCGTCAAGTAGCAGGCGGGATCGGGTGCCCAGAAATCGTTAAATACCGCTTCTGCCCGGGTACGGAAATTGCCGTTACATATTTCCAGCCAGCGGCAGCGGGCACAGCGTCCCTTTAAAAGAGGCCGGCGGTTTTTCAACCCGGCCAGAATGGGCTGGGAGAGATCCGTCCAGATTTCACCGAAGCTTTTCTCCCGCACATTGCCGAAGGTGTGCTGGGGAGTAAACTGGTCCGGATGGACGTTGCCTTCCCAGTCCACGGCGGCAATGGCTATGCCGGAACGGTTGCCCCCGTTGTGCAAAAGCAGCTGGTAAACCCGCTCTGCCCTTTGGAGGTCCCTTTCCCGCAATTTCAAGTATACATAAATCCCATCGGCATGATTATCCACGGTTAAAATCTCTTTGGACAGGCCCCGGCGGTGGAAATCAAGCGTCCGTTCCATGATCAGGTCCAGGGCGGCCCGGGACTCCTGCTGGGTAATATCGTCTTTTAACATTTCCTTTCCCCGGCCACTGTAAACCAGATGGTAAAAACATACCCGGGGGATGTTTTCCCGCTCAATGAGGTCAAAGATGGCTTCCATCTGGTGAAAGTTATGCCGGTTGATGGTAAAGCGCAGCCCCACCCGCTGCCCCACCGCCAGGCAATTGCGGATGCCCTCCAGGGCGGCTTGAAAAGCTCCCGGCCGGCCCCGGAAGTGGTCGTTGTTTTCCCCGGTGCCATCCAGGCTGATGCCTACGTAGCCCACGCCTATTTCTTTTAAACGGCGGGCTACGGCGGGGGTAATCAGGGTGCCGTTGGTGGAAACGGTGGTGCGGATGCCCCGGCTGGTGGCGTAAGCGGCCAGTTCAAAAAAATCCTGGCGCATTAAGGGTTCGCCGCCGGAAAATAAGAGTACCGGTACCTTGAAGGCAGCCAGGTCATCAATAAATTTTTTGGCTTCGGCCGTAGTTAATTCACCGGGGTGCTTCTGGTTGTCTGCATTGGCATAACAATGAATGCAGCGCAGGTTGCAGGTACGGGTCATGTTCCATACCACCACCGGTCCCTGGCCCGCGGTTGTTCCGTGGATCTGGTTGCGGGAGGAAGGGGTGTAACGCAGCTGATCACCAAAATTGGCGGTATCCAGGAGCAATTTACTGATACTGATCATCTTGATTCCCCCCCTTGGGCTGCCTCAATAACGACCTCCAGCAGGCCTTCAATGGTATAGCGGCGCGCCTGTACGTGCACGGGCAGGCCCAATTCCCGGGCGGTCTGGGCCGTTACCGGGCCGATACAGGCCACCGTTACTCCCTGCAGCAACCGGGGCAGCTTGTGTTCTTTCAGCAGTTCAACGAAATTGCGCACGGTAGACGAGCTGGTAAAGGTAATGATGTGAATCTTTCCTTCAGCCAGCATTTGCCTGACCAGTTGGGTATCCTCCCCGGCTGGGATGGTGCGGTAGGCCACCACCTCGTCAACCACTGCTCCCAGGCCGGATAGCAGTTCGGTCAACACTTTCCGCGCAATGTCCGCCCGGGGTAAAAGGATGCGGTCGCCGGGTTTGATCTGGCCTTTTAAACCGGCAATGATTTGTTCTGCCCGGTATTCATCGGGTACGTAAGTAACTTTCAAAGCATACCTTTCCAGGGCTTCTTTAGTTTTGGGTCCAATGGCGCAAAGATTAGCCCCTTTTAGATCCCGCACATCTTTCCCCTGTTGCAGCAGATGGGCAAAAAAGAAGCGCACACCATTGACGCTGGTAAAGATAATCCAGCGGTAGGAATCCAGCCGGGCAATGGCTGCATCCATGGGTTCGTAGCTTTCCGGTTCTACGATTTGGATGGTGGGAAACTCCACCGCTTCTCCTCCCAGCGCCTCAATGGCCCGGGATAACTGGCTGGCCTGTTCCCGGCTCCGGGTGACCAGGACCCGTTTCCCGAAAAGGGGCTTCTTTTCGTACCAGGACAGCTTTTCCCGCAGGGTTACCACTTCGCCCACAATGATTACGGCCGGGTTGGTAACGCCTGCTTCCATGGTCCGGGAAACAATATTTGCTAAAGTACCCACGACGGTTTTTTGCTCCGGACGGGTTCCCCAGCAGATTACCGCCACCGGTGTTTGGGGGTCACGACCGTGGCTGGTGAGCTGTTTGACAATGGATTCCAGGTTGGCCATGCCCATCAGAAGAACCAAAGTGTCCGCCCCGGTCGCCAGCTTTTCCCAGTTAATGCGGGAACTTTCCTTAGAGGGATCCTCGTTGCCCGTGATCACTGCCAGGGTAGAGGTGCAATTCCGGTGGGTAACCGGAATGCCCGCATAGGCCGGTACGGCAACAACCGAGGTGATTCCCGGCACCACTTCAAAGGGGACGCCTGCTTCCGCCAAAGCCTCGGCCTCTTCCCCGCCCCGGCCAAAAACAAAGGGGTCCCCCCCTTTCAGGCGCACAACCACCTGTCCTTTGAGAGCCCTTTCTACCAGGAGCTGGTTGATTTCTTCCTGGGTCATGGCATGTCCGGCGGGGCTTTTGCCCACATAAACCAGCTCTGCCCCGGGAGCAGCATGGGATAACAGCTTGGGACTGGCCAGGCGGTCGTAAACAATAACGTCGGCTTTTTGAATACAGGCCAGACCCTTAACAGTAATCAGTCCCGGATCCCCGGGACCTGCTCCTACCAGATAAACAGTTCCCTTTTTCATTCAAGATCAAACTCCTGTCGCGCCTTTTTTAAGATTTCCCCCGCCCCCAGTTTTATTAATCGGACGGCCAGCTCCTCTCCCAGCTTTTCTGCCTGGTTTGGCGGGCCGGAAATGCTATCCCGCACCAGTTGGCAGCCGTCAAAACTGGCAACGGCTCCTTCCAGGAGCAACTGCTCATGCTGTATTTGTCCCAGGGCGCCAATAGGTACCTGGCAGCCGCCTTCCAGTTTCCTCATCAGGGCCCTCTCGGCGGTAATGGCGGTCCGGGAAGCGGGGTCATCCAGGGGGCGAATTAATTCCTGCATTTCCGGATCGTTTGCGCGAATTTCAATGGCAATGGCTCCCTGGCCTACGGCGGGCAGGCAGATGTCAAAGGGGATAAGCTGGGTGATGCGGGCATCGTACCCCAGGCGGTGTATTCCGGCGTAGGCCAGAATTATGGCATCCAGATTTAATTCCTCCAGTTTGCGCAGCCGGGTCGTCAAATTTCCCCGGATGGTGGTAACGTTAAGGTCAGGCCGGAAATGGAGCAACTGGGCAGTGCGCCGCAGGCTGCTGGTACCGATGCGGGCACCCGGGGGCAGGGTTTCCAGGGTATGCCCATAGCGGGAAATCAACACGTCCCCAGGGTATTCCCGCTGGCAAAAGGCCCCGATGATAAGACCCTCGGGCAAACGGGTGGGGAGGTCCTTCATGCTATGAACGGCCAGATCAATTTCCCGGGCCGATAGAGCCAATTCCAGTTCCTTGGTAAACAGGCCTTTATCGCCTATTTTAGCCAGGGCCACATCCAGGATGTGGTCTCCCCGGGTTTTCATCCCGCGCAGGACAAACCTTTTCCGGGGGTACAGTTTTTGTAATTTTTCCAGTACCCACCGGGCCTGCCACATGGCCAGCTGGCTGTCCCGGGTACCGATGATGATTTCTTGCTTCATAAATTTGCCTCCATGAATAAGACCCGTTCTTTTGGTCCGGAGCCGGGCACTGTTGCCACCAGCTTACTCCCATTTGGAAAGATTTAATCTTATCTGCCGGTAGCCAGGTTACCCTGCACAGGCTCTTTGCCACCCTGGGACTGTTCCCCCGGGAGTTCCAGTTTGAAAAGATTCTGCAATACTTTCATATACAGGTGACCCTCGGGGGTAAGGGCATAAGCTTTAAGCTGGGCCACCGGTACGTGCAGCAGCTGGTTGACAATGGAGTTGGCCAGGGAACTGACCACCTTGCGATCATGTTCGGAAATGTCCCCCAACCGGTTGAGTGCCCGGCGCAATTCCTTTTGTTTAATTTCTTCTCCCCGTTGCTTCAGGGCCGCAATGGTGGGTACGACAAACTGCATACTCAACCATTGCATAAACTGATCCAGTTCTTCCTCAATGATGCTTTCTGCTGCCACGGCGGCCTTTTTACGCTGGGCCAGGTTGTGGTCCACCACCTGTTGCAAATCATCGATATCATAAAGAGTTACTCCCGGCAGTTGGCCCACCGCCGGGTCAATGTCCCGGGGTACCGCAATATCGATGATCATCAGCTCCCGGCCCCGGCGGCGGGCAATGGCTTCCGCCACGTCATTAAGGCGCACCACATAATGGGAGGCCGCGGTACAGCTGATGATAATGTCCGCTTCCTCGATATGCTGGTAAAGTTGATCGAATTTTACTGCCCGGCCGTTAAACTGGGCGGCCAGACCCACTGCCCGCTGGTAGGAGCGGTTGGAAACAATCACTCCCGACACCCCGTTGGCTACCAGGTGGCGGGCGGTCAACTCGCTCATCTTGCCGGCGCCAATAACCAGTACGGAGCGACCGGAAAGGTCCTTGAATTGTTGTTTGGCCAGCTCCACGGCGGCATAGCTGATGGATACGGCGTTCTGATCGATACCCGTTTCCGTGCGCACCCGTTTGCCTACCGTGATGGCCTGCTGGAACAGCGTGTTCAGCACCCGGTTGGTTGCCCCGTACTGGCAGGCCAGCTGGTAGGCATGACGCACCTGGCCTAGAATCTGGGTTTCCCCCAGGATCATGGAATCCAGGCCGGCTGCCACCCGAAAAAGGTGGCGGATGGTATCATAGAGGGTATGGGCGTAGGTATAGTTTTTAATTTCCGAAATGTCCACACCGGATTTCCGGGAGAGGAAGTCCCAGATGGCATTTAACCCCTCGTCCAGTTCCCGCGTGGCGGCGTAAATTTCCGTCCGGTTACAGGTGGACAGGATGATACACCCTTCAATGGCGGGATAACTGTTTAACCGGGCCAAAGATGCTTCCAGGGAATGATCCGAGAAGGAAAGCCGCTCCCGGATTTCCACTGGTGCTGTTCTATGGTTCACTCCGACCGCGATGATAAGCATTGATTACCCGCTCCTTTGCTTGCTCGAGTTCTCCCCTGGCCAGCAGTTGCAAAACCTGATCATCCAGGATGGCCGTTAGCAAGTCCCGTCTTTTCCTGGGGTCGGCTGTATTGTCTAAAATATCGTGGCGTATTTCGCCCAGTAAATCAACCAGAAGACCGTATTCCGGTCCATAACGTTCTTCGAGCTCCTCTTTAATCTTACGGGCCAGCAGGGGGCTTTTGCCGTCAGTGGAGACGGCGATTTGCAGGGAACCCCGCCTTACCACCGCCGGGACATAAAAATTGCCGTGGGGTGGATCGTCCACCACGTTCACCAGCATGTTTCTGGCCATTGCCTCGGCTGCCACCCGGCGGTTGATCTCATCCCGGTCGGTGGCGGCGATTACTAAAAAGATGCCTTCCAGGTCTGTAGTTTCGTATTCCCCCTGCCGGTAGCTGATTTCTCCTTTTTCCGCCACTTCTCGTAAGGTTTGGGTAAGGGTTGGACTGACCACCTTTACTTTAGCCTCACAGGCCAGGAGGGATAAAACCTTACGCTCGGCTACGCCGCCGCCGCCCACTACCAGGCACGGGCGCCGGGATAAAATTAAAGACACAGGGTAAGTCTTCGGCAAGAAGCCTCAGTCCTTTATCTAGAATTTTCTAATGCTTATAAAATCTGCAATAGCTTCTAATATTTTCTTGGCGGGGCGTGCAGGCAAATTCTTTAAAGCCCCTTTAGCTTTCCAGATGTATTTTTCAGCTATTTCAATGGAGTATTTAATCCCGCCACAATGCTGGATTATGGTAATTGCTTCCTGGACCTGTTCCTCATTCTTATCCCGGCATAAAATCAACGTTCTTAAACGTTCTCGCCGGGGGCTGTGCTCCAGGGCGTAAATCATTGGCAGGGTAATGATGCCCTGGCGCAAATCGCTGCCCACCGGTTTGCCCAGTTGGCGCTGTTCGGCCACCAGGTCCAGGATGTCGTCGGTTATTTGAAAAGCCATACCTATGTTATGCCCGTACCGTCGTAAAGCGAGATGTATTTCCTTCGGAGCACCGCAGGCTACGGCCCCTAACTGGCAGCTGGCGGCAATGAGCAGGGCGGTTTTGCGGTTAATGCGATAAAAATAGTCCTTTACCGTTTGTCCGGTATCAAAGCATCCGGAAATTTGCTGGATTTCTCCTTCACACATTTTTACGCTGGTATCGGCCAGCACCCGGGGTATCAGGGGTTCATCATAACTGGCAATAAGAATCAGGGATTGGGCAAGCAGGTAGTCTCCAATATGAGTAGAAATCCGGTTTCCCCAGCGAGCTTTAATGGTGGGTACACCCCGGCGGGTCATGGCCGCGTCCACCACATCGTCATGAACCAGGGTGGCCATATGGATGAGTTCTAAAGCTACCGCCAGAGGTAGAACCCGCTCCAGGTGAAAATTGGCGCACTTACCTCCTAACAAGCTAAAGGCGGGGCGCAGGCGCTTCCCCCCTGCCTTTAAAAGATGGGTAGAGGTTTCGGTGAGAAAGGGATCCGGGGTTTGCAAGGTGGCTTGTAATTCCCGTTCTACGATGGCCAATTCATCTTTGATTTCTTCAAACAACTCCAGCATCTTTTCTTGAAAGCTCACCTGCCTGTAATCAAGTCAAACCCCGGCTTTTCGTATTATTCCACGGGTAACTGGCAAAATCCTTCTCAAGCCAGCTACCGGACAACTCTCTAATCTAGGGTATTATATTTTTCCCTTAAAATCAATGGCAGTGGATGGAGAGGTGTAGTTATTGATAAATCTCGGGCAACATGCTATAATATCTTCTGCCTCCTTGTAAAAATACCGGGGAACCAGTAATCTAAACCCAGACTTTCGGGAGTGGATGGGGCCTGGTGGCCCTCCTGGTCTTCAAAACCAGCTGTGGGGCGGCAATCCCGTCCCGGGTGAGTTCGATTCTCACACACTCCCGCCATAATTGTTTTAGGCCAGGTCCAGCTGGTTAACACCCGGCTGGATTATTTTTTTAGCCAAAATTCCCGGTTTACTTTGAGGGGTTACGTTTAAAGGCGGGTTTTTCTCTTAGGAAAGCCAGGAGAAGCAAAAAGGTGGGAATGCCCATTTCAAAGAGAAAGGCGTAGGGAATCCAGGGACCGTTAATCCAGGCCACCATTTCCGTTAAATTTTTAAACTGGCTCAGGGACAGGGCAATGAGCAGAATACTTAACGGAACGATAACGGTTCGATGGTCTTTAAGTCTGAGCAGTTGGACGGTGCCCATTATCGCGGCATAATGAAATAAGGCTATCTTTCCAAAGATACCCACGATCCAGATTATAATCCAGATGGCGTCAAGCCGGGTTAGAAAGGTACCAAAACCGGCCAGCCTCACCAGTTCGAAGGTGGCAAAATTAAACCTTCCGGTGGAGACATCGAAGACGGCGGTACAGGCGAGGGCGTTTATAGTAAGGATCAATCCGATGGCCGCTACGGCAATGATTCCGTTGCGCCGTGCCAGATCAGGCCTGGCCAGGTATGGAAAGAACATGCCCAGGAGAAACACCTCCCCCCGCCAGGCAATTGGATTGAGGCTGGCCCGGATGATGGTTTTGAAATCATGTTGGAGCATCGGGAACAGGTTGGCCGGTTGCATGTGCCCGGATACCAGAATGAGAATTAAGCCAAAGAGGATTAGCATCAACGGGTAGATTAATTCCATGACCCGGGCTACCACTTCCAGGCCATGGTACACGCCATAGCTGCAGACAGCAACCATTAAAGCGGAAAAAACTACCTGCGGGGTTTGGGGCATAATGGCAGCAGCAACCAGTTCACCAAATTCCCGCACGATCACTCCGTTCACGTGCAGAAAAAATAGCACGTAGAAAAAAGCGATGATTTTTCCCAGCCAGGGTCCCAGCAGTTTTTCTATGTACTGCACAATAGTCCGGTCGGGAAAACGCCGGCCCAGGGCTGTAATTACCAGGATGACGTAAAAACCGGGCAGGGTGGCCAGAACCGGGGTTACCCAGGCATCCCTTTCCACTATGGATGCAGTAAACCCGGGCAAAAAGACCAGGGCCGTAGCACCAACAACATTGATGAGCAAATATACCATTTGCAGACCTGAAATCTTCCCCGGATCGTGCATCGTGACACCTCAATAAATTACATATCGATATTGTTAGTAACTTACATTAATTCTATGTACCATCAAAAACATAACTAAAAGGGCCACCTTTGACGGTGGCTCCACATTTTTTCCGAGAGTCGTTATATTTCGGGCTGGAGGTCGTGGAGATCCGGCGGCGCCGTTTCCCTTTCCCCGAAAACCAGACAGAACACGGCCAGCACGAGGTTGACCGCGGCCAGGAAAAGGTAAGCCTTGCCGACCGGATTGTTTATCCCTAACAGGAAATGGAAGCCAGTTAAAAGCGCTCCGGCGGTCAAGTAAGCGCGCCCCTTTTTATAATCAAGGGCAACTCGCTTAAAGGCAGACAGGGACGGGAGGGATATGGTTTTTTCCGCCGTTATCTGGTCTGTAGACTCCTTTATTTTTTCTGCCTGGGCCACGAGGTACAGCAGTTCCTTTTCCGGCACCAGGGCAATGCGGTATTGGCTGCGCAGGGAAGCCACCAGCCGTCTGGTGCTCGGGGCAAATTCCCCGGGGGTAACCAGGAGGGCGTACTGATAACCCTGCTTTTTCATCGTCCTGACCAGGTTATGCACCGCGGAAACATCCACCGGACTCTGGTCGGCGGGTATAAACTCGACGAGTACGGGTACATTACGGTAAGTTGCCTGGATAACTCCGGCCGGTACTTTTGCCGTCTTGTCCCTTTTTCTACCCTTTGGCCGCGCCTGCTCAAACTGGGGCAGGCTTTCCAGGATCGGCCATAAAAAGGAAGCCAGTTCTTCAGCAGTTCTGAAGTGCTTTAATTTCTCCCGGTACTTTTCAGCTAAAGAGCGTATTCTGCGATAGATGGTTTCCGTCTGGAACCTTTTCTTTTGGATTTTTGCCGCCAAAAGACCGGTGGAACTTACGAGGGCCAGGGAAAAGCACAGAGCGATCTTACCGGGCCAGAACGTGGTTAAAAACATGAAACTCAATAGCCACAATATTAAAAGAGTACCGTAGAAATCCAGCCAGCGGGCAATACAGTTGCGGCTGTCTTCTTTTGGTTTGACGTAGTAACGCAAAAGTTCACCCCGCTGGCGGCGTTTTTGCCAGGACCGGTAGGCCAGATACAAGGCGCGGCGGGGAAATTTAAATACTTTCATACTGATCCTCCTTTGAGTTTGTTTTATGGTTTATCATTCTTACGTGTAGGATTACCATTTTTTGTATATATGATTCCTTAAAGAGGTGAATTTATTAATTCTTCCCACGGCAAACTATCCTGTAGGAGGTGAAAGCCGTGGCCGGCGGGGAAAAGGAGTTGGACGAAAAGTACCGGCAGCTGGACGAGATAATTGAACGCTACGGCCAGCAAGAGGGACAGCTAATCCGCATCCTGAAAGAGGCTCAGGATATTTTTGGTTACCTCCCGGAGGAAGTGCAAACCTATATTGCCGGCAAGCTGGACCTGCCGGTAAGTGAGGTTAATGGGGTGGTCACGTTCTATGCCCTCTTTCACACGGAACCCCGGGGAAAATACGGCATCAATGTCTGCCTGGGAACGGCCTGCTACGTTCAGGGCGCCCAGGGTATTCTCGACGAGTTCAGGCGACAGCTGGACCTGCACGAGGGCGATACCTCCGCTGACGGTTTATTTACGGTGAAGAGCACCCGCTGTGTGGGTGCCTGCGGGCTGGCGCCAGTTTTAACGGTTGAGGATGAAGTGTACGGAAAATTTCGACGCCAGGATGTGGCCAAGCTGTTGCGGAAGTATCGGCGCAGGGAGGTGACTGCCGGTGATCAACGGGCTGAACGACCTGATCGATATCCGGAAGAAACGGCTCCCGGACATTAACGCCCGCAGGGAAAAGCCGGGGGCGGCCCCCGGCTGGCAGGTGCTGGTCTGTACCGGTACGGGTTGCACCTCTTCGGCCAGCCACGAGGTGAGGGAGGAGCTGGCCAGGCAGGTTCAGTTAAAGAAGGTCCAGGCCCGGGTGTTCAGGACCGGTTGTTTTGGTTTTTGTAAAATGGGACCCCTGGTGGTTATTTATCCCGGGCAAACTCTTTATTGTTTGGTAAAAAAAGAAGATGTTGCCGAAATTGTGGAAAAACATTTGCTGGAAGGTCAGGTAGTGGAACGCCTCCTCTATGAAGAACCGGCTTCCGGGGAAAGAAAGCGACGCCTTTCAGATATCCAGTTTTTCCGCGCCCAACACCGGGTAGCCCTGCGCAATTGCGGTTTAATCAACCCCGAGGATATTACAGAATATATAGCATGTGAGGGCTATTTTGCCCTGGCCGATGTCCTGCTAAATTGGACGCCGGTCCAGGTGGTGGATGCTATTAAGCGATCCGGTTTGCGGGGACGGGGCGGTGCGGGTTTTCCCACCGGCCGCAAATGGGAGCTGGCGGCGGCCGCGGAGGGACCGGTAAAATACGTGGTTTGTAATGCGGACGAGGGGGATCCCGGGGCGTTCATGGACCGGAGTATTCTCGAGGGGGACCCCCACAGCGTGCTGGAAGCCATGGCCATTGCCGGCTATGCCATTGGGGCCCGGGAAGGTTATATTTACGTGCGGGCAGAGTATCCCATTGCCGTGGACCGGTTGGAACGGGCTATTGCCCAGGCCCGGCAGTATGGATTACTGGGGCGGCGCATATTCAATACTAATTTTGACTTTGACATTGACCTGCGCCTGGGTGCCGGCGCCTTTGTTTGCGGCGAGGAGACCGCCCTTTTGCGTTCGGCCGCTGGCGAGCGGGGTGAACCCCGCCCCCGCCCCCCCTACCCTGCCCAGTGCGGTCTGTGGGGAAAGCCCACCCTGCTGAATAATGTGGAAACCTACGCCAATGTGCCGGTGATCATTCGCGAAGGGCCCGCCTGGTTTGCCTCCCTCGGTACGGAAAACAGCCGGGGAACCAAGGTCTTTTCCCTGGCCGGCAAGGTCCTGAATACCGGTTTAATTGAGGTGCCCATGGGAACTACATTACGTACTGTAGTTTTTGACATTGGTGGGGGGATTCCCGAAGGTCGGCAATTCAAGGCGGTACAAACCGGCGGCCCCTCCGGGGGATGTATTCCGGAACGTTACCTGG
Source organism: Desulfofundulus sp. TPOSR (assembly GCF_011393055.1). NCBI lineage: Bacteria > Bacillati > Bacillota > Clostridia > Eubacteriales > Peptococcaceae > Desulfofundulus > Desulfofundulus sp. TPOSR. Next base: position 943,954 of record NZ_JAAOEF010000003.1, on the reverse strand, counting down.
ATACGCCCATTGACTACGAATCCTTAAAGCAGCTGGGCTCCATGATGGGTTCCGGAGGCATGATCGTTCTGGACGAAACCGATTGCGTTGTAGACATTGCCAAGTTTTACCTGCAGTTTAGCCAGGATGAATCCTGCGGCCAGTGCACTCCCTGCAGGGTGGGAACCAAGCGCATGCTGGAAATTCTGGAACGGATCACCCAGGGAAAAGGGGAAATGGAAGATCTTAACGAACTGGAAGAACTTTCCCAGGAGGTTATGGACGCATCACTGTGCGGTCTGGGCCAGACTGCGCCCAACCCTGTTCTTTCTACCTTAAAATACTTCCGGGACGAATATGAGGCCCACATCAGGGATAAGCGCTGTCCCGCCGGAGTCTGCCGGGCATTGTTGGACTACGTAATAGATGAAGAAAAATGCGTTGCCTGCGGCTTGTGTGCCCGGGAATGTGTCGCTAAAGCCATTATGGGGGAAAAGAAAGGTAAGCCTTATTTTATTGACCGGCAGAAATGTTTGAAATGCGGGGCCTGTTTGGCCCGCTGCCCCAAGGGAGCTATTTATACCGCTTGAGCAGGGGACGGGTGCATTTTCAATGTGCCTGTCCCTTGTATTTCTGGCAGGAAAGATTGGCTTGCTATTTCGGACAAAAAAGGGTTATAATGAGTTAGTCTAAAGAGAGAGGACAGGTTGGCCGCGGTGAGAGGCGGCGATTGGGAAAACCTTGTTTTACAATTAACTTAACTATAACTTAACTACTGGGAAGAGGGGATACAAAAATTATGGCCAATGAAAAACCGTTTCTGAGCAGTGACAGCAAGTTTCACTTTTCCTGCCATCCGGGACTTTCCTGTTTCACCCACTGTTGCCGGGATGTAAACATTTATCTCTCACCTTTTGACGTCCTGCGCATGCGCAAACGGCTGGGACTTTCCTCGGGGGAATTTCTGGATCGTTATACCGTCTCATTGATTGGAGAAGGAACCGGCTTACCCGTGGTACTCTTGAAAATGGATGAAGAACAGGATAAAAAGTGCCCCTTTGTAACTCCCCGGGGATGTAAGATCTATGAGGATCGCCCCTGGGCGTGTCGCATGTTTCCTTTAGACAGGTGTTCTGAATATGATCAGTTCACTATCTTAACTGACCCGTCCCGTTGCCGGGGCCTGGAAGAGCCTCAAGAACTGTACGTTGAAGATTATCTCAGGGAGCAGGGACTGTTCATCTATGAGGATGTAGAGGCCATCTTCAAGCTGCTTTCCAACAGCCCCCGGGTACTGAACGAAAAGGTGGCCAACCCGCGCATTATCCAGATGTATTATATGGCCTGTTATGATCTGGACAAGTTCAGGCAGTTTATCTTTGAAAGCAGGTTCCTGGATGTTTTTGAAGTGGAGCCGGAGGTCGTGGAACGGATCAAAACCGACGACCTGGAATTGTTGCAGTTCGGGTTTAGATGGCTGCAATTTGGTATGGTGATGGGAGACGCCCTGAAAATCAAGGAGGAGGCTCTCCAGGAAGCTAAAAGGAAACAGGCTGCCCGTGAGGGCTAAAGGATTATGCGCATAAATTAACCCCGGCAAGATTTCCGGGGTTAATTTGTTAACTGGGTATTTACTAATAACTGGTATAACTCCGGTCTCCTGGACTGCAGGTAAAAGCTGTGGCGCATACTGGTAGCCTCATTGTGGCGGATGGTATTGATGAGCCGGGAGTCCAGGTCAACCACCAGCAACCCTTCCTTTCCCCGAAAATCTTCGGCCACCACATTGCCCTTAGGATCAATAACCAGCGCTCCGCCACAGAATTCCTGGTTTTCCCCGGTCGGCCCCACCAGGTTGCAGGCCGCTACGAACACGCTATTATCGTAGGCCCGGGCAGAGAGATACTTGAGCCAGATATCCCTCCGGTCCCCCACAATAGTAGGTGAGGCGTGAGGGGCAAAAATAATTTCTGCTCCCTGTAATGAGAGCACAGTGGTAACTTCAGGGAAATGCAAGTCCCAGCAAATTTCCACACCGAACCGGGCTTTTTCCGTTTCAAAAACCGGCAGCTGGTCGCCGGGGGTGAAATGTGGTTTCTCGCTCCTGCCCAAATGGGTTTTGCGGTATTTATCCACCTGGCCGTTGGGGTATGCTACCACCTGGGTGATGTAGGGTTTCTCGCAGCCGGAGGTTTCCGCCAGCCCGGCCAGTATGACCATGTTAAAGGAGCGGGCCAGCTGGCTGATGTGGTTCGTGCTTTCCCCGGGAATGGGTTCGGCAAATTCCCGTGCCCTTTCCCGGTTATACCCCTGCACGCATAGCTCGGGGAAGAGAATCATCTCCACCTTCCTGCCGGCCGCTTCCTCCACAAAGGCAGCTATTTTCTCCCGGTTCTTTTTTACGTCGCCAATGGTTACCTGCATTTGAACCAGGGCAATGCGCAGATCTTTCATTTTTCTCTCCTAACACCCCCCACCATTATATTTCTGCCTTTTCCCCCGTTTCCCTACCTTTCCCCGGAACCTTTATTTCACCTATCTTAAAAAATTTGGGCATGACCTCTTCGATATATTTCCATGTTTCTTCCGCATTGGTTCGCCAGTTGGTGGGGCAGGAAGATAAAGCTTCCACAAAGGAAAAACCATTTCCGGCCATCTGGTTTTCCAAAGCCTTTTTTAAGTAGCCCTTCAACTGGCGCAGGTTGGCTATGGTACCCCGGGCCACGTAGGCTCCTTCCCGGGTGATGGCAGCAACCATCTCCGGTCCTAGCATGGGGTAGCCCGTTTTCAGGGGGTCCCGGCCGTAGGGGCTGGTTTCCGTTTTCTGGTCCGGCATGGTGGTGGGAGCCATCTGGCCGCCGGTCATGGCATAGACGGTGTTGTTGACCAGAATCACGGTGATTTTCTCATTGCGTGCCGCGGCGTTGACCAGGTGCTGGGAGCCGATGGCATAACCGCCCCCGTCCCCCATATAGGCGATACAGATTAGCTCCGGCCGCGCCCTTTTGATGCCCGTCATGACCGGGGTGGTGCGCCCGTGGTGGGTTTGCACGGTATCGAGATTAAAAAAGTCCCAGGACAGCAGGGAGCACCCGATGTCACAGCCAAAGACGGCCCGGTCCTGAATGCCCAGCTCATCAATGGCATCTCCCAGGGCTTTCAGGACCAGGCCGTGGCCGCAACCGGGGCAGAATTTGTGGGGTTTGGTATCCACCCGCCAGCATTTAGGCATTACCGGCTGTACACTCATGGGTAAACTACCTCCAGGGGGAAAGTTTAAAAGCTAAACGTTAGGTCAAATCTCTTGGACTTCCAGTATAGTGTGTACACCGGTAATGCCTTTTATTAATAACTATGGTAATGTCGCATAAGCTTTGACACAAAAAGGGGACGAACTACACCCATTATTACTGCAGAGTTTTAACCAGCTCGACGATCACTGCCTCCTCTTCACAGTTGGGGAACTTGGGGCAGTTGATGCACTCCTTCCACACCTTCTGAGGCAGCTTTTCCTTGGGGATGGGCTGGAAACCGCACTTGATAAAAAAGCCCGATTGGTAAGTGAGGGCAAAAACCCGGGGAAGCCCCAGTTCCCGGGCTTCCTCGAGAAAAGATTGGACTAGGCGGCGCCCAATGCCCCGGCGGGTGTAACGAGGGTCTACTGCCAGGGCCCGGATTTCCGCCAGGTCTTCCCAGATGATGTGCAGGGAGCCAGCGCCTATAATCTGCCCTTTTTCCTCGGCTACCGTAAATTCCCTTACGGCCTCATACAGAGCGGAGCGGGGACGGGCCAGCATCAGTCCCTGGTCCGCGTAATAATTGATTAACCTGTGTACCGATTCCATATCGGTAATTCTGGCCTTGCGAATGTTCATCCTTTTCGGTTCTCCTCTTCTCACATCTCTTGAGCATAAACCACAGCGTTGCGGAAAATGGGCAGGCCGTGGGGTTCGTGGAATTGCTGGCGCCGCCAGTTGGGGTGCTGGGTGAAATCCACGAAACGTTCCGGATGGGGCATTAGCCCCAGCACCCGTCCGCTGGGATCGCAAATGCCGGCAATGGCGGCCAGAGAGCCATTGGGGTTGTGGGGATAAATGCTGGTGGGGTCACCGTTGCTGGTGGCGTAACGGAAAACCACCTGCTTGCCCGCTTCGATGCCGGCCAGAGTCTGGGCATCGGTATAAAATTTGCCTTCCCCGTGGGCGGCCTGGAAATGCAATACCCTGCCGGCCAGTCCCCGCGTAAAGATACAGGGCGTGTCTTCCACCCGCAGGTGAACCCAGCGGCACTCAAAGCGGCCGCTGTCGTTGTGCATGAGGGTGGTCCTGATGTCCCCCATTTTAGCTGCAGGCAGAAGTCCGGTACGGACGAGCACCTGAAAACCGTTGCAAATCCCCAGCACCGGCTTGCCGCTGTCCACAAATTCCTGTAACTGTTCCATTAGGAAAGAGGTCAGTTCCACGGCCAGTATTTTGCCCGAGTGCACGTCATCCCCGTAGGAAAAGCCACCGGGAATAACCAGGATCTGATACTCGGTGAGCTTTTTCTCTCCTGCCCGGAGCTGGTTGACGTGTACCAGATGGGGGTCCCCCCCCGCCCGTTCAAAGGCATAAGCGGTTTCCCGGTCGCAGTTGGTACCATCGGTACGCAAAATACACACCTGCGGTTTTTTCATGCTCCCACCTCCCGGCTATGACCGGTACTAGGACTGCCGAAGATCCGGGCCATGGGTTCCTGCCAGGCCCTTTTCAGGTTGGCCAGGGGAACACTGCAAAGCCGGCGCCCCTCCTGTTCCACCACAACTGCCGGATCATCCGTGGTTTGCCCCAGCACAAGGTATGGTAAGCCGGCAAGCGTTTTTTCGGGTTTTTCTGTGGGGGCCATTTCAACCAGGAAGCACCCGCTGGTTTCATTAAATAGAAAATAATCCGGGCGCTCACCGGCAGGGATGGTGATCCGGGCTCCCACGCCGCCGCCAAAGCACATCTCAGCCAGGGCAGCGGCCAGCCCCCCTTCGCTGATATCGTGACAGGCCAGGATCTTTTCTCCCTGGATAGCCTTGTGAATGCCATCCCACACTCGAGTGACAATCTCCAGGTTGATCCGGGGGAGGTTTTTACCCAGGCAACCAGCTAAATCAAAATAAACCGATCCGGCCATTTCGGAAAGATTACGCTGGCCCACCAGGATAATTAAATTTCCGGCTCCCTTAAAATCCGCTGAAACGGTACGTTTTACATCGGGAAGACGGCCAAAAACCGAAACACAGAGTACCGGTGGAATTTTGATCACCTCTCCGCCGTCCCCGCGGTAGGTGCTGGACAGGCTATCCTTTCCGGAAATAAAGGGCATTCCGGTGGCCCGCACAAAATCCACGCAGGCATCCACGGCCCGGTCCAGGGCACCCAGTGCCTCCTCATCGGGGAAGGGCCAGATGAAGTTGTCAATCAATACCAGCTCTTTCGGGTTGGCCCCTACCGCCACAGCATTGGAAACTGCTTCCGTCGCCGCCCAGAGGCTACCGTAATAGGGATCTATTTGATTTAAAACCGGATTTAGACCGTGGCTGATCACCACCGCGGCGGGGGAACCAAGCAGGGGAGTAAGGACCACCGCGTCGTTGGGGCCGTCCTGCTCCACCCCACCAAAGGGCGCCAGGGTACAGGAGCCCTGTACTCCGTGGTCGTACATGCGTACAATGGGTTCTTTGGAACACACATTCAGGTGGCCCATCACCTGGCAGTAAGTCTCCTCCCAGTTTCTTGGAGTTGAAACTTGGGGGTCGGTCAGCGCCGGCTGTTGCCAGCGGGCAGTGAGGACCCGTTTGGGCAGGCCGTGGTGGAGAAATTCCATATCCAGATCGCAAATAGTTTGATCCTCATAGGTTACCACCAGCCGCCGGTCGGAAGTAAATTCCGCCAGCACGGTAGCCTCGACGTTCAGCCCCCGGCAAATCTCCAGCAGCCGCTCCAGGTTTTCCGGGGATACGGCAATGACCATGCGCTCCTGGCTTTCGGAAAGCCATATTTCCCAGGGCTTAAGACCCTGGTACTTCAAAGGCACTCTCTCCAGCCAAACTCTGACGCCGGTTTTTTCTCCCATTTCGCCCAGGGCTGAGGAAAATCCCCCGGCCCCACAATCGGTGATGGCCCTGATGAGACCGGCTTCGCTGGCCGCCAGCACGGCATCGGCCACGCGCTTTTCTTCGATGGGATGGCCGATCTGGACGGCGCTAGCATTTACCTCGGTAGTCCGGTGGGTCATTTCCCCGCTGGAAAAGGTGGCCCCGTGAATACCGTCCCGGCCCGTCCTCCCGCCGATGACCACGGCCAGATCTCCTGGCTGTGGTTGGCCTTTCCGGCAGCGCTCCACAGGTAGCAGCCCGTATGCCCCCACGATCACCGAGGGCTTGGCCCGGAAGTCACGGTGGAAATGCACCGAGCCGTTATTGGTGGGGATGCCCATGCGGTTGCCGTAGTCCCGCACCCCGGCCACCACCCGGCGCAGCAAATAATGGGGGGAGAGGCAACCCGGGGGAATATCTTCCCGGGGGGTATCGGGTGGTGCAAAGCAGAACATATCTGTAGAAGCGATTACCCGGGCCCCCTGGCCCGTGCCCATGATATCCCTGAATACCCCCCCGCTGCCCGTCATGGCCCCCCCGTAGGGCTCAATGGCGGAAGGGGAATTATGGGTTTCTACCTTGCCGCATATAGCCCAACCGTCGTAAAACTCCATCACCCCGGAGTTATCCACAAAAGCCGAAAGCACCAGGGGGTGGTTGGTCGCGGCGGTTGCATCCTGCAAACGTTTTAAGAGGGGTTCCTTTTCCCTGCCGTCAATCAGGAGGCGCGCCTTAAAGGTTTTGTGGCCGCAGTGCTCGGACCAGGTTTGGGCCAGGGTTTCTATTTCACAGTCCGTAGGATCTCTGCCGATGGCTTTAAAGTAATCCTGGATGGCATGCATTTCTTCCAGGTTGAGGAAAAGTCTGTCGCGGCTCAACTCCATCAGTTCCGCATCGCTCATCCCGCGTAGGGGGATGATTTCGGTCCGGCCCGGTTGGCCCGGGATGAGGAGGGTGGCGGGTTTTTCGGTGACCACCCGTTCCACGGTGGTATTGACCAGCAGCCGGTTAAGGATGATTTCGATATCCCGTGAATTGATGTCCGGGCCGTAGAAACCATATTCCCGGCTGGAATCGGCGGCCACCAACCCTTCAACTCCCAGGTCCCGGGCTGCCTTCATCAATGAGACGGCCTCGGGGTTCATGACCCCCGGCTTGTAGGCCACTTCCACTACTACCGGAGCGTCTTTGATGATGGGGCCGTTGATGGTGTAGTCCTGAAAAACTGCTTCGGCCAGCAGTTTTTCGGCCAGCAATTGGGCCTTTGACTCATCGATACCTTCAAAACGGTATACCTTGGCCGTACGCACCCTTTGGACCGCATTTATGCCCAGGGCATACTTTATCTCATGGAGAACCTCCTCCCCTGCCGGATCAGGCAGATGAGGACGGTTCGTGACCCTGATCTCTACAATAGCCACCTGTATTGCCACCTCCTGGATGAAGACTTCAGGAAAAAGAAAATTTCCCGGCGGCGTACCGCCGGGAGCATAACTCCCAAAGAAATTTTAGTATACTTGTGCCGGAAAAACAAGAGTCTTCTTAGCGGACGATGAGCACCGGGCAGGGAGCATGACGAACCACCCGGTTGCTCACGCTGCCCATTAAATAACCGCGGATTTCCCCGAGACCACGGCTGCCCATGATAATGATGTCGTAACGACCTTCCCGGGCTTCCCGGCAGATTTCTTCCGCCGGGTTGCCCCAAACGGATTTAACTTCTAAATCCAGGCCGTAGTGCGCCAGTTCCTCCTTAACCCGGTTTAAAATCTCTTTTCCATTTTCCTCCATTTGCTTTTCAATATTGTGGTAGACTTCGCCCAGCCTGTCCTCATACTTATTCACATAAGGCGGCAGGGGCGGAATGACATGAAAGATAGTTAGATGGGCTTTGAAATGCTTGGCTAATTGCGCCCCGTGTTCGGCAGCCAGGGCTGCCCGGTGAGAACCATCCACTGGAACAAGCATTTTACGATACATAATAACCCCCCTTTAAGGAACGTGTTCACATTCACAAACCCCTTTTTTATGTTACTTCATGGATAGAAAACCTGTCAATCCTTTTAAAACATTTCTCAGGTCGATGGTCTATATCATGAAGTTTATTGAAATTGCGTTGGTGAAAAGATAGAAGTGTTGACTGTTATGGTACCTGCTTAGAGAATTTAAGGAGGAAGAATGCATGTCCATCACCCTGTCCATACCAAAAACCTCCCTGGTGGTTTTGTGTGGTTCCGCCGGATGCGGTAAATCCACTTTTGCCGCCCGCTGGTTTAAGGATACCCAGATTGTCTCCTCCGACCGTTGCCGGGCGCTGGTTAGCGATGAGGAAGAAAACATGGCTGCCTCACCGCAGGCTTTTAAAGTGTTTCATTGTCTCATTGAGCAACGTCTGGCCCTGGGGCGGTTGACGGTAGCCGATTCTACCGCTTTAACTGCCCGCGCCCGCCGGGATTTGTTGAAACAAGCCCGCCAGTATGATTTCCAGGCCGTCCTGATCGTGTTTAATTTTCCGGAAAAGCTCTGTCAAAGGCTTAATGCCGGGCGACGGCGGGTGGTGGAATCCCGGGTGATTACCGAACACCAGCGCCTGCTCCGGGAGAGCTTATCCACCGTGCACCGGGAGGGCTTTGACCAGGTGTACATCCTTGACCCTGAGGAGGCACGCCGCGCCCGGGTCGAAATCGTCCCTTTGCCCGTGGAATCACCGGCCAGGGGCCCCTTTGATCTCATCGGTGATGTTCATGGCTGCCTGGTGGAATTGGAGGATCTCCTTACACGGTTGGGTTACCGGCGCCAGGGGAAAATCTGGTTTCACCCGGAAAACCGGAAGGTGGTTTTTCTGGGTGATCTGGGGGACCGGGGACCCTTTAACCTGGCCGCCATTAACCTGGCCATGGATATGGTGGAGGCGGGGCACGCCCTGTATGTGCCGGGAAATCACTGCAAAAAACTGGCCGGGTTTCTTTCCGGGCGCCGGGTACAGGTGCGCCACGGTCTGGAGAAAACCATCCGGGAACTGGAGCGATTAAGCCCGGCGGAACGGGACGCCTTTGCCCGGCGTTTTTTGCAATTCTTTCACCGGGCTGTTCCCTATCTTATTTTGGATGAGGGGCGGCTGGTGGCGGTTCATGGTGGAATTAAAGAGAAAATGATTGGCCGCCTTTCTCCCCGGATCAGGGATTTCTGCCTTTATGGCAATGCCACCGGGGAAGTAACTCCGGAGGGTTTACCCGTGCGACGGGACTGGGCCAAAGAATACCGGGGGCAGGGACTGGTGGTTTATGGACATACACCGGTACCCCTGCCTGTTTTTCGTAACAACACCATTGATATCGACCAGGGTTGCGTTATGGGGGGAAAACTAACCGCCCTTCGTTATCCGGAACGGGAGATCGTGCAGGTGCCGGCCAGGCAGGTGTATTATGCCCCCGTGAAGAGCCTGGCCGGGCGGGTGGCGGCAAAATAAATTTTTACTAGTACCCCGGATAAGGTGGTGTTACAATATAGGAGTAATTTAGCATTGACTGGGGAAAATATTGATGGCTGATCTGCCGGAAGTGGAGATATATACCGATGGTGCCTGCAGCGGTAATCCCGGACCCGGTGGCTACGGGGTGGTGTTGCGCTACGGTAACCACATTAAAGAGATATCCGGGGGATACGCGCAGACCACCAACAACCGCATGGAATTAATGGCCGTAATTGAAGGGCTGAGAGCGCTAAAGCGCCCCTGCCGGGTCACCATCTATACCGACAGCCGGTATATTGTGGATGCCATGACCCGGGGATGGGTCAGACGCTGGCAGGCCAACGGCTGGCGCCGGGAGAACGGCGAGCCGGCCAAAAATGCCGATCTCTGGCGGCAAATTCTTTCCCTGGCCAGCAAGCATCGCATCACCTGGGTCTGGGTAAAGGGCCACGCCGATAATATCTACAATAACCGCTGCGATCAGCTGGCGGTGGAGGCCAGTCGCCGGGCTTCTTTGCCCGTGGACCCGGGTTTTCAAGCATGATGAGAGCCGGGTTCGTTTAAGGGGCTTTCTGTTAAGGTATGACGCCATTGATAACAAAAATAAATAAAAATAACCGTTGTGGAGGTGCTCTTGCTATTGCACCGTGTCAAACGCAAGGGACAGGTGAGCCGGGTGCACGTCCTGCTCACGGGAGAAAATCCGGGGGAAGAGACCAGGGTAAGTCAGCCCGGCCCTAACCAGGAAGTTGACGGCTTCCAGCTGAACACCGCCGGTGGGCCCCTGGATGAAGAATTCCGGGAGAAAGGCCCCCGCCGGGATTAAACACAGGTTAGGCCATCACCAGATGGCTGCAAAAAACCAGACGATCATCCCTATCTCCAGTACCAGTTTGACGGCCATCCCTCCTGCAAGGCCGACCAGGGAACCCCAGCCGGCCAGAATGGCCTGGGTTAAGGGTTTGCGGGCAAGCAGCTCCCCAATTACCGCCCCTACCAGGGGGCCAAAAACTATACCCGCGGCTCCAAATACAATTAACCCCAGGATCATACCAGCCGCGCTACCCCAGATGGCATAAGCGGAACCACCGTAGCGGCGTACCGCCCAGGCTCCAGCCAGGTAATCCAGGGCCAGTACTAGAGCCGTTGCCAGTGCCTGGCCCAGGTAAAAGCCCCATCCCAGGGTAGAGAAACCGGTGGCCAGGCCATAAACCAGCATTCCCAGCCAGATGAGCGGTGCGCCGGGTAGGGCCGGCACAACCGTCCCGGCCAGGCCGGCAGCAAAGAACAGGCACGCCGTTATCAAACCCAGGAGGGACATTTTAGTCTACCTCCCCTGTTTTTAGATTTATATGCAACGTTCGACAACCTATGATGCTTCCCCTGTTAAAAACAGGGGCCGGTTTGGAAACCAGCCCCTTGAGCCATTTCAGATTCCTTTCCGTGGCCCCTTATCAGCGTGTCCCGCCGACAGGGGCATGCACCCCCCGGTGCATTTTTTGCAGCTGCCCTGGCAGTACTGCCATGTCCATAGAAAGTGGTTGCAACGGGGGCAACGGGTAGCGTTAACCTCAGTTACTTTATAACCGCAACAAGGGCAAATGTCTTTAAACATTGCATACCCTCTCCCTCCCTGTGTCACTAGTGGCGGCTCCCGGGAGCACCTTTAGATTCCCTACCCCGGAATATTGGTGGTGGGTCTGGCCCGGCGAAGGAACATGCACATTCCCACAATGGCCAGGGTAAGGGCTGCGAAGACCAGTATTACCGGCAAAACCTGCACTTTCCCGTTGGCGGGGCTAAAGAGCCGGGCCAGCTGGGCTACCAGGCCGCCCACGAGAAATGCCGCTACCCAGCTGCTACACCAGATCATCAGGGCTTCCTTTTTGGTCCGTTCCTTAAAAATTACCAGTATGGAGGCAATGCAGGGTACGAACAGGGTGATGGTAATCAGGGCCACAATGGTTTGGAGCGGGGTTAAGGCCAGATCCGTTAACCCGGCGGCCCCAAAATCACGCCGTACAATCCCCATAATGAAGGCCGTGGCCGCCTCGCGGGGGAGGTTCAGCCAGCCCACGGTGAGGGGCGCCAGGAGGTTTTGTAAGAACTCCAGGATGCCCGTTACCTGAAAGGTACTGATGATCAATGCCCCCAGGGCAAAGAGTGGCGCGGCTTCCTTAAGGAAATGGTAGGACTTGGTGCCAGTCTTCTTTAACACGTTGTCCAGCCGGGGCAGCCTCAAAGGAGGCAGATCGATGAACAGGTCAGCCGACTTACCCGGCAACAGGGTGGACAGCAGCGTACCGGCCATCACCAGCACGCTGAAGATCACCAGGGCATACAGGGCTACGTACTGCGGTCCCAGTGTGGCCAGCATGCCGGCGATGACCCCCAGTTGGGCGGAGCAGGGAATGGTTAACCCCAGCAGAAAAATGGCGATCTTCCTCTCCCGGTCCGAAGATAAGAGCCGGGTGGTGATGGTGGCCATGGTTACGCAGCCAAAACCAAGAATAATGGGAATTACCCCCCGGCCATTTAACCCAATGGAGGTTAACAGGCGGTCGACCAGGGTGGCAATCCGGGGTAAATAACCCGAGTCTTCAAATAAAGACAGGAAGAAATAGAACCCTACCACCAGGGGCATCAACAATCCCAACAGGTAGGTCACCGTCATGGTAAGCAAACCGAACTCGCCAATCAAAATGGCACCCGGTATGGAAGACTGGGGTATAAATTGTTCTACGAATTGACGCACCGCAGGCTCATATATGCCCTGCATAATGGTTTCCTCAGTAATACCTACAACGGTGCCGGCGATAAAAACACCAATGGCTTTGTACATGGCCCAGAGGGCCAGCAACAGGATGGGAACCCCCGTAAGCGGCTTGATCATCCAGCGTCCCAAAGTGGTGGCCACACTGGCGCCCCGGGAGGTTTCCCGCACCACCTGCTGGCAAATTGCGTTAACCCTCTCCCTCCGGCGGCGATAAATTTCCTCTCGCCGGGTGTCCGGCTCCAAGCCGTGGCGAGCGGCAATTACCGGGTCTCCTTCCAGGACCAGCAGTGCTTCCCCCCGGCTACCCACCCGGTTGAGCAGTTGGTTGAGCTCCTTTTCCAGCCCCGGTGTGGCGTGTCCCGGCCGGGCGGTAAAGAGTTCCGCCTTCAAGCGGTCAAACCCCTCTTTTTTCACGGCCACCGTGGGGATGACGGGCACTCCCAGCAACTGGCTTAACCGATCCACATCAACTTCAATGCCCATCCTCTTAGCATCGTCCATCATGTTCAGGGCAACGATTACCGGTACTCCGGTATCGATGATTTGCTGGGTGAGGAAAAGATCCCTTTCCAGATGGGCGGCCGAGACCACATTGAGCACCAGGTCGGCGGAAAGGATGATGTCGCGGGCAATACGCTCTTCGTCGTTAAAGGAGGATATACCATAAACCCCCGGTGTATCAATTACCACGTCAGAGCCGTAACGCCCGTAGGAAATATCCAGGGTCGTTCCCGGGTAGTTGGAAACATCCACATACATGCCGGTAAAGTGGTTGAAAAATACCGACTTTCCCGTATTGGGATTACCGGCCAGCACGATGCGCCGGGCCCCGGCAGGTATTTCTATTTTAAGTCCGGGACAATGGCAGTGAGCCATGGTTAAAAACTCCCTTCCACTTCGATCTGCCGGGCCAACCCGCGGCCGATAGCGATTTCCTGACGGTTTTTGCTGATCACTACCGGTCCCGCAGGTACTACTTCACAGCAAGTTACAACTTCCCCTTCAGCGATGCCAAAACGCAGGGCCTGTGCCCGAACCAGTTCCGAGGGTATGGATAAAATGCGGCAACGCTGACCTCTTTTCATGCGATCAAGGGTCACGGCAAGTCCCTCCCTATGTATGTAAGGCGTAGATAAATGCATGATGATGAGAATCATTATCACTCAGTGGTAATACTATTAAAGCGAAAAGCAGGTTTTACGTGATTTGTGAGAATGAATCTCAATCTAGATACAGTTTAAACCCTCCTGCTTGCCCCTGTCAAGCTATTTTTTAAAAAAATAACGGGGTGTGGAACCCCGTTTAGGCTAGTTTTTACAGGTCGTCATCCGCTTTCGCGCATTCGGCGCAAGAATCAGCGGAAAGATCATTTTCTGCCGGACAGCCACCCGTGCCCTCCAGAGCCGGGCAGGCAGTATCGTTCCTGCGTTCTGCTGCGCGATTGGTTTTGTCGTCACGGGACATATTTTATCACCTCCTGGAACATATTTTGTCCCCGGAGGCACAAAAAAAAGCTAACGAAAATTGGTATTAATTTTTAAACAGAATTTTAAATTATTTAACAATTGTTGCATGGCCTGCCGGGAATTCTCAACCAGGAGGTTTATATCTTCCGCTTGCGCCCTTTCCACATGGAGCCCGGCTACCACGACCACCGGCTGGCCGCTGGCTTTGGCCAGTTCTTCGGCCAGGGGTTTGGCTATTTCGTCGTCCTTGTGCCCCAGCCTGGGTACCACCGTGGAGGTACAGCTTAAGCGGCCGGGATCGGCCAGGCTGGGGCGGGGAATGCTCAAAACTACCGCTCCAACATGGGGCTTTTCACCGCCGAAAAGGGAGATTATAATACCCTCGCCGGTGACGGTTGCCTGCAGCTGTACCCGGTGTTTTCCTTCCCCGGCAGCAAAAAAAAGGTTTTTGATCATGGCTGCCCCCTGCCTTTTGGTCCCTTTGTAAAACCGAGCAGGTCAGGTTGCCCAACCCCTTTGCATAGCGCCAGAACCTTAAAGATTCCTCCCATTCCTTCCGGTAAAAGCAGTTTTTTTACGGCCATGACGGTACGCGTGGTCCTTTCGTCAAAAACGTATTCGGGGGCGGACCGGGGAATGGCCTCCATAATGCCCAGGTTCAGCAAGAAATTCATTTGGGTGGTATACCCGACGGGGTGCAGGCCGGCCTCCCGGCCCCAGTGCATGAGGGCGGAAAAATTAACATGGGCGGTGATATCCTGCTGCCCCACATTATTCAGGGGATCGCTACCTAAACGATGTTGCCGGTAACAGCGCAGGGTGCCTTCAAAGCGGGAAGGATGGTAAAGCTCCGGGGATTCCATGCCGTAGTCAATAATGAGTACAAAACCCCGCCCCAGCCCGCCCGCCACTTCCCGCAGCCATTCCCGGGCAGCCAGATTTACTTCCGCTGCCTGGCCAGGTGCAAGTTTTATGCCCAGGGTGGTAAAGTATTCCTCCAGGAAGGGGGTGGAAAGTTCACCCTCCTCCTCTACCAGTCTGCCGTCACGCCAGTTAACGTAAATTTCCTTGAGCCCTGACGCAGTTTGGCGCACCCGGTGGACCGGAAAAGCGTCCACCAGCTCGTTGCCAAAAATGATTCCATTAATATGGCCAGTATCTCCTACCTCAGACAGGGCATTGACCCAGGATAATTTTTCCTTTGAAAAGGGGGTCAGAAGCTCTTTTTGCCGCCGGACCATCTCCAGGCTGGCCTCGATGATATAATAGCGCACCCCTTCCCATGCCGGGGGAAAAGATGTAGCCAGTGCGTTCAGGATGTCCCGGGCTAAAAGGCCTTTACCCGCTCCATATTCTACGAGCACCCAGTTTTGCGGCCGCCCAAGGTATTCCCACATCTGGAAAAACTGTTTGGCCAGCATGGCCCCGAAAAGGGGATGTACGTCGGCGCTGGTGTAGAAATCACCACGGGGCCCAATTTTTTCCCCAGCGCCGGTGTAATACCCCAGTCCGGGGTAATAAAGGGCTATTTGCATAAAATCTTTAAAAGTAATGGGCCCCCGGGCCTTAATTAAAGCGATAAGTTTTTCCAACAGGGGGTTCAAATTACTCACCTTTATTGCACCCAGTTTTTTTATGAGTTAATTTTGTATATTTGTCCATAATAATCCGGTGATATCTTCTCGTAAAAACGTCCACACTAGAACTGCAATTGAAAAATTTTTCTTAAAAACAAGGAGGTAAATCTATGACCATTGGCGAAAAGATGCATCAAACCCTGGCCTCTTTGGAAAGTGCGGCTGCCAATTTAAAGACCTTCTCCCTGGATACCCAGGATCAGACGGCCAAACAAATGTTTGCCAGTTATTCGCAGCAACTGGAGAACATTTGCAAGGGCCTGCGGGGACGGGTTAATTACATTGAACAGCAGGAACCCCAGTACAAAGTATTGCAACCACAGCAAAAGCAGCAGTAGCGCTAATCTCGCCTGGACGCAGCATAGCCGGAGGACGCGGGGTTTTTCCCGGGTCCTCCCTGTCTTTCAGCCAGAGTCGGGAGAAATTTTAACAGGAGGATGGTCAGAATTTATATGCTCGTACAACCGGTAAGCCGTGGGCGCATGATTATGGGACGACTAAAAAAGGGATCCGATTTACTGGCTTCCCTGACCCAGCTTTGTGTGAATGAAAATATCCAGCTGGGCGTAGTGCGGGCCATTGGGGCGGTCACCCGTGCCCGGGTGGGCTTTTATCACCAGGACCGGCGCACCTATACCTATCTGGAGTTTGATAATCCCCATGAAATCATCGGCCTCGAGGGGAATATCTCCCTTAGGGACGGGCAGCCCTTCATTCACGCTCATATTGCCCTGATGGCTGCAGATGGACGTATGGTCGGCGGCCACCTGGCGGAAGGGACAGAGGTTTTCGCCTGCGAATATGTGATTACCGAACTCCTCCATGAGCATGAACGCGACTTTGAACGGGTCTTTGATGAAGCTACGGGGCTATACCTCTGGCCCATGGCCGGGGACTAGTTATCCCCCAAAAAGGGCCAGGGTGGATGGCCGGCTGTAACCGTATTTACGGTTATGACCGGTTTTTTTGTTTCTCCGCCCGGGTGAGGACCCGCTTATCCTCCACCCGCCGGGTAGTTTTTTCCCGGTCAAAATACTCTAAGAGGGGCAGCGCGTACTTCCGGGACGTTTGCAGCAAATCCCGGGTTTCTCCCACCGTGATTTCTCCCTTTTCCCGCAAATAGTCAACCAGTGCCTGCCGGGCCCTGTCTACACAGTCCGGGTGAAAGTACAGATCGTCGGCTACCCGCACCAGCAGGCCTTTCTTGAGCAGGTATTGCAAAATCTCCTGGGCCGCTGGGCCTTCCAGCCCTGCCCTGCGGGCTGCCTCACCCCAGGCAGGTGGCTGGTAATTTGCCTCCCTGTACATCTCAAGCAACTGCTTTATTTGTTGTTCCTGTTTATGGTTGGGCCTCGGGGTAAATTCAGGCAGGGCTATATCCTGGGTGTAAAGCTTCACCAGCCCATCTTCTTCCATAACCTGGAGAAGAGACTGAAACTGTTTGCTGTTCAGCCCTGCAAGAAGGCGGGAACGCATTTCTTCTTTGGGGAAACCTTCCCGCAGCGGAAAGTCCCGGTGGTATTCCTGCAGGATTAAGCGCATATTTTCCGCCCACTGCAGATAGACTTCCTGGAGAAGATAATAAACCTGGTTTTCGGAGGGTATGGGGCGAACCTGCTTTTTTTCCACCAGGGAGAGCAGGGTATCCTTTACTGTCTTCTCATCCAGCCCGCTGGCCTTAACCAGTTCTTCTGCCGTAAGGATAGTCCGGTGACTATTGAGTTGCTGAAGCAGGAGTTCTTCAGGTGTACCCTTTTCCCGGGTTAAGAGGCTTTCAATTACTTCTGCGCGCAGGCGCCGGTGTTTTGGTGCTACCGGATCAATGATCCTACCGCCGCCAATGGTGCGTACCGGGGAATAGGAACGTACGACAAACCGGTCCCCCTGCACGGCTACCGCGGGTTCCTCCAGCTCCAGCTGGGCCAGGGCCGTCTCCTCCGGGGCCAGTTCATCCCGGTCCAGGAGGATTACCCGGCACATAATTTCCGCCGTTCCCAGGTGCAGGCGCACCCGGCTCCTGTTTTTCAAGGGTCTGGCTGTTCCCAGCAGCACAAAGCGGACATCCAGGCGGTAGGAGGGGGTCAGACTGCCGGGAGTGGCCAGGACACTGCCCCGGGGCACTTCCTCGACTTCTACCCCGGTCAGGTTTACCGCTACCCGCTGTCCGGCCCGGGCTTCTTCCACTTTCCGTCCGTGCACCTGCAGCGTGCGGACCCGGGAGGCTATTTTGCGGGGCATAATTTCCAGCGCATCCCCGGCGCGCAGTATGCCGCTCCACAAAGTACCGGTGGCTACGGTGCCAAAACCGGTGATGGAAAAAACCCGGTCAACAGGGAGTCGTACGTGACCGGTGGCCGGTTTTTCCTTGACCTCCTGCGCTACCAGATCGATGGTGCGTAAAAGTTCGTCCAGCCCCTGACCGGTAACACTGGAAACCTCCACCACCGGTGCACCTTCCAGGGTGGTACCCTTGAGAAAATCCACCACCTCTTCCCGCACCAGGTCCAGCCATTCCCGGTCCACCAGGTCCACTTTGCTCAGCACTACTACTCCCCGCGGTATTTGCAGGAGGTGAATGATATCCATATGCTCTTTTGTTTGGGGCATAATTCCTTCATCGGCGGCAATGACCAGGAGCACCAGGTCAATACCACCGACACCGGCCAGCATGTTTTTGATAAAACGCTCATGGCCCGGGACATCTACGATGCCGGCCTGCCGGCCGCTGGGCAGGGTTAATGAAGCAAAGCCCAGTTCAATGGAGATACCCCGTTCCTTCTCTTCCTTTAAGCGATCCGTATCTACTCCGGTAAGAGCCTTGACCAGCATGGTTTTGCCGTGATCCACATGACCGGCGGTTCCGATGATCAAATAGGTCACCTTTCGACCTCCTCCCCGGGTTGAAGTGCTGCTGTGACGGCTTGAACCAGAATCTCCTCTTCTCCAGGTAAAACGGTGCGGATGTCCAGGATCAACCGGTCATCCTGCACCCGTCCCATGACCGCCGGTTCCCCGGTCCGTAAGATCCTGGTCAGATTCTCGCTATCCGTTTGCCGGGGTCGCACTGTGACGGCCATGGAGGGCAGGTCGGCCGTAGGCATAGCCCCTCCCCCTACCCGGGAAATGACAGGTTCTATCTCAATGAGGGCCTTTTCTCCGACCATCTGGCGCATTTGCTCCGCTAGTTTCCGGGCCCGTTCTTCCAGCTCGGTTACGCTTGCAGTGAGCATGCGTAGGGTGGGGATATGGACTAAGGCCTTGTCGGGCTCGAGGTACAGCCGCAGGGTGGCTTCCAGGGCGGCGGCGGTAAACTTGTCAATACGTATGGCCCGGGTCAGGGGATTTTTCTTCATTTTTTCGATGTACTCGCGCCGGCCCACGATAATGCCCGCCTGGGGACCACCTAAAAGCTTGTCGCCGGAAAAGGTGACCACATCGGCGCCAGAGGCCACGACCTCCTGTACCGTTGGTTCAGCAGGGAGTCCAAAATGGCTTAGGTCCACCAAAAAACCGCTGCCCAGGTCGCTCATCACCGGTAAACCATATTCTTTGCCCAGTATGACCAGTTCGTTAGCGGTAATTTCCCGTACGAAACCTACCATGCGGTAGTTGCTGGTATGAACATGCAGGAGAAGAGCGGTCCGGTCGGTAATGGCCCGGCGGTAATCATCGGGATAGGTCTTGTTGGTTGCTCCCACTTCCACCAGGGTGGCTCCGCTTTGAGCCATGACCTCGGGAATGCGAAAGGAGCCGCCAATTTCTACCAGTTGGCCCCGGGAGACAATAACTTCCCGGCCCCGGGCCAGGGTGCTCAGGGCAAGCAAAACAGCGGCGGCATTGTTGTTCACCACCATGGCTGCCTCCGCTCCGGTCAGACTGGTGAGCAGCCCTTCCAGGGGAGCATAACGGGAGCCCCGGCGACCGCTCTGAAGATCCAGCTCCAGGTTGCAGTAGCCGGAAGCCACCATCTCCACTGCGGCCCGGGCGGTATGGGCCAGCACGGCCCGGCCCAGGTTGGTATGCAGCACTACCCCCGTGGCATTGATCACCCGGCGCAAATTTGCCCGGGAGCGGCGGGCGGTTTCCCGGATAACTTCCCCCACTACCCGGGCGGTAATTTCTGCGCGCCCCATCTCCTCCTTTGCCCCCTCCGTTAAGAGGGCCTGGCGCCAGCGATCCAGAACTTTCCGGACCGTTTCTACCACCAGGTTGCGGGGCTTTTCCGCCAGCAGGTCTGCCACTTCCGGCGAGCGCAATACTTCGTCCACTGCCGGCAATTTGCGTAAAGCTTCTTTATTGTCCATGATTCTGTTTGCCTCCGCTACCATTGTCCCCAACATTATAGGGCAAGCATGCCGTTCAAAGCAAGTGCGCGGGGTATGCCCGGTTTGCTCTGCCCAGCTTCCCCTATCAATATTCCCGGATGATCTGATAAAAAGTGGTGCGCTGGGCCGCGGTGAAACCCGCCTCCCTGATGCAGCGGATTATTTCCGGTAACGGCACCCGGTAGTTTACCCCCGCTGCCCGGACCACATTTTCCTCCAGCATGGTGCTACCGAAATCATTGGCTCCAAAGAAGAGGGCTATCTGGGCTATTTTGGCTCCCTGGGTGACCCAGGAAGCCTGGAGGTTGGGTACGTTATCCAGCATCAGTCTGGCTACGGCCAGGGTGCGCAGGTAATCAACCCCGGTTGCCGTTTCTCCCCCCAACTCGGTATTTAGGGGTTGGAAGCTCCAGGGGATGAAAGCGGTAAACCCCCGGGTTTCGTCCTGAAGCTCGCGCACCCGCACCATGTGCAGCACCCGCTCTTCCGGAGTTTCTATATGTCCAAACATCATGGTGGCGGTGCTTTTCATCCCCAGGCTGTGGGCGGAGCGCATTACCTCCATCCATTCGGCCCAGGAAACCTTGTGGGGGCTGATGACCCGGCGGACGCGGTCCACCAGTATCTCCGCCCCTCCCCCGGGCAGGGAGTCCAGTCCGGCTTCTTTCAACCGGGCCAGTACCTCCTTCACCGGCAGGCCGGACTTCCTGGCTATGTGCACTATCTCCGGTGGCGAAAAGGAGTGAATATGGATCTGGAAACGTTCCTTGATGGAGCGCAGCATGTCCAGGTAGTAGTCCAGGCCCAGATCCGGGTGTAGCCCTCCCTGGATAAGCACTTCCGTGCCTCCCGCCCGGATGGTTTCTTCGATCTTTTGAAAAAGTTCTTCCTTAGTAATTAAATAGGCATCGGGATCTTGCGGGTGGCGATAAAAGGCACAAAAACGGCAGCGACAATGGCATACGTTGGTATAATTAATGTTGCGGTCAATGATAAAAGTCACCCGGTTTTCCGGGTGCAATCTACGGCGTACCTGGTCGGCCGCCCTGGCCAGGGCCAAAAGGTCGGCCTTTTTGAGGATTTCCACCCCTTCTTCCAGGGAGAGCCTTTCTCCCGCTGCGGCTTTCTCAAGCAGAGCCGTTACCTCTGGCACTTGTCTTCACCCCAGACTGAAAGCCTGACCCTTTCTTCGATGATGCCGCTCTTGTAGGCATAATCATAAAAAGTGAGCAATGCCCGGCGGTAGTCCCCGTCAAAGTCGTAACGGATGGTGTGAAAATAATCTTCCAGTACCATCAGGGGTAGTCCTGTGCGCCGGTGTGCTTTTTTAATAAGTGTGGGCAAATTCCCCATGCCTATTTCCAGGGAGTGGTAGAGCAGTTTGGCCAGGGCTGTGGCTTCCCGGGGGTGGGCTTCGGCAAATTCCCGCCTGATCACCCACAGGGCATAAACCATCTTTTCCCCGGTGAAGTCTTTCCAGGCCTGACCCAGGTCGGTGATGAACACCGGCATGCCCTCCCCGATTACCTGCTGGTGGGCCAGCATGGCGTCGTCACCAATGAGCAGTGCCCCGTCCCCTATTTCCAGCATGGTTTTTAAATCTGCTTTCACCGGGTAGAGTTCTACTTCCACGTGGTAGTAATGTTCAAAGAGGATACGCAGTAAAACCACGGAGGTAGCCGAGGTCGTGGTTACGCAAACCTTTTTTCCCTCCAGTTCGGTAACCGGGAGGTGGCTGAAGAAAAGGACGCTGGCCACCCTGCCGTCGCTTGCTATGGATAGGCGGGGTAAAATGAAACAATCCCCGGCGTGGCGGGCGTATTCAATGGACGAAAGAGGGGTACAGTGGAGATCTCCCTCGAAAAACATGCGGTTTAACCTGGTAGGTGGTCCCTTTACCAGTTCCCCATCCAATGGAAGTAACCCTTCCTCCAGGGCATGGTAGACCGGCAGACAGTTCAGGTATTCTATCTGCCCCAGGCGCAACCTGGTCACTGCAACCCCTCCCGAATTACATTATACAGGGTGTCCCGCTCCACCGGTATTCGCCCTGCCGCCCGGATCATTTTAATGAGTTTTTGCTTGGGCATGTACTGGTCCGTTTCAGCACCCGCGTCGTGGGCAATTTTTTCCTCCACCACCGTGCCGTCCAGATCGTCCACTCCAAAGGAAAGGGCTACCTGGGCCAGTTTAGGGCCAATCATAATCCAGAAGGCTTTGATGTGATCGAAGTTATCCAGCATCAGGCGGGCAACAGCCAGCACTTTTAAATCCTCGTAACCGGTAGTGCCGGCCAGTCCCAGGGATTCCAGCTCGGTGTTTTTGGGATGGAATGCCAGGGGGATAAAGGCCAGAAAGCCACCAGTACGGTCCTGGAGCTCCCGTAACCGGATTAAATGATCCACCCGTTCTTCAATGGTTTCAATGTGGCCGTAAAGCATGGTAGCGTTGGTCCGCATGCCCAGGCGATGGGCCGTTTCGTGCACTTCCAGCCAGCGGTCGCCACTGATTTTGCGCGGGCAGATCCGCTCCCGCACCCGGGGGGCAAAAATTTCCGCCCCTCCGCCGGGTAAGGAGTCCAGTCCGGCGTCTTTTAGCAGTTCCAGGGTTTTTTCAAGGGAGAGTCCGTTGCTCCGGGCGAGGTAATCCACCTCCACAGCTGTAAAGGCTTGGATTACCGTTCCCGGCAGGGCCCGTCGCACCCGGCGCAGCATTTCTAGGTAGTATTCCAGGTCCAGGGCGTCATTTAAACCGCCCACAATGTGAATTTCCGATACACCCTGTCCCCGGCATTCCAGCGCCCGGGCTTCAATTTCATCAAGGGTCATGGTATAGGCTCCCCGGTCACCGGGGTCCCGTCCGAAGGCGCACAGGGGGCAACGATTGATACAAATATTCGTATGGTTGATATGCCGGTTGACAATGAAGTACGCGCGGTTGCCGTTTTTCCGCTGGCGGACCTGGTCCGCCAGGTAACCAATGGTTAAAAGATCCCCGGATTTAAATAAACGCACCCCGTCTTCAAAACTCAGGCGTTCTCCCACCTGTACTTTTGCGGCGATATCCTTTAGCTCTTCAGAAACAAAAAATTTATCCATTATCTCCTTCTCCCTTAAAAATTTTTACTTGTCTTCCCCGGCTAAAAAAGGTGCAGGGGAAAAAGAACGTCTAAAAGGGTAAAGACAAACATTACTACACTTAAAGTCCCGTTAAGATTGAAGAAAGCCACCCCGGCACGGGAAAGATCCTGGGGTGAAACCAGGGTATGCTGTTTGAATAAAAGGGCCACAGCAATCAGTACACCTGCCAGGTAAAATATTCCAAGGTTTAACACAAAGGCCACGGTGATGAAAAATAGCGGTGCGACAATGTGAAAGAAGGCTGAAATCAGTAAAGCCCGTTCCAGGCCAAAACGGGCCGGAATGGAGTGTATGCCGTATTTACGGTCAAAATCATAGTCATCGCAGGCATAGATTATATCAAAACCTGCCACCCAGAAAAGAACTCCCAACCCGATGAGTACAGGGGCCAGATCAAAACGGTTGGCGATGGCAATCCAGGCACCCACCGGGGCCAACCCCAGGGCCAGACCCAAAAAAAGGTGGCAGGTCCAGGAAAAACGCTTGGTAAAGGAATAAAAGGAGAGAACCGCCACTGCGATGGGAAAGAGCTTAAAGGCTAGAGGGCTCAACTGGTACGCCGAAAAAAACAACAGGGCAAAGGAAAGGATGATCAAAAGCCCCACTTCCTTTACGTTAACCAGCCCCCGGGGTAACGCCCGGTTGGCTGTACGGGGATTTAGCGCATCAATATGCCGGTCAATTAACCGGTTGAGAGACATGGCGGCAGTGCGGGCCCCCACCATGGCCAGGGTTATCCAGATCAGGTCGTGCAGGCTGGGTATTTGTTTTTGTACCAGGAGCGCACCCACATAAGCAAAGGGCAGGGCAAAAATGGTATGTTCAAATTTAATCATTTCCAGGACAATGCGTGTTTTATATACTATCCTATAGACCATAGCTCTCCCACTTCCTGTCTACAAGTTCCTTGATGTCGCGGCTCATCTCTATATCCGGGGGCCATTCCCTCATGTGCCCTTCCCCGGGGCCTTTTTGAGTGGCGTCAATGCCCATTTTGCTGCCGTAGTAAGGTAAGGGTGAAGAATGATCCAGGGCGTCTAAGGGGCCCTCCACCATCAGGACGTCCCGGCGGGGGTCCACATTATTGAATACCCTCCACATTACTTCGGAAAGGTTTTGTACGTCCACATTTTCATCCACCACAATGATCAGCTTGGCCAGCATCATCAGCCCCATTCCCCACAGGGCGCACATCACCTTTTTGGCCTGGCCGGGGTAACGCTTTTTAATTGATACAATTACACAGTTATGAAATACTCCCTCAAAGGGCATGTTTATATCCACAATTTCCGGTAGCTGTAGCCGCATGAGGGGCAAAAAGATGCGCTCGGTGGCCTTGCCGAGATAAGCATCTTCCATTGGTGGTTTGCCCACAATGGTCGCGGTGTAAATAGGGTTTTTACGCCGGGTAATACAGGTTAAATGGAAAACCGGGTAGTGATCCGGCAGGGAATAATAGCCCGTGTGGTCACCAAAGGGCCCCTCCAGGCGGGTTTCCCGCGGGTCCACATAACCTTCCAGGATAATTTCGGCATTGGCCGGGACCTCCAGGTCCACCGTTTCACAGCGTACCAGTTCCACCGGTTCCTTACGTAAAAAACCGGCAAAGAGCATTTCGTCGATTCCGGGAGGCAAAGGAGCCGTTGCGGCGTAAATAACAGCCGGGTCAGCGCCGATGGCCACTGCTACGGGCATGGGCCCGTCATAGTTTCGTACATGTTCTGCCCCTCCCTTGTGGATGTGCCAGTGCATACCGGTGGTGCGTTCGTCAAAAACCTGCATGCGGTACATACCCACATTGCGCCGTCCCGTAAGAGGGTCCCGGGTGAAGACCAGGGGTAGGGTGATAAACGGCCCCCCATCCCGGGGCCAGCATTTGAGCACGGGCAGTTCTTTCAGGGAAGGGTTGTCCCGGATAATCACTTCCTTGCAGGGGCCGGTCTTTACTATTTTTGGTATAAACGAGGACAACTGAGCCAGCTTCGGTATGGCTTTTAACTTATCTATAAAAGTTACAGGCAGTTCGGCAGGTTGCAAAATACTGATTAATTCTTCTCCAATTCGATCCAGGCTTTCTACCTCCAGGGCCAGACACATCCGTTCCAGGGAACCAAAGGCATTGGTCAACACGGGCATATCATAACCCCGCACATTTTCAAAAAGCAATGCCGGCCCGCCGGCTTTGCAAACCCGGTCTGTAATCTCGGTTATTTCCAGTTCCACATCCACTTCCGTGGTGATTCTTTTTAACAGGCCCTTCCTTTCCAGTACCGAAAGGAAGGCCCGCAAATCTTTATAAGCCATGATACTACCCCCGCCTTAAACCACGGTACCCACGTGTACGGTAACAATTCCCCCGGTAAGCTCGTAGTAGCGGGCATCTGCCAGGCCCACATCACTGAAGAGCTCTTTGATTTCCCGTTGATGGGGAAAATCCTTTAAAGAATTGGGCAGGTAGCTGTACGGGCCGTCGAAGCCTATTCCCAGACGCCCTAACAGGGGTACCAGGTGATTGAAATAAAAGTAATAGAGTTGCTTGAATAGGGGGGCGCTGGGTTTGGACAATTCCAGGGATACCACTTTGCCCCCCGGCCGGACCACCCGCGCCATTTCACTGATGGTTTTGCGGATATCGGGTACATTGCGCAGGGCAAAGCCAATAGTGGCACAGTCAAAGGTATTATCCGGGAAGGGCAAATTAACGGCATTTCCCTGTACAAACTGGATTTGTTCGGAAAAGGGAGTTTTTTTCACGTTTTCCCTGGCCTTGGCCAGCATGTTTTCACAGAAGTCCAGCCCTACCACCCGGCCCCGGGGACCAACCAGGCGTGCTTGCTCGATGGTGAGCATCCCGGTGCCGCAACAGACATCCAGCCCACAGCCTCCCGGTTGCAGGCCGGTCTGGGCGGCGGCGAAACGGCGCCAGTACTTGTCCCGGTTAAAGCT
This sequence comes from Desulfofundulus sp. TPOSR, assembly GCF_011393055.1. NCBI lineage: Bacteria > Bacillati > Bacillota > Clostridia > Eubacteriales > Peptococcaceae > Desulfofundulus > Desulfofundulus sp. TPOSR. Next base: position 918,089 of record NZ_JAAOEF010000003.1, on the reverse strand, counting down.
TAAGGCCGTATTTAAAAGGTCGTATCGGTGGGCAATGGAAGAAAAGATGGCATGTACATATTCTTCTTTGCTGCGATAGGGTGATGGAATGTGGACCATCAATCTTGCTCCTTTTTGCTTATCCTACCTGGACGGCCAGTCCCGCGTTTTGTTTTTGGAAAAGCCGGATTAATTGTTCTAAAGTATCGCGGCTTTCCCCGGGGGGAAGTCCGGCCAGAGCCACAAGGGCTTCCCCAAGGTAGCCGTTGGTTTCCTGGGCATATTCGCTTAGTCCCACGGCCATACCAAAGCTTGTTCCCAGCCTGTCCAGCGCTTTTTGTTCACGTTCCGACGCACCGGCCAGGTCGCCGGCCAGACGGCAGCCGCCGCCAAAAAGGATGGCCGTTTCCTTAAAGACTATTTGTTTGAGCAAATCTGCATTTTGGAGCCCATCCCCACTTTGAACGCGCAAGATGCCGCCTTTACTCATTTCACAGATTATTCTCGAAAGGGGATTTAAGTACTTCACCACACCGTGGTCGCACAGGCATGTAAAAAACCGGCTATAAAAGTAATCACCCACAAGCACTGGAAACTGGTAGCCGTCTTTCGGGTCCCCCGGTACGGGGCACTCCCGGACATTACGGTGTATGCGGGCAGCCAGGTAGATGAACTGTATGACGGCTGCCAGGGCAACGGCCTGGGAATTTAGAGGGGCAAAAATCCTGGCCGACAACAGTACCAGGGCGGGGCGGATGAAGTCATGAAAACTGCCGGGTATCAGACGGGTAAACCTGCCAAGGTGCCCGGCCCGGATCTGGTAGGTTTTGGCCAGTATGTTTTGCGCTTCCTGAAGTTCTGCTTTAATGGGGGCGAGCACCCGCTCGAACATTTTAAACCTCCTTTTATCCTAACTTAGTATTGATTCGTTACGGCTAAAAAATTTCCTTCCTGGTGTGAAAAATGCCCCAAAAATGCAGTGAGCCCTGCAATCTTTTTTCAGATCGCAAGGCTCACTAGCCCTTGGTTAGCCGGGTACTAATAAAAATCCCCCTCCTAAAGATTGACAGCTACCTGTTGATCAGCCAGTTGTTCAGCCACAGGAAAGATACCGCGTTTGGTTTCTCTGGCCGACATGTGCTTGGCACGAAATTGGCTGGTCAGGTAGTTGCAGGCATCCCAGGGATTGACCTTATCGCCACAGGTAAACACATCCACCGCTGCATAACCCAGTTCCGGCCAGGTATGGATGGCCAGGTGGGACTCGGAGATAACCACCACGCCGCTGACTCCCTGCGGGCTGAATTTATGGAACACGCATTCTCGCACTTCCGCTCCTGCTTCGAGGGCTGCATTGACCATGATTTCTTCCACTTTTTCGATGTCGTTGAGGATGTCGAATTCGCAGCCATAAATTTCAGCCAAGACATGGCGGCCCAAGTGTTTCATCTTAGTTATCTTCCCCCTTTGACCCAAAATATTATTGGAATCAAGCCATCTGACAAACTCGACATTTGTCAGGATTGGCCAATTCCAATCAAGTTCAATTGTAGCATAAGATTTGCGGTTGTCAAATAAAATTTTAAAGGTCCTGATAGGGTTTCTTTTACATTTTTGGTGTTTCTTCGCCAATTTCTTTAAGTACCAGATAAACCATGGGCGGGGCGCCAAAAACCATGGTGGTAGCTGCGGCCACTATCCCAGAATCATTAAAAATCAGGGCCAGGATGCTGGCCGTCGTGACGCCAACAAAGCCGCGAAACAGGTCGGGATACTTGCTCCTGATGGCCGCCATCACGCCTACTGGCCGGTGAAAGAGCAGCACCAGGCTACCCAGGCTGGCCAGGAAAATGCGGCTCCAGATGGTATAACGGACCAGCTTGATGTTCAACTCCGACTTGCGCTGGATAATATCCACCACTACCGGCCAACCGCCCTGTAATACAAGGGCCGTATTGCGCCCGATGTGGGACTGCAGCCAGGGCGGGCGATGGAGATCGTAAATCATAAAGGCCACCAGCACGGCCATCGCACCCAGGCCAATCCGGATAACGTTGTGAATGGTCAGGGGCCGTCCTGTGAGCAATAAAAAGGTAGTAAAGAACGCACCGGCTGCGGCTATGGTTCCCCCCACATTGGTACCCAGTTGCGGGGCGGCCAGAACATAAATGGTGACCAGGTAAATTACCCCCGTAAAGGATAACAGGGGTTTCCGCCAGTGGGGTAACCGGGTTAGCAGGGCTGTAGAGCCAATAATCATTGAACCGATGAGAATACCCATGTATTCATTGCCAATACCATAAAAACGAGCGCCGACAATGGGGTCATATCCCATGATGGCTGTTTTTTGCAGTGGTCCTCCCAGTACGGCATCCAGTAAAATCAACCCGCCATTGGCAAAGCAAAGGAAGATAAAGGGATCCAGCCGCCACCTGCGGTGCATAAAAACCGTTAACGTGGTAACCAGAACGGTCAGCGTTAATATTTCCAGAACAATCACCCCGGCCGTGGGCTGGGGCAGTAAAGGCAGGAGCAAATAGGCCAGGGGTACTACCATAACCGAGAGCAGAAAGGGCTCCAGCACCTGGCCCAACCTGGTGCGCCGCCAGAAAATACAGTAAAGGGATACCAAAAGCAGGATGAGCTGATAAAAGATATACCCCTTTTGTATGTTCGGGCGGATGTTGTACGTCAGACTGAGCTGGTTTAGCATACGCTCCAAAAGACCTATTTGACCCTTTTCCGGGGTCGTTACCCGCATGGGCTGGCCGGTCATTTCCCCGGGTACCCCTATTCTTAGAAAGTGCAAAACCGTCGGGGCGATGTCGGTGTTCATCACCACACCCGCCCTTTTGGTGGTGGGGGAAGATAGTATACCGGGAGTAACCCCCGCCCCAACGGCCATGATGGGAGTCAGGTAATTTGAACTGCCGGAAACACCTTTCCCGGGTGTGGGGGAAAGGATTAGCAGGAGGTCCCGGTGCGGATCTAGCCGGCAAGCCAGTTCACCAATAAATTGATCCACCCTTTCCAGGGTTAACCGGCGCTGTTTTTCCATTACTTTATCCAAAACATCGCCGTGCATTTCCTCCAGCCGCGAGAGATCCCCCAGTTCAAGAACGGCCAGGGATACCTCCGGTGGGAGCCGGTCAAAGGCATGCAACAGCTTTTCGTAATCGGTACGCAGCCCTCCAGGGAAGGAAGGATCACTGGCCAACATCGCCGTACCCACATTACCGTAATCAACCACACCTTTTTCGTCCATGGCGATGTTCAGTGCCTGCCGCCGCAATCCCTGGGGAACATCAGCATTTCCTAAAACAGCGGTTTTTAAGCCCGCTTTATGCAGGGCAGAGCCCAGAGCGCCCGGTATAGCTGGATAGGGCAGTTGCTGGTTTTGCCTGTGGATGCGTACAATACCCAGCTGGACCAAAGCGCCGGGCTTCACAGCCATGCCCGTGCGCCGGTAGAACTCCTCGGCGGCGGTACCCTTTTCAAATCTCTCCTGGGCGTTGAAGCCCAGAGATGCCGTGCCGTAAGCGGTAACATGTACCCCGGCTCCAATAGTAGCATAGGTATTCTCCGGAGTTAAGGCCCCTGCCGTATTGCCGTTCATCAGTCCCAGGGCACCCTGTTGCTCCAACTTTTGCAGGTGGGGCAAATGTTTTAAATCGGACAGGCCCAACCGATCCACAACAACCATGACTACCCTGCCCCCCCGGGGTGCAGGTATAAAAGGTTTACCTTGTTTATCTTTGGACGGCAGGGCGGCCTGCAGTGCCGGTTCAATGCCGGCCTGCAGGGGGGTCTGGAAAAAGGCCATGAAAAAGATGAGGGCGGTAATAATGATTGACCGCCTGGTTTTCATAGTTTCGTCACCTTTATTTGATTTATTTGTGTGTCTATGTTTCAGCATTGGTTTATTTCCGGAGGCATTTTATCATCCGTTGTCTTTAGGGAGCAGGCAGGTAAAAAACCCTCTCTTGAAAGCGCACTTTTATACTCCTCCTCAATTTTACGCACCATGGCCTCAACAGTAAAGTGTTCCATAACCCTCTGCCTTCCCTTTTGGCCCATTTCTTCCGCCTTTCTCCGTTCCGAAAGCAGTCGGACCAGGGCCCGGGCAAGGGCCTGGGGGTTCCGGGGCGGTACTAGAAACCCGGTTTCCCCGTCTATCACCGCTTCGGGCAAGCCACCCACCCGGGTAGCTACCACCGGTTTTCCCGCGGCCATGGCCTCAAGGATGGTCAGGGGTAAACCTTCAGTGATAGAAGGCAGGACAAAAATATCCATAGCGGCTAAAATCCGGGGAATATCCCTTCGCTCCCCGGTGAAAAAAAGCCGCCCGCTGAGCCCCAGGGCCCTCCCTTGCTGTTCCAGGGCCTCGCGTAAAGGGCCGTCCCCTACGACCACGAAATTCACCTGGTAGTCCCGGCAAAGGATGGCCGCGGCTTGCAGGAAGTAAGATACCCCTTTTTGTGGGGCCAGGCGGGCGATGGTACCTACCAGCTGGCCGAGGGGAGGCAGGCCCAGGGAACGCAGTACCGCCAGCCGGTCAACTTCGCAGCGGAAAGGAGCCGGATCTATGCCGTTATGTACGGTGACCACCCGGTCCGGGGGCAGTCCTTCTTTTATTAAAAGCTCCTGCCTCAGGGCTTCCGAGACGGTTAAAATGCGGTGGGTGAAGCGGGCCAGGAGTCGCTCCCCTAAGGCAAAGGCGGTTTTTTTCCAGGACGGCCAGAATTCATAGAAAATGGAGTTGTGGGCCGTCAGAAAGACAACCGGGGTACGGGCCACCCTTGCGGCCACCCGTGCTACCAGCCCTGCTTTGGAGCTATGGGCATGCAAAATGGTGATTTTCTCAGCCGTCAGAGTATCCACCAGGATGCGCATGACATGCCAGTCTGAACGGGGAGAAAGTTCACCCGCAAGAGGTATGGGAATTACCTTTACCCCCAGATCCGCAATTTCCTGAGCCATATTTCCAGGCGGACAGGCTACCACAGGCTCAAAAAAATTCTTATCTCCCAGGGATAAAAGGGAAAGCAGGTGATTTTTCATACCACCCCTGGCCGGACGGATAACATGCAGTACCTTGAATTTGGACACACTTGTTCTCTCCCGGACTTTTACCATGTATTTTACCAGCATTCACCATTGTTATTCGCCGTTATTTTGTATTCGCTACGGCAACGGAATTTACCTTCTGCAAATTAAAAGCACGGTTTTTGAACCGTGCTCGCAACAGGACCTTTAGGGTTTAATACCGAGGCAAGCCGTAGTGCGCCTCTTGCGTCAAGAAACGCTATGCCTGCCTAAAGCGGTTGACTGAACTTGACCTGCCGGTCAGCAAACAGGTTTGTAGAGGTACGGCCTAATATTCTGAAATGGCATTGGTGGGGCAGCTTTCTACGGCCTCGTGGGTCTGATCCTCCAACTCCGGGGGTACTTCGTCTACAATGGCATGGGCTTTATCTTCATCGTTCCAGTCAAATACTTCAGGACAGGTGTCCACGCAGGTGCCGCAGCTGATACAAAGATCCTGGTCCACTTCAACGCGCATGACCATCGCCTCCCTTATTGGTTTTTGCCGAAGCACTATTATTCTTTGTCCCGGTATAGCAAAATTATGCTTTTTCTGAAGGCTTAAGTGTTACGGCAAAGGAATTTGCAAAAGGTCCCCCGGATAAATGCAATCGGGGTTGGTCAGGCCGTTGAGCCGGATGATTTCCTCTACCGATGTATTATAACGGCGGGCCAGCTCCCAAAGGGTTTCCCCGGGGCGTACCCGGTGCAGGAAAAAAGAAGAACCGCCGCTCATCCAGATTACCAGAACCCGTCCCTCCCGGTTGCCCACCACCAGGCGGCCGTTAGCGGTTAAGGTAAGATCATTAACCGGAACTTCTACCGTTATAGTCTGCTCGGGTGACGGGGAGACCACCGGCACGGGGTAGATAAAGATATGCCCTTCGGGGGTTCCCGCTACCAGCACCTCCCGGTCGGCCAACCTCCCCACGGCCAGGGCTGATATGGCTCTTCCCAGGTCATCAGTGGTGAGTACGGTAGAAAGGGTTTCCCCCACTGCCACTATCCGGACCCGCCCGTCATCGCCGCCCCAGACCATATCCTCCCCGGGGGCACCTGTTAATCTCCCGGATACCATGGCCGTCAAGCCGGCGGGCAGTCGTTCCAGCAAGGGCCCGGCCACAAAGCCCCTCTCCGTATAGGAAAAAGTAACGATGCCCCAATTGCCTGCTTCCAGGAAAGCGACTGCAATTAAAGGTAACATCCCGGTTCGCTCGATTACGGTTACTTTCTGCGGTGCCCCGGGCACCAGCCGGATGGCCAGCAGCTGGAGATTCATTTCCACCTCTGGCCTTCCCGGCTGTTCATAAACATAAAAAGCGCCTGCGCCCTCGGCGGCGGCTACGATTTCCAATCGACCGTCCCCATTCACGTCTCCCAGGGCCAAACTGACGAAGCGGGCCTCGGGTTCCGGCGGAGTACTCCAGAAAGGAATAATAGTTTCCCCGCGGGCCGACCAGGTCAGGATCTGGTCCAGAGTGCCGGCAATAATCTGATCCGGCGTGAAGTTCCCCATTCCCACTGCCAGGCTTAATACTTCCGCCGGTACATTGATGGTACTCATCAGGCGGTAAGTATTATTTTCCGGTGCGAAAACGGCTATGCGGCGCCCGGTAGCCGCCACCACGTCCCCCTGATTGCTGATGATTCTCCCGCTCCCCACCAGCACCGGTCCCCGGTTAATCCGGGCTTCCCACTGTGGATCCTTTCCACTAGCCATTGTCCTTCGCCCCCTCAGTAAAATCCCTCACCCACAAAGTATGCGCCAGTTAACCACCAGGTGTTTTAACTAAAGGACGTGATGGCACTCAAGGCATAAAAATAAAAGCGGGCAAGGTTAATGACATACCCGCTTCCGGAGATTATGCCAATAAGCTGGTTAGCTTTTTGAGCAACCCCTGCCTGGCGTTCGCAGGCAAAGACCGGCATGCTTCCCAGGGCAGCCTTTTATAGAGACCGCCCCTGAAAAACCGGGATTCACCGGGACGTGCTGGGAGCCAGCGGCATCCTGGACAAAGCTCTGTACGGGAGTTTCACCAGGGGCCGCAGGCTGCCCGGGAAAGTGGAATACCTGCGGCCGCAGGTATTGGCGCCGAAAAGAGCGGCCTGACGTATCTACGATGAGTAGTAGACGCCTATGGACCGGGCCTGGTTTTGGTGACGCGACCATGTAGCTCACGAGGAAAGCGTAAGACCTGCGCTTTAGCAGGCAGCATTCCGATGACATGAGAAACCTCCGGGACGAAGCCCCCGGGCTTGTCCCGGGGGAGGTTCACACTTTAAACCGGGAGGACAAATGCTGTAGTTCACTGGCGATGCTGGATAAGGATTCGGCAGTAGTTGATAATTCTTCCATGGCGGAAGACTGTTCCTCGGCTGCGGCCGTGACGTTTTGCACCCCGGAGGAAATCTCCTGGGCGGCCGCAGCCATCTCCTGGACCCGGGAGGAAAGTTCCTGCACCGAGCGGATAATTTCCTGCAGGGAATGTCTTACTTCTGTTACCACCTGGTTTCCGGCCTTGACCTCCCGGGCACTGGTTTCTGTAGCGTCCACTGCTTCTTTCGTTTCCTGCTGGATTGATTCAATGGTCTGCTGTATTTCCTGTGCCGCCCGGGCCGATTGTTCCGCCAGATTACGTACTTCCTCAGCAACTACCGCAAAACCACGGCCGTGCTCACCGGCCCTGGCGGCCTCAATGGCTGCATTTAAAGCCAGCAGGTTGGTTTGATCGGCAATCTGGGTAATCAGTTCCACCATAGCGCTGATGTTTTGTGATTTGGACTTTAAGCTTTCCATGGCCCGGGAGGCTGCTTCCGAAACCCGGGCTATGTTTTCCATCTGGGCGGTGATCTGCATGATGGCCCGGGTACCTTCGTTAGCATGCTGGGATGCCATAGCTGCGGTCCGGGACATCTCCTGGGCGTTGTCGGATACCTGCCGGGTCGAGGTAGCTACCTGGCTGATGGTAGCCGCCGTTTCGTTGGCCATGGCGGCAGTTTCTTCAGCGGTGGCAGTCAGTTGCTGGGAAGCGGAGGACAGGGTTTGGGCCTTGTCCCTCAACTCCTGCACCATTTGTTTTAAACTGCCGGCCATTTGGTTAAATGCTTGGGCCATCCGGCCCACCTCATCCCGGGTTTTGACGCTTACTTCTTCGCCGGTCAGGTCGCCGGCTGCAATGCGGGCAGCCCTTTTTTCAATTCTGACCAGGGGGTTGGCGATTGAGCGGGACATATATAAACTAACCCCCAGGCCGACAAGTAAGGCTAAGACGATCATCGTCGGAACCAGGGCTATAGCATGCTTAACGCGCCTGGCATTTTCTTGTTTTCCCAAGTTCAAAAGCCGTTGTTCTTCATCCACTAGGGCCTGGCCGGCGTAGATAACTGCGTTGATTATATCCCCGCTGGTTTGGAGATACTGGGTTAATTCTTCCATTTGGTTATTTTGCCTGAACCGGATGACCGTTTGGGCATATTTTTCAGAATCGGCGTGGGCTGCTTGAAGGGCCATGTGCAACGAGCGTTCAGCGTTGCTTTGCAGGTGTTTAGCCAGTTCGGAAATGTCCCTTTGCAGGTGCTTGGTTTCCACCAAGTAGGCATTAAGATAACTGGGATTTCCGGTGAGCATGTAGCCCCGTAAATCCAGGGCCGTTTTCTCATACCGGATAAGGATACCCTGGACTTTGCTCATGTTTGCTGCTTTATGTTCCATTAAATCGGTATAGGATTCATTGATGGCATTTAGTTGGGCCAGGGACAAAAGGCCCAGGGCCAGGGTAAGCAGCAATACCAGTCCGAAACCCATTAGTAATTTGCCGCGGATTTGTATGCCCTGGCGGTTTGCTCGGCGGTAAAAATCACAGCGGCGGCAAAGGCTTATCTTTTCCGCCGCGGAACTTTGACCTTCTGTGTCACACAGGGTGTAATCCACCAGCCAACAGTCCCGGCCCCTCTTTTCAATATAAGCCGGGCAAGCTCTTTTCTTTTCCTCGGGGCATCTTTTGTAATCCCAGCAGTTCTGTAAAAATTCTTTGGTTGTTTCTTTTCTTTCCTTTTTCCCTTTCCTTGTTCTTTTTACTTTTTTCCCTTCTCCCATGGTAATATGAGCGGCTCTTAAGGCAAACTCACAATCACCTAAACGACCAGTTCATCGGCCAGTTTTTTCAGTTGCCCGGCTACTGCAGCCAGTTCGTTTACAGAAGCGTTAATTTCCTGAGACGAGGCAGCCTGCTGTTGGGCTGCAGCAGACATCTGTTCAATTGAGTTAGTCAGGTTTATAATGGATTGCTGTACGTCATGCAAGGTCTGCATGATTTCTTTAACTGAACGTTGGGTATCCTGGGATAGTTTGCGTATTTCCCCGGCTACCACATTGAAACCCCGTCCGGCGTCACCCACCCGGGCCGCCTCAATGGCCGCGTTCAAACCCAACAAGTGAGTCTGTTCGGCGATTTCCTCGATGAGGGCGACAATGCCGTCGGTTTTCTTAATTTCATTCCTGATCTTCTGGGCGTTGTTGTTCAGGTTTTCCGTGGTTGCCGCCAGTTCTTCAGAGGTGGCGGAAAGGTTGGAGGTGGCCATGGCAATGGTGTTGATCTGGTTATCCATTTCCTCCGACAATGCGATTAGATTTTCCTGGCGGGTAATGGGGGTGGTCATGCCCAGAGTACCGACTATTTTACCCGTCTTAGTGTCGGTAATGGGATAAGAAATACCGATATATGGTATGCCGTAGACCTCTTTTCCCACCCGTCTGGCTTGTCTTTGGCCGGTGCGCAGGGCCAGGGCCGTCACGCTGCCTTCTTTGACAATGTCCCCCGCTTTTAGGGAAAGACCTACACGTCCCGGGTCGCAATAAATGTACCGTTCCAGGTCCGAAAGGTATATACCCGCTTCTTCACCCAGCAGCCCCTTGATAAAAGGAGCCAGCTCTAGGGCACAGTTCAGGAGGTCACATTCTGCTTGTTCTGGCTGGTCAACAGCCTTTGTCTCTTGGGGGTCCGGAGGTGATTCTTCCGGTAGTACAGCAGGAGCTGATGCTATTTTTTTCTGGCATGCTATTTTACTTTTGAATCGAGGCAGGATCACAAATGGCACTCCCCTTCCTTTTCCCTGCATTTTTTTGTCAGCACAATTAGAAGACCTCAGGGGTTATTTCGGCAAGTTTTAGAGAAAAATTGAGGGTAAGGTGGCGAACACAGATAACTAACGCAGATAGCTTATGTAGAAAAAAGGCGTATGTTTATGGATATGTGGTATGCAGAAAAAAGCCGCAAGGGAGCAGTATCCAACTTCCCTGCGGCGATCAATCCATTCGGACCTCCGCCCGGCCCTACTGAAAATTAAAAGCCCACAAAGCCTCCCTTATGCGGCCTTGCGGGCTTTCCTCTGGTCGGAGCGACACGACTCGAACGTGCGACCTCTACCACCCCAAGGTAGCGCTCTAGCCAAACTGAGCTACGCCCCGACATTATCTTGCTAGCAATATTAATTTTACTGTACCCTCAAACCAATGTCAAGGGGTTAGATATTGCTGGGCCGGAGTGGATGCGTTCTCTTAAGAAAAACAAGAAGTCATTGAAACGGCAAAAAGCAATAGATAAAATATTTTCCGGAGTGCCGTGTTTGTAATGCCACCATGCTATTTTTGTTAATTTTAAGGAGGCTTTTTCATGGCTACCGGTCCCTGTGGGCTGGCTTGCGATGCCTGTGGTCTGTACAACCGGGGCAAATGTGCGTCCTGCGGTCCTGGCAGCAGCATTGAAGCCCGGGCAAAAATCAACTTTCAGGAACAGTTGGGTTTTCGCTGCCCCGTGCTGGCCTGCGCCGTTGCCCGGAACATCGATTACTGCTCCCGGGATTGTTCCGAGTTTCCCTGTTCCCGTTATGAGCGTGGTCCCTATCCGTTGAGCCTGAGTTTTTTGCAAATGTACAGGCGCCGATCCGGTCTCCAGCATTAAGGACCCCCTTGCCACGGGACATGGCAAGGGGGCTGACTTAGTCCAGGCGCACTTTTTCGTTCCTGCGTTCGTATTTGGTCGCATGGAAGTGGGTTGTCGGCGAATGATGCTTTCCTAAAAGATTTTGATTGAACCTTTTCCGCTCAGCTAACGCTTAAATTCCCAGGGCGGCACGTTTTTTGTTGATGTGTTCCTCAATGCCGTTGGCCGCCTGCACCGGATCGTCTCCCAGGGCAACCTTCCAAAGAAACAAAGTGCCCGTCCACATTGGTCAGGCAACTGGCAGTAGCGTCTTTAATTTCATGCATCACTCCGGCAGGGTAAATGGCCAGTTCCCGCCATAGTTTTTTCCGTGGTTCGGGAGCGAAAACTTCTACCATAGTACCTGGCTCGTCATAATCACGGTATAGTTCGCCGATCAAAAAATCGGCCAGGCGAATGGCTACCTGCTCGGGAGAACCGCTGGTGTCCACCTTTACCTGCCCGGCAAAGGTGTACAATTTATTCTTATCGGTGATGGTAAAAGGCGTTTTTCCCTGCGCCGTAGCCTTGAGGGTGCGAAAGGCTTCGTAAGCGTGGTGGGTGTAGGTGGCCGTACCCATCACGTTGCGCAAAAGCATGTCCCGCATGGCCATGGCGTTGCGGTCGATGCCGCATACACCCAGAATGGCTCCCACGTTATCCGAAATGCGGCAGGGACCATTGGTACAAAGCTGGCAGCTAACCCCCGCCAGGCAGAAGTTACACCGGATTTTCTCCTGGGGTTCAAAGCGATCCCATACATTGGTTAAACCGTCCCGGTGGATATGCTCGTACATTTCCTGGACCGAGTCGTGCACACTGACCCGGCCGCCCAGCTTCAACCTTTCCCTTTTGGCCATCTGTCTTCCTCCCGGAAACATTTTTTTTAGTAATGCCTGGAGAAGGAAGGTGTATACATGGTGGAGGTGCTTTTGATTAAGCAAAAACAGAATCTCGGGAAAAATAAAAGTAGCATATACCCGTAGTTCCTGTACTGAAGTTGAACCTTAAAGATAGAATTATGAAAACGGCTGCTCCGGGCAGCGTAATAGTCAAGCACCAGAACAGCCGTTTTTTGCTTAATTAAAACAGTTTTCAATTAATGTGCAATAGGACCTACCTTTGTACCCGGCCTGAGCCGTCACCTTTGACCAGGTTTTCTACCTCGTCTATCGAAACCATATTAAAGTCGCCGGGAATGGTGTGTTTTAGACAGGAAGCTGCCACCGCAAAGTTAATTGCTTCCTCGGGTCCCTTGCCGGCCAGCAAAGCATAGATAAGACCACCGCCAAAGGAGTCCCCGCCGCCTACCCGGTCCACTATACGGATATCGTATTTGCGGGATTTATAAAACTCTTTGCCGTCGTAAAGCAGTGCCGACCAGCCGTTGTCCGATGCCGAATAGCTTTCCCTTAAGGTAATGGCCACATACTTAAATCCAAAGCGCTCGACCAACTGCCGGGCCACATCCTGATAACCGGCATCACTTAAAGCGCCTTTAATGATATCGGAGCCGGCTGCTTTGATCCCAAAGACCTTTTCGGCATCCTCTTCGTTGGCGATGCACACGTCCACATATTCCATGAGACGGGACATAACCTGGTTGGCCTTCTCCGGTGTCCAAAGATTCTTGCGGTAATTGAGGTCACAGCTTACGGTAAGGCCCAATTCTTTGGCAGTCCTTGCGGCAACCAGGGTAATTTCGGCCACATTGTCGCTTAAAGCTGGGGTAATGCCGGTGAAGTGAAACCACCTGGCACCGGCCAGGATTTCCGGCCAGTTGAAATCTTCGGTCCGGGCTTCGGCAATGGCGGAATGGGCCCGGTCATAAACCACCTTGGAAGGACGCTGGGAAGCTCCGGTTTCCAGGAAATAGATGCCCAACCGGTTTCCGCCCCGGGCAATGTAGCTGGTGTTAACCCCAAACCGGCGTAAATGGTTTACCGCGCTCTGGCCGATGGGATTATTGGGTACCTTGGTTACAAAACAGGCGTCCAGGCCAAAATTGGCCAGGGAAACAGCTACGTTGGCTTCTCCCCCACCGTAAGTGACATCAAAGGATTGGGCCTGCACAAACCTTTGGTAACCGGGAGTGGAGAGGCGCAGCATAATTTCTCCAAAACAAACTACCTTGGCAGCCATATAAACCCTCCTTAATAAACGCAAGTGTAGCTGTGATGCCGTTTTCTCGCACTGGACATAAGAGTTTGGAGTTTTATTTCAGTACTCATACCTTTTTCCTATGACCGCAAAAAGTGCTCCGGATCGTCTCGTTTTACTGCTGGCGGGCGGCCCGGATCTTTTCTACAAAGGCCCGGGCGGTTTCGGTGATCAGGTCATAGTCGTTGTTCTGCAAGCCCTTTTTGGTAATCTCGCTGCCAACCCCTACCGCTACCGCTCCTGCCTTGATCCAGCGGTCCACGTTGTCCAGGCTGACTCCGCCGGTGGGCATCAAGGGAACCTGGGGCAGGGGCCCTCTGATGGCCTTGATAATTTCCGGTCCAAAGATGCTGCCCGGGAAAATCTTAACCACGTCCGCGCCCAGCTCCATAGCCTGCACCACTTCCGTTACGGACATGGCGCCGGGCATGCAGATTTTTTGATAACGATTGGAAATGCGCACCACTTCTGGATTTAAGTTGGGTCCGACGATAAATTCCGCCCCGGCCAGCATGGCGAGGCGCGCGGTTTCCGCATCCAGCACGGTACCTGCCCCTACCAGCATCTCCTCGGGGCGGAAATTGCTGACCAGTTCCCTGATCACGTCGATTGCTCCAGGCACCGTCATGGTGATTTCAATAGCTGTGATGCCGCCCTTGCGTACGGCTTCCGCTACCTTCAGAGCTTGTCCGGGCGTTTCAGCCCGCACTACGGCGACAATGCCGCAATCAAGTATTTGTTTTAAGTGAACATATTTTTTTAGCACGGGAGCCCCCCCTTTTTTTATCTGTGAAGCATTACGGCTGATAGAAGGCAAAAAAGCTATAAACCCAGCCTGACTAAATAGTTAATGGTAGCCCCGGCACAGGTTTCGGGATCGGGTTTGGGAAGAATCTCTGCGGAAACGGCTCCTTGATAATTGATCTCTTTTAAGGTACTGATGATGGATACAAAATCCAGATGCCCGTAACCCGGCGCCCACCGGTTACTGTCGGCAATGTGAAAATGGGTTAGATAGGGGCCGGCGGTTTTGATACTTTCCACGATTGAGGGTTCCTCAATGTTCATGTGGAAGGTATCGGCCAGTATTTTCAGATTGTCAGAACCGACCAGGCGGATTAATTCGATGGCTTCGGCAATGGTATTGATTAGATCCGTTTCATACCGGTTTATGGGTTCCAGAACCAGATTTACCCCCTGTTGTTCGGCCAGGGCGCAACATTCCTGCAGCGCCGCCACCAGCCAGGACTGGGCCAGTTCCCTGGGCGTACCGGCTGTTACTTTTCCCCGGATCAGACCGATGATCACCTGGGTTTGCCAGCGGGCGGCCAGGGTGATGTGATCTTTAACGCGTTGAATGGCCCTTTGCCGTACCCTTTCTTCGGGGTCGGTGAAGCTTAGACCTTCATCCCCGTAAGCCTGACCCGTGCCAATGGCCGCTACGGGTAAGTTCAAGCTGGCCAGGAGGTTTTCTATGTCTTCCACATTAATGGCGCGGGGATCCCGGATGGCCAGTTCCACCGCATCGTATCCCAGTTGGGCCACTTTGCGAATGCTCGCGGTAAAGTCGTCTTTAAAAGCCAGGGCGGCAAAACGGGTGGGTCCGGAAACTACAATGCATTTCTTCATGATAACCTACCCTCCTTTCCGCTAAAGCGGGGTAAGGACCGCCGGTTGCCGGCGGTCCCTTAAATGAGATTTAAGCGGGAGGGTAGCGCAGCTCGTAAATGCTCCGGCCGCCGTTAAGGGGCCCTTTGAGATAGGCTTCCACTTCTTCCCTGGGCCGCTGGGTGAACTCTTCAATGGGCGGCAGCACTCCGGGCGGGAAGCGCTTGAGAATGTCATCGTGCAGTTTAACCATGTAGTCCAGGAAAGCTTCGATGCCTGGAATGGCCTTTTGGGCGTCGGCTAGAGTGGCTTTGCCAACCACGCCTTCCGGATAAGCGGAGACTTCAATGGGCCCCAAGCCTACATGACCGTACCAGGCGATGGGGCGGTGCAGCAGGTTGCCCGCTTTGTCCACGTGTCCTTCAGGCATGTACCCTTTAACCTGGGTGTCTACGGCGTCTTCCATGCGGATCATTTCCGGGAAGAGGGCCAGCGACCAGGAGGTTTCCACTTCGTCAGCATGGATGAAGTTGGTTTCATAGGGTCCGCCTTCGGACTTCAGTTTAAACTGATCCTGGATAGCGTGGTACCAGTTAACGTTGACTACGATCATAGGTAGCTGGTAGGTCTTGGCAAACTGGTGAATGGCAGTGGGAATGACGTATTCCTGGCCATGGCCGTTAAGCAGGATCATTTTGCGGAAGCCCATGTTCCAGTACCCGGCCATGATGGATTTGAGCATGCCAATGAATATTTCTTCCGGTACCACCACGGTGCCCGGCATCCCCACGTGGTGATAGGGGTGGGAGCCCCACCACAGGGGTTGGGATACGGTGCAACCGGTCTTTTGGGCAACCAGTTCAGCCATGCGAGTGACCAGGAAGGTGTCTTCGCCAATGCATGCGTGAGGGCCGTGGGCCTCGGTGGCTCCCACGGGGATGATGATGATGTCGTTCTTTTTCAGCCTCTCTTCGATTTGCTTCCAGGTCATGTTCTGAAGATAAATGCCGTCGGCCTTGTCCATGTGTCCGCCGTTTTTTAAAGGCAAACCCCATTTGCTCATCTCAAACACTCCTTTGATTTATTTGAATTTAACACCTTACGGTGTAATTACCACTTCAATAGCTTCGCCTTTTCGCATGGCGGCAAAACCCTTTTCGATTTCCTGCAGGCTTAAGCGATGGGTAATTAATTTGTCCAGCGGTAAAATGCCGCTTTTCAGGATCTTGATGGTAGCCGGAAAAGTGTAGTGTGCAGGTGGCCTAGTTCACGGCCACCTGCCTGTTTCACTTGTTACTCTTTATCCAGGCGTACGGTAATCTTGCATTCCTTGCGGTCGGTACGCAAAGTGACCAGGTTTTCCGGCACCTCGTCCAGGGTGATTTGTTTGGTAATCAGGGGGAGCATGTTCATCCCCGTGGCCATGCTCTGAATAACCCGCGGGAAGGTGCCTTCACCGGAATGACCCTGGGCACCCACGATTTGTGCCCGCCGTACCTGAAGCACTTCACCGGTAACAGGCATTTTGGCGTCCGCCCTGGCCACCACAACCACGGTGGCATTTAAGCCCCTTGCTTCCCAGATAACCTGTTCAATTTGGGGGTAAACCACGGTGGGCAAACCTGTAGCTTCCAGGTATAGCTTGGCGCCATAACCGTCGGTGATTTCCAGCACCCGGTGGACAAAATCTTCCTTCAGCGGATTAATTACATAGTCGGCACCCATCTTGAGGCCCAGTTCCGCCCGGGCCGGTTCCGGTTCGGAAAGGATCACCCGTGCCGCGCCCTGGCGCTTGAGGATGGCGCAGGCCGCCAGGCCTACCGGACCGCCGCCGCAAATAACCACGTTATCACCGGGTTTAATTCCGCCGCCCCGCTGGATTACAGCGTTGTAGGCCACGCTGGTGGGTTCTACCAGGCTGCCGGCCAGGAATAAATCCATGCCCTGATACCTTTCCTTCAAAGGTTCCAGGCTCCATACAACCCGGTCGGGAACCACAATATACTTGGCAAAAGCACCGTCAACGTTGAAACCGATTTCGTCCAGGCGCTCGCAGTGGTTCGGGTAACCGTCGGCGCAGGGCTGGCAACGGCCGCACCAGAGCATTTCCTCGGCGCACACTTCTTCGCCGCCTTTAAAAGGCCGGTTGGTGGCCTTGTTAATGGCCCCGGGGCCTGCTTCCACAACTACTCCGGAAAATTCATGGCCCAGGACGGCGGGAAAACCGGTGAGCCCCGGGTACCAGATATAGCCCTGTTCGTCGGGTTGAGCCATGTGCACGTCACTGCCGCAAATGCCGCAGGCTTTGACCTCAATCAACACTTCTCCCGGGCCCGGTTTGGGGATATCCCTTTCCTCAATGACTACCCGGGGATTGCGCCAGACTTTACTGCCAAGGTAAGTTTGCCTTCCTTCGATATCCTTGGCTCCTAACTTGAAATCCGGTTTGGGGTCCCAGTCTGCATACAATACTGCTGCCCGCATTTTCTGCGACATCTGTTTCTCCTCCTTGGTTTAATTTATTTTTATGAAAACCTGAAAACGTTTGAAGAAAGCTGAAAACGTTTACGGATAAGGGCAAAAATAAAGCAAAAATAAATTAAATTACAAAGGAGGGACACTTTCTGAGATATTTTTGGGTTAGCTTATTTATAAACCAAGCAATTGTCCTCTTTTGGGAAAGTTGCAGTTTTTTAATGTTTTGAGTTTTTGGGGCCTTCCCGCCTTCCCCCGCTGCTGGCCCGGATAACCAGCGTGGGCGGCAAAACAATATGTTTTTTCTCCGGCGAGGGGCCCTTGCGGATTTCATCAATTAAAATTTTGGCCGCCATTTCCCCCATGGTGTATTTGGGCTGGGCAACGGTGGTCAGATTTACTTCGGCGTAAGCAGCAAAGGGAATGTCGTCAAAACCCACTACGGCCACATTTTCCGGTACCTTCAGTCCCCTTTCTTTAATGGCCTGGATCACACCCAGGGCTAAAATGTCGTTGGCGGCAAAGATGGCCGTTGGTGGTTCCGGCAGGGAAAGCAGGGAGAGGGCGTTCTCATAACCGCTTTCCTTTTTAAAACTGCCATAGCGCACCAGCTCTTCCTCAAAGGGGATATTGTTAATGGCCAGGGCCAGGCGATATCCATGCAGGCGCTCCGTGGTGGACTCCACATGCTCCAAACCACCCACATAGGCAATGCGACGGTGCCCCAGGGATATCAGGTGTTCAACTGCCTGCTGCGCCCCTTTAACGTTGTCAATGGCCACATAATTGGTATCCACCTGATCCAGAATCCGGTTGATAAGCACCACGGGCGTTTTGCGGGAGAGCAACTCTGCCAGGTACCCCTCGTCCTCGGTTACGGAAGCCAGGATCAGGCCGTCTACCCGTTTTTCCTCAAGCAGTTCAATGTAGGTTCGTTCTTTGTCGACATCCCAGTTGGTATTGCACAAGAATACACTGTAGCCGGCTTCACTGGCTGCCTCTTCAACACCCCGGGCTACTTCGGGAAAGAAAGGATTGGTAATGTCGGGAATAACCAGTCCCAGGGTGAGCGTCTCCCTTGTTACCAGGCCCCGGGCGATGGCATTGGGTTTGTAACCCATTTCAGCAGCAAGGCGCTGAATTTCCCGGCGGGTTTTTTCGCTTACCTCCGGCCGGTTGTTTAACGCTCGCGATACCGTGGCGTAGGAAACTCCGGCTTTTCTGGCAATATCTTTAATGGTTACCGTCATGGCATATCACGCCTTGTAAACGTTTTCGGTTTCTACTAAGAATATTATATAAACGTTTGCATTTAAAGTCAAATTAATTTTTATGATTTGTGTAGTTAGAGATGAAATTAGCTGTTAGGACAGACATTATTTCCCAACCAGGTTGGCTGGTCAAGGTACTCCCGCAAAAACACGGCTTTAAGGTATGACTGTTTACAATAAAAAAGAAAGGCTGGACATGTTGAACCAGCCTGTCTATACCCATCGGTAATAATTCGAACACAAACTCCCGGCTTCACTAAATTGAATGCCATTACTACTCCACGTATCTATCTACTGCAGCAATTCCTTAACTTTGTCCACAGCTTCGCCAGCATTGGCTGCGTAACCGTCTGCGCCAATTTCATCGGCAAATTTCTGGCTTACTGGGGCACCACCTATAAGCACCTTTACATTTGACCGCAGACCGGCCCGTTCCAGTGCTTCAATGGTGGACCGCATGGCGGGCATGGTGGTGGTCAGCAGAGCGGACATGGCTAAAATATGGGGTTGGTAGGTTTTAACCGCTTCCACGAACTTTTCCTCCGGCACGTCAATACCCAGGTCGATTACCTCTATACCGGCACCCTCCATCATCATCCCCACCAGGTTCTTGCCAATGTCATGCAGGTCGCCTTTCACAGTACCCAGCACCACCCTCGCCAGGTTCTTGATCTCCCCGCCTACAACCAGTGGTTTGATAACTTTCAGGCCCGCCTGCATGGCCCGGGCGGCTCTCAGCATCTCAGGTACAAATATTTCCTGGTTCTTAAATTTCTCCCCCACTACCGTCATGGCAGCGATGAAACCGTCCTGGATGATCTCGCCTGGAGCAATCCCCTCATTTACGGCCTGCCTGGCCAGTTCCTCCGCTTTAACAGCATCACCCGCGATGGTAACCTCTTTAATCTGTTCCAAAATGGACATTTTAGATTCCTCCCCTTTACTTTTTTAGTATTATCGAAGCTACTGGAGTTTACCTTCCCGGTGAGCCTGAATGTACTGCATGCAGAACTCATCTTTGTTCAGCAGGGCCTGGGATGCGTAAAGACAGGCCATCATCTCCCGGTCCAATGGATCCAAAATTACAGCGTCCAGACCGGCCTCCATGCACATGACAAAGAAAGTACGGTTGAGAAGCTTGCGCTGCGGTAACCCATACGATATGTTGCTAAGCCCGCAAATTGTGTGTACACCGGGATAGCGCCGCATAATCTCGCGGATCGTCTCCAGCACGGCGGCCCCCAGTTCGGGACTGGTGCTAACAGGCTGCACCAGCGGGTCGATATAGATGTCTTCCAACGGAACGCCGTCGGCGGTCAATTGCTCAATGAGAGCCGAGGCCACCCGGATGCGACCTTCAGCATCGCGGGGCATCCCGCTGTCGTCCATGGCCAGGGCCACCACCCCGGCACCATATTCTTTCACCAACGGAAGAATATCCCTGTACCTTTCTTTTTCCCCGGTGATGGAATTAATAATCGCTTTCCCCCTGTGAAGCTTTAACCCTGCCTCCAGCGCTGCTGGGTTGGGGCTGTCAATACACAACGGAGCATCAACCGCTGCCTGTACGGTCTCCACCAACCAGGCTAGGGCCAGCGGTTCATCGTTTACCAGGGTACCCGCATTTACATCGATGTGGGTGGCGCCGGCGGCAAACTGCTGGCGGGCCTCGTTTTGAATAAACTCAGCATTTCTTGCAACAACCGCCGGCTCAATGAACTTGCGGCTTGTGTTAATCCTTTCGCCGATTATAAGCAAATTTTTTCCTCCTTCCCGAAGCAGTTTTAATATTGGATAACAAAATCTGCGTAAACGTTTACACTTATGTTTAAAAAACAAGACTTCCCACAACTGAACCATAATTTACCTTTCAATGCGAACCGGTCTACCCTCCGCCAGCGATTGCCTGGCAGCCAGTCCGACCAGAACGGATTCCAATCCGTCAATACCTGTGACCGGAGGCTCTTTATCGTACAGAACGCAATCTATAAATTCCCTTATTTCTTCAATATATGAATCCTTATACCTTTCAAGGAAGAAATATTTCGGTTTATCGGCAATAACTCCTTCTTCATTACTGAGGGTAGCGGTTGTAGGCAAATCGTTGTCTACAGTTATACAACCCTTTGAGCCAAAAACCTCAACTCTCTGGTCATAACCATATACCGCCTTGCGGCTATTATCTATCACACCCATAACACCATTGGCAAATTTCAAAGTAGTTATTGCCGTATCCACGTCTCCAACTTCACCTATTGCCGGATCTATTAATACTTCACCAATGGCGTAGACCTCGACAATTTCACTCCCGGTCAGGTATCTCGCCATATCAAAATCATGTATCGTCATATCCAGGAACAAACCGCCGGAAACCTTGACGTATTCTAACGGAGGCGGTGCCGGGTCCCTGGAAGTAATTTTTAACAAATGCATATCTCCTATTTTGCCGCTTACCACCATTTCACGGACCTTTTTGAAATTATGATCGAACCGTCGGTTAAAACCAATTTGAAACTTTACACCAGCCTTTTCAACAGTATCAAGGGCTGCCTTAATGCGATCTAGATCAAAATCAATGGGCTTCTCACAGAATATATGTTTACCGGCACCGGCAGATTCAATGATCATTTGACAATGAGTATCGGTGGAGGAACAAATTAAAACCGCCTCTATTTCGGGATCCTCAAGGATTTTTTTATAATCAGAATACACATTTTTTATGCCTATTTCTTCAGCCCAGCCGGCAATTTTATCCGAATAAATGTCCGCGATGGCTTTAATCCTGGCCGACTTTACGTGTGCCGTAATGTTTTCAGCATGTAATTTGCCAATTCTACCAGCACCAATAATGCCAATGGTGAGGTTTCTGTTCAAACGGTGCACCCCCGTAACAAGTTTTTTTGTTCAAGTATCTCATCCAATGCTAAAATAATTTTTGATTACGTTTTCAGTTTTTTCTTTGGCTACTTTTATCAGTGTTTCCGGATCCCACTCCCAGTATTCGGGCCTGAACAGTTCCACAGACACCATTTCATTATAGCCTATCTGCTTGAGGACCTTCAAGATATTTTCAAGATCGATAACACCATCACCGGGCAACAGCCTATGTTCATCCCTTAGTGCTCCCACAGGAAGATCTTCCGCATCATCAATGTGGAAAACAAATAGCTTATGAGGATCAAGATTTATTAAATCGCTGAATTTCGAATTCATAGCGTGAAAGTGAAAGCAGTCCAGCACCATACCGACATTTTCCCTGGCAACTTCTTTCACTATATGCCATGCTTGGCCGAGAGTATTAACTGAGCAATTGGGATAACCAACAAATTCAAAGGCCAGTTTAACGTTATATTTTTCCGCTGTGCCGGCCAAATCGTGCAGTACTCGTACAGTTTCCCTTTTAATCTGGTCTTTAGTGCGGTAACCAACATCAAAGGTAGGCACTACAATGACAATATTGCAACCAATTATCTGCCCGATTTCACATAAAAACATAAGGTCATCTTTAATCTTACCGTATTCCTCTTCAGACCTGAAGGTAATAAATTCCAGTGCATTAAATGCGTAGGGCTTGATATGATTCTGGTCGAAGAAATGTTTAAGATCGTTCACAGTATGTTCGCTTAAATAATCCCTCAGCTTGTCGAGCCTAATTTCTATCAAATCGTAGCCATATTTTTCACAGAGTAGCAAATCCATTTCCAGACGCGAGTTTTTCATTGTTGTCGCCTGGTTGAAACAAATTTTCATACCAGCACCCCACTTACCGGCTGTGTTTTTTCTTGTCAAGCAGCACTGCGCCTACTATAATCAATCCCTTGACTACCTGCTGCCAGTAAGGCGAAACGTTTAACAAATCAAGACCGTTGTTAATAACGCCTATAATAAGGGCACCTGTAATGGTGCCTGCCACCGAACCTATTCCACCCGACAGGCTGGTACCACCAATCACGGCGGCGGCAATGGCATCCAGCTCATACATTACACCCAGGCCCGGCTGGCCGGAACTGATTCTTGCAGTTAGAATTACACCGGCCAGACCGGCCAGGAACCCGGCGTACGTATAGACGAGGACCTTTACTTTGTTGACATTGACTCCTGATATGATGGCCGCTTGCTCATTACCACCGATGGCGTAGATATGCCGGCCAAATTTTGTGTTGTTTAACATTATATGTGTTATTACGGCCATCAACAGCAGCACTAGAATCGGAACTGGTACGCCTAGGATCCTGCCACCACCGAGAAATATAAACTCCGAACTGAGGTTGCCAATTGGTTTGCCGTTGCTGTACAGCAGCGCGAGTCCACGGGCCGCCGTCATCATGCCAAGGGTTACAATAAACGGCGGTATTTTGCCTTTTGCAATTATAGTACCGTTAATACTGCCACACAGTGCGCCCACGGCAAGACCGGCCAGAATTGGCACTATAACCGGGTAAGTATCGGGATGTGCCAGGCTGGCCGAGATAACAGACGCCAGCGCAATTACGGACCCGGACGACAGGTCGATACCTGTTGTAATAATGACCATAGTTACTCCCAGGCCCACCAGGGCAATAAAACTTATCTGCCTGATGATATTTGTAATATTCACTACGGTCAAAAAGTTTGGATGTAAAATGGAGAGCAGGACTACCAGTCCGAGTAAGATTAAAAAAATGCCATACCTGGAATAAATATTGCCGATTAATGTTTTTATGTCTCTCTGGTCGCCGCTTAGAGATTTTTCCGCTGTGGTAGCAAGGTCTTTCGATGTTTCCATTCCTTTCATCCCCTTTACGGTATTAAGCTGACTCAAGCCGTTATTTTATGGCCAGCTACGCCCGTAGCAATTTGCATAATTTTTTCTTGAGTTGCTTCGGATCTTTTTAGTTCCCCCTTTAACTTTCCTTCGTGCATTATGAGTATTCTATCGCTCATACCTAATATCTCCGGTAGTTCCGACGAGATCATAATAATCGCTTTACCCTCTCGGGCTAGCCTGGACATTAATTTGTGTATTTCCGCCTTTGCGCCTACATCAATGCCGCGGGTAGGCTCGTCCAAAATCAAAATGTCCGGCTCGGTTAGTAACCACCTAGCTACTAGAACTTTTTGCTGGTTACCACCGCTTAAGTTTTTAATTAACTGGTTCAGGTTTGGCGTCTTGATGCCGAGCTTCTCCTTCTGATCATTGCATACATCATTAATTTTTGCCTTATCCAGGGCCCACCTGCGGATAAACCTGTCTATACTTGCCACAATCATATTGTCCCTAACGGATAGCGGCAGAAAACACCCTGTTAGTTTTCTGTCCTCCGTCAAAAATGCCATATTACACTTGATGGCATCCTGCGGGCTTTTAATTTGCACCTTTTTACCCTTGATAAAAATTTCTCCGGAATCCGGCTGGTCAACACCGAACAGGCACTCAACCAGTTCTGTCCTGCCTGACCCCATCAGACCGGCAATGCCGAGTATTTCTCCCTTTCGTAGTTGAAAACTTACATTTTCAAATTTACCCTTTCTGGTTAAATTTTTTACCTCTAAAACAACATCACCTATTTCTGCCTGCTCTTTTATGAAAATTTGTTTGATATCACGTCCAACCATCATTTCGATCAGTTTATCTTTTGACAAACTATGTGCAGGGTGTGTTCCGATGTATTTTCCGTCTCTGAGTACGGTAATCTCGTCGGCTATTTTAAAAATCTCATCTAGTTTATGGCTAATGTAAATAATCGATACACCTTTTTCTTTCAGGTTTTTTATAATTTTAAATAGATGTTCCACTTCCCGCTCGGTTATGGCAGACGTGGGTTCGTCCATTATAATCAGGTCTGCATCGTATGAAATAGCTTTGGCTATCTCCACCATCTGGGTTTTGGAAATGCTAAGCTCATACATCTTCTGTCCGGGAGTTATTTGCTGGTGCATCTCCAAGCTTTTCAGAAGCTCTTCCGTATTCTTCTCCATCTTTTTCTTATCAATTAGGAAAGACCTGCCTTTTAAGGGCTCCCTGCCTAGAAATATGTTCTCTGCTACTGTCATATAAGGTATAGGACTAAGTTCCTGGTGAATCATGGAAATACCTTTGCCCAGGGCATAATTGGTATCTTTTATGGTGATTTTTTCCCCTTTAAATATGATCTCCCCTTCGTCCGGCTGGTATATTCCTATCAGAATTTTCATCAAGGTCGACTTGCCGGCACCATTTTCTCCCATCAAGGCATGGATTGTTCCACGGCGCACTCTGAAGTTTACCCTGTCCAGGGCCTGCACGCCCGAGAACGCCTTGGAGATGTTCCGCATCTCAAGGATGTAATCTTTATCCATGCTCTTTTTTCCCATAATTCTCAAACCCCATTTTCACAGCTTTTATGGTTTTTCGACTTCCGGCATCCTCAAGTACCCGTTGTCCGGCGGGCCAAAAGTTGCCCTAACATCCTTTCGGCCCACCGGTAATCGGGTAAACATATATCTTTGGTGCCGGGGAATGCATGCAGCATTCCCCGGTATTTCAAAACTTATGATGCTTGTAATGACCGGATCCCTCCGTTATAACAGCGAAACCTGATTTATTCCAGAAGACAGGATGGCACAAACTTACTTTTTCCACTTAGCCATGTACTCATCGTACTTCTCGGGCGGTACCAGTTCGTAGGGAATATAAATATACGGTTCGATCTTTTCACCTTTAGCAACTTTATAGGCTGCTTCTATAGCACCCTTTCCCTGTCCCTCGGCGTTCTGGAATACGGTTACGGCCAGTTTACCTGCTTTCAAAAATTCAAGGGCATCAGGCGTTGCATCGATTCCGCCCACCAGGACCTTGTCGAGTTTACCTGCTTCTTCCAGTGCAAGGATGGCACCAATGGCCTTTTCGTCGTTATTGGATGCCACGCAGTCGATTTTCAGACCGGACTGCAACCAGTTTTCCATTATTTCCATGCCTTTGCTTCTTTGCCAGTAACCTGCTTGTTCGGCCACTACTTTCATATTTGGATATTTCTTAATTACTTGTTTAATACCTTCAGTCCTCATTCTCGCCGCTTCATGAGCCGGGTCACCAATTAAAATGGCC
This sequence comes from Desulfofundulus sp. TPOSR, assembly GCF_011393055.1. NCBI lineage: Bacteria > Bacillati > Bacillota > Clostridia > Eubacteriales > Peptococcaceae > Desulfofundulus > Desulfofundulus sp. TPOSR. Next base: position 892,464 of record NZ_JAAOEF010000003.1, on the reverse strand, counting down.
ACATTGCCCTTATAATTCATCTTTTTGGCCAGGTATTCCATTTCCATAATCCCGGACTTGATGGACTCGGAACCGACATACGCAGTAGCCTCATCCTGGTTTTTCATCAACCTGTTCACACTGATAAGGGGGATGCCGGCTTCCTTGGCCATTCTGGTATATGGCTCAGTGGCGTCGGTATCGACAGGGTTGACTACAATGGCGTCCACCTTTTGGGCCACAAAGTTTTCCAGCTGACCCAACTGCGTTGCTACATCAGACTTGGAGTCCACAAAGATAACTTCGGCATCCGTAAGTGTTGCAGCGTATTCCCTCATGGCATCCAGCATGTAGGACAGCCATTTGTCGTCAAAGTCCGAAATAGCTACACCGATTTTTACTTTGTCCTTTTTCTCACCGGTTGATTCGCTGGAAGACGATCCCGAAGGCGCCTGGCCACCTTGTTTTTGGCCACAACCAGCCAGAATCAAGCAGGCAGCCAATGTCAGAGCAAATACCACCCACAGAATCCTTTTCATTTTCTTGCCTCCCTTGAATTCAAATTCTCAATCACCCAGGACTTCCGAATACATATTAGACTCCTATCCTTCTTACAAATACCTCCTTTCATTTTAATTTGAAAAAGAAAACCATCCCTAACCCTGCAAAACGATATTAAATTTCCGTCAGTGTAATGCATGTAAGCGCTTTCTTTCGGAATCAAAATTAAATTGCTTCAGCTTCTTCCCTGGCAATACGGCACCAGCGTATAACATTTTCGGGATTATTACCGAGTGTGTGGTTATCTTTCATGATAATTTCAACGCGGCAATTACGCGCTATTTGCAGGGCTTCCCTCAATGTTTTCCTGATATAATCTTCGTCGATTGTGGGTGTTGCCAGAACCGCCGGGCTCGGCTTTAAGGAATAAATATACTTGTCTTGCAAATATTCAGCCATGGCTTGCAGGTTGGCCCACGGGGAAACCGAAACTCTCCTTAACCTGGGAACATTTTTAACCACTTTCCAGCGCACATCCAGCGGTTCACAGCACCCGTAACAGTTTAATCCAAAACGCTCCAAAATGGGCAACTGGTACTGAAAAACAAATTCTTCAAACATTTGGGGTGATAAACCAACCGTCACCTGGCTTTCGCCCATGCCCCACATGTCAACCAGCCGGACTTTTCCATCAAAATCCTTCTGCGGCAACTCATCCGACCAGCCGTATCCCCCTGAACCCACAAAGGTCCCGTCATTGTTTAAACTGAGCAGCCCGTTTTTTTCTAGATAGTCCAGCTTGGCCATAGTGCCATCGCGCAATATGGTCATAAGCTTGTGCAGCTCTTCGGGATGGTCGTAAACATCATAAAGAATGTTTTCCATCCCTCTCAGGTAAACCAAATCATCAGTCAGTCCCACGGACCACCACCATATGGTCCTCAAACGAACTTTTAAAATGTCGCCAAATGTTTCCTGGGCCAGCTGAAATACTTTTTCAGTTGTCTCAAAATCGATGGTTATTTCGGGAAAATGGATTTTATCAAGGTCTTTGTAATCTTTGAGAGGGGCTTCCCAGCGGTATGATCCACCGTCTAAACGGTATACACTCATCTCGCCCCCCATTCTCGTTTCGCGCATACCCCAGCCGCTTTCCGTATATACGTGGGGGACATTAAAGTACGGCTCTATGACCCTGTCGTCACCCATAGATTCTCCCCAGAAAATTTCCTTGCGCAGTGTTATTTCCCAGAGCCGTGCCACTTCATTTTCACATTGCATCTGGTCTTCAGTGATTATCTCGTTCCAGCCGTTTTCAGGGTCGCAAAAAATCGGCGGGCGGGTTGGCTGCAAGGCATTGTGAAGGCGCCAGAGCTTTTTTTTCTCTTCCTGTTCGGGTCTCGCCGCCAGCTCAGCAACCCTGGATGCCAGTTCTCTTAAAACCTGGCGCTCTTTGGGACTGACACTGGCATTTTTGTAATTAATGTTCCTGTCGTTCACCCTTATATTCAGATGTTCGAACATACCACAGTCCTCCCTCCGAATTTATTTATTCATTAATAACTGCATCGACAATAACTGTATTGACGGTGTTATATCAGTGCCGCTCTTCAGGAGATCACCACCTTTTCATCTTACAAATACTTAGTTGTTTAGTGAAATTTGATTGTTTTCGGTTTTAACTCCGGGAATCACCCAGCAATCGGGAAATTTTTTTGCAACTACTCAGCAGGAGATCAATCAGCTGCGGTTCTCTTTCCGGCGGGAACCTTATTACAGGAACCGAAATGCTTATGGCGGCCTTTACTGTATGATGGGCGTCATATACTGGTGCTGCCACGCATTTGACCAGATCTTCATATTCAGATCTATCAAAGGCAAAACCGTTCCGGCGTACCTGATCGATTTCTTCCCGCAGTTCTTTCAGTGAGGTGATTGTATTTGCCGTAAAGCGTTTGAGCTCCAACCTGGAAAGGACTTTTTCCAGAGTATGGTCATCCATGCCGGCCAGCAGAACCTTGCCCACAGCGGTGCAGTACAAAGGCACCCTCTTACCCACCCCGGAATTCATCCGGATTGTCTGGCTGTTATCTTCGACCTTGTCTATGTACACAGCTTCCAGGCCATCACGGACGACCAGATGGCATACTTCCTTGGTCTGAACACTCAGGTCTTTCAATACCGGGTGGGCAACCGCTCTAACGTCCAGCGTTGCAAGGAGTTTTTCAGTCAGCAAAAGGGGTTTAAACCCGGGCCGGTATACATCGTCGTCACCTTTGCGCACATAACCCAGGTTTTCCAGTACAGCAAGCATCCTGAAGGCTGTGCTGGGATTCAAACCGCTTTTCCTGCAAAGTTCTGCCAGCGTGCCCCCTTCTGGTAAATCAAAAACACAATCAAGTAACTGGAAAGCCCGGTATATTGATTGTGCTCCTTGAACAGGTTTTGCGCTTCCCTGCATCCCCATGTCTCTCTTTTATCCTTTTTTACAATATGAAATATCCTTTCATATTATGGTTGATTTTTATTTCGAGGCAAAATCTAATAATCCTTCTTAAGTCTTAAAAAAATCTGTCTGGTTCCATGCTATTTTGTGTAGGTGAAGATGAAATTTTTGGTTTTCTTTTAAAAAAGCCCGACTTTTTTCGCTGCGCTTCTAGCTTGAGCAATGCTTATGGACAATTGTTACACTTCGGGGGCTGCGTTGATTTTCTGACAACCAGCTCAGCCTGCAGTATCGTGCGCTCAACCCGGGAGCTGGTCTTACTTTGCAGGCGGTTGATTAGCTTTCTGGTAGCCAGAATCCCCATTTCATAAATGGGCTGTGCCACCGTGGTCAGTGGCGGGTCGCTCACTTCCGCCAGGATGGTGTTATCAAAGCCCACCACCGAAACATCTTCGGGTACCTTCCCCCCTTTTTCCCGGATACCTTTGATTACCCCTATAGCCAGCACGTCATTGCCGGCAAAGACTGCCGTGGGCGGGGGGGATAATTCCATCAACCGGTGGCCTGCTTCTATTCCCCAGGCCAGGGTGGATGGCGCCTGAAAAAGGAGTTTCTCCTGTACAGCCAGGCCGGCTTCTTCCAGTGCCTGCTGGTAACCTTCCAGCCGTTCTATACTGGAAGTAATGGTAAGAGGTTCGCTTACCATAGCAATGTACCGGTGTCCCAGGTCCAGAAGGTGTCTGGTGGCCAGATAGGCTCCTTTCCGGTTGTCTACTAATACGGCGTCCAGTACCAGGTCCCTCATTTCCCGGGCAATGAGCACCAGAGGAAGATTTTTGGCGTGTACCTCGCGTATGACCTGGTGGTCTGTTTCGGCAGTGGCAAAGATTAAACCGTCTACCTGTTTTTGTAACAGTAAACTCACGTAGTTTTTTTCTTTTTCTAACTGATTATCCGTGTTGCAAATGATAACATTAAAACCGTGCCGGTTTCCCTCATCCTCCGCTCCCCGCGCAATTTCAGCGAAAAATGGGTTGGTAATATCGGGAAGCAACAGGCCAATGCTATAAGTGCGTTTACTTGATAAAGCTGCAGCCACAATGTTAGGGGAGTAATTTAGCTCTTTCATAACTGCTTCTACGCGGCGGCGGGTTTTTTCGGAAACCATGTTGGGGTTATTGAGTACCCGGGAAACGGTGGCAATGGAAACCCCCGCTGCTTTGGCTATATCGTAGATGGTGGTCAGGAGTAATCACCTCCCGGTGTCCCACATTTGTAAGCGCTTACATAACTGACCGTTAATAAACGCTTTCGGATGAAAGCGCTTACAGGAATCTGATAATTGTTAATTCGACCTTTTTTCCCCCTTTCCTGCTTGTTGCGACAAAAAAATTTTTAAATTAAAATGAAGCAAACCTGGAGATTAAAACAGGCAGGGGGTTGGAGATTTGAAATTAAACAGGAAGCTCCTGGAATCAGATTTTGCTTTTCCGACGGACGTACAGGTTACACGGTTACCAATTCTTCCCGAGCGGATCATCCAGTTTGGGGAAGGGAACTTTTTACGGGCTTTTGTGGACTGGATGGTGCATCAAGCAAACAAGCAGGGTCTTTTTAACGGCCGGGTGGTGGTGGTGCAGCCCCTACCTTCCGGTTTGGTACCCCAGTTGAACCAGCAGGACGGCCTTTATACCCTGTTTCTGCGGGGAATCCAAGATGGCCAGGTGGTAGAAAAAAAGGAGGTAATCTCTTCCATCAGCCGGGGTATTAACCCTTACGAAGATTGGGAGAGCTTTCTGGCCTGTGCGGAAAAGCCGGAAATCCGCTATGTAATTTCCAATACCACCGAGGCGGGTATAGCCTATGTGCCGGAAGAATACCGGGAGGGTGTTCCCCTTTCCTCCTATCCCGGCAAGCTGACGGCCTATCTTTACCGCCGTTTCCGGAAGTTTGGTCCGGACCCCGCCATGGGCATGGTGGTTATTCCCTGCGAGCTTATTGACCGGAACGGGGATAACCTGAAGAGTATTGTCCTGCAATTAGCCCGGGAATGGAATTTGCCCGCCGGGTTCATCGAGTGGGTGGAAAAACATAATTACTTCCTTAATTCTCTGGTCGACCGCATTGTCACCGGCTATCCCCGGGACCAGATAGATGAAATCACTGCCTACCTGGGCTACGAGGACGCCCTTCTTGATACTGGTGAAATCTTCCACCTGTGGGTAATTGAAGGTGATGTCCGGTTCAGCGAAGAGCTGCCTTTCCATAAAGTTGGTTTGAACGTCAAGTGGGTGCCGGACATGACCCCCTACCGCACCCGTAAGGTGCGTGTTTTAAACGGTGCCCACACCATGACCGTTCCCGTGGCCTATTTACACGGTTTCGATACGGTCAGGGAAGCAGTGGAAGATGAACTCGTCGGCACCTATGTGCGCCGGGGTATTTTTGAAGAAATTCTCCCTACATTGAATATGGACGCCCGGGAAATCAACGATTTTGCCCAAAGTGTGCTGGAGCGTTTCCAGAACCCCTTCATCAAACATTACTGGATCGACATTGCTTTGAATTCCACATCTAAATTTAAAACCCGGGTGCTTCCTTCCATTGTCGAATATACCCGTATCCGCGGGACTGCCCCGCCATTGCTGTCCTTTTCTTTGGCGGCTTTGATTGCCTTCTACCGGGGTGAAAAAATTGAGGATGGCATGCTGGTGGGTCGCCGGGACAAGGGGATCTACCGGCTGCGGGACGACCGGGAATCCCTCCTGTTCTTCCAGGAACAATGGGCAGATTTTGACGGCGTAACCGGCAGCATAGATAGGCTGGTGCGCAATGTCCTGGCCAACCGGTCCCTGTGGAGTATGGATTTAAATGAAATACCAGGCCTGCATGAACGTGTCGCGCGTTCTCTGGAGAACATTGTAGAGCAGGGCATGGCGGCAAGTGTAAAGCAGTTGCTGGCGAAATGAGGCAGGGCGTTATGGGCGTTATGACTGTAATAAGAATAAAACCCGACGATAATGTGGCCGTGGCCCTGCGGGACCTGGCCGCAGGTGAAATCATAACCCTGGAGGACGGGAGTGTAACCGTCCGGCAGGATATTCCCGCAGGGCACAAGCTGGCTCTGGCAGAGCTGAACCCCGGGGAAAAGGTAGTCAAATACGGCTACCCCATTGGTGTGGCTACCGCAAAAATCCTTCCCGGTGATCATGTGCATGCCCACAACCTGAAAACGAGCCTGGAAGGGACCTTAAGCTATAGCTATCAGCCTGTAGAAATAAAACCTCTACCTGTACCGGAGGAAAAGGATCACTTCCAGGGATTTGTGCGCTCCGACGGTAGTGTCGGGATACGGAACGAAATCTGGATTATTAATACCGTAGGTTGTGTAAACAAAGTGGCCGAGCTCCTGGCCAGAAAAGCCCGGGAATGGATCCGCATGCCCGGGGTGGAAGGGATTTACCATTTCCCCCACCCCTATGGCTGTTCCCAGCTGGGGGAAGATCATATGAACACCCAAAAAATCCTGGCCGGGCTGGCCCGCCACCCCAATGCCGCCGGAGTATTAGTCCTGGGGCTGGGATGTGAAAATAACCAGATCGACCAGTTCCGGGGTGTGCTGGGCGAATATGATCCCCGGCGAATACTTTTTCTTACTGCCCAGGAAGTGGAGGATGAAATTACCACCGGCTTGGAACTCCTGGAGCGCCTGGCCAGGTATGCGGCAAGTTTTCGCCGGCAGCCGGTTTCCGCCTCCCGGTTGAAAATCGGTCTCAAATGCGGCGGTTCTGATGCCTTTTCCGGCATAACCGCCAACCCGCTGGTGGGAGCGCTCTCTGACATTCTGCTGGCCCAGGGAGGTACTTCCATCCTTACCGAGGTCCCGGAGATGTTTGGCGCCGAGACGATTTTGATGAACCGGGCCATCAATCGGGATGTCTTTCAACGTTTGGTTGAACTGATTAATGGTTTCAAAGTATATTTTTTGAATCACGGTCAGGTGGTTTACGAAAACCCCTCTCCCGGTAACAAGGCGGGGGGAATTACCACCCTGGAAGAAAAATCCCTCGGCTGCACCCAAAAAGGCGGTCAGGGTGCGGTGGTGGATGTCTTGCGCTACGGGGAGCAGGCAACCAGAGTCGGGCTTAATATCCTGGAGGGCCCGGGCAACGACCTGGTGGCCACTACTGCCCTGGCTGCGGCGGGCGCCCACCTGGTGCTTTTTACCACAGGCCGGGGCACTCCCCTCGGTTGCCCGGTGCCCACGGTTAAGATCTCTTCCAATTCAAGCCTTTACACCCGCAAAAAGAACTGGATTGACTTTGACGCCGGCCGCCTGTTAGCCGGCTCTACCCTGCCGGACCTGGCCCGGGAATTGTGGCAGTATATCCTGGAAGTGGCCTCCGGACGCAAGACTCAGAACGAAATTAACGATTTCCGGGAGATTGCCATTTTCAAGCAGGGAGTTACTCTGTAGACACAGTTCACCTTATTCCCCGGTGGACTTGATAGTTGGACGAGCGGGTTTACCCGCTCTTTTTTTACCTGGGGGATTGCCCTTAAGACCAGGCACCTTTTCTTTATTGGTTCCATAAAATATACTGCCTACTCTTTTGGGGGAGGGATACCATGGGGCCTGGTCTGTTGGCGCTGGCAGTATTGTCGATGCTTAACGGTCTGGTGATCCTGATCTGCCATGTAGCCGGGAACAGCTTTCCCAAACCTTTGAGCGAGGAGGAGGAAGCCCTATACCTGGAAAAAATGCTGGCCGGGGATGAGTCGGCCCGGCGGGTACTTATTGAGCGCAACCTGCGCCTGGTTGCCCACATCATCAAGAAGTTCGATCACAGCGGTGAGGATTTTGACGACCTGATTTCCATCGGCACCATTGGTTTAATCAAGGCCGTGGATACCTACAATCCCGAAAAGGCTACCCGCCTGGCCACCTATGCTTCTCGTTGCATTGAAAATGAAATCCTCATGCATTTGCGGGCACGCAAAAAAATCCGGGCAGAGCTTTCCCTCTATGATCCCATTGGCGTGGATAAAGAAGGCAATGAGATTAGTTTTATCGATGTCCTGGGGACCGATCCGGAAATTGTCAGTGATATCGTAGCCGGACAGATGGAGCAGGACCGCCTGTGGAAGCAGCTGGAGCAACTGTCACCCCAGGAACGCAAGGTGCTGGTATTGCGTTTCGGTTTGAAGGACGGTGCCCGCCGCACCCAGAGGGAAATCGCCCGGCGCCTGGGCATCTCCCGTTCTTACGTTTCCCGCATTGAGAAGCGGGCGCTCAGCCGGTTAAGCCAGCATTTCGCTTGTGAGGCCGGGAGATGAATAATTGCACGATTGAACGGACAAATGGCCAAAAAATCCCGGCTATATAAATAAATTATAAAACCGTTGACTTTTTCCTGGCCAGTTGTTAGAATATCTATCGAATTAAAAACGAATACCGAGGTGCTCTTATCCAGAGTGGTGGAGGGACTGGCCCGATGAAACCCGGCAACCGCCCTGGGGTGAAGGTAAACCCGCAAACCGCCGGCGGCTCTTACCTTTGCCCGGGGAATGGTGCTAATTCCTGCAGAAGTTTATCTTCTGACAGATAAGAGGGTTCGTATTATGGAGGCCTCTTCTGTTTAGAAGAGGCCTCCTGACGTCTGGAGTAGAGCACACGACGAAAGGGATGAGGTGAATGAGTGAAAAAACCTATCAAGAGATCAATGCCCGGATAAGAAGCGGCAAAGCAGTAGTGGTAACGGCGGAAGAATTTATCGACATCGTCCGGGAGAAGGGGCTTACCCGTGCATCCCGGGAAGTGGATGTGGTGACCACCGGCACCTTTGCCCCCATGTGCTCCTCCGGCGCCTTTCTCAATTTCGGCCACCCGGCCCCGCGCATCAAAATGCACCGGGTCTGGCTCAATAACGTACCGGCCTATACGGGCATCGCGGCGGTGGATGCCTATATTGGAGCTACCGAACTTCCTGAAGATGATCCTTTAAACAGCAATCATCCAGGAGAATTCCGTTACGGCGGCGGCCATGTCATCGAAGACCTGGTAGCCGGAAGGCCTGTCCGTTTAAAAGCAGTGGGTTACGGCACCGATTGCTACCCGCGGCGGGAAATTGAAACCACCATCACCATTCATGATCTTAACGAGGCCATTTTGTTTAACCCGCGGAACGCTTACCAGAATTACAACTGTGCCGTCAACCTTTCCAACCGGACCATATATACCTACATGGGGATCTTGAAGCCCAATCTGGGTAACGCCCATTATTCTACTTCCGGTCAATTAAGTCCTTTGCTCAAAGATCCCCACTTTAAAACTATTGGTATCGGTACCCGCATTTTCCTGGGCGGCGGTATCGGGTATGTGGCCTGGCACGGCACCCAGCACTTCCCGGCCATACAAACCGATGCCAGCGGCAAGGAACTGGGGCCTGCCGGCGGCACCCTGGCGGTTATTGGAGATTTAAAGCAAATGAGTCCCCGCTGGCTCATGGGCACCAGTTACCTGGGCTACGGGGCCACCTTGAGCGTCGGTATTGGCGTACCCATTCCCATTTTAAATGAAGAAATTGCCCGTTATGCCGCAGCCACCGATGCGGATCTTTACGCTCCCATTGTGGATTATGGTGAGGCCTATCCCAACCGGAAACCGGGGAACCTGGGTTATGTCAGTTACGCCCAGCTGAAGTCGGGGAAGATCGTGGTCCAGGGTAAGGAAGTGCCCACGGCACCGTTGTCCAGCTACCCCCGGGCCCGGGAAATTGCCGGCATCTTGAAGGAATGGATTCAAAAGGGTGAGTTTTTCCTTTCCGAACCAGTGCAGCTCCTACCCTCTCCGGCCGATGGTTTGACCGGAAAAGTTTTAAAAGGTTAAGTTAAGGAGGGCAAACGACCATGTCGCCCAGGAAAATAGTCCTTCGCTTTGGACCCGAGATTTCTGATAAACCTATTATTTACCGCCTGGTCAAGGATTACGACCTGGTGATGAACATAGTAAAGGCCAATGTTAACCCCCAAAAAGAAGGCATTATGGTCCTGGAGTTAACGGGGGATAACTACGAGCAGGGTCTGAAGTACCTGCGGGAACAGGGGGTAACGGTCCAGGCCCTCACCCACGAGGTGGTGCGCAATGAACAACGCTGCACCATGTGCGGTGCCTGTACTGCCATCTGTCCCACCGGTGCCCTGTACCTGGACCGGCCAGGCATGGAAGTGCGTTTTGACGGGGATAGCTGCGTGGTCTGCCAGCTATGCGTGAAGGCCTGCCCGGTGCGGGCGATGGAGGTTAAGCTGTAGGAAACTTGCCGGGGGCACTCTTTATTGCCGCCGGGAGAAGGACAATGGAGGTTAAACTGTAGTTGGAACGAACCTATCGTTACCGCCACCGGCAGGAGGATCTGGTACACTTTCAGGTGGTGGTGGGGGAAACGGACCTGGATATTGGTGTGCGCAGGGAGCGTTTTTCCCCGGAACTGGTGGAGCGGGTAACGCAAATGGTGCGGGAATGCCGGGCCCCCCTGGAAGAATATATTAAAAGGGACCCGGCATTCCTTAAAGCCCATACACCTTACGATATACCGCCCGACGCCCCCCCCATTGTGCGGGAGATGGCCGAAGCGGCCAGGTTGGCCGGCGTTGGCCCCATGGCTGCCGTGGCCGGGGCCATTGCCGAAAGGGTGGGACGGGCTCTAGCCCGCTTCAGCCGCGATGTTATTGTGGAAAATGGCGGGGACATTTACCTGCGCAGTGCCCGGATCCGTCGGATTGGTGTTTATGCCGGGAATTCGCCCTTTTCCCATCGCCTGGCCCTGGAGGTCCGCCCCCAGGATACCCCTTTAGGCATTTGTACTTCCTCAGGCACGGTAGGGCACTCTTTGAGTTTCGGCATGGCCGATGCAGTGGTTATCCTTTCCCCCAATACGGCCCTGGCCGATGCAGTGGCCACGGCGGCGGGAAATCTGGTAAAGGATCCCGATCAGGTAGGGCAGGCGGTGGATTTTGCCGCCCGCATCCCCGGGGTCACCGGGGCGCTGATCATTTGCCGGGACAAAATGGCCGCCTGGGGTCGCCTCAAACTGGTACCCGCATAAATTACACGTAAAAAAATGACGGGCTTTTTTGCCCGCCTTTTCATTTATCCCGCGATTATTGCTTCGTCACCCATCTGGTGCTTCAACCGCTTTTGTTTACCATCACCCTGCCTGAGTTTAGTTGACCCGTTTATCATAACCCTGCCATTCTTTTTCCCTCAACCGGTACTTCATAATTTTACCCGTGGAGGTCCTAGGTAGCTCGCCAAATTCCACAGCCTTGGGCACTTTAAAGCGGGCGATGCGTTCCCGGCAGAAGTTAATGATCTCTTCCGCTGTAGGGTTGGTGCCCGGTTTGGGGACCACAAAAGCTTTGGGCACTTCCCCCCACTTGGGATCGGGAATGCCAATGACAGCTACTTCCAGTACATCGGGGTGTTCGTAAATGCAGTTCTCCACTTCCACCGTGGAAATGTTTTCCCCACCGCTGATGATAATATCCTTCAAGCGATCCTTGATTTCAATGTAACCGTTGGGATGCATCACGGCCAGGTCGCCGCTGTGGAACCAGCCACCCCGGAAGGCCTTTTCAGTTTCTTCCAGTTGCTTGTAGTAACCCAGCATGACGTTGTTGCCGCGCATGACGATTTCACCTATAGTCTGACCATCCGCGGGGACATCGGTCATTTCTGCCGGATCCACCACCCGCACAAACTCTGCGTGAATGTAAGCCACTCCCTGGCGGGCCTTAATTTTCGCCTTTTCACTTGTATCCAGTTCATTCCACGGGGCCTGCCATTCACAAATGGTGTGGGGCCCGTATACTTCCGTCAGGCCGTAAACGTGGGTTACTTCTGCTCCGATCTCTTCCATGTTCTTGATCACGGTTGGAGATGGAGGAGCACCGGCCGTGATTACATTTAGTTTTGTTTTCATCTGGTATTCTTTCGCCCTGGGGTAGTTGGCCATGGACACCAGTACCGTTGGGGCGGCGCAAAGGTGGGTAACCCCTTCCCTTTCGATCAGGAGGTAAATGTCTTCCGGTACCACTTTGCGCAGGCAGACATGGGTTCCGCCTACCGCCGTGACGCCCCACGTAAAACACCACCCATTGCAGTGGAACATGGGCAACGTCCACAGGTAGACCGAACTCGAACTCATTTTATGTTCCAGGGCTTCCCCAAGGGCATTCAGGTACGCCCCCCGGTGGTGATACATGACACCCTTGGGCAGGCCGGTGGTTCCGCTGGTGTAATTGATGGCAATGACCTCCATCTCATCTTCAATCACATTGGGCAGGGGATCCGGGGAACCGCCGGCCAGGAATTCTTCATACTCGGGTCCGTCCAGCGGACGGCTGTCGTTAACATCACAGATATTGACAAAGGTTTTGATATTGGGCAGGTCCTCCTGGATGGCGGTAATGAGATGGGCGAATTCGCTGTCCACGAAGAGGGCTTTACTGTCGGAATGATTGATAATGTAAGCTATTTCCCGGGGAGATAGGCGTATGTTAATGGTTACCAGGGCTGCTCCCAGCATGGGTACTCCATAATGGGCCTCCAGCATGGGTGGAATGTTGGGACACAAAAAAGCCACCTTGTCCCCTTTCCCGATACCAGCCCTTTTTAAGGCGCTGGCCAGCCGGTTAACCCGCTGATAAAATTCGCTGTAGGTATATCGTTTGTCATTGTATACCACTGCCGTTTTATCGCGGAATACAAAAGCGCTGCGCCGCAAAAAACTCAAAGGACTTAGCGGTTCATAGAAAACCGTGCGCCGGGTCATGGCTTTTACTCCTCCCCCTTCTCGTCTGGTAATTTATCAGGATTACGGCAACCGGCGTTTTTTACCATCAATGTGGGGAAGCTCTAATTTTGTATTACATTAATGAATATTCTCAATTATTCAGCGCCAACCCTCCTTTTTCCTCCCGGCTAACCGGGTGGTAAAAAAATTTTCTGGGGGGAAACGTTGCTATTCCCCCCCCCGGCAATCAGAGGTATGACCATAAATACCGTTTTAAATCATGTTACATTTTTTATGGTTTCGAACGCTTCCCAGTAATCTTTAATCACTTCAGTTACCGTAAGGTGGCGGTGTTCCGCCAGCTTTATTTCATAGGGCTTGGCCAGGGGCTGCCTTTGGGCGGAAAATAAAATGCGCACCCGGGGATAAAGGGAAAAGCCCCGCGTGGTTTCAATCACCACGCCAATCTCGCCATTGGAAAGGCGCACAAGGCTGCCTGCGGGGTAAGCGGCCACGTTACTTAAAAAGGCCTGTACAATATCAAAGTCAAATAAATAGTCACCCGAGCCGGCAATCATTTCATAAGCTTCGTGTACGGGATAGGCCGGACGGTAAACCCGGTCGGCGGTCAGGGCGTCAAACATGTCCACCAGGCCGGTGATCTGGGCGAATTCATGAATTTCCGCCCCCTTGAGCCCCAGGGGGTAACCCTGACCGTTATGGCGTTCATGGTGCTGCATGGCTACGATCCGGCACAGGAGGTTGGCTCCGGGGTCCTGCTGCAGGATTTCGGCACCGTAAATACAGTGTTTTTTGATGAGCTGGAATTCTTCACTGGTCAGTGGCCCGGGTTTGTTTAAAATTTCAAGGGGAATGCGCGTTTTGCCAATGTCGTGCAGCAAAGCCGCCATGCCAAGGTGAAACAGCTTGGTGCGGCTGTAGCCGAGGGTTATGCCCGTAATTACGGCCAGGACACAGACGTTAACCGAATGACCGAATGTATACTCATCAAGGCTCCGGATATCCACCAGGTTGACCATCAATGAGCGCCGGCTGAGCAATTCGTCAATGATCTCGTTTACGGTGCTGATCATATCCTTTACACCAATTAACGCCCGGCTCGGACCGGTGCTCTGTTGAGACTTGGAAAGGAGCAGGGCCTTGACTTTGGCTATGGCCTGGGCCCGCGTTTCCTCGGAAATGACATCCTCTACTTCTACACCTGGAAAGTCGTCTATGTATACAGCCGGAATGCCCAGCATTTTCAACCTGGTAATGAACCTTTCGGTAAGAATGGTTCCGGCCTGGAGCAATACCTGCCCGGAGGCATTGTAAACCGCCCGGCCGACCCTTAAACCGGGCCGTAAAAGAGCTGTGGGAACCTTGCGCATACTTTACTCCTTTATTGCTTATGTACACACTCACCTACCCTAATTCGACGAAAACTAATATATCCCTACAACAGAGAACAAAATTTATTTTATGTCCGGTGCAACGCCTTTTGCTTGACGATAAGATAAAGCAAGTAAACAACCAAAACTCCTAAGGCCAGCAAGGGTAACCGTGACTGGATCAGGGAAAAGATTGATTCCCAGTGATGTCCAAAGAAGATGCCGATGCCTAGATTAAACGAAACCCAGCTTAAGGCAAAAAGAGAATTATAAATCAAAAACTGGGCAAAGGGTAAGCGGCTAATGCCGGCCAGATAGGGGGTAAGATTGCTCACCATGGGCACAAAGCGGCCGAATATGATAAAGACCGGTGCCGACCGGTACATCCAGCTGCGGGCTTGATCAAATTTGGCCGGTGTAACCATTAAATATTTTCCGTAACGGAGCAAAAACGGTTCGCCCACACAGCGGCCAATCAAATATGCCGCTGTGGCACCCACGTTAAAACCAAGCACGGCAGCGGCAAGTATATGATAAAAATCAAGCCTCCCCTGGTTTACTAGAATACCGGCCAGGAGGGTCATCAAACCCCCGGGAAAGGGAACGCCCAGGGCTTCGATAATTAACCCCAGGAACAACCCCCCTGCACCCAGGGTACCCAGGTAGTGTAAGACCCAGTCCTTCATAAAAAAACTCACCTTCCCGGGCTTTAACATGCCCGGAAAAGGTGCGTTATATATAGGCACGCTTGCTCCAAATTTGCCCGTTGAAATATCTCCCGGGCCTGTCCCCGGGGAGGTCATAACACCCTGGCGGTACCCCGGTACACCAGGCCGCGTTGTCCGTCGACCGTCACCGTATCCCCATCGGTAAGGATGGAGGTGGCGGCATCTACCCCCACAATTACCGGAATGCCAAATTCCAGGCCAACAATGGCACCATGGGAAGTCAGGCCTCCCACCTCAGTAATCAGGGCGGCCGCTTTTTCAATGGCCGGTATAAAATCCTTGTCGGTGAAGGGTGTGACCAGGATGTCCCCGGGTTCCACCTTTTCCAAAGCATCCTTCAAGGTGTGGCAGATGCGCACACGTCCGGTTACTGCCCGCGTGCCAATACCCTGGCCGCGGACCAGGATATCCCCAACAGTATGGACTTTTAACAGGTTGGTGGTGCCATGGACACCCACGGGAACGCCGGCGGTAATGACCACCAGATCTCCTGGTTTAATCAGGTCTGCCGCCAGGGATGCTTCAATGGCTGAAGCAATCATACTATCAGTGTCCCGGGTGCGTCCTACCAGGAGGGGCTGCACGCCCCAGACCAGGGCCAGCTTGCGCAATACCCGGGCTACCGGCGTCACGGCTATGATCGGCGCCCGGGGACGGTATTTGCTCACCATCTTGGCCGTATAGCCTGTCTCCGTGGAGGTAATGATGGCGGCGGCTCCCAGGTCCTGGGCGGTAGTACAGGTGGCGTGGCTGATGGCATCGGTGACCGTGCGGGCCAGCGCCCGGCCCCGCCGTTGTAGAATCTCTTCGTAGGGCAAAGCCCGCTCCACCCGGCTGGCAATGCGGGCCATGGTTTTTACAGCCTCCACCGGATAGTGCCCCGCGGCTGTTTCTCCCGAGAGCATAATGGCATCGGTGCCGTCCAGGATGGCGTTGGCCACGTCGCTGGCCTCGGCCCGGGTAGGACGGGGGTTGTGAATCATGGATTCCAGCATCTGGGTGGCGGTAATGACCGGTTTTCCGGCCAGATTGCATTTTTCAATGATGGCTTTTTGGATCAGAGGTACTTCCTCCACCGGAAGGCCAACCCCTAAATCACCCCGGGCCACCATGATGCCGTCGGCTACCTTGATAATTTCATCCAGGTTTTCCACGCCTTCTTTGCTTTCAATCTTGGCGATAATGTCCATGTCCGCCCCATGTTCTTCCAGGATGCGGCGGATGGCCAGCACATCTGAAGCACTGCGAATAAAAGAGGCGGCGATAAAATCCAGTTCCTGCTCAATGCCAAACTTGATGTCCCGGATGTCCTGCTCGGTAATGGCGGGCAGGTTCACCGGCACCCCGGGAAGATTGACCCCCTTTTGGCTGGTCAATTCCCCCCCGTGAACCACCTCACATTCCACTTCATGCCCGTTGCTGCCTATTACCCGCAGCTCTATGAGCCCATCGGCAATCAGGACGGTATTTCCCGGGGCCACGTCCCGGGGCAATCCGGCATAGGTAATGGGCAGGCGTTCCGGAGTGCCCTTGATGTTCTCGGTGGTAAGGACCACCCGCTGACCGGCTTTAAGCACTACGGGTTCCTTTTCAAGGTAACCAAGGCGAATTTCCGGCCCTTTTGTGTCCAGCAAAATGGCAATATTTTTACCCACCCGGCCAGCAGCCTCCCGTATATTGGCAATACGCCGGGCGTGTTCTTCGTGGGTGCCATGGGAGAAATTAAGCCTGGCTATATTCATGCCTGCCCGCATCATTTCCATGAGGGTTTCTACCTGTTCGCAGGCTGGACCGATGGTGCAGATTATTTTGGTTCGTCTCAAGGCCTGTTCCTCCTTATATGGCTAAAATGCTCGCCAGCCGGTAAACATCAAGATCAACGGTTTTCTTCTGCCCCAGGACCAGGTCCAGGTCGGTTTCCACTATTTTCCCCGCGGCCATACCGACCATTTTACAGGTTGCCCCTTGCATGAGCAATTCCACGGCCCGGGCTCCCAGCTGGCTGGCCAGAATGCGGTCAAAAGCTGTGGGGGTGCCACCCCGTTGCAGGTGGCCCAGAATGGTAACTTTGGTATCAAAGCCGGTGCGTTCCTTAATTTGTTTGCCTATTTCCAGTCCGCTGCCTGCCCCCTCGGCCACCACGATGATGCTGTGCAGTTTCCCGCGCCGGTAGCCCTTGCAAAGTTTGTGGCAAACTTCTTCAATGCTGAAAGGATGTTCGGGAATGAGAATGGATTCCGCTCCTCCGGCCAGGCCGGCGGCTACGGCGATAAAACCCGTGTCGCGCCCCATTACTTCCACTATAAAAGTGCGCTCGTGGGAGGTGGCGGTGTCGCGGATCTTGTTGATGGCGTCAACCGCAGTGTTTACGGCGGTATCAAAACCAATGGAATAATCCGTGCCGCTGATATCATTGTCGATGGTTCCCGGGATGGCCACCACCGGGAGCCCGTATTCCCGGTGGAAGATGCTGGCTCCAGTAAAGGAGCCGTCACCGCCAATAACCACCAGCCCCTCCAGGCCAAACCGCTCCACATTTTCCCATGCTTTGGCCCGCCCCGCGGGCGTTTTGAACTGCTCGGAGCGGGCCGTATGTAAAACGGTTCCTCCCCGGTGAATGATATCTGCTACCGAACCCAGCCTCATGGGTTCCATGTCACCATCAATAAAACCGTTAAAGCCTCTTTTGATACCAATCACTTCCAGGCCGTGATAAATAGCCTTGCGCACCACCGCCCGGATGGCCGCATTCATTCCCGGAGAATCGCCGCCGCTGGTCAAAATACCTATCCTTTGCAAAAGAATACCTCCCTGGCTTTTGGGGTAAATGCATTATTAAGTTATGTTATTGCCAGGCAAATATTCAGGACCGATGCGCCTGAAACGGGCGAGGCGCCGTTTTAAGAGTTCGTCGGTGGAATATTCCATTAGTTCTTCCAGGTGGCGGGCTAGGGCTTCCCCCACCAGCCGGGCGGCTTCATTTTTGTCCCGGTGGGCGCCGCCCAGTGGTTCTGGAATAACCCCGTCTACCAGTTGGTGTGCGTAGAGGTCCTGGGCGGTGATTTTCATTACCTCGGCGGCATCCCGGCAGCGGGTCACGTCTTTCCAGAGAATGGTGGCGTAGGCTTCCGGGGAAATCACCGAGAAAATAGCATGCTCCTGCATCAGGATGCGGTCGCCCGAAGCCAGGGCCAGGGCTCCTCCGCTGCCCCCTTCTCCAAGAATCACCGAGATTACCGGTACGCGCAGGACAAGCATGCCGGCAATACAGCGGGCAATGGCATGGGCCTGTCCCCTTTCTTCTGCTCCCATTCCAGGGTACGCGCCGGGGGTATCGATAAAGGCCAGCACCGGCCGGTTAAATTTTTCCGCCTGTTGCATGAGCCGCAGGGCCTTGCGGTATCCTTCGGGATGGGCCATGCCAAAATTGCGGGCCAGGTTCTCCTTGGTATCATGGCCTTTCAAGTGGCCGATTACGGTTACTGCCCGTCCACGGAACCTGGCGATACCTCCGACTATTGCCGGGTCATCCCCGAAGCACCTGTCCCCGTGGAATTCAATGAAGTCCGTGCACAGCATCTTGATATAATCCAGCGTATTGGGGCGCTCGGGATGGCGGGCGATCAGTACCTTTTGCCAGGGGGAGAGTTGCCCGTAAATGGTTTGTTTCAGTTCCCGGGCCCTTTTTTCCAGGTTTTCGATTTCCTTGCTTAGATCAATACCCTTTTCGCTGGCAAAACGTTGTAGTTCGGCAATTTTTTCTTCCAGTTCAATGATGGGCCGTTCGAAATCGTAAACCATCTCACTCGCTCCGGTGTAAATCTAATATTTGGGCCAGGGTGGATTTCAACTGCGGCCGGGGAACCACAGCGTCTAAAAAGCCATGCTGCCGCAAAAACTCGGCCCTTTGAAATCCTTCGGGCAGCTTCTGGCGAATGGTTTGCTCAATCACCCTGGGACCGGCAAATCCAATTAGTGCCCCCGGCTCAGCCAGGATAATATCCCCTAAAAAGGCAAAGCTGGCGCTGACTCCCCCCGTTGTCGGGTCGGTTAGCACGGATATGTACAGCAGTCCCGCTTCGGAAAAGGCGGATAGGGCCGCGCATGTCTTGGCCATTTGCATTAATGAAAGTACCCCTTCCTGCATGCGGGCACCCCCGGAAGCGGCAAAAATGACGAGAGGCAACTGTTTTTCCCGGGCGCGCTCAATGGCCCGGGTAATCTTTTCTCCCACCACCGTGCCCATGCTGGCCATCATAAAGCGGGCGTCCATTACGGCCACCGCTACCCGGTGTCCGCCAATTTTCCCTTCTCCGGTGACTACCGCTTCGTTCAGCCCGGTTTCCTGGCGGGCCCTGGCCAGCTTTTCGTCGTACTCGGTGTATCCGAAAGGGTTTACAGGCATCATGTCCCCATTCCATTCGGTAAAGGTACCCTCATCAATGGTTATTTTAATGCGTTCCCCGGCAGTGAGGCGAAAATGGTAGCCGCACCTGGCACAAACCTTTAATTGTTTTCCCAGCTCCCCTGTGAACCTGATTTCGTGGCAACGGGGACATTTTACCCATAAGCCATCGGGTATTTCCCGACTGGCGGGATTGACCGTAGCATAACGCTGTCGCTGTCTTTTAAAAATATCCAGCATTTTGCTCGCTCCAAAGGAATTTAAATGGTGTTTATTATTTCCAGGGCTTCGTCCACTTCTGCTTCCGGTACCAGGATTTCCACCGAACAGTTATGCCCGCAATGAGACGGCGAGAGTTCCCGCAATTTTACCAGTATTCCTTCTTTGGTAAGAATGTTTTGAATCCGGGTCGCTTCTTTTTTATTTGGGGCAATATAAACCACAGTCCACAAGATTCCCACCCCCGGAGCCGGGATTTTTAAGTCCTTTATAAATTTAAAGATAACAATAAGTATATCCAGAGTATAAACCCTGGATACTTTTAAGCTAAATCATCATTGCGCATGATGCCGTACCGGGTCAGCAGTTCTACCTTACCCCGGATTTTAATCGCCGAAGTATGCTCTGTAAACTGGGCGATCATAATTTCGCCCTTATCAAGCTTTTCCGAATGATGAAAGCGGGTATCCTTTCCACGGGTAAGGCCGATGATGGTTACCCCGTTTTCCAGGGCTTTAACCGCCACATAGTCGGCGTTAACTTCCCAGCTTTCAGGCATGCAGGTACCCCCTTTTCAGGTAGATTGCCGGCTTTTAGCAGTTCCATCATAGCATACCGCAAGGTCTTTGACAAGCTACCTGCCAGGCGATTCCTTTATTCTCACGTTTTCCGGCCCTAAAAGGGAGGCCAGTTCTGTGACTACTGGTGAAGACAGGTTAATCCAGTAGTCCCGGGAAGTCCGGGCCAGTTTCTTTTCCAGGGGGAAGTACAGGTAGACCGGTGAGGGGCCGGGATAACTGCGCAGGACCAGCTGTACCCGCCTGATTAACTGGGGGGTAGCTTCCCTGAACTGCAGATAAAGGCTGGCACTGGTTTTCTTCTGCAAAGGAGAGACCTCTTCAGCGACAATCTTTAATGTTTCACCGGTGGAGTTTAATTGTCCCCGGATTAATACCGCCCTTTCGGGGATGATGAGTTTGGCGTACTGCTGGTAGACGCGGGGGAAGAACACCACTTCTATGCTGCCGGTAAGATCCTCCAGAGTGCCAAAGGCCATGGGCTCCCCCCGCCGGGTGTTGATGCGCTTTAGAGTCGTGAGCATGCCACCGACCGTGACCACGGCCTGCTGCTCCCCCTCCCCAAGTTCCGCTACTGTGGCCGTGGTTTCTTGGGCCAGGGCCTGGCGGTATTCTTCCAGGGGATGACCGCTGATATAAAGTCCCAGGGCCTCCTTTTCCAGGGCCAGCATTTCGGCACGGGAATACTTCTGCACCTGGGGTAGCACAATATCTTCCCCTGTTTCCTGCCAGAACTGCTCAAAAGTGAGCTGGCCGTTTTGCCGTTGCTGCTGCGACTGCTGGGCCAGGGATAACCCCAGCTCAATGCCTGCCATTAGCTGTGCCCGGTGGTGGCCCAGGGAATCCAGGGCTCCGCTTTTAATAAGGTTTTCCAGCACCCGCCGGTTAATGACCCGCGTGTCCAGGCGCCGGCAGAAGTCGGCAAAGTTTTTAAAGGGCCCCTTTTCCTCCCGGGATTTGATAATGGCCTGCACGGCACCCTCACCTACGTTTTTAATGGCCGCCAGCCCGAAACGGATTTTACCGTCAACGACGGTGAAGCTTTCCCGGCTTTCGTTGACATCGGGAGGCAGCACCTCCAGGCCCATACGGCGGCACTCCTCCACGTATGCCGCTACCTTGTCCGTGTTGTCCCGCACCGAGGTTAGCAGTGCCGCCATATATTGGGCCGGGTAATTGGCCTTCAGGTAGGCTGTCTGGTAGGCCACCAGGGCATAGGCGGCGCTGTGGCTTTTATTAAAACCGTAACCGGCAAAGTACTCCATCAGATCGAAAATCTGCCCCGCGATCTGGGGCTCCACCCCGTTCTTTACCGCCCCCTCGATGAACTGGTTCCGCAGCCCGGCAATAATTTCGGGCTTCTTTTTACCCATGGCCCGCCGCAAAAGGTCGGCCTCCCCCAGGGTGAAGCCCGCCAGGTCACTGGCTATGCGCATAACCTGCTCCTGGTAGAGAATGACGCCGTAGGTGTCCCTTAATATGGGTTCCAGCCTGGGGTCCAGGTAGGTAACTTTCTTTTCTCCGTGCTTGCTCTTGATGAAATCCTCCACCATGCCGCTGCCCAGGGGACCGGGCCGGTAGAGGGCCACCAGGGCCACGATATCTTCAAAAACCTCCGGGCGCAACTCTTTTAACAGGGCCCGCATGCCGCTGGATTCCAGCTGGAACACACCGCTCCCTTCGCCCCGGCATAAAAGAGCAAAAGTTTTCGGATCGTCCAGGGGAATTTCATCAATGTTTATTTCCGGTCCGCCACTTTCCCGGATGAGCTTTAAAGTGTCGGCAATGACCGTCAGGGTGCGCAGGCCCAGAAGGTCCATTTTTAACAGGCCCAATTCCTCGACCTGGTCTTTGGCAAACTGGGTGGTTAACGGGCCGTCGGCCGCCTTGTAAAGGGGCAAGTAGTGGGTTAGTGGTTCCCTGGTTATTACCACCCCGGCGGCATGGGTGGAGGCGTGCCTGGGCATGCCTTCCAGGAGGGCGGCCGTATCAATTAGTTTTTTTACCTGCGGGTCCCGTTCATAGAGTTCCCTTAATTCGCTGGATTCACTGAGGGCCCTTTCAATGGTCATGTGCAATTCCGCAGGCACCAGTTTGGCTATTTTATCCACTTCCCCGTAGGGCAAGTTCAGCGCCCGCCCCACGTCCCGGATGGCCGCCCGGGCGGCCATGGTGCCAAAGGTGGCAATTTGGGCTACTTTATCGGCTCCATATTTGCTGGTAATGTAGTTGATTACCTCTCCCCGGCGCTCAAAGCACAAGTCCACATCCACGTCGGGCATGGAGACCCGTTCCGGGTTGAGGAAACGTTCAAATAACAGGCCGTATTTTAACGGGTCGAGGTTGGTAATCCCCAGCACGTAGGCTACCAGACTGCCGGCGGCGGAACCCCGGCCGGGACCTACCGGGATACCCTGTTGCCGGGCATAATGGATGAAATCCCACACAATCAGGAAGTAGGCGGAGTAGCCCATTTGCCGGATAACTTTCAGTTCATATTCCAGCCGCTGCCGTACGGGCTCGGTGATCTCCCCGTAACGGCGGCGCACCCCTTCCAGGCACAGCTGCTCCAGGTAGCTATCCACCGTATGACCCGGGGGTACCTCGTAATGGGGAAGGTGGATCTGGCCGAAACTTAGTTCTACATTACAGCGTTCGGCAATGAGACGGGTATTTTCCATGGCCTCTTTCAGTTCTCCAAAGAGACGGGCCATTTCTTCCTCGCTTTTCAGGTATAGTTCCTGGGAATCGAACTTCATCCGGGAAGGATCGTCCACACTTTTGCCCGTCTGAATACAGAGCAGGATGTCCTGCATTTCAGCATGTTCTTTCATTACGTAATGGACGTCGTTGGTTACCACCAGGGGTATATTCATTTCCCGGTGCAGGCGCAAAAGCTCCCGGTTGACTTTGCGCTGTTCCGGAAGGCCGTGGTCCTGTAATTCTAAAAAGAAATTCCCCCGTCCGAAAATATCCTGGTAGAGGGCGGCGGCTTCCACGGCTTTTTCCTTCTCCCCGGCCAGGAGGCGGTCGGCCACCTCACCGGCAATGCAGCCGCTTAAGGCAATTAACCCTTCGCTGTAGCGGGCCAGGGTGTCTTTGTCCACCCGGGGTTTGTAGTAAAAACCTTCGGTGAAGGCCAAAGACACCAGCTGCAGGAGGTTGCGGTACCCGGTCTGGTTTTCGGCCAGCAATACCAGGTGGTAGAGATGGTCATCCACCTTGGGTGTGCGGTCTTTCATGGTGCGGGGAGCCACGTAAACCTCGCAACCAAGGATGGGCTTGACTCCGTGTTTCTGGCAGGCCTTGTAAAAGTCCACCACTCCAAACATAACGCCATGGTCGGTGATGGCCAGGGAGTCCATGCCCAGTTCACTGGCGCGGGCCACCACTTCTTTGATCCGGGCGGCGCCGTCCAGCAGGCTGTATTCGGTATGTACATGCAGGTGTATGAACATGGTCTTCCAAACACTCCTGGAAACCTGGTTTTTTTCCCATGATCCTCATTCGTTTAACTGAGGCAAAATCCTGCTTCCGGGCGCACAATAAAAAGGGGTGGCTCTAAGCCCCCCTTTTTAAACCTCTATGGAAGTTTACTGCTCTGCTTCGCCCGGTTGCTTTTGCCGGCAATCAGGGCAGTAGCCGTAAAATTCCAGCCGGTGCCGGGTTACCTGCATGCCCGTACGGCTTTCTACTTCTCTTTCCAGATTGTTCAGCAGGGGTAAATCCAGATCAAATACCCGGCCACAGCCATCGCAAACAAAATGATAGTGATTATGGGGATTACCATCATAGCGGCTGAACGTGCTGCCGTAGTTGAGTTCCATGATTTCCCGGGCCTGTTTAAGGTTGTTTAAATTGCGGTACACCGTGCCCAGGCTGATGTCCGGAATTTGTTTGCGGGCCTGCTCGTAAATCCAGTCCGCCGTGGGGTGAGTGTCGGTGCTGCGCAGGATTTCCAGGATTAATTTTTTTTGTCTGGTCATCCGTTTAGGCTTCACCACTAACAACCTCACCCTTATCTGATAACAGCTACTTTTATAGTTTAAATATACGGCTTTTTTCCCTTAATGTCAAGTTTTATTCTTCCCCAAGAATAAGCCGGGCTGCCCGCCGGCCTGACAGGAGCATCCCGCCGAAAACCGGTCCCATGCGGTGGCCGCCGCAAACCGCGTTTGCTGCCATACCGGCCACGAGGAGCCCGGGATAAATTTCACGGGTATTGGCCACGGTGGCCGTTTCACCCCGCGCGGCCCACATGGGCTTTTCTCCTTCCAGGTTGCCGGTTCTGGTTCTTAAGACCGCCCCCATTTTTTTGACCACCATACCGGCCACCTGGGCATCATGTCCGGTGCAGTCGATGACGTATGAGGACTGTACCGTCAGGGGGTCCACGTGCAGGCGGCCCAAATCAACAGGGGTCCAGTTGATGACCAGCCCGGTAATCCGGTTCTCCCTCACCATGACGTCTTCCACGGAGATTAAGTTGAAGATTCTCGCCCCGGCCCGTACCGCACCAAGGGTTAGGGCGGCAACGGCTTCCACGGAGCTGGCCGTGTAATATCCATCTTCAAATGACCTGTAGGAGATACCAAACTCTTTGAGAAGGGGTAATGCTTCGTCCTGGACCACAATCTGGTTGAACATCATACCGCCGCCCCACATGCCGCCACCGATGCTGAGCTTGCGTTCAAAGAGAACTACTTTTTTGTTTGCCCGGGCCAGGTAATAGGCGGCCACCAGTCCTGCCGGACCTCCACCCACAACGGCTACGTCTGATTCCAGCGCTTCCAGCAGTTCCTCCTGATACCTTGTGATAATGGCCTTGGAAATAGTCACGTCTTCCAGGTGCATTTCGTAATACCACTCCTTTTTATTTATTTGTAGCGGTTGACCGGTGGGCATCCCGGTGGCAAATAAAAACAGCGCACCCACAAAAGGATGCGCCACAGTCAACAGCACACACGGCTTTTCCCTTCGCGGGCATTACCCCGAGCAGGTTTAGCGGGTCAGGTGCTCACTAGCCCTTTCTCAGCCCCTAACAGGAGCTCCCCGTTGTACTTTGCCGGTTTGTCAGGCGTGAAAGGTCGGGTGGTCCCGGTTGAAAGTAACCCTTCCCTTCTTAAGACATTTTAAAAACAGCTGCTTGAAATTACTACTTCGATATTTCCGGCCGGTTATCCTCCTTTTCATGGGGTAAAAATTTTTATCCCCTGATGTCGTACTGTTTCATTTTCTTATACAACCAGGCTCTGGAAATACCCAGGGTTTTAGCCGCCTGCATTTTATTGCCACCGGCAGCAGCCAGGGCTTCCAGAAGGGCTTCCTTTTCCACCTCCTGCAGTAATGTGGCCAGCGTGCGATTGTGCAGGTTTCTTTTCCTGCCCTGGCTCGCTTTCTGAAGGTAGGGGGGCATATGTTTAACTTCAATGATATCTCCTTCCACCAGGTTAAAAGCTCTTTCCATTACGTTTTCCAGTTCCCGTACGTTGCCAGGCCAATCGTAGGTGTAAAGTATCTCCGAGACTTCCGGTGAAACGCCCCGCACAAGAAGACCAAATTCCCGGTTGAATTTCTTGATAAAATGGTTGACCAGCAGGGGGATGTCATCGGGTCTTTCCCGCAGGGGTGGAATATAAAGGGAAACTACATTTAATCGGTAATAAAGATCTTCCCGGAAATGTCCCTGCCGGATTAATTCCTCCAGGTCCCGGTTGGTAGCTGCCACCACCCGTACGTCCACGGCGCGGGGACGGGTGTCTCCCAGGCGCTCAATTTCTTTTTCCTGCAGGACTCGCAATATCTTGGCCTGCATGGGCAGGGGCATATCCCCAATTTCATCGAGAAAAATAGTTCCCCCATCGGCCTGTTCGAATTTGCCGATTTGCCCGCCTTTTCTCGCCCCGGTAAAGGCGCCTTCCTGGTAGCCGAAAAGCTCCGATTCTAAAAGGTTTTCCGGCACGGCAGCGCAATTAACCTTGATGAAGGGTCCCCGGTGGCGGGGGGAGGCCGTGTGCAGGGCATGGGCCACCAGTTCTTTGCCTGTGCCGCTTTCTCCCCGGATCAGCACTGTGGAGGGTCCCTGGGCCACCCGCCGGATGGTTTCCTTGAGCCGTAGCATATCCCTGCTGGCGCCAATCAGGTTATCCACGGTGTAACGCGCGGTGGGGTTATCATTGTGTGTTACTGAAGGGCAGAAGGAACTTCGCCTTTGGATGCTGATCTTTTCCGCCAGGGCCAGCAGCTGTTCCACGTCCTGGAACATTACTTTACTCACTGCTCCCACCAACTTGCCCTGGTTATAAAGGGGCACCCGCATGACCACCGTTTCCCTGCCCCGGATGCGTACTACTTCCCCATACTGCAATTTACCGCTCCAGAGGATTTGGTGCAATCGCTTATCGGGAGCAACCTCACGGATGTGCCGGCCCACAGCCGTTTCGATGGTAACGCCCAGCAGTTCCGCCATAGGCCCGTTTATCATCAGAATCCGGCCGTCATTACCGGTGGCAATGTAGCCTTCATGTGTGCTGTGAAAGATATTTTCCAGGAGGACGTTAACTTCCTTGATTTCTTTCAGTTCCTGGGCCAGATGTTGCAGTTCGGTGATTTCTTGAGCCACGCCAATGGCGCCTATAATGGTGTTATTGCGGATTATGGGTGTGCGGTTGACCACATACAGGGCATTACCAACGACAAATTTGCGTCCGATGTGGGGTTTTCCCGTCTGCAACACCTTGGGGAGACCCGTAAAAGGAACGACCTCCCTGATGGGGCGACCCAGGGCCTTTTCTGCCGGGTAATTAAAAATCCGTTCGCTGGTGGGGTTAAAAATGATCACGCGGCCCTGATAGTCTACAGCAACGACCATATTGTGTACGGAATTAAAAATAGACAGTTCGTCCCTTAAAAAGGCGGTGTTTTCCAGTTTGTTGATTGCCAAGCTTTTCACCTCCCCCACCTGTAACCAGAACCTGTTTTACTTAACTTAATTTTATTGCGTAACCCGGTGAATTTTTTACCGTCCTTTTACTTCAACATTTGCCGGCGCAGGATTGCTTCCAGGTGATGCAGGGAATAGCATTCAAACATGCGTACATAAGGCAGGAAGGCATTAACACCTGGTAAATAAGGCCATTGCTTGCGGGGAACGGGGTTGAGCCACAGGACCTCCCGCACCCGCTCCCGTAAAGAGGCCAGCTCCCGGGCAGCCTCCTGGGGAGTAATGGTCTTCGTGTCACTGACTATTATTACCATGGTATCGCCGGTAAGCAGGTGGCGCCAGTGGCGGTGAAAAGTTTTCAGGGCTACGTTAAAGTCGGTGGTTTTTCCCCACTGCCGGCTGGCATTAACAAGATCGGTCATGACGGGTACAAAACCATCATTCCGCCGGAAGTAAGGGGTAACCCGTTCCAGATCCTCGGAAAAGACGAAGCTTTCGATATCTCGTACCGCACTGCTTAAACCATAGATAAACTGGAGGACAAACCGGGCATAGCGGGCCATGGAGGCGGATACGTCACAGATGAGGAGCAGGCGGGGACGGTACCGGCGGCGGGATCGATAGCATAATTTAAGGGGTGACCCACCGAAGGCGATGTTCCGGCGAATCGTCCTGCGCATGTCCAGTTTTTGCCGGCGGTTGCTTTTCCGGTAGCGGCGGGAAAGCCGCCTGGCCAGGTGTGTGGACAGGTGCTCAAGGGCTAAGGTAAACTTTTTCAGATCGGCATCGGCAACCTGCTGCATGTCCTGATGGAGCAACTGATCATCCGGGTCCCGGTAAAAATCTGCAGCCACACCGGCAATTACGTCATCCATTTCCGTTTCCCCGGTCAGCTCTGCCTCCAGTTGCCGCCTGGCTTCTTCCCCCTGGGTTTTCAGCAAGTAGTAGCGCCAGTAGTTGAGAGCTGATTGCATTACCCGGGCGATCAGGTGTCCCGGGTTGTTCACCGGATTACCGTGCATCCGGCTGATAAGTTCCGTTAAACGCTTTTGTTCCCGGGCGGGCATGCGGGCAAAGGTTTGGATTTCCTCCGGGCTGAAATTCACTTCCGTGGACCAGGGGGAAAGGGCCTGGTTCAATTTTTCCCGGGCTTCTGCCAGGCGCCGCCGTTCCTCTTCCTCCAGCTGTTTTCTTAACGTGCGCCGCCGCGTTTTTTCCTCCGGGGGGACAAAGAAGCGATCAAAGGCCAGGCTAAAAATTTGCCTGTCGGAAGCGTTTTTTACCAGCACCGCCCCCAGGGCAGCCTTTACCTGTTCCCTGGACGTAAGGTCAACCAGCGTCAGGGCCCGGTAAGCATCCAGCGTTTCGGCCATGCTCACCCGGACCCCCATGTGGCGCAGGATATGGGTGAAGCGTACCAGGTTGTGGTGCAGGGTGTTCTCGCCCTGCCCTTCTACCCGGGCCACCGCCCGGGTGACCGGATCAACTTCCATGTGTACTCCCCCCGCTAACGGTGATGATGACCGCAATGACAGGCGGCTCCGGCAGGAGTTGACGAATCGCCTTTCATCCCCTGGATTTGCTCTACCAGTCCGTTTAATCCCACCTCCCTTTTTAATGTTTCCTGGTCATCACGGTTTTTCAGGAAAAGGCTCAAGGTTTGCCCGATGATTTCCGGCGTCAGGGCATCAGCATGCAGGGCTACCAGGGCCCGGGTCCAGTCCAGGGTTTCGGCAATGGAGGGTTTCTTTTTCAAATCCAGGTGGGACCGGATGAAGTTTACCGCCCGGGCCACCTGGCGCACCAGTTCCTCCCGGGCCTGGGGTACTTTGACCTGTAAGATGCGCACTTCCTTTTCCACCGTGGGATAGTCAATATACAAATAGATGCACCGGCGCTTTAACCCGTCGGATAATTCCCTTTCACCATTGCTGGTTAACACCACTGCCGGTATCTGCTTCGCTTTGAGCGTTCCCAGTTCGGGAATAGATACCTGAAAATCGGACAGGAGTTCAAATAAAAAGGCTTCAAATTCCGGGTCGGTTTTATCAATTTCATCAATTAACAAAACAACCCGTTTTTCGGCCCGGATGGCTTTTAAAAGCGGTCTTTCCAGCAAATATTCCACATCGAAAAGATCCTTTTCCAGGGCGGCAGGTTCGCAGGTGCCCCGGGCAATTTCAATCTTCAGCAACTGTCGCTGGTAGTTCCACTCGTAAAGGGCACGGTTTTCGTCCAGCCCTTCGTAACACTGCAGCCGAATCAACTCCGTATTTAAAGCCCCGGCCAGGGCTTTGGCCACCTCAGTTTTGCCTACACCGGGGGCCCCCTCCACCAGCAGGGGCTTGGCCAGTTTTAAAGACAGATAAAGGGTAATCACCAGGTCCTGATCACAAATATAGCCCTGGGTTTCCAGTCTTTGTTGGAGCTGTTTTATGGTTAAATCCATGGGCTTCCCCTTCCCCGGCATTGCTCTTGTAACAGGTGCAAACAGCCAAGTGTAAACAATAGTATTCGTTCTATCAGCATCAAAATCCTTCAACAATTTTTAGAAATTACATAAATTTGCGTTAACGCAACCCTGGAAAGCCCTGCTGCCGCAAGGCCTCGTACAGAACCAGAGCCACGGAGTTGGCCAGGTTTAGAGAGCGGGTAGTGCCTTCCCGCATGGGGATGCGCAGGGTATAGTCCCGGTTGGCGGACAGTAGATCCGCCGGCAATCCCTGTGTTTCCTTGCCGAAGACCAGAAAGTCATCCGGTCCATATCTGACTTCACTATATAGGTGTATGCCCCGGGTACTGAGGAAATAAAAGCGGTGCTGGCGATACAGGCGACGCACTTCCTCGAAGGAATCGTGGTAGTGTATTTCCACCAGATGCCAGTAATCCAGGCCCGCCCGTTTAAGATATTTGTCGTCGGTGGAAAAGCCCAGGGGGCGAACCAGGTGGAGAATGCTGCCGGTGGCCGCGCAGGTGCGGGCAATATTGCCGGTGTTGGCTGGTATCTCCGGTTCAACCAGAACAATATGCACTGGGATCGACTCCTTTGAGTAGAAGTTCTATGCAACAAAAATTATAAGGCTTTTCCTATTGAACGGGTAGCATTTTATAATTTTTGCCTGGCCGGGTGTTTGGAAAACTCTAGACATGTTTATGAAACTTGACATGTAGCCGGCTCCAGCCATCTCTTTTGGGAAACTTTCAATTGTTCTTAAGTGCTGTTCGCCTTCTTAAGCAAACCATTCCCGGCTGTCAAACAACCTTTCATCTGAAAAGGCAGAATAATGCCCCATTTTTTGCAATTATATCTTTTCTGGGATGGTTTAGATTTTTTAAAGGAGGTGTTTACTGAGAACCGGAAAAGGAAGTCATGGCACAAAGGGGCTTTAAACGGGGCAGGGGTGTATTAATGGACCCCTCACTAGAGTGTACCCAAAATGATTACCAGAGGAGGAAGGTAGATGTCGGCAAAAGGACACGACTGGGCCAATCCCGGTCCCGCCGGGCTGGTTGCCCTGGCCATGGCCTGTTTCACCTTTTATGCGGTTTTTACCGGTAAAGTTGAGCACAGCGCCATTCCCCTGCTGGGGATCTGGCTTTTAGGAGGATTTGTCATCCAGATTTGTGTGGGATTAATTGAACTAAAGGAAGGCAATACTACCGGGGGTAACGTGTTTACCTTTTTCTCGGCCTTCTTCATGCTGGTTACCGGTCTGGAATTGATTTTTAAGTTTTTTGCCGCCATCAATGGCTGGAAGATTGACGCTCGCATTGACGGTTGGGCCTGGCTTGCCCTGGGCATAGCCCTGCTCACCTGGACGCCGGCTTACTTTAAATCACCTCTTACCTTGCTGGCGGTCGTATTGGCCCTCGATCCGGCCATATTCATTGTTGCCTTTGCTGATATGGGAGTCATCCCCAGGACAATGCTGTCCCTGGCCGGAAATCTCTTGCTCCTTGCCGGTATTTTCGGCCTCTATACGGCCATGGCCGTGATTCTAAATACCGCCTATGGCCGAACGGTAGTCCCCTTCCCCGGACCAATTATCAAACCGGTACCGGTATCAACGACAAGCCAGCAACATTAGAACGCGGCCTTTTGGCTCCCGCCCGAACGGGCGGGAGTTTTTTTTAACCACTGGTTACCGGTTCTTGCACGTCGCGGCTTGGACAAAGATGGGCCACGGGGCAGATGTTGCACCGGGGCCGGCGGGCGGTGCAAATGGTGCGGCCGTGGGCGATTAGCTGGTGGTGGGCGGCCCGGCGGGCGTATTCCGGAATGATGGCCAGTAATTCCTCCTCAGTTTTTTCGGGAGTTTTACCCCGGGCCAGGCCCAGGCGGTGACTGACCCGGAAGACGTGAGTGTCTACCGGGAGGGTGGGTTGACCGAAGGCAACATTCAGCACTACATTGGCGGTCTTGCGGCCTACTCCGGGAAGAAGCTCCAGTTCCCCCAGGGTCCGGGGAACCTGCGAGTTGTATTTCTCCACCAGGATGCGGCTGGTGGCAATGATATTTCTGCTTTTATTCTTGTACAATCCACAACCCTTGATTTCCCGGGCCAGTTCCTCTGGATTCAGCCGGGCAAAGTCCTGGGGTTCCCGGTAGCGTTTAAATAACCGTTCAGTAATCTTATTGACCTGCCGGTCGGTGGTCTGGGCTGAAAGCATGGCCGCCACCAGCAGCTGGAAGGGGGTCTCGAAGCGCAGGGCTGTTCCGGCGTCGGGGTAAGTTTGGGATAATATGGCCAGGATTTCCCTGGCCCGGGCGGCCCGGTCCGGTTCTTGCTGTGGTTGAATTTTCCCGTGGAAGTCCAGCACTAGCAGCTGTCCCCCAGCAACCGCCGGTGCTCCACCATCAAACAACGGTCCATAACCACTGTCAGGCCCCGGGCCCGTGCCTTTTCAGCCGCTTCCTGATGCACTACTCCCAGTTGCAACCAGATTACCGGCTGGAAGTTAAGTTGTAGTACGGCTTCGATAATCTCCGGGACTTCCTCTGCACGCCGGAAGACGTTAACTACGTCCACGGGGTGGGGTATGGCACGGAGTTCCGGGTAGGCCCTTTCACCCAGGGTTTCATGGATCATGGGATTGACCGGTATAATTTCATATCCCCGCTCCTTCATGTAACGGGCCACCCGGTAACTATCCCGTTCCGGTTTGTTGGATAAACCTACCACGGCAATGCGCCGGCTTTTACTTAATATTTCCTTTAAAACGGCATCGTCGGGGTTTTGAAACAAACTGATCACCTCTTTTTAATGCTCTTATATATCTTAACCCCTGTATCCTTTCAAAACAACCCGTACCAAAAAAAACAAAAGACCTGGTTTTCCTCCTCATATGCTTCCACACTACACGGTGCTTTCCTGCAACAGTGGTAAATTAACATCTTCCGGAAGCTAAAAAAATCGGTCGATTTTTTCTAAATAAGTAAATTTATACAGGTTGGCACTTATTTTAGTTCATAAATCCCGGCACCGAGGCAATAATAAAAAAAGCTTTCAAACACTTCTTACATTAACTCACCCCTAAACTGGTGTTATCTATATTTTCTAAAGGAGGTACTCCCATGACCGCGTTAGTTCCGCTCCTTTTCGGGATCGCCCTGGTGGTCCTGTTTCTGGTTATTTTTTTATGGACTTCCCGGCGCCGGGCAGCCCGGCCGGTGCCCCCGGAAAAAGTTATCCCCCCCCTTTTTACCGAGGAAGTAGCTGAAGAACTGGCTTTACCTGCTCCACCGGTTGAATCGCCGCCGCTGGCAGTTCCAGAGTTGCCCCGCCGCTACGGGGTGGATCGTCTGGTGCTTCTGGTGCGGGATCCTTACTGGCTCTATGCATACTGGGAAATAACCGCCACCCGGCAGGAAGAGTTTAATGCCACTTACGGGCCCCGGGCGTGGAATAATACCCGTCCGGTTTTAAGGGTTTACGATGTTACAGGAGTCACTTTTAACGGGTACAATGCCAACAGTTACATGGATATTAACGTCCAGGAAGAGGTGGATAACTGGCATATCCCCGTGGGCCAGCCCAACCGTTCCTTTTGTGTCGACCTGGGCCGCATGTTTCCCGATGGCCGTTTTATAACCCTTTTGCGGTCCAATGTGGTAACTACCCCCAGGTCGAGCCTTTCAGAATGCCTGGATGAAGAATGGATGTGGATTGAGGGAGTGTATCGTTCCTATCAATTCCAGTTTGGTGTCAGTTCACCCATGCTAATCCAGGAAGTGGCCGGCCGGGCGGCCGTGGTTCCCCTGGGGATCAGTTCTCCCGGATTTGGACCGCCGGTGGCAGGACCCAAAATAGAGGTTAAAGAGTAAGGGAGGAGCTGGCTAAAATGGCCAAAGGATACCTGGCCCTGGTGTTGCACGCCCATCTACCCTTTGTGCGTCATCCGGAGCATGAACATTTTTTAGAAGAAAGGTGGCTGTACGAGGCCATCACCGAAACCTACATCCCCCTTTTGCATGTCTTTGAACGTTTGGTGGCCGACGGCATACCTTTTCGCCTCACCGTTTCCCTTTCGCCACCGCTGGTTTCCATGCTAACCGATCCCCTGTTACAGGAGCGCTATTCCCGCCATTTAGGACAATTAATGGAACTTGCGGATAAAGAAGTAGAGCGTACACGAAACAGCCCTTTCCATGAAACGGCCCTGATGTACCAGAGCATGTTCCGGGAGATTGCCCATAGCTATCATCACACTTACGGACGCAACCTGATCCAGGGGTTCAGGCGCTTTCAGGATTTAGGTCGCCTGGAAATTATCACCTGTGCGGCCACCCACGGGTACCTGCCCCTGCTTATGGTCAATCCCGAGGCGGTGCGGGCACAAATTGCCGTGGCCGTGGATCTGCACCGCCGGCATTTTGGCGTGCCCCCCCGGGGACTGTGGTTGCCTGAATGTGCCTATGGGCCGGGCATCGATCAGATTCTCAAAGAGTTCGGTATTCGCTTTTTCTTTACCGATACCCACGGGGTTTTATTTGCCTCCCACCGGCCCCGCTACGGGGTGTTTGCCCCTATTTACTGTCCTTCGGGGGTGGCCGTCTTCGGCCGGGATGTGGAGTCTTCCAAGCAGGTGTGGAGTGCCCAGGAAGGTTATCCCGGGGATTTTGATTACCGGGAGTTTTACCGGGATATTGGTTTCGACCTGGACTATGATTACATCAAGCCGTATATCCACCCCGACGGCATCCGCGTGCACACCGGAATTAAATATTACCGCATCACCGGGCGGACAAACCATAAAGAACCTTATGTGCCGGCCTGGGCCCGGGAAAAGGCCGCCATCCATGCCGGAAACTTTATGTTCAACCGGGAACTGCAGATCAAGTACCTCTGCCGGCACATGGACAGGCCGCCCATTATTGTCGCTCCCTATGATGCCGAACTTTTTGGCCACTGGTGGTTTGAAGGTCCCATGTGGCTGGAATTTCTCATTCGCAAAATTCATTTTGACCAGGATACGGTGGAACTGGTTACCCCCAGCGATTACCTGCAGCGCTTTCCCTGCAACCAGGTGGCCAGGCCCTGTCCTTCCAGCTGGGGGAACAAGGGATATAATGAGGTCTGGCTCTGCCAGGCCAACGATTGGATTTACCGCCACCTTCACCTGGCCGCCTCCAGGATGGTTGAACTGGCCAATACCCATACCGATGCGCAGGGGCTCTTGCGCCGGGCTTTAAATCAGGCGGCCCGGGAGTTACTCCTGGCCCAGAGCAGTGACTGGGCTTTCATCATGAGCACTGGAACCATGGTCGATTACGCGGTGAGGCGTACAAAAAGCCACCTAGCCAATTTCCTGCGCCTTTACGATGGGATCAAGGGGCGGCATATCGACGAGGGCTGGTTGTCCTGGC
Source organism: Desulfofundulus sp. TPOSR (assembly GCF_011393055.1). Lineage (NCBI taxonomy): Bacteria > Bacillati > Bacillota > Clostridia > Eubacteriales > Peptococcaceae > Desulfofundulus > Desulfofundulus sp. TPOSR. The sequence continues at coordinate 857,613 of NZ_JAAOEF010000003.1, read as the reverse complement.
TGGAACACACCAATAATATTTTCCCCGATATCGACTACTCCTGGTACCGTTCTAAACAAAAAGAGCTAATGGCAGCCGGGTAAAAAACTCCCCGTTTCCCACGGGGAGCTTTTTTTAACCGGTAGCTTCGGCAGAATTTGCAATTTGACTTATTTTATCAATATAAAAGTCACTTAAAGACCGGGCGATTTCCATGGATGCCCCCTCGGTAAATACCCGGCAAACCGGTTCGTCGGGGTCCGGCAGAACCAGCGCCCATCCCTGGGGGTGAAAGACCTTTACCCCGTCCAGCAATTCCAGTTGTGTGGTAGGGGGGTCTTCAATTAATCGCCGGATCACCCGGCCTTTAGCCTCCCAGGGCACGGGTACCTCCTTCTGGTCCATAAAAAAGGTGGGTATTTCATCTACCAGCTCACCGAGGGTTATCCCGTTTTTGGCGGTAAACTCCAGGATACGGGTGAGGGCCCCCAGGGCATCAAAATTCAGGAGGAACTGGAACTCATCTTGTCCCAGCACTTTTTCCACAAAGTCATGGACGGCTGTCTTGGTGCGAACTACCTGTCCCCGGTACTTTTCGGCAAGGGTATCAATGGCCCGCGGGGCTGTTACCGGGACCACCACCGGTCCTCCCCGGGCCCGGAGGATGATGAGTGCGATCAGGGCGGTAAGCAGGTTGTCCTGGATTACCCGCCCCCGTTCATCTACCAGCATCAGCCGCTCGCCGTTGGCATCCAGGAGCGCCCCGGCCGAAGCACCCGTTTCCCGCACCCGCCGGCCCAAGAAGGACAATGTTTCCTGATAATTCCGCCAGGTGGCGGGAGGTGTACCCGCCGGCAGGTCCAGGTTTTCCACTGTAACGCCCAATCTTCCGGTTAGATGTTTCAGATAGGGGCCCAAATTATCCCGGTCGCAGGCTACCACCAACCGGAAACGCGCTTCCTCCAGCACTGCCGGGTCGAGGTCCCGCATCAGGGCCTCGATGTAACTTTCGCCAACGGCGGAAACAAACTCGGGGGGAAGGATGGCCTGCGGTTCAACCCGGTGGAAGTCTTCCCGCATGAGCAGGTTTTCTACTTTTCGCTCGAGGCTGCGGGAAATGTTTCCGCCCTTGCCGTTGAGAAAAACCATAGTTACATGGTCGGAGCGATGGGGAGACAGCCTTACATGTACCCCTCCGGCCAGCGCCAGTTGGCGCACGGCAAAACGCTGCATGGGGGTAATGCCGGTACCCAGGTCCACCACCTGTGCGCCGGCCGACTGCAACCCGCAGGTTAAAGCACTTTTAACCATCCGGGAAGCCGGGGAGGCATCGCTGCTTACAGCCAGGCGTACCCCCCGGTTGCCCATGGCCGAGGCAAAGGCCGCCCCCACCCGGCAGGCAAATTCCGGGGTTAGTTCCACATTGACCAGCCCGCTGATACCTTCAAGCCCGAAAATTTTCTTCGGGCACCGGGTACCCCAGACCAGGCTGTTTTGAACAACGGTACCGCTTTCCACCAGTTTATGGGGCCATAACTTCACGTCGGGCTTGACTACGCTCCGCTCCTGAATTACCGAGTCACTGCCAATGACAGCTCCTTCATAAACAGCCGCGTGGGCCTGCACCTGCACGCGGCCGGCTACGATGGCCCCCCTTAAGGCCGCTCCAGGCCCTACATATACGTTGTTCCACAGAACGCTGCGCTTGAGGGAGGCCCGTTCCTGGATCAAACAGCCTTCCCCAAGGACACTGAAAGGTTCTATCTCTGCGCCGGGACCGATGTAACACCCGTCCCCAATCAGGACGGGACCGGTAATACGGGCGCCGCTGCTGATCTCCGCCCCGTCACCCACCCAGACTCCCGGTTGCACTTCCCGGCCCGGGATGGCAGTTTTCACCCGGCCGGAGAGGACATCCTGATGGGCCTGCAAATATTGCTGCAAATTGCCTATATCACACCAGTAGCCCGGCAACACCACACCGAACAATGGCTTTTTCTCCCGCAACAGCAGGGGAAAAAGGTCCTTGCTGAAGTCGACCATGCGGCCGGGTTCAATGTATTCCAGGACTTCCGGTTCCAGCACATAAATTCCCGTGTTAACCGTGTCACTGAAAACCTCACCCCAGGCAGGTTTTTCCAAAAACCGGGTGATGCGTCCGTCTGGTTTGGTGATGACTACGCCGTACTCCAGGGGACAGCTCACCCGGGTGAGCACCAGGGTGGCCATGGCTCCCCGCTGGCGGTGAAAGGCAACAGCCCGGGTAAGATCCAGATCGGTGAGGGCGTCCCCGCTAATCACCAGGAAGGTTTCATCCAGAAACTCCCGGGCATTCTTTACACTGCCCGCGGTGCCCAGGGGATTTTCCTCGATGAAGTACTGCATGTTAATCCCGTACCGGACGCCATTGCCGAAATGATCCCGGATAGCTTCCGGCATGTATTGCAGGGTTACCGCCACGTCGGTAAAACCGTGGGCTTTCAGCAGTTCCACAATGTGAGACATCATGGGCCGGTTGGCTACCGGCACCATCGGCTTGGGGCGGTTGCAGGTGAGAGGGCGCAGGCGGGAACCCTCTCCCCCGGCCATAATGATTGCTTTCATTAAATCCCTCCTGTTCTGCACTAAAGCCCGGGTTAGGCCCGGGCAAAGATTTTGGACATGCGGGTGAGTAAACGGTTGCTGCGCATGTACGGGGTGTACCATGGAACGTGGCGGTATTCATTCCACACCTGCTGATAAACCCGCCTGGTAGCAAGGGCAATATCCCGCCAGTTGAATTTTTCCAGTACCTTGCGATAGGCCTGCTGGCGCAGGTTTTGGGCCAACTGGCGGTCCTGTAACAGCCAGACGATCATATCGGCCAGGGAACGGCTGTTGCCGGGGTAAAACTTTAAACCGTCCACTCCATGTTCCACAATTTCACTTAAACCGCCGGTATCCGCCACTACCACCGGAGTCCGGGCGGCCATACCTTCCAGGGCGACAATGCCGAAGGGCTCATACAGGCTCGGAAAAACAGCTACATCAGCCCAGCTGTACAGGGTGTTCCGCACCTCGTCATCTACATATCCGGTAAAATAAACCCGCTGGGCTATACCCAGGCTGGCGGCCTGGCGGTGCAGTTCCTCCGCATAGGGACCTTTACCCGCAATAATAAATTTAGTCTGCGGGTGCCGGGCCAGAATTTGCGGGGCGGCGTCTAAAAGGACCTGTACGCCCTTTTCCCGCACCAACCGCCCCACATAAAAAACAATGCGTTCGTCGGGGGCGGCAAACTGGTCCCTGGTTACCCGTATGGTGCGGGTGGCAAAATTGGCCGGATTAACCCCGTTGACGATGACCCGGATCTTATCATCCGGCACTTGAAAGACGTGACGCACCTCATTTTTCATATACTGGCTGCAGCAGATTACTTTCCAGGCCTCGTACGTCAGCCACCATTCAATATCACTAATATGTCGCTGGATATCATTATGTAAGCCACAGTTACGGCCGTATTCGGTGGCATGGATGGTGGCTACCAGGGGTAGGCGCCAGGCGTGTTTTAAGGCCCGGGCCGCATATGCCACCAGCCAGTCATGGGCATGAATGATATGCACCCCTCCCAGTTCGGCGAAGAGCGGGATGGTCCGTTCCAGCATGGCTATGTTCAGTTGGGCAACCCAGGTGACAAAATGGGGGGCGGATATCTGGTAGGTTTGAAAGCGATGGACGTGTACGCCGTTTACTTGCTCGTAATCGGGAATACCGGGGGCACCACAGGTGAGCACATGGACCTCCTCTCCAATCCCCACCAGGGCACAGGACAGGTCGTAGACGTGCTGGGCCAGTCCCCCTACGGATTTAGGCGGGTATTCCCATGAAAGCATCAGAATGCGCAAAAAGTTTTTCCCTCCCTGATCCGTTATTTGCCTTTTAACCTAAAGTGAAATCCCTACCGGGCCCTGGCGGTAGGGATTTAAGAGGCAAATGGCAAGCTGTGCTTAAAGCCAGTGGTGACCATAAAGCTTCCCTGGAAATTTAAATACGGCGCTGGCCGTTATGGATTTCGAAACTCCAGTTGAGCCCGTTATTGTTATCCCAGTTATAGGCGTTGTCCCGGAAACAGAAGTTGAAGCGGCTTTCATCGGGTATTTCCAGCGTTTTGACAAAACCCCACCCCGTGCGGGACATCCGTAAATCCTGGACGTTGCGCCAGTTCCGGGGGTCCCCGAATCCCACGTGCAGGTAAACTTGTTCGGCACCGCTTTGGGCCAGCAGTCCGTTGTAAAATACGGTGATCTCATCGTAGGCTGTGATCGGTGTGGGATCTACCACAACTCCACCGGGGAAGTCTGCGTCGTGCATGGCTTTGAGCCGCCCCTCACCTTCCCCGAAATTGCTTGGATGCGCCAAACAATATCACCTCCTGGCTGCAACGGTAAACGAAATCAGGCCACAGGCTTATTATTATGCCGGCGGGTTTTTTTTATGCACATAACTTTCAGGCTCTTCTGCAGCTGAGTTATCCCCACTTTCCAACTACCCTGTTTTGGCTCCCGCTCGCTCCGGTGACCCAGCACTCACCGGATTCATATACCTGCCCGGAGATTGAACGCCTGTATTAGGCAGCAATTATCCTATCAATGAACTCCGGTTACAGTGAGTGCTGGGGGGCCAAACTAGTGCTCGGCTCAAAGCTCCGGCAGGCTTCCCGAAAGGAAATAAAAAAGCCCGCCGGGGGCCAGTGTTTCCGGCTCCGGCGGGTTTTTTCTGCTTCCTTAATGTCTTGAAGTGCAGGGTCCTGCATTTCAAGCCTGCATTTTGCTTATAATTGCATCGGCCATGTCGCTGGTGCCGGCGCTGCCTCCCAGGTCGTAGGTCAGGGCCTTGCCTTCCCGCAGTACGGCCAGCACGGCCTCGTATATACGGTTGGCCGCCTCATCTTCGCCCAGGTGCTGCAGCATCATTATGCCGGACAAAATCATGGCCAGGGGGTTGATGCGGTTCTTTCCGGCATGTTTGGGGGCGCTGCCGTGGACCGGCTCAAAGACCGCCACCTCGTGGCCGATGTTTGCTCCCGGGGCGACACCCAGGCCGCCCACCAGGCCGGCACAGAGGTCGCTGACGATATCCCCGTACAGGTTGGGCAGCACCAGGACGTCGTAGTTTTCCGGGGCCTGTACCAGTTTCATGCACATAGCGTCTACGATCATGTCTTCAAAAACAATGTCCGGGTATTCCCGGGCCACCTTCCGGGCGCATTCCAGAAACAGGCCATCGGTGAGTTTCATGATATTGGCCTTATGTACGGCGGTGACTTTTTTGCGCCCCTGTTTCCGGGCCAGCTCGAAGGCAAAGCGTGCAATGCGCTCCGAGGCCTGGCGGGTGATGATTTTAATGCTTTCGGCCGCATCCGTGCCCACCCGGTGTTCAATGCCCGCATACAGGTCTTCCGTGTTCTCCCTTACCACCACCAGGTCCACGTTCTGGTAACGGGTAACTATCCCCGGCAGGGTGCGGGCCGGGCGTACGTTGGCGTAAAGGTTTAATTCCTGGCGCAGGGTAACGTTTACGCTGCGGAAGCCCCCACCCACCGGGGTGGTGATGGGCCCTTTCAAAGCCACCCGGTTTCGGCGGATGGAGTCCAGTACATACCCGGGTAAAGGAGTGCCGTACTGTGGGATCAGAGCTTCCCCGGCCTCCACCACTTCCCATTCAATATTTGCACCGCTGGCGTCGATAACCCGGCGGGCGGCCTGGGCGATCTCCGGGCCCACGCCGTCACCGGGGATCAGGGTTACTTTATGTGCCACCGCTTAATTCCTCCTAGTGCTTGCCTAATCGAAATTAAAACCGCCGTATTTCCGGAAATGGGCCACCAGGCCGCCGTCGTTGAGAATTTTAATCATCACCGGGGGGAGGGGTTTGGCCGCAATGGTTAACCCTTTTGTCTTGTTGGTAATCACGCCGGTGCTTAGGTCCACCACCAGCTCATCCCCCGGCTCGATCCGGTCGGTGTCGCATTCCACGACGGGCAGCCCCGTATTGATGGCGTTGCGGAAGAAAATGCGGGCAAACGATTTGGCCAGCACGGCGGAAATCCCGGCGTATTTGATGGCCAGGGGTGCTTGCTCCCGGGACGAGCCGCAGCCGAAATTACGGCCGGCCACGATAAAATCGCCCGCGTTGATCTTCTGGTAAAAATCGGGATCCAGGTCCTCCATGACATGTTTGGCCAGCTCCCGCATGTCCAGGGTTTTAAATTTATATTTACCCGAAATAATGTAGTCGGTATTTACGTCATCGCCAAATTTATGGGCTTTTCCCTGTAAAAGCATCCCGTCACCTACTTTATGTTCAGTTTAACGCAAAAACTCCCGCGGGTCGGTGATCCGTCCGGTGAGGGCCGAGGCCGCCACCGTGGCCGGGGAAGCCAGGTAAATAAAGGCTTTGCTGTTGCCCATGCGGCCTTTAAAGTTGCGGTTGGCGGTGGAAATTACATTTTCTCCGTCGGAAGGTACGCCGTTATGGGTGCCCACGCAGGGCCCGCAGCCAGGGGTGACTACAGCGGCACCGCTTTCCACCAGGGTCTGGATAACCCCTTCCTGCATGGCCTGCAGGTAAATGCGCTTGGAAGCAGGCGCGACAATCAGACGCACGTCCCGGTGGATGCGCCTTCCGGCCAGAATTTGGGCGGCAATGCGCAGGTCCTCCAGCCGCCCGTTGGTGCAGGTGCCGATCACCGCCTGCTGGATGGGGGTTCCGGCCACCTCCGCCACCGGGCAGACGTTATCCACCCGGTGGGGCCGGGCCACCTGGGGTTCCAGATTGGATACGTCATATTCCTTGATCCGGGCGTAATGGGCATCGGGATCCGGGCTTACGGGGAGGAACTGCCGGCGGGTAAACCGGGCCAGCCAGGCAAAGGTCTTTTCGTCAGCTTCCATTATCCCCGCTTTGGCACCCATTTCAATGGCCATGTTGGCCATGGTAAAACGCCCGTCCATGGACAGGTTGGCAATGGCTTCACCGGTGTATTCCGCCGCCATGTAAGTGGCGCCGTCGGCCGTTACATCACCGATGAGATACAGAATAAGATCTTTGGCGTAAACACCCCGGGGCAGGGTGCCGTGACAGACAAACTTGAAGGTTTCGGGCACTTTAAACCACATCTGCCCCGAAATCATGGCACCGGCCAGATCGGTGGAACCCACGCCCGTAGAAAAGGCATTGAGCGCCCCGTAGGTGCAGGTATGGGAATCGGCGCCAATAACCAGAGTTCCGGGACCTACCCGCCCGCTCTCCGGCACTACCTGGTGGCAGACACCTTCCCCGATGTCGTAAAGATGAATGCCCTTTTCCCGGGCGAACCGGCGCATCAGCTGGTGCAAAGCCGATACCCCTTCATTGGGGCTGGGGGCACTGTGATCGATAACAAGGGCAACCCGGTCGGGATCAAAAACCCGTGTGCCCTCCATTTCCTGAAAGGCCCGGATGGCCAGGGGAGAGGTACCGTCCTGACCCATGACGAAGTCAACCCGGGCTACCACAATATCATTGGCATAGGCCTCCTGACCGCTGTGGCTGGAAAGAATTTTTTCAATGATGGTCTGACCCAAGACAAAATCACTTCTTTCCAAAGTAATCTTCATAAATGTACATGAGCTCTTTGTCGAAGAGCGGCCGCTTTAAGGCCACACAATAAGAACGAACCTTGGCCAGCAATTCCTGGGCGCGGAATTCGCTCAAATGGATCCCGTACTCGGCAAACTTGGCCTTCAGGGCGGCGGTACCGGAGTGCTTGCCGATCACGATCTGGCGCTCCAGGCCCACCTCTTCCGGATGGAAAGCCTCGTATGTCTTCGGGTTCTTCAGGGCGCCGTCGGCGTGGATGCCCGATTCATGGGCAAACATATTGGAGCCCACAATGGCCTTCCAGGCCGGCAGCTCCCGGCCGGAAGCCCGGGACACGTATTCAGCAATTTCCCGGAACATCTCAGTTTTGAATCCCAGATCAATGCCCATCAAATGTTTTAAGGCCATGACCACTTCCTCCAGGGCGGCGTTTCCTGCCCGCTCACCCAGGCCGATCACGGTCACCCCCACGTGAGTAGCACCGGCCCTGACACCGGCGAGGGCGTTGGCTGTGGCCATGCCGAAGTCGTTATGGGTATGCATCTCAATATCTATGTCCACATGTTTAAGGATGGTTTGAATGCGCTCGTAGGTAGTGAAGGGATCCAGAATGCCCACGGTGTCGCAGTAGCGCAACCGGTCGGCACCGGCCTCCTTGGCCGCCCTGGCAAACTGGATCAGGAAATCCATGTCGGTGCGGGAGGCGTCTTCGGCGTTAACCGAGATATACATGCCTTCCTTCTTGGCGAACTCTACGGCCTTGACCATCTGCTCCAGCACCCATTCCCGGCTGGTCTGCAGCTTGTATTTAATGTGGATATCCGAGGTAGAAATAGAAATGGCCACGGCATCTACCCCGCAGGCCAGGGAGGCTTCGATATCTTTGATTACCGGGCGGTTCCACCCCATAATGCTGGCTTTAAGGCCCGCCCTGCAAATTTCCTTAATGGCTTCCATCTCATCGCCGCCCATTACGGGGATGCCTGCTTCGATTTGGTGCACGCCAATTTCATCTAAAAACTTGGCTATGCGTACCTTCTCCCGGTTGGCAAAGACCACTCCTGCCGTCTGCTCGCCATCCCGCAGGGTGGTATCCACAATAATAATTTTCCTCTGCTCATTTTTTTCGGTCGTATTTTCACTCAGCTTTTCACTCATTTTTTTCACCCCTTGTCACATCCTTTTTCCGAACAGCTTCGTAGCAAAATGCGACATAAAATTATACAGCTTTAATAATATCATGAAATCGGTTAACTGAAAAGCATTATTTGGGCTGGTCCTCGCTCACCCGGGTGCTTCCTCCCGGTGGCCATTCTATAACACCCAGCGGTCAAAATCCGGCCGTGGGTAGAAAATCGCGGGCAATTGGGGGACCTTTTGCTTTCTTTGAGCAAAAGCGAAACCATTTAGTTGGTGGTTTTGTCTATTGCCGGAAAATTTATATTCTCGTCTGGTCAAACAAAATACAATAAAAGAAAAAGGCGGAGGGATGCCCCGGGGAGGGATGCTATGACCAGCAGAAAGCCCCATCGTATTTAAAAGGGAGTGCAGCAGCAAGTGAGGTATTTAACCAAATATATGACCGGAGGTGTATCCCATGAATCAGCCCAACCAGCCCAGTTTGGCCCGGGCCTGGTCGGTTCCCCTTGCCGGCATGGGTATAAATCTGGCCCTGGGTGTGTTATACACCTGGAGTGTTTTTGCCGCGGCCCTCATTGATCAGTTGCATTGGACCAAAACCCAGTCCCAGTTTCCCTATACCCTGGCCTGTGTGATGTTTGCCCTGTTCATGGTTCCGGCGGGGCGTATGGTGGATAAGTTTGGCCCCCGGCTGGTGGCCACCATTGGCGGTATCCTGGCCGGTGCGGGTATGATCATCTCGGGAGTTACCCAATCCCTGGCAGGTATAACCATTGGTTTTGGGCTTATCGTTGGTGCGGCCCTGGGGTTTGGATATGGTGCTCCCACACCGGCGGCGGTGAAATGGTTCCAGCCCCATAAGAAGGGACTGATTGCCGGTCTGGTGGTGGCCGGATTCGGCCTGGCTTCGGTTTATACCGCTCCTATGACCAAGTATTTCCTGGCTAATTACGGTATTTCCAAAACCTTTATTTATGAAGGAATCATATTCTTAGCCGTTATCGTCATCCTGGCCCAGGTGCTTGCCTTCCCGCCTCCGGGTTATGTGCCTTACGGCGGTCCGCCTCCCGCCACCAGGGCGGCCACCGCGGCCAGCTCCAAGCAGGACTTCAGCCCCCGCGAGATGCTGACCACACCCCAGTTTTACCTGCTCTGGTTGATGTTCTGCTTCGCCGCTTCGGCAGGGCTATTGGTCATCGGCCACCTGGCCAAGATTGCCCAGATTCAGGGGGGAATCAACTGGGGCTTCGTGTTTGTGGCGGTGCTGGCCGTAGCCAATGCCGGCGGGCGCGTACTGGCCGGATGGTTGAGCGACCGGCTGGGCCGGACCAACACCATGCTTTTGGTGTTTGCTATTCAAGCGGCCAACATGCTGCTGTTTGCCTCCTACAAGAGTGCGGCAACCCTGTTTATTGGTTCGGTTCTCACCGGGATAGCTTACGGGGCCAACCTTTCCCTCTTCCCGTCGGCTACTTACGACTACTTCGGGTTGAAGAATGCCGGTATCAACTACGGGTTGGTCTTTACCGCCTGGGGTGCCGGCGCCCTTATCGGGCCAATCATTGCGGGGCGGGCGGCAGACCTTACCGGCGGCTACAATGCCAGCTACCTGATCTCCGCCGCCCTGCTGGTGGTGGCCGCCATCCTCAGCTTCGTCACCAAGCCACCCACGAAACCGTTATCGGACGGGCAGGCAGTAAAAGTCTAGATTGGGGCGGGTTTTCACCCGCCCCTTACCATTTCAGAAAGGAATTTTCCAGCACCGTCGTTGATGATAGTTCGGGCCCCTACTAACGCATGAATTCCAGCTTCACCTTTACTTTTTCTTCCGGCTTAAAGCCCATTTTGCTTAAAAGGGCGGCGGCCACCTTTAGAACTGTGATTATACTTTTTTAGTCAAAAGCTTTTGTATGGCCATTCGGGCCTCTTCTTTCAAAAAATCCACGTTACTATTCCGAGCTATGTCTTGCAAAGCTCTTATGGCACGGGGATCACTCAAATGCCCCAGAGCTTGGACTACAGATACAATAACTTCGGGATCCTTCTCCGTAGATAACAGGGAGAGAAGTGACGATACTGCCTTTTGATCACCCATCAAGCCTAGAGCAGCCGCCGCTCGGGATCTTACCAGGCGGTTCCCGTGACCTAGAGAACGGATGAGAGGAAGAACCGCTGGTACACCAATTTTCTCCAAAGCGTACTGTATAGAAGCAGCTAAATTGCTATCTTCATTTGCAAATGCTTCGATCAAGGGGAAAATTGTCCGGACATCACCAATTTTCCCCAGCGCATTAGCAGCGGAAATTTGGGCAAACACCCCACCTTCCTGGAGGATTTTAATCAAAAACGGTACTGCTCTGGAATCGCCAATCTCGCCCAGGGCTTCAATGAACATACTACGCACTGAATCATCATCTTCTTTTTCGATTATCTCCATAATAGGTGCAATTGCCCTCGAATCCCTGAGCTTGCCCAGAACTTGAGCAATTACCCATTTTACCTCAACCGCTCTTTCAAGTGAAATTATATCTATTAATGCTTCTGCTATGCGTGTGTCGCAAAAACTACCCAAAGCCTTTACTGCTTCTCGCCTGACCAGGGCAATATCATCATGTAAAGCTTGCAAAAGCGGATCTACTGCCTTTATATTGTTGAGTTTACCCAAAGCGAAAGCTGCTGCCGCTCTTATTTTTTCATCCCCGTTACTTTGCAAAGTATGGCTCAACAAATTCACTGCTCGCTCTTCCTCATTTTTAAATTTTTTAATTATTTCTGTACATATTTCCCGTTCCTGAACACGTTCAGGCAACCATGACAGTGTCTGCCGGTCATATTTTCCCAAGCCTTTATCAATTAGGAATGCAGCTTCTTCCATCGTGCCTTCTTCAAAACAATTTAGTGCTACCAGTGAATGGAGCAACGGGATATATGGTAGATCATTTTCCATTTTTAGTTTTTGAGCGGCTAAACGCTTGGCTTCCCGTTTTTTTTCTTTAAGTTCCCGCCTAATCCTATTTACCTCGTCTCTTTCGTCATCAGTCAAGAAAAAGAAGCCATCCTCTTCCCATTCTAATGGCCATCTCACGTAGGAAACCGGCTCGGCCTTCCAGTTTTTAATTGCAGGGCGAGCTTTCTGCAGGGCCTTCACCACCCTCCGCGTGATTAAAAAATCGTTGCGATCCTTCAGACAGAAAAAATCACTACCATCCCAGGTATTCTCATCAAAGTAAAGACCCTGCTTGACTATCTCCGGCTCCCCTTCGGGCACTACGGAAGGCAAAACGGCAATGGGTGCCCGGGAAATATCTACCGAACCGGCACGCCCGGTGACGCATAGACCATGATAACCTTCAGTTAACTTGCCGAATTTATCATAAAGTTCTACCGGGAAAGTCCTCCACCCTGTAAATTTATGCTCTAATAAAAGAGATCGTACACGTTCTGAAATAAGGCAGAAAAAGGGTTCAACCCAAACAAAATCTTCAGGGACCAGTCTTCCGCCAACATAACGGCAGCGAATTGGTACTGGCGGTCGTGTTTCCCCGCGGATAAGATCATTTACTTCCTTGAGCTCAAAGAAATCAAATATATCGTTTACAATCGTTGCTTTAAAAAATCTTCCCGAACCAGGATAGGTAAGAAAAAACACATCCTCTAGCTCTAGCTTATTACCGGTCAAAGAAGAAGCTCTTTCCGGTATTAGTTTACTTAGAGCCTCCCCAGCAACCTTCTTAACTTCCTCTCGCAGATCATTTTGAAATAATTCATTCAATGGCTTAATGGCACGCTTATCTCCTATTTTCCCTAAAATTTCGGCAACGCGCATGCGTATATCACTATCCGTTTCTTCAAGCAACTTAACCAATGCTCCTACCGCCGCATGCCCCAGTTCTGATAAGGCTCTGGCCGACCGCCACCGGACAACCGGATCTTTATCCTTCAATGCCTGGATTAAGGGTTCAATAGCTTCTTTTGCCCCTGTTTTGCCAAGGGCTGCGGCTACCAGCCCCCGGTCATTCAACTCTTTATTCTTTATTGAAGTTGCAAGAGGCCCAACCGCCGCATTGCCGATTTTGCCTAGGGCCTCAGCCGCTAAACACCTATTGTTCCAGCTTCCATCTTTCAGCATGGTAAGAAGAAACGGAATTGCACTAGGGTCGCCAATCTCCCCTAAAGCCGTAACTTCATTAAACTTAATGAGAAAAGGAACGGCTCTTTTATCACGAATTTTTCCCAGGGCGGCTGCAGCATACGGACGGAAAAAGTCATCTTCCAACGCTTTAATCAGGGGCATTACTGCCTCTGGATCGCCGATTTCGCCTAGCATAGATATTATTCTCGTCTTGATACCCACATTCTCGCAGTTTAGCATCTTGATCAGCGGCTCTACTGCCGGCTTACCGATTCCAACTAATGCTTCTTCTGCTTTTCTGCTAATCCGCCAGCTTTCACTTGTGAGGGTATTGATTAATGGTTCTACAGCCGGCCGGCCAATTTTAATCAGGGCTTCCACAGCACTTTGGCGAACGGCCCATTCCTCATCTCCCAAAGCGGAAATCAATGGGAAAACGACTCGTGGGTCAGCCCATTGTCCCAAAGCACGAACCGCGTCCCGCCGAACTCTCCAATTGTCATGATGTAAATCTTTTATGATTTCTGCTAAATTCATCATGATTAGCAACACTTTGATCATAAATAGTCAACTTAAACCTATTTGCATTTTCTTATCTTTTTCCATAAATCTTGAAAGAATTCCACGAATTTTATACCATATTTATCTATTATATTCATGATTATTTTTATAATTATTACATTCACCAATATTATAACTATAATTTTTAAAATAATGTTCATAATTATCCTTCATTCCATTATTAAATAGGTATTGTAGGTACTGTCGCAAAATCAGAAACGAAACGGGTGGCGGTCGTTCCGTAAGGAGCGACATTTCGGAGGACCGGATATGAAACACGGCGCTGCCGAGGTTAGCGAACCGGCAGCGCGAATCGCGCTGGTAACAGTAATGATAGAATGATTAAGCTACTTATGTGCTGTAACTAGCCATGAGGAAAAAAGACTTTCGACGCATATGCAGCGCTGCCAGGTTCGCTCCGAGGCAAGCCGATGTTTCGTCCGGCCCGTAGCACGTAGCGACGGGGGACGACCGCCGTCCCGAGAGTTATGCGACAACATCCCTACGTGTTCAGTTTACCAAATAGTTCATTTAAAACCATTTAACACCTGGGAATTAGCTTATAACCAGGTAAAGTATAACTTTTCCATGGAGCCAGCAACTGCATGAGGTTAAGTCACCGGAAGGACAATGGTCATATAACCACAAATAGGGACTTTAATTACCAGGGATAAAGTACCACCTTTAGATGTCAATGGTATATTGCGGGTTTAACCGAACACGTATGCGACAACATCTATTATTCATCCTGCTGATTGTCCGCAGTACATTGGGATAATAAATAGTCACATAATGCCACATGGAAACCTTGATCTCTTAAATTTTTGATCAACATAAGTGGCACTTCATCGCTTATGGCACCCAGAATTTTGGCAAGAGCCTCTTTTACATCTTTATATTTGAGAGGTTCGTTGGAAAACAAAAAATCTGTAGGATAATCTTTAATCTTTCTAAAGCGCTCTTGTATTTTTTTACCATTAAATTTATCTGATAGTAATATGAAAAGTAAACCAATTTTATCTTGCTTTTCCGGGGATATTTGATAAGACACAATAAAATCATAATATGGGTATTTGGGATTTGTGACTTTGCATACAGATAGGCGTAAAATATAATCTGACAGCTCGTTTATTTTATTTTGCATTTCGTCAATCTTTTTCTGCTGCTGAAAAATAATTTTTTGTAACTCCTCTAGTTCATACCCCAAGTGATTTCCCTCCTATTATTCGACGATTTATTTAGAACAACATTTTCCCTTTAATCTTAATATCCATCACGTCAAGCTAAGTTAAATTAGCAGAATAAGAGGAATATATATCCTTTTATTCTGCTAATTTAATCCTTTAAAGCAACAAAAAGTCTACCGCAGCTGCAATAGCATCAGCTATAGGCAGTGCATATATCCAGGTACATTAACGTTTAACAAACTTGAATATAGCATACTTCTTATGGTTGCCGTTACATAGTCTTGATCATGATTAATTTTTTCCAATAACGTTATCTAAAGCTTGAATAACCTTAGAAGTGTTGCTCCTTAAATATATTGCCTCCGCAGAATTGTAACTAATTTTTTTAGCATATAATTCATAAAATCGACAGCGTAATTGCCTGCCTTAAGAGCGGCTTTAATGGTTTGAAGCGCCAACTTAACCAGGAATCCAAACTTTCCAGCGGGTTGTACTTCTCCATCCTTAGTAGCAGTAGTACTGAGACTACTTGCATCCTTCTCGAGTTGTAAAACATCATTTTTAAATTCATAATATATCAAATGAATAACAGGCGAACACTATTTTTCCTCAGCTTTTTGAACAGAATCTGAATCTAATATACTGTTACCGAAAACTTTAAACCGACGCCAGGTTGGTATGAGGACAACATTAATAAGGATTTTGTTCAGTGCTAGGTAAGAAAGTATGGAAAGATTAAGCAAAGAAAAAAAGGTTATTTTATTAAACATGTTTTACACTTCCTTCACATTACTTTTTTTATTTTCTTTAAGATACCTTAGTATCGTATCAAGCATTTCATCTGGTTTTAAAGGAGAAAGATAATATTTTCTTTTTGATGTTTCTATTAGAAGTAGCTTTTCTGAACGTGTAACAAAAGTACTTACAGGTCCAGTACCTATTTCAAATAACAATGTTGCACCTAATACCCACCATATCGGCATAGAATCTATAATCGCGGTTCTCTGAATTTCTGAGTAATGAATACATACATTTCCAATTAGACGCTTAACAATTATTCCCTTTGCACCGACAGTATAAAGACGCGGGGAATAAAAAAGGTGTATTAACCCAATCATAGCCCACATCCCGCCAAACGAAACTATTATAATTAAAAATAAGGTAAATATACCCTTAATAAAAAAATTTGTTGTTCTTGTTTCCGTAAATATTAAAACTAAAGATAACATAGATAAAAGTATAATAAGAAAAACAGAACCAATTATCCAGATTTTTAGTTGAAATTTAAAATTTCCCTCGATAGGGGCAACTTGAAAATTTTGACTATATCCATTATTAGTAACCATTTCTCATCAACCTTTTTAGCATATATATAATGATTATAACTTAGCTAAGTAAAAGCAGTTGTCAATTTTTAAGGGAACACGTTAAAGGAGGTTAAATAATTATACTTTGAATCAACGATGGTCAAGTATATTGAATAAGATATCCGTTCCCCTATTATTATAAAATATTTAGAAAAGACCTTGCTATCAGGAATAATAACAAGGTCCTTTCTAGAACGCTAAACCTTGCTTAAATTATCGCTGGTTCAACGACAAAAATTTAAGGACATAAACCTACTTTTTCACACACCCATGAACTACCAAGAGCACATGCTAGATTGAGTCCCACAGTATAACAAATAAAGACGCAAATTCCAGTACATGCAGCTACCACAATCGGGTTTGCAGATCTACCACAAATCTTCAGGCACCCCCAAATACATCCTGAACTACTAACTTGATCACACACTATACTTACAACCGATTGACATGCAAAACATGTAGCCGTAGAAGCTACCGTTACCATGCTATCCTTTTCATCATCATAGACATTTAATGTGAGAATACCATCTTTTTTCATTGTTAATACTGCTGCTTTATCATAATCATTGGAAACATAGGTTATTACCGCATTTTCATCATTTTTATTGAAAGGTATTGCCATTATTAAAGTAGTTATATTATTTTCTTCATCAAATTCTGTGATTGTCTGTGCCATAAATACTTTTTCCCAAGAAGGTGAAAATCCTTGTTTGTCTAATTCCTTTAGTAATTTATCGACCTCTTTACTAGATAACGCTTCACTTAATTTTTTTTCTTTCGTTCCCCCTTTAAGTTCTTTTACCTCTTTAACTTTTCCCTCATTTGCCTGCTTTCCATGTGGCTCATATTTTTCAATTAAACCTTTTAATTTCGGGTTGTGATAGCCCACAACAGACGGTTGGCCGACAACCTGTCCCGCCTGTTGTGGGCTTCCTAATATTACTCGCAAAATTCCACCTCCTCTCCCTTCATTCTCCTTTACCTCTGCAGTCCCGACAGGAAATAAAATATATTGGCAAGTATGTTTTTATTAGCAAATCTTGACATCTCCCCTTTTATTACCCGGCTTGATTTTTCTGGAAGTGCGGTGAACCTTGTTGGGCAAACTCCTTGTCGGTATCGACGTGATCCCTAAGAATAGTAATGTTCATTGTAAACGCCAACAGTAAAGCTAACTGGAAAATTATGCGCCGGACACGGTGAACAGAAGCATTTGCCCTGGTGGACAACATCGCTGAGCTCGCAACCCACCATTCTCTACATCAGGTTGTGCCCCACCTCCTCGTCATTTTGTTGACATTACTATTATACAGCAATTATCTCCTTAAATGGTTTCAAAATGGTAATATTTTGGTAAATATTTGGTAACAAATTTTAAATAGAGAGGAAATAACGGAACTATGTCGAAAAGTTTTAATATCAGATAAAGGGAGCTGTAACGAAAGAGAGGACATAATCAAAGGACTGGAAACAGGTGCCGACGACTATGTTGTTAAGCCTTTCGACTCAAGGGAGCTTTTGGCTAGGGTAAAGGCGACACTGCGCCGCACAGTGCCTGCCGCTCAACAGAATGTTATCACATTTAATAATATTGAAATTTTCCCTGCCGCACGGCAGGTAAAAAAGAATGGCCGGTATATTAAATTATCGCCGCGCGAATATGAGTTGTTACTTTTATTTGCTCAAAACCCCAATCGGGTATTTAGCCGGGATGAAATACTGGATCACTTATGTGGTCAAAATTTTTTCGGTGGGCGCAAAACGGTGGATATCTACGTCAGCAGGTTGAGAGCACGACTGGCAGATGAATCGGGTAAGCCCCGTCTGATTAAAACTGTACGGGGTACAGGTTACATTTTTAATTTTGACCCGGAATAACCTGTCTGCCGGGATCCTGGAATCGCCGGATTTTACTCCTGCAAAGGCTATCTGTGGAGATGGCGGAGGTTTGAGAGGAGGGAGCTGGCCGCCCCCTCCTGCTCGATTTCCCGATTTTATTAGCTGGAATGGAGCTTTTCCTTAAGCAGGCGGTTGACCAGCTCCGGGTTGGCTTTGCCCCGGGTGGCCTTCATTACCTGGCCCACTAAGAAACCGAAGGCCCTGTCCTTTCCTTTCAGATAGTCCTCCACCACCTTGGCGTTGCTGGCCAGCACCTCCTCCACTACGGCGGCAATGGCCCCCTCATCGGTAATCTGCACGAGCCCCTTTTCCTGCACAATCTGTTCCGGATCCTTGCCGGTGGCAAACATCTCTTCGAAGACCGTTTTGGCAATCTTTCCGCTGATGGTGCCCCTGTCCATCAGCTTGAGCATGTCGGTCAGCTGCCGGGGCGATACCTTGCACCGGGTAATGTCCATGTTATGGGCATTCAACAGGCGCGAGAGGTCCCCCATCATCCAGTTGCTGACTGCCTTGGCGTTGGGATAAAGGGCTACACACTCCTCAAAGTAATCGGCCATTTCCTTGGTGGCTGTAAGCACGGTGGCGTCGTAGGCCGGGAGATCGTAGCGCTTGATGTAGCGGTTGCGCCGTTCGTCAGGAAGCTCGGGGAGTGTGGCCCGGATTTCCTCCACCCACTGCCGGTCAATCACCAGGGGTACCAGGTCCGGCTCGGGGAAGTAGCGGTAATCGTGGGCTTCCTCCTTGCTGCGCATGGGCAGGGTTACCCCTTTGTTTTCATCCCAGGTGCGGGTCTCCTGGACGATGCGGCCGCCTTCCTGGAGCACGGCAATTTGCCGCTCCACTTCGTAGGCCAGGGCCCGCTGCAGCGCTTTAAAGGAGTTCATGTTTTTAATTTCCGTTTTCGTACCGAATTCCCGGCTCCCCCTGGGGCGTACGGAAACGTTGGCATCGCAGCGTAGAGACCCTTCCTCCATTTTGCAGTCGGAAACTCCGGTGTACTGGATGATGGCCTTCAATTTTTCCAGGTAAGCCCGGGCCTCCTCGGGGGAACGCATATCCGGCTCGGAGACGATTTCAATGAGCGGTACCCCGGTGCGGTTGTAGTCTACCAGGGAATAGGGGGAGGTGGCAATGGTGCCCTGGTGGATCAGCTTGCCCGCATCCTCCTCCATGTGTATGCGGGTGATCCCGATGCGCTTGGTTTGCCCGTTCACTTCAATGTTCAGGTAGCCGTTTCTGGCCAGCGGCAGGTCATACTGGGATATCTGGTAATTCTTAGGCAGGTCCGGGTAATAGTAGTTTTTGCGGTCGAACTTGGAATATTCGGCAATTTCGCAGTTCAGGGCCAGAGCAGCCCGGATGGCGTATTCCAGCACCTTTTTATTTAAAACCGGCAGCACTCCCGGCAACCCCAGGCAAACGGGGCAAACATGGGTATTGGGGTCCCCCCCGAATTCCGTGGTGGACGGGCAAAAGATCTTGCTTTTAGTTTTTAATTCCACGTGTACTTCCAGGCCGATGATGGTTTCGTATTCAGTCAAAGCTTGCTTCCCTCCCTATAAAGACGGCCGGCGGCGGTGATAATCCGTGTGTTGCTCAAAGGTGTAGGCCACCCGCAAGAGGGTGCCCTCGCCAAAGGGCTTACCGATTAATTGCATGCCTACGGGTAAGCCGTCCACAAATCCCGCCGGGATGGATATTCCGGGCATGCCGGCCAGGTTTACCGCCAGGGTGCAGATGTCGGACATGTACATCTGAAGGGGATCGCCGGTCTTCTCTCCCCGTTTGAAGGCCGGGGATGGGGCGGTGGGAGCCAGGAGCACATCAAATTTTTCGAAGGCCCGGTCAAAATCCTGCTTGATTAAGGTGCGCACTTTCAACGCTTTTAGATAATATGCGTCGTAGTAGCCTGCGGACAGGGCGTACGTGCCCAGCATAATGCGCCGTTTTACTTCCGGGCCGAAGCCCTGGCTGCGTGTCTTCATGAACATGTCCACTACATCCCGGGCGTCCTCCGTCCGGTAGCCGTAACGGACGCCGTCATAGCGGGCCAGGTTGGAGCTGGCTTCTGCCGGGGCAATTAAATAATAAGTGGGCAGGGCGTAACGGCTGTGGGGCAAACTGGTTTCTTCAATTTCCGCCCCCAGGGAGGCCAGCAGCCCGGTGGCCTGTCCAATGATCTCCTTTACGGCGGGGTCAATGCCCTCCCCCATGTATTCCCGGGGTACGCCGATTTTCAGGCCCTTCACGTCATCCCTCAAGTAGGATGCGAAGTCGGGGATATCCCGGGGTGCCGAGGTGGAATCCAGGGGATCGTGCCCGCAGATGGCGTTTAACATGAGGGCGCAGTCGGTAACATCCCGGGTAAAGGGTCCGATTTGATCCAGGGACGAGGCAAAGGCCACCAGCCCGTAGCGGGAAACGGCCCCGTAGGTAGGTTTTAATCCCACCACCCCGCAAAACGCCGCCGGCTGGCGGATGGAGCCGCCCGTGTCGGAACCCAGGGCGGTAATGGCTTCCCCTGCCGCCACCGCCGCGGCGGAACCGCCGCTTGACCCGCCGGGTACCCTCTCCAGATCCCATGGGTTGGCGGTTACAAAAAAGCCCGAGTTTTCCGTGGAAGAACCCATGGCAAACTCGTCCATGTTTGTCTTGCCCACCATTACCGTGCCGGCGGCTTCCAGCTTTTCCACCACCGTGGCGTTGTAGGGGGGCACAAAGTTGTAGAGAATTTTCGAGGAGCAGGTGGTGCGTACACCGCGGGTGCACATGTTGTCCTTGATGGCCACCGGGATGCCGGCCAGGGGGGGAACTTCTTCCCCGGCGGCAATTTTACGGTCGATCTCCCGTGCCCGGGCAAAGGCCCTGTCCCTGGTCAGGGTGACATAGGCTTTGATTTTGTCCTCTACGGCATCAATGCGGTCAAAGACGGCGCGGCAAATTTCTTCGGCGCTGATTTCCTTTTTGACGAGCAAATCGTGCAGTTCGTGGGCGGTGAGGTAGTACAGTTCCAACAAAATTCCCTCCTTAAACTATCCGCGGCACTTTGAAGAATTGGCCTTCCGTTTCCGGAGCGTTGGCCAGTACCTCTTCGGGCGGCAGGTGTTCGCCCACTTCATCTTCCCGCCAGACGTTTTTCAGGGGCAGCACGTGGGCGGTGGGCGGGATGTCGTCGGTGTTCAGTTCATTGAGCATCTGGGCGTATTCCAGGATGGCGTTCAACTGTTTGGTGTACATTTGCTTTTCTTCTTCGTTCAATTCCAGGCGGGCCAGAAGGGCTACATGCTCCACGTCTTTGATGGTTATCATACCAGCACCTTCCTTACTTTCAAGACTTTAAATGACAATATTATAGCGCTCCATGGGGGAGGTTGCAACTTTCACTGCCCGTAACTGTTTACCGCTACCACTGGCAGGTGCCGCGTTGTCCAAAGCGAACGACTTGCGAAGCGCTGGAAACAGCACCCGGCGAAGCGAGGGTAACCGGACTGCGGCGCGAAACCAGCGGCACTGGAATGTAGCTTTAGAAAGGTAACTTACTAAAACGGTAATAAAGATGATAGTAAGGTACAACTGCCATGCCGCCTTTGCAGCGCCGCTAGTCCGGTCCGAAGCGAGCCGCGGTGCTGTCAGCGCGGAGCACTGGAGTGAGCGTGGGCAACGCGGCATCATAGCGGGATCACTGAACGTTTACCACTGCTCCACCAGGCGGCGAAAGTCTTCTTCCCGCAGGATGGGGATACCCAGGGCCAGGGCCCTGTCGTATTTGCTGCCGGGATTCTCCCCCACCACCACATAATCGGTTTTCCTGCTCACACTGGAGCTTACGCGCCCGCCCAGGCGCTCAATCAGTTCCTGGGCCTCCTGCCGGGTGAAATGCGAAAGGCTGCCGGTGAGGACGAAAACTTTGCCCGCCAGGGGTTTGTCGCCGGGCTCTTCTTCTGGCTCTTGGCGGGTATTTACTCCGGCGGCGGCCAGTTTTTCCAGCACCCGGCGGTTTTGTTCCTGGGCAAAAAAGGTTATCACGCTTTCGGCAATCTTGGGGCCGATTTCCGGAATGGCCACCAGTTCTTCATAAGTGGCCCGGGAGAGCCGGTCCAGGGAACCGAAGCGCTGGGCCAAAATACGCGCGGCCCTTTCCCCCACGTGCCGGATGCCCAGGGCAAAAATCAAGCGGTACAGGGGGTTGGACTTGCTTTTTTCAATGGCCTCCAGGAGGTTCTGGGCCGATTTTTTGCCCAGGCGCTCCAGGGGCACCAGGTCCTCCAGGCGCAAGGTGTAAAGATCCGCCGGGTCCCGCACCAGCCCCGCTGCCAGCAGCTGGCCGATTACCGCCGGCCCCAGGCCGGCAATATCCATGGCATTGCGGGAAGCAAAGTGGATCAATCCCTCCCGCAGCCGGGCCGGGCAGGCGATGTTGGTGCAGCGGGTTCCCGCTTCTCCCGGGGGACGGACGGCCTCCGCGCCGCATTCGGGACAGCGGCGGGGCATGACAAAGGGTTTTTCGTCTCCGGTGCGCTCTTCCGGGATTACCGCGACCACTTCCGGAATAACATCGCCGGCCTTTTGTACAATTACCGTGTCCCCGATCCGGATGTCCTTCTCCTTGATTATGTCCTCGTTGTGCAGCGTGGCCCGGCTGACGGTGGTGCCGGCCAGGCGGACCGGTTCTAAAATAGCGGTGGGGGTCAGGACTCCGGTACGCCCCACCCGCAGGATAATGTCCCGCACTCTGGTTTTGGCCTGTTCGGCCGGAAACTTGAAGGCAATGGCCCAGCGGGGGCTCTTCATGGTGGCACCGAGCCGGGCCTGCTGATCCAGGGAGTTGACTTTAATGACCAGGCCGTCAATGACATAGGGGAGGTTAAAGCGCTCTTCCTGCCACCGGTTACAGTAATCAATCACCGCCTGGATATCGGGCAGAAGGCGGTGATGGGGATTGACGGGAAAACCCAGTTCTTTGAGCAGGGCCAGGGTTTCGGCGTGGGTATTTACACTAACCCCCTCGATCTCCCCGGTTCCGTAGACAAAGATGCTCAGCTGCCGGGAGGCTGTTACGGCCGGGTCCAGCTGGCGCAGGCTGCCCGCAGCGGCGTTGCGCGGGTTGGCAAAGAGGGGCTCGCCCGCTTCTTCCCGGGTTTCATTTAGACGCATAAAGGCCTCCTTGGACATGTAGACTTCCCCCCGCACTTCCAGCAGGGGAACGGGGCGGAGCAGGCGCAAAGGGACGGCCCGGATGGTTTTCAAGTTGGCGGTAATGTCCTCGCCGGTCTCCCCATCTCCCCGGGTGGCCCCGGTAACCAGCAGGCCGTTTTCATAGCGCAGGGAAACGGCCAGCCCGTCTATTTTCAGCTCCACCACATACTCCACCGGTTCCCCGGGCAGGGCGGAACGCACCCGGCGGTCAAAATCCCGCAACTCTCCCTCGTCGAAAGCGTTGGCCAGGCTGAGCATGGGGATACGGTGGCGCACGGTGGCAAAACCTTCCCGGGGTTGTCCCCCCACCCGCTGGCTGGGTGAATCCGGAGTGACCAGGGACGGGTATTTGCTTTCCAGTTTGATCAGTTCCCGCATCAAAGCGTCGTAGCGCTCGTCGGAAATTACCGGGTCGTCCAGCACATAGTAACGGTAATTATGGTATTCAATTTCCCGGCGCAGCTCCTCAATCCGCTGGCGGGCTCTTTCCAAGGCGCTGTCCAAAAAGTACACCCCCAAGAACTGGATCAGGTAATCAGTTCGGCCACAAAGCGAATCACCAGTGCCCCGGGAACAAAGAGGGCCTGGGCCAAAAGGGTGCCCGCAAGTCTGGTCAGGGCAAGGAAGACGGCCATTTGCTTCACATCTTCCTCCGGGCGCACCCCACGCATGGCCTGGTCGGTGATCATGGCTGCCGTGGGGTCCACCACGGTGGCTGCCAGAACGGCGGCCACGCCGTTGACAATTCCCGAAGTAAGGGTGGCCGTGGACCGGAACTGGGGTATCAACGCCCCCGCATACAGGGCCGAGAGCACACCGGTGGTCCAGATGCCGGTGATTAAAATATTGGCCACCAGGAAGTGCCGGGGTATGTTCAGCGGCCCCCGCAGGGCGTCCCGGAAACGGCCCACTCCCGGTAGTTTAACCTTTTTGGCCATGGCTAAAAGCTGTCGGGGGGAGAGGATCATTTTTAAGATCATCCGGGGTACCGAACCCAGATCCTCCAGGAGCATTATCCCCC
Organism: Desulfofundulus sp. TPOSR; assembly: GCF_011393055.1. Lineage (NCBI taxonomy): Bacteria > Bacillati > Bacillota > Clostridia > Eubacteriales > Peptococcaceae > Desulfofundulus > Desulfofundulus sp. TPOSR. Next base: position 833,508 of record NZ_JAAOEF010000003.1, on the reverse strand, counting down.
GGGTGAAAACCCGGACAAAGGTAGGGATTAAAAGACCCCCCAGGATGGTTCCCCCGGTGGCGGCCAGGATGACCAGGCGGATTTCCATGTTTAACCTGGCAAGCTGGGCCTGGTAGTAGGGATCGGTCAGGATGTCCCCGCCGCCGGCGTGCCTTAAGCCGGCGTTAATGGCGTGTTCCACAATGGAGGACATCAGGGGGGCCTGAATCAGGTTGGCCGTGCTGGCAATGAGAAAGATCACCTGGAAAAGGGACAGGGCCGTGGCCAGGCGCTGGGTGCGCACCCCGGCCAGGCGCACGGAATAAATCAGGGTATTGATCATGTGAATGATGGCCGTCAACAGGGCCACAATCAGCAGACGGGTCATATGAGGAGCCTCCGCAGGACACGACGCAAATCTAACCGGACGCTGGTTTCCCTTATCTTTATTATTGCCAGGAAAATTATGGATCAGACTTAAACCCGTTCCAGGGGGGCGTAGCGGGCCAGAAGGATTTTGGTGCCCAGGTTGGGGAACTCCACCTGTAATTCGGCGTTTTCCCCCTGTCCCCTTACGTTGATCACCGTACCCTGGCCCCATTTACGGTGCCTGACCCGGTCACCGGGGCTGAAGGCGTACACTGGAGCCTGCTCCCGGACGGGCGGGAGCGTACCGGGTTCCGTTTCTTTGGCCGCTCCCCGGGGCAGTCCGGCCCCGCCCGGGGCGGGTTTTGGCCGCTTTGCCCCATTCCCCCTATCGAGGGGGTCATCGACTGTGACCAGGTGGGGCGGTATCTCTTCCAGAAAACGGGACGGGTCGTTGTGCCGGGTGGCACCATACAGGGTGCGCTGCCAGCAGTGGGTTAAATAAAGCCGTTCCCTGGCCCGGGTAATGCCTACGTAGCAGAGGCGCCTTTCCTCCTCCAGTTCCGCCGGTTCCACCAGGGAACGGGAGTGCGGGAAAACCCCCTCCTCCATCCCCACCAGAAAGACCACCGGGAACTCCAGCCCCTTGGCGCTGTGCAGGGTCATCAGCACCACCTGGTCGGCTTCCTCGTCGTAGCGGTCTATGTCGCTCACCAGGGAAAGCTCGGCCAGAAAGGCGCTCAAGGTTCGTTCCCCGGCCTGGCGGTCGAAGTCCTGGGTCACCGAGAGAAATTCCTTCAGGTTTTCCTGCCGGGTGCGGGATTCCACCGTATTTTCGGCCAGGAGCTCCTGCCAGTATCCCGATCGCTGGAGCACTTCCCAGGCCAGACCGGTTACGGTTAACTCGCCCTGGTGTTCATAAAGCCAGCCAAAGAGGCGGGCCAGTTCCATGCATGCCGCCCGTACGCTTTTGGTCAGGCCGGGTATTTCCTCCACCCGGGCCAGGGCTTCCAGTACCGGAATTTCTCTGGCCGCACTGAAGGCAAGCAGCCTGTTAAAGGAAGCCTCCCCGATACCCCGCCGTGGTACGTTAATAATGCGCCTTAAACTTACCGTGTCTGACGGGTTTACCACCAGCCGGAGGTAGGCCAGCAGGTCCTTGATTTCCTTGCGGTCGTAGAAGCGCAGGCCGCCCACAATGGTGTAGGGAATACCCCGGTGCAGCAGGATTTCTTCCAGCACCCGGGACATGGCGTGGGTGCGGTAAAGCACCGCCATATCCCGGTAGGGTACTCCCAGGCGGTGGAGCCGGGTAATGCGGTCGGCCACGAAATTGGCCTCGGCCCGCTCGTCGTGGGCCAGGTAAACCACCACCGGGTTCCCCGCACCGGCGGCCGTCCAGAGCCTTTTTTCCCTGCGCCCCCGGTTGCGCCGGATGACGTGATTGGCGGCATCCAGAATGGTCTGGGTGGAGCGGTAGTTTTGCTCCAGTTTGACCACCTTTGCATCGGGGTAATCTTTTTCAAAGTCGAGGATGTTCTGGATATTCGCCCCACGCCAGCTGTAAATACCCTGGTCCGGGTCGCCCACCACGCAGAGGTTGCGGTGCTCCCGGGCCAGGAGGTTCACCAGCACGTACTGGGCGTGGTTGGTGTCCTGGTACTCGTCCACCAGGATATAACGAAAACGGTTCTGGTAATAGCGTAAGACCGCGGGGTTTTCCCGGAACAGGCGCACCGTGAGCATGATCAGGTCGTCAAAATCCAGGGCGTTGTTGCGGAATAGCTTGTCCTGGTACAGGGCGTAAATACGGGCCACATGACGGGAATAGAAATCAAAGGCCTCGTCCTGGTAAGCGCCGGGTCCTAACAGTTTATTTTTCGCTCCGGAAATGACCGCGGCCACGGCCCGGGGCGGAAACTTTTTCTCATCCAGGTTTAATTCTTTCAGGCAATCTTTCAGAACCGTTTGCTGGTCGTGCTCATCGTAAATCACAAAATTCTCGGAGTAGCCCAGAAAACGGGCTTGCTTGCGCAGGATGCGCAGGCATGCCGAATGGAAGGTGGAAACCCACAGGTCCCGCGCTACATGGGGAACCATGGTCTGGACCCGCTCCTTCATTTCCCGGGCCGCCTTGTTGGTAAAGGTGATGGCCAGGATATGGTGCGGGTCCACCCCCTGCTGCAGGAGATAGGCGATACGGGTGGTCAGTACCCGGGTTTTACCGCTGCCCGCGCCCGCCAGCACTAAAAGGGGCCCGTCTTTGTGCTGCACTGCTTCTTTTTGGGCTTCATTCAGGTTTTTCAACAGGTCCATTTGCCGATCACTTCCCATCCAGGGTGCATTATACCACAGGCCCTGGTCTTTCGGTACCACTGCAAAAGAAAAACCCGGCGTATTTAATGACAAGACCGGGGAAATTTTTATTAGTCATAAGACTTGTTGTTCTATAACAGAACCAAAGCTTGTCTGTGATGAGGCACGACGCTGCCCACGCTCACTCCAGTGCTCCGCGCCGACAGTACCACGGTTCGCTTCAGGCCGCCCAGCATTCACTGAAAAAGCTATACAGGACAACGCCATGCCTTCAAAGACTGAACTGCTTATATGCAGTTCAGCCGGGAAACTCCAGCTAATCATCCTTTCTCCGATCGGCCAGTTCAGCAAACACCTCTGCCGGTGTAATGCCCTGTTCGGCCAGGATTACCAGCAGGTGGTAAAGGACATCGGCGCTTTCTTCGACAACCTCTTCCCGGTCCCGGTTCTTGGCCTCGATGATCAGTTCGGTGGTCTCTTCCCCCAGCTTTTCGAGCATTTTGTCCAGGCCCTTGTCGAAGAGTTTGGCGGTATAGGAACCGGGGGGACGTTTTTCCTGCCGTTCCTTGATTACCTGGAACAGTTCCTCCAGTATCAAGGCATTAACCGCTGGAGCTTTTTTTTCATCACCTTCGTGCCCCAGTGCAAGTGCGCCACCGCTATCTCCTGCCGCCGGCGGGTTATCCTCCGGCTGGCATTTGGGGCCGTAAACCTCTTCCGGATTAAACTGCTGCTCCCCAATCACTTCCGTTTGCCCCGTTTCCGGATTGATGCGGTAGTGGAAGCAGGTGAAGTAACCCTCGTGGCAGGCGGCTCCCGTTTGCTTGACCTTTACCAGCAGGGTGTCCCGGTCGCAATCGTAGGTTATCTCCTGCACCTTTTGCACGTTGCCGGAGGTTTCCCCTTTGTGCCACAACTTTTGCCGGCTGCGGCTCCAGAACCAGGTTTCCCCGGTGGCCAGGGTTTTTTCCAGCGCTTCCTTGTTCATGTAGGCCATCATCAGTACGGTACTGGTATCGGCGTCCTGGATGATGGCCGGGATTAGACCGGCACTGTCGTATTTTAAACAGCCAGGTTCAAAAGTCATGGATTTATCCTCCTGTTTTTTAATATTGTATGCCGCGTAAGTGCCGTATGCCTTTACTTAACAGGGCAGCCGTACGGGGACACCCCGTTCCTTGAGGTATTCCTTTACCTGGCGGATGGAGTATTCACCAAAATGAAAGATGGAAGCCGCCAGAGCCGCATCGGCCTCGCCGGTGGTCAGCCCCTGGGCAATATGTTCTAAAGTGCCCACCCCACCGGAAGCAATTACCGGTATGTTTACCGCCCGGGCCACAGTACGGGTTAGCTCCAGGTCGTAGCCGTCTTTGGTGCCGTCCCTGTCCATACTGGTAAGCAGGATCTCCCCTGCCCCCAGTGCTTCCACCTGCCTGGCCCACTCCACAGCGTCGATGCCGGTGGGGGTGCGTCCGCCGTGTATGTACACTTCCCATTTTCCTTCCCCTGCCCGGCGGGCATCAATGGCCACCACAATGCACTGACTGCCGAATCGCTGGGCCGCCTCCGCCACCAGCCGGGGGTTTTTTACCGCCGCAGTGTTGATGGACACCTTGTCCGCCCCTGCAGACAGAATGGCCCGGATGTCCTCCAGGGAGCCAATCCCACCCCCCACGGTAAAAGGAATGAATACTTCTCCCGCCGTGCGGTAAACCATGTCCAGGACCGTTTTACGGCCCCGGGCCGAGGCGGTGATGTCCAAGAAGACCAGTTCGTCGGCTCCTTCCCGGTCATAAAGGGCGGCCAGCTCCACGGGATCCCCGGCGTCCCGCAGGTTTAAAAAATTGGTTCCCTTCACCACCCGGCCATCGGTAACGTCTAAACAGGGGATGATGCGTTTGGTCAGCACACCTGTTCCTCCAATTCCTCCCGGGCGATTTCCAGGGCATCCCGCAGATTTATGGTACCCGCATAAAGGGCCTTGCCGATAATCACCGCTTCCACCCCCAGGGGTTCCATGGCCTTCAGTGCTCGCAGGTCGGCCAGACTGGAAACCCCCCCGGAAGCAATGATCTTTAGCTGCGTGGACCGGGCCACTTCCTCCACCACAGCCAGGTTCGGGCCTTTCAGTGTACCGTCCCGCCAAATGTCGGTAAACACCACCCGCTTGACACCCAGGCCTTTCATCTCGGCGGCCAGTTCCAGGGCGTTCTTTTCAGCCGTCACTCCCCAGCCTTCAATAGCCACTTTACCGTTGCGGGCGTCGATGCCCACCACGATGGACTCGCCGTAACGGGCGCAGGCCTCGGCCACCATGCCGGGATTGATAATGGCCACCGTGCCCAGGATCACCCGGGCAGCCCCCAGTTCCAAGAGTTGTTCAATTACCGCCATGTCCCGGATGCCCCCTCCCACCTGCACGGGTATGCGGACGGCGGAAAGAATGCCCCGGATCATGTCCCAGTTCTTGGGTTCGCCGGTAAAGGCTCCATCCAGATCCACCACGTGCAGCCAGCGGGCGCCCTGGTCTTCCCAGAGGCGGGCTACGGCGACGGGATCATCGGAATAAACCGTTTCCCGATCCAGCCGGCCCTCTACCAGGCGCACACATTTGCCTGCCCGCAGGTCAATTGCCGGGATAATTAACATTTGGCCACCAACTCCCCAAAGTTTTGCAGAATTTTTAGCCCCAGGGTGCTGCTCTTTTCCGGGTGAAACTGGATGCCAAAAACGTTACCCCGATTGACCATGGAGGTAAAGGGCTGACCGTAGGTGGTTACCCCCGCCACCAGGTCCTGATCCCCCGGGTCTACATAATATGAATGAACGAAATAAAAAGTTGATCCGTCAAGAACTCCCCGGGTCAGGGAAATCTCCTTCTGGAAAAATACCCGGTTCCACCCCATGTGGGGAATTTTAACCTCCCAGTGAATGCGGCGCACCCGTCCGGGGAAAATACCCAGCCCCGGTGTGGAACCAAACTCCTCACTCACTTCAAACAGGAGCTGCAGTCCCAGGCAGATGCCCAGGAAGGGTTTGCCTGTGGCAATGGCCTCCTTAACTGCCCGGTCCAGGCCGGCAGCTATAAGATTGTCCATGGCATCCCGGAAGGCTCCCACTCCCGGCAGGACCACCCCCCGGGCCTGTCCCACGAGGGCCGGGTCCCGCACCACCTCGGCCCTGAAACCCACCCTTTCAAAAGCTTTCTGTACACTGCGCAGGTTCCCCATCCCGTAATCAATGATGGCAATCAAAACTTTCGCCCCCTCCCCCGCCAAAACACTACAACGACCCTTTAGTGGAGGGTACACCCGGCGTCCGGGGATCTGGGGCCATGGCAGATTTCAGCGCCCGGCCCAGACCCTTGAAAATGGCTTCAATGATATGGTGGGTGTTCCGCCCGGCCAAAAGGCGTACGTGCAGGGTAAACTCCCCGTTTAAGGCCAGCGCCCGCAGGAACTCTTCCACCAGCTCGGTATCGAAATTCCCCACCCGGGGTGACGGCAGGGAAACTTCGTAGGCTAGAAAGCCCCGGCCGCTCAGGTCCACCGCCACGAGCACTAAAGCCTCATCCATGGGCAAAAGAGCGTGGCCGTAACGGTTGATGCCTTCTTTATTGCCCAGGGCCTCCTTCAAGGCCCGCCCCAGGCAAATGGCCGTATCTTCCACCGTATGGTGATCATCCACTTCCAGGTCGCCCCGGGCGTTCAGCTCCAGGTCAAAACAGGCGTGCCGGGTGAATAGGCAAAGCATGTGATCCAGAAAGCCGATGCCTGTCCTGATCTGGTAGTTGCCCGTCCCATCCAGGTTCAGGTGCACCCGGATTTCCGTTTCACCGGTGCGGCGTTTTAGCCCGGCCACCCTCTGTAAACTTATTTTCCCCACCCCCTACAGCCCCAAAATCATTTTTAGCTTTTCCAGGAAAAGCCGGTTTTCATCCTTTTTCCCCACCGTTACCCGCAGGCACTGTTCCAGCCAGGGGCCGTGCATATTGCGGATTAAAATACCGTTCGCCAGCAATTCCCGGTATACCTGCTCTGCCGGCAACGGGGTACGGAAAAGAATAAAATTGGCCACGGTAGGGAAAACCTCGACCCCCGGCAGGGCGGCCAGTTCCCGGTATAGTTCCTCCCGGTCCTGCAGGATCTGGTTGATCAACTGGCCGAATTCTTCCCGGCGGGCCATTACCGTGCGGGCGGCGAGCTGGGAAAAGGCATTCAAATTAAAGGGCTGTTTGATGCGCAGCAGTTGTTGAACCACTGCCGGATCGGCCAGCAAATAGCCCACCCGCAGGCCGGCTAATCCGAAAGCTTTGGAAAAGGTGCGCAGGACCACCAGGTTGGAGTATTCCTCCAACAGGGGTACACAGCTTTCCCCGCCAAATTCCTGGTAGGCCTCGTCCACCACCACCAGGGCGCGGCTGTTCTTTAGTATTTCGGCCACTTCCTCCGGCGGGGTGGCGTTCCCCGTGGGGTTGTTGGGTGAACACAGGAAGATCACCCGGGTTTCGGGATGCCGGGCCGCCGCGATAACGCCCGGTACGTCCAGGGCAAAGTTTTGCCTGCGGGGTACGTTTACCGGCCGGGCCCCCGCTATGCGGGCATGTACCTCGTACATGGAAAAGGTGGGAGGGGTGATGACCACCCGCCCTCCGGTGCCAAAGGTTAATAGCAGGGTGAGGATCAGCTCATCGGAGCCGTTGCCCGCCAGGATGCCGCCGGCCGGTACGCCGGTGTAATCAGAAAGCTGATCGATCAGCTCACCGGCCACGGGGTCGGGATAGCGGGTAAAGGTATGATTCCCCAGTTCCCGCCAAATTTCCTCCCGGATGGACGGGGGAAAATCGTAAGGATTTTCGTTGGCGTCCAGTTTAATTACGTTGTGATGGACATGGACCTGGTAGGGTACCAGCCCGTCCAGGTCCGGACGCACCAGCGCTGCGGGATCAAAGGCAGCATTCATGATTTTTCACTCTCCCGGCATGACGTGTCCAACCTTATCTCTACGGCCCTGGCGTGGGCATCCAGGCCTTCCACCCGGGCCAGCTGGATAATGTGGGGGGCCATTTCCAGGAACGCTTCCCGGGAGCAGGAAATAACGCTGATTCTTTTTAAAAAGGTATCCACGCCCAGGGGGGAATAAAAACGGGCGGTGCCCCCGGTGGGCAGAACATGGCTGGGGCCGGCCAGGTAATCCCCCAGGGGTTCCGGGGCGTGGGGCCCCAGGAAAACGGCCCCGGCCGTAGCAATGCGTCCCAGCCAGGAGAAAGGCTCCCTCACCACCAGTTCCAGGTGTTCCGGAGCGAAGCGGTTGGCCAGGTCCACGGCCTGGGCAATGTCCCGGGTCAGGATAATGGCTCCGTGGCTGGCTAGAGAACCGGCGGCAATTTCCCGCCGCGGCAAATCGTTCAGCTGGCGCTCCAGTTCCTCCTTGACGGCCTGTGCCAGCCGGCCGTCCGGAGTGAGAAGCAGGGCCCGGGCCAGGGGATCGTGTTCGGCCTGGGAAAGCATGTCGGCGGCCACATGCCGGGGATCGGCCGAATCATCGGCGATTACCAGCACTTCGCTGGGCCCCGCCAGCATGTCGATATCCACCAGGCCAAAGACCTGCTGTTTGGCCAGGGTAACGTAAAGATTGCCCGGCCCGACGATTTTGTCCACCGGCCGGATGGTTTGCGTTCCATAGGCCAGGGCGGCAATGGCCTGTGCCCCGCCCACCTTGTAAATTTCCGTTACTCCCGCCAGGTCGGCAGCCACCAGCGTGTGGGGATTAATTTTACCCTCGCGGTCGGGAGGGGTGACCATGGCGATTTCCTTCACCCCGGCCACCCGGGCGGGAAGGACGTTCATCAATACCGAAGAGGGATAAGCAGCCGTACCTCCCGGCACGTAAACACCAACCCGGGCCAGGGGACGCACAAGCTGTCCCACCAGGAGGCCCCGGGCGCCGGGTTCAATCCAGGAGTTGGTCAACTGGCGGCGGTGGTAGGCGGTGATGTTCTCCGCCGCCGCCGCCAGGGCGGCGAGGAATTCCCCTTTAACCTGCTTTTTGGCTTCGGAGATTTCTTCCGGCTTTACCTTCAGTTCTTCCGGAGCCAGGTTGATTCCATCGAAGCGGGCCGTATACCGGCAGAGGGCCTGATCCCCTCCGTCCCGCACGCCGGCAAGGATCTCCCTTACCCTGGCGGCAGCCTCCTCCCGGCCGGCCGGGTGGCGGGCCAGGAGTTGCTCCAGGGCCGGATCGCCCGCATTAAGAATTCTAATCAAACGGGTGCCCTCCTTCTATATCATGGCCCGGAAGGATCACCGGACCGGCTACTTCTTTAACTAGTTAAATTGCTATAATGATATCATAATAAACTACCGGTGGGAGTTATGTCAACACCGTACCTTTACTGGGCAGCTTTTGCTTTCCCGGCCAGCCGGGCCAGGACCAGCTTATAGCCGTCGGCACCGTAATTAAGGCAGCGCTTAACCCGGCTGATGGTAGCCGTGCTGGCCCCCGTTTGGGCGGCAATTTCCGTGTAGGTGCGGTTTTCCTGCAGCATCTTGGCTACGGCCAGGCGCTGGGCCATGGCTTTGAGTTCGGCCACGGTACAGATGTCTTCAAAGAACTGGTAGCATTCGTCCACATCCCGCAGTGTGAGCACCGCTTCAAATAATTCGTCCAACAAGGGATCCTTCAGTTTGCCCGTATATGCCATGTTGGCCACTCCCCCTGGTCTTATCCTATTATTCCCAAAGGGAACAGGGTTCTTTCCCAATGGATTTCGACGCCGGGGAGAAAAATCCTTTTCCTCTTTACAAAAGTAAAGAGGGGCCAGTAACCGCCTCCTCCTTACATATTATGTTAAAACACCTTACCTTAGAGCTTTGCGGCCGATGTCCCGGCGGTAGTGCATGCCTTCAAAGTGGATTTGTTCCACGGCGGCATAGGCCTTTTCTATGGCCGCGGGGATGGTTTCGGCCGCAGCGGTTACACCCAGGACCCGGCCGCCGGCGGTAACCAACCGGCCATCCTCCAGGGCCGTGCCGGCATGAAAGACCATCACGTCGGGAGGCACCCGGTCCAGGCCGGAGATGGGATAACCCTTGCGGTAAGGGCCGGGGTAGCCCCCCGAGGCCAGTACCACGCAGACGGCCGCTCCCGGCCGCCAGCGGATTTCTTTTTCCGCCAGGCGGCCCGACAGCACGGCTTCGATGATTTCCACCAGGTCGGTTTCCAGGAGTATGAGCACCGGCTGGGCCTCCGGGTCGCCGAAGCGGGCGTTGAATTCCAGGACTTTGGGGCCTTCACCGGTGACCATTAATCCCGCGTAGAGGACCCCCCGGTAGGGCCGCCCTTCGGCGGCCATGGCCCGCACAGTGGGGATGAGGATATCCTCCAGGGCGGTCCGGTAAACTTCCGGCGTACAGACGGGAGCGGGGGCGTAGGCACCCATGCCGCCGGTGTTGGGGCCCCGGTCGCCGTCATAAACCTGTTTGTGGTCCTGGGCGGGCAGCATGGGAATAACCGTTTCTCCATCGGTAAAGGCCAGAATGCTCACTTCCTGGCCGGTGAGGTATTCCTCCACCACCACCCGGCTGCCGGCGTTACCAAACACGCCCTTCACCATGATGTCTTCCACTGCCTCCAGGGCCTCTTCCACCGTCTGGCAGACAATCACTCCTTTGCCGGCGGCCAGGCCGTCGGCCTTCACCACGCAGGGAGAGTTTAGTTGCCGTATATAAGCAGCTGCTTCCCCGGCATCGCTAAAGACGGCAAACCGCGCCGTGGGAATGCCGTATTTGGCCATGATTTCCTTGGCCAGCACCTTGCTGCCCTCAATGGAGGCAGCGCGGGCGGTAGGCCCGAAAATGGCCAGGCCCGCCTGGTTGAAGGAATCCACAATGCCCATGGTTAAGGGGCCTTCCGGTCCCACCACGGTTAGGTCAATTTTTTCCTGCCGGGCGAAGGCCACCAGGCCGGAGATGTCTTCCGCCCCGATGGGCACGCAGCGGGCCAGGGAAGCAATGCCGGCGTTGCCCGGGGCGCAAAAGATTTCCTTCACCCGGGGGCTTTGCTTTAGTTTCCACACCAGGGCGTGTTCCCGGCCGCCGCCGCCCACCACCAGCACTTTCATGTGATCAGTCCTCCCATTGCACTAGTGTTTGAAATGGCGCATGCCGGTGAAGACCATGGCAATACCGTACTCATTGCAGGCGGCGATGGATTCTTCATCCCGTAAAGAGCCTCCGGGTTGAATAATGGCCGCAATACCGGCTTTAGCCGCTTCGTCCACCGTGTCCCGGAAGGGGAAAAAGGCGTCGGAAGCCAGCACCGCGCCCCTGGCCTTTTCGCCGGCCTGCTCCAGGGCAATCCGGGCCGCTCCCACCCGGTTCATCTGCCCCGCTCCCACACCGATCAGCTGGCGGTTCCTGGTGACCACAATGGCGTTGGACTTCACGTGCTTGACCACGGCCATGGCAAAGGCCATCTCGGCCAGCTGTTCTTCAGAGGGTTGCTTTTCGGTGACCACCCTCACCTCATCGGGGCAGGTTAATTCCAGGTCGGCCTCCTGAATGAGCAACCCGCCGTTAACTTTACGGATGTCCAGCCGGTCGGTGGACGGGCCGGTCAGGGGACCGGTTTTTAAAAGGCGCAGGTTGGCCTTTTGGGTCAGTATTTCCAGGGCCTCGGGGGTAAAGTCGGGGGCAATTACGGCTTCCAGGAATATGGCGGCCATTTGCTCTGCCGTTTCCTTATCCACGGTGCGGTTGCAGGCCACTATGCCGCCAAAGGCCGATACGGGGTCGCCTTCGTAGGCCAGGCGGTAGGCTGTGGCCAGGTCGCCGGCACTGGCTGCTCCGCAGGGGTTGTTGTGCTTGATAATTACCACCGAAGGATCGATGAATTCTCGCACCAGTTCCAGGGCGGCATTTAAGTCAAGGATATTATTAAAGGAAAGCTCTTTGCCGGCCAGCTGCACGGCATTGCCCACACAAGGGCCGGCAACGGTGGGGTCCCGGTAAAAGGCGGCCCGCTGGTGGGGGTTCTCCCCGTAACGCAGGGGCTGGGCCAGCTCAACGGAAATGTGCCAGGCCGGCGGGAAAGGTTCATCCCCCTGGATCTGTTTCTGCAGGTAGGCGGCAATGGCGGTGTCATAGGCGGCGGTATGGGCAAAGGCCTCCCGGGCCAGTTCCAGGCGCAAATCATCGCTGACTTTTCCTTCCGCGAGGGCTTTAAGCACCTGGGGGTAGCGGGCCGGGTTCACCACTACCAGCACGTAACGGTGGTTTTTCGCCGCGGCCCGCACCATGGCCGGGCCTCCAATATCAATGTTCTCGATGGCTTCTTCCAGGGTTACGCCGGGACGGGCAATGGTTTCCCGGAAGGGATACAGGTTAACCGCCACTATATCGATGGGGGTGATGTGATGCGCTTGCAGCTGATTCAGGTGGTCCGGGGTGCGCAGGGCCAGAATACCCCCGTGGACGGCGGGGTGCAGCGTTTTCACCCGGCCGTCTAAAATTTCGGGGAAGCCGGTGACCTCTGAGATATATGTAACGGGCAGGCCGGCTTCTTTCAGGGTACGGGCAGTCCCCCCAGTGGAGACGATTTCTACCCCCAGTTCCACCAGGCCCCGGGCGAAGTCCACCAGTCCCGTTTTATCCGAAACGCTGATCAGGGCGCGCATATAAAACCTCCTTTATGCTTCCTTAATGTATACCCGTTTGCCCCGCAATTCCAGCCGGCCGGCGGCAAAGAGGGCAATGGCTTCGGGATAAATGCGGTGCTCCTGTTCTAAAATGCGGTCGGCCAGGGTTTCGGGGGTGTCGTCGGGCAAAACCGGAACCACGGCCTGTAAAATGATGGGGCCGGTGTCCATTCCTTCATCCACAAAGTGCACCGTGCAGCCGCTGTAGCGGACGCCGTATTCCAGGGCGCGCTGCTGGGCGTGCAGCCCGGGAAAGGCCGGCAAAAGGGCCGGGTGGATGTTCATGATGCGGTTAGGGAAAGATTCCAGCATAACCCTCCCCACCAGGCGCATGTAGCCTGCCAGGCAAACAAGTTCAACCTGGTGTTTTTTTAATGTGTCCACAATGACTTCCTCATACGTGTGCTTGTCGGGAAATTGGGCCGGGTTAATATGAATGGCCGGAATACTGTGGAGGCGGGCCCGTTCCAGGGCTTTTGCCTCCCCGTTGTCACTGATCACCACCACCACTTCGGCCGCCAAGCGCCCCTCGTCAATGGCATCCAGGATGGCCTGCAGGTTGGAGCCCCGTCCCGAGGCCAGGACGCCCAAACGCAATTTTTTCATATATCCTCCCCCCGACTCAAACGTACTTTACTTCCCGCTCGCCTCCGGCTATTTCGCCCACAAGGTAGGCTTTTTCGCCCAGTTGGGACAGGTGTGTTAAGAGGGCATCGGTTTGTTCTGCCGGAACCACCATTACCAGACCCAGGCCCATATTAAAGGTGCGGAGCATTTCCTCCTCCGCCACCCGGCCGATGGACTGGATGAGGGAGAAAACCGGGGGTACGGGCCAGGACCGGCGTTCCAGAACCGCGGCTGTACCCGGGGGCAAAATGCGGGGTATATTTTCGGTAAGACCGCCGCCGGTAATGTGGGCCATGCCCCGGATGTCGAATTGTTCCAGCAGCGGCAGTACCGTGCGGACGTAAATGCGGGTGGGTTCCAGCATTTCCTCGCCCACGGTGCGTCCCAGATCCTCCTGGTAGGTGTCCACCCCGTATCCGGCCACCTCCAGCAGCACCCGCCGGGCCAGGGAATAACCGTTGCTGTGCAGGCCGGAGGAAGGGAGGCCGACCAGCCGGTCGCCGGGGCGAATGGACGACCCGTCGATGATCCGCTCCCTTTCCACCACGCCCACCACAAACCCCGCCAGGTCATATTCCCCGGGGCCGTAAAAGCCGGGCATTTCCGCCGTTTCACCGCCAATCAGGGCGCAGCCGGCCTGCCGGCAGCCCGCGGCCACCCCGGATACAATGGCCGCCACCTTCTCCGGCACCAGTTTGCCTACGGCCAGATAATCCAGGAAAAAGAGGGGTTCGGCTCCCTGGACCAGGATGTCGTTCACGCACATGGCCACGGCATCTATGCCGATGGTGTCATGGCGGTCCATGAGCATGGCTATTTTCAACTTGGTGCCCACACCGTCGGTGCCGGATACCAGCACAGGGTGGCGGTAGCGGGCGGTATCCAGGGCGAAAAGCCCCCCGAATCCCCCGATTTCCGTAAGCACTTCCGGGCGGAAGGTGCTGCGCACGCTGTCCCTGATCAGTTCCACCGCCCGGTTTCCGGCGGCGATGTCCACTCCCGCATCGGCATAGGTAAGGCCTTTCTTTTCCAGGGTCACGCTCTCTTCCCCCTACTCCTGAGGCTGCCATATAATACCTGCCTGTTGCCGTTTACACCCGTTCGCCCCGTTCGCTTATCCAGTTATTCCAGACTGAATTTTCCCGATTTTTCATGTTGCGGTAAGGCTACCGGGTAGTCCCCGGTAAAACAGGCGGTGCAAAAATCGTTGCGATGTTCGCCGAAAACAGAAAGCAAGCCTTCGATGCTCAAATAATATAATCCATCGGCATTAATCATGCGACGAATTTCTTCCAGGGGCATCCGGGCGGCAACCAGTTCCTCCTCGTTGGAGGTGTCAATGCCGTAATAGCAGGAGTGCACCACCGGCGGGGAAGAGAGGCACAGGTGCACCTCTTTTACCCCGCAGTCCCGCAACATGGCGATCAGTTTGCTGCTGGTGGTACCCCTGACCAGAGAGTCGTCCACCATGATCACCCGCTTGCCGGCCAGCACTTCCCTGATGGGGTTGAGCTTCAGCCGCACCCCCAGGTCCCGCAAATCCTGGCTGGGCTGGATGAAGGTCCGTCCGATATAGCGGTTTTTCATCAAACCCTCTTCAAAGGGGATCCCCGAGGCTTCGGCATAACCCCGGGCGGCGGCTATGCCCGAGTCCGGGACGGGAATGACCAGGTCGGCTTCCACCGCGTATTCCCGGGCCAGCTGGCGTCCCATTTCCCGGCGCACCCGGTTGACGTTGAAGCCGTCCATCAAGCTGTCGGCCCGGGCGAAGTATATATATTCGAAAATACAGTGGGCCCGCCGGCGGGGGAGCATTCCCTGCAGGCTGGTCAAACCGTCTTCATCGACAATGATTATTTCTCCCGGAGCCACATCCCGGACCCAGTGGGCACCCACGGTGTCCAGGGCGCAGGATTCCGAGGCTACCACATAACCTCCGCCGGGGAGGGTGCCCAGACAAAGGGGGCGAAAGGCATGGGGATCCCGCACCGCCAGCAGTTTTTTTTCGGTGAGGATGACCAGGGAATAGGCGCCCTTCAGGTCGATCATACACTTCATGATGGCATCGACCAGGCTCGCCTGTCCGTAGCGGGCGATCAGGTTGACAATTACCTCGCTGTCGGTGGAGGACTGGAAGACAGAACCCGTGGAGGCCAGCCTGGCCCTTAATTCGCTGACGTTGGTCAGGTTGCCGTTATGGGCCAGACCCAGCATGCCGCCGGCATATCGGAAGACCAGGGGCTGGGCATTAATGGGGGAGCTGGCTCCCGTGGTGGAATAGCGCACGTGGCCGATGGCTACGTGGCCCTTCAGCTCATCCAGGTCCCCCTGCTGGAAAACCTCCGGCACCAGCCCCATGGCCTTATGCAGCTGCACCTGCCTGCCGTCGCCCACGGCAATGCCGGCGCTTTCCTGTCCCCGGTGCTGCAGGGCATACAAACCGTAATAGGTGAGCCGGGCTACATCTTTTCCGGGGGCGTAGACCCCAAAAACCCCGCACTCTTCCTTTGGTTTATCCGTCAGCCAGTCGTTGGCGGCTCCCACCGTTCTCCCCCCTTATTTTGATTAACCAACCAGCCGGCGCCAGACCTCCTGGTAGGCCTCCTCCACGCCGCCCAAATCCCGGCGGAAGCGGTCCTTGTCCAGCTTTTCCTTTGTTTGGGCATCCCAGAAACGGCAGGTGTCGGGAGAAATCTCATCCCCCAGGAGGATTTCCCCGTCACTGCGGCCGAATTCCAGCTTGAAATCCACCAGTTCCAGGTTGCGTTCGCTCAGGTATTCCCGCAGGATCTCGTTGACCACCAGGGCCGTCTTTCTTATGACGTTCATCTCCTCCGCACTGGCCAGGCCCAGGACGGCAATGTGGTCGTCGTTAATCAGGGGATCTCCCAGTTCGTCGCTTTTATAGTAATATTCCACCACCGGGCGGGGCAGGGCCGTGCCCTCGGCCAGGCCCAGACGTTTGGCCAGGCTGCCGGCGGCAATGTTGCGCACCACCACTTCCACCGGGATTATTTCCAGCGCCCGGACCAGCATCTCCCGCTCGCCCACCTGTTCCAAAAAATGGGTGGCAATGCCCCTGTGTTCCAGGAGGCGGAAGAAGTGGGCCGAGATCTTGTTGTTTAATTCACCTTTGCCGGAGATGGTTCCCTTTTTTAACCCGTTAAAAGCGGTGGCGTCGTCCTTGTACTCCACCAGATACACACCGGGATCGCCGGTGCGGAAAATCTTCTTGGCCTTACCTTCGTAAAGCATTTCTCCCTTTTGCAAGTTAATCCTTCCCTTCTGGCAAAATTTAGAGACCGAAACGCCGGTATATGTCGTCAACATGGCGCAGGTGATAGTTGTAGTTAAAGAGGGATTCTATTTCTTGAGGGGAAAGCACGGAGGTGATGTCCGCATCTTCCTTTAAGAGCGTCTCAAAACTGGCACCCTCCCGCCAGGAGCGCATGGCATTGCGCTGTACCAGCTCGTAGGCCCGTTCCCGGGACAGGCCCTTTTCCACCAGGGCCAGGAGCACCCGCTGGGAGAACAGCAGGCCGCGGGTGCGTTCCAGGTTTTTACGCATGTTTTCCGGGTAAACCAGGAGATTTTTCATAATGGCCGTCATCTTGTGGAGCATGTAATCCAGGATGATGGTGCTGTCAGGAATGATCACCCGTTCCACCGAGGAATGGGAGATATCCCGCTCGTGCCAGAGGGTCACGTTTTCCAGGGCGGCCAGGGCGTTGCCCCGCAGGATCCGGGCCAGACCGCTGATGCGCTCGGCGGTGATGGGGTTGCGCTTGTGGGGCATGGCCGAGGAGCCCTTCTGCCCCTGAGCGAAGTATTCCTCTACTTCGAGAATATCCGTGCGCTGCAGGCTACGGATTTCCGTGGCAAACTTATCCAGAGAGCTGCCGATGACGGCCAGGGTGGTCATAAACTCGGCGTGGCGGTCCCGCTGCAGCACCTGGGTGGAAATCCGGGCCGGGCGCAGGCCCAGGCGGCGGCAGACATGGGCTTCCACCCGGGGATCTATGTTGGCGTAGGTACCCACCGCCCCGGAAATTTTGCCCACGCTGATTACGTCGATGGCCCGCTTCATACGGTCTATATTCCGTTCCGTTTCGGCCACCCAGAGGAGCATTTTCAAGCCGAAGGTGATGGGTTCCGCATGCACCCCGTGGGTACGGCCAATCATCAAGGTGTAGCGGTGCTCCCCGGCCCGCTCCAAAAGCACTGCCCGCAGCTCCTCCAGGCGCCTTAAAATCTGCTGGCCGGCCTCCTTCATCAGTACCGCCAGGGCCGTATCCAGCACATCGGAGGAGGTGAGGCCCATGTGGATGTATTTGGCCGCGTCGCCCACATATTCCCCCACACATGTAAGAAAGGCAATGACGTCGTGGTTGACTACGGCCTCAATTTCTTCAATCCGCTGCACGTTGAAATCGGCCCGTTCCCGGATTTGCCTGAAGGCCTCTTCGGGTATCAGCCCCATTTCGGCCATGGCCTCGCAGGCGTAAATTTCCACCTCCAGCCACTTGCGGAACTTGTTCTCCTGGGACCAGATGGCCTTCATTTCCGGCAGGGTGTAACGTTCGATCATCCTTTAGCTCCTCCCATTTGCTCAAGATAACCCGCCACACCCAGTTCCTGCAGCCGCCGGGCCTTTTCTTCCACCGCCCGGGCCAGTTCTTCCTTGTAGCGCAGGACCTTCTCCCGCACCTCCGGGTTGGTAGCGCCGATGATCTGGGCCGCCAGGATGGCCGCATTACGGGCACCGTTAATGGCCACGGTGGCCACGGGAATGCCCGGGGGCATCTGCACCATGGAGTACAGGGCGTCCACTCCGCTTAAGGGACCGCTTTTGATGGGTACGCCAATTACGGGCAGGGGGGTCTGGGCGGCGATGACCCCCGGCAGGTGGGCGGCCACGCCGGCGGCGGCGATGATCACCGCCAGCTCCCGTTCCACCGCCGACCGGGCGTACTCGGCGGTGAGCTCCGGCGCCCGGTGGGCGGAGGAAATGCTCACTTCGTAGGGCAGGCCGAACTTCTCCAGCATATCCACGGCCTCTTTCATTACGGGCAGATCCGAATCGCTGCCCATGACAATGCCAACCAGCGGTTTGATCATGATTTCACCTCTTTAAATGTTATTATTGTTATTTAATTATTATCGCATGGCTACCCGGGCGGCGGTCATGCCTTGTTGTGGAAAACGCTCCGGGCTTTTAGTGTTCCGCCAGGAACAGGTAGCGGGCCAGTACCAGAGCGGTCAGGATCCACATCAGCCAGTGCACTTCCCGGGCCCGGCCGCTGATTAATTTGAGCAGGGTGTAAAAGATGATCCCGGCGGCAATGCCGTTGGCGATGCTGCCGGTGAAAGGCATCAAAACTATGGTCAGGAAGGCCGGCATCCCTTCGGTGAAGTCCTCGAAGTCAATGCCCTTGATGGCCTGGGCCATGAGCAGGCCGACGATGATCAGCGCCGGGGCGGTGGCCGCTCCCGGAATCAAGCCGGCAATGGGTGCCAGAATCAAGGCCAGGAGGAACAAAACCCCCGTGGTTACGGCTGTAAGGCCGGTACGGCCACCTTCGGAAATGCCGGCGGCACTTTCAATGTAGGCGGTAACGGTACTGGTGCCCATTAAGGCGCCGAAAGCCACCCCGCAGGCATCTACCAGCATGGCCCGGCCCAGGCGGGGAGACTGGCCGTTTTCGTCAAGAAGCCCCGCCTTGCCGGCAGTGCCTACCAGGGTGCCGAAGGTATCAAAGAGTTCCACAAAGGTAAAGGTGAAGACTACCGTCCAGATGCCCATGTTCAGCGCCCCGGCCAGATCTAGCTTGCCCACCGCCAGCCGGGAAAAATCAGGCAGGGCAAAGGGCTGGAAGTTGGCCGGAATTTGGGTGACGCCCAGGGGGATGCCGATGATGGTGGTGAGGATGATGCCCAGCAGCAGGGCCCCCTTGATCCTTTTGGCCATCAACAGGGCTGAAATGACCAGACCGGTCAGGGCCAGTAGGGTGGTCGGGTTGGCAAAGCTGCCCAGGAAAATGTTCCACTCAAAGAAACGCAGGGTGGCAATGCCGCCGGGTTGGGAGAGCGCCTCCATGGTGGGCGGGATTACCGGACCGGCTTTAATGACCATGAATTCGGCCATCTTCAGGCCCAGCATGGTGATGAACAACCCAATGCCGACAATAATGGCCCGCTTGATGGAGTTGGGCACGGCCACCACCAGCAGCTGGCGGATCCGGGTGACGGTGAGGAGAATAAATAAGATACCGGAGATGAATACCGCACCCAGGGCCACCTGCCAGGGCATGCCCACGTGCTGGGCGGCCACCGTGGCAAAGTAGGCGTTGAGGCCCATGCCCGGCGCCAGGGCGATGGGATAGTTGACCAGGAGACCCATAGCGATGGTAACCAGGCCCGCGCTAACGGCAGTGGCAAAAAAGACGGCGTTTTTGTCCATGCCGGTAGCGGCCAGGATGTTGGGGTTGAGGAACAAGATGTAGGCCATGGTCATAAAGGTGGTCAGTCCGGCAATAACCTCTGTGCGCGCACTGGTATGGTACTGGCGCAGTTTAAAAATTTTTTCCAGCAATTTTAACCCTCCTCCTTGTTGGGTGCGGTGCTGTCCCCGCTCACTCCAGTGCTTCGGGCCGACAGCACCGCATCCTTGTCATATCGGTTTTACTGAATATACGCCGGAATTAAGGATTAAACAAGCAGCCCAGGCGGGCAGGTTTCCGTGTACATGTGAGAAACCTACCGCCTGGGCTTTTCTCCCTGCCGGTGTAACCCGGAAAACTGCTCTTCCGGGCCTGTACCGCTCGGACCGAGCCACCCTGAAAACCGGGTGTGGAACCCTAGGTACACTTTCTCGAAAACTTTATCTTGCAATCGGGAAAAATAGCCATCCTTACAAGTGTATCTTAGCAAGGCGGGAACGGGCTTGTCAATAACCATTTCACTCCCATTCAATGGTGGCCGGCGGCTTGGAGGTGATGTCGTAGACCACCCGGTTTACGCCCGCCACTTCGTTGACGATGCGGCTGGATATGCGTTCCAGAACTTCGTAGGGCAGGCGCACCCAGTCCGCCGTCATGCCGTCGTGGCTGTGCACCGCCCGCACGGCCACGGTATAGGCGTAGGTCCGCCCGTCGCCCATCACTCCCACGCTCCGCAGGTCCGGAAGCACAGCGAAATACTGCCAGATTTGCCGGTGCAGGCCGGCCCGGCGGATTTCCTCCGTGACAATGGCGTCGGCATGGCGCAGAATTTCCAGTTTTTCCGGGGTTACTTCCCCCAGGATGCGCACGGCCAGCCCCGGTCCTGGGAAGGGCTGGCGCCAGAGCACTTCTTCGGGCAGTCCCAGCTCTTTGCCCAGTTCCCGCACCTCGTCCTTGAAAAGCCAGCGCAGGGGTTCGATCAGTTCCAGTTGCATGTCCTCGGGCAGGCCGCCCACGTTATGGTGGGACTTGATTACTGCCGCCGTGGCCGTACCGCTTTCCACCACGTCGGGGTAAAGGGTTCCCTGCACCAGGAAGTCCACCTGTCCCAGCCTGGCGGCCTCCTCTTCAAAGACCCGGATGAATTCCTCCCCGATAATTTTGCGCTTTTGTTCCGGGTCGGTTACTCCCGCCAGGCGGTTTAAGAAGCGCCGGCTGGCGTCCACATGGATCAGCGGGATACGAAACTGTTCCCGTATGACCCCGACCACCTGCCCGGCCTCGCCCTGGCGCAACAGGCCGTGGTCCACAAAAATGCAGGTCAACTGGTCGCCGATGGCCCGGTGGACCAGTACGGCGGCCACCGAGGAATCCACGCCGCCGCTGATGGCACAGAGGGCACGCCTGTCTCCCACCCGGGCGCGGATTTCCTTGATGGATTCTTCAATAAAGGAACCCATGGTCCAGCGGCCCTGGCAGCCGCAAACATCGTAAAGGAAATGGCGCAGGATGTCCTGGCCCTTCGGAGTATGTATTACTTCCGGGTGGAACTGCACGGCGTAAAGCCTGCGCTCCCGGTTGGCCATGGCGGCCACGGGAGCCAGTTCCGTGCGGGCGATGATTTCAAACCCTGGGGGCGGGGCCTCCACCCGGTCGCCGTGGCTCATCCAGCATTGTTCAATGGGCTCAAAGCCACAGAAAAGGTCGCTGGTGTCAAGTATTTCCAGGGCCGTTTTGCCGTACTCGTGGTGTTCCGCCCGGGTAACCACTCCTCCCAGCTGCCTGGTCATTAACTGCATGCCGTAGCAAATGCCCAGGATGGGGATGCCCAGATCATAAACGGCCGGGTCCACGGTGGGTGCCCCGGGCTGGTAGACGCTGGCCGGCCCGCCGGAAAAAACAATGCCCCGGGGATGATGTCTTCTGATTTCATCAAGGGGCGTGTTGTAGGGCAGCATTTCACAGAAAACTTTCAACTCCCGGATACGGCGGGCGATAAGGTGGCTGTACTGGCCCCCGAAGTCCAGGACAATGACCATCTCCTGCTGGTCTTGAACGGACATGGTGCGGATAACCTCCCGGTTTTTCTGCCTTAAAAAATGTCCAGTCAACCCACTTAAGGCACGGCGTTGTCCCGCTTACTCATCTGAAATTTACAAGTTCAATTTTCCCTCTGCTCCTTGCCGCTATAAACTTCCCGTTTCAGGATCAGAATATCCCGCAGGTGGCGGTAGCGGCCGTCGTAATCCAGGCCGTAGCCGACCACGAATTCATCGGGGATGACGAAACCGTTGTAGTCCACCTGCACGTTTACTTTGCGCCGGCTGGGCTTGTCCAGGAGGGTGCAAATTTTTAAACTGGCCGGCCCCCGGGTGAGCAGGTTTTCCCGCAGGTAGTTCAACGTCAGGCCGGTATCGACAATATCCTCGACGATTAAAACGTCCAGGCCTTCGATGTTCTGCTCCAGGTCCTTTAGAATGCGCACTACCCCTGAGGACTCGCTGGAGGTACCATAACTGGAGACGGCCATAAAGTCCAGGCGTACCGGGATGTTCAGGCAGCGTACCAGGTCGGCCATAAAGATGACCGCACCTTTTAATATGCCGACCACCAGCAGTTCCTTCCCGGCATAGTCCCGGGAAATTTCCGCCCCCAGCTCGCGCACCCGCCGGGCAATCTCCTCTTCAGTAATTAAAACTTTTTCCATATCCTCGTGCAAAGAAACACCACTCCTGAAAACAAAAAATGCAGCAGCAACGCCGCGTTCTTTAAAGTCCTTAAATTATAATAAAAGAAAAAACGGGTAACGTCAATTATTTGTCGAAAATCATACCGGTGGGTTGATGTTCATTTCCCGGTCAAAATCCCACAGCTTCAGCCCCACCGAAAGGCCCGTTATGTTCCCCGGTTCTTTGGCCTCCAGAACGACCTGGCGAATGCGGTGGTCCTGCGGTTCAATCCACAACTTGCAGTAGTAGTCCGTGTACTTCAATTCCAGGTAGGAATTGTCCAAAAGGGGCTGGCATTCCAGCACCAGCATTTGGCCTTCCTTTAACTTTTCTTTGCCCCGGTAACGGACACCAAGGGCATCCTTAAATTTTAAAAACCCCAGGGGGTTAAATTCGGCCACAAAGAGTTCCGACTGGGCCAGCCGGTTTCCTTCCATGGTAAGCCACTTTTTGGTCCACAGATCCCGCATATAGGTGGTATCCCCCACCTGGATGAACTCCACGGGGTTGTTGTACATGGTGCCCTTAATGTGTATGCGGTCGGGAGCCTGCCGTTCCCCTTCCACCCGGCTGAGCACGCCGTCCCGGCCCAGCTTGGCTTCCACCCGGTAACGAAAGCTTTTGCTGGTGGCCGTTTTTTCCAGGGCTTCCGCCAGCAGCTGTTCGGGGGCGATCTCCGGTTCGGGAGCCAGTCCCCCTGATAATACCCGGAGGACCAGGAGGAAAAGGAGCAGCCCCAGGATGGCCAGCAGGTATTTCTTGCGCAAAATCAACCACTGCGGCCCGCGCCTTGGTTCCATGGTTTTTCCCTCCTTCCTGCTGTGAAAACAATATGTTCCGGCGGGGGAAAATATGACCATTAAGTGGAAAGATGTGGCCCTTCCGGGAGGACTTCGGGAAATAGATCTTTTCACCTGGTGTCCTGCAGGGTATAATGGCAAAGGTGAGGCCCTCAATTACCTGCCGTTTGCACGCGTTCTCCGGTGAGCCTCGCAGGCGCTTTGGAAGTAATTTAACAACGGGAGAGGTTTGGCGTGGAAATCAGGGAAATGCAGCAGGAAGTGGACCGCTGGATCAGCCAATTTGAAGAGGGTTACTGGCACCCGCTGGCCATGCTGGCCCGCCTGACCGAAGAGGTGGGTGAGCTGGCCCGGGAAGTCAACCATCTCTACGGCCAGAAACCGAAAAAACCCGGGGAACCCCCGGGAGATCTGGCCCTGGAACTGGCCGACGTGCTTTTTATTATCGCCTGTTATGCCAACTCCCTGGGCATTGACCTGGAAGAGGCCTTTTGCCGCATGATGCAAAAATACCGGCAGCGGGACAGCGACCGCTGGACGAAGAAAAAGAGCGATAACAAGGAGTGAGAAGAGATTGGCAGAAATCAAACCCTTCAGAGGACTGCGCTACGCCCCCGGTGTGGGGCCCCTGGCCGACCTGGTGACCCCGCCCTACGATGTCATTGATGCAAAAGCCCAGGACGGCTACTACAGGCGCCACCCCTACAATATCATCCGCCTGGAATACGGCAAGGTCTATCCCGGGGATGGCGAAGACAACAACCGCTACACCCGGGCGGCAGCCGATTTTACCGCCTGGCGGGAGAAGGGCGTGCTGGTGCCGGAAGAATCCCCGGCAGTGTATCTTTACGAACAGGAATTTAGCGTGGGTGGGAAACATCTGGTGCGCAGCGGAATGATCTGCGCGGTTAAGCTGGAGCCCTACGAGAAGGGCGTGGTCCTGCCCCACGAGGAGACCCTGCCCAAGCACAAGGCCGATCGCCTGGCGCTGATGCGGGCCTGCCGGGCCAATTTCAGCCCCATTTTCGGCCTTTATGCCGATGCGGAAATGGCCGTGGACAACCTTTTGCGGCAAGGGGCGGGCCGTTCGCCGGACCTGGAGTTTACCGATGAAAACGGCCACGGCCACCGCCTGTGGGTGATCACGGACCCCGCCGTTATCGAACAGGTGCGGCAGGTCATGGCCGGCAGGCGCGTTTTCATTGCCGACGGCCACCACCGTTACGAAACGGCCCTGGCTTACAGCCGGGAAAGGCGGCAGGAAGAGGGTAACCCCGCCGGACCGGGACCTTATGATTACGTAATGATGACCCTGGTCAACCTGTACGATCCCGGCCTGGTGGTGTTGCCGACCCACCGCCTGGTACGCAACGTGGAGGGCCTGGATGTGGAGGAACTCTTGGGCAAGATACAGGAGCATTTCGAGGTAGACGTCTTCCCCCTAACCCCGGACTACGATAACTTTACCGGTTTCATCAAAGAACTGGCTGCCCGGGGGGGCTTTGCCGGTGATGCCCGGCCCGGGGTCGGCCCCCTTTCCCACCGCCACTCCTTCGGCCTGTACTGCGGTGGGGGGCGCCTGTATCTCTTAACCCTGCGGGATGAAGGGGCGTTGCCCCGCCTGATGCCCGCCGGCCATTCCGCCGCCTGGCAGGGGCTGGATGTTTCGGTGCTGCACCACCTGATCCTGGACCGCCTTCTGGGTATCGGCGGTGCGGAACGGGCCAGGGAGAGCCACCTCACCTACACCCGGGAAGAGGTGGGGGCACTGAAAGCCGTGGACGAAGGCGAATACCAGCTGGCCTTCTTCCTGAACCCCACCCTGGTGGAGGAGATCACGGCGGTGGCCACCAACGGCGAAAAAATGCCCCAGAAATCCACTTTCTTTTACCCCAAGCTGATAACGGGTCTGGTTATCAATCCGCTTTTTTGATGTTAACTCATCGTTAAACTGGTTGGGCGGCGGCCGTCCCCCGTGGCTGAAGGAACGGCCGCCGCCCCTGTTTACTTCCCTTGCTGTGCAAGCTACCTGCTACATACCTCCAAAAACGCCTGTGTTGGTGCGTTCTTTACCGGGCCGCCGGGCGGAAGCGGTGGAAGATGTTCCGGGCCAGGTTCAGGGCATAGCTCATCTCTCCCACCCGCAATAGCCAGCAGCTAAAGAAATAAAAGCACCCGCCGGCGGTGATCAGCACTCCCAGGCGCAGCCCCTGCAGCACAAAACCGGCCAGGCTCCCGCCGCCCGGGGAATTCCCCGCCAGGCCCTCCAGGAAGGGCCAGCCCATTAGCGCCAGCCCCCGTACATCCAGCCACCATACTAAGAGCCCCATCAACAGGGAGGCCGCCAAAATACGTCCCGTTTCCCGCACCAGGGCCGTTCCCCCAATATGCCCCAGCCGGCGGCGCAGCAGCCAGAACAAGAGCATGCAGCCAACCCCCGCGGCTGCGGATGTGGCCAGGGCCAGCCCGGCCAGGCCGGTGTACCGGACCAGGATCAGGTTTAAAGCGATGTTTACGGCCACGGCCACCAGGCCCGTACCCATGGGAGTCCAGGTATCCTGCAGGGCATAAAAGGCCCGGTTGAGGAACTCCCGCCACATCAGGAAAAGCAGGCCTGGAGTGTAAAAGAGGAGCGCCACGGCGGTCATACCGGCATCCTTCGCGTCAAAGGCACCCCGCTGAAAGATAAACTGCACCAGGTCTTCCCGCAGAATCATTGTGCCTACAGTCAGGGGGATCAAAACGAAGGCCAGCACCCTTAAACCCCTGCTTAAACCCGCCAAAAAGCCGGTGGAATCCTCAAGGGCCGTACGTTCCGTCAGGGTGGGGTAAAGCACGGTAATGAGGGGAATGGCAAAAAGGCCCTGGGGCAGGTTTAAAACCCGCTGGGCGTAATTGAGGGCGGAAATGCTGCCTTCGGCCAGGCCTGAAGCCAGCATGCGGTCTACAATCACGTTTAACTGGTTGGCCCCCACCCCAATCAACACCGGCCCGGCCAGCCAGAGCATTTTCTTTAAGGCCGGGTGGCGCCAGTTAAAAACCGGGCGGTAGCTGATGCGCCGCCGGTAGAGGGCCGGCACCTGGATGAGAAACTGGCTAACCGTGGCCAGCACCGTAGCCCAGGCCACCCCGGCAATGCCCCCGTAAGCCCCGGCCAGCAAAATGCCCCCGATCATGATGATGTTATAGGGAATGCCCATAAAGGCCGGGGCGGCGAAATGCTGGTGGGCGTTGAGCACCCCCTGGGCCCAGCCCACCATGCCCATGATCACCACCATGGGCAGCAGCACCCGCACCAGCTGGGTGGTAAGCGCCGCCTGCTCCGGGGTGAATCCCGGGGCCAGGATGCGCACCAGCCAGGGGGCCGCCGGCAGCCCCAGCAGGGCGATGATTAAAAGGGCGCCGGTAACGGCGTGAAAACTGGTCCAGATCAATACCGGCAGTTCGGACCTTTTATCCGGCCGGTGGATGTACTCGCTGAAAAAGGGAATACCCACAGTGGTAATGGTGGTGCCCACCAGGCCAAATAACAGTGCCGGAATGATCATGGCCACCAGGTAGGCATCGGTGGCCGCGCTGGCCCCGAAGGCCGCCGCTAAGACCGCCTCCCGGCCAAACCCCATGATTTTGCTTAAAATGGTGGCGCCCATGACCAGCGCCGTGGCCCGGGCGATCCGTCCCTGGTTGGTCAGTTTGTAAGTTCACCTCGATTTCCGGCAACATCTAGTCATATCCAAATAATAACACGCCCGGCACGGAACGGACAAGGGGTCCCACTTTTCACTTGTTCCGCCTCCGCAAAGTCAGCTGTTACGGGAAAAATGCAAACTGTTAACGGAGTACATTACCGACCTGGAGGAACAGTCCCACGTAAGTTAAATGTTATATGCCCAGTATTTCCTTCAGGGGTTGCCGCAGTTCCAGGGGGATTGTGGCAATCTTGACGCGGCGCCCTTCCAGCGTAGCTTTACCCACCATCACCAGGCCCAGGGACCACAGGAAGCCCAGAAAAGATTCCGGTTCCCGCTCATGCCAGAAAAAACCGTCCCCTTCTAAAGAGCCGAATTTGCGGGTGACGGCGTTCAACCGGCTCCAGCCGCTCCGCTGCAAAAGATATTTTAAAAGTTCCCTTTCTTCCTCTTCCAGTTCCCCCACTTCCTTTTCCAGGTTGTCGCGGCGGGAGAGAAATTCCCGCAGCTGCTCTTCCCGCTGCCGGCGCTGCCGCGCGGGCTCGAGACCGTAGTATATACAGGCGCCCTCCAGCCAGTGGGCGGGCATGTTTTTCAAGCCCCGGGAGAGGGAGGCGTCCACAGGCAGGGGTTTCTCTTCTATTTTCCGGCGCTCATCTTCCTCATAGGCCTGCATAATCATTTCCGGCAAGCGAATAACACTTTCATAGCGCTCTATTTCCCTTTCCAGAATTTTTAAATTTTCGGCAAACTCTTTCTCAAATTCCGGATTATCGATCCTGTTAAAATATTCGCGGGCTTTCTCTATTTCTCCCATTTCCAGCATCAGCGAGGAAAGGTTGAACAGAAAAACCGGGTTGTCCGGGTCTATTTCCTCCAGCATTTCCATTATATTTAGAGCCTCATCCAGATCGCCCTTTCGGCGCAGAAGGTTGGCAAGGGTCATCATCGCCCGGGGGTAGAGCTTCCCCTCCCGGTGGAGACCCCGCAGCAGCTCCACAGCTGCGTCTATTTTCCCTTCGTCCCGCAACTTAATCGCCCGGTCCACTATTTTGTCCAGCTCCTGGTCCGGTTCCATCAAAACGGGGGTCTTTTTGATCTCCACCAGCCGCCGCTCCCCGTCGATAAACATGGGAACGGGCTCGCCTTCCCGCAGGATGCCCCTGGCCATGAGGGCGTCTACTGCTGCAAATTTCAGGGAGGGAGAAAACCCGGGGTATTCCAGCACCTGCCGCCCCAGCTTTTCGCCCCATTCGCCGCCGTAATACACCAGGGTATATACCCCCTGGGCGGCATTTTTGGAGCTATCCCCCTCCAGCAGCCAGGCAAGCAGCATCATGCGGAAAAAGCCGTCCTGGGTGTACCGTCGGCGCGCTTCCTCGCTGGTCGCGGCCTCTTCCATCATTTCCTGCATTTTTTCCATGGAATAGCGTTCGTAGCTCATCTCAAAGGGCGGGATGACGCCCCGCTCCACCAGGAAGGCCACCTGCTGCATGCCGGAAAACAGCCTGGACACCTGTGCTATGGAAGACCACAGGGTTGCGGCCCGCTTGTAGCGGCCCAGGTTGAAGCAGGCCACCGCGGCCAGAAATTTGTTTTCCCAGGAAACATGGTAAGGTTCCCAGCGGCGGTAAAGTTCGAACACCTGCCGGTGATCTCCCAGGTCGGCGGCCGCCAGCATGATGGTCACCGTGTACTCCCGGAATGAATATGGGACCTGTCCCAGGCTTCGGCGCAGTTCCGACAATCCCTTCTCAAAGCTCCGCGCGGCCTGCTGCAGCCGCCGGCGGGCCTGCTCCTCCTGGCCCAGGGAGCGGTGAATCCTGGCGGCCAGGGCGTAGGTAAAGGGATTCGCCCCGGCATCTTCCTTTTCCGGGTCCAGGTACGGTTCCAGAATCTCAAGGGCGCGCCGGGGCTCCCCGGCCATAAAGACGGCCAGCGCCAGGTTGTTGCGTACGGGTATAGCGTCGTCTTCTTCCAGGGCTGCGGCAAAGGCCTTTTCCGCGGCCCGGAAGTCGCCCTTCTCCAGGAACTCTCTACCTTTTGAAACAAGTTCCTCAGCTTTATTGACCTTCATTATTCTGTTGGATTGCCTCCTTTTAACAGGTGCGAAGTATGCTATTCACCTGCAATCCGGATCTCCATAACCACGCCGGCTCCATCCAACCACAACTCGACCCGGGATTTGATGTACCGGTCCAGGTCGGAAAAGGCAATTCTGTTGCCCGAGGGATCAGTTACCCTCACCGCGGGGTCCACATCATACTCCTTGTCCTTTTCCAGGATAATGCGGTAAGTCCCTCCAGTTGTTTTGATGGCCTGCAGTTTGCCCGTTTGTTTTTTCAGGCTGGGACGGGAGGTTATCTTAATTTGAAGCACCCGTTCGTCCTGAATCTCCCCGGGGATGGGATCAAGGTAGGTAATTTCCACCCGGTCTCCCCGCATAACGCCCCCGGCGCGCCGGTCTTCCCTGTCCACTATCCTGGCCCGGTCCCAGTAATCGAAGCGATCCGGGTTGCCCTTCTGGCCGGACCTGCCCAGCAGCCCCAGCGTTTTGCTGGTGAGTGTACCTACGGTACCCGAGATTTTTTTCACCTCGAGCAGGGTAACCCGCTTTACCTGGCCGCCGTCAAGCTCCACTTCCACGAAGTCGCCCGGTTTGAGGGAGCGGAAATCCTGCTTGGCCTTTTTCCCCACCAGCACCGCATCCCAGGCCAGAGAAAAAATACGATCCTCGCAGTTCAAATCGTTCAATACCAGCAGGTTATCTTCACCCAGGACTACGGACTTCACCGAACCGGTTACTTTCTCTGTATTACCTGCTGTCTTCCGTTTCTCCAGCAGGTTGACCCAGCGCACCTGCCGGCGGCCGTCCAGGATAACTTCCACCCGGTGATTGCCGGCCTGGAGCAGCGTGCATTCCCTGCCGTCGGCGAAGCAATGATAATCTGGACTTACCCGCAACTTCTGCACCCCGACCAGGGAGGTGAGCTCCAGTTCCAGGCCTTTCGGGTCCATACGCACATTGGAAACCCAACCCTCCAGCCGACGGCCCGCCGGCACTTTAACCCAGTTGCGGTCCAGCAGGCTGGAAAGAATGACCGCCATTTCAGCGCGGTTCAATATGTGGGCGGGACGGAAAGTGCCGTCGGAATACCCGGACATGATCCCGGCTGCGGCCACGGCCCGGATGTAGGGTTGGTACAGGGCGGGTGCCCGGTCGATATCGGGAAAGACGCCGGTGGAAGGAGCACTGCCGGAAGTGCCTCCCTCTTCCGGTACGGCCAGGTAAAAACTCCGGGCCAGTAAAGCGGCCACTTCGGCCCGGGTTACCGGTTTATCCGGATTAAAGGAAGCCACCCACTCCGGGGGCAAAAATTCCTTTTTTACTGCCAGGGTAAAGGAATCCTGGCCCCAGGGAACCCGGGGGATAGGACTTCCAGCAGGCGAAGGCGTGCCGGAATCCTCAACGGTGCGTCTCCGGGTTTCCCGGCGGGCCGCCTCTGCCGCGGCCTTTTCGAAATCGCCCACCCGCATCACCAGGGCCACCAGCTCCAGCCGGGTGAGGGGGCGCTGGGGCCGGTAGGTGGCATCGGGATAACCCCGGACCAGATCCAGGGCGGCCAGGCGCAGGATGTGGCTTCTGGCCCAGTGGTTCCGTATATCCTTAAACCATTCTGTTCCGGCCGACTCCCCCGCTGCCACCCGGGGAGGCAAAATAAACATAATCCCTGTAATAATTCCCGCCATCAGCAGGACAAACTGGAAATGAAATCGCCTCATATCAGGAACACCTACTTGAACAGGCGCCAGGAATTGCCGGCATCCAGTATTTTGTACAAGCTCCCTTTGGCGGTGACTACGTACAGGTAACCGTCCGGGCCCACAAGCGGCGGCCTGCTGACGGCCCCGTCCAGCTCCAGGTCCCAGATCAACCGCCCTCCGGCGCCGACCGCCAGCAGGCGTTTGTCGGAAGTTCCGGCATAAATCCTGTCCCGCCTGCCGTCCACCGCCGGGGCTGAAATCAGATTCAAGAGCGGCTGGTACCATTTTTGCTGCCCGGTTTGAGCATCCAGGGCATAAATGCGTCCCCCGGCAGTAAAATAAAGGGTTTTATCCGGGGAAAGAACCGGAGCGGTCAGGTCGTCGAAGGGTATGGTCTGGCTCCAGGCGGGCCGGCCGCTGTCCTCCGGCCGGAAAGCATATACCTTCCCTTTATTCAACTTGTCGAGTTTCGACGGATTAACCGTTGCATAGAGAACGCCGTCGCCTCCCGGAACCAGATGGACCTCCTTTATCTCTCCCAGCCAGTAACGCCAGAGGATTTTCCCGGCACCGTCCACAGCCAGCAGGGTCGATCCAGCCTGCCTGCGGCTGCAAACCACGTATACCGCCCGCTCGTCGCCGGCACAACCGTCAATTGCCCGGTCTTTAAGGGGGACGGCCCGGTACAGATCGCCGGCATCCCAGTGTAACAACGCCCATTTATACCGGCCAATGGTGTCCACGGCGTACAATGCCGCAGGCAGGGGCAGGTAAAGGTAACCCCGCGGACCTGAAGACAACCAGGCAGGCCCGGATGCCGTGGAACCCTGGAAGGCACTGAAACTCCATCCCGCCGCCCCGTTCATTTTTATTTCCTGCACCACGGTACTCCCCGGTAAAAAAATAGAACCGGCGGGACCGAAAACCGGCCGGCCCATCCTTCCTCCCGCCGGACCGGCCGCCTCCCAGACCACCCGCCCCCGGGTGTCCACCGCCGCCAGTTTGTTGCCCACGGGGAGGTATAAAAGGCCGTTGGGGCCAACCATTATGTCCCCCGAAAGGCGGCCCACCCCGGACAACTGCCAGATAAACTGCGCCGGTTTCCCCTTCTGTTCGGCCGGGGAATAGACGGTCAGCTTCTGGGCGGCCCGGGCGGGAGAAGGAACAATTAGATGAAAGATAAGCAGCCCAAGGACAAGCCGGGCTAATAATTGCTTCGGTACTCCACACATGCCGACCACCTTTTACTGGTTCAGTCATTTCCCCAGCGTTACCAATCACCACCCGGATACCGCAAGCTCCGCCGCGGCCAGCGGCGTCTCCAGGAGTCCGGCGTTTTTTAAGGGCACGAACACAGAGTCTGGTGGTAATTCCCCGGGGCAGGCGTCACGACTAATTCACCTCCAATGAGCTGGTAGGGTGCCCCCTCGGGGAGCTTACAATAGTCAGCGTAGGTGTATTTTTTTTCGCCGGTAGCGGCGATCTCTGCAAGTGCCGCCTTCACCATTTCACCCCCCCTTGGATGCTTGCGGTAAAAGGCCCTGACTGGGCTCTTTCGCGGCATTATTGTAACATTTTTCCGAAAGGCGGGCAATGGTATGCGGGATAAAAACGCAAAAATCATGAAAAGCTTGCCAGCGTTCCTCGATATGAAAATATTAAATTTTAAGGAACTTTCATCTCTTTTCCTGTGTCTAATTCTATCAGGGAAGGAGATGGTAACAATGAAGTTGGCGGAGGCACTTTTGGAGCGTAAAAGTATAAAGGAGCAGATTGCTGCGTTAAGAGAGCGCGCCTTCAAGGATGCCCGGGTGCAGGAGGGTGACCTGCCGGCGGAGCGCCCGGAAGACTTGATGGCCGAAATTGAGAAGTTGACCCGCCGTCTGGAGACACTGGTGGTGGCAATAAACCGTACCAACCTGCAGGCTAAGCTCCCTGACGGGCCGACATTAATGGAAGCCATCGTGCATCGCGACATGCTCAAGTTGCGCCAGAAACTGGTTACGGATCTGGTTGATGCAGCCGCACCTGATCGTGATAGTTGGCGAATAACCCGTTCCGAGGTTAAGTTCCAGCCCACGATAGATGTAGCCCGGTGGCGGCGCGAAGCCGACGCCCTGGCCAAGGCGTACCGGGAACTTGATACGGCCATCCAGGCGGTGAACTGGACAACCGAATTGAACGAATAAAAATTTCAGGTGTAACCAGAGGTGGGAGCTGCTGAGGGCATCTCCCCGTCGGAGGTGCTATATCCGGCCGTAGCCGCGCTGACGCGCGTCTCCGTTAACTTCTCAGGGGTGAGGTCCCTGCAGGATACCGGTGAATGCGTACCGGGTAATGGGTACACGAGTACCGGGTAGCGGGTAAAGCTTATAACCACATGCCGGCAGCAATCTCTTTGGTGAGGGCGGGATAGAGGGTACCTATTTAACAGGTGCGAAGCATGCGTCTCCAAGAGTCCGGCATTTTTTTAGAACACAGGATATTAAATCAATCAAAAAGTCCGTGTCCAATAAAAATCCGGCTCTGTCGTTTTCCTAAAAAGGGGCATTATTGGTCACTGAATAATCCCCATTTATGGTCACGGTCCAGGGCCAAATATGGGGAAGCCCCCCCACTAATATTTCTTAAGGCAGTTTATCTCCTTTAACGCCGTTATTGATGATGACCCGAGCTTCTTCCAGGGTGCTGGCGGCAAACAGCTGCTCCAGGATATAGTCCAGCGTTTCTAAATCGGTCATCCGCTCGACCTTTTGCTGCAAGCCGGCCGACTTATCCCCAAACTTACGGGACAGATATTTACAAATGATTTCCCGCGCTTTCTCCACACGCCCTTCCACACGGCCTTCCGCACGGCCTTTTTCATGCCAGCTGGTGGTTATTTGCATAATGGCGTCAACCTCCTTTTTGTCCATTTTACCCAATTCACGGTAAAGTTGTTCTTCTTCCTCGCGGTTCAGCTTCAGGTAGGTCTCGAAAAAAACGGCCAGCAGTTCCATCCGCGCCGGGTCCAGTTTCGGTCGATCTGATTTTCAGTCATCGAGCTGTCTCCTTATATTCTTTCTGGTTAAAGTTTACATCAGGTCCAGAAGGGTTTCAAGAAGCACGGTCATTCTCCTTCTGGTACCTGCTTAAATTTTACACGGCCAGGTCAATCATGAAAACCCGCCTCAAGTCCCACCTTCATAGTCCTCTGGATGCCGCCGGTGCCACTCCCAGGCCGTGCGGACGATGGTTTCCACGTCGCCGTAACGGGGCGCCAGTCCAGCTCTTCCCTGATACGCCGGGAGGAGGCCACCAGCACCAGGTGGCACCATAGGGGTTGGTAGGAGCCAGGGGGTGGTCTTCCTCAATGGGCACCTGTACCGGCTCGCCGTAGACGGCGGCGGTGGAAGAAAAAATGAAGCAGGGAACTTCCGCCTCCCGCGCCGCCTCCAGGAGAGACAGGCCCTTAACCACGTTGTTATGGTAATAAAGGGACGGCTCGGCCATTGACTCCCCCACCAGGCTCAGGGCTGCAAAGTGAAGCACGGCCTGAATGCCGCGCGATCTCACCAGCCCCACCACCAGTTCACGGTCGGCAATGTCCCCCCAGACGAATTCCGCACCATCAAGCACCTGCGCCACCGCCATGTGGCCCCGGGAAAGATTGTCCAGCACCGTCACCCGATACCCCGCCCGCAAAAGTTCCTGAACTGTATGGCTGCCGATGTAACCGGCCCCACCGGTGACCAGAATGTGCATTTATCCACGCTCCCTTAAATTACCACTTCTGCACCGTCGCCCTTTTTGAATTTACCACTCCTATCGAAATGCCGACGCCGAAACGGCGAGGTTGATACCGGAATGGTGACGTACCGCTGGCGTATTTTTTGGGTGAGTCTGGACCCGGTTGCGGGTTCCGAACAGGGCGGAAAACGCCCGGCGCTGGTGGTGTCCGCCGAAGAAGTTAACCAGTCGTTGCCGGTGGTTACCATACTGCCGATAACCTCTTTTAAGCCCGGAAGAAAGGTATACGCCACCGAAGTTTTCTTAAGTAAAGAGATTTCCGGATTACCCAAAGGATTTTTCGCCAGTGTAATTAAGGAACAATACAGTTCGTCCCGTTTTTATAACCCCGCTCCGTCCAGCTCTTCCTGAAGCGCCGGAAAACGGGCATATTTTCTCCTCAACGCGGCGAAGTAATCTTCCCAGTTCTCCTGCGCGCCGGTGCGCTGGCAGAGAGTTTTAATCCGGCACAGGTAGCCTGCGGCTTCCCGGTAGGCCCCGCGCTGACGGCGGCCGATGGCCTCTTCCACCAGCTCTTTGTACAACGCTATGGCGTCTTCCGGCCGTTCTTTTTCAGCGGCCCCGGCCACCTTCTCCTTGTAATTACGCCATCCCCAACCGGAAGCCCGGGGCAATAACTCCAGCGCTCTCGTCACGTCGCCCTCATGCAGGGCGATTTCAAGCAACACGTGCGGCATTTTCTCGATCTCCGGAGTGTGCAGTACTTCGGAGCGCACCTGTTCCCAAACACCAAGCTTTTTACTAATATATTCCAGGTCTATGAACGATTTAACCCGTGGGTTCTGGAGAAAAACCCTGCGCTGCCACTTCAAGGCCGCTTCCCAATCTCCGTGTACCAGGTAATATTCCGCCAGCCATTCCACATATCTCCAGTGGGAGTCAGCCCCCTCCGCCAGTTCGGTCAGCAGGGTTACGGCCTGTTCCCGGGCGCCGGCTTCCACCAGCTCACCGGCAAGCCTGGTAATCAAGCCGGGTTTATCCAGGCAATGCTGCCGCGCAATGGCCACAGCCTCAGCCGGTTTTCCGTCCCTGACCAACCACAGCATGCGCTGTTCCGGGGTACCCAGTTCGCGGACGATATCGCCTGCTTCTTCATGCCGGCCGTGCTTCTCCCGCCAGGAGACAAGCATCCTGACCAGCATTTCCTTCTTCCAGTCATTGCTTTCCCCCATGGCCTCACGTATTCGTTCCTCGAGTACGGTCCATTCCTCTTCGGTGGCATGCTCCAGAATGACGTCAAAGGCGCCGGACGCAAAATCAATACCGCCCAGCCTGATGTCGGCCAGTTCGGCTTCCAGCAGCGTCTGCAGCCACTCCCGCCGCGTGCGGGCGTCAACCCGTCCCTGGGCCAGACACTCGCCCAAAAGTTCGGCGCAATCGCCGGCAACAACCGCGATGTCCCCCTCCTCGTCCATGAACTGAATATCCTCATATTCGGATGACAGCACGCTCAACAGGGCATGG
This sequence comes from Desulfofundulus sp. TPOSR, assembly GCF_011393055.1. Taxonomy (NCBI): domain Bacteria; kingdom Bacillati; phylum Bacillota; class Clostridia; order Eubacteriales; family Peptococcaceae; genus Desulfofundulus; species Desulfofundulus sp. TPOSR. The sequence goes on along the minus strand of NZ_JAAOEF010000003.1, from coordinate 797,847 downwards.
CAAACCGTACCCGCGCCGAACCAGTCTTCTTTTGCGGCCATACGTTCGGCCATGTCAAGCATTCCCCGTAAATCCGCTTCGATAAGGAGCGGATCCTCATGCCGCAGCACACGTAACGCCTGCCGGCGGCACGATGCCGCATCCACATGCCCCCGGGCCGCGGACGCCGACAGTTCCACCAGGACCAGCAAGGACGGTTCCCGTTCAATCATCTCACTAATTAAAGATATAAGCTCTTCCTTGCTCAGCCGGGCAAGCATTTCCTCCAGAGGTGTCAGTTCCCGGAATGATTCCGGCTCATGGACATAGGCAAGCAACAGGGCCACGATGTGCTTGCAGAACCCGCCCCGGGGGCAGGTGCAGGAAGCTTCCACAATGCCTTTATCGCTAAACCTGACCCTGACCCTGTATGGCTGGTACCGGGAACCGCTACATTCCCCGCGCAGTTCCATCCCCTGGCGGACGGGGTCTATGATAGCTCCATCATTATAATAGTTCCTGCCGCGCTCAAAACTCTGAGGGTCCGCCATGTCGCGGATGTGGGATTCGGTTAGTCGCGGCAAATTATCCTTCTTTGTTTTGCTCTTTCTTCCAGTCACGGCCACACTACCTTTCAGGATTTGGACAAACTCATAGAAGTTGCCTATAGTAGAACAACCGCCTTCTCCACGGCTATTAGCATGTATCTAAGCTTTTCTTTCTACGGGTTCGATCCCCAGTTCATTCAGCCATTCCTTTATCCACCCGGTCATTGCTGCCTGTTTCTTTTGGTACCAACGTTGGTGCTCTGCAGGGTATTCACCCACCTCCTGCTATTGGCATTCAAGCAGCTCTGCAACAGTATATCTGCGGTTACCAGGCAGATTGCCGCCCCCGGTTCCCCGGTGATGCTTCCTGCTGACCGTTCACCAGGGCATGGATCGCTGCGCGCTTTTCCAGGTCCACCTCCCTTTGTTCCCGGGCCGCTTCACCCCCCAGGATGACAGGGATGGTCTGCAGCAAGATCTTACCTGTTGGTACGATTTTAGCCATTACCTTTTCCAAATGTCAACATTTCGAGGTGCAGTTGTCTCTTGCCAAACAGGCAGGAAACTGGCGGAAGACGACATCGTACGGTTTGAGGACGATTCCAGACGGGATATTGATTTACAAGGTTTTTTACCTTATAATGCATGTAAAAATAACTATAGATGATCGCCAGTATCCTCCAGGGGAACCGGGAAGAGTTGTTTAAGGCTTAGTTGAGCAGGAGGTGTTGGAAATGATTGAGCGTATTTCAATTGACCCGGCTGTTTGTCACGGTCAGGCCTGCATAAAAGGAACCCGTATTCCTGTGCATCAAATTATCGCTATGATGGCGAATGGAGATACCATTGAAGAATTGCTGGCGGAATATCCAACCCTGCAAAGGGAGGATATTCTGGCCTGCCTCGAATATGCGGCTTTACTCGCTGAAGAACAGATCACCCCCATTGAGGTTATGTCGCAATCATGAAAATTTATGTAGATGAAAATATCCCATCGCGAACAGTTCAAGTCCTGCGGGAATTGGGTCACGAAGTTTTTGATCACCGGGGAACGCCAAAAGAAGGAATTGCCGATCGAGATCTTTGGAAAATTGTTCTGCGCCTGAAATGCCTGCTTATTACTACAGATAAAGGGTTTGTGAACAAGCGCAGCGAACGGCATTATGGCATCATAATCGTTCGGCTTCGTCAGCCAAATCGTAAGAAAATTCATGAGCGCGTGCTCAGGGCTATTAATCAGTTTCGGGAAGATGAATGGCCGGGGACGCATAGTTGTTATGCGTGATAATGTACAGAGTGTTTGGCTAAAGGAAACCGCGCGATAGGAGATTCTTTCTTTCATACATAAACCGCACTATTTCCGCCAGCCCGGCCATAAGCGCCTTAAACGTTAAAGACTTTCCCTCGCGTGCTTACCTTACCGGCAGCAACAATTAATGGTGCCTACAAGGCGCTCAGGGTCAAACTCCTACACGGGCTTTCCAGGCTCCAGTGGTAAACCGACCCTTTCGCGGCAGTTTGGCTTGACGGTAATATCACAAAGACTGCGCCTATTTTCATTCATTATGGAGTGAACGTAAGTTCGTCATGGGGAACTCCTATCGAAATGCCGACGCCGAAACGGCGAGGTTGATACCGGAATGGTGACGTACCGCTGGCGTATTTTTTGGGTGAGTCTGGACCCGGTTGCGGGTTCCGAACAGGGCGGAAAACGCCCGGCGCTGGTGGTGTCCGCCGAAGAAGTTAACCAGTCGTTGCCGGTGGTTACCATACTGCCGATAACCTCTTTTAAGCCCGGAAGAAAGGTATACGCCACCGAAGTTTTCTTAAGTAAAGAGATTTCCGGATTACCAAAGGATTTTTCGCCAGTGTAATTAAGGAACAATACAGTTCGCCCCGTTTTTACAACCCCGCTCCGTCCAGCTCTTCCTGAAGCGCCGGAAAACGGACATATTTTCTCCTCAACGCGGCGAGGTAATCTTCCCATTCCTCCTGCGCGCCGGTGCGCTGGCAGAGAGTTTTAATCCGGCACAGGTAGCCTGCGGCTTCCCGGTAGGCCCCGCGCTGACGGCGGCCGATGGCCTCTTCCACCAGCTCTTTGTACAACGCTATGGCGTCTTCCGGCCGTTCTTTTTCAGCGGCCCCGGCATGTCGCCCCAAAAGGTAGTTGGATAAACATGCCGGCGGGGAAACTATAGGGAAGGCAGGGCCTTCCCTATAAAGCATCTTCGAGACCCGCTTCCTTGAGGGCGGCGGTGAGACGCTTCAGCTCCTGGGCGCGATCCTTGCGGCACACCAGCAGGCACTCCCCGTCGTCCACCACTACCAGGTTCTCCACCCCCAGGGTGGCCACCAGCCTGCCGGGGGCGTGGATGATGCTGTTGCGGGTTTCCAGAAAAACCCCCCGCGCCTCGATCACGTTGCCGTTTTCCTCCGTTTCCCGGCACCGCTCCAGGGCCGGCCAGGAACCCACGTCGTCCCAGCCGAAGTCACCCGGCAGGACCAGCACGTTGGGGGCCTTTTCCATGACCCCGTAATCAATGGAAACCTTCGGCAGGCCGGGATACACACGGGATAAGACTTCCCGGCAGGAGCCGCGGTTCATGGCCCGCCCTATTTCCGCCAGTCCGGCCGCCAGGGCCGGCAGGTGTTCCTCAATCAACCGGTAAATTAAATCAGCCCGCCAGATAAACATCCCGCTGTTCCACAGGTAACACCCCGCGGCCAGAAACTGGCGGGCCTTTTCCGGCCCCGGCTTTTCCGTGAACCTTACCACCCGGTAAACTGGTATGTCTTCATGGTATTCGAGCAACTCTCCCTGGCATATGTACCCGTATCCCGTGTCCGGCCGGGTGGGGGTAATGCCCATGGTTACCAGCCACTGGCCGCCGGCCGCCAGGGATACTCCCGCCTGCAGCACCGATTGAAACCGCTGTACATAGGCAATGTAATGGTCGGCAGGCAGCACCGCCATTATCCCCCGGGGGTCCTTTCGCAAAACATGGAGGGCTCCCAGACCCACGGCGGCCGCCGTATCCCGGCCGCACGGTTCGGCCACAATGTTTTCCGGCGGAATCTCCGGCAACTGCCGGCGCACGGTTTCGATATAATTGACACCGGTAACGACCAACACGTTCTCCGGCGGTACCAACCCTGCCAGCCGGTCAAAGGTCAGCTGCAGCATGGTGCGCTCCCCCACCAGGGAGAGGAACTGCTTGGGTCTATCCCGCCGGGAGAGGGGCCAGAAGCGCTCCCCCGCCCCACCGGCCATAATTACGGCATAAAACAAAAACACATCCCCCCGTACGGCGGGGCATACACCGCTTTGTGCAGTCCTTACCCCGGTCTTTATCGCTCTCTAACGCCGTTATTGATGATGACCCGAGCTTCTTCCAGAGTGCTGGCGGCGAACAGCTGCTCCAGGATATAGTCCAGCGTTTCTAAATCGGTCATCCGCCAGACCTTTTGCTGCAAGCCGGCCGACTTATCCCCAAACTTACGGGACAGATATTTACAAATGATTTCCCGCGCTTTCTCCACACGCCCTTCCACACGGCCTTCGGCACGGCCTTCCGCACGGCCTTTTTCATGCCAGCTGGTGGTTATTTGCATAATGGCGTCAACCTCCTTTTTGTCCATTTTACCCAATTCCCGGTAAAGTTGTTCTTCTTCCTCGCGGTTCAGCTTCAGGTAGGTCTCGAAAAAAACGGCCAGCAGTTCCATCCGCGCCGGGTCCAGTTTCATCCGTGCCAGCATGCGCAGGAATTCCAGCTTTACGCGCACCCTTTCTTCCGGCCTGAAGCCCATTTTGCTCAACAACGCCGCTGCTACCGGATTATCACTATGTATGTACTCCCGCCAGTCAAGTTTTTTCAACTCCAGCTTGTAAAACCGGAAATTCAGGACATCCAGGAAAGGGAAAGGCAATCCCGAAACTGTCCGGTTCATCCCGTACCCGGTCGTAGCCGAACACGGCCACCGGTAATATTTTCCGCCGGTACTTCTCGTATAACCGGCTGAAGTAAATAAACATCCGCTCGTTAAAATTCTTTTGCACATACGATTGCGGTTCAATGTGCACCAGAATCAAACCGGGCTGGCCCTTGAGACTGGTTTCCACCAGAATGTCCACTTTGTGTCTGTCACCGGCTGTAACATCGGTGAAGATTTCTTGCTGGAGAAACCTGATCTGTGTCAGGTCTATGGATCGGGCGGCTTCCGGAAAGAACAACTCCATGAATTCGGCGAAAAATGTTTCCAGCAATTCTTTAAACAGGCGGTCATGGTCGATCTGATTTTCAGTCATCGAGCCGTCTCCTTATATTCTTTCTGGTTACAGTTTACCTCAGGTTCAGAAGGGTTTCAAGAAGCGGTCATTCTGCTTGCCGGCATCCCCCGGCTAAAACTCCCACTGGAAATCTTCCACCTGGGGGTGGGCGGTAATTGCTTTTTTCATTAGTTCGATCCCCAGTTCATTCAGCCATTCCTTTATCCACCCGCTCATTGCCGTCTGTTTCATTTGGTACCAACGTTGGCGCTCTGCAGGATATTCAACCCACCTCCAGCTACTGGCATTCAAGCAGCTCTGCAACAGTATATCTGCGGTTACCAGGCAGATTGCCGCCCCCGGTTCCCCGGTGCTGCTTCCTGCTGACCGTTCACCAGGGCATGGATCGCTGTGCGCTTTTCCGGGTCCGCTTCGCTTTGTCCCCGGGCTGCTTCACCCCCCAGGATGACAGGGATGGTCTGCAGCAGGATCTTTAGATCCAAAAGCAGGGAATAGTTCCGGATGTAGTAGAGATCATAGCGGAGCTTGTCCGCCGCGGAAGTGGTATACTTGCCGTGGACCTGGGCCAGGCCGGTAAGCCCGGGTTTTACCAGGTGGCGGTAGTGATAATCAGGTATTTCGCTCGCAAACTGTTTAACGAAAAAAGGACGTTCGGGCCGGGGACCTACCAGGCTCATATCCCCCTTGAGCACATTGAAAAGCTGTGGCAACTCATCCAATCTGGTGGCCCTCAGGATACGGCCCACCGGAGTGATACGGGGGTCCTTCTCTCCTGCCAGTACCGGCCCGGTCTGTTTTTCCGCATCCTGGATCATGGTGCGAAACTTGTAGACCCGGAAGGTCTTGCCCCGGAAACCCGTTCGCTCCTGGGTGTAAAAAACGGGGCCGGGAGAAGTGACGGCTATGGCCAGGGCACAAAGTGCCATTACTGGAGCCGCCAGAATCAAACCCAAACCCGCCACTACTACATCCATCGCGCGCTTGGTTACCCGCTGCGGCCAGGTGAGGCGGATATCCTGCACCTCCACCACCGGCAGGTCGTCCAGCTGGGTCAGGCTGGCCCGGATCAGCAAAATGTCGTACAAATCCGGCACCAGGAAGACCTCCCGGCGGGCCTTGAGGCAGGCACCGACCACCCCGGCCTTGTCCTCCCGGGAGAGGGAGGGCACCACCAGCACGGCATCCACCGCGGGCAGCCATTTCTTTAATTCTCTCAGTTCCCCCGGCGCCAGCACCCGGCGTACCCTGAACCACCCCCGGGGCAACTCCAGCACCTTGCCCAGGATTTCTGCGGCCTCCTCCGGCGGCCCTACCACCAGCAGCTCCCGCCGGCCATAGATCCGGTGTTCGAGATGCCAGAAGAAGCAGCGCCACAGGCAGATCAGCCCCGCCTGGATGGGCGGCGCCAGCAGCAAAACACTGCGGGGGAAGGCAAAACCCCGCAGCCAGAAGGTGAGAGCCATGGCGGCCACGGCCACGCCAGCCACGCCGGTCAAAGTCGCACGCAGCACGGGCATGAAGCCGTTGTAACTCTTCTGGTACAGCCCCAGGGTACCGAAGATCCCCCACGTAACTGCCCCGATGCCCGGAAGCGCCTGCAGAAAAGCCTGCCAGTTTTCGGGCGGCAGCGTGCCGGCAAAGCGCAGGATAAAGGCCAGGTAATAGCCGCCCAGGACCCCCAGGGCGTCCCCGAGCGCCAGAAGCCAGGGTAAAAGCGGTTTTAAAAGACGCAGAAATTTCTTCATGGGTGAAACATCCAGTAAATGTATTGGGGTTCTGCTTTTTACTTAATTGACTTACTTCGACGGCTGGAGCAATTTTCCTTCAACAGGATGCCGGGAGCATTTCCTCGTACAGTGCCGTATAGCTTTTTACCATCCGTTCCACCGAAAACCTTTCCCGGGCCAGCCGCCCGGCCTTTTCCCCCATCTCCCGGCGGAGCCGTGCATCTCCCAGGAGCACCTCCAGGGCCTTTACCGCTCCCGGCAGGTCCCGGGGCGGGACCAGGAACCCCGTCTCCCCGGGGACGACCAGTTCCCCCACCCCGCCCACCGCCGCGGCCACCACCGGCTTTGCCGCGTACATGGCCTCGATAATGGTGAGGGGCAGGCCTTCCCAGAGGGAGAAGAGGACGAAAACATCGAGATCGCCCAGAAGGGACGGGGCATCCTCGCGGCCGCCCGGAAGGAAAACTTTTCCGGCCAGGCCGTGGCGCGCCACAAAATCCCGACAACCGGCCATTAAAGGGCCGTCGCCAATGAGCACAAAATAAAGGCGGTTAGACCATTTCCCCGTGGAAAGCAGCGCCCGGGCCGTTTGCAGGAAGAACAGGGGATCCTTTGGCGCGCGCAGCCGGCACACCATACCCACCAGCAGGACGTCCCTGTCCAGGCCCAGCTCCCGGCGCAGGGCACCCGGCTTGAATGGGGGTTCCGGCAGGCCGTTGTGAATAACCGCCAGCCGGGAAGGCGGAGCCAGTCCCAGCTCAAGGCCCTTTTGCAGATCAGCCTGCGAAACGCACACCACCCGGCTGCTTACCCGCCCGGCCAGTCTTTCAGCCGCCACAAATAAAAGCTGGGCCGCCCGGGACTGGTAATCGTTTATTCCCCAGCCGTGAACGGTGAAGACGATGCCCGGTACCCCGGCCAGGCAGGCCGCCAGGCGCCCCAGGATACCTGCCTTGGAGCTGTGGCAGTGCACGATGTGAAAGCGCTCCCGGCGCATAAGGCGGTACAAAAAGCAAAAGGCGGACAGGTCCCTTAGAGGCGACACCTCCCGGCAGAGATACGGCACTTCCACGATCCTCACGTCCTCGTGCCCGGAAAGCCAGTGCACCAGCTCCCCGCCCGGCGCACAGGCCACCGTAACCTCAAAGCGCTCCCGGTTCAATCCGGACACCAGGTGGTAGAGCACCTTCTGGGCGCCGCCCAGTTCGGAAAGGGTAATTAGCTGGAGGAGCTTAACTTTTTCCATGCTACCATACCCCGACAACGCCAATCACCGGGTGGGTGTTCCTTACCTTCCGCAAATTATTCCGGCTACCCGTCCCCGGTCTTCTCCCATACCTCTATCTTTTTACAATTGCCTTGTAACTGGGAAGGTTAACCTGGCCAACCTTCGAAGATGCTTTCCCAAAAAAGAAGGCCGGCCCTTTAATAATACCTACCGGTTGCCGGCGGGGAAACTAAAGGAAAAACAAGGCCTTCCCTATAAAGCATCTTCGAGACCCGCTTCCTTGAGGGTGGCGGTGAGACGCTTCAGCTCCTGGGCGCGGTCCTTGCGGCACACCAGCAGGCACTCCCCGTCGTCCACCACTACCAGGTTTTCCACCCCCAGGGTGGCCACCAGCCTGCCGGGGGCGTAGATGATAGGGAGAGGAACTGCTTGGGTCTATCCCGCCGGGAGAGGGGCCAGAATCGCTCCCCTGTCCCACCGGCCATAATTACGGCATAAAACAATAATACATCCCCCCATCAGAAACAGCCAACCAGATTTTCCAGGCTGACCGAACTGTTTTCCTAACGGTAACCAGTGCGTTCCTGGCTGCTGAAGTAACCGGATTAACTTCCTGCCGGAAATCTATTCTTCTTTGTTTCCCGGCTAAAACTCCCACTCGAAATCTTCCACCTGGGGGTGGGCGGTAATTGCTTTTTTCATTAGATCGCAGATCCTCTGCAAGCCTGCGGGTGTTTTCGCCTCGCAGCGGGCCACCAGCACGGGCTGGGTGTTGGAAGCGCGCACAAGTCCCCACCCGTCCTCAAACACTACCCGGGCACCGTCCACGTCAATAACTTCGAACTGGCGCTGAAACTCCTTGACAAGCTGCTCTACAACGGCAAATTTAACCTCGTCCGGACAGGGTACGCGCGTCTCTGCCGTAGAATAATATTGCGGCACGCCGGTCAAAAGAAGAGAAAGAGGTTTTTCCGTATTTGATAAAATACGCAAGAGCCTCCCGGTGGCATACAGCGCATCGTCGTAGCCATAATATTCGTCGGCGAAAAACATGTGGCCGGACATTTCCCCTGTAAAGGGGGCGTTAAGTTCCCGCATTCTGGCCTTGATCAGGGAATGCCCGGTGCGGGAAAAAACGGGCTTCCCCCCAAGGCGGGCGGCTTCCTCCACCAGGCTCTGGGAGCACTTGACTTCCACCAGCACCGGGGCACCGGGGAAGCGGGGAAGAATTTCGCGCCAAAAGAGGATCATCAGCTTGTCCCCCCAGACCACGTTTCCCCGGTCGTCCACAACCCCCAGGCGGTCGGCATCCCCGTCGTAGGCCACGCCCAGATCCGCCCCCTCCTCAAGAACTTTCTTTTGCAAATCGAGGAGGTTGGCCGTTTTTACCGGGTCGGGGTGGTGGTGGGGAAAGGCCGGGTCGGGAGTACAATAAAGCTCTATGACGTTACAACCCCAGCGGCGCAAGAGCTGCGGCGCGAAGTAACCCGCCGTACCGCTGCCGCAGTCCACGACCACTTTTAATTGGCGGGGACCAAGTTTAATTTTATCAGCCAGCGCATCCAGGTAGGCGGGAACAACGTCAGCAGTTTTAATTTTCCCCCGGCCGGCGGCAAAGGAACCGAGTGAGCTAATCTCCTTGAGCTTCTGGATTTCATTCCCGTAGATCGTTTCCGCGCCGCCCGCAGCGAGCTTAAATCCGTTTTCCTCCGGCGGGTTGTGGCTGCCGGTGACCATCACGGCGCCTTTTACGCCCAGGTGGTAACGGGCGAAATATACGATGGGGGTGACCACCAGGCCCAGATCAATAACATCACATCCCGTTGATAAAAGCCCATCGCAAATTCCCTTTCGCAATTCTTCGGAACTGGCCCGGTTGTCCCGGCCCACCAACACTTCACTTAAGCCCTGTTCTAAAAGAAAGGTGCCGAAGGCTTTTCCCAGGATACGGGCAGTTTCAAAGGTTAAGTCTTTTCCGGCCACGCCCCGGATGTCGTATTCCCGGAAGATTGAGGGGTTTAAGAAAGGAGATATCTTCAGCAAGTCGAAAATCGCCTCCTTACATCACAAAACCATTACGAGGTACCGGGAACCGCTGCATTCCTCGCGCAGTTCCATCCCCTGGCGGACGGGGTCTATGATAGCCCCATCATTACAGTAATTCCTGCCGTGCTCAAAACTCTGCGGGGTCCGCCATGTCGCGGATGTGGGATTCGGTTAGTCGTGGCAATTTATCACTGTTTGTTTTGCTCCTTCTTCCAGTCATGGCCACCATTACCTTTCAGGCATAATAATCATCATTGCGTGCCGGTATAATTGCCGGTTTCCTGCAGCATCGTCCTCTCCCCGAACAGCCGCAGGAATTGTTTGAGCCTGTTTCTCGAACCCGGGGGCCGGAACCGCTCGCTGCCCCTTCCGGCAAGGACCACGGTGTGTATGTTAGCGTTGTCTTTTTCCCGCATGGTTCTCACAGGTGCGGCCTCCAATTCCGGTAATGTAACCATTGCTTTTATGTGTAAGCCCACAGAAAGCGAACAGCCCCTGCCCCGCCCTTCATCTGCCACGTCGTCGCAACAACGGCAATACCACCTTACCCAACGTGTGATCTTTTGTGTCTCCAGTTCCGGTGCGTAATGGGTCCAGAAATCTAGACACGAAAAATGGGGGGTCCAAGCTTCGAATGGCTGTACGGGAAAAATATCCAAACATCGGTGTAAAACCCCTTACAGGACTAGAGGACGCAGGTCTGCGCGCCGACGGTTTCCTGGAGGTGATGAGGTCGAGAACCAACTGTCTATCTCGATACAGCACTTTCTACAAGACTCCTGTAGGCCTCTTGGATCGCCTGGCATTGCCGAGCAAAAGAGTATCGTTGTTCGTACAGCTGCCGGCCTTTCCGACCCATCCGTTCGCACTCTTCGGGATGCGACGCGAGGAATCTCATGGCATCTCCAAGGCGTTGTACGTCGTCGTACGGTACCACGAGACCTATACCTTCACGCTCCACGATCTCTCCCACTAAGGTCCCGCCAGACGTTATGATAGGCCGGCCTAACATCATAGCTTCGTAGAGTTTATTGGGCGCGGCAAAACGATTATTCGGCACGGCGGGATCGTATAAGGCCAGTATGGCGATGGCGCCTCGCTGCAGCGCCAGGGCTTCCTCGTAGGAGACCCGGCCGCGGAAAGTAACGAGGTCTTCCTTTCCGCTTTCCGAAGCACACATTTTGGACAATGGGCCGAAGCCGGCGATCGTCAACCTTGCGCCAACCGCAAGTGCAGCACGGATTATTTGCTCGATGCCACGGTCAGGCTGGAGCACCCCGACATAGACGAAGTAATCACCCGGCTCCGTGTGTTCGCCGTGGTTAGCAAGGCAGTCTATTTCCTCCGGGGTGTTATAAAAAACGACCCACCGCCTGGGCGAAAAGCCAGTCTGCTCTATCCGACTTTCGTGAGCCAGCACCACCAAATCAGCCGCTCGGCAGGCTAGCCGTTCAAGCCAGTTAGCTAGCGGTTTCAGGCACCCAACCTTGCGGGAGTCGGCATACCAGTCGGCGATGTCGTATACCACCCGGCTCTTGACAAGGCAGCGGGCAAGCAACGCGGGCAGCACCGTATCCAGGTCGTACGCGTGAATCACCGGCGGGCGGGTTTTCAGGTGATTCCAGAGCAACCAGAGGTTAAACACCAGCAGGCCGAACAGGTTGAGAAACCCTCCGCCGAATCTGCCCGGAAAGTACATTCTGCAGCAGGGATAACCGGGCGTTAGACCTGTTTTGTCCAATCTTTCGCGTGCCCAAGCCAAAACACTGCAATGGTAACCTGCTCCTTTCAGGCAGCGCACTAGCCTGCTCACTCTGGGGTCGGGCAGAACCGGGTTAGAACGTGTAACCACAACTTCCCAACTCATTTCTGGTGTCACCCATTTGCGTTGAGTCTTCGAGCGAGAGAACTCCTTGTATCCTTATAATGGACCCAGGATTTTAGACAGTGAAAAGGGGGTTTTTTAGAACCAAATGTCTGTTCGCAAACAATATTCGCCGGAATTCAAAAGCAAGATCGTACTGGAAATTCTCAAAGAAGAAAAAACCCTCTCTCAGCTATCATCGGAATACGGGGTCCATGCCACTCAGTTAAAGAATTGGAAAAAAGAAGTACTCGAAAACCTGCCCCAACTTTTTGATAAAAGAAAATATAGAAGCCATGAAAAAAGATTACGAAAAGCAAATCCAGGACTTGTATGCCGAGATTGGTCGTCTGACCACACAACTGTCCTGGTTGAAAAAAAAATCTGGCATCCAGCATGACCCGTGAGCAACGCATGGCCCTGGTCGAGTGGGATAACCCGGAAATTCCCATTGCAACACAGGCCAGACTTTTGAGCCTTAATCGCACAAGCCTTTACTACAAGCCTGTGGGACCTTCACCAGAGGAAATCGCTATCAAACACCGCATTGATGAGATCTACACAGAACATCCGTACTACGGTTCCAGACGGATTACAGCACAGCTTCGCCGCGAGGGCTTTGAAGTCAACCGTAAAGCAGTACAGCGACATATGCGTGAAATGGGGATCGCCGGTATCCATCCCGGGCCAAACCTGAGCAAGCGCAATCAGCAACATAAGGTTTACCCCTACTTGCTTAGAAACCTCGAAATCACCCATCCAGACCAGGTGTGGGGCATAGATATTACCTACATTCGCCTGCAAAAGGGCTGGGTGTACCTGGTAGCAATCATGGATTGGTACTCCCGTTATGTGGTCAGTTGGGAGATGGACCTCTCGCTGGAGATTTCCTTTGTCCTGGAAGCGGTTAAACTGGCCCTGGCCCGGTCCCGGCCGAAAATCATGAACAGCGATCAGGGAAGCCAGTTCACCAGCCCGCAGTACATAGAGCTTTTAAAAAATGCGGGAGTCCAAATCAGCATGGACGGTAAGGGTAGAGCTACAGATACATCTTTGACGAGCGCCTCTGGCGCAGTCTGAAATACGAAGAAGTTTACCTGCACGACTACGCTAGTCCCCGTGAGGCCAGGCAAAGAATCGCCCACTACCTGGACTTTTATAACTATCGTCGCCCTCACCAATCACTTGGCTACCAAACACCTGCAGAAGTTTACATACAATCCTGCCAAAAGATGCAAAAGGAGGTGGTTACAACCAGCGATATTATAACAGATTTGGTAGTGCCAATGGTTTAATAACTCTAACCATTCTACCTATTACAAGGTCTATAAAACACGTATTTGGCTCTTAAATTTTAAATAAAACTGTCTTGAACAATGGGGTCCACCTTGGCTGTTTCTAAAGAGTTCAGCCGTTTGAACAAACTCTCCGGAATGGCTTTAAATAACAACATTATAAAGCGCCAGGCTGCCGGAATGTATATACCTCCTCACGCCCCTTATAATCCGTACACAGCACCGAAACAGGCGGTTCTGCAAGCCCCGCGTGAAGTGCGTACGCTTGGCGGTTGATGGTGGTGCTCAGCACCACCCTGCTTCTGCTCGTCGCAGTATGGCGGCACGTCGGTGCCGCCGCCGAAATCGATGCGCAATGGGGAGCGTGCACGGATGATCATTTCTAAGGTACCATCTTAAAGATCGCACAAATGATCTCCCATTGGCGCCACATCAATCGTTCCCAACTCAGCCGCTCGGCATATAGCAATGCATGTTGCCGGAGCCTGGTATGCTGGGCGGAATCGAGCATCTCCATCACCGCACCGGCGATGTCCTCCGGACTGCCGTCGGTCAGACACCCCGCCTGGCTCTGCCGGATGACACGAGTAATATCGCCCACATCGGTGCCTAGTACTGGCAACCCGACGGCCATGTACTCGGCGATTTTAAGGGGGAAGGCATATCGGGTCAAGGGGGAAGGCCGGAAGGTACAAATGCCGATAGTAGCGTTGGCCGTGTAGCGAGATAGTTCATGATACGGCTTGCGGCCCAGGAAGATCACGCGACCGCCAAGCCCCAGCTCCTCAACGAGCGCTTTCCACTCAGCTTCCGCCGGCCCAGAGCCAATGATGTGTAGCTCCGCATCAGAACGTTGCTTCAGGATGAATGGCATTGCCCGAATGACCAAGTCCACGCCCGCCCAATGCTCCAGCGAGCCCGTGTAAATTAGAACCGGTGGGTCAAACCGAGGGCTGGCGGCTGGGCGAAACAGTTGACTCTCGTAACCGTTCTCCACCACGTAAACCGGCCGTTGTGTAAAAGACCGCCGCAAGGCAGCAAGCTCCTCACCCACTGAAATCACGGCGTCCGATTCCGCAATGCAGCGATTTTCGATTCGCATGATCGCACGGAACACGTCCGGCTGGTTTATGTAGAAACCCGGGAAGAAATCATAGTCCTCGTAGACCACAGCACGTATCCTGCCTAGACGCTTGAGCCACAGCGCGACGATGCCTGCCCACGGCGTGCTGGCAACCGCCACGTCAAACACACTGCTGTCCCGCAACAAGCCATGTAAGAACGTAAGAGCTGGACCAGTAGTGGAATGGATGGCGGAGTGCCAAAACCGGAAGAAATTAGTATGCACCTCAATGTATTTTATGTTCCCATCCTGCCAATTTACTGCCTTTTCTAGGTCACGGATGTGGACGAGCCGCTTCCACATTGACCATTTTTTTTCGAACGGAGCCATGCTGTTGTACAGGACAGTTACCTGGGAGCAGCGGGTAGCCAAAAAGCGGATGACATGATGCACCCGCTGGTTGGGAGCAAGACGGCGGTTGGCAACGTCAATGGCAGTAATGATCATTAACTTCAACTTCTGCATTTACTTCACTCCTAAACCGGCGAATAGCAGCTCTTGCGCGCAATTGCAAGAATAGTCTCGCCGAGTCGATTAAAAATCGGTAGTTTTCGTAAGATCCGCTCTACCCGCACGGCCTTTCGTGCGGCTTTTTCTGGGTTTTGCCCCACTTTAACCAGAAAGCAGGTTAACCATCGAGTGAACGGAAGCACCAATGTTTCGATCCGTATTACCTCGTACTGATACTCCCGCAAGAACCTTACCACCTCCGCAACGGTGTATCGACGATCCAAGCTATGATCTTTTTGCCAGTTTACCAGGTGGTGGTGGGGACTCAGCACACCGGGCACTATCGTACCAAGCAAGACTTCGAGCATGGAAAGCGGGTTCCAACTCCAAGGGAGACTATGACGGGAAGGAACGGCTAGGACGAGCTTGCCTCCCGGCACCAACACCCGTGTGGCCTCATATAGGGCGATGTGCGGGCGGATTGTCTGGCCCAAGGTATAGGTACTCACCACGATGTCAAACTCTGCCGAGCCGAAAGGCATGAATTCCGCATCGACCAATATAGCCTCCAGCCCGCGCCGCCTCGCCAGCTTTACCCGATACGGATTATGGTCGATTCCCAACACCCGTAGATCGGGGCGTTTCCGTACCACCTTAGTCAAGAGGTATCCGTCACCGCAGCCCACATCCAGCACCCTGGCGCCAGGGGCTGCTTTCGATATGAGTGTATCAGCCAGTTCCTCATACCTCAGGTCATAAAGCCACCGCGACTCCGGTGCCCAGGTGGCCAATACATCCTCTACAAAAGGTTCGCCAGAGGAAAAAACTGGCTTATAGTTCGGGTTACGAAGGAAGCCAAGTTCGCATCGGCGACCGTAACGGGCTCGGTAAACCGCTTGAACCCTCCGCAGGAAATAGTCGACCACACAGGCTGCGGCAGCGACCCCTCCCAATATCTGGGAACGAAAGTACAGCGCCGGGACAGCCGCACTGAAGGTAACAAATAACAAGATCTGAGTGCGCAGGATGTAGGCCGTTGGTTTAGCCAGCAAGCGTAGCACTTCGGTTACCGTACCCCTACCGACGCCGATCACCCACCGGATGAGATTAATGCGGGTGAGGAAAGGAGAATCAAAATCAAGTGGCGGCTTTTTACGCCCGACCCGCAACCACCCCAAGGTATACCCGTAGACACGACCTACATCAAGTGCCAACCAAATCAACGGTAACCATAGAAAGACTCGCCAATCGTGGATGGCCTGGTAAACGCCCCATGCCCGCATAAGGAAGCCCAGCGCACCTACTAGGGCAAGTAGGGCCCCTACCAAAGGAGAAACGACCAGAAGCGTCAGCACCAAAAGCAACAGAAAGAGCCGCAGATAGCTTTGCTGGTTCCAGATGAAAAAGAGGCGGGCTTCACCATCCCCGCGGGCGTACGCGAACGATTGCCGGTAAAAGGCTCGCAGGTTCGGCCGGGGGCGCCAATATACGATGGCATCGCTGGCGAAGGCATGTTTCAAGCCGGCCTTGCGTAGAGAGAGGTCGAACAGGGTATCCTCAGCCGTTTGCAAGTACTCTGGGTAACCCCCTACCATTTCCCAGGCATCCCGCGTAAATGCGATAGATCGGCTAGACGGCATAAAGGTGTTTGGATCCACGCACTCCAACTTGGGGAAGGTCAACTCGCCTAAAATCCGTTCAAAAAGGGATCGACAATCTGGTTTATAGAAACCACAGACCACCTGAACTTCGGAATCTACTTCAAAGGGAGCTACTATATTACGCAACCAGTCTCGGTCTGCTCGACAACCCGCATCGGTGACGGCGATGAGATTGTGGGTAGCAGCGCGGATACCGATGTTCCGCCCCTGCGCGATATTAGTACCTGGTGCCTCGATCAACCGAATGGTGTCGTGATCCCTGGCAAACTGTCGTACGATCTCTACAGTCCGATCAGTGGATCCCCCATCCACCACCACAATCTCATCGGGAGGGCGGGACTGGCTCAACAAAGCCTCCAATACTTCAGCAATCGACGACTCTTCGTTCTTGATTGTGAGGACTACGGATACCTTGCGCATTGCGGTTCCAGACTGCCCCCTTGTACTTTCCGACCTCCCATCGGAACCGTATTTGCAGTATAGCTCGTTCACACGAGGATCCGCCCAGCTTCGAGCGTTGGCCCGTTCCAGAACCGCCAGGCATTCTCTGCATCGGCCAAACCGGGCTAGGGCCTGCGCCAGCTGAACGGTTGCTTCACGAACCTCCGGCGCTAAGCGAACTGCCTCTTCCAGGTGGCGGATACCGCCCTCTTCGCCGGAGCGTACCTGCAACATGCCCAAGCGCATGTGGGCATAAACGTGACTTGGGTCCAACCTGATACACGCTTCATACTCAGCCCGGGCCTCCGGGATGCCTAACGCTTCCGACACCACCGCGTGCATGTACGCGATCTGGGAGTTGTCGGGCTCGAGCCGACGGGCAACTTGTAACACCTCCAGTGCTGCCTGGTAATCGCCGACGCGGTACAGCAGCTCACCCCTATGGTACAGTATTGGGGCGATGTCACCCAATTGACGGCGAGCTTTCTCTAACTCACAGAGTGCCCGGTCTGGGAAATCGGCGATCTGGAAAAGAGCTGCCCGTGCTACATGGGCGTGGCCCGTCTCCGCATCCGCCAGTTCATCCGCCATCAGTAGGGCTTGAGCAACCGGTAACCCTTTTGCGGAAAGGTGGGCTACCATATCCCATACGCCCCAGAGTCCCGGTTTACTGGGTGTCCGACGCTCCCCGTACCGAAATAAGGTTTCATAGGCGTCCGCTATAGCACCCCAAGTGTGCTGCCTGGTCAACTTGTAACCCTGTCTCGCTATATGCCAGAAATATTCTGGGTTTTCCAGT
The DNA here is from genome assembly GCF_011393055.1 of Desulfofundulus sp. TPOSR. Taxonomy (NCBI): domain Bacteria; kingdom Bacillati; phylum Bacillota; class Clostridia; order Eubacteriales; family Peptococcaceae; genus Desulfofundulus; species Desulfofundulus sp. TPOSR. The sequence continues at coordinate 780,398 of NZ_JAAOEF010000003.1, read as the reverse complement.
GCCTCTTTCAGACCTTCCGCCAGATCGTCGGAAGTGCTATACAACCTAGCCACTCCCAACAGGAAAGGTGGCATGCAGCTTAAGTATCTTCGCTTGAGCTCGCTCGAGTAGGCTGCGAAAACGATACGTCCAGCTGCCAGGGCTTCCCAGATGGACAAATACCCGGTGGCGTACACAAAACGATAGCCAGACATCAGCACTGCTGGATCTGGAACGGAGGCAAAAAACCGGACCGGTAGGCCCCGCCGCCGGGCGTAAGTCTCCAGCCGGGGCCTTAGGGACCCGTTCCCGTACAGGTCGGCCGGTAGTTCCACCCCGTACCGGGCGCGCAGAATCGACAGAGCCTCAAGCAGCATGTGCACGTCCGTGTCCGGCTCCAGCCGGCCCGCAAACAAAATGCGGTAGGCGCCCGGTCCGTCGGTATTCCGCTGCTGCACGACGCCGCCATAAGTTACCATGTCCGCCGGCGGCCCATATACTTCTGATATCCACTCACCGACAGCTATCGACGCCGTTGCCAAGTCGTACGCTAACCAGTGGAGGTTCCGCGTTGGCGCAGGAACTGGCCACTGGCCCTCATGCCCATGCCGAACCAGAACCACAGGCTGGCGCAGCCGGCGGACGAGATACGGAAATAACCAGAATACGGCCGGATAGAAATCGTGGATCACAATTACGTCGAATTGGTCCAACCACATTTGGTGGCGTACCACCCACCGCCACCCTTCCCATGGGTGGACGGCGTGCATACACCGGATCTCAGCTTCCACCAGAAACGCTACGCTTCCGTTCCCAATGAGCACCGACACCTCGTAACCGCGCTTGGTTAGCTCGGCTGTTACCTGCTGAACGTGCCGTTCTACCCCACCGTACTGATTTAAAGTTTTGACCACCATGCAAATCCGCACACCTACGCACCACCCCTCTTCCTTTCATCTTAACAGATCCGCCACAATACGTGCGCTTACCCGCGCCCGATGCCGGAGCCATTGCGTTGTTGTTAGCAAGTGATCCCGAATTTGTTCCCGCCGTTCCCAGGCCTGGGACACGCAATCCCAAAGGCGGTCCAACTGGAGGTTTGTGTCTACCCAGTTGTGACCATCCCCAATCCCGGGTGATGCCAGTTCCGGTAGACCGACCATCTCCATAAATTGCTGTACCTTATGATGATAGGGAATTGCCACCACCGGTACGCCCATTGAAGCGGCCAGGATCAATGCGTGCAATCGGAGGCCGATCACGAGGTCCGTGTGCGCTAGAAACGCCTGGGTTTGGGCTGGCGTGAGACCTTCTAGCGCCATGAGACTGGCCGATTGGCCTACATCCGCCCGCTCCAAAACCTCCCGGGCAAAAGGAGCGTCATAGGACGGCTGCATACATGTGAATGCCACGTGTGCCCCTAGCTGTGACACCAGACGCCTAGTAAGCGCGGCCAAGTCATTCCTGTACTGGTCAAAGCGGTGACCCTTACCGGGCCAGAGGCGCGGGTTATGAAACAATGGCGCCACGCTTACGGCCACTACAGGCTGACCAGGCCGACCAGGTCGCGGCATGGGCGGCGGCACCTTTTCCCCGCCCCGCCACCCGATAGCCGGATCGGCGGCGACCTCAATAGGCCGTCGGACCCCGCTTACACGCAGCCATTCAAGGGAAGCTTGATCCCGGACGGTTGCAACGTCCATCAAATTGATTAGCATCCGGATATATAACTTACCTTTCGGAGTAGTAATGGGACCAGCCCCCACCGCATAGAGCATGACCTTTCCGCAAAGCACTTTAGCTGCCAGCGCTCGTAGCAGCCAGGTAGGAATAGCCTCCGGCTGCCAGTCAGAGAGGAACCCTCCACCGCCCAGGATCACCAGATCCGCCCGAGCGATGGCTTGTAACGTGGTGATGATCCTGCCTGACCTGAACGACGCCTTCACATCTGACCAGTGATAAGGCAGATGCAGTGCGGTCGGTAATCGGTGCACGGCGCGTGTGTGATCTGGCACCCCCGACAGCACCGAGATTCTGGCCCCCGGTATTTCCGCTTGTAGGTCCTCAACCATACTGGCTAGAATAGCCTCGTCGCCAGCGTTGCCATAACCATACCAGCCAACGATTAAAATCTGTACTCCCTGAGGCGTGCTTTCCATATCCATATCCATATCCATATCCATATCCATTTCCATATCCATATCCATATCCATTTCCATTTCCATTTCCATTTCCATTTCCAGATCTACACCTGGTTCTTCCACTTCCAACATCACTGCCTATTCACGCTGTACCAGTACAGGCCTTTTGTGGCTTGGCAGTTTCCGAATGGCGAAGAAGGTATTTTTTTACCTGGAAACAGTCAAGGTTAACCCGGCCAACCTTCGAAGATGCTTTCCAGACGAACGGTGAACCCTGGAAGGACACGTGAGGAGATTTCGCCTGTTCGCTCTGCCTCCTGGTCGAGGACAAACCTGCCCTCTCTGGGCACGAAAACCTGTACCGATTTTTCTTCCGGGTCCACGATCCAGTATTCCTTGACGCCGCACCGCTCGTAGACTTTGAATTTTTTCCGCAGGTCGTAGTAGGCGGTGGCGGGGGAGAGAATTTCCACCACCAGGTCGGGAGCGCCATTTATCCGCTGCGGCTCGATGATGTTCATTATTTCCCGGGCGCGGCCTTATTGTAACATTTTTCCGGAAGGCGGGCAAACCCGCTTTACCCCGCCGCCCCGCCCATAAACTCCGCATACGCCCGGGCCACCTCCGCGGCTGGACCCTGCATCCTTATCTCCCCCCGGTCCAGCCACACCGCCAGGTTGCACAGTTCCGCCACCTGCTTTGGTGCGTGGGTGACGAAGATGATGGTCTTCCCCTGCCCCTGCAGTTCCCGGATGCGGGCCAGGCACTTTTCCTGGAAGGCCAGGTCCCCCACGGCCAGCACTTCGTCGATGAGCAGGATTTCCGGGTCCACGTGCACGGCCACGGCAAAGCCCAGCCTCATGTACATGCCCGAGGAGTAGTTGCGTACGGGGTTGTCGATGAAGTCGCCCAGCTCGGCAAAGGTGATGATGTCGTCCAGGCGCTCCTTGATCTCCCTGCGGGTCAAGCCGAGGATGGAGGCGTTTAAGAAAATATTTTCCCGTCCCGTGAAGTCGGGGTGAAAGCCGGCACCCAGCTCCAGCAGGGTGGAAACTCTCCCCTTTACGCGCACCTCACCCTCCGTGGGGTATAAGATGCGGCTGATTACTTTTAAAAGGGTACTTTTGCCGGAACCGTTGCGGCCGATGAGGCCCACGGTTGTTCCCCGCGGCACGGTGAGGTTTATGCTTTTAAGCGCCCAGAAGTCTTCGGCGCGCTGCCGGCCCCAGAAGATGACCCGCTCTTTGAGGGATATTGCCCGCTCGTGGTAGATGCGGAACTTTTTCCATAAATTAACTACTTCCACTGCAGCCACGGGTTGTCCTCCGCTTTAAATTTCTTCGGCTATGTTGCGCTGCAGCCGGCTGAAGAAAATCAGGCTCAGCGTCAAAAGAACTGCCAGGCCCGCGGCCAGGTAGCCCAGGGACGTCCAGTCGGGCCAGCGGCCGTAAAAGAAAATGGCCCGGTAGGCTTCCATCAAGGGGGTGGCGGGATTGAGGTTGAAAAAGGGCTTCACTCTTGCCGGTATTATGTCCACCGGGTAGAGCACGGGGGTGAGGAAAAACCACACGGTCATCAAAATACCCAGGATGTGCTCCAGGTCCCGGAAGTAAACGTTGGCCACCGAAACACAGAGGGCCAGGGAAGTCACCAGCATGGTTTCCACCAGCAGCACTGCCGGGAAGGCCAGGAGCGCTGCGGTGAGCTTAATTTTGAAGGCCAGAAGGGCCGGAATGAGGATTAATAGGCTTAACAAATAGTTGACCAGATTGGCCAGGACCACCGAGAGGGGCAGGACCTCCCGGGGGAAGTAGATTTTTTTAATCAGGGCGCCGTTCTGCACCAGGCTGGCCGCTCCCTGGAGGACTGAGACCGAAAGATAGTTCCAGGGTAAAAGGGCTACAAAAAGAAACATGGCGTAATTTTCAATTTGAGCCCGCATGACAAAAGAAAATACGACGTTATAAACGACCAGCATCAAAAGAGGATTGAAGAATGTCCACAAAAAACCGAGCACCGACCCTTTGTAGCGTGCCCGGAGCTCTTTGGCCACCAGATTTCTGAGCATTTCCCTGTAGGCGTAAATCTCTTTGATCTGCTCACACATATTATTGCACCTGCTTGATTTATCCCTGCAAGGTCGGGACTGCCTTCAACTGCTGAAAAGCCGCTTCAAAACTTTTGTTTATCTGCCCGGCTTCCTTTACCAGCTTTTTTGCTTCCTCCGTTTTACCCTGCTTTTCTCTCACCAGGGCCAGCCAGAGGGATGCTTCGCCTTTCAACTGACTATCCTGAAGAGCGGCCTGCAGGCTTTTTTCCGCTCCCGGCAGGTCACCCAGCAGGTACCGGGCCTGCCCCATCTCCAGGTGCACCCCGGGCGTAACGGAGAGCATGGGAGCGTCTACCCAGAGCTTCTTCTCTTCTTCCCCCAGTCCCGCCACCCGGGCCTGGATCATCTCCGGTACCTTCAGGGCTTCTTCCAGGTGCCGGCGGGCGGCATCCCTGTTGCCTGCCTGCAGTTCACCCCTGCCGGCGGCGGCACAGGTTGTTGCAAAAGTTTCGTACCAGGCAATTTGATAGGGTGCCAGCTCCAGTGCCCGGCGGGCATAGTTGACAGCGTCCGGGTACCTGCCGGCGGCCAGGGAGGCCCGGGCGAGATCGGCCTGGCGGCCAGCGCTGTAACGGCTTAAGGCGGCGGCCCGGCGGGCCTCCTCCAGGGCCTGCTGTGGCTTACCCGTACCCAGGTAGATGCGCATCAGGACGGTATGGTAGTCGGCATTGAAAGGATTATAAGCGGCTGCCTTCTGCATGGCGGCCAGGCCCTGCTGGACGTTTCCCTGCTGCAGGTATCCGGCCGCCTGGCTGGCATAGCTGCCGGCAGAGGCCAGGAAGAAGGCAAAAAGGAACACTATGGCGCCGGCAACGGTGGCTGCGGCCAGGGCGACCGGATTTGAAGTTTGGGTCTTGGCGCTTTTTAGCGGCCGCAATGAGGTAACTGCTGTTTGAGCAGGTCCACCTGTAGCATGTATGATCTTCTTGCGTTTAGCTTTTTTGGCCATGTTTACCAGCCCTTAAATACTGAATCTATTTCTTCGTCACTGAAATGAAACTGTCGTAGTATGCGTAATACTACCACTGGGGAAAACTCACCGGCACCCATATCAATGGGTACCACAATTTTCCGTCCCTTTAAATATCGTACATATAATCGGTGGTCCCCTTTACCCTCACGATAATACTTACAGCCGCGGGATTCCAACAATCGAATAAGTTCCTTAACTTTAAGTGAGGGGACGCTTTTAGGCATGGATTGCCCTCAGTTCGAAGTATTCAGGTACAGGTTCATCAGAAGGCATTGATAAAAACTCATGTAATTCATTTATTGGAACTGGTGCCGTGTAAATTTCGGGATCTTCCCTGCGGGCATCTTCGAAAGAGTCAATGGCTTCTTTTAATTTGAAAACAGCCTCGTCCTTTGTTTTTCCCTGGCCGATCAGGCCATTTTCCAGACATAAGGCCACCCAGTACCCGCCACTTTTCTTTAAAACGAAAGTAAAAAAGCCATTACGGAATTGCATCATCATTCACCTTCCCCACTTATTTCCCTGTTTCGATTATAACCCAGAACCCTGACGCAGGCAAAGAGAGTCCACAAGGCCAGGGTGAGGGCGGACAGGGACAGGTCGAAGTCAACTGCTGCGTGCAGGCCCACGGCCAGGGCTCCGGCAGTCATGGCCCAGACCATGGCCCGGCTGGTACTGCCGGCGGGCGCCTTCCAGTACGCCCGGTGGGCGGCCCACAGATAGGAGACCCAGATGCCCAGCAGCACCAGTAATCCCACAACACCCGTTTCCACGGCCACCTGGAAGTAGTGGCTGTGTACCTCGTTGGAGTTGTACAGGTAGCCCTGGTAGGCCCGGTAGGCTTCTTCCCAACCGCCCCCACCCCAGCCCAGAAGGGGGCGATCCTTGATCATGATCATGGCATCTTTAACAAAATAGGCACGTGAAAAAGCGTTGCGCAAATAAGTAAAGCTGGTTACCTTTTCCATAACCTCGGGGTGTGTGGTCAGCACCGCCGCGCCTGCAACCAAACAGGCCAGTATAATGGAGGCTAAAGCCATATTCACCCGCTTTTTATCTTCAAACCACGGAGATAAAAAGCGCCTTTCCGCAAAGCCATAAGCCCACTGTCCGGCCAGAACCAGGGCCAGCCCGCCCAAGATCCAGAGCCAGGCCGTTCCCATCTGCTTGGCCATGGCTGCCGCGATGAACTTATGGGATGCAGTATAACCCAGGCCGCCCACATACAGCGCATGCAGCAGTACGGGCAGCCGTTTTTGCCAGTGCAGCCCGATCAGGTAGAGCACGAACACCGCGCCGGTGATGAGCAGGCCGCCGCGGGATTTGGTGCCGAAGAGCACGGCCAGGATGATGAAGTTGGCCGCGGCGTAAAAATACCCGTACGGCCGGCATTCCAGCAGGCGCCGGGGCAGGGTTTTGAGCAGCACCCGGTCAGTGATGCTTTCCCCCACGGTGCGGGAACCATAGTGCGCCCACAGGAACAGCCCCAGGAAGCCCGCCAGGGCCAGGTAGCTGGCCAGGGCGTTGGGGTACTGGAAGGTGGAATAAATGCGCCCGTTTAGAAAACCGTCCTTTATATATACCAGACCGGTGGCCGTGAAGAGACCGGCCAATGCTACACCGGCGGCAGCCAGATAAATGACATGCAGCAGGCGGCCGGCGTCTTCTTCCTGTTCCACCACCTGAACGGCCACCCAGTAGGCCAGGAAATACAGGATGTTCTTGACAATTTCGTCCACCGCCAGGCCATAGTTGACCGCCCCGAAGGCGGCAATAACGTACACCAGCGGCAGGGCCAGGGTGAAATAGTCCAGCGGGTGCGATAGAAAGCTGTAATCCCGCTGCCCGTGCTTCCAGAGCCAGGTGAACCAGAAGATTACCGCCGCGCCCATCAGGGCCAGTTCCTGCTCGGGAGGGAAGAAGAGACCCCGGAAAAAGGGTGGGAAAAAGAGCAGCGCCGCCAGTCCCCAAAAAGAAACCTGGTAGATCCAGGGGCGGGCAGTCGCCGTCATTGCAGCCAATTCCCTTGTGCGATTTACCCGGGAGGTTGTGGCAGTTGCTTTGGCCATGGTCTAGCTCCTTTGTGTTACAAAATTTTGTCAGGACTCTTAAGGCACAAATTACAGCATTCTACAATAATTCCCTAATTCCTGCATCCAACTTCTTTTTTATTGTAAAATCTTCCTGCAGAAAAGTACATTCCGTTTACTTTTCAAGGCGGGGTTTCTACCCGCCTTGGTTAATCAATATCGCGTTCCCAGCTGTTCCACCCGCTCTTCCGGGCTGATGATGCTGGTGATGCGCACCCCGAAGTTTTCGTTGACCACCACCACTTCCCCCCGGGCCACCAGGGTGCCGTTCACCAGCACTTCCACCGGTTCATCCACCAGGGAAGAAAGTTCCACAATGGCTCCCGGAGTTAGACCCAGCACCTCTTTAATTGGCCGCCGGGTGCGGCCCAAGACTACACTGACCTTTAAGGGGATGTCCAGCAACAGCTCCAGCTTACGCTGTTCCTCTTCGCTTAAGGTGCCAAAAGCACGCCTTTCATCGCCCCCAGGCGGTGCCCCCACAGCCCTTGCCGGGGGTGGTTCCGCCCGGGCAGCCGCCGGCTGTGGTTCAGGGGGCGGAACGGCCTTCTGCCTTCCGACCGCCGGTTCCGGGGCGGGGGCCGCCGTTTGCGCCATTAACTGCTCTAAAAGCATGGCGGCCTCCTCTTTGGCCGTCTCCAGACTCATGATCTGCATGATCTCCGTATCCACCAGATCGCCGATGGTCATCTTGAAGGAAACCACGACAATGGGGTCTTCGGTGGGCAGCCGGTAACCGGCCCCTCCTTCGGACACCTCCAGTACCGTGGTCTGGGGTGGGGAGATGTTGATGGTACGGCGGAAGATGGTGGCCAGGGAGGTGGAGGCGGTGCCGATCATCTGGTTCATGGCTTCCGATGCGGCTGAAAGCTCCAGTTCGGAAATCTGCTCGGCCACATTGGTGCCGTCGCCGCCCATCATCAAATCGGCCATGACCATGGCGTCCTTTAACTGGATGATGAGCACGTTGAACCCCTTGAGCCCCTCTTTGAACTCCACCTGGATGATCACGTAGGGGACCTTGAAGCCCGCAAAAAACTCCTCCTGCGTACAGGTAAGCACCCGGGGGCTGGTAATGGTTACTTTCTGGTTCAGCAGTTCGGACAGGGTGGTGGCTGCGGAACCCATGGAGATGTTGCCGATTTCCCCCAGGGCGTCCCTTTCCTCGGGGGTCAGGTCTTCCGCCGGCCTGCAGCCTGCGGTGGGCGCTTCACCCGCTGCCTGGCTGGTGCCTGCCGGTTCCCCGGGTGCCGGTTCCGGAGTTTCCCCGGGGCCGGCTGCCGGGATCTCCTCTTCCAGGGCAGGCGCAGCCGTGGCCGCCGCTTCTTCCGCCCCCTGTCCGGCCTGCGGCTCCTCTTCCGGCGAAGGTTCCCCGGCAGCAGCCTTTAACAGGGCGTCTATTTCTTCCTGGCTTAAAAACTGGTTATTATCCGGCACCATTCATTTCCTCCCCGTTGAGCGATACCACCTGCACCGCCAGGTTTTGCCCCACCCGGCCGGCCTGCACGCCGAATTTACGTTCCCCTTCCACGTAAAGGTCCAGGTCCTGGTTTAGATGGCGGTTCAACACCAGCACGTCACCTTCCTGCAGTTGCAGCAATTCATGTACGGTGATTTCCGTTTCCCCCAGGATCACCTGCAGTTCCACCCGGGAAAAGCCCAGCCAGTAACCCAGCCGCTCCATGTCCTCGGGGCGTGGTGCTCCCACCTGGCGGCTGAACTGCTGGCGCACCGAAAGCCGGGATATCACCGGCTCCATCAATATGTACGGCAGGCACAGGTTGATAAAACCCCGCTCTTCCTCGTTGATGGACACGGCAAAGGTGATCAGGGCCACCACCTCATTGGGTGAATACAGTTGCTGCATTCTGGGGTTGGTTTCGATGGCCTGGACTTCCGGCTCCACGGAGTAGAAATCGTGCCAGGCCTGGGCCAGGTGCTCCAGAATACGTTCTACCAGCCGTTTTACCACCGTCACCTCGATCTCGGTCAGTTCCCGCATCTGATCCGTGGAGGTGCCCGGCCCGCCGAAAAGCAGGTCCAGCATGGGAAAAACCACCTGGGCGTTGATTTCCATCAGTGCCGAACCTTCCAGGGGGTTCAAACTGAAAACGGCCAGGGCCGTAGGGCTGGGAATGGAGCGGATGAATTCTTCATAGATCATCTGCCCCACCGAAGCCAGTTCCACGTTGGCCGCGGCCCGCAGGTAGCCGGAAAGGAAACTTGACAAAAGCCGGGCAAAATGCTGGTGCAGCATTTCCAGGGTGCGCAGGTGTTCTTTGGAAAATTTATTCGGCCGGCGGAAGTCGTAGGATTTTACCGCGGGAGCCGGGGGTTTCTTTGCCTCCTCCAGGCTCAGTTCACCGGAGGTGAGGGCCGCCAGCAGGGAATCTATTTCCCCCTGGCTCAGGACTTCCTGCATTCAGTACGCCTCCCTTTGCCTTACTTGCGGGAGCGGGCCAGTACCCGCTCAATGGCCTGCAGGAGACGGTCCTGCTGGAAGGGCTTGACGATGAAATCCCTGGCCCCGGCCTGGATGGCGTCCATGACCATGGCCTGCTGGCCCATGGCGCTGACCATGATGATGCTGGCGTTGGGATCAATGGTTCTAATGGCCTTCACCGCCTCAATGCCGTCCATCTCGGGCATGGTGATGTCCATGGTGACAATATCGGGCTTTAATTCGGCGTACTTCTCAACAGCCTGCTTGCCGTTTTCAGCTTCCCCCGCCACTTCATAGCCGTTTTTGGTGACGATGTTTTTAATCATCATGCGCATGAAGGCGGCGTCGTCCACCACCAGGATCCTTTTACCCAATGCTGTTTCCCCCTCACATATATTAAGAGCCCTGCCCTTCGCTGAACCCGAGAGCGGCCATCAGCCGGTCGATGGCACCCGGTTCGGTGAGCAGGAAAAAGTGCCCCTTAATCAATGTTTCATCATCGTGGAATAGCTCGGTTTCAATAACCAGCACCTGGTCTTCCACCCTGCCGGCGGCCACCATCAGGGAAGTCAGCACCGCCCCCAGCATGTCGAAGGCAAACAGGGGCACGGTGGTGACCATGTTCAGGCCGGTCATCATGCTGATGGCACTGACAAAAGAGCCGGTGAGTACGTTGCCGATTTCCTTTATTGCCGACTGGGCCAATTCGTCCAGTTCCCCGGTGGTTCCCACCGGCAGCCCCATGAGCATGTCCACCAGGTGGAGGGTGCTTTCCCCGTCAAAAATATATAAGACTATTCCCGGCGCATCGCCCAGCACACGCAGGCTCACGCACCCCACCAGCTCCTCGTATCCGCCCACCAGCTCAATCATTTCTTCAAAGGGCAGAAAGCTGCTGCGAGGTACGCGCATGTTCACCCGGCGGTTGATTAACTGGGCCAGGGAGGTCACCGCATTACCCAACCCGATATTGCCGATCTCCTTGAGGGCGTCCAGTTCCACCGGTGAAAGAGGCCTGTAGCTCAAGACTCCCCCCCCTTTGCTCCCCGCTTGCGGTAAAAACAGGTACGCACCTTTTCCAGCCCCAGCTGGTGATAATTAAAAATCATTTCACTTCCCCCAATGAATAGTACCCCTTCTGGCGCCAGGGCCCGGACAAGTTTCTCGTTCAACCTGTCCTGGGCTTCCCGGGTGAAATAAATGGTTACGTTGCGGCACAGGATCAGGTCATAGCCCTGGCCGAAGGGATCGTTCAGCAGGTCGTGGCGGCGGAAGGTCACCCGCCGGCGAAACTTTTCATTAATAACGTAAAAACCGTTTTCCCGGTCAAAAAACCGGGCCAGCCGCTGCGGGCTGACGTTGCGTACAGCCTCGGGAGGATACCGGCCCTCTTTTGCTTTGACCAGGATGTTTTGATCTATGTCCGTGGCCTCCAGGTGGTGCAGGTGTCCCGGGGTAAGCTCTTCCAGGATGATGGCTACCGAGTATGGTTCGGCGCCCGTTGCGCACCCGGCGCTCCATATTTTCAGCGTTCTTTTTTCTTTTAAAAGGGCGGGTAAAATAATGCTCTCCAGTTCCCGGAACCTTTCCGGGTCCCGGAAAAACTCCGACACGTTTATGGTTAGATAATCTAAAAAGGATTGGTAGGCCTGGGAATCATCCTTCAGCTTCTGGAATAATGCTCCATAACCGGCAAGCTGTTGCCGCACCAGGTAGGCATCCAGCCGCCTTTTGAGCTGGGTTTCCTTGTAGCTGTTCAGGTCAAGGCGAAAGTGCTGGCGCACCATTTCTTTGAACCGGGCAAAATCCATGTCAAATCACCTTCAATTTGCTCCCCAGCATGCGGATGCTTACCTGGCCATTGCTGGTGTCGAAAATCATGGTTCGCCCCCGGTTGCCTCCCACCTCTTCGGCCAGGATGGGAATACCCGCTTCTTTTAACAGCGCCCGGGCCTTTTCCACGTTGCGCTGTCCGATATTCAGGATCATTTTGTTGTCCAGACCCGAGAACATCTGGGCTCCCCCCACCAGCTTGGCCTGCAGGCGGTTCAAATGGGCACCGTTTTTTCTCATCTCGTCAATCAACAGCGGAATGCCCAGATCGGCAAATTTGGCCGGCTTGGTGACGTTGCTGAACTGGGTGCTGTCGGGGAGCATCAGGTGTAAAAGCCCGCCCAGTTTGAGCACGGGATCGTAGAGGCTGACTCCCACGCAGGAACCTAGGCCCAGGGTAATCAGCCGGGCCGGGTCCCTGCCGATTTTATAGTCGGCTATGCCGACCTGTATTTCCACAGGGTCGCTGGCGACCTTGGCCGGCTCCATTCCATTCCTCCTTTTGAGGCTGCCTGCCGGGGTTTTTCGGCTGTCCCGGGCAGGTACCGGTTTTACTTGCGCAGGTTGTTGGCCATACTCCACATTTCATCGGCCGAGCTGATTACCCGTAAATCCATCTGGTAGGCGCGCTGGGCTTCGATAAGTCCGGTTAACTCGGTGGTCAGGTCTGCGTTGGAGGCCTCCAAACAGCCCTGGATTAAAGTACCCGCGCCGCCGGTTCCCGGGTAATATTCCGTTGCTTCGCCGCTGGCTGCCGTGGCCAGGTAGAGGTTTTCCCCCCGGGCGGCAAGACCTGCCGGGTTGGTAAAGGAGTAAAGGGTAAGCCGGCCTGCTTCTTCCTGCCGGTCATTGTTTATTATCGTCACCCGCCCGTCGGAATGAAGGGTGACGGACTGATATCCGGGGGGCAAAATTATTTCCGGTTCCAGGGGATAACCCTGTTCAGTGATCAGGCGCCCGTCAGAACTCACGGTAAACCTGCCATTTCTGGTGTAGGCGTATTCGCCGCCGGGAAGAAGCACCCGGAGAAAACCTTCGCCCTGGATGGCCACATCAAGCGGCCGGTTGGTGCGGGCCAGGCCGCCGGGGCGAAAGTCCCGGGAAACGGCGGCCACCCGCACACCACTTCCCTCCGGGGGCGTGGGGCCGGGGGTGTTTGCTCCCGGCGGGGTCACCCTTTCGGCGGGTATACCTTCCCGGCCCATTTCCTGGTAGAGCAGGTCGGCAAAACTGACCCCCTGCTTTTTGTAGCCGTATGTGTTTATGTTGGCCAGGTTGTTGGCGCAGGTATCCAGGCGGATCTGCTGGGCAGTTAGCCCCGCAGCACCGGTCGAAAGGGCTCGCAGCATGGGATCACCTCACAAAGATATGTCTTATCGCCCGGGCGGCAGGTCGTTTCCATGTTAAGGAGCGGCGTTACCGCAGCGCTCCCACCCGGTTGACCGCCAGGTCCAGAAGCTGGTCCTGGGCCTGGAGCAGGCGCTGGTTGGCCTCGTAGGAACGGATGGCGCTGACCAGCTGCACCATGGAAGCGGCGGGATCCACATTGGCTCCTTCGAGATAGCCCTGGCGCACTTCGGGATTGACCGCCGGTTGGGCGCTGCCGGCCGGAGCCGTATAGTAGTTGTCTCCGGTTTTGGTCAGCAGGTTGAGATCGGCAAATTGTACAATACGCAGGCGGTCTATCGTTCCCTGCCCGGGCCGGATGATTTCTCCCCCGGCAGTTATGTGGAAATCGTCGTTCCCCACCTGCACCGGGCCGGCTTCTCCCAGCACCCGGTTGCCCCGGGAGTCCACCAGGTAGCCCTCGCTGTCTATCGCCAGGTCGCCGTCCCGGGTGTAACGTTCCCCCTGTGGTGTTTGGACCACCAGAAATGTATTGGCGGTGGCCAGGGCCAGGTGGGTGTTTTTGCCCGTCGGCTTCAGGGAACCGGGGGAAAAATTGGTTACCACCCGGGTGACCGCTGCGCCCTGGTTGGTTACGCCCACGTAGCGCCAGCGGGGCCCGATTGTCGCGGGTCCCCGGTCCTGCTGTTCCACCAGCAGGAGTTCGGGAAAAGGTTTTTGAATGACGCCGTCTGCCTTGAAGCCGCTGGTGGAGGCGTTGGCCAGGTTGTTGGCCAGCACGTCCAGCCGGGCCTGCTGCACGCCCAGGCCGGAAGCGGCGGTATAAATGCCACGGATCATGATCAGGGTTCCCCCTTGTTGGAGATTTAGTGTGACTAATTCGCCAGGCACGGCGTTGTCTTCCGATCGCTCCGGTGCTCCGCGCCTTCAGCTAGCTCAGTTCCGCCAGCTTCTTGCGCAGGCGGTTGATGGCCCGGCTGTGCAGCTGGCAGACCCTTGATTCGGAAACTTCCAGCACGGCACCAATTTCCTTTAAAGTAAGCCCCTCCTGGTAGTACAGGGCCAGCACCAGCTGGTCCTTTTCCGGCAGGCTGGCCACGGCGCGGGCCAGAAGTTCCTTGTTTTCCTCCTCGGTGATGCGGTCCAGGGGGTCGGGGCTGGTTTCGTCGGGCAACAGGTCCCCCAGCCGGACGGGCTCACCGTTGCCCGCGGCCACCATTTCATCCAGGGAAAGGGTGAACAGTCGGTACAGCTGGCTGTCCAGGTAGTGCACTTCGGCCTGGGAAATACCCATTTCCTGCGCCACTGCCTCCATGGATACCTTTTCCTGGTGTATGTTTTCCAGCTTCTCCCGGGCAACCCTGAGCCGCTGTAATTTGTACCACAGGGTGCGGGGCATCCAGTTTGCCCGGCGCACCTCATCCAGCATGGCTCCCCGCACCCGGATGCTGGCGTAGGCTTCAAAATCGCACCCCATATCGGGGTCGAATTTGTCGATTGCTTCTATTAATCCAAAAATACCGCAGCTTTCCAGGTCCTCCTGGCTCAAGCACGCAGGCAGCTTGACGGCCAGCCGGCCTGCCAGGTACTTGACCAGCCAGAGATAAGAGAGGATGAGCTGGTGACGGATTTCCGGGCTCTTCGTTCGCTTGTACTCCTGCCAGAGCTTCTCCTTATTATCCACGCTCTCACATCCTGGTGAGCCGGGCCTGTTCGGCCATGCACTGGAAAATGTAGCGCATGATCAGATCCTGCTGGGCGGTTGTAATATCCACAAACTCCAGGGCCACGTGGTATTTTGAATTTTCCCTTTCCTGAAGACGCACCACCCGGCCCCGGAGTTCCATCTTCCGGGCACCGGTGCGCAGGGGCAGGTTGAACTCCACCAGCAGTTCCCTGCCGGGCAGGACCGGTTCGTCCACGGCCAGAAGCATACCCCCGCCGCTGATGTCCACCGTAAAGGCTTTTTTATACTGAGGGCGGCGGTTTTTCTCCGGAGGATGGGCGTAGTGGACCTCGAGGAGAGTCTTCAACCGCACGTGCTGGCGCTGCTGCACCCGCTGGCAATCTCCCGTGGGAGCCAGGCGGTAAAGGGGTATGGCTTCTATGGTACGCCCCAGGCAGCGGGCGGGGAAAATGAAGCTGGCGTTTTCGTCGAAAAAACGGACCTTTACATTATCGCCCGGCGTCAGGACGAGCACATCCCCCCGCAGGCGGGGCAGGGCGATGTGCAGTTCACCGCCTTTGATGTCCTGGATGGTGGAGGCATACCAGTCCCTTTCCCCCTCCCTTGCCACCTGTATCTTCTGGTTGATCCTGAGCTGGTCCAACAATATGCGTAACCTCCCGTACAGTTTCCCTAACGGTCAAACAGCCTGGCCAGGCGCTGGACAAAGCCCCGTAATCCCGGCCGGGGCGGTTCCTCCCGGGACCCGCCGCCGGTGAGGCAGCGGGCCATGGCGGCTACACTTCTGGCCGGCTGGGAGCGGGGCTCCGCCAGGTAAAAAGGCCTCTGGTTCCGCACGGCCCGGATCACCGCCCGGTCTTCATTAATGGCACCCAGGTAGACGACCGGCAGGCCCAGAAAGCGGTCGGCCGCCATTTCCACCCGCCTGACCGTGGCCCGGGCCTCCTGTTCGCTGCCGGCCCGGTTGACCACGAGCAGCACCTCCCGGTGGACCTTGAAACGTGCCAGCACCTTGATCAGGCTGTAACCGTCCATGAGGGAGGTGGGTTCAGGGGTAAGAACCACAATTACTTCCCCGGCAGCGGCCAGAAAGCCCAGCACATTTTTGGAAAGACCCGCCCCCGTATCGATGAGAATGAAGTCGGCCAGGTTGTCCAGAAGGGTCAGGGATGCAAGCAGCCTTTGCCAGCGGGCCCGGTCCAGGTTGGCCAGTTCCAGAAAACCGGAACCGCCGGAAATGAACTGCACTCCTCCCGGGGCAGGCACCAGCACTTCCCGGATATCCCGGTCCCTGTAGAGGCAGTCGTAGAGGGTGCAGGGAGGGCTTATTCCCAGGAGTACTTCCACATTGGCCAGGCCCAGGTCGGCGTCCAGGATAATCACCTGCTGGTTTAAAGCGGCCAGAGCCAGCCCCAGGTTTACCGTCAGGTTGCTTTTGCCCACCCCGCCTTTGCCGCTGGTGACGGCGATGACCCGGGCCACGGCAGTCCGGGACTCCGCTGACGGAACCACGTCTTCATCCGGGCTGACGCCTGCCGGGGGGCTGCCACCCGGTACGCGGCCGAAGATGCGCCCCCCCTTAACCCCGGAAGCCCGCCCCCACATTGTTTTCGCCCCCCTCCAGGAGGAGGGCGGCCAGGCGCCGGGGGGTTATGCCGGCGATATCATCGGGGACATTCTGCCCGTTGGTGACGTAGGCCAGCGGGCGGCGCATCTGGTGGATCAGGTTTAACGCCCCTCCCCGGGTTAGGGTTTCGTCCAGTTTGGTAAAGATGAACTCCGAATATCCCACCCGGGCAAATTCCCGGGCCATATGTAAAAGATCCCGGTTGCGGGTGGTGGCGCTTAAGACAAGGAAGATCCGGCGGGACGGCGGCAGGGCGTCCATAAACCCTTTTAATTTAAGCAGCTCACTGGCATTGCGGCAGGAAATGCCCTCTGTATCGACGAAAACGGCTTCTTTGTCTTGATGGGCTTCCACTGCCGATGCCAGTTCAGCTGGAGTCATTACCACTTCTACAGGCACGCCGATCGTCTGGCCGTAAAATTTCAGTTCCTCTACTACCCCGAAGCGGTGGCTGTACACGGCGATTAGCGCTATTTTTTTCTGGTCGAAAAGGGCCTGTCTGGTGGCCAGTTTGGCCAGGGTGGTGGTTTTGCCCACTCCCGTGGGGCCGATAAAGGCATAGATTTTGCCGCTGTGGTCCCGTGCAGAATAGACATCTTCCACCAGGGAGGCCAGCCGTCCCTTTATTTGCAGGAGCAAAAAGTCCTCGCCGTCCCCGGTGGTATCGTTTACCTCGAGACCGCGTAAAAGGTTTTCCACCACTCCTTCCATCACTTCCATGTCCAGCAGGCGCCGGCGCCATCTTTCAAGAACGTCCCCGTCCATCATGGCTTCCTCCTGTTGTTTCAGGATAGTATTAAAGGAGAAGGAATTGTTTTCCTCCTGTCCGGTTGGCGTGCCCAAGGTGAATTCGGGTATTTTTTCACCGGCAGGCAATGCCTGTGCCGGGTCATGCATCTTTAAAACATCCGCTTCCAACCGTATTGCCTCTTCCCTCCGGGTACGCCGTACCTCCGGGGGCGTGGTCGAAGGCGGGGCAAACATCCCGGCGGTTACCACTTCCCTCGTGGCAGGAGGCTCAGCCCCGGGCGGTCTTCCCGGAGGTAGCTCCGCCGGGGCGGGGGCCGCAGGCAGCTCGTCCAGAGCCGCGGTTACTTCCAGTTGCGGCGGGCGGAAAAAATCAAAAATGCTCTTCCTGGGCAGGCGGTAGCTGCCGATAATCACCGCATCGGGTCCCATGTCCTCCTTGATCAGGCGCATGGCTTCCTGCATTTCCCTGACGATATATTTTTTAATTTTCATTCCACAATCACCGTCCCCACCACTTCCACTTCGATACCGGGTGCGATTTCATTCAGGGATAATACGGCCACTGCCGGCAGACTGCGTTCAATCAACCGCCGGAAGGGCAACCTTATCCGGGGCGAACAGAGCACCACCGGGGTCAGGCCCTTCAGGCTTATCTTTTCGGCCTGCTCCTGCAGCCTTTCCAGGATCTTTCTGGCCAGCCCGGGTTCCAGCACCGGGTAGGCCCCGATCTGGGTCTGCTGGATGGAATCCGTAATGGTTTGCTCCATCCGGGGGTGCAGGGTGAGCACGGCCAGTTTGTTTTCTGGTGTCAGGTAGAGCCGGCTGATGGTGCGGGAAAGACGGCTGCGTACGTGTTCGGTAAGAAAATCGCTATCCCGGTTTAAGCGGGCTCCATCGGCCAGGGCCTCGCAAATGGTCACCAGGTCTCTGATGGGCACCCTTTCCCGCAGGAGATTTTGCAGCACCTTCTGCACTTCGCCCAGGGTCAGCAGATCGGGAACCAGTTCTTCCACCACCGCCGGATCCTTCTCTTTAATGGCCTCCAGCAGTTCCTTCACTTCCTGGCGGCCCAGCAGTTCGTGGGCGTGGGCCTTGATGAATTCCGTCAGGTGGGTGACCATAACGGTGGAAGGATCCACCACCGTAAGTCCGGCCAGCTCCAGCCTTTCCTTTTCACCGGCCGGCACCCACCAGGCCGGCAGGCCGAAGGTGGGTTCGGTGGTGGCTATGCCGGGTATACCGGTGGCCTGCCCCGTGGGGTCCATCGCCAGGTAGTAGCCGGGCATCAATTCTCCACTGGCGGTTTGTTCCCCACGGATTTTAAAGACATAGGCGTTGGGTGCCAGCTGCAGGTTGTCCCGGATACGGATGGGCCGCACGTAAATACCCATTTCTATGGCGCACTGCCGGCGCACTGCCGCCAGCCGGTGCAGCAGATCCCCGCCCTGGGACTCATCGGTCAGGGGGATGAGGTTGTAGCCGATTTCAATTTGCAGGGGGTCCACCTGGAAGTACGTGGTCACATTTTCCGGTTCCCGGCGGGTTTCCTGCACCTGCTGCTTGGCCCTTGCCTCCTGCCGGCGGGCTTCCTCCCTTTGCTTTTCCTGCACTAAGGTTCTTCCGGCGACGAAACTGATTCCCGAGAGCAGGAGGAAAAGAACGTTGGGCATGGCCGGGATGCATCCCAGGACGAAGAGGATCCCCGCTACCAGGTAGAGGATCCGGGGAAAACCGGTAAACTGCCGGGAGATGTCCGTGCCGAAGCTGGCATCGGAGGTGGCCCTGGTGACCAGGATGCCGGCGGCGGTGGAGATGAGCACCGAAGGCACCTGGGTCACCAGCCCGTCCCCGATGGTAAGCACGGTGAAGGTGCGCAGGGCTTCTGATACGGGCATGCCCATCTGCAGAGTACCGATGGCGATGCCCCCCAGGATGTTGATCAGGGTGATGATGATGCCGGCGATGGCGTCTCCCCGCACAAATTTGCTGGCACCATCCATGGCGCCGTAAAAATCGGCCTCCCGCTGCAGCCTCCTGCGTCTTTCCCGGGCCTCGGCCTCGGTGATCAGGCCGGAGTTGAAGTCGGCGTCAATGCTCATCTGCTTGCCGGGCATGGCATCCAGGGTGAACCGGGCGGCCACCTCGGCCACCCGGCCGGCACCGCTGGTTATAACTACAAACTGAATGACGGTAATGATAATGAAAACTATGAATCCCACCACGTAGTTGCCCCCGGCCACAAAGTGCCCGAAGGCGTCGATGACATTGCCCGCGTACCCCTGCCCCAGGATCAGCCGGGTGGAGGAGATGTTCAGTGCCAGACGGTACAGGGTGGTCACCAGCAACAGGGCCGGAAAGATGGAAAACTGCAGGGGCTCGGTGGTAAACATGGTAATCAGCAGGATCACCAGCCCCAGGGTGATGCTGATGGAAAGCAGTACGTCCAGGGCCCTGGGGGGCATGGGGATGATGATCATCAGCACGATGCCCACGATCAGGCCGGCGATAAGCAGGTCTGTGTTGCGTTTCAATTGTGATCTCAAGGTTGTGCCGGGTGCGGGCACGGTTTGTCCCTCCTGTAAATGTTCAGTGAACCCGGTTGGGTGCGGCGCTGTCCTCGCTCACTCCAGTGCTTCGCGCCGACAGCACCGCGGTTCGCTTCGGGCCGGCTCTGGCTCTCTGCGGATTACCATCGACACTGTTACCTCACGATCATATTAAACTGCCCGATGTGTCATCAACAGGTGTTCTTCCATTTGCTTTCGTTTGGCGTCCTCGAGAGCCGAGCCGGCGACCTCGCTTCACCGGGTGCTGTAACCGGCGCTTCGCAAGTCGTTCGCTCCGGACAGTGCCGCACCCTCGTCAGTACGGTTTTGCTAAACATTCACGTCCTCCTTAACTTACACCGGCCGTTTTTTCAGGCGGTAGACCAGGGCCAGGATCTGGGCTACGGCCTGGTAGAGTTCCACCGGGATTTCCTGTCCGATTTCCACCTGGTGGTAAAGGGTCCGGGCCACTTCGGGATTATGTATGATTGGTACTTTATGCTCGGCGGCCAGTTCCCGGATGCGGCGGGCCAGGTCCCCGGCTCCTTTGGCCACCACCCGGGGAGCGGACATTTCCTTTTCGTCGTAGCGCAGGGCTACCGCCAGGTGGGTGGGGTTGGTGATTACCACCGTAGCCCGGGGCACTTCCTGACGGATGCGGTTGAGCAGAATCTGCCGCTGGCGGCGCCTTTGCCAGCTTTTGATGAGCGGATCTCCTTCGGTCTGTTTAAGTTCATCCTTTACCTCCTGTTTGGTCATGCGCATGCTGCGCATATATTCCCAGCGCTGGTAGAAGAGGTCAATTATCGCCAGAAGCAGGAAGGTGCCGCCCGCGGCCGCGGCCGCCGCCAGCATGACGCCGGTCACCGTACCGAAGGCCGCCTGGGGGGCACGGTGAAAAACCAGCAGCAACTCGGGCAGGTGCGCTTTGACCACCAGGTAACTGACCCCCGCCACCACCGTTACCTTAAGGATGCTTTTGCCCAGCTCCACCAGGGTGCGCAGGCTGAACATGCGGGAAAGGCCGCTTACCGGGTTCAGCCGCTCCAGGTTGGGTTTGATCACCTCCGGGGCAAAGATGAAGCCTGTTTGCACCAGGTGCACCGCCAGGGCTGCACCGGTGAGCGCCAGAAAAAACGGCGTGCACATCCATATCGCCCCGCGGGCGACATCGTAAATTACCCGGGGCAGGTGTTCGGGTGCCAGATCAAAGGCCAGACAGTTGCTGAAATACCAGGTGAGCTCCTTCTGCCAGTTTTCCATGGCCGGACCCCTTAAAAGGTAGGCCAGGATGACAGCCGCCATGAGCACTACTGCCGCGGCAAAGTCCCGGCTCTTCGGCACCTGGCCCCTGCGCCTGGCTTCCTGCAATCGCCTTGGGGTTGGGGCTTCGGTTTTCTGCTGGGCGCCCCCGCCGTGGGCCAATCTCCATCCCCTCTTCCCAATAAGTTAAAAATCAGGTGCCTGGCACGCAATTTATTAACTTATTTCGTGTCACCCGGAAAGCCCGCGGATCACTGTATACAGGTCCTGCTCCATCATGCGGACCATGGCCCGGAAGACCACGCCGAAAAGCGGAACCATCACGCTTAAAGTGAGGATGCCCAGAGCGATCTTCAACGGAAAGCCCAGCATGAAAATGTTCATTTCCGGGGCGGTGCGGCCCAAAAGGCCCAGGCAGATATCGATGATCAGCACCACCGCCACCACGGGGGCGGCAATCTGGACGGCCAGGGCCGCCATGCGCGCAAAAATCTTGACCACGGCCAGGGTGGTGGTTCCGTCCAGGGCGGCACCGGTCAGGGGGACCAGTTCGTAACTTCTGGCCAGGCCGGCAATGAGCACGTGATGGCCGTCCAGGATGAGAAAGAGCACCATGCCCAGAAGGTACAGGAAACGGGAGCTGATGGTGGCCTGGTGGCCCATGGCCGGATCGAAAAGGTTGGCCATGAAAAAGCCCATCTGAATATCCATGATCTGTCCCGCCACGGCCAGGCTCTGGAAGACCAGGCTGGCGACGAAGCCCAAAACCAGACCCACCCCGGCTTCTTCTGCTGCCGCAAGGGCAAACCCCAAAAGCCCCCCTGGAAAGTCCGGTTCCACTCCCGGCACCACGGGGAAAAGCACCACGGCCAGCACAAAGGCCATGAAGGCCTTCAACGGCCGGGGCACGTTGGGGAAGAAGAACAGGGGTCCCGCCGCTAAAAAAGCGCTGGCCCGGACGAAGATTAAGATGAAGGTTGCTACTGCTTCATAGTTGAGCAATCTGGCTCTCCCCTTACCCCGTAAGATTGGGCAGGTGCTTGAAAAGCCGTGTGGTGTAACTGGTCATCAGCCGGACCATCCACGGAGCGGTGATGGCCAGCGTCAGGAAGACGGCAATGATCTTGGGCACGAAGGTCAGGGACTGCTCCTGCACCTGGGTGGTGGCCTGGAGGATGCTGATTACCAGCCCCACCAGCAGCGAAACCGCCAGGGTGGGCAGGGACAGGATCAGGATCATCATCAGCGCTTCCCGGGCAATCTGGGTGACAAGGGTATCGGTCACAGCGTTTCCCCCTATGTTGGCGGTTAACAGCCGTTTTGTCTTTATGCTAATGTTCGGTCGGCGGTCGTCCCCCGTCGCTCCGTGCTCCTTAAGGGACGACCGCCGTCTGCACCGTCTTTGATTTTGCGACGGTACCTAATGGAAGCTTTCCACCAGGGACCGGACCACCAGGTACCAGCCGTCCACCATCACAAAAAGCAGCAGCTTGAAGGGCAGCGAGATCATTACCGGGGGCAGCATGAACATGCCCATGGACATCAGGGCGCTGGCCACCACCATATCGATGACCAGAAAGGGCACGTACAAGAGAAAACCCATTTGGAAGGCGGTTTTTAATTCGCTGATCACGAAAGCCGGGATGACCACCGTAATGGGCAGGTCATCCGCATTCCGGGGCCGGGGCATTTTGGCCAGGCTGACGAACAGGGCCAGGTCCTTCTCCCGGGTCTGTTTGAGCATAAATGCCTTCAGCGGTTTGGCCGCGGCCTCAAAGGCCTGCTCCTGGGTCAACTGGTTGTTTAAATAGGGCTGCAGGGCCTCCCGGTTAATTTCCTGAAAGGTAGGGGTCATCACAAAAAACGTCAGAAACAGGGCCAGGCCGATGATCACCTGGTTGGGCGGCGTTTGCTGTATGCCCAGGGCTCCCCGCAGGATGGACAGGACCACCACAATGCGCGTAAAGCTGGTGACCATGACCAGGAGGCCCGGGGCCAGGGCCAGCACCGTGAGCAGGACCAGCAGTTTGACGCTGTCCACCACCTGGGCCGGGTTGTCCGTGGGGGTGACCCGCAGGTCGATGCCCGGCAGGGGCTGCGCCTGGGCTGCTGCAGGAGACAATAAAAGGGTCAGCAGAGACAGCGGGACCAGCAGGCTGTAAAGCCAAGCGAAGCGTTTCAGGATTTTGCGATTATCTCTTTCCGTCAGTGTTTTCATCTTTTTGTCCATCCAGATGGCTTTGATGTTGGTTCAAAAAACGCTTTGGCCCGTTATCCGGCGCAGCCGGTTTTTCACCGGTGAACCGTTTCTTCAACCGGTTGATGGCAGAGGATAGTTCCTGGTGGAATGAGGTTGGCCAGGGCCTGTCCCCTGCCGGCGTACCGGGAGACGGCAGCACTTCCGGGAGGCGGTCCAATTCCTGCAGCAGGGTCACATTGTTCTCCTGCTGGGCCAGCAGGTAGTAGCGCCGGCCTACCTGCACGAGAGTGAGGGCGGTCTTCGGTCCCAGAGGTACCTGCTCGATCACCCGCATGTACCGGCCCCGGTTGACGGCCAGATGGCGGCCAAGACCGTAACGCACGGCCAGATAGGCCAGGCCGGCCACCAGGGGCAGGCTCACGGCCAGCTGCACCACTGCCCAGAACAGGTCCGCGTGGCTCATTGTTTTTCCCCGCCCGGACGGGTTTTTCTCTGTTCATGGATGCTTTCGATACGGACACCAAAATTGCCGCCCAGAACCACCACTTCCCCCCGGGCTAAAGGCTGGTCGTTGATCAGCACCTCCACCGTGTCACCGGCCGGGCGGTCCAGCTCTACCACGGAACCTTCGGAAAGCTGCAGTATATCCCGCACCTTCATGGTCGTGCTTCCCAGTTCCACCGTTATGGTTACCTTTACGTCGTTCAGGTAATCAAGGGGTATTTTCAGGCGGTCCGCCCCCGCCGGAGCGGTTAGAGGGGGAAAGCTCACCTTTCTTACCGCCGGCTGCCGCCCTTCCATGCGCTCAATCATATCTTTGATTTCATCTTCGGTAATCACGGGTACCGCCTGCTTTCATCAATATATTCAGCCGTTCAGAGCATGACACCGGCCCGGGCTCATTGCACCAGGAAATCGGTAAAATACAGCCGTTCCACCTTGCCGTGCAGAAGCTGGCTGTTGATGTGGTCGAGAATTTCTTTTTTGATGGCCTCCTGGTTTTTCACCGGGAGCACTTCATCCGATGTTTTGCCGCGCAGAATGGTCAGCACCGCCTCGGTAAGCATGGGCTGTTTGGCCTTGATTTCCTCAACCAGCTTTTTATCATGGGGATACTCCAGCACCACCTGCACCCGCAGGTAACGGCTGGGACCTTCGTCGGCCAGGTTGATTACCCTGTCCCCCAGGTCCAGGGTTTCCATGGGGCGCTCTTTCGGCGTGGCCTGCACCGGTTTGGACAGCGGGCCCAAGAACCAGAGGGCACCGAAGGTTGCCCCGCCGCCGATAATGACGGCCAGGAGCAACAGGAGGATGGTACGGCCGCGGCCGCCCCGTTTTTTCTCATTTTCATCGCCGGTTTGTTTTTTTCTGCTGACAGGCATTTGGAAACACCCTTTTTGTGGCTGCCGGTTCTTAATTATGAGTGCCGGCAGCCGGAATTTTTAGCGGCGGCAGCCGGCAACGGCCTGCTGAAGCCGTGCGGCTTAATGGGGTCATAACCGGACGCCGCCGGTGGTTCCATCATGGGCGGCGGTCGCCCTTCACCGCTCATATGCCCCCGGGATGACCGCCACCCGTGCGTCATGTAAATATTTTACAATACATCTACTACCGCTTCAGGTTGATCAGTTCCTCCAGCATGGTGTCGGAGACGGTAATAATCCGGGCGCTGGCCTGGTAGCCGCGCTGGGTGGTGATCATATTGGTGAACTCGTCGGTCAGATCCACGTTGGACATCTCCAGGTAGCCGGACTCGATGGTGCCATAGCCGGCGGAACCGGGTTTGCCCGGGGTTGCCGTGCCGCTGCTCACACTCTCAGCAAACAGGTTTTTGTTTACTCTCTGAAGGCCGTCCTGATTGTTGAAAATGTACAGCGAGATCCGGGTCGCGTCAAATCCGCCTGAAAAAGTTAACTGGTCGCCGCTAGTACCGGTAGCGGTGATGATGCCGTTGTCCTGGATGTTGATGGTCGCTACCGGGACATTATCAACAAAGATCTCCGTATTGTTGGTGTAGTTGGTGGGTGCAGCAGTGTCACCCGAAGTTAATCCAAGGTCAGTAAGTATTGATTGTGTGGAGTTGGAGTTCGGGTCGATGAATAGGGTGTTGCTGGTGGTGTAGTCGTTGTATATAGTGGAGAGCACCAAATTGTTATTCTGGTCTTTGGAAGCCGTCACCCCCGTGGTGCTGCTGTATTCGTTGATTTTTTCTATCACCTGATCCAGGGTCATGCCATTAGTTAGCTGTATAGCAGTAGCTTTACCCGCCGAACCGTCTGCCAGGGTCCCCTTTAATTCTAGGTAACCGTCTGCCGAAATGGTTGGGTTAGCTTCCGTACCTGTAATTTTCGCCTTGTTCCATGATGCCCCCACCAGCCGGTAGCCGCTGGAGTTGACCACGTAGCCGTTCTGGTCGATGTAGAAGACCCCGTCGCGGGTGTAGTATTCCTTGCCGCTGCCCGGGTCAATCACCTTGAAGAAACCATCACCGTTGATGGCCAGGTCCAGGGTGCGGCCGGTGGACTGCAGGCCGCCAGGGCTCATGTTGTTGCTGATGCCGGCCAGGGAGACGCCCAGGCCAACCTGGGCCGGGTTGGTGGATGTGCCGGCGCTTTTCAGCGTCTGGTAGAGCACGTCCTGGAAGTTAGCCCGGCCGCTTTTAAAGCCCACGGTGTTCACGTTGGATATATTGTTGCCGATGACGTCCATGCGGATCTGGTGGTTTTTCATGCCGGCGACGCCGGCGAAAAGAGAGCGGATCATTTTTAATCCCTCCGGTTTTATCCCTCTTATACTTACAAGGCAGAGGTTGATGGAAAAAGGGTAGCTGTTTTTACCATCCTTGCGAACTGGCCTGTTCTCATTAACCATCGCAGGACGAACCATCATACAGCATCTGACGAAATCCCGGTTGAATCTTAACGCTTCAGCTCAATGGTTTCCCGGAGCACCTCGTCGGAGGTGGTGAAGACCTTGGCGTTGGCTTCGTAGCCGCGCTGGGTGACGATCAGGTTGCCCAGTTCCGTGGCCAGGTCAACATTGGACATCTCCAGGCAGCCGGACTCGATGGTGCCCAGGCCGTCCTTGCCCGGCGTTCCGTCCAGCCTCTCTCCGGCAGGACTTTCTTCACCACCGCTCCCCGTTGCGTTATTATCGGTATACAGGTTGCCTCCCACCCTGGTCAGGCCGTTGGGGTTGGGGAAGCTGAACAGGCCGATTTGATACTCATCGCTGGCGGTGCTGCCGTCGCTGTAGGTGACGGAAATTTTCCCCATGTTTGAAACATTTATGGCAGCAATGGGTTTGGATACATCCAGTTGTATCTCGCTTCCGCTCTCGTCCACCAGCCTGAGGCCGCTGGAGTTGATCAGATAGCCTTCCTTGTCCACTGAAAAAGATCCTTCCCTGGTATAGTAAATTTTGTCCTCTCCGCCTTCATCGCCTGCTTTTACCCCGAAAAAACCGTTCCCGTTAATGGCCAGGTCCAGCGATCGGCCGGTCGGCACAAGCGGCCCCTGGTTGAAGTTGTTGAGCACAGCGGCCAGCATTACGCCCGTTCCCATCTGGGAAGGGTTGCTTTGAGCTGTGCCGGCGCGTATGGTTTGGTAAAGGGTATCCTGAAAACTGGCCTGGGCCGCTTTGTACCCCGGGGTGTTTATGTTGGCGATGTTATTGGCCAGAACGTCCATGCGCGTGCGGTGGCTGAGCATACCGGCCAGGCTGGTATATATGGACTGGATCACTTTTATTCTCACCTCACGTATATCCACGGTTATTCCAACCACTTTTCCGACTTCCGACTTCCGACGACTGACTTCTATTCAGCGCCGCCTCCGTCGTTCAGCGGTCGCACGGCCTCCTTGCGGTCCGGCCGTTACTCGACAATTATGGCTCCGTCAATATTGGTGAAAACGCGTCCGGATTCGGAATGGCGATCCAGGGCTGTTACTACCGTACGGTTTTGTATACTGGTTACCAGTGCCAGGTCGTGGTATATAACCAGTGAATTCCTCACCCCCTTGCTGGCGGCCAGACTCACCGCCCGGCTGATTTTTTCCATGTCGGCGTCATTCAGGGTGATGTTGCGCTCCCGCAGGCGTTTTTCGGCATGGGCCGACAGTTTCAGCCGGCCCCCGTCCATTTCCCGGCGCAGCACTTCCCTGAAAGAGCCCGTTTGGGATGCCTTGTCTTGCTTTTCAGGACGGCCTTCCCGGGAAACCGGGAGAGCTAGCGGTGCAGGCAAAAGTCCGTGAATCTTGACATCCATTTAACTCCGGATCTCCTTTACCGTACCATAGTCATAGGGAGTGCCGTTGATCACCAGTTTGATGCCGTTTTCGTTAATAATGAGCTTTTCCACCGTTCCCTCAACGTCCCGGCCGTCCTCCCCCACCGCTGTCACCTGCTTGCCGACCAGATTGGCAGTCAGCGAGAGCTCCTGTGTCCGTAGCAACACCTCCATGTTCTTGTTGAGGTTCATGATCTGCTCCAGGGCCGTAATTTGCGTCATCTGGGTCATGAACTGGTCCTGGTCCATGGGACTCATGGGGTTCTGGTAGCGCAGTTGGGCAACCAGAATTTGTAAAAAGGCGTCCTTGTCCAGTTCCTTTTTGGCCGGTTGAAATTTGTCCTGCGGATTGTAGTAGATACTGCTTGCTGAATTTACTTCCATCTGTACATCCCACCTTTAAACGAAAAGGTTGATACCACCCGGCAATGGATCTGCTGGCGGTTCTTGCCCGGTACTGCCGCCCGGTCTTTCGCCGGAACCGCTGTGCTGCCGCCCGTAATTGTATCCCGGTTGCTGGTAATCACTCCGGGGCGGGAGACCGCCCTCATGTCCTACTGATACCGAAGCGCTGTGGAGGTGTAGATTCTGGGCGGCCAGGGCCTCGCGTAGCTGGGGCAGAGCACTTTCAATGGCGTCCCCGGCGGCGGGGTTACTTGCGAGAAAGTGGGCGCTCACATCCCCCTGCCGGTAGATCAGGCGGATCATTACCTCACCCAGGTGCTCCGGCTCAAGCTTGAACCAGAGGTGGGTTTGCCCCTCGATATGCCGCGCCACGGCCTGCCGCAACACCCGGCCGATTAAAGCCGGCATTTGCAGCAGGTTTACATTCTCCCGTTGTATTATTGGATTGGACAAATTATTGGAAGTTCCGGTAATTCCGTCTCCGCTGTGATTGGTTGACTGGTAGTGCGTCGGATTGTGGCCCGGGGTGCCGGCGCTGTCATTACGGTTCATGATAGGAGGAGAAGTTGTATCCTGTGCGATTTGCCGGGGCACCGTACCGTCCCGGATCCGGGGAGCCTCCAACCTGCCGGAATCCGGAACCTCCCCGGGGACTGTGTTCTGCGGGGCCACCGGTACCCGCGTACCTTTAAGCTCAAGCCCGGCGGTGTTGTTCAGCAACCTTTCTTCCCCGGAACCGGCCTTTTTCTGGAGAACTTCCCCTCCGTTTTGCTGCATGAATTGAAACAGAAAAGGTTTTAACTGGTTAATTTCCACGTCATGGAAGACATCAACACCATTTTGCTGCAAGTCAAGCAGGGTTAGCTCCTTCAAGACTAAATCCCAGGGCTTTATGTTTTGCTCGACCTGCCCGGCCGCATATGCAGCCTTCTGTGACGGTGAAGGGAGAAATTCTGCTGCTCCCTGGTGTTGGCTTGACGGGGCAACTGCGGCAATTGCGGGAATGCTTTTGTTTCCGCTGTTATTACCGGTACCCAATACGGATTCCAATGTTTTGTTTTCCAGTTCGTTGTAAAGGTTAAAGATTGCCGCCAAAAGGGCCGCCCAATCACTGAAAATCTCCGTTTCATTATTGCTTGCATTTTGTTCCTTTGTCCCCTCTGAGCTATTGGTTACTGGTGTGAACGGTTCTTCGGAAAGAATACCTGCGGGCGACAGCAGGGAAGCTATATCCGTAAAAGTTGCTTTCAAAACGCCGGCGAGTGGTCCCGGTGTACTACCGTTTTCCGAATCCCCGCTAAAATCCCCACCGGCTGCGTTTGCAGCGGCTGTACCTTCCCCGGTTGTGCCCAGCAGCTGCATTAATAAGGAAAGAAACGTGCTGGAACCGGATGAGCCGGCAGCAATGCCGCCTGGAGAAAATGGCCGTTCCGGCGCCGGGGAGACAAAATTAATTTCCATGATCGTTTCACCTCCTTTTTCTAAAATCTTCCTTCTCGTTTTTGTGCCATCACCTCCTCCGGGTAGCTCAAACACTCCAGCACTTGTCCGGCAGTATCCTGCTTTTCGTCTGCCGGGTCAAATGATCCCGCAGGCAGCTTACTGCTTAATTCCGGCGGCACCAAAACCGCCTGAGCCCTTGTTCGTCCGTTTCCTTTTGTTCGGCCCGGTTTGCCTGCAGGGTGTGGGCGTGAAGTTGCTTTTCCTTAAGTCTTTGTAAAACCATTCTCTGGCGCCGGGCCTCAAAGGCTTCCATCCGGCAGCGCATCAGCTTCTCATTGGCCCTGGCCACCTCTTCCTGACAACGGTTCCGGTCATTTATAAGCCACTCCCGCCAGAGCACCAGGTGAAATTCGTTCTCCAGCCGCATTGGCCCCACGCTGCAACCGGCAAAGCTTTCTTCCAGCAGGGAGGTTGTCCTGTTCAGCTCTTCCACCCGGTCCAGGTATTCCCGCTGTGCCCGGGAGTGGGCCAGGATGGCCTGCTCTTCCTTCTGTTCCCTGAACTGCAGTACGGGCTGCAGGCGAAAATGAAATTTGCGCATGCCAGACACTCCTTAAGCTTCAGGTGTGTAACAAACGGCACCGAAGACGGCGGTCCTTTTTTGCAGGACAAACCAATCGTCTACCCGGGATCCGGTAAGGTTTTCATCGTTTCCTCAAAGCTGCTGTACTCGTGCATGTCCTGGCGTAAAAACTGTACAATACGGGGATAGGCCTTTACTGCGGCGTCAACCTGGGGGTTGGACCCGGCTACGTAAGCGCCGATGTTGATTAAATCCTCCGACTGGCGGTAGGTGGCCAGCAGATCCCGCAGTCTGCCGGCCCGGGCCAGGTGTTCTGCGTCCACAATCTCCGGCATTACCCGGCTCACGCTCTGTAATACATCGATGGCCGGGTAGTGGTTTTGGGCCGCCATTTCCCGGGACAGGACGATATGCCCGTCCAGAATGCCCCGCACCGCATCGGTAATTGGCTCATTCAGATCGTCCCCTTCCACCAGCACGGTATAAAAGGCGGTGATGGAACCCGTAGCCCCCATCCCGGATCGTTCCAGCAGCCGGGGCAACAGGGCAAAAACCGAAGGGGTGTAACCCCGGGTGGCCGGGGGTTCGCCGATGGCCAGGCCCACCTCCCGCTGGGCCATGGCAAAACGGGTGATCGAGTCCATGAGAAGCAGTACGTCTTTACCCCGGTCGCGGAAATATTCGGCAATGGCGCTGGCCAGAAAGGCGGCCTTTACCCGCACCAGCGCCGGCTGGTCCGAAGTGGCGGCCACTACCACTGAACGGGCCAGGCCTTCAGGACCCAGGTCCCCTTCAATGAAGTCCCGTACTTCCCTGCCCCGTTCCCCCACCAGGGCGATCACATTCACATCGGCACTGCTGTACCGGGCCACCATGCCCAGGAGCGTGCTCTTGCCCACCCCGCTGCCGGCAAATATGCCCAGGCGCTGTCCCCGGCCGCAGGTGAGAAAGGCATCGATGGCCCGTACCCCGGTGGAAAATATCTGCGTGATGCGCTGTCTGGACAGGGGGTTGGGCGGGGAGTTGTCCACCGGTACGTAACACTGGTCCGGAGCAATGAGCTCCCGGCCGTCCATGGACCGGCCCAGCCCGTCCAGCACCCGCCCCAGGAGGTGTTCTCCTACCGCCACCGACAGGCCCCGGCCCCGGGGCACCACGCTGCAGCCGGGGAAAATACCCCGCAGTTCCCCCAGGGGCATGAGCAGGGTGACATCTTCCCGGAAACCCACCACTTCGGTCACCACCGGTGCTTCGCCGGGCACGTGGATGTCGCAGATTTCACCGATGCGGGCGGCAATGCCCCGCACCTCCACGGTCAGGCCGATGACCCGTACCACCTGCCCGGTGGGGCGCAGCAGTTTGGCCGCCCGTACCCGCCGGCGCCATCGTTCCAGGTCAATTTGGGGTAAAGCCATCTGTGTTATCCCCACTTTCCAATCCAGCCTTCAGAAACTATGATGGATCCGCTCTCCCTTGCCCGGCGACCTGCAGCCCTGCTTCCCTCAGCACTTCCTCCAGGGCCTGCCAGCGTGACTCAAGGGTGGCGTCCACCCTGCCGTCGGCCGTTTCGATGCGGCACCCACCCGGTTCTATGGCCGGGTCGCCTATAATATTCAGGACCGTTCCGGGGGTCAGGGCATGGAGTATTTCCTCCCGTCTTTCTTCCATCAATTTTTTCTGTTCCGGGTTTACATAAATAACCACCTGTTCCCGTATCCGGGCCGTTTCCAGAGCTTCCCGCACTATATTCAGCACTATGGCGGGGTCGATGGTCAACTGGGCGGCCACAATTTTTTCCGCCATTTCCCGGGCCAGGGCCACCACTTCTCCCTCCAGAGCTTCCAGGGTTGCGCGGCGGATTTCTTCGGCCTGCTGCAGTACCTGGCGGGCTTCTTCCCTCAAGGCCCGGGCTTCGGCCGCAGCATCTTCCACGGCTTTGCGGTAACCTTCCCGGTAACCTTCCTCCCACCCTTCCTGCAGCCCTTCTTCCCGGGCTCTGGCGGCCGTTTCCCGGGCCAGAACCTCCGCTTCGTGCCGTGCCTTTTCCAGTATGGCTGCGGCTTCCCTTTGAGCCGCAGCCAGGATTTCTTCGTTTTTTGCCCGGGTTTCATCCGGAGAAACCATCTGCCCCCGGCCGTTCCCGCTGCCCTCGTGGTGTTCGTCCCGGTTTAAAGGCAGTACGGGAAAATCATAGCGGAGAGCTATAAAGACGGGGTCCTCATCGCAGGATACGCTCCCCCGGATGATCCTAAATGATGATCGCATCTTCTCCACCCCGTGCGATGATAATTTCGCCCGTTTCGTCCAGACGGCGGATAATCTGCACTATGCGCTGCTGGGCTTCTTCCACATCCCGCAGCCGTACCGGCCCCATGAACTGAATTTCCTCCCGCAGCATATCGGCCGCCCGGCGGGACATGTTCTTGAAGATGCGCTCGTTGACTTCCTCGTTGGCCCCCCGCATGGCCTTGGCCAGGTCCTTGGTATCCACTTCCCGCAGAACCCGCTGGATGGCCGTATCGTGGAGCTTGACGATATCTTCGAAAACAAACATCATCTTGCGTACCTCGTCGGCCAGGTCGGGATCGGAAACCTCCAGTTCTTCCAGGATGGTTTTTTCGGTGCTGCGGTCCACCCGGTTTAAAATGTTGACCAGAGTTTTCACACCACCCACCATCTGATCCTGTTGAACCACCATCGAGAGCTTTCTTTCCAGAACCTTTTCCACTTCTTTTACTACCTCCGGGGGTGTGCGGTCGATAACCGCTATCCGCCGGGCGATGTCGCTCTGCTTTTCCGGAGGCAGGGAGGAAAGGATCAGTGCTGCCTGCTCCGGCACCAGGTGGGTGATGATCAGGGCGATGGTCTGGGGGTGTTCGTCCCGGATGAAGTTGAGCAGATGCTTGGGGTCGGTCCGGCGCAGGTTGCTGAAAGGCACTTTCTGAATGGCTACCGACACTTTGTTAAGGATTTCCTCCGCCCGTTGGGGACCTACGGCTTTTTCCAGTACTTCCCGGGCATACTTGTAACCGCCGTGCATCAGGTATTCCCGGGCCTTGCTCAACTCCAGAAATTCTTCCAGCACCGCTTGCTGGATTTCTTTCGGTACACTCTCCAGCATGGAGATTTGCTGGGTAAGCATCTCTATTTCATCATCGGGAAAATGTTTCAAGACCCTGGCGGACAGGTCCGCCCCCAGAGCAATCAGGACGATGGCCGCCTTTTGAACACCAGTTAACTGACCGCTGAACCTGCCATTCATGATGCACCTACTCCTTGAGCCACAGCTTTAAAACCTCGGCTACCTGAGCCGGTTTTTCCCGGGCCATTTCCCTGATCTGCTGCGTCCTGCCGGGCTGTGCCGGCTTTTCTTCAGGTGCGGGCACATGCCCGGTTACTACAGGAGTCTTCGGCATCTCTTCCACAGCTTCCAGTTCATATGCACGGCGCCGCCGCCGGCGGATAAACAGGATTAACAGGAGCAAGCCCATTAACAACCCGGCTGCTCCCGCCGCCACGGGCCAGTATTTTTTCAGGCCGGCCAGCATGGTGGGGGGTTGCGCCGTTTCCTGCCGGAACTGGTCCAGGTAAGAGGTATCAAAGGGCATGGCCGAAACGTTAATCTGATCCCCCCGGTTTTGCTGCAGGCCCACCGCTGCCGAAACCATGTCCTGGATCTGCTGCACCTGGGGTGCGCTGTAGTTGCCGTTTAAAACCACGGCTACCGAAAGCCGGCGCAGGGTTCCCGGTGCGGCGACCAGGGTCTGCTGCTGGCTGCCCAGCTGATAGTTGGTAATGGTCTGCTGCTTCTGGTACTGGGAATTGCCGCCGGTAAGAGCCTGGATGGTCTGTCCCGGCTGGGCGGTATTCGTTCCCGGCGCCCCACCCGCACCCGTGCCCGAGCCGCTTTCGGTAATGGTTTGCTGGCTCAAAGTTTGCCCCGGCTGCACGGTAGTGGTGGTGGTCTGACGCTGGTCAAAATCCAGGTCGGCCGTAACCATGGCCACCGCTTTGTTCGGTCCCAGGATTTTGGTCAGCATCTGCTGAATGCGGGTCTCCAATTCTTTTTCATATTGCCGGCGCACCTGGTATTGCTCCATGGACAGGCGGGCCAGTTTAGCCCGCTCGTCGGCCAGGGCCAGGTTGTCGCTTAAGACGTTGCCCTCCATGTCAATGATGTGTACGTTTTCCGGCTTCATTCCCTGGACGCTGCCCACCACCAGATCCATAATGCCCTTTACCTGTTCGGGCTTCAATTCACCCTTGAGTTTTAAAGCTATCGAAGCAGAAGGTTCCACCTGGTTGTCCAGGAAGAGGCTTTCCTTTGGCAGCACCAGGTGCACCCGGGCCTGTTCCACCTCGTCCAGGCTGGTAATGGTGCGGCTCAATTCCCCCTCCAGCGCCCGCTGGTAGTTAACCTGCTGCTCAAAGTCGGTGACACCGAACTTTTGCCGGTCAAAAAGCTCCCACCCGGCCCCCGAATCGGCCAGTATCCCCTTGCTGGCCAGCTGGATCCTAACGTTATGAACCTGCCCCTCCGGCACGGTAATGGTTTTCCCCTGATCTTCCAGCCGGTAGGGTACCTTCATGTTTTTCAGTTCTTCGGCAATTTTGCCCGCCTGTTTTGGCTCCAGGCCGGTGAACAGGGGAGCATATGCAGGTTGGGCGATAAGAACGATCAGGTAAATTACGGTCGCCAGCAGTCCCGCCGCAGCGGCAGTGAAAAGGACCTGCCGGGACCGGGGCAGCGCCTGCCACCGCTCCTTAATGGGGGCCAGGATCGGTTTGGGGTCCATCGACTACAACAGCTCCTTAAACCTGCATGCGCGAAATTTCCTGGTAGGCTTCTACTATTTTATTACGCACCTCCACAGCCAGGGACATCATTATCCGGGCTTCTTCCATGGCAATGGTCACCTGGTGCAGTTCCTGCACCCGGCCGGTGAGGAAGTCGAGGCCCACCCGGTCGGCCCGTACCTGCGCGTTATTTACCTCTTCCAGGGCCCGTTCAAGCATCCGGCCGAAACCGGGAGCGCCGGCAGCAGCGTCCGGCTTTGCGGGCTGGCTTGCCGTGGGTACCAGGGTTAAAGGGGAAACGGGTAAAACCTGCATTTACAGAGTGCCCCTTTCGTTAGCAGCATGAATAATTATAAAATGTTCAGCGAACCTTGTTAGATGCGTCGCTGTCCTCGCTCACTCCAGTGCTCCGCGCCGACAGCACCGCGGCTCGCTTCGGGCCGGCTCTGGCTCTCTGCGGATTGCCCGTGACTAATTGCACTTCGTTGTTAGCTGTTAACTAATGTTTTTTTAAACTTTTTTTACGCTTAGTTAATCTTGCGTCCTCGAGAGCCGAGCCGGCGGCCTCGCTTCACCGGGTGCTGTTACCGGCGCTTCGCAAGTCGTTCGCTCCGGACAGCGACGCATCCTTGTTATCACGATTTGACTGAATACATATCGAATATCAGCCCCTGCCTATTTCCAGAGCCCTCAGGGCCATGTCCTTGGCCGCGTTCAAAACCGTGACGTTGGCCTCGTAGGTCCGGGTGGCTGCAATCATGCTGACCATCTCGTTGGCAATATTGATGTTGGGATAGGCCACGTATCCCGTATTGGGGTCGGCCAGGGGATGGGAGGGCTCGTAAACAAGCCGGGGCGGGGATGGATCCTCCACTACTGCCGCCACGCTCACGCCGGCGGCGTTGAAGGAGGGTCGGCCGGGCGGGGAGTCCAGGGCCTGGCGCAGTTTCTCGGCAAACACGGGAACTTTCCGGCGGTAGGCCGGGTTCAGGGGGTCGTTGGGCCTGCCCGCCGTTTGCAGGTTGGCAATATTGTTGGCCGTAATATCCAGCCAGAGCCTCGATGCTGTTAAGCCTGAGGCACTAATGCCGAATACATCTAATAGAGGCATCGCCTGTTACCTCCCCCGGATGACATAGGTTAACAGGGACAGGCGGTCGCCCAGAGCCCGGGCGGCGGCCTGGTACGTCAGGGTATTGGCGGCCAGGTTTACCATCTCCTGATCAATGTCCACGTTATTGCCGTTGTAACCCATGGTGGTGCCCTCCTCCTTCACCACCGTGGGTTCCACCCGGGCCAGCGGGACCGGAGCCCCGATATGCCTGGGGTCACTGGTAACCAGCGGCAGGACATCCTCCCCCAGCGCCCGCCGCAGTTCCTCCGTAAAGCTGACGGAAGATTTTTTAAATCCCGGCGTATTTACATTGGCCACGTTATGGGCAATTACCCTTTGGGTTAGTGCCGCTGCATCCAGCTGCTTTTGCAGCGCCACCAGAATGGGACTGGCGAAAAGGTCCAAAAAACCACCTCCCGGCTGCTCTGCCATGATCTTATTTGGGGGCCGCTCTCCGCAATATACCACCCATGTAAATTGCTAACAAAAAACCGACCCGGAGGTCGGGAAGCATTGTCGCAACCCGGCTGCCTTAGCGGGAGTCCGCTTTAGGCCCGTGGCTTTGCGCCCCTCCCTTTCGGTGAAGTTTGCCCCTGGACAATGTGCTAAGATGAGTTATTTGTTTGAAGGCAGGTTGACTTTGGTAACTAAATGGTAAAATATTTGACACGATCTCCCAAACTCCTTCTATAAGAGAAGAAAAAAACAAAAAAAAATAACAAAACTTGAGCTTTTTGACACAAGGTACGGAGTAAAACCAGAGAAAAACGTCGAATAAAGTCGAAAGTGGGGAGGTTCCCTTTCACCTTCGTGCCCAGGCTATAACCCTGCGCACCGCCGTGATTACGTCCCGTACATCCCCGTCATTCATGGCCGGATAAAGGGGCAGGGTGATAATCCGCTCGTACAGCTCTTCCGCGTGGAAACAGTAAAACCCGGAAAGGCTGCAGCTGTCCGGGTCCCCCAGCCAGCGGTAGTAGGGATGGCGGTACACGGGCAGATAGTGTACATTCACCCCGATGTTTTCCGCCCGCAGGGCTTCAAATACCTGGCGCCGGTCGAATTTTAGATGCTCCAGTTTCAAGGCCAGCACGTAAAGGTGCCAGGATGAGTGACCGTATGGAGCCTGGTACGGGATTTCCACTTCGGGCAGGCCGGCAAAGGCTTCGTTATAAGTACGGGCAATCTCGCGCCTGCGCTCCACAAAACGGTCCAGCTTGCGCAGCTGGCTCAAACCCAGGGCGGCCTGAATATCCGTCATGCGGTAGTTGAAGCCAACATCAAGCATTTCGTAGTACCAGGGGCCCTGGTCTTCTACCATCAATTCCCGGTCCCGGGTGATCCCGTGGTTGCGGAAAAGCAGCAGCCACTGGTACAGCTCGGCGGAATTGGTGGTCACCATTCCCCCTTCCCCGGTGGTGATGTGTTTCACCGGGTGGAAGCTGAAGACGGTCATATCGCTCAGGCAGCCGACGGGCTGCCCTTTATATTCCGCCCCCAGGGCGTGGCAGGCATCTTCAATGACCACAAGATTGTGCTTTTCAGCCAGGGCGTGAATGGCGTCCAGATCGCAGGGCTGTCCGGTGAAATGTACGGGAATGATCGCCTTTGTTTGCGGGGTGATCTTTTTTTCTATTTCTGCCGGGTCGATATTGTATGTGCGCGGATCTATGTCCGCAAACACGGGCTTCGCACCCAGGTAGAGGGCGCAGTTGGCGCTGGCCACGAAGGTGATGGGGCTGGTAATCACTTCGTCACCCCTGCCCACACCGGCGGCAAAACAGGCCGCGTGCAGGGCCGCCGTCCCGCTGGAGAAGGCCACGGCATAACGGGCGCCCACCCGGGCGGCAAATTGCTTTTCGAATTCGGCCAGGGTCGGGCCGGTGGTCAGCCAGTCGCCTCGCAGTACCCTGGTGACGGCCTCGACGTCGTCTTCTTCAATCCACTGCCGGGCATAGGGAAGATACGTTTCCCGCACGGGTTTACCCCCGGCAATGGCGGGTATTTGTAGATCAAGGTGGTCGGCACGAGTTCCCATGTGCAGGTTATTGCTCCTTTTTCAAGTTTTTTGATAAACTATACACAAAGCTTAACAAATTCTGCCGGTGAAACAATGATAATACCCTGGAACTCTTTCAGGGCTAAGAGGTGCTCATCTCCGGAAACAATGTATTGAACCCCACCCTCCAGCGCGCACTCCAGAACTCTATTATCGTCGGGATCATTTTCTATAACGTTTAACTGGAAATCAGGAGATACCAAAACTGTATTTTCCAGGTCAAGGAATTGCTCTAAAATACCCTGTCTCTCATTGATTGTACCTACCTTATTAAACCTTGGACGCAGCAATACCTCCAGATATTCCTCCAACAGTGACTGGCTTATAACAACGGTGAGTTTGCCTTTCGCCCAAAAATCTACAATCATTCCAGGAGGCCCGTTCGGAATGAGAATACCGGATATAACAACATTAGTATCCAGAACTACCCTCATTGCCTGTATCCTCTTTTTCGGTTCCTTACGAGCCGTACCTCTTCCAGAACATCCTCTTCCGTAATCTTTGCCTTCCCGGCACTGGACCTGATCTTTTCCATCGCCAGCTGGAGGGCTAAACGCTTACAATCTTTTTCAATTTTTCGGAGCCGGCAATATTCCTCATAATTAAGCAGCACGCTTTTGGGTTCACTGTTAACGGTGAGTATAACCGGCGCCGCGCCGAGGGTCAGTGATTCGATAATGGACGTAAGTCTGGGCCGGGCCTCGTTAATCCCGATAATCCGTTCCATGATTGATTCCTCCATTAAAGAATAATTTAATGTTAACATTATTGTATTCTTTAATGTTTCCGCTGTCAAACCCTGCTTTCATTAAGTGGCCGTGTAGAATTTAAGTAGGTGCCAGAAGGGGATTGACCCGCCGAAAAAATGAGACCGTAATTATATTTTCTCAGGAATACGGAAAATGGTATAATAGTGCCGGAATGCAGAAGCGTGGGTGATTTACCTTTGCCGCCTTGCGGGCAATTGATCAGATTGCCGGTAAAGCCCGGGCTTTATTAGAGGAAGTGAATGCCAGAACCGGTCCCGTGCCCGACCGGGATCTGGTGGCCATGGCAGCCTATCTGCATCATTATTCACACGGACCCTGGGTCTTTTAAGAGCAAAATGGATCGTTACTTAATTTATAACCGGGGGGGGGTGGTTCCTATGAATGAAACACATGAAACAAGGGACATAAAACAGAGGTTTTATACTTATTTTGACAAAAATCAGGCCAGCGTGCTGGCAGATATGTACGACATTTTACGCCTGCAGCTTAGTGATATCGTGAGGGCGCGTGATTTTAACGAATTAAAAGAGATCGTCAGAGAATTGGGTGAGGCGCAGAAAAGGACGGAAGCGAGAGTTGATAAACTAGCCGAAAAAGTTGAGGAGATGGCTGAGGCACAGAAGAGAACGGAAGCAAAGGTTGAAGAACTGGCTGAGGCGCAGAAGAGAACGGAAGCAAAAGTTGAAGAACTGGCTGAGGCGCAGAAAAAAACTGAACAAAGTGTCAAAGCACTGGCCGAGGAGATGCGTGGTCTCTGCCGCATAACCGCAGACCTGAGAACCGAACAAAACGGCCTGGCCAAAAGCATGGCCTACGCCCTGGAAAACGAGGCCTACCAGAAGCTGCCGGCCTACCTGAAACAGCTTGGTATTGCTGTCACCGAAAAGTTTGTCCGCAAATATATAGGTGAAGAGGAAATCAACTTCTTCGGCCGCGGGACGCAAAACGGCGAAAACATAATCATCGTGGGAGAAACGGAACTTAAGTTCACCAGTGCCGGTAAAAAACTCGGGCAGTTGAAGCGAAAGGTTGCCGCCGTGGCCAGGGAATACCCCGGCACAAAAATAATCAAACTTCTGGTCACCCATTTCGCTAAGCCCCAGGCCCTGGAAAAGGCAGAGGCGGAAGGAGTTATCGTGGTTCAAAGCTTCGAGTGGCTGTAGGTTTTGATTTTCACATCCACCACGATCATTCCACTCCAATAAGTTAATAAGTTAAGTGCCTGGCACCAAATATTTTCCGCAACAA
This sequence comes from Desulfofundulus sp. TPOSR, assembly GCF_011393055.1. Lineage (NCBI taxonomy): Bacteria > Bacillati > Bacillota > Clostridia > Eubacteriales > Peptococcaceae > Desulfofundulus > Desulfofundulus sp. TPOSR. Next base: position 740,702 of record NZ_JAAOEF010000003.1, on the reverse strand, counting down.
CAGCTAAAGAAATTCCGGGTTTCTTCCGAATTAAAGTTAAGAGGCCACCCTTTCCAGGCTGACGGCGGGGAAACCGCTACGCACGGTTTTAACAGGGGGTAGATGGGCAATGAGGATTACCAATAATCTTGATCCCCGGCAGGTCATGGACGTTTACCAGAAACGTCTTAAGATAGAAGAAAACAAGAAGAACGGCAACCCCAAACATTCCCCACCGGCCGATTCCTTGGAAATCTCCGAACGGGCCCGCGAATTACAGCTTTACCGGTTACATTTAAAAAAGCTTCCCGAAGTCAGGGTTGAACTGGTTGAATCGGTAAAAAAACGGCTTGCGGAAGGCACCTACTTTATCAACCGGGAAAAGGTGGCGGCGGGCATCATGGAGGAGCGCCGGCTGGACAGGCATGTGTGATGCTTTTTACCCGCCATTTCCCGCGCCACAGCGGGTCCGGTGCTAAATAAACCTGTCCAGAATCAGGCCCAGCATCTTTTTCACGCTGGCCACAATTTTCAAGGCCCATTCCGGAGGGATCTCCCGGATTACTTCCTGCGTCTCGGCGTTAATCACCTTTACCATGATTTCCCCGCTTTCCTCGTGCAGGACGAACCGCAGTTCTGTGCGATAGAGCTCCATGGTTTCGTTGATCCGGTTGACGGCTTCCCGCACCTCCTCGACGGTGGGCCTTTTATCCTCCCCTATTTCTTCCATAAAAAGCGCCTCTTTATCCCTTTGTTCCCCGGCGCCGGGGACATCATTCTTGAAGGTTTGGGACACCCTCACCATAGAGGAAAAATCCGTTCTGACAGCTGGTTCCACCTTACTCATCTTCATCCTGCCTTTCACTGTATAAAGCTTGCTAACTTTTTTATTCGTCATGATATGGCAAAAAATTAAGGTGGCAGAAAGTTTTTTCGGAAACGAGAAGCTCAAGGATATTTTCCTCCTGCCGAAGATAAGTAAAGTAGAGAAACGCTTTTTTTTGATGAGCGGTGACCGGCTATGCAGGGACTTATGGAAGAACTGGTTTCCATATTAAAAGCGGAACTGGCCGCGCTGGAAAAAATGGCGGTGGCGGCAGAAAAGCTAAACGACGCCCTGCGCAAAAACAGCGGAGACTCGTTGAATGAAGCAACGAGAGAGCTGGAATTCCTGGCGCGGCAGATGGAGGAATTGAAAGCGGCCAGCACCAGGGTGCAGGAATGCGCCGGGCGGGCCTGCGGCCTGTCGCCGGGGGCACCGCTGGCGGAACTGGTTGCCGCCCTGCCGCCGGTGCCCGGCAGGCAGGAAGCAATGAACCTGGTGGCGGAACTGCGGGGGAAGGCCCGGGAACTGGCGGATTTGATCCAGCTCAACAACCTGCTGGCCCAAAACGCCCTGCGCTTCTGCGATCGCCTTTTAAGGGCCATTGCCCCGGCCCCTGCAAAGACATACCTGCCGGACGGCGCCATGGATAAAGGCGGCACCGGCCCGTCTTTTGTCGATAAATCCGTGTAAACCCCTCAAGAGAAGAGGTGCATTTTTCGCATGCCCGGAACGTTCTTCGGCCTGGAAATCGCCCGGCGGGGGCTTTCGACCCACCGTACGGCCATGGACATCACCGGCCACAACGTGGCCAACGCCAACACGCCCGGCTATACCCGGCAGGAGGCGGTCATCGCCGCCACCGACCCGTACGCCAACCCGACACTGGGCAGCAGGCTGCTCCCGGGGCAGCTGGGCACCGGCGTGGAAGCGACCATGATCCGGCGCATCAAAAACGAGTACCTGGACGTGCAGGCGCGGGACAGCATTTCCTCCCGGGAGTACTGGCAGGTGCAGGAGGAAATCTTCGGCCGCATCGAGGCCGTCTTCCCCGAGCCCGTCGCCAGCGGCATTGCCAGCACCCTCACCAGGTTTTTCAATACCTGGCACGACCTCAACAATACTCCCCAGGACCCCGGCGTCAAGGCCGCCGTGGCCGAGACTGGTGGCGAGCTGGCCACCATGATGCGGGAGGCGTACCAGCAGCTGGAGGATATTTCAGGAAGCATTTTGAAGGTTGGCTCCGACGGCAACGTTACCGGCGGCCAGCTCAAAGACCAGGTGGACGCGGTAAATGAAATCCTGCGGCAAATCCGGGAACTGACGGAGTCCATCAAGCGGGTCTACGCCCAGGGCAACCAGCCCAACGACCTCCTGGACAGACGGGACCTGTTGCTGGACCGGCTGGCGGAGTACGGGCCGGTGAGCGTCACCTACCTGACCGACGGGGGTAAGCCGACGGGGGAAATTGCTTTGACCTTCTTCGGGGTGGATGTGCGAGCTGCGGACGTTACGGTGGGGCTGAAGCTGGACGGTGCTCAATCTTCTTTGCTGCAGATTGGGGGAAAAAAAGTTCCCCTGACCGGCTATCCGGGAAAAGCCGGCAGCCTGGCGGGGCTGGAGGAAACCCGCTTGAGGATTGCCGGGTACATGGAAAGTTTTAACAAACTCTCCGAAGCTTTAAGGGATGCCGTCAATGAGGCTTTGGAACAGGAATTTTTCACCCCCCTCAGTTCACTAAAAGATGGCAATTTTGCCGTAAAATCGGATATCTTGAGCAATCCCTCCACCATTAAAGGCGAAAGAGCTCTCTACGTTGCCCGCTTGGCCACCATTGGGCAGGCCGATTTGGACGGCGCCACTTTCGGCGAATACTTCCACGCCCTGCTGGCCGACATCGGCGCCCGCTCCGGTAGCGCATCGAACATGGCCGGCACCCATCGTGCCGTCGCCGAGCAGGTGGAATCCCTGCGCCAGTCCGTGTCCGGGGTCAACCTGGACGAAGAACTTTCCCGGCTGATCCAGTACCAGTACGGCTACCAGGCCAGCGCCCGGGTGCTGGCTACCATCGACGAAATGCTGGACTACCTGATCAACAGGACCGGTTAAGTAGGATTAATAGAACGTTTTACAGACTTTGAACTTCTTCACGTCCCGGCTCCGGTAGAGGGTTAAGTAGGATTAATAGAACGTTTTACAGGCGTGAAAAGGTCGTGTTGTCAGACGCCAGGAATAACGGCAAAAGATAAATCCCTGATGCGGAGGGAAAAACAATGCGCGTTACCCACATGCTGGTTGCCCGGCGCACTCAAAACTACATCCAGGACGCCATGCAGAGGTTGGCCCGCACCCAGGAGCAAATGTCCACCGGCCGCAAAGTACTGCGCTTGAGCGATGACCCGCCGGCCCTGAGCCAGCTCCTCAACGTGCGCGCGGCGGTGGAGCGGAACAAGCAGTACATGCGCAACATCACCGACGGCCTGAGCTACCTGGACGGGGCCGACACCGCCCTGGGCACGGCGGGCGAACTTTTGCAAAAAGCAATCGAATACGCCATCCAGGGCGCCAACGGCACCCTGGAACCGGACGACATGGCTGCCATCGGCGAGCAGATCGACAAAATGATCGACGAACTGGTGGATATAGCCAACACCACCGTGGGCGGGAAGTATATTTTTGCCGGTACGAAAAACGACCAGCCGCCGTTCTGGCGGGATGGCGACAAGATATATTACGGGGGCAACCTCGAGCGCGTTTCCCGGGAGATCCTGGACCAGGCAAATTATACAATTGATGTTCCTCCTGTTACCTATACAACAATAAATCTTGGTTATCCTCTTGACGGTGGGAGAGGAATAGGTAGAGATGAAACTTCTGCAAAAGCCGATGGTAATTTAATCATTGAAACTAGTAGGAATGGGGTTGTTAATAAGTTTGAAATACCGTTTTCCGCCGGGGAAAGTTACTCAAGTATTGCAGAGAAAATTACCGACATGGTTCCTGGTGTTTGGGCTACTTTTATTGATGATAATGGACCCAACCAAAATGCATTTATAATTAAAAGTGCCAGCGGAACACTCAGCGTAAAGGAAGCCAGCGACGGAACTCTGGGTGCTTCAACTACTTTCGCGTCACATCCTGAAACTGAAGATGTTGTCCCCGGAGTTTTCGGCTTTTATAATGAGAATAGTCATGAAGTAGTTGGCGGCGTTTTCGAAGTACTGATGAAGTTGGCCCAAAGCCTCAAAGATGGTGATGTGTCCGGTGTTCATAGCTCTATCGGGAAACTAAACGACCAGCTCGACCATATCCTGCGCTACCGTGTGCAGGTGGGGGCCCGTACCAACCACTTCGAGTCGGTACGCAGCCAGCTCCAGGACCAGGAGGTACGCCTCACCCAGGTGCTGAGCAACCTGGAGGACGCTGACGTGGCCCGGGTGGCCGTGGATCTTTCCCGCCAGCAGCTCGCCTACCAGGCGGCCCTGGCTGCGGGGGCCAGAATTTTGGAAACGTCTCTGCTGGACTATCTACGCTAGCCGTTTTTACACCTGGCCCGTCCCCCATCTTTAACCCATCTTTAAGAAGAAGCTGGAAGTTTACAGGAAACTTCCAGCTTCTTTTCTGCATTTCCGTAAATGCGGCAGGTCCGTAAATGCGGCGGGTCAACGGGGCTGTTATGCTTTTCAACTTTCTGGTATAATAGTGCCGGAATGCAGAAGCGTGGGGGATTTACCTTTGCCGCCAAAAAGAGGGTTATAAGGGATGCGGGACGATGAACAATTACCGGAAATACCTGCAGGGCCACCTGAAAGAAGTGGCCCGGGAAGAAAAAGAACTGGAGCAAAAAGCAGGCCTGGCCCGGGAAAAGGCCGGGGAAATAGCCCGGCAGCTGGCCCGCCGGTTCGGCGTAACAAAGGTCTGCCTTTTCGGCTCCCTGGCCACGGATGATTTTGATCAGTTTTCGGACATAGATCTGGCCGTGGCCGGCCTCCCGGAAAGGGAATACCTGAAGGCCTACGGGCTGGCGGAAGAGATAGCCCGCCCTTTTGCGGTGGATCTGGTGCTGCTGGAAAATGCCGTGGAAACATTAAAGGAACGGGTGCAAAAAGAAGGGATCGTCTTATATGACCGCCAGGGAGAGGAAAATAGCCCGCTTAAAACGCCTGATATCGGAAATAAATGAAGACTTGCGGGCAATTGATCAGATTGCCACTAAAGCCCGGGCTTTATTAGAGGAAGTGAATGCCAGAACCGGTCCCGTGCCCGACCGGGATCTGATGGCCATGGCGGCCTATTTGCATCATTTTTACACTGGTGTGGAATCAATGTTCGAGCGCATTTCGCGCCAGATAGATGGTGGTCCGGTTAAGGCCGGAGACTGGCACCGGGAACTTTTAAGAAGCATGGCCGTAGAACTGGAAGGACTGCGGCCCGGGGTCATATCCCGGGGATTAATGGAAGAGCTGGATGAATACCGCCGCTTCCGCCACCTTTTCCGCCATGCCTATGCCGGTGAGCTGCGCTGGCTGAAAATGTGCCACCTGGCGGAAAATATGGGCGATATCCTGGGTCTTTTAAAGGGCAAAATGGACCAGTTCAAGACATTTGTTACGGGTGTGATCGAAGAACTGGAAAAGAACATTGAATAATCGCAGTTTTACCAGTGGGCCTGTTTTTTACAAAAAGCATTGGTGAATGGGTGATTATACGCATGGGCGTCTACCTTGGATTGGACATTTGGAAATGCGACGGGTCAATGGGTCTGTTGCTCAAGATAAGAGGTGACCTGGCGGGCAAATTCTTCGAAATCACCCAATTCTCCGGTGACGGTTTTATAAATTGCCCGGTAATCCAGGCGCCAGTAAACGTGAACGATGGCATTGCGCATACCGGCCATACCTTTAATCCGGCGGGCGAAACGGTGATCCAGCAATCCTTTTTCCCCGGCCAGTTCGATCAGGCTGGTGGTATCATACTCACTCAACGCCACCCCTTTGACTGCCAGAAAGTGCCGGCAAATATCCAGGACACTTTCCAGGGCGATACGCAGGTGATGCACGCACAGATCCCGGGTGTCAAGATCAATGGTGAATTCCTCGTAGGACGAGAATCGTGCGCGCAGGTCCTTTAACCGCTGAACCGCCTGATCCATTTGAGATAAGCAGGTTTCAATCCGCTCGCGGTTAAGCCTCCTCCCGGCCACAAGCAAGCCCCCCCTCGCCCGTTCCCGCCAGCATGTGTTGTACTCGCACTTAAAGTAAAGGTAGTCTTCGTAATCGAAAAAGGTATCCGTGGCAAAGCGGGCAAAGCTTTCTTCATCTCTACTGTAAAGCAAAATACCTTTAGTTAAAGCTTCCATCTTCAGCGCCGGACTGCACAGGTTCAATGCGACCAGGTCTACGTCCCGGCGCTTTATGAGCGCGGATAGTTCATCAAAGGTCTTCAGGTAACGTTGAAAATGATAGTCCGAAAAAAGTACGGCCACGTCCAGATCCCGGGGAGTCGCCGGGGGATCTTCAACGGCAGAACCGAATAAAAAAGCCAGTTCTATCCCGTGCCGCTCATAAAAGGGCGCGGGTATTTTTAATAACTCTTTTGGCAACCTTTCCGCAACTGCCGGCATTTGCCCCTCAACACCTCCCCGAATACCCACAGGCCCTTATGAATTATGGCAACCCCAAAATGTCCCGGGCTTTCACTTCCAGGCCGGGCAGAACCGTAGAGGTGATGAACTCTTCATCCTCTTCCTCGTACACCCCGGTGCGCTGCCAGTCTTTTTCGCCGGGCACAAATACCTCCACCAGCCGTTCCTGCGGGTCTACAAGCCAGAATTCCCTTACCCCGCTCTTGAAATACTGCCGGCTTTTCCTGCCCCGGTCCCGCCGGATGGTGCCCGGCGAAAGAACCTCCACCACCAGATCCGGGGCGCCGTTGATCCGTGTTTCTTCTATAATGCCAAGCCGCTCATTGCTGATAAAGATTACGTCCGGCTGGAAAGTGTTCATTTTTACCGGTTCGTCTAAAACCACATCCAGGGGGGCAATAAAAACTTGCCCGGAGCCGGTTCTCTGGGCATATTGATCAATTATCTTAAAAAGCCTGCCTACCAAAAGCTGATGTCGTGTGCCCGGCGATGGCGCCAAGACCAGTTCCCCCTCGATCAGTTCATAACGGTTGCCATCGTCTATCTCCAAATAGTCGTCGTAAGTATAGAACTTTTTGACTTCTTCAGCGGGCTGAGTCACCATGGGCTATCCCCCTTTCATCGCAACGCTGCCCCGGTTATTTATGCCTTCCAATATGGTCAGATGGCTAAAAAGGTGAATCCGTTGTCATTATTAGCCCCGGAAGAGCAGGAGCCGTTATTTACAAGCTCAGATCACCCCGATCTCGCGCAGCGCCTCCACCCCGGCTGGGGGAGGGTCCTGCCAGAGCCAGGCCACTTTTAGCCGGAGGCCGGGGATAACTTCGGAATGGTAGACTCCTCCGGCACCGGCGGTGTGCAGCCGGTAGCGCCCGTCTTCCCCCAGGCGGTAAAATTCCGCCTGCTGCCGGTCAGGATCGATCAGCCAGTACTCCTTTACCCCCGCCGCCTCGTACTCCACGTACTTCTCGCCACGGTCCCTGGCAAAACTTTCCGGGGAGGTGATCTCCACCACCAGGTCCGGAGCACCGTCGAAATAGGTGGGCTTCAACCGGTGCAACCGCTCCCTGCTGATAAACACGATGTCCGGCTCGCGCCCCCGTTTTAGTGGTGCAGGCAGCTTGATGGTAAAAGGCGCCGGAATTACTTCGCCCAACTGCCGCATGAGAACGAAGTTTCCCAGCAAATCTCCCAGGAACCTGGCAATTCGCTGGTGCCTCACCGCCGCCGGGGTCAGGACCACCACCTCCCCGTCCACCCACTCCGCCCAGGTATCCTCGTCCCCCCACGCCAGGAACTCCTCGAAGGTCATGCGGCCCGGCGTCTCTTCGGATTCCCGGTCAACCGCATAAGCTACGCTGGTCTCCCGCACCGCTTCTTTTCCGGCCTGAGTGCTCATTTACTCACCTTCCTGAAGTGCCTGGCACCAAACACTCATAACCTAATATCTACTAGCCTGAAATATAAATTCAACATCACCCGTTGCCCAGCCAAGCCCTGCCAGTATTTTTAATTCTCCTCCCCATTGCAGTTCTTTTATTGCTTGTGCTAATTCTTTTTTTGCTTCTTCAAAATTTTCATTTCCCTTGTTATTAACTTCGAGGTATCCGCGAGTTAATCTGTTTAACGTAGACTGTTTGGGTTCCCACGGCTTATTAAATATTATAGAGCGAATAAACTCAACCGCAGTCATTTCTCTCACTCCCTACTTATTTCAGTACCCTGGATCTCATTTCTTGAATTTCCTTAAAGCATTCAACAAGGGTATTTTTTAAATCAAGCAAGCTTTCCGGTTTCATTTCATAGACAAACGCTCTCTTAGAGGCAATATCAAAAGGCAGCCTTATTTCTTCTCCCTGCCTCCAAATAAGAATAACCTCATGAATCCTTTTAAAGCAATGGGTTAAGCCGAGTTCATACATTACATTCGGGTTGTACCCGGTTACGTCTACTACAACCTGACCTGCTACGAACAATGCCCTTAAAATGTCATTAATAATATCCCCACCCATTTTTCTGTTATCAATTCTGTAAACCCATAGTCCACATTCCCTGGCGGCAGGTTCAATGGCATCCATTAACACTTTGTCGCTATCATTGTTAAACGGTGAAAATACCAGGCACATTCTCTGATCCTGTTCAAACTCACCAGCTAACAAATACTTTCTTAAATCCAGCGGATACACAATTGATTTATAGGCATCTGCAATAAGCATATTCGATCCAACTCCTCAGTAATTCATCCGAGCCTGTTGTACTTCTCTTTTTTCCTTCCAAAACATTCCATTCTAATTTAAGTTTTAAAACTTTTTTGTCAACCTTTCCGCAATTGCTGGCATCCTCTCCCAGCACCACTCAGTACAGCAATCTATCTTTTTCGTTTATACCAATCTGCGATAATGCCAAGCCACTCATTACTGATTTTGACTTTTTCATCGGGCTGTGGAGGCCGGGGATAACTTCGGAATGGTAGACTCCTCCGGCACCGGCGGTGTGCAGCCGGTAGCGCCCGTCTTCCCCCAGGCGGTAAAATTCCGCCTGCTGCCGGTCGGGATCGATCAGCCAGTACTCCTTTACCCCCGCCGCCTCATACTCCACGTACTTCTCGCCACGGTCCCGGGCGAAACTTTCCGGGGAGGTGATTGGAACTCTTCGAAGGTCATGCGGCCAGGCGTCTTTTCGGATTCCCGGTCAGCCGAATAAGCTCCGGCGGTTTCCCGTACCCTTTCTTTTTCGGCCTGAGTGCTCACTTCCTCACCTCCCGGTCAGTATGACAGGGCGGCAGACATCAGAAGTTTTCCTTAGCAACATTATACCATTCAAATGCTTCTCCTAAAGGGTTCATGCCAAAAACCCCTTCAAGGTGTCGATAAACTGTTCCTTTGTCAACCTGGCATAAATCTTTCTCCCCCGCTCCTGCAAATACACCCACCCTTCATCCGGTGATAGGAAAAGGAACGTTTCACGACCTTTGAGCGATTCCATATCCACCATCCGGTGCTTCCAATTGAAACCCATTTTGCTTAAAAGTGCCGCGGCCACGGGATTATCGCTGTTAATGTAGTTGCGCCAGTTTTGAACAGACGGTCGTGGTCAATCTGATTTTTGTTCATCAAGCCGTATCCTTTTTTATCCTGGTTACAGTTTACACCGGGCGGGTGCGGGCCGACAAGGGTTTTTTCCAGCGCTACGTCGCAAGGCAAGCCGGGTTTGCAGTGTTCTCGTTATGCTGTAAAACTGTTTAAACCCATTGCCCGTTCAGACATAAGTTAATAAGTTAAGTGCCTGGCACCAGATTCGACTATAAACGTTCGTTCCTCCCGGCTGTCCCTCATTCGCTGTTCCATATTATTTGAAAATATCCTCTCTTTCAGTACCTTAAAAATCATCCCCGGCGTTCCGCTTAATCCATAGACTAATATACTTACTACCATCGAAGCATCCAAAAAATGGACAATAGCCGCGGGATTCACTAACCGTTACTAGGACATAAACTTAGGGCAAGACGTGAATAATCGTTAACCCAATAGAAGGCGTTCCCATTTTTCGTAATATCCTTGATAACAGATTCGCTCGGATGATGGTATCGCTTATTGTTAATCCCGGCTGAAGCTATCCACAGTCGACAGTTTCTGGCGTCGCGCATCAAAGCTGCATTCCAGCAATGCTCGGAACCGTGATGTGGTAGGAGACAGACGGCTACTGATTCAAGCTTGCTGCCCATATGCCGTCGGAATTCATCGTATTTCTCTTTTAAATTCAAATCACCCGTAAGCAGTTGGCCGTTGACCGGCTCTGATAATTCTGATAGCAAAGCAACAAGGCAGAAAGGACACTCCGTAAAGATACATATGGGTGGTAAATATAGATGCATGGTAGTCTTAGGGTTACAATGTACAGTTATCGACCCACGTCCAACCAGCGGACCGTGAAATAATACTAACGAAGTGGCGTTTATATCTTTGCTCCCTGTAACTCTTTCATAGCAACGTCTTATTTTAGCTCTCGTTTTTTGGCAACGCAAAAGGTTTATTATATTTAGAGAATTTCCTATGCGGGAAAAACAATTTTGGAAATTTTGAAGGCATAATTGCTCTATTTCACGAACATAAAAGACAAACTCCCATATATTCCTCAAAGTAATTTTTCCGTGGTGTGTTTTGGTTATGATTCTATTTTCGCGATAATATGTCAACCATTTGTGCTGGGTTTCTACATCTTCTTGCTCAAAAGGGGCTTGAGCCTCCTGTCCTGACACATCCTCTAATTCGATCACTAAATCGCCGAGCCTAAGTTGATCAGGTTTGCGGCCGTTTCCCCGAATGATTAGTATAATTTTTTGTACTCCTTTGTCCAGCAAAAAATCAATAGGATTAATCATAAAATCAAAATACCATCCCTGCGGTCGATTGGTGCATAGAAGCAGTAAAGCTCTTTCTAGAGGCGAAACATATGGCAATATTACTAGCTCCACCGTGGTCTTTTCAAACAATTTATCCAAGCCGGATACATGATCGTAATCAAGATGCGATATTACTACAAGCGGTATCACCGGTTTTGAATGTGAAAACGTTTGACAATACCTTTCAATCGCATTTCGTACAGATTTTACCGATCGGCTACCACAATCATATACGAAATTAAAATCACCGATCCGCCCGGTATAAAAAAGTCCTTGTCCCACATTATGGAAATGGAAATGGCAGTTAGGATCCTGTTGGCACATATACCCCACCCTGCAAAATAATCATAGCGAAGAGAAGCGGATGATTTACCAATTGAAACAAGAAGAGAGGCTACGGCAATGCGCCAAGGCCTCTCTTCTTTCCACTAGTGAAAGGCTTACCGCAACAACTGCAGCACCTGCTGCGGCTGCTGGTTGGCCTGACTGAGCATGGCCGTGGCTGCCTGCTGCAGGATGCTCAGCTTGGTGTATTCCATCATTTCCTTGGCCATGTCAATGTCGCGGATGCGGGACTCGGCGGCGGTGATGTTCTCCTTGGCCACGTCCAGATTGGAGATGGTGTGCTCCAGGCGGTTTTGCAGGGCACCCAGGTTGCCGCGTACTGAGGAAACCTGCGCGATGGCATTATCAATGGTAGTCAGAGCGTTGTTGGCGCCGGTTTGGGTGGTAAGGTCGATGTTCTGCACACCCAGGCTCTGGGCGTCCATTTTGTCCAGGCTGAGGGCAACATTTTGATCTTTGTTGGCTCCTATATGGAAAAGAATTTGTCCACCAGGTGAGATGATTATGGTGGCAGTGTCAGGGTTACTGTCCGTAGGTGCTCCTTCTTTGGCAACATCAAAATCAATCTTCAAGCCTGTGACACTGTAAGACAGTGTATTACCTACAGCTTTAAGATTTATGGCGCTGCCGCCGCCCTGAGGCGTTAAAGTAGCCACTGCATCGGTACCTGCTGCGCTGTAAACGCCGATGTCCGTGCCTGTGTCGGTGGTTATTCCGAGATCCTTAAGAAGATTCTTTACCCCACTGACCTGAATAGTCTGGTCGCTACCTTTCTGGGAGGATATTAGCTGGATACCACCATTGGTTCCACCAGTAGCAGCCGTAACACCAGTTCGTGATGAAAAGGCATTTATCTTGTCTTTTACGACGTCAATTGTATCCCCCTGGGCTATATTAATTGTCACACCGTTAATCACGATAGCACCATCAGAAGATACTCCAGTTGCAACAAATGCACCCGCATCCCCTAAATACGCCTTACTCGCGTACTGGGACACCGTCAGGGTGTAGCTGCCCACGTCCTGGGAGCCGGGGTTGACATCGATTTTGACTCCGGCACCGGCAAGATCGCCACTTGCTCCACTAACCGTAACAGCACGGGCCAGTTGACCGTTTAAAAGCTTCTTTGTGTTGAACTCGGTGGTGTCGGCAATTCTGGTAAGTTCGTTTTTTAACTGGTTAATTTCCGCCTGAATGGCCGCGCGGTCGCTCTCAGTGTTGGTGTCTGAGGCGGCCTGCACTGCCAGCTCCCGCATGCGCTGCAAGATAGAGTGCGTTTCGTTTAGGGCACCTTCTGCCGTCTGGATGAGGGAAATGGCGTCCTGGGCGTTACGGGCCGCCTTGTCCAGGCCCCGGATCTGGCCGCGCATCTTCTCGCTAATGGCAAGGCCCGCCGCGTCGTCCGCTGCCCGGTTGATGCGCAGGCCCGAGGAGAGTTTCTCCAGCGACTTAGCTGCAAGTGAATTGTTCACGCTGAGCTGCCTATACGTGTTCAGCGCCGCAATGTTGTGGTTGATGATCATCCTTCCCATTCCTCCCTGAATTTTTTACTCGCCGCCTTCCCTGGCGGCGGCTTTGCGAAGGCGTTGGTACCGTCGGCCGCCCGGTACTCGCCCTCTGATTATATTTTCGGAATGACCTGAGGAAGGTTTAGGGGGGAGAGTATTTACATTCTCCGAAAAAATGGCTTTTTCTTTATGGTTAAAGCCCAGGTGGTCGATTTCCGTATTCTTATCCCACCAGCGCCCGGCTTTGGGGATGAGAAAAGGCAGCTTCCCGGCGGCACTTAACCGCGACAGCTTCTCCCGGCAAACTTCTTGCCTTTGCCCAATTCATCCCAGAATATTTGCAAAATAGAAGGCATGGCCGTGTTGGCCTTGACCAGGTAGGGAAATTCAGCGATCACCAGGACCGGTTTTTTGCGGGTTGCACCGGGCAAAAATTGCCAACAGAGCGATGATTAACAGTTCACTATAGAATGTTACCTCGACATATACTGATCCGTAACTATACAATGGAGAAGAGGTGATCGAAATGGCAAAAGAAGTCTTTTCTCCGGAGGAAGCTACCGGTTATCTCGGCGTCCACACCCAGACCATTTATAAACTTTTACGGGCCGGTAAACTTCCGGGAAGAAAAATTGGTCAGTTGTGGCGCATTCCCAGGGAAGAATTGCTCATGTATTTGCGGGGTTCCGAAAGAAAAGGGAAAGCCGGCGAAAAGAAACCGGAGGCCAAAAAAACAAAAAGGGCTCCCGCAGCAGGATGCCCGGTAAACCCGGAACTTTGGCAGTTGGCCGGTCTGTTTTCGGGGGGTCCTCGCGACCTGGCCGAAAACCACGATAAATATCTTGCTGCGGCGGAGGAAAAATGCAAATGACCGTTCTTTGGAACACAAGTGCAGTGGTGGCTTTTCTCCGAAAGGATACCTTTATGAGCCGCCGGGCGCGTAGCAGGCGCTACTTGCAGGCGGCTTTTTCGTTTTTGTTTTCGACCTGCGCTCTCAGCCTTGCCGCCAGCTCCCTTGTGACCAGGGCGGTGCGGTTTTCCTCCTGCACGTCCCGGTAGATTTCTTCCCGGAAGACGGCCACCTCCGGCGGCGCCTCGATGCCCAGGCGCACGAAATCGCCGCTGACTTCCACCACCACGACGCGGATGTCCCGGCCGATGACCAGGGACTGGCCTTTTTTCCTGGTGAGTACCAGCATTTATTTCCCCTCCCCGGCGGGTTCCGCCCCTTCGCCCGTCCCGGCATCGCCCGGCGGGGATTTGGGCCCGGTTCCGGAAAGGTACCGTGGCGGGGGGTCTTGCTGGGGCCGGGGGTGGTTGGGGGAGACCGGCTGGGGCTGGGAACGGGAATGAGCCGGCGGACAGGGTTCGCCGGTTGGTCCGGTTTCGGGCCCGGCCGGTTCCCGGTTTTCCGGCCGGGGCCCGCTCAGCGGGTGCCTGATGGAGTAGCGCTCGTCCACCAGGACCACCTGGCGGGCCGTGCCGGTGGCCGCGTTGACCACAACCGGGGCCAGGAGGTTGACGGTGGCGTGGGCCAGGCCCCGGCTGGCGTTGACGATGCAGAAGACGGCCGCTTCCTCCGGGGTTTTTATGCCCAGGGCCCGAGCATCCTCCTCGGGCAGGTCGAACTCGTAGTTGGGGAAAAAGGCGAAAGGGTTCAACAGGATGAAGCCGGTGTTTTCGTCCTGCAGGGACTGCAAAAAGAAAAAGGGCGAATCTTCCGCTGCGGCCACCAGTTCGAATGCGGTCAATTCCGCGGGCAGGCCCGGCAGCCCGGCGGGAAAAGTGATGGTTTTGCCCCGTTCATACGCCAATGCTATTCCTCCATTCTCCCAAAAAACTGCCTGCATGGCAGAGGTCAGGTTGACTCAATCAGCAGTTTAACGCACATAAAGCTCCTCCCGCTGCCACTGCCGGTCCCTTTCCTGGTCCCCTTTTTTTACCCGGCTCAAAATGAACTGTTTTTCCCGTTCCCAGGCTGAGATGTCCCTTGGGATTGAGGGTCCGGCGGCAAGGTGCGCTTCGATGGCGCGCTGGATTAATTCCGCTTCCGTTACGCCCGGTTCGCCGGCCCTTTTTTTCAACAGGGCGTCGTGGTGGGGCTTGATATATACCTGCTTCCGGATCAACTCGAAACACCTCAAAAAAACTTATTAATACACCATTAATACATTACTCTGAAAAGATCAAGCCTTTTCGGAGCCGAAATTTTATTTTGGAAGCCAGCAGCGTCTCAAGTCTTATCAAGTTTTCGCCCCGGGTTCCGATATTTTTATAGTAGAAACTTACGTTAGAAGGTGATCGGGATGACTTCCATCCTATCCGCCACTTCCAGCCTGCGCATCGGCGGGCTGGCTTCGGGCATAGACACCGATTCCATTATCAAGGAACTGATGAAGGCACAGAGGATACCCCTGGACCGGCTGCACCAGGAAAAGCAGATCCTCGAGTGGCAGCAGGAGGACTACCGGGCCATCTACGACAGCCTGCGTGCCTTCCGGGACAGAGTTTTCAACATGAAGCTGCAGGCCACATACCTGGCGAAGAAGGCTTCTTCGTCCAACGAGGCCGCTGTAACCGCCACGGCCAACCCTACCGCCACGCCCGGGACGTATACTGTAACGGTGACGCAACTGGCCACGGGGGTGTCCAAGGTAAGCCAGGACGCCCTGCCGGATGAATACAATAACGAGACCAAGACCATCAAAACCCTGGCTGAGCAGTTTGGAATAACGGGGACTATCTCCTTTGAACTCCAAGGCAGCAATAGCAAAGATAATGAGTTCACTAAATTTGAATTTGAAACCGGGAAGGATACTATCTATGACGTCGTCAAGAAGATCAACGACGCCAACCTGGGGATAACCGCCTCCTATGACTCCAACTTGAACCGCTTTATCCTCGCCACCACCTCCACGGGCGCAGCGGCGAAAATAGTAGTTGGAAATGATTCACACAACTTCCTCTCCAGTCCCGATGGGAGTAAAAATAATTATTTAAAACTCTTGCTTAAAGGTGACGGTGGAATTTACACTGATCGTAATCTTTCTTACTATAATACCGGCCAGGACGCCGAGTTTGACCTCAACATCGGTGACGCCACCGTGCAGAACTATACGAGCCCCACCAACACCCCGACGGTGGCCGGCATCACGCTCAACTTAAAGCAGGCCGACCCTAACAACCCTGTCACCATCACCGTCTCCAACGACACCGATGCCGTCTTCAACGCCATCAAGGACTTTGTCAACGCCTACAACGAAATCATAGACAAGATCAACGGCAAGCTCACGGAGCCCCGCTACCGGGACTACCTGCCGCTTACCGACGAGCAGCGGGAACAGCTTTCCGATGAGCAGGAAAAGAAGTGGGAGGAGAAGGCCAGGAGCGGCCTCCTGCGCGGCGACAGCCTCCTGGAGAGCGTGGTTTCCAGGATGCGCGCCACCATGTCCGCTATCGTGCCGGGGCTGGCTGCCGGGTACGACACGCTGGCCGATGTTGGAATCACCACCCTTTCCTACGAGGAAAGGGGGAAGCTCTACATTGACGAAGCCAGGCTGAAAGACGCCCTGCAGAAAGACCCGGACGGGGTGATGAATTTATTTACAAAGAGTGCAGAGAATTATGCGGAAAAGGGCATCGCCATGCGGCTTTACGACGACGTGAACAGCGCCATGGCCCTGATTTCCGCCCGGGCCGGCACCAGCAGTTCTTACAGCACCGCGGACAGTAGCGCCATCGGCAGGCAGATAGCCGCCATGAACGAACGCATCAGCACCATGGAAGAGCGCCTGCGGCAGCTGGAGGACCGCTACTGGCGGCAGTTCACCGCCATGGAGCAGGCCATCCAGCAGATGAACGCCCAGAGTGCCTGGCTGGCCATGCAACTGGGCATGGGCCAGGGCCGTTAAGGGTCGTTTCCCGCAGGGAATAAGTATTCAGTCAAACCGTGAGGACAATGCCGCATCCAACCGGGTTCGCTGAATACTTACGCCGGGAAAGCCGGGAAAATGATAAAAACGCACCGCGAATATCGCCGGCAAAGGGGTTCCCGGTGCCGGCCAGCAGGTGAAAAACAGCGGCGCGAAAGCAGAAAACGGTTGAAAAGCGGCAAGAAGAAACGCGTATCCAAGGGGTGAGTTTTAAAAATGCAGGCGGCTTCAAACCCCTACCAGCAATATCTCCAAAACGCCGTGCTCACCGCCGAACCGGGGCGGCTGACGCTCATGCTTTACACCGGCGCGGTCAGATTCATCCGCCAGGCCAGTGACTGCCTGGCCGCCCGGGACATCCCCGGCGCGCACCGGGCAAACCTGCGCGCCCAGGATATCATCATCTACCTCCTGGAAACCGTCAACCGGGAGATGGAAATCGGCAAAAACCTTTCCGCCCTCTACGATTACATGTACCGGCGCCTGGTGGAGGCAAACGTGAAAAAGGACGCGGCTGTCCTGGACGAAGTGGCCGGGCTGCTGGAAGAACTGGCCGGTACCTGGGAACAGGCCCTCAAACTGAAAGGGCAACAGGTGGCGGGAGGTTGATTGTGTATAAACCCCTGAGTGTAATTGTTCAGTAAAACCGCTACCACCGGCACGGTGCCGCGTTGTCCAAAGCGAACGACTTGCGGAGCGCTGGTAACAGCACCCGGCGAAGCGAGGTTAACCGGACTGCGGCGCGAAACCAGCGGCACCGAAATGTAGCTTTAGAAAAGGTAACTTACTGAAACGGCAAAAAGATGACAGTAAGGTGCAACTGCCATGCCGCATTTGCAGCGCCGCTAGTCCGGTCCGAAGCGAGCCGCGGTGCTGTCAGCGCGGAGCACTGGAGTGAGCGTGGACAACACGGCACCATAGTGGGGTCACTGAATATTTACCAGTTATCCCCAGTCTTGAGAGTTTAGTTCGAAAGCAAGCGACTTGAGCCAGGCGGACGACCAAAGGGATGATTCCACAATGTCCCCACAAAATCAAGACGAAAAAAAACTCAGGCTCCTGCAGGAAATGCGCGGTGAAGTGCTGGCCTTAAAGGCCGTGCTCGAGCGCCTGTGTGCGCTCCAGGATGGGCCGGCGACGGAGGAATCACTGGGTGCTGTTTCCCGGCACCTTGCCGCCATTGAAGAGATAAGAGCAGGGATTGATGAGCTGGACAGGGCGGGTGGCTCCGGCACGGGCGGGCCGGAAATCTCCGCCCTCCTCCTTCAGATCGACGGGATCCACCGGCAGAACCTCCGGCTGGCCGCAAAGGTGCGGGAGCGCCTGGCCGGAGCGTTGATGGACCTCCGCAGGGCCGGGCAGGCCAGGGCCTACATGAAGAAAAACGGTGCCGCCGGAGGTTATTTTGTAGACCGGCGGGGGTAAAAAAGGAAAAAAGGGTGTGTTATACCAAAAAGTCGTGGGGCGTTTTTACGCCCGTTTGGAAAGGCTTCTGTCCGGTACACCTTGCGAGCCGTTTGTCGTGCCTACCGACGTCGTGTTTTCGGAATACGACGTGGTGCAGCCCGACGTGTTTGTGGTATGTGACCAGGGCATCGAAGTTCCCCTCCGGGAAATATTTGAGACAGTGAAGCCTATGGAAAAAAGATAATTGATGATTTTTAAAGGTACTGGTCCAACAGCAATCCAATGGTTTTATGCGGTTCCCGCGCCGCCTCCAGCACGATATGGCCGGGAAATTCCCCTTTTACCGCCCCTGTACCCTTTTCGACCACTTCCACCCGGAGGTTTTCCCCGTCTTCCCGTACCAGAAACTCCAGGGGCTGGTTGTAGGCCTCTGCCGCCTGGTTCAGCCGGCCCACTGCGGCCACCAGTTCCTCCCGGCTGAAGCCCCCTTCTTCCGGTGGAGGCGCACCCTGGGGAAAGACATCCTCCCGCTTTACCGCCGCCGGAGGCTCAATCCGCCGCAGCGGCGCCACCTCTTGAGACGCCAAAGACTGCAATCCACCCGCTCCTACTTTCATAATCAGCCCTCCCTTCCCAATATTTGGATTTATTAGTTATTACTACTTTCCAATTACCCTGTTTGGGCTCCCGCAATCCCCTATTATATTTTCACGGCCTACACCAGCCTGGCGATCTCCCTCGCCACTTCTCCCAGGGGGACGACTTTCAGTGCCGCCCCCAGGTCTATAGCCGCTTTGGGCATGCCGAAGACCACACACGTGGATTCGTCCTGGGCGATGGTGGGGCCGCCTTTTTCCCTGATGGCGGCCAAGCCCCTGGCGCCGTCCCGGCCCATGCCCGTGAGGAGGACCCCCATGACCCGGGCTCCAAAAACCTCCGCCGCCGAGAGCATCACCCCGTCCACCGAAGGGCGGAACCCTCCGGGAGGTACGGGCCCGCTGCCGGCATCCAGGTGAACAGTAACGTGACCGGGCCGCCCGCGAAAGGTGAGGTCGAAACCGGCCGGGGCCACCAGCACCCGGCCCGGGATTACCGGGTCGCCTTCAGCGGCGTGTTTTACCGGCAGGCGGCTGCGGCGGTTCAGGTGTTCGGCCAGGGGGCCGGAAAAGCCCACCGGCAGGTGCTGCACCAGCACCACGGCGGCGGGAAAATCTTCCGGCAGGGCGGGAATAATCACCTGCAGGGCGGCCGGGCCGCCGGTGGAGGAGCCTATTACGACCAGGTCGATGCGGGCGGAGCGTTTTGGTACCACCACCAGCCGGGGCACAGTGCCGCCGGCCGTGGTATCCCGGTCCGCCTTCGCCCTGCCGGCATCAGCGGCCCTGCCGGCCGTGCCGGCCGGAGCCCCGGACGGTGAACGGCTTACGGGACGCAAGACGGTCGGCATGCTGGAGGGT
Organism: Desulfofundulus sp. TPOSR; assembly: GCF_011393055.1. NCBI lineage: Bacteria > Bacillati > Bacillota > Clostridia > Eubacteriales > Peptococcaceae > Desulfofundulus > Desulfofundulus sp. TPOSR. The sequence continues at coordinate 721,205 of NZ_JAAOEF010000003.1, read as the reverse complement.
GTACCGGCATGCTGTTCCGGAACGGAGCCTATGTCTGCCGGTATAACCGGGGGCACCTCTTTCCTGCCGGAGACGCCGGCCGGTTTGTCCGGCGGGCCGGGAAGCGTCCGGGCATCCTCCGGCCTTTTTCCCCGGGGGGGCGGCAGTGAAGGCCCGACCTTTCCAGCGGGAAACGGGTGAAATGCCATGCCCACCCCGGGGCGTACCAGCTTGCTTGCGGCCACTGTGGCGGCGGCGCGCAGTTTTTCCACCAGCTCGTCGACCATGGCGTCCAGCCGGCCCGGGCCGGAGGGTTTGGCCACAAAATCCACCGCTCCCAAAGACAGGGCCCGCATGGTGGCCCGGGCGCCGGCGGTGGTGTGGGAGCTGAGCATGACCACCGGGACGGGGCATTCCTTCATCACCCGCCGCAGTACCCCCAGGCCGTCCAGTACCGGCATTTCCAGGTCCAGGGAGACCACGTCGGGTTTCAGGGCGCAGATCTTGGCCACCGCCTCTTCACCGTCCGCCGCGGTGTCAATTACATTATACCCCCGGCTTTCCAGCAGGCGGGTGATTAAACGGCGCATCAAGGCCGAGTCGTCCACTACCAGCACGCGAATCGCCGCCACCTCAAAAACCCCTTTTCAGTCAATTAATGGTTATAAAATAATTCTACCCCGCCCTGCTCACCTCATAGATAATTTCTTCCACACCGGCGTCCTTGACAATACCCCGGGCGTCCACAATCAGAGCCACTTTGCCGTCGCCCAGGATGGTGGCTCCCGAAAGACCGGGTACCTGTCCCAGGTAACCGCCCAGGGACTTGATCACGATTTCCTGCTCGCCGATGAGCCGGTCCACCACCACGCCCACCTTTTTATCCCCGGAGCCCAGGATAACCACCGAAAGCTTGCCTTCCTCCTTGCTTTTCTCCTGGAAGAGGTGGGCCAGGCGTACCAGGGGCAGCACCTGGCCGCGCACCACAATGACTTCGGCGTGGCGCACGCGCCGGATTTCCCCGGGTTTCAGCGTCAGGGTTTCCAGCACATTGGTTAACGGGAAGGCGTAAACGTGATCCCCCAGGGTCACCATCAGTGCCCGGATGATGGCCAGGGTCAGGGGCAGCTTGATGGTGAAGGTGGTGCCTCTGCCGGGGGCGGTGGTAAACTCCACCGAGCCGTTTATCTGCTCGATCTGGTTGCGCACGATATCCATGCCCACTCCCCGGCCGGAGACGTCGCTTACGGTGCCGGCGGTGGAAAAACCGGGGGTAAAGATGAGGTCCAGGATTTCCCGGTCACTGGCCCGGGCGGCCTGTTCCGGAGTCATCAATCCCTTCTCTATTGCCTTCTGCCGGATTTTGTCCGGATCCATTCCCCTACCGTCGTCGGACAAAGTGATCACGATGTGGCTCTCCACATAAGCCGCCTTCAAAAGCAGCCGGCCGCTGCGGGGTTTGCCCAGGCGCACCCTTTCTTCAGGGGGTTCAATACCGTGGTCCACGGCGTTGCGCAAAAGGTGGATCAGGGGGTCACCAATGACTTCGATTACGTTGCGGTCCAGTTCCGTTTCCCGGCCCTCGATGATAAAGTCAATTTCCTTGCCCATTTTATGGGCCAGGTCGCGCACCATACGGGGCAGGCGGTTGAACACGTGGGCAACAGGCAACATGCGCGCCTTCATGATTTCTTCCTGCAGGTCGTTGGTCACCTGTCCCAGGTGGTTGGAGATTTCCACTATGTTTTCCACCAGGTCGTCGGAACCGTAGCGGCTTTCGAAGACTTCCACGAAACGGTCCAGGCGGGTGCGGTCGATAACCAGTTCCCCCACCAGGTTCATCAGGGTGTCCAGCTTTTGCACGTCAACCCGCACGGTTTTTATATTGTCCTTGCCCGGTGGCGCGGCTTCCTTTTTAACCTGCTGCCTGGCGGCGGCATCCGGGGCGGGGGTTTGTTCCCATACGCGCAGTTTAATCGGGCGGACCTCAACGCTGCTCACTTCGGCAATGGAAAAAACCAGATCGTGCACCTCTCCGGCGTCTTCTTTGGTCAGCAGCACCACGGTGAACCCTTGCTCGTATTTACCTTCCTGTAAATCCTCTGCCGGAGGGACGCTTTTGATAATTTCACCTATTTGCTGCAGGGTTTCAAAGATTAAAAAGGCCCGCACACCTTTCATCTGGCAGCCCTGGTCGATGCCGATGTCCACCTGGTAGGCCTGGAAGCCCCGTACTTCCGCTTCCCGCACCACCTCTTTCACCGCATCTTCCAGTTCCAAGACGGTACGGTAGGGCTGGTATTCACCGGTAGAAACCATAGCTGAGGCGCCCGGGAAAGCGGCAGTTGCGGCAACCTGGTCTGCCGGTGGCGGGGAAACCGGTTCTGCAGCATGCGCAAGATCCCCGGCAACCCCTCTGCTGCCTGCCGGTTCTGCCGCTTCACAAGTTTGCATGTACTGACGCAATTTCGCAATAACGCTTGAAATGTCTATATCCTGGGTCTTTCCGGTGATCTCGTCTTTCAAAAGTTTTAAGGTATCGAGGGCTTCAAAAAGGGTGTCCACGAGGCTTTCGGTAACGTCCATCTCTCCCCGCCGCAGGCGGTCGAAAAGGTTTTCAATTTCATGGGTCAAGGTGGACATCTTTTCATAGCCCATGACGGCCGAGGAGCCTTTAATGGTATGGGCGGCCCGGAAGATTTCCTGGATTACTTCGGGGCTGCCCCCGTTCCGTTCGAGCAGCAAAACGTTATCGTTGATTACCTGGAGTTTCTCCTCCAGCTCTTCCAAAAAGACGGCAATTTCCTCTTCGGTAAACATTCCAGCCACCATCCTTCGCTAACCTAACTCCAGGAACAGGCAACATCTATGAAGCAGAACGTTCTTCAACCTGCCGGGCAAGTTCCTGTAAAGCTTCCTTCTCCTCCTGGCGGAAAACCCGGGTGGCGTCCAGGAGAATAATCAGGCGCTCGTCAACCAGGGCAATGCCCTGCAAGTAAGCGGCGGAAACCCCCGCGACCATGGGCGGTGGGGGTTGGATGCTTTCCCGGGACAGGCGTAATACTTCCGAAACCCCGTCCACCATCATCCCGGCGGTAGCCCCGCCTACCTCGACGATGATGATGCGTGTGTTTTCGGATATGCTGATAGGAGCCAGGCCCAGGCGGTGCGCCAGGTCGATTACCGGAATTACCCGCCCCCGCAGGTTGATCACCCCTTCCACAAACGCCGGGGCACCGGGAATGGCCGTAATATCAGTAGCCCTGATAATTTCGAGCACGTGGCCTATGTCTATGCCGTAGGTTTGCTCCTTCAAGCGGAATACCACCAATTGCAACTCACCCTGCTGGTTTTTGTTCATCCAAACCTCTCCTTTGATGGGGTATAAATAGATCAAAGGTGCCGGGTGCTGTTAATTACCGGCACCGGGACAAAAGGTTACTAAATTTACTCTTCATCAGACCTTTCCTCCTGTTCCTGCCTGGCTTCGGGCTTCAGGAAGGCGGTCAAACGTTCCCGGATAAGTATGGGGTTGTACCCGGCCTGCAGGGAGACGATACCCTCCAGCATCAACTGGCGCAGGAGCATTTCCTTTTTGCTCAGGTTTTGCAGCTTGGCCGCCAGGGGCAGCCAGAATACGTTGGCGCTGGCCACGCCGTACAGGGTGGCGATGAAAGCCATGGCAATGGCCGGCCCCAGGGTTTCCGGGGATTCGATGGAGCTGAGGACGTGGACCAGGCCCATCACCGTTCCGATGATGCCCATGGTGGGGGCATAGCCACCGGCCGCCTCGAAGATGCCCGCTCCCACACTGTGCCGCTCCTGGATGGCGTAAAGTTCAGCTTCCAGGATACTGCGCACCAGGTCCGGGTCAGTGCCGTCCACGACCAGCTGGATGCCCTTGCGCAGGAAGGCATCATCTATTTCATCCAGGCGGTTTTCCAGGTAGAGCAACCCCTCACGCCTGGCTTCGTCGGCCAGGCTGACAATTAGCTCGATGGTTTCGGTAGGTTCGGGAATGGTGCGAAAAAGCCCTACCCGGAAAAGCCGGGGAACCTGTTTTAAGTCGTTTATGGTAAAACTGAAAATGGTGGCGCCTATGGTACCTCCGAAAACGATCAACGCGGCCGTAGGCTGCAAAAGGGCGGTGGCATGCCCTCCCTCCAGTATAAAGCCGCCCACTAAAGCCACTACCGCGATTACAAAACCAAATATGGCAAGGTCCATCAGTCATCCCTTTCCCGCATCTTTTAATCCAGGGGTGCCGCCGGTAACGACCCCGGTTCGGCTCCCGTATACTTGCTGCGCAGGATCACCAGATCCACCCGGCGGTTCAACTGCCGGTTGGCTTCCGAGTCGTTAGGCACCCGGGGCCGGTATTCGCCGTAACCCACGGCGGAAAGGCGCTGGGGGGGAAAGTTGGCCGTGCGGATCAATTCCTTTACAACGGCTGTGGCCCGGGCTGTGGATAACTCCCAGTTTGAGGGGAAACGTTCCGTGTTAATGGGTAGATTGTCGGTGTGTCCTTCAATGCGTATGTAGTTGGGGGTTTTCAGCAGCACCGGGGCTACCGCGGCAATGATCTCCCTGGCCCGGGGGGTGAGTTCCGCCGAGCCCAGTTTAAAAAGGACTTCTTCCTGGAAGCTGAGGACGATGCCCCGCTCTTCAATGGTGGCCGAAACCCTGGCCCCCAGGCCCTGTCGCTGTATTGAACGTAAAAGTTCCCGGCGGATATTTTCCATTTCCGCATTATCTGCCACATCCTGCGGCGTTTCCACCTGTGTACCGCTGATCCCCGGAACCACCGAGGGTCCCAGGTTTTCCAGGATAACCCCGCCGCCACCCATGGCTTTACTTAATGATTCGGCCAGCATGCGGAATTTCTTGATATCAACCTGGCTTAACGAGTACATGACAATGAAAAAGATAAGCAGCAGGGTGATCATGTCGGCATAGGTGATCAACCATCTTTCCATGCTGCCATAACTGGTTTTGTGACTCTCTTTTTTCACGGGGAAATAAGCTCCTTCCTTCTGGGCATATTGTCAAACTACATAACCATTATTCTCCTCGGGTGGAAAACTTCCTCCCCCCGGAATAGTTTTTTGATGACAATTTTCTCCCATTTGTTAAGAATGCTAAAAATATTCCGAAAGGTTATATATAAAGAATATTCCTGTACGGACAAGTGGGGGGATGATAGTGGGTAAATTGCGCCGCCAACTAACATTAATGACCTCCGTCCTGGCCCTGCTGGCTGTAGCCGTCACCCTTTTGGCCGGGTGGTTGACCCACGGCAACGGACCCGCAACCCTGGCCGGGGCGGCGGCCGGTGTATTGCTGGCCGGAGCCCTGGCGGCCCTCTCCTATTCTTCTCTGCAGGCCACAGTGAACATGGTCATCGATAAGACGGATAAAGCCATTGCCGGAGATCTCACCGAACGGATTGAGGAACGCAACTTCGGCTGGGGGGAAATCAACCGGCTGGTGACAAATGTCCGCAAGGTATTGAAAGGGGTACATAAATGGTTCGGGCTGGTACGGGATTACTCCGAGCAGCTGACCACTTCCACCGCCCAGATCATCTCCGGCACGGAACAAATCAGCACCGGCAGCCAGGAACAGGCCGGGCAGGTGCAAAAACTCCTCCAGGGAATTGAAGATCTGGCCCGCTCGGCCAGGCAGTCGGCGGAAAAGGCCCGGGAAACGGCAGCCATCGCCCGGGAAACCGACCTGACCGCCCGGAAGGGGGGTGAAGCGGTGGACAGGGTAATCAGTGGGATGAGCCTGATCCATGAAAAAATTCGAACCCTGGATGAAAGCTCCGCCCGCATCGGCCAGTTCGTCCAGCTGATCGAGGATATCGCCGCCCAGACCAACCTGCTGGCCCTGAACGCAGCTATTGAAGCGGCCCGGGCCGGAGAACACGGGCGGGGGTTTGCGGTGGTGGCCCAGGAGGTACGGGAGCTGGCGGAAAATTCCGCCCGGTCCACCCGGGAGATTACCCAGCTGGTGGCGGGCATCCAGGGAGCTACCGGAGAAAGTGTGGCGGCAGTGCAACAGGGACTGCAGATTACCGGGGAAGTGCAGGAGGCATTCCGGAATATTATCTCGCAGATCGGGCGCACTGTGGAAAGCATTGAAGAACTGGCCTCCGCCGCGCAGAAACAGGCGGCCAGCACGGAGCAAATGGTGGGCGGGGTGGAAGCCATTGCGGCCGTCGCCGAACAGGCTGCCGCCAGCTGCCAGGAAACGGCCGCCATTACCAGCGAATTATCTACCCTGGCCGAAAAGTTAAAGTCCGTGGCGGAAATCTGGAAGTTTAGCTAGCGGCTCGGGGTGCGGATACCGTACTACCGGGCCTGGAATGAGGAAATAAATGCGGGGACCAAAAAGGGTTGGAGGAAACAGGCGCCCTCACCGCCATCCAGACGACCATTGGCAAAGGAACCTTGGAATTCTGTGGCATCAAAAATGTCACCTACAAAAACTGTTTTGCAGTACCCACGGTAAGTGACGAAGAGAGGAAAAGGTACCTGGAGGAAATCGCCTCCCTTATCCAACAGCTTTGAGCACTAGCCCTCCGTTTGGCGGGGGGCTAGTGCGATTTGTTATTCCCTGATTGAAATCAGGGTAATTCCCGGCGCGAATCTTAAAAAAAGAGGATAGCATGGAATTATGTAGAATTATGATTTGCGGCAAGGACTTACATTGGGGAAGTATAACATTTTTTCGGATTAATTCCTGGATATTGTTTGTGAAGGGAGGTATTGGATGCCCAATGGATGCGTGTTCCTACACTATATATCGGTGAACAACAGGTTTCTAAAAGAATGTGGTATTGCTCTAATTATGTAATTTGTTTTTATTAGTTATGCTCCATATTTATTGCAGAGAGGCTTCGCTCAACCGGTAAAAGCCATAAGAAGAAAAGTAGTCAGGGGGTTTTTTACAGGTCAGACATGTGATTGTGATATCAATCCCTATTTCTTGTGGAGGGATAAAAATGCAAATGTCCATGCTGGTACGAACCTGCTTGATGTTTTTGGCGGTTGTGCTGCTTACCGCCCTGGTAGCCGCAATAGGAATTATAAAAATAAGAGAGGTCAACGGGTATCTGGCGGAAATGAACATTCAGATGGAGCGGGTTATTTCAGCGGACAATATGAATAACCTGACAACCAGGGCGGCCGTTGCCGTCAGGAGCTACCTTGCCGAGCCACGGGAAAGCTACCGCCAGGAGTTTGTGCAGGTGATCGAGCAGAACGGCAAGACCGCAACCGACCTTGCCGCCAAAGCCAGGCGCCAGGAAAACCGGGAATTTGGGGAGAAAATAGCTGCTCTGAACGATCAATACCGGCGGGCGGTGTTGGAGGAATTCTTCCCCCTGGCCGCTGCGGGGAAAAAGGACGAGGCAGCCCGGCTGCTGGCGGGGCGGCTCGCCAGTTTAGAACAGGAACTGACCGGAACAACGAAGGCTTATGCCAAAAAACGACAGGAGGAAATTCAGCAGGTGGAAGCGGCGGCCAGAGAAAGTGCCGCCGGAGCGCAGAAACTTTTATTGTTCCTGGCTTCAGCCACCCTCCTTGCGGCGCTGGCAATCGGAATAGCCTTTTCCTTCTGGCTGAATGGCAGGCTTAAAAGGCTGATTAAGCAGGTCGAAACGGTGGCAAGCGGAGATTTAACGGTGCAGGTAAAGGTGCGGCGCCGCGACGAAATGGCCAGGATTGCCGGCGCCTTCAACGTCATGATCTCCAGCCTGCGGACGCTGGCGCTGGGGATCAAAGAAAAAAGCAATCTGCTGACCGATTCCGCCCAGGAGCTTTCGGCGGCCAGTCAGGAAGCGGCGGCGAATGTAGAAGGGATCGCCGGCACCACTTCCGAAATTGTCGCGGTGGCTGAACAGGCGGCGGCCAGTTCAGAAAGTGCGGCAGAAGCCTCCCGGAACGTGGAGCAGGCGGCCCTGCAGGGAAACACAGCGGTGCAGGAAGCGGTGCGGAAAATGCACGGAATCAAGGAGACGGTGGATAAAGGAGCCCATGCCGTACGCCGGCTGGGAGAGCGTTCGGATAAAATCGGCCAGATTGTGCATGTTATCCGGGGAATTGCCGACCAGACGAATTTGCTGGCTTTAAACGCCGCCATTGAAGCCGCCCGGGCGGGCGAACACGGGCGCGGGTTTGCCGTAGTGGCAGAAGAGGTGCGCAAGCTGGCTGAGCAGTCGGCGGCAGCGACAAAAGAAATCGGCGAACTGATTGGCGAAACCCAGCTGGAAATGCAAGAGGCAATTACGGCGATGGAGCTGGGCGCACGGGAAGTGGACAGCGGCGTTCAGGTCGTGGAACAGGCCGGCCAGGCACTGATCGAGATTCTCAAACAAATCAAGCACAATGCCGAACTTGTCGAACATGTGGCGCAGGGTGCCGAGCAATCCAGCAGAGGAGTGCAGAATCTGGCGGAATCTGCCGACCAGATCAACAGCATTATCCAGCAAATTGCCGCCCAGGCCCAGGAGCTGGCGAAGGTAAGCGAAGATTTGCAACAGATGATTGCGAAACTGAAACTTTAGGCCGTTCCTTGGATAAAGCAAAAAGCCCCGTTTTCCGGGGCTCTGCTTTTTCTGGTGGGCACGGCTGGTTTCGAACCAGCGACCTCTTGAATGTGAGTCAAGCGTCAGAAAAAATGGGAGCCCCGAATTTGCTATTAAAATCAAGGTTTTGAGGCTATCCGGTTAATCCGGTCGGTCTAGTTGCTAACATTTTGCTAACCGCCTTGGATCGCCTTATCTCCCGGACGAGTTTTCTGGTCAATGAGTAATTTGTCTACGTTTTTGGCAGCCTCTTTTTGTACCCTGGGTACCAGGTGAGTATAAGTTTCCATAAGAGTCTTGGTATCAGCGTGTCCGAGGCGAGCGGCGGTTATCTTTGGATGCTCCCCGGCCTCCAGCATGAGGGTGGCATGCGTGTGGCGGAGGTCGTGGAAACGGATGCGGGGAACGCCCGCCTTTTTGATAAGGGATCTGAAAAGCCTGCCCGCGACGTTGTCGGGTCTCAGAGGCTTGCCGTCTTTGGTGCAGAAGACCAGTCCGTGATCTTTATATGCAGGACCCAGTTTCAGTTTTTCTTGGAGTTGTAAAGCCCTATGTTTCCTTAGCTCCTCTACAGTCTTCGGAGAAAGGGCCACTGCCCTTTTGGATTTTTCTGTCTTAGGTTCGTCGAACTTCAGCCTGCCGTTTATGACCACCAGCGTCTGGCGCACGAACGCCACGCCTTCGTCCAGGTCCACGTCCTGCCACCTCAACCCCAGGAGTTCCTCCCGCCTCATGCCGGTGGTCAGTGCCATGAAAAACAACGCATAAAGCCTTCTGCTTTTCCTTTCAGCGATGTCTAAAAATTTCCATATTTCATCTGCAGTCCAGGTGATTTTTTCTTTGGTTTCGTTCCGCGGTAGCTTTACGCTTTCGGCCACGTTTTTCGGTATAAGCTGCATTTGGACACCGAAGTTCAGTATTTCTTTGACTAGGGAAATGATGTAGCGCACCGTTCGGTTAGAGTAACCTTCTTTGAGTTTTCTGGCACAGAGTTCTTGTAGGTGGAGAGTTTTTAGCTCACCTATGTTGATGTGGCCGATTTCGGGTATGATGTGAGTGCGGAGCACGGTTTTGTAGTTTTCCTGGGTATTCTCGCGGAGGTTCGCGGAGACGTGAACATCGAACCATTTCTGGATAAGCTCGGTGAAGGTCATTTTATGGGGTTCGACGTAAGTGCCTTTTTCGATTTCATTTATCAAACGGGCCAACTCTCTCTCCGCGTCTTTCTTCGTGCCTTTGACCGTGACCCACTTTTGCCGCCTTTTATTAGTTACCGGATCTCTCGGTAATTCCACCACCACCGTCCAGGAGTTTTTGCTCCTTTTTCGAACATGACCGCGCATCCTCCGATCCCTCCTCTAAAAGAGAGGGCCGGGCGGGATAAACAATTATTTGCTCCGCCCGGCATTTTTTCCTGCAATCATTTTCTCTAATTCGTGGCGCGGCACCCTGATGTGCCTGCCCACCCTGAACGAAGGTATTACACCCTGGCGTATCAGCTCGTATGCCGTTGAGCGCTTTAATCGCAAAATTCTTGCCGCCTCCATCACGGTCAAAACGGGCGGTAGTTCACCGAGATTGGACATGCTACTGTTCATGTCTTCCCTCCTCTGAGGTTTTTGAAAAAGAAAAAGCACGGTCGTTTTTTCGACCGCGCCGCATTTGAACTGGGTATATATGCTCTAACTTTTTCTGGTCCTTGGAGTTTTCCGGCATACAATTGACCGGGCTTAACAAGCGGGTATTACGGTTCTGCACTTCTCTCTTCCAGAATGAGCTCGGGCATGTCGTTTTTTGGTGAGTTGACCAGTTTCGAAACGGGGTAAACATGAAGCTTTCCCTCATAGGGGTGGAGAATTTTTTTCAAGGTGCGGAAATCTCCAGTCTCAAGCCACTCGACGTACTCTTGCTCGTCGCTGAGTATGACAGGCATCCTGTTGTGGATCTCCTTCATGGATTCGCTTGCCCCGGTCGTAATTATTGTAAAAGAAAAGACGCTTCCTTCTGGGGAATCCCACCTATCCCAGAGACCGGCAAAGGCAAACACCTCTTTACCGGGAAGCACTATCCTGTAAGGGGTGCTCTTTTTCCCCTCTCTTTTCCACTCATAAAACCCGTCGGCGGGAACCAGGCACCTTCTCCGGTATCGAAAGGAGTCCCTGAAAGAGGGCTTCGTCATAACAGTTTCAGCCCGCGCGTTGATGAGTTTATTCCCCATCGAGGCGTCTTTCGCCCAGTGAGGGATAAGGCCCCAGCGCATAACCTTAAGAAGCCATCCGGATTCCTCTCCGACGATTACAGGGACGGCCTGCCCGGGTGCGATGTTATACCGCGGAGAGTACGGAATATCAAACGGGACGTGGAAGGTTTTGCTGATTGTTTCCGGATCAGCGGTTAAGGTAAAGCGACCGCAGATGACGAATACCCCCTTCGTGGATAGTGAATTTCCCGCCGCTAAGAAGAAGAAAAGTTCAACAACGCGGTCATTATCCGCGCTTGGAGAGGATTTGATTCCGTTGAATCAACGCCGCCCTTTTCACGACATCCCTGCCGTACTTTTCCCGCAACTCATCCACCACTCGGCACACTCGCCCGTCTCTGTCCGGTTCCGCAAACAGAGATAGCTGCTCACATGCCCCGTCGTCCAGGTTTGACACCTGTATCCCGACCAACCTCCAGGGAGGCCGGCCGCAGTTATCAAGAAAAAGCTCCCGGGCTGCTTTGTAAATAGCCCCGTCCTCATCAACGGAATTGGGCAGCGTCCGGGACCTGGTGATGGTGCTGAAGTCGCTGAAGCGTATCTTTACCGTGACCGTCCGGCCTTTAAGCCCTTTCCTGCGCAGACGGTAGCCGACCTGCTCGGCCAGCTCCAGGAGCGTTTTCAAAACCACTTCCCTGTCGTACACGTCCCTGGGAAATGTTATTTCCTCACCTACAGATTTGATTTTTCGCACCTGTTCTATTTCCCGGGTGTCAATCCCGTTGGCGTACCGGTGGAGAGTCGCGCCGAAACTGCCGAAGACCCTGACCAGTTCGTTTTCCGGAAACATCGCCAGCTGGCCGATTGTCCTGACCCCAATTTGGCGCAGCCTTTCTTCCGTATGCGGCCCTACTCCGTGCAGTTTCCTCACCGGCAGCGGCCAGATCACCGCCGGCACGTCCTCCGGCTTAATCTGCTTTAACCCGTTGGGTTTGGCCATCTCACAGGCCATTTTCGCCAGCAGTTTGTTGACCGACACCCCGATGGAAACGGGCAGGTTCAATTCCCGCCTCACCGCCTCCCGGATAATCCTGGCCGTTGCCATTCCCCTGCCGGAAGGCACCGCAAGGTATGCTTCATCGATGGATACCGGCTCTATTTGCGCGGCGAACCGGGCATAGACGACGAATACCTGGGTAGATACCCGGCGGTAGCGGGCCATGTCAACCGGGAGAAAAACGGCGTTGGGACACAACTTGACCGCGCGGTTCATGGGCATGGCCGAGCGGATACCGTATTTCCGGGCTTCGTAGGAACACGTGGCGACCACGCCGCGTTCGTCCGGGCGGCCGCCGACGATGACCGGCCTGCCCCGGTATTCGGGGTGGTCACGCTGTTCCACGGAAGCGAAGAAGGCATCCAGGTCGCAGAGGAGGATATCGCGGGACATGAGGATCACCAAAATCAGAAAATTAATCCCTAGATCTGATTGGATTTTCTTTCCCCTTCCTGAATGGCCTGACGAACGTGAAACCTTCGGACACTTCTATTCCGTACTGCCGTACCCTCTCTATCGCTTCGGGACGTGCCGACGATTTCTTAACCCGCCTCAGGTAGCCGGCCACTGCGTGCGGTGATGAGGCTTTCCTCGCTGCCGGGAGCTTGCGCCGTACGGTCCCAGTACCGCTGCCGCTCCTGCCTATGTACACTGTCTTCCTGCTCCGCACTCCGCCTTCCCTGGGGAGGAGGACGGCATGCCCGCGTTCCCCCAAATATACACGGTTTCTGATTTCCGCGTTCCTGGCCGTGATCAGCTTACAGGTAATTTTTTGTGATCACAATGATAGAAGTAGAATTAATAGAAACCTAAAACAGCAATCACTATTTCATTTGCCCAATGAACAATTTTAGTGCTTAAGTAAAGGACTTTATCTACGGCTTGATCTTAAGCCCATCATCAGTAACCGGATTCTCCGTCTCGAGTATCATTTCACAAAAAAAGACTAATAAAGACCAGCGGCTTCATGAGTTTGGTATCAATGGTAAGGCTTTTATAGAGGCACAAGTTGACCCTTAAAAACCTTGATACCGAAAGACTCCGCTCCGAGGATGGAGAGGTAAGCCAGTCAACACACAACCATAACAAGAAGATTTCTCACCTGTACTTTGTCGGCAAAGCAAACTTCTAAAGATAACATTTAACTTGACTTTGACACCTAAAATTTAGAAAGCCTTGAAGCTGTAAGAATGAGGTTACTTCCAATTCCTGGACCCCTTAAATTGTGCCACGCGAAAAGTCGAGTAATGACAAGGGTTTCAGGGATCGCTGTCAAAGTCCAGTTTAAGAACTCCCTCAGCAGGGCGTTATCTTTTCTGCTTTTCGTCACTCACACAAGACTAAGGCTGCTAACGTAGGTATTACACTTAATGATTTTAGGGCTGATTAATAACCTTTAAATTAAGAACATTTACTTTTATATTGATCTAAAACATAATAAAGTTGATTAATAGCATCATCAAAATCATTAAAAATTATTTCTGACATAATAACTGGAATACCACGAGGAAATCGTGAAATAACTTTACCTCTTTCATATAAAAGAATAATTGGAATATGTGAATTTTCCGCATAAGCCAACTCCATTCCTACTCCTAAAGAAGGAACACCTATATAAGCAATTAATAAATCAGATGCAATAACTTGCTGCTTATCTCTTTCAAAAACTTCCTGAGGTGTGATATCAGGATTTTTTTCAGGATCCGTATTCAAATGTGGCAAGTACACCTGTAAACCTTTTTCTTGACACACTTTAGCAATTCTTTCATAAAAGTTTTTAATCTTCTCAGGATTTTGAAGACCTGTTAATGCCCCTGATATGTAAACTTTTTTCATAATTTAACACTCACCCCTATAAATATTTTAATTATTTAATTTTAAATTTTATATTATTTTTTTGGGAGTGGAGTTGTTCCCATACCTTTTCAAGTACATCACCATTAAGGATCTGCATCCTTTGATCCTGTTTACACTCTTCCTCAGTAAACCACTTATAATGATACCTAATTTCATGTTTAATATTACTACAACATATCGTTTCAAGAAGAGCATTATTTTCTGTTTCAACTAAATGTATAATAAACTTATATCGAGTTAACAACCCTGAAGTTGGCGATACTCTTATTCTTTCAACATCAAAAGCTTTAACAATTTTAAACACAGAATAGGAATTAATACCTATTTCCCTGCAAAATTTTTTGATAAACTCATCACTTTTTCGAAAAGCAGGTAGCAAATATGTTTTCCATCCAGGTTCAATTTGTTCCCGCAAAAAAATTGCAATCTCACCCGTGTATTCTTTAATAGCTGGTAACAAAATGAGATCATATTCCTTTTCATCACTAATATATTTGTTAATTTCATTTGAATTATTATTTTTTATTAATTCTGTAATTGCATTAAAAATCTCCCACATAGATTTTAATAAAAAGTCATCTATTTTTTGATCATTACCTATGCTTAGGATTTTAGCCATTTCTGTTAATTGTATGAGGTTTAATAGGCAGAGTTCTTGTGATAACGTTAGGGGATAACTGATAATTTTGCAATCATTTTCAATAAGACTAGTAAAAACACGAAATAACGACGAAACTATCTTTTTATCTTTATTATCTATATCATAAGCAACTAAGCCAAGATCATGAAAAATCCTTTCAAGATGATAAGATATATTATCGAATGAATTAAGCTTCTTACTATGAGAGAGGGGATCTAAATTACATAAAATATTACTTATTCTCTTTTTAATACTAAAGTACAACTTTTGCGTTCCATATGGTATGAACCTTTCACTTATGGAATCAAAATAAAAATGCGTTAATTCCAAGATATCATTAGTAAGAATAAGTAAATTGAACCCGTTATTCGAGTTAGAATGGGCAAGACTATTCCCTCCAATAATTATTAATTTTTCTTTAGGGTCAAGAGTATCTCCACTCCGTAAGTCTATTAACTTTATAATGCTGGCCGAAGCTACATGTTTATGTCCATGTAAAACAATTTTATATTTATTTTTAATTAACCATTCTATAAATTGCTTTGCATCAAGAGTTAAACTATAGTTCCCTTTCTCACTTAAAGGTACTATATTTTCCACAGGTATCAAATGGTGATGTAAAAACGCAATATTAATAGAAGTCTCTTCAGGTAATTGTTTTTCTACTTCTTGCATCTGGTCTACTCCTATGATTCCCAACCCCTCCCGATATTTTTTTTCGGAACCGTCATATTTATAATCCAAACGGGTTGAATCAAAACCAGTTACTATAAATTTTACATCGCTTTTTAAATCAAATTTTTTAAACATCGTAATAGGATAATCTTGGTTGCTAATATTTTTCTCATCAATAAGCATATGGTTTCTAAATTTGTTTTGAAAACAATTCCATATATTATAGCGGGCCTCTTTATATGAATTATTTAAGCTTTCGGACAATTGATTTTCAGGCCATAAAATATCATGATTACCTGGTACTGCCAATACGTTTTCAAATCCAATTTCAAGCTTAATTGCAATCTCACTTATCAATTCAAAACTTTTTTCTAGTTGATCACAAGTTCCTTTATCAGTAAGATCACCCGAAATTACAATTAGTTTTTGAAAATCTATTGCTCTTTTTTCTTGAAGAAATGGTAAAACCGCATCCCTCAACAAATTTGGCAAATCCGGTCTACTTGGTTTTGGTATATTTTCCTGAAATGCTTCAGAATATCTATAACATTTTTCGTTTGAAAAATGTATATCCGAAATATGAAGAACAACAATTCCTGTCAATAATGCAATCCTCCTTTACTACAGTATATTTCGCTTAAAAAGATAGCTACTGGTTCTACTCGTAATTTTGATAGTTTAAGCTACCACCCCCCAGGAGTCTGTCTAAGAATTCAGCTTTAGGAGAGTCGCTATTAAGGCAAAGCAACCATTTTATACCAGCCTAATACGGGTGTCATCTTAGCTGGGGTGATAATCACGGTGTTCCCTTAGCTAAACGACCATGTTACCTTTTCCTTGTTACCAAATAGTTTCAAAATTTGTGAGTAAGACACATAAAGTAGCCATTCCCCGCGAACTAACTCCAGTCCGCGGAGCAGGAACCTCCGAAAGCCTCGGAACTCTTTGATTTGGCCAAATACCGGCTCAACCGTTTGCTTCCGCAAAGCATATTTAACCTCTACTCGAAACAGTTTTAAGGGTTACACCTCTTACAAGGAGTATACCCGGCACTGATAGCCTCTTCCCGCGTCTTAAAGTAGACCCGGTTATGTTCTGCTGGCAGTGTGGAACACGACGGAAGGTGAAACTTCCTGCTGTTCTTGTTACCTATGTACCCGCCTCCACTCCTTGTCGGAGTCACCGGAGCCGCCGGTGCAACCATGCTACCGGTATCAGGCGCCCTCGGCCTGATGGTACTGCCCAGCTTTTCCACAGTGATGTTCTTCCCGTCGGACGTAAAAACCACGGTACCGTCCCGGTCAGTCCGGTAAACCTGGACTCCGGCATTCGCCAGTTTAGCGAGCGTCTCCTTGTGCGGGTGGCCGTAGTCGTTCCACGCACCAACAGAAATGACCGCATATTTCGGGGCCACCGCTTTCAAAAAAGCTGGGGTAGTGGAACTGCTGCTGCCGTGGTGCCCCACCTTGAGCACGTCCGCCTTCAGGTTCGCCCTGGAAGCAAGCATCTCTTCTTCCGATTGAGCCTCAGTATCTCCCGTCAGCAGGAACACCGTACTGCCGTATTGTATCCGCACCACGGCTGACCAGTTGTTCAAGTCTTCGTAGCCAGTGCCTACGGGGGCAACAAAGTTGACTTTCAGGTTTTCCTGGTCGAGCACCGTGACGCCGGCCCTGGCGCTGGAGATTTTCAAGCCCTTCTCTTTTACTGCCAGCAGGACGTCCTCGAAGGTCTTCGTAGTGGTGGTCACCCGGGGCATGTAGACTTGACCGATATCAAATGCCCGGATTACGTTATCCATGCCTCCGATGTGGTCTTCGTGGGGGTGGGTTGCCACCAGGTAGTCGATCCGGGAAACGCCCCTGCTTTTCAGGTAGCTGACCACAGCCGGGCCGTCGTCATTGTTCCCGGCGTCCACCAGCATGTTCCGGCCGTCCGGGAACTGGACCAAAATGGAGTCGGCCTAGCCCACGTCGAGAAAGTGGATTTTCAGCACCCTATTCCCGGAATGTTGAGGACTGGCAGCCGGCGACCTGCTTTCCTGGTTATCAGTTGAAGGTACCGACGGGGCAGTTGAGGCTATCGTTTTTGCGTTTGCAGCAGGTTGATCTGATGTGCTTGTACCGAAGTTACCGCAGCCTTCGAGGACGGCCAAGAGAAACGCCAGAATCAGGGCGACAATAGCACATCGCTTCATCATCCCGGCCACCACCTAGTCCTCGAAAAGCTCGTCCGCCAGCCGCTTGATGGCTCCAGCCCTGGTATCAGTGGCTTCTCTGTCCAGGGTTATATGTATATTGATAACGTCTCTTTCCCGGGCTTCGGGTGGAATCAGGACTTTTGGAATATTGAAGGTCTTCCGACCGAATTCGATAACGGCCCAGTCTTCTTCAAACCGGTCAATGATTAACATTCTCCCTCTCTCCTTTGAGTGTTCTTTTCCTGGATACTTTTTCTTTTCCGGGGGCCAAAATCCTGCCGTAACCGGGAGAAATAAGATTTGTTATCTCCGTCCCGGCCCTGCCAGCCTTCGCCCGGTAGTATTCTACAACCAGCCTGTCCACCTTCCGGCTGGCCGCCAGGAGCTTTTCTTTATCGCCCGGATCTGTAGTCAGCAGTTCCCTCCTGGCCTTCTCCAGCCGTAGAATTGCCCTACCAAGGTCCAACAAAAAATTCCCCCTTTCGCCATTTTGCACCAGATCCAATTGAACCACTTTCAGGAAAATGCATCAAGAAAAACCCTGTCGAACGGTGACGGATCGACAGGGTTTTCCTCATCAAAAACTACAGAAGGTATGAAATTTTCCAGCTTCACGGCCAATTAATTGAAGAAAGAAAAGAAGGTAAGCGTCAAACCCTACTCACCTGGCACAATCCCCGGGTTTATAGAATAATCTTCCTCAAGAATACGGGTAGAGGAGTTTTTTATGACACGAAATGAACTGCAAAAACTGTGGGAGACCCGGATTGCCGAATATCGTGCCAGCGGGCAGAGTGCTAAAGCATGGTGCGCTGCCCACAATGTAACCCCCCGGCAGTTGTGGTACTAGCTCCGGAAGTTTAAATTGAAAAACCGCATGGTGCACGGACCAGCGCCATCACTTACAGCATCATAGAGACGGCAAAGGAGAACGGATTGAATCCTTTCCAGTACCTCAGCTATCTCTTTGAAAAGCTTCCCAACCTGGATTCCAAAGACAGTAGCGCTCTCGAACAGTTACTTCCCTGGTTCGATTCGCTGCCTCTTGTCTGCAGGGTCAACAGCTAAACCAGGGTCATGTCCCCACCTGATTGCAAGGTGGGGGTCATTTTACGCTTACCGCAAAGGGCCATGGCGGATGGCCCACGGGCCAATGAGCAGAGCCCTGGGCAATGCCTACTGGCAGTCCCAGGACTTGATGAGCTTAACCAAACGCTATTCTTATCTTCGTCAAGCTTGGTGAACCGCCGGATGCGGACCCGCATGTCCGATAGTCTAGATGGCCCGAATCACAAAATTTCGAGTCCTTGCTTGCGCAGATAGCCTTTGAAGGCGTTACGGTCCGGGAAGTGCTCCTTGACAATCTCGAGGTGCTCAAGGATAAGGTAACGGCCGTGTCCGGTTACCCTGGCCATGAGATCTACGGGCAGATCGTAGAGATAGAGGACCAGTACGGACTGGAACACCTTGAGGTAAGCATCTACGGCTTCCGGAGTGTGGTGGGTCAGGCGGGCGATATCCCTGGTCAAGTGGCCCTGGACGGAGAGAGTGATGATAATGTGCTTGTGGGTCATGGCTGTGCCCGCGTCAAGAATAGTTCCCGGCGTTGGGAGAATGACTTGATTAAGCTGCATGTAGTTTTGCATCAGCATCTGAACTACCGAGTAGGAGCGAAGGAAGAGCAGCTGTAAGTCAACCTGGGGGAGTAGCGCTCCCTGCAGGTAAGCTTCCGTACATACCCGAGCCACTTGCTCCATGTGCAGCTCGTTGAGTGCCTTCAAGTCCCGAATGGGACGGGCTCGCTCCTCTTGGGTGGACAATGTGAGGACAACAGGGACGAGGATGCGACGGGCAAACTGAAGGCCGGGAGGTTTGTGTTTCTTGGCGCTGAGGGCCAGCCAGACGGCTTGTCCGGGTTTGAGCTCGGAACGCAGGGGACAATATGCCTCTCGCTGGGCCGCCAGAAAGTCAAGCATAGCGTTGGCCCGGGCGGTTCCAACTCCGGCTTCACCGGTGAGGAATTCCAGGAGCGGTTTCCGCACGGCGGACGGGACCGATACCTCACCAGGATTGGGGCGGTGAATCGGCCTGACTCAAATCTGGCGGGGGTCGATGAGCCGGGCGCTGTCTGGCATACGCATTCGTTTGCAGCCACCTGGCTCCCACCTTGGCAGGAGAGCTCGGGGATTGACGAGCCGCCACACGTCTTCCAGGCCACTCTGCGGGTCCACCTGCCTCAATACATCCAGCGTCGCTTGTTCGACCCGGGTCTTATGGCGGATAAACGCCCGATCCTCGGCTAAGTGTTTGGCCCATTCCGGTTTCAGCAATGGGAGAGCAACCTGCCGACCGCGGTACTCAACGAGCAATTCACCGGGTTTGACCCGTTGGACCCCGTGCTCGGTCTCGAAAGCGTCCATGGCCGCATTGAAGCGTTCTACAAGGGTCTCGGCAAGCCAGGACTCATTGGCCAGGTCAAAGCGAAGAGCGACTTCCAGTTTCTGCGCGGTGACCAAATCCTTGTCCAGAAGGGTTTTGTAAATTCGTGGACCCTTCCGCGACTTTTCCAAATATTCCGCCCCCTTTATTACCCCTTTTTGAGGTTTTGGCTCTCGAACAGGCGGCTAAGTTGCATGAGCATGAACTGGTAGTCAGGCGTGTTGTACTTGCGGTAGAGGGAGGCGTGTTTCTCCACCAGCTTCATGGAGCAGCCGATGGTCTTGCGAATGAGAGGCAGCGGCATGCCGCGCTCCAGCAGTCCCACTACCTTGGCGAAGGTAAGCAAGTAGTTCTCAATACTAGAATAGCTATGGCCGGTCCGTCGTACAATTTCCGTCTCGGTGTAGCCCAGGAGGTATAACTCGATGATCTTGGCCGCATGAGTTTGACCGGGCCCCATGTCGGCAATGTTTCCCCGAGTAGGCAAGATGATTCGATCGTGCTCTTTCATAAGACGCTGGATCACCCCGGGGTGGACGCCTAGGAGAAAGGCGAGGTCCGGTTGAGTGAGAAGCCCGCCTTGGACCCTGGCCTGAGTGGTATAGCGCAGCATTCGTTCCCACTTCAATTTCGAGGAGGCGTCCAGGGTGGCTATCTCGAGGTCTCCCTCGCTGTAGTAGGATACTTGGACAGGTACGAGTTCACACTCACTGAGCGCCTTTCCAGGCGGCTCATGGTCTGCCACTGCGTAGTATACCACGACTTCCGGGGGGCGCTCCTGCGCCAGATTCTCCGCAGCCAGTTCCTACAGTAGGGCTAAGTAGCTGTGGGCCTTGGCCGGTGAGAAGCCGTGTTGCGATTGCAACTCGGCCAGAAACAAGTTGCGAGCATCATCAACCGCCAGGGGAAGAGGGCAGCCGTTAAGGAGTCGCCCGGGTAGCGAATCGGCCAGCTGGGTAGCGCCACCAGTCCGCTGTTCGAGTTCCTGGAACTCAATGACCAGATCTGGATGAAGGCCAAGCTGCCGGCCAATGGTGCTGGCGTCCAGCCCGGCCCTGGTCAGTTGGGCTACGTGTAGGTAATCCATCTGATACTGCTGCCAGGTGGTGGGGCTTAACCAGAGCCGCTCACGGACTGTAGCAGGTTTTACACCGGCAAAGAACTGCTCCATAGCGGCCGTGGCGCGGAACACCCGACCTTGGCGGTACTTCTTGGCCACCCCCGCTACCGGCAGCCGGATGCCCTCCTCCCATAGGGAAATAAGCCGTTCCCGGATGGACTTCGCCGTAATATTGGTGAGGAAACACAGCATGCTCGTGGACAGGGATGCATCTTGCCAGTAAGCCTCCTCGATGAGCCGGGCCAGACGGGCGTTCTGCAGTGCCTTCAGGCCGAATTCGCGGTATACCTCCAAGTCGTCGTGACTCCAGGGTGTGAGTACCACCTCCCGCCGGGGGAGTTCCTGGGCCGATCGCTTTCGGTGTACTTCTCGCCCAGCCAGTGCGGGGAACACGATCTGTTCCTCGGAGCGCTTGACCAGCGAGCGCGTTAAGAGCAGGTACCCCTTCTGGGCTACAAGCCCTGCTTCGCCAGCCGCTACCCCAAAGCGTTCCCGCGTCTGGTGGAGCAGCCAGGAATACACGGTCTTAACGGCCACGGAGTCTACATGGCTGATGAGTTTCTGCCGGAAGAATTTGGCTCGACCCATGAGAGAACCGCCCCCTCTGTAAACTGGACACAAGCCTAGTATACCGGGGACGGTTCAAGAAGTCTATATTCTGTAAACGCTTTCTGGGCTCAATTCGGGCTATCTGGGTTGATGGCGGTGGTGTGAGAGGACGGGGGCTAGCCGCCCCCTCCTACTCGATGCCTGGGGACCAGTGTCACTCTGGAACCCAGACCCTCTCCCTCCCTACCGCCGATACATGCGATAAACAACCTAAATCATACGTTTTACCCTTTCCCGACGTACATGTTACAATTCAACTTATGTACATGCAACTAGATAAAATATTTTTGAGCTTATCTAATTTAAGTATTATTTGATTTCTAATCAGTTAAATATTTAAACTAATTTTAAATCGAACCAACAACAGGCACTTGAATTGTTGTAAGTGGTATAAACCTTCCCTGCGCTTCACTTAGAACTTCATTATATATATCTAGTTCTCCAGAAAGATCTTCAATTGTAATAGCTAATGCATAAGGAACATTAAAATCATCAGGTACGTCCCATCTAGTGTGAAGCTGCAGCCACACCTGCCATTCTCCGCTATTAAACCTTGAAAAAGTATTATAAAAGTGGTGACATGAATCCCACTTCCACCTACCATTACCACCACTTGGATTTGCTAATAGCAAACGCAGATTACTTCCTACTTTATGAAGGGATGCGGAAATATATGCTCCAAGATATTCAGTACCTTTTGTCCTATCCAAAGGGGGCTTAGTAACACATGTAACTGTTACCTTTGCCGTATTTCTTCCAGGTTTCGCTGCTAAAATAGAAGGCATCCAAAATTTTACCCTTTCTTTAGTTAAGCGATTTAGTTCACCAGTGCGAACAAATGTTACTCTTGAGGATGTAGAAGAAATACTTCTTAACGAATTTGATAAGCCCTTTCCATATAAATAGGCAATATATTCTTCCTCTTCAGGTTGTAATCCTTCCTCGTCCCAAAGTGGTATGGCTCCATGATATAGTAGTGCTTTTGCTAAAAGAATATCGCCTCCCGGGATTTGCGAAGCAATTACAGCCAAATCACCTGCAACCACCGGTGCTGCGAAGCTAGTTCCGGCTTCAGGTATTAATTCACCAGTGGGCATGAGTACAATAGATTTTAAGTCTATAGGAACTTCTGGACCATTTCTTGATAAACAGATAGTACCACTGTATGCAACAATATCAGGTTTTGGGAAACCTGCAAATCCAGGTCCTTTCCTACTATATGGTGCAATTTCGTTAGCTTTAGAAATACTGCCTGTGTGTTCACCGGCAACAACGGCTCCTACCACAATTCCTAGCATTGAATCTCCTGGTGCTGCAATCCGACTATCATCATCATCTAAAACATCCTCCAAAGTACTAGCTGTTCTCCAAACATAATGATTTCCAGACGATATTACAAATTGCACATTATACAACTGCATAAGATTATCTAATTCATAACCTATAATACTCATTTCATCGCCATCTATAGGGCATTTAGCATTAGCCGAAAGATTAAATATTTTTGACATTTCCGAAAGCTCATTAATCGCTTTTTGTAATCTCTTAATGAATACATTTTCCGGCACTTCACCATCAAGAACTACAGCATCTACTACTCTAACCCTAGGAGTTAAAATTCCTGCCTTAACTTGTTGACCTAAATTATCCCCAAATATTGCTCTACTTGCTACTTGAGTTCCATGGGGATCTCCCGTAATTACAGCCCCATCTGGTATCCATCGAGCCACAATGAGCTGATTTAAAGGAGCAGGTAAATTAATGCCAGTATCAAGAATAACCACAATTGGCAAGTTATCAATATCAATTTCAGGATTTAGTTTAAATTTATCGTCTAATGACACCATACTATTTTCTTTTATCACAGAAAAAAACCTTGTTTCTTCAACTCGGTAAATAGCATCATCTAATGATAGTTTTTCTAATGCCATTGATGGTACTATAGCGCGTATAACAGGCGTACCATCGGAAAGATAATAGTCTTCCACTACCCTACCATTGGCATGGGTTATCGATTCTTTTAACTTTGGTAAAGCTTTTTCATATATACTCTGGTCAAGATTCGGAACTAGTAACAATTGGATATCAACTGTTTTTGGTGGTTTTTCTCCTTGGAAAAACAATCTACGAACGCTACTTGACTGTTTATCGCTTACTGTAAATGGCTCAAAACTATCAATATACTGAAAATCAGAATATTTACCATGAGACTTATAATTTTCAATCCTATTGCGCAAACGCTGAAACAGTTCAGGTGTTGTCGAAACCAGTGCAGTTCTTTTATTTTTAACAACATTTAACCTTAAACCATTATTTTTTAAAAAGTCTCTTCTCTTTTTGTTATCAATCTTTTCCTCGTCTGGAAGCAGTACCTTAAAAATATACAATTCATCTGAAAGAGTACCTTTTTGGGGCAGATTTTTATAATAGGTAATTATATTTTCTAATGCAGATGAAAGTTTTTTTCCGTGCTCAGAGGGTATTATATTGCGAGGACGGTCACGTCCGGTAGGATTATGTTCAAGGCGTACAACCTCTTCATCAGGTATCCACAAATGCGGCTTGCGGTCATTTTTGTTCATTAATCCACCTTCCTTTAATTTTATCGTTTATTGTTGACTTTGGAATACCCAAAACTCGCTCTAAAACCCTTAATGAAACCCCCCTTTGTCTCAACTGCCTTATATTTATCCAAAACTCTTTACTATTTTTTTCGGAATATAAAGTTACATGCTTAATTATTATTTTTAATATATCTTCAGTACTGATAGTTGAACCTGGGTAATTAACAAAAAGATTTTTAGCAGTTGTTGAAACTATCTCCTTAATTTGAGAACAGTTCATACCTTCGCATACCTTAGCAACTAAATCAATATCAAGATCACTTGATATAGGGTATTTATCCAACATTCTTTTTAATAATAATTTTCGCTGATCAATATCTGGAAGTTCCAACATAATTACCATATTAAAACGCCTCCATATTGCTGGATCAAGTAAATGTTGATGATTAGTTGCAGCTATCAAAAAAATACTATCTGACATGTTATCAAAATTTTGCAGAAGTGTTGTTACAACTCTTTTTAATTCCCCTAATTCATGCGCATCATCACGTTTTTTAGCAATTGCATCAAACTCATCCAAAAAAAGAACAACTCGTAAGTTTTTAATAGAATCAAACACTTTTCTAAGATTAGTCCCAGTTTGACCAAGAAAAGAAGAAATAAGTCCATCTAACCTAACATAAGCCATTGGTAAACCAAGTTCATTTGCTAATGCCATTGCGGTCATAGTTTTTCCACACCCTGGTGGACCACATAGAAGCAGCCTGTTTATGGGTTGTAACCCCTGTTCCTGCAACAGAGCTGCATTTTTTTGTTCTCTAATGATTTGCATAAGAATTTCTTTCTGTTCGACCGGTAGAATTACATCATTTAACTTAATGTTTGGATATATTATCTCGTACAACTCTAAATTACTTTCTCTATCTCTGGGTGCCAGTTTTAATAAGGAACCCTGAGCTACAAATCTGGAACTCGATACCGCGTTTTCGGTGCATATGTCGGTATTTTGTTTGTTAATATTTGGACGGTAAGCATTTCTTAATGTTTGAGCCAAAGCTATGTTGCCTTTTCTCTCTTCATCATCGGCTAATTCAAGTAACGCTTTTTCAAAAAGAGACTCCTGTCCGGAACAATGAGCCTCAATGAGTCTAACAACTAATCCTGCCTTCATAAAATTTACACTCCTTGCTTGGAAGTCCGTCCATTGCCGTACATCAGATTTATAATAACATGATATGCCTGACCTTGCCAATATGTATTTTTAAAATATATCCGAACACATCCGGACAATTATATAACGAGCATCAACCTCAAAAATTTTCTACCGGGCTAAATAGCTATTTTCGTTTCAATCCCACACCCTCTCCAACACCCACCCATCTTTACTCCTAATTAAATCGCACACTATCCCCTGTTTCGTTTCGCAACGGTACCTCGGCGGCCCTGGGTTGCGCCACCAGCATATTACGGTACAGCTGGCCATACAGCTGGTTATCTGGTGCCACTGATGGTGTCAATGAAAAACTAACCGGGCAATGTCCAGTACGGTTCCATAATATTCTATTGGTATTGTGAACCTCCCCCGGGACAAGTCCGGGGGAGGTTCACATTAGCATATCATCATACCATGACACTAGTACAAAACACTAGTATTTTCTATATTCCCACTACCTTCCCTATCACTACTTCCCCAACCCCTGCCAGCACTCGGATCACCTCTCCCGGAAACTCCTGCCGCTTCAGTTCCGCCAGAGCCTCGGCTTTCGTAAAGCTCCTGTCCCGATAGGTCCGATGTTCCAGAAGTGCCGTAAAAACTTCCACCACCGCGACTATCACTGACAGCGGGTGTATCTCCCTATTTTTCAGCCCGTTCGGGTAGCCGGAACCGTCCGGCCTCTCGTGGTGTTCTCTAACAACACGGCACACCGGATCCGGCATGTCAGGCCAGTACTCACGCAGGTAATACTCTCCTGTTATAGGGTGGACTTTAACCAGCTTCCGGTCATCGTCGCTCAAACGGGTTTTACTTACCAGTGCTAATGGCCAGGTAATCTTGCCGCAATCGTGGAAAAAGACCGCCTGTATGAGCCATTCCAGTTCTTTATCCTGCATACCCAGCGTCCGGCCCACCGCCTCGGCGTACACCGCCGTGGTAACAGTGTGATAATATAGCATCTCATGCCAGGCCAGCATTTCCATAACCAGCATGTTCAGCCTCTGGTATTTGAGCATTTCTGAAAGCTACCCGGGCAGGTTCGGGTGATGGAGAATAAGTGTGTGCACTTGCAAAATCACCTTTCTTGAACAGCACTTGTCGCAAAAAAAACAAAAGCCGGGCGCCCTGCAAAAGAGGCTACCCGGCCAGCCAGCATCACCGCCAAAACACGTGCAGTTGTACCGCCGTCTTTTCAATTCCGTCCATCTCTATCCGCGTCAGCCCCGGCACTGTCTTTAAATCAGCGCCCTCCGGGGCCGCCAGGCCCCGAGCCACGGCTACCCCTTTCACGGCCTGGTTTATCGCCCCGGCACCAACGGCCTGGAGGACGGCTTTCCCGCCGTTTTTCCTGAGCACTTGATACAGCGCCTTTCCGAGTTTTCTGGCGTCGGTTCTGGAAGATACCCTGAGCAGTTCCAAGTGACATCCCTCCCGCAATTTATATTATCCTACAAGTCGCATTATTTCCGGCGTGATCCATATTTCTATCACTGCCGCCGCCGCAAGCAGGGGAACCACCGCCTGCCGGAACATCACAGCTTTCCGCTCAAAAGTGATCCCAGACATCCCGGCGCCGCAGGCCAGGAACAGCGCCGAAAACTCCGGTATCCCGTGAGGCACAAGTCCAGCGGCAAGCGACGCTGTGCTCGCCCCCGATTTCCAAAGCAGACAGCACACGCCCGCCAGGACGGCACCGTTCACAACGAGCACTATTACGGGCATCAGTCTGCCAAGGCGGGCCGCCTTGACGGCGACCAACCCCACCACAGCTGGAGGCAGCCTCAGTGCAGTTGCTAGCCGCACCCGCAGGTGATCTGCCGCGGAAACGACCTGCTCGGCAAACAGAGCCATCAAGACCACCGACAGATTCTTGAAAAAAATGAAGACGGCCAGCAGAGGTTTATCTTGCGCTACCGGACGTACGTAGTGCTCTACCGCCTGCATCACCGGGGTTAGCAGCCACGGCTCCTGCCCCAGGTACAAGACGCCCACGAACGCACCCGCGGCGAAGACTGCAACCGCCAGCACTACCTGCACCGCACCCTGCCGCAATTAGAACCCTCCCCCCAGGTAGCGGTCGAAGAGTTTCTGGTCCACCGCTTTCTCGGACGCGGCTTCCCTGTCCACCAGCCCGGTCAGCACCAGGTCGGCCAGCGCCTTATCCAGGGGGACCATGCCTTCACCGGCCCCGGTCTGTATGGCTGACGGTATCTGATGGGTCTTGCCCTCCCTTACGAGCGCCCGTACGGCGTGTGTGGCCACAAGGATTTCCACAGCGCATACCCGGCCCTTCCCGTCCTTCCTGGGTAGAAGCTGCTGGGACAGCACCCCCTGGAGGACGCCGGAAAGCTGTACTCTGACCTGCTGCTGCTGGTGCGGGGGGAACACGTCGATGATCCGTTCTACGGTCTCTGCCGCCGTATTCGTGTGCAGAGTCGAAAATACCAGGTGGCCCGTCTCGGCGGCAGTTATCGCCGTGGCTATCGTCTCCAGGTCGCGCATCTCGCCCACCAGGATTACGTCGGGGTCTTCCCGCAGGGCCGCCCGAAGGCCCTCCGCGAAACTCTCCACGTCCTCTCCTACTTCCCGCTGATTGATCACGCTCCGGTTGTGCCTGTGCATGTACTCTACCGGGTCTTCCAGGGTTATGACATGCTTCTCGAACGTCCTGTTTATGTGGTCCACCATGGCCGCAAGAGTCGTGGACTTGCCGGAGCCCGTGGGGCCGGTCACCAGTACAAGCCCCCGGGGGAGTTCGGCGAACCTCCGCATGACTGCCGCCGCGCCCGGGGCGTGGGAGAAGAGCTCGTCCAGCGGGGGTATCCTGCTGGAAAGAACCCGGCAGACCGCCGCGTGGTTGCCCCTCTGCCGGTAGACGTTCACCCGGAAGCGGGACAGGCCCGGCACGGACCGCGCAAGGTCGGCGTTCCCCTTCTTCTCAAACTGTTCCAGGTGCCGGCCATTCTTAAGCAGTTCCGAAGCGATCTGTTTGGCCAGCGTAGGCGTCAGCGGTTCCTTCGTTTCAGGCCAGAGGGACATGACCGCCGCGGCCTCCCTCCGCGTACTCCCGGGGCCGGAAGCCGCCAGTTCGGTCAGCTTCCAGAGCCTGCCGTGCAGCCGCAGTACCGGCGGTACCCCAACGGTCAGGTGCAAATCGGACGCTCCGCACCGCACCGCCAGGATCAACAGGTCGTCCACCAGGCTCTCACCACGATAGGGGAGGCTGTCCAGGGTATTCGGTATGCCCTCGACTATGTTTTTTAAGGGAATAGAAATAATATCACCCCCAACGTACAGATCATCGTGCGGAATAGAGAAATTAATTCCCGCTTTCCAGCACGTTCAATACCTTCCTGACGTACTCCCGCGTCTCCGGGGGAATACCCCCATTCCTTTCGACAGTCCCCGGCCCGGCGTTGTACGCCGCCAGGGCAAGCTCAAGATTTCCGAACCGGTCGAGCAGGCCGCGCAGGTACCTGGCGCCCGCCCTGACGTTCTGGGCAGGATCGAAAGGGTCAGACACGCCCAGCGATTCCGCCGTTTCCGGCATCAGCTGCATGAGGCCCAGTGCCCCCTTCGAAGAGACCGCACCCGGGTCGAAATTTGACTCTACAGCGGCCACGGCTTTCAGAAGTTCCGGATCGAGCCCGGCTTCCCCGGCCGCTTCTCGAAACAGCGGTTCCAGCTCAGCGGGATTTCGAACCGGGCGGGTTTCCTCTCTTACTGCCCGCCTTATGATCGCTTCCCTTTCTTTTTCTACCACTCCAGCTTCAGCCGTAAACCGCGACATCTCCGGCCACAGCAGGGCCACCGGATCGAGTGCCCTGCCGCCGCGCTCGGCCCGCAGGGTCACGGGACCTTTCGCGAGGCCCAGGGGACCGCCCGCACCGATGGTTTCTCCCGGCCTGACAGAAATCCGCTCCAGACCCGCGTAAGTCAGTACCGTCCTGCCGGAGCACTCCAGCTTCACGGTACCCTCTCCGGCAGCAACCACCGTGCCCGGAAGCGCCGCTCCGACCGCCGTACCGAAATCCAGCACCGCGAAGGGCCTGTAGCCGTCCTCCCCGAACCCGTAGTGAGCCAGGACGCGGGAAGGCCGGGCTGCCGTGGTCATAGACGGCGGCCTCTCTACTGCTCCCCTCGAAACCTCGACAGTAGATACTCGCTGTTCCCCAGGGACGTTCCCCCCTGTCTGTGCACCGTTCCCCAAAAACCACCAGCTTCCGGCTAGGGCTGCGGCAACTACAACCGGCACCAATTTTTTAAACCAATCAACCACCTCCCACATCAACCACCTCCCACAAAAAAACAGGAGAATCGACCGTCCGACTCTCCTAATTCGAATAATCAGTGGCTATTGTTTTTCCGCTACCGCCAGCATCCGGGCTACCGCCAGGACCGAGCATTCCACCACGCCCCAGTCGAAGACTCCGTCCCTGTGGCACGATTCCACCGTGACCGACAGCGGCCAGTAGGAAAGCACCAGGCGCATCAGGTAGTGCCCGAAAGGGTCGTCCTTCAGTTCGGCGTGAGACGTGATTTTGCCCGCCGACACGGCTGCCCGGCTTCCCGTGACGTGAAAGCGTTTGGGCTGGAGCAGGAAAAGCTCACATTCCAGGGTGAGGCCGCGCAGCCAGTCTCCCGCCCAGAGCGGTTCTCCCTCCCGCACGACGAAGCCTAAGCGGTCCGCAAAACTGCGTTCTCTCGCTTCCAGGCGGAGATTTCCGTTCTGCCTCGCCCGCTCCCGCACCGCAAAAATGGCGTCTAAAAAATGCTCCGTGTCGGCCATCACCCCACACCCGGCCATCCTTGCCAGGAAGAGCAGATCGCGGGCGAACATACCCGCCCGGATCAGCGGCCGGACGTCGAGGGCGGTACCCGGGTTGCCGGAATCTCGTACCGGCTCCCGAGGCGGCGCGTTTTCCACGAAAACCGGCACTCCGGAAGCCGCCAAAATCTTCAGCCTCACAGCGCGGTCTTCCAGGAACCGCAGGAAGTCCTCGCAGTCGCCGACTTCTCCTTCTGCCGCAGTGCCCCCGTGAACCACCGCCCAGTCCGGCCTGGTTTCGGCCAGCCATGCGGCGGACTCTTCCAGCCGGAACTCTTCCAGCGGCGGCAGGTGCACCGCAGCGGTAAACCCGTGCGACCGCAGCTCCCGTACAGCTTCAGCAGCGGCCTCCCACCCGCCCGGCGGAACCCTGACTTCGCCGCCAATGGACGGCCACACTTCCCGTGCCCTTTCCAGGACGGCAAAGAACCGGTCCAACCCCCGCTCCGGCCAGACCGGGATCGCTAAGATTGTGCGCAATTTTTCTTCTCCTTCCTCTTAACCAACTTTACCAGCACTTCTACCACCCGGGGGTCGAACTGGGACCCCGCGGCGGTCATGATATGCCTCAAGGCCTTCCCCCACGGCAGGGCCGCTTGGTAGTGCCTGCCCGCCGCCATGGTATCCCATGCGTCAGCCAGAGCCACGACCCTGGCCAGGAGCGGTATTTCCTCTTCTTTCAGCCCGTCCGGGTAACCCCTCCCATCCCACCTCTCGTGGTGGTGCCGCACGGCCTCCGCCACCGGAACCATGGCCCAGACAGAACCGAGCATCTCCGCTCCCGCCACCGGGTGCTTCTCGGCAAGAAGCCGTTCCTCCGCCGTCAGCGGACCTCCCTTCTGGAGTACCGCCGGGCCGACGCCGAGCTTGCCGATGTCGTGGAACTTCCCCGCCAGGTGGGCGAGCCTGATCTGCTTTTCCGGCAGGCTCATCTCTTCCGCCACCGCCCGTACCAGACGGCCCACGCGCAGGCAGTGCGCCCGCAGGCCCGGCTCCACCCTGTCCGCCAGCGCAAGTACGGAGCCGAACACGGCTTCGGCTTCGTCAAGCGAGAGGCTGTCGCCGTACCGCGACAGTGCCGCAGCGAGGGCCAGAGAAAAACTCCCCCGTCTGGCCTTCGATTCCTTCAGCCTGGAGTCCGCCGCGGCCAGAAGCCTCTCCGGGTCTGCCGCATCATCCGGGAAAACAGCCACACCCCACCCCGCGCGTATGGCCCCGTGAGGCAGGTACTTTGCGGCGGGCGCAGTTTCCAGGCGGGAGTCGTCAACCACCGAGCGGGCGAATTCCTCTGATTCCGTCAACCCCGCGCCCGGCAGAAGCACCGCAAATTCATCCCCTCCTGTGCGGGCCGTCGTGGCCCCGGACCATTTTCTCGCGGTTCCGGACAGGATCGATGCGAAGAACCGCAGTACTTCGTCGCCCGCACCGTGCCCGTAACGGTCGTTCACCAGCTTTAAACCGTCCACGTCGAACAGTACCACTGCCGCCCGGCCAGTCCCCGCCAGGGCTTCTTCTAGATTCTTCCGGAAGCCGAGTCGGTTCAGCAACTCCGTCAGCGGGTCCAGGACGGAAAGCCTCCGCAGTGCCTCCCTCTCACGGTCGCCAGTAGAACTGGCCGCGTCCGGGAGTACTCCGCTGCGGAAGAGTTCCACGGCCAGCCTGGAAACCGGACTCAGCGGCAGGTTGAGCGTGCGGGCAGGTTCAAGAAATTCCGCCGCCACGTGTTCCTCCGCAAAGCGCGGCCAGGCCAGGACGGAGGCCAGCACCTCACCCGGAGACCGGCGGCACGCAAACTCGAAAAGACCCACGGGCTGGGCTTTCCCCGGGGCCAGCGCCAGGCCGCGGAAGGACAGGGTACCGTCTGCTTCCGAGAGTCCGGCTTCCTCCCGGAGCTCCCGCAGGGCCGCGGCAAGCAGAGCGTTCTCCCCGCCCGCGTCCAGCACTTCCACCGTCCCGGTGACACTGGCGGTACACACACCGCTCTGGATCGCCAGGGTATTTTTCCGCCGGAGCACCAGGACTTTCCTCTCCGCATGGATAAGTATGCTCACGGCCAGAGGTTTACCAGGAACATCCTCCCACGCTCCGGGCTGCCCGGTAGCTTCTCCAAGGTTGGCGGCCACTACGAATCGGGCAAAACTAGCAGGAGCCAACATCAGTTCCGCACCTTCGCCCGAAATAGTGAAGCGTCTGACAGCTAAACAGTCCCCTGCCGGATCTCCCGCCTCAACCACCACGCTCAGGCTGTTCAGCGGCAGGAATGAGATCACAGACGATGATCCCCTTTCCCGTGCCTGGGGCTGGCGGCCACCTGCCGGACAGCGTTTACGATTGCCGCCACTACCTGGCCTTTCAGCGGTGCCCGGTCCAGGGCCGTCCGCGTCAGAACGACACCTTTCTCCGAAGTGACGTAGCACGGCGGCAGTTGATTGAGGGCAAGCGCCGCCACGTCTTCCCGGCAGCGCGGGCAGGTGCACACCTCCGGGTTCCTCCTGGCGTACTCTTCCAGCACCGGGGACAGAAGGTCGTTAACCACCAATTCTGTGTAATTTTGAATCAAGGCATTTTACCTCCCTCAATAAGCAGGTTCCGAGCAGAAATGCATGCCATCAAACTTAATCCCGCACCCGCCAGCATGACCACAGGCCAGGCCAGCCAAACGAACCAGGCCGACCGGGATGGCTTCATCTCCTTCAGCCAGTGAGCCGTGGAAAAAATCCCCCCGCCCAGAACTACAGCATACCAGCTCAGAAATTTGTCCGGTCCGGCTAACAGGTAGCACGGCCCGGCCAGCAGTCCTAACACCAAAGCCAGGATAATTTCGCGCTTCTCAGGTTTCAATTCACCACCCCTGAAAAAAAAGAAAAGGCCGCGTTTCCACGGCCCCGGTCATTTAACGACAGGTAGATTCTCCTGCGGAATAGGTCCCTCCGGCTGTGCCGTCCCGCCGGGCTGTTCTGGAACCTGCTCTTCCGGCACCACCAGCGGGAAAAACGGGTCGTACTTACCGGATTCGCCCGGCACCCTCTCCCGCGTTTCAGGCGGGTTCAAAGAATAAAGCACCAGCGTGATATCCGCTTCCACACTGCCGGGAACTTCTTCTTTTTCCGCCGCTTCGATTTTCACGGCCCGGACTTCTCCGGGGTTGGCCAGGCGCTCAATCTTTTCCACCGCTGCGAGAACTGCCGGGAACGTACCGGAGAGTTTCACCTTTACAGGCAGAGCCCGCAGGTGGTTCCTGTAGAAAGCCTCCACCCTCTTTTCGGGCTCGAAGTACAGCAGTTGAGCTCCCGGACTGCGGGCCGCGTCTTCTACGTCCTTCAGCGTGATCCCGGTCTCCGCGTCCCGCCAGAGCTTTGTTTTTGCCGTTTCCCAGCGGAATCGCACCTCCTCCAACCGTTCCTTTTCGGCCGGGAGCGAAGCGGCTTCGGCCCGCGCGGCCCGCAGGTTGTCCCGCGCATTTGAGAGATCTTTTCTTGCCTCCGAAGCGGTCTTCACACCGTGCCACAGCAGGGCGGCGCTCAGTGCAACCACCAAAACGGTAGCCAGAGCGACCATCAGCTTCTTCTCCCTGTCCTGCCTGGCCGACCACCAGGCGGCCAGCCTCTCCTTAACGTTTTTCAGCACCAGTTTCGCCCCCTTTAACCCGGGCCGTCATCTCGAACCGGTACGCGCCTGCTTTCTCGTCGTACTCCACCTTCAGCGACTCCACCCTTTCACACCACGGCAGGGCAGTCAGGTTGTCCCTGAAGAGGCCCACTGAAGCGGCGTCCAGCGAGAAGCCTTCCAGCCGCATCCGGGACGGCTCCGGGGGCAGTTCGAGTTCCCGGATCTGCCCAGCGGCGGGTTTTGGCTGTCCGTTCTGTTTCAGTGCTTCCTCCGGGTTTTCCCCGTCCGTGTTCACTGCGGGATCCTTCTGTACCTTTCTGGGTGCGGAACTCTCGTCCTTTTCGGGGGTTAGCTCCAGCCCCGTCAGCCACACTTTTGAAGGTGCGGCGTACCGCACATCACTCAGGATCGGAGCCAGCGGGACGGGGTCAAACGACTCCACTATGCCAGTCCAATCTTCCAGCTTCTTTCTCTCGGCGCGGATTTCCCTGACCTCGGCCACCTTCGGAGCCAGCGCGGCAGCCTCCCGCTCCAGGGAGCGCGCCTGAACCCCGCAGGCCAGGGCGTATGCGTAGGGCGCCGCCAGGGCGAAAAATAACCCTGCGGCAACAGTCCACGCTTTGATCCCCGGAAATACTGACGCACCCTCCGGGATACGCCGCGCTTTCCGCATTTTCTTCGGCAGGAAGTCCAGTTTCGGTTCCGCGAAGGGCCACAGGGCCAAACCCAGGGCGGTAGCGAACCGGGCATCTTCGACTTCCCCGGAGGGACCGAACCTGACAACGGCCACCTCCCCTGCACCGTACTGAGATTGGTAATAGCCCAGGGTGCGCCGGACCTCAAACTCCAGGTTTTCCCCGGTGATCTCCCGCGCGAACTCCAGCCTGTCCCGCCCGCAGGCGACCCTGGCCCCCGAGGGAGAGACTTCCACCGCCGCGAGCGATCTTTCTTCCTGTCCGGCCAGGAACTTCGCCGCCCGCCACAGGGCGCAGACCCTGAGATCTGTCGCCAGCAGCCTCGCCCCGGCGTCCCTCAGCGGGACTGCCTTCTCCTTCACCAGAGTCTCCGGTGCGGCGGCCGCCAGCACCTCGTACTGGCCGCCCGGGAACTGTCCCAGGACGGCGAACCGGACGATCGACCCCTCCGGCGCGTCGGTAAACTGCCACCTGACGGCGTCGGGTATACCGCTTTGACCGATGTCTCCTGGCAGCCGCAGGGTTTTAACCATCACGTCCTCCCCTGCCAACCCCACCACAACCGGAACCTCTGGCGCGTCCAGATTTTCCAGTAAGGCCAGTGCCGTGTCTGCAGGATTGGGCCGGGGTTCAGCCTCCGCCTTCCTAACTACTTCCGGTCCCGCGGGACTGTTCTTGACCAGGACGGCCCTGCCGGTCTCCAGATCCAGTCCGGCGCAGTGGAAATCGCCGCGTTTCCTCGAAAACCGCAACATCTTTCCCAGCATCAAAAAACTCCCCCCGTTAGACTTCGCTCCTCGACACCACCTTCGCCGTGTGAACCGGCGCGGCCAGCGCACCGAAATCCACTTTGTCGTTCTGTTCCAGGGTCACGTCGCCCCGGACGTCCCCGCCGTTGACCGTACCCGCTACCAGGGCACCGTACTTCAGTGACCAGTAGGCGTTGCCGCCGCCCGTGTTCCCCCAGCCCGCGTCGCCGCCCGCCGCCGCCAGGGCCACGGAAGTGCCGCTGGCGTTTTTGAGTACGATATCGTCGGCGGCCATGAATACTAACTTCTCGGCCAGGAGAGAACCGGTTACGAAAATGTCGTCCGCGGTTACGATAGACGCCCGGGCGTTTGTCGCTCCGCCCGGTATGTAGGCGTCGCCCTCTACGAAATATATCCCTTCGAGGTTCGCCAGTTCAGACGATGTAAAAGTTTTACTGGACGGGAAGTAGTGCTGCTTACCTGTTGCCTGTTCCGTCGCCTGTGCGATGCTTCGGGCCAAACCGATCAGCGAATTGAGGTCCCCTATGTCCGGGAACGCCACCGGCGGTTCCCAGTTCGCCACGGCTTTCCCCGTCGCGGCCAGCGGGTGTACATACCCCGTGGCGTAGGCGTCACCCTGGATGGACTTCACCTTCTGGACGTAGATGCTCCCGTCGGCGTAGACCGTCCTCTTTTCGCCGGACAGGCCGATTGCCGCACTGCCCTGCACGCCGAGACTGCCGTTAACCAACACGTCCGACTTGACAAGGGATGAACCGCTGAACTCGAGAGGATACTGTTTCAGTTGCTTTATCCCCCCACCGTAAGCAGCTACCAGGGGAACCAGGCCGGTTTCAATTACCGCCCGCACGGTTTTCCTGATCTTCCCGCAGCGGCCCGTGGACGTGACCACAGCCATCTGCTTCCCGCCCTGCGCGGTATGTTCGATAGTGACCTCTTCCACCTCCGAAGACTCATCAACCGGCCCCTCGGCCACGCTCCCATTGGACCACATCGGGTCGGCCATGAGAAAGACCTTGACCCTTTCAATTCCCGTGTCCGCCGCGCAGCGGGCCTGGGCCAGCATTCTATCTCCCGCCGCCATCTTCGACGCCTGGGCCGAGAGCAGGACCGCCGCCAGGCCAGCGAAAAGCAGTCCGATTGCTATGACCAGCGCCACGGGGATAACGAAGCCCCGGTCGTCGGTCAGCCTGTATAGACCCAAACGCACGTCCTCACCTCACCCCCTTTTTTGCCCGCAAACTCCGCCGTCACCAGGACGCCGCCTTCACGGCTCCCGGCGCCGAAGTCTGCTTTCGTAATGCCGCGAGCCACAATGCGTCGAGAACCTCCTTCCTCGCGGGTAAGTTCGTCCCCGTCCAGGGTGTAAGTTACCGCTGTTCCGTTGACCGTCAGGACCAGCCTGCCCAGAGCGGCATCGTCCACGTCCTCCGCTCGCCGCAGGTCGCGGGACACCCACATGACCGCAGTCCGGAGTTCAGTCGTCTCGTTGAAACTCTCCCTGCCCTTCGCCGCAAAACCCCATACGCGCCAGGAAAGTTCCAGGGCGGCTATGAGTACCAGAAATATCAGGCCGGCGGCCGCCACGGTCTCCACCAGCGTGAGACCGCGGGAGTCCCTGAAGAGATTCTTAAAACGCGACACTAGAAGTCCACCGTCCTTTCGAAAACCAGCTCCTGCACCCCCATTCTGTCACTGCTGCCCCGTGCAGGATAAGCAACCCGCACCGTGACCCGCTTAGTGTAAGGGTTCAGCTCTTCCACGGTCACAGACCGCCTGAATCCCGGGCAGCCCGGCACATCAGCCTCCGGCTCGGAAGCCACCTGGTCAAACGGCAGGGACTTCAGTTCTTCGGCCTTCTCCTGGGCCAGAAAGACGGCCCGGAAACCTTCCTCCGAAGCCTGCTGGTCCTGGAGAGAACGGACTATCAAGCCGCCCAGGAGGAACGCTGCGACAGCTAAAACGGCCGCCGCAATTACCACCGACGCCAGGGTGAAGCCCCGTTCGTCGCTAATCTTCCGCAGAAGCCGCAACCCTCATCGCCTCCTCCGGTGTGGTCAGCCCCGCCAGAACCTTTTTCCTCGCTTCCTCCCCCAGGAGGACCATTCCCTCCGAGACGGCCAGCGTCTTTACCTCGTCAGCCGAAGCACCTTTCCTGACCAGTTCCCTGATGCCCCTCGTGACGGCCATCACTTCGGTCACAGCCGTCCGCCCGCGGTAGCCCGTGTGGCCGCACCAGGGACAGCCTTTCCCCCGACGAAGAGAAACCCTTTCACCATTTAAAAATCCCCAGGCGGGGGAATCAGACGAGGGAACGTATTCTTCAGCACACTTCGGGCAGACCAGGCGCACCAGCCGCTGGGCGGCGACACATAAAAGGCACGACGCCGCCAGGTACGGCTCCACGCCCATGTCGACCAGCCGCACCGGGGCCGAAGCCGCGTCGTTCGTGTGCAGCGTCGAAAGCACCAAATGGCCCGTCATGGCCGCCTGCACGGCGATTTTCGCCGTCTCCGGGTCGCGGATCTCGCCCACCATGATCACGTCCGGGTCCTGTCTGAGTATCGCCCGGAGAGCGCTGGCGAACGTCAGCCCCGCCTTCGGGTTCACTGCCACCTGCCTGACACTGGGAAGCTCGTACTCCGGTGGATCCTCCACCGTGATTACGTTGATCTCGCGGGAAACGACCTCCGACAGCGCGGCGTAGAGCGTCGTGGTCTTGCCGGAACCTGTAGGGCCGGTCAGAAGGACCAGACCGTAGGGCATCTTCACGGCCCTCCGCAGTTTTTCCAGGTTTTCTCCGGAGTACCCCAGAGCGTCGAGCTTCGGGACGGTCCTCGTGCGGTCCAGTATGCGCAGGACGACGGCTTCTCCCGCCACGGTCGGCAGGGTCGAAACCCGCAGGTCCACCTCGCGGGGCCTCTTCAGCCTGATCCTCCCGTCCTGGGGGAGCCGCTTCTCGGCGATGTCCATACCCGCCATGACCTTGATCCTGGAAACCAGGGGCGCGTGCATCTTCCTCGGCACTTCCATCACGTCCCGCAGGGTACCGTCTACCCTGTACCTGACTACCGTCCGGCTTTTCTCCGGCTCTATGTGCACATCGCTGGCCCCCTCGGCCAAAGCCCCCGCGATGACGTCCTCCGCTAGTTTCGCCGCCGGGCCTTCCGCGGCATCGTCCCCTTCCTCCGGCACCTCTTCTCCCGGAAATTCCCCGACATCGGTCGTCCCGTACCACCGCCGTACAGCGCGGTCTATTTCCTCCTGCGTCGCCACTTCCGGTACGACCTCCAGCCCCGTGGCGTACCGGAATTCGTCCGCCGCCCGCACGTCCAGCGGGTCCGCTACGGCTACGTAGAGCTTCCCGTTTTCAACGCGGAGGGGGAAGACCCGGTGCCGCAGGACGAGACTCTCGGGTATATCCCGGGAAGGAGGTCTCTCCCAGAACCCTTCCGGGGCGCGGGACAGGCCGAGCTGCTCGGAAAGTGCTTCAGCCAGGTCGTCCGGGGTCAGGACGTTGAGGGAAACCAGCGCCTCCCCGAGGCGCTTCCCCGTTGCTTTCTGGACTTCCAGGGCCTTCTCTACATCGGACGGTTTCGCGAGTCCCCGGTTGACGAGAAGTTCGCCGAGGCGGGCGGGCTGGTTCAAGACCATTTCCACAACAAGCACCCCCTCCCAAAAGCGGCGCGGGGCGGATCCCGCCGCCCCGCTACTTCACTGTTTGATACATCGAGAATATAGGCAGGAAAAGCGACAGCATGACTAGCAGCACCAGACCCCCGACGAAGACCACCATCCCCGCCTCGACGAGCGGGGGGAGTTTTTGCACCAGTAAATCCACCTCCGTCTCGAACAGCGACGCCGACTGGTCGAGCATCTCGGAAAGCCTGCCGGAATTCTCCCCCACGGCGGCCATCTTCACGCCCGTCGCGGGGAACCACCTCGACCGGGAGAGCGCGTCGGCCAGAGGTTTCCCCTCGCGCACCGCTTCAGCGGCGTCCTCCAGCTCCTTCCGGAACGACGAGAAAGATGCCACGCCCCGAGCGACCTCTATCGCCCGCACCAGCGGCACGCCGACCTTTGTCATCAGGGAGAGCGACCTGCAGACGCGCGCCGCCGCGGCCCGGGAGACGATCTTCCCCAAAACCGGCAACCTAACGAAAACTGCTTCCAGCCGGGAACGGACGCCCTCCTTCTGCCACAAAACCCGGAACAGCGGGACGCCGACCAGGGACGCACCGACCAGGAACAGGGCTATCAGCCCCGTGTGCGCCGAGACGTTCATCATGACCCTGGTCAGGGCAGGCAGCGGCACGTCGGCGCTCTGTAAAAGCGCCGCGAATTTCGGAACGACGAAGGTGAAGAGCCCAACCGCCACGAGGAGAGCGAAGCACGCGACCACCGTTGGGTAGGCCATGGCCTGGCGGAGTTTCTCCTTGAACCGCGCTTCCCTCTCGAAGTGGGCGGCTAAAGAGAACAGTGCCTCTTCCAGCGCGCCGGACTCTTCGGCTGCCGCTACAGTGTGGGAGAACACCGCCGGAAAAACGCGCGGGAAACCCCGAAACGCCGCCACCAGGGGGAAACCCTCCCTGACGTTGTCCGCCACTCGGAAGAGGGCTTTCTTCAGGGAGTTCTTCTCCGTCTGGGAAGCTACGGTCTCCAGGGCTTCGAGAGTGGTCACGCCCGCCGAGATCAGGGCATGAAACCGCCGGCAGAACAGCTCCAGGTCGCGCGGCCCCACGCGGTCCCAGAACTTAAACGCCTCCAGGGAAAACTCCCTTCCCGCCGGGGCCACGCGGGTTATGAGCGTCCTGTCTTCGCCGAGCCTCTTTCTGACCTGTTTTGCCGCTTCCACTGCGTTCCCGGACTCGACCACGAGCGTCCTGGAAGTTCCGGAAACGTAAGCCGTCACGCGGTAGAGCATGAAAACCACCTCACTTGAAAAAGAAAAAGCGGCAGCCCCAGAAAGAGACCGCCGCTTTTCTGCAACCGTTAATAAGCCGAAGTCGTCGTAGCAGTCAGCGTTACGTCAGGTGCCCCGCTCTGGACCGGCGAAGAGGTTAATTTTCCCTATACAAGGTTATACATTAGTTGACTAAATATAACCCTGTACCAAGGTACTCATTGTGCAGATGGCATTGCCACCAACGGCTACCTCCTCGACCGGGTTCCCGGCTTGAACAACAAGCGCTCGGGAATTTCCCGAAACGTAGACTTTCACGATCATTCGACACAAGATGCCTCCTCGCTTGTTTACTGCCCTGTTTTCTCAAACCACCCTCTATACGAACGCCCATCGAGATGTAATATCCCCTCATCTGTATTTCTTTTGTATTCTGTACCACTATGCGATGGTTCTGCCAGATAACGTCTCCCTATGTAATCCGTTGGTTGACGGAAGCAGTATAAATAGTTGTTTGATGCACTATGCCACATATCTGTATATTGAAAGTAATCGTAACCATAAAGCAATACTCCCCACCATGCGTACATTTGTTTTTTCAAAGATTCTGCCGAGGAAAATTCTTTGTGTCCCGCCGTTTCCGTCGAAAGGACATACACCCGTATATCTACTTTTTTCTTGGTTTCAATGTCTCTAATATCTTTGTATTTCCTGTATTCATCTTTACCATCAGTAAAAACCCCATTTTTGACGAGAAAACTCTCGGCACACCAGCCGTCGCCGTCCTGCCAGCATGCCATATTTGCCAGATCCACTGGTTCCCAGGCGTTCCAGATCACCCTCATTCCCTTGGAATGAATGTAACGCCCCACCGCATTCCTCAACTCGTCACCAACACCGTAATCGTTCCCCGCTTCGTCGCAAAATACGCCTCTGCACCCCATTTCGAAATACGAGTCCACTCTTGCCTTTATTTCTTCCAAACTTAGTTCTTTTGTCTCTCCCGTAAAGCCAGCACGTCCCAGAGGGACATAACCGTAAAAGTCTGTCTTCCCGCGGAGCCTTTCAATGATTTGAACCGTTTTCCGGTAATCAGGATGCGTTCTTTCCCAGACAGCCATCACAACAACCCTGAAATTCTCAAAGACCTTCGCGGCCCGGTCAACATCTCCCCCGCAACCATTCACATAAGACGGGTAGCCATAATAAACAGCCCAATGCCTGTCACAGGCATTCAGTCCCTGATTCTCTTCCTCAGGAGCAAAAACCAGCACTGCCCCTACCGCCGCGTCCCACTCCACCCTGAACCCGAACGCTTCCGCCACGAACTTGGCAGGCAGGTAGGTACTACCGTCCCTGATCACCGGAGCTGTGTCCATCTGCACGGGGTCTCTGTTGACAAGTAGGGTCTTACTCCCAATAACCATCTCCACGGTGACACCCTGCAAGATCAGAGTCACGGCCTTCATTTTCCCATCCCAGAGGACATTACTCTCCGGCACGCCCAGGGCGTAAGCCAGGTACCGTATCGGCACGAAAGTTCGTCCATTTTCGATGAACGGAACGGCGTCCATCGCCCGCATACAGCCGTCTGCCTCGTATGACGCTCTGCCGATCACGAAGCGGGCTTTGTATTTCGGCTCCGCTGAAGCAGGGACAAGAGAGAAAGACATCAACAGAACAGACAGGAGGACGGCCAAAACCACCGTAATTGCCCTGTTTCCTGACAATACATCACCTTTCAATACCAGCACCTCCAAATTGCTCAAAGTTTCGACTTTTCGAGCGACAAAAGAAAAGCCGGGCACTCTTTCCTAACGATGCCCGGCTTTTCCGCCGTCTCTATAGCTTGTAATATGTTCCCCAGATTACCCATTCGAGCGCGAGGCTTCCTCATATCCCTGTTCGGCAAGCCAATCGGTAGTACCTTTTTCGGGCGAGGTATGATCGCATACATAAACGTCGTCATTGCCGCCAAGAGCTTTATCGGCTCCGTAAGACACAATAGCGTAACCTGTAATATTGTTGCCTTCCTTCTTGATATAGTAAACATACGGCTGACCCCACGGATCTGTTATTCCGCCCCATCGGATACCCTTGTCGTTAAGCACAGTTGCGATGTTGCTTTCGTCCGGGTAAGAACCCTGACCTCCACTTACGTCTGCCGCCCACGCTTCGATTACGCTCCGCATGGAAGCCAGGTCGCCCATCGCCCGACTCACGCGCGCGTTATTCGTGTACCCCAGCAGCTTGGGCAACAGGACGGCGGCTAGGATGGCGATGATCGCCACGACCACCAGAAGTTCAATCAGAGTGAAACCACCCTGATTGCGTGAAACTTTACGGATCTTTTCTGCCAGGCTGAACATAGGTGAAAAACCACTCCTCTCGAAGATTCTCGGTATCTTCCCCGCGTCTCCGGACTTAGCATCTCTTCCCCCCTTCCTGCCGGAAAGACTGGGCGCAGGGAAAAACCCCTGAAAAACAAAAAAGCCGGGCGCCCCTGAAAAGGGTGCCCAGCGCCGTTTGACGCCGGAGCTACCGGCGCGGCTTCTCGTCGACGGGTTTCTTCTGCACTTGTCTTTCGTCACCGCCTCGGCCTTTTTCGCCGGGAGCAGGTGGACCACCAGCACCTCCCCGTCGGTGGTGGCCCTCACCTGCCTGTTCTCAATCAATTTTCTCTATTCCCTCCTCCCATCCAAAAAATTGGGTTCTCAAAAGAGAAATAGCCGGACACTTTTCCTGAAATGCCCGGCTTTTCGCTCCATTAACCTGACATATTAGTTAACCAACCCGACTACTTCGATTGCGAAAATTCTTGGTATCCTTGTTCGTTAAGCCAATTAGTATCGCCTTTCTCGGGCGAGGTGTGCTCGTTTACATAAACGTCATCGCCACCGCCCAAGGTCTTATCAGGTCCGTGAGATACAATAGCGTAACCGATGATGTTATTATTGTTGTCTGTTTTAACATAGTAAACATACGGCTGACCCCACGGATCCGCTATCCCACCATTGTCAGCACCCCACCGGATACCCTTGTCGTTAAGCACCACGCTAATCCTCTTGCTTTCATCCGGTGCACCGTCTCCATCCGGGTAAGAACCCTGACCTTCATTCGCCGCCCACGCTTCGATTACGCTCCGCATAGACGCCAGGTCGCCCATCGCCCGGCTCACGCGGGCATTGTTGGTGTAACCTAAGAGTTTGGGCAGTAATACTGCCGCCAGGATGGCGATGATCGCCACGACCACCAGAAGTTCAATTAAAGTAAATCCTCCCTGGTTGCGAGAAACTTTGCGGATTCTTTTCGCTAGCTTGAGCATGGTGAAAAACATACCTCCTTTGCGAGATTTGTCCTTAACCCTTCTCCCGCGCCCGCCGGATCGAAACCGCTTTCCTCCTTTCCCCGGGAAATTGGGTACAGGAAAAGGCCCTCAAAAAAATAAAAAGCCGGGTACCCCGGAAAAAGGAGCACCCGGCCCACGGAAAAACTAACTGACCACCGGATCTTTCGGCGATTTCGTTTGTCCCCGGGTTGTGGAAGCCCGTGACGGCATAACCCGGCTTTTCCGTCTGCCCCGGACGGCCAGACCATATGCGGGCAGAACGTAAACCTTCAGGCCCCGCAGAATTCCGGGTCCAGGCCGGCTTTCACCAGTTCTTCCAGAAGGGTGTCCAGCTTTCTCAGCAGACCCAGGGACCAGGCTTCGCAGTCAACATCGACGGCCCACATTTCGGACTCGACGGTGGCGTAGGTATTACTGAAGAGGCGGCGCACTGTCACTTTCGGAACAGCCCCGCCCGGCGCTCCCAGGGCGTCCGACTAGGCGTAGACTACAGCGTCCGGGGTGTAAGCCGATTTGACCATGCTGGCCGGAGAAGGGCGGGGAAAGAAAATCAGGTTAATGGCAAAATACCTAAAGGATACCAAATAACTGACAGTACCATAGATTTAAATTTTGGTGGCTTGTTTAAATTACTGAAACATCACCAATAGCTTTGGCACTATAATGAAAAAAGAGTTTATTTGGCTGATGGTTTTCTTTTTTTCTCATGATTTCTAAGTTTTTTCTTTCCTCAGACAACATATCTAAAAGTATCATAGACGCGAGTACTTTCACTAATTTGCGTTGACTTCCTTCTTCCATTAAAATACTTGTAACTGAACCTTTGTTTTCAAGAATTGCCATCATGCACGCCTCCTTATATACATCGTGGAACGAAAAATGAAACCCTTAGTGTGCCAAAAAGTTCATTCCCGGACAGTCGGTAACGAAGCTCTTCAAGTGGGCGTTTTCTGCTTCGATCTGCCTGTACAGGGCTTCGTATTGCTTTTTCCGATCATCGTGGACTTAAAAATAAAAAAGCCGGGCACCTCCGGAAAGGAGTGCCCGGCCCACGGAAAACTACCTGCCCACCGGCCTGACCACCGGAACCTTCGGCGCCGGTTTGGGTACCGGCACAGGATATTTCAACAGCTCAATTTTGGTGACCTTCAGAACCGGCCCGCGCATGTAGAAATTCGGTCCCCTGAAAACCTGGCCCGTCACCCGCACCAGCTTGCCCTCGTAAGCCTTGAAGTCGAACGGACCCGTCAGGATGTATGTCCGGTCGTACTGTACCGGAGGCTTCACTCCTGACCCGGGTAGAGGCGGCATGTACATCGGCCCGGGAACCACCAGTTCGTAGTGCGGCTTCTCGACGGTGGAATACACCACCTTCCCGACTGCGGTTACAGTTCCTTCGCCGGACGGCGGCACCTGACCGATAGACCCGGCAAACGCCGGTACCGCCAGGGCAACCACCGCGAAGGCGGCCAGCACCAGCAAAGCTACGACTTTGCGCATACCTGTTTTCCCCCCTTTCATCTTGGACTCAAAAAATAAAAAAAACCGGGCACCCCCGGAAAAAGGGCACCCAGCTACATGTTAGTGTTTATATTCAGC
Organism: Desulfofundulus sp. TPOSR; assembly: GCF_011393055.1. Classification (NCBI taxonomy): domain Bacteria; kingdom Bacillati; phylum Bacillota; class Clostridia; order Eubacteriales; family Peptococcaceae; genus Desulfofundulus; species Desulfofundulus sp. TPOSR. The sequence continues at coordinate 676,306 of NZ_JAAOEF010000003.1, read as the reverse complement.
TTTTGGCTTAAAAGCAGGGCGGGATGATTGCCCGTTTTTCCCAGGCTTTTTCGCTTCTTTGTCTGCCCTGTATTTGTTGCCCGGGATCAGGTGCACTTCCAGCGCCTGCTTATCGGTGGTAGCCCTGACTTTAACCATCATCCCCTGCTTGATTTCTGTTGTCCCTTTCAGCGTTCCCTCCCCTTTGATAAGCGTCTGCGGGGTGATGGTGAAAGTTTCGGTAACATTGCCGTTTTTGCCGCCTTTCACTACAGTGAATGTGTCGCCGTAGACGGCGGTCACCACACCTGCAAATTCGATCTTGGACTTGTTGAGCTGGTTCTGTTCCCTGATTCTCTGGTGAACCAGCACCGCCAGTTCCTTAAGCTGTTCCAGGTTCAGCCCGTTAACCATTGTCACCAGGTCCGCTGGCAGGTTGTGGTATACGCTGTCAGTCACGGTTACCTGGTCTTGTGGTTGGGGCTGAACCTGTACCTGGGTCTCCTCCGCCAGTGCGGGGAAGGCCAGTGCCAATACCAGGCACAGTGTGAGGATAACGCACACGAGTTTCCTGTTCCGGATCGCTTTCAAGATCGCTGCCTCCTTTAACTTTGATTCTTTTCTGAAATGTTGTTTCCGCTTGACCCTTGCTTCCCCAGTAACCACCTCCTTATCTAAGACAGCCGGCCACCGGGGAAAATTTGCTTTCCTTTCCCCAGCAGCCGGGCTGCCGTAGCGGGTCAACCGCTTTAGGCCCCTTGGCTTTGCGCCCCCGGCTTTCGCCGGGTTTGCCTTTGGTGGGGATTCCTCCTAAGTTCATAGTACGGCATGTCTTCCTTTTTTGAGGGGGCTTCTGAAAGGTCCGGTTAAACCGGGATTTTCACCAATTAATCGTTTGCTTTTATCCGGAGGGATTGGGCACAGGAAAAAAGTCCCCCAAAAATAAAAAAGCCGGGCACCCTGGAAAAAGGAGCACCCGGCCCTCGAAAAGACTTACCTGCCGACCGGTTCAGTGCTGGCTATTTTGTCACGCTCACGGTCTGCGCTGCCGGATCCCAGCCCATCCTGTACCCGAACACTTCGGCTACATAGCGCGCGGGGAGGTAGGTACGGCCCCCGCGGACCAGCGGGGCTACGTCCATCTGCTTGGGCTGATCGTTGACATTTATGGCCTTATTCCCTACCACGAGCTTTACGGTTACGTTGTCTTTGACCAGTGTCACCGTTTGGGTCGCCCCGTCCCATTTGATTTCCGCGCCCAGGGCGTCTCCCAAATAACGGACGGGCACATAAGTCCGGCCGTTTTCGGTGAACGCCTCTGCGTCCATATCGAACACCCGGTCGCCAACACGATAGGTCTTCTGCCCGACCACAAACTTAACAGGTGGGACTACCATCTCATCGGACTGCCGTCCCTCTTCCTGCTTTTCCTCTTCCGGTTGCTGTTCCGGGGTTTCAGCTTCCTGCTGTTTCCGGTACTCCATGCGGAGCAGCCCGTCCTGGGTCGCCGCGAGCACCACCACGGAGTCCCCGACAGGGACACTCTCGATGTCGAGTATTTCGCCGTAAGCGTCAAATCCTACCCACCTGGCACAATCCCCGGGTTTATAGGATAATCTTCCTATCTCAATATTTTTCATTGATACTTTAAAAAGCTTACTCAATCTGCCATTTTTAAAATTTATCTTGGGTGGTCTAACCCACCTGTTCGCCCCCTGCTTACCCTATCATGTCTCCCGGGGTCAATGCCCTTACATTCCTTCGTTCAGCATAATGGGGGCGGGTGGGGCACCGTTACTCAGAAGCAGGGTCATGCCCTAACGGAGGTTTTTTCGGTTTCCCCCACCCAAGATTTTTGCCTCATGATGATTCCTTTACGCCGTCGGGCTTGTGGATATGTGGGCAACGCTTTAGCGTTGTCCAAGCGAGTGTGGACCCTGTGGACAGGCGGAAGATAAACCATGCCTAAACCTCCAGGCTCCTCTTAAGTGGCAGGAGGCCTCCCGCAAGTCCATACGAGCGGCATATCCACAAGCCTTCTAGGCCGCCAGTTGCTGCCGGCGGTAGCTACCCAAAACCTTCTCCGGGTCGTACAGGCGTTTTTCTTTAGCTAAGGTGAACATTACCCGGAGGAGTTTGCAGGCGATCACTACCAGGGCCTGCTTGCTTTTCAGCGGGTTTTGCGGCCGGGTCACCAGGTAACGGTAGAGCGCTTTAAACTGAGGGTTTTTGGCCACCAGGACCAGGGCAGCCTGGTAGAGGATGCTCCGCAACCCCGCCCGGCCCCGCTTGGAGATCTTTGTAACCCCTTTTTTGGAATCCCCGGATTGGTTGATAGTCAGGTTGTAACCGGCCAGTTTGCGGATCTGGCGCCAGTCTTCGTACCGGGTGAAATCCCCCACTTCCCCTAAGAAGCTGGCGGCAGTGACGACTCCGATCCCGGGGATGCTCAAAAGGTACTCGGCTAAGCCGGTTTTGGCCAGGGCCTTTTCCATGGCCGCTTCGGTTTGGAGCAATTGCTTTTGCCAGAAGAAGATTTCTTCCAGGCACTGGGTCAGGCGCAGACGGGCAGCATCTAAACCTTCCGGCACGCCGATGGATTCATTGGCGGCAGCCAGTAAAAGAACGGCCCGTTTTTGACCCACTTTCCCGCCGCTGGCTGCCTTAAGTTCAGCGGTCAGCTCTTCTGTCGTGAGCTGTTTTAGGTCGGCCGGGAAGGGCCGGTGGGTCAGGATGTACAGGGAGGCTTTCCCTAGAAGGTTCTTAAAAACCTGCGGATATTCGGGAAAGCGCTCGTCCAGGATCGCCACCAGGTTGTTCTGGGCGGCGTTTAGTTTGGCCTTTTGCTGGTGGCGGTTTTGGGTGTACCCCCGGAGTTCCGCCCAGATCCCTTTGGGTAGATAGCAGTGGAAAAAGCGTCCTTCCCAGGTTAAAGTGGCGATGATCAGGGCGTCTTTCCGGTCGTTTTTGGTGGGCGAGTTATCGTCGAGTTCTTTTTGCTTTTTGACGTGGTAAGGATTGACGATAACTACTGGGATGCCGGCATTGACCAGGTAGCTGGCCAGGGGTTTCCAGTAATGGCCGGAAGGCTCCATGGCCACGACGATGTTTTGCGCGCCGATTTGTTCTTTGACCCGGTGCATTCTACCCAGTAGACGGGAAAAGCCGTTTATGCTATTCTGAAAAGAGAAGGCGCTGCCCACTTCGATGCCTGTTGACCCGTCCAGCGTGCGGGCCCAGTGGGTCCTTTTGGCGATGTCGACGCCCACGATGAGGGTGTGGACGCTACGAATTTCTTTTAGGTTTTTGTTTCGTTTCGTCATTAACCTCGACCTCCGGTACTTTTGGTGTTTGCTCTAACCTTGTTGTACCAGGAGGTCTTTTTGTTGATCAACCCCTTTGATAAGGATTACAGGAATGCTCAGAAAATGAAATGGGGAGGATTTTTTATGACCAAAGCTGAAAAGCAAAAACTATGGGAAACCCGGGTTGCCGAATATCGTGCCAGCGGCCAGAGTGCTAAAGCATGGTGCGCCGCCCATAACGTAACCCCCCGGCAGCTATGGTACTGGCTCCGGAAGTTTAAGGAATCTTCCCCCGCCGGGTCAACACGGTGGCTGCCGGTTGAATTAAGCAAGCAATCACCTTCGGACCAGGGTGACTCCCTGCTGCTCAAAATAGGTCAGGCCTGCATCGAGGTAAAACCCGGTTTTGATCCAGCCTTGCTTTCTCAAGTAGTCCGGGTTCTGGTATCGTTATGCTGAACGAATTGGGTATCGACCGGGTTTACCTCGCCTGCGGCGCCACCGATTTGCGCAAGTCCATCGACGGGCTGGCCGTGCTGGTCAAAGAGGGGTTCGAACTGGACCCCTTCTCCTCCTGTCTTTTCGTCTTCTGTAATCGGCAGCGGGATAAAATTAAAATTCTCCACTGGGATCACAATGGGTTCTGGCTCTATTACCGCCGGCTGGAGAAGGGCAAATTCCCCTGGCCGGCGGATACCGGCTCGCCAACTTTGGCCATTAGCCGCCGGGAGTTGCGCTGGTTGCTCGATGGTCTCCCCTTAAAACAACCCCATGCCCATCCCGAGGTAAAAGCACGTACCATCTTGTAATGGCAGAAATATTTTCAGTTCCCGGTTGATTTTGGAGGGATTTTAACGCCATTCGTCGAATTACCAGGTCATGAATACTGCAAAGAATATCGCCACCATGACTATCGAAGAACTGCGGGAGCGCTGTGTGCAACTGGAACAGCAAAACGCTGAACTGAGCGCCAGGCTGAACTGGTTGATGGAGCAGCTTCGCTTGAGCAAACGCCGGCAATTTGGCGTTTCCAGCGAACGGACCGCTTCTGGCTACCAGCAGCTTTCGCTTTTTAATGAGGCGGAAGTGGAAGCCCAGCCGGCTTCACCCGAACCGGCTGTCGAAACCATCACCTACCAGCGCCGCAAACAGCGTGGCCGCCGGGAGATGGTGCTCGATAACCTGCCGGTGGAAACGGTTGAGTACCGCCTGCCGGAAGAAGAGCGGGTCTGTTCGTGCTGCGGTGGTCCTTTACATGAAATGAGCACCGAAGTACGACAGGAACTGCAGATCATCCCGGCCCAGGTAAAAGTGGTCAAGCATGTGCGTTACGTTTATTCCTGCCGCCATTGCGAGCGCAACGAGCTAACCACCCCCATTGTTACCGCTCCCATGCCGGCTCCTGTATTTCCCGGAAGTATGGTTTCCCCCTCGCTTATGGCTTACATCATGAACCAGAAATACGGGGAAGGTCTGCCGCTGTACCGCCAGGAGCAGCAGTTTGCCCACCTGGGGGTGGAGCTGTCCCGGCAGACGCTTGCCAACTGGGTGCTGTACGGGGCGAACAACTGGTTGGCCCTGATCTACGATCGCCTGCATGAACACCTGCTTGAGCGGGATATCCTGCATGCCGATGAGACAACCCTGCAGGTCCTCCGCGAGCCGGGCCGGGCTGCTGAAACCCAATCGTATCTCTGGCTTTACCGCACCGGGCGGGACGGTCCTCCCATTGTTCTCTACGACTACCAGACCACCCGGGCCAGCAAACACCCCCGGCGGTTTCTGGCGGGCTTTAGAGGCTATTTGCACGTTGACGGCTACGCCGGCTACAATGAGCTGCCGGAGGTCACCCTGGTGGGCTGCTGGGCCCATGCTCGGCGCAAGTTCGATGAAGCGCTAAAGGCCCTGCCCGATGATAAACGTGCGGCAGCCGTAGCTGCCAGGGAAGGGCTGGAGTTTTGCAACCAACTTTTTGCCATTGAGCGCGACTTGAAAGATGCAACGCCCCAGGAGCGTTATCAAGCCCGCCAGGTGCGCAGCCGCCCCGTGCTGGATGCCTTTGGGGCATGGCTTAAAACCCAGAAAACACAGGTGCTGCCCAAAAGTTCCTTTGGTCAGGCAGTTAACTATTGCCTGAGCCAGTGGGATAAACTGGTTGCCTTTTTGCAGGATGGGCGCCTGGAACTGGATAACAACCGGAGTGAGCGGTCAATCAAACCCTTTGTCATTGGCCGCAAGAACTGGTTGTTTGCCAATACTCCGCGGGGTGCCCGGGCCAGCGCCATTACTTACAGCATCATAGAAACGGCAAAGGAGAATGGGTTGAATCCTTTCCAATACCTCAGCTATCTTTTTGAAAGACTTCCCAACCTGGACCCCACAGACGGTAACGCCCTGGATCAGTTACTCCCCTGGTCCGATTCGTTACCCCCTGCCTGCAGGGCCAGTAAATAAGCTGGATTTTGTCCCCACCTGATTGCAAGGTGGGGTTTATTTTACGCTTACGAAGGTCTGCCGCTGTACCGCCAGGAGCAGCAGTTTGCCCACCTGGGGGTGGAGCTGTCCCGGCAGACGCTTGCCAACTGGGTGCTGTACGGGGCGAACAACTGGTTGGCCCTGATCTACGATCGCCTGCATGAACACCTGCTTGAGCGGGATATCCTGCATGCCGATGAGACAACCCTGCAGGTCCTCCGCGAGCCGGGCCGGGCTGCTGAAACCCAATCGTACCTCTGGCTCTACCGCACCGGGCGGGACGGTCCTCCCATTATTCTCTACGACTACCAGACCACCCGGGCCAGCAAGCACCCCCGCCGGTTCCTGGCAGGTTTTAAAGGCTACTTGCACGTTGACGGTTACGCCGGCTACAACGAACTGCCGGATGTCACCCTGGTGGGCTGCTGGGCCCATGCCCGGCGCAAGTTTGATGAAGCGTTAAAGGCCCTGCCGGAAGATAAACGCAATAAAGCAGTGGCCGCCCAGGTGGGGCTGGAATTTTGTAACCAACTTTTTGCCATTGAGCGCGACTTGAAAGATGCAACGCCCCAGGAGCGTTATCAGGCCCGCCAGGTGCGCAGCCGCCCCGTGCTGGATGCTTTTCGGGCATGGCTTAAAACCCAGAAAACACAGGTACTGCCCAAAAGTTCCTTTGGTCAGGCAGTTAACTATTGCCTGAGCCAGTGGGATAAACTCATTGCCTTTTTGCAGGATGGACGCCTGGAACTGGATAACAACCGGAGTGAGCGGTCGATCAAACCCTTTGTCATTGGCCGCAAGAACTGGTTGTTTGCCAATACTCCGCGGGGTGCCCGGGCCAGCGCTATTACTTACAGCATCATAGAAACGGCAAAGGAGAATGGGTTGAATCCTTTCCAGTACCTCAGTTATCTTTTTGAAAAACTTCCCAACCTGGACCCTAAAGACAGTAACGCCCTGGATCAGTTGCTCCCCTGGTCCAATTCATTACCCCCTGTCTGCAGGGCTAATAAATAAGCCAGATTATGTCCCCACCTGATTGCAAGGTGGGGTTTATTTTACGCTTACGAGTAATCCACTGGTCAGAAGCATACGGTGAGACCGGCAATTTCGGTTTCACTATTGCATACCTGAAGAGGCTGGCAATTCAGCCCCAGTGAAGCATTACATTGCTCACAGTAAGCGCAGGCGTCTGCGGGGACTGTGCCCGTGCCTAATGCACAGTAAGGGCGCTACTAGTGAAATTTCTATGCAGAAATTCGAACCCCTTTAAATGGTACATGTTCCTTGATTTGTTACCTTAGTAATCCATTAAGATCATTAAAAAGTTGCTCAAAATGAGCTAACGCATCACCTAGCCCGGGAAGTTCATTCCTCAAACGTTGACCATGTTCAACTAAATAAGCTGCTGGAGTATAGCGATCAAACTCAGGAAAGTCAGGTGGTAATGTCCTAAATCGGTTAAATTGCTGGGATATTACCGGCATTACGGCGTCACGGATAATTTCTGGAAACTACAGGAATTTTTTTATCATACCAAGCGTGCTATGTTCAAGTGGTTAAACCGGAGAAGCCAAAGGAAGAGCCTTAACGGTGAGAAATTCGAGAAATTCCTGAACAAGTTTCCTCTACCGGAGCCGAAAAATATGTCAACATCATGGACGTTCGGCTACCTTCAGGGTACATTTCGGTAATGCTTCGGTGAGGAGCCGTATGCGTTAATTGCGCAAGTACGGTTCTGTGAGGGGGGTGTGCTGCGAGGTATACCTCTACTCGACCAACACCTTTTTTTTCTTACCGGCCGTTTCGTTTAAATTCATTCCTCCGGATCTCTCAGCCGGGCTTTTGATAGATAATGGCGTTTTGAAATTTTTTCAGCCGGAACACCGGGGTAATCCGGCTCATGGACTCGGAATGGCCCAAAAAAATGAACCCACCAGGCAAAAGTGCCCGGTAAAACTCCAGGGCCACCTCCCGCCGGGCGACATCGTCGAAATAAATCAACACGTTCCGGCAAAATATGGCGTCGTAGCCGGAGAGTTTTCGCATCTCGTTCTTGTCAAGCAGGTTCACCTGTAGAAAGCTGACCTTTTGTTTTATCTCCGGCACCACTTCCCAGCCCGCCGGAGTCTTCAAGAAATACCTCTCCTTATAGGTGTGGGGCACATCCTTAACTGCCCTGTCCCCGTATACACCGTGGCGGGCAAACTCCAGCACCCCGGTGTTGATATCACTGGCGTCCACCAGGAAACCATAAGGCAGCCCTTCCAGCATTTCGTTCAGAATGATCGCCAAGGTGTAGGGTTCTTCTCCTGTCGAGCAACCCGCCGACCACACCTTCACCAGGCTATGCCCTGCCACTTTCTTGCGCTCGAGTATTTCCGGCAGCGCCTCTTCGGCAAAACACTTCAACTGGTAGTATTCACGGAAAAAATAGGTCTCGTTCACCGTCAGGGAGTTGATCAGCTCTTGAAACTCCCCGCCGTCAGGCTCGAACCTAAGGTAGTAAAAGTACCGGCGAAACTCGGAGATCCCTAGCCAGGCCATTCTCTCGGAAACTTTACGCTCCACATAGTAAAGCTTATTTTCCTCAAACTTTATGCCCGTCTTCCGGTAGATGTATTCGGACAGGGTCCTGAATTCCTCTCGATTCATTACTCCGTTATCTCTCCTATTCCAGCCTCCTACGCGCCGCATCCACGGCAAACCTCACGTAAGGGTCGGGAAATCGCCTGGCAACCGCCTCCAGCAGTACTACATCCTCCCCGGAACCTACCTCGGATAAGCACTCCACGGCGAGACTCGCCACGTTAGGGTCGGTCTCCACTTCCAGCACGTGGCGAATGAGCCCTCTCAAGCGCAGGTCCTTCATCTCCTTAAGCGCGTTCAGCGCGAAGATCCTGAGATCCGGCTTCTCCCATTTTAAAAGCGCGGCTACCCTATCGAAGGCCCTGGCCCCCAGAAGCTGAAGCGCCTCTATCGCCTCGTTTCTCAGGTAGGCGTCTTCGACGGAAAGAAAGGATATCAGCTCGTCCACCGCCTCGTCGTTGCCCACCCTCGCAAGGGCGGTTATCGCCGCGTCCACCGCCGCCCGGTCGGTCTCCGAAAGAGCCAGCATGGAAAGCCCTTTCACGTCTTTCTCCGAAACCATCCTTTTGATTGCCGAAAAAAGGTCCTTCTCCATGAAGAAAAGCACCCCTTTTCAACGCATAACCTTTTGTACCACGGAAACCAGCTGCGCGGGGGTAAACGGCTTGGTCACCCATGCGGTGGCACCCGCCTGACGCGCTTCTTCCTTTTTCTTTACCTGCGTCTCGGTCGTCAGGATGATGATGGGCGTGAAGCGACAGTTGGGAAGCGACCGCACTTTCTTTATAAAAGTGATCCCGTCCATAGCCGGCATATGGAGGTCGGTTACCACTAGATCCACCTTGTTTCGCTGCAGGTAGTCCAGAGCCTTCTGCCCCTCGGTAAAGGTAACCACTTCGTAGCCGGCCTTCGTCAACGCCAGTTTTACCGTCTGCACCATGGTCATCGAGTCGTCCAGCGACAAAATCTTTTTCATTTACCGTTACCCCCGTTGATAAACTTCCCGGCCCATCCCGGAAGCCCGATCTCTATCTCCAGGTGGGGGTAGGTTTTCTGCAGAGATAGTATGAGCTGAATACCCGCCAGGTCCACCGCCCCGGGATCCGGCGGGCGAAACTCCACACGCCCGGTCGAGGCCACACCGGCCCTCTCCAGCTCTTCCTTAACCTCCCGTATGAATTCCACCAGCAGGGGTTTCTCAACCCTCAGCGCAGACACGGCACTTCACCCCCTCCAGAAGAGCCCCGGGCTCCAGCACCAGCAGGATACTGCCGTCACCCAGGATGGCCGCCCCCTTGAAGTACGGGATGGCCTTCAGTTCGCCGGTAAGCGGCCTTATCAGCACCTCTTCCTTGCCTAGCACGGTGTCAACGGGCACCGTAAACTGCCGGGTGAGCACGATGAGCTTTTGCTCCCCCGATACCCGACTCCCGGTGCTGTCGAAGCCCAGCACCTCCTCCAGCCCGACCACCGGCATTATTTTTTCCCGCAGCACCACCACTTTTTTACCCCGGGCGGTTTTTATCTCCTCAACGGCGACGCTTACCGTCTCGGACACCGCGTCCAGCGGGAAGCTAAAAACCCTGCCCCCGCACCTAAACTTCAGTACCTCGGTAGTTGACATTGTCAGCGGTAGCACAAGGCTGACCTTCATCCCCCGGCCGCGTCGGGACTCCACCGTTATGTCGCCGCCTAGCCGCCTAGCAGTCGCTAGCACCGCATCCATACCCACGCCACGGCCGGAAATGTCCGTGGCCTCTTCTCTGGTGCTGAAGCCCGGCAAGAATATCAGCCGGTGGATTTCCTCCTCGCTCATCTCCCCGGCCTCTCCGACGGTGAGCAATCCCCGCTCTATTGCCTTAGCCTTCACCTCGTCAGTATCGATCCCCCGGCCGTCATCCTCGACTTCCACAACCACCCGATCACCTTCCTGGAAAGCCCTCAGGCAGAGCCTGCCTTCGGCCGGCTTGCCCGCCGCTACCCGCTTTTCAACCTTCTCTATGCCGTGGTCCAAGCTGTTTCTCACCAGGTGGAGAAGCGGTTCATAGAGCTCCTCCAGCATGTTCTTGTCGAGCCTGGTATCCTCACCCTCGGTCAAGAGTACCACCTGTTTGCCCAGAACCCGTGCGGTGTCTCGAACGTAGCGCGGGAACCGGTTGAAGATTTGCTCCACCGGCAACAACCTTATGGCCATCACCCGTTCCTGAAGTTCGCGCACAAGCCGTTCCAAATAGGCAGCGCGCTCTTTCAGCTCCCGGGCCAGTTCAAAACTGAACCCCTCCAGCTTTTTCACCAAGTAAAGGAAGCTGTTTTTGGCTATGGTCAGCTCACCCACCAGGTTCACCAGGTGATCGGCCGTTTCCTGGCTTACTTTGAAGGAAATCTCACGGGCAAAAGAGACGTCGCTCTTCAGGGCAGGAGCTTGATGCTGCGGCCTTCTGTTATCCACCGGAACAGGCTTATCCTCCGGCAGCTCTTCAAATAGCCCCTTGTAGACTTCTTCAAGCCACCCCTCCAACCCGGCCCTGTCTTCCCGCTCCGGACGGGGAAAACCCAGAAGCGAGGCCACCCGGTCGATTGTCCCGGCTATAGAGCGCAGCGAGGAATGTTCAACCGCAGGAATGATAAGTTTTAGTGCCTCGAGTTGCTGGGAAAGGAGGATTCTCACGAGTTCGAGGTCAGGCTGGAGCACGGCGAGAGCCGGAGATTCCTCCCTCTTTTCCCCCGTACCAAAGAAAGCATTCAGATCATCGATGTCCAGCAGCAGGTTGCGGCTTACCGCACCATCGACGACCGCCTCGTTCAAAAGCGCCGCCAATACCGTCGCGAAACTCTCGCGGAACTCGCGTCCCTTACCGGAAGAGGACAGTACCAGTTCGGCGTACCGCAGGATATAGGCTCTTACCGCCATCAGGAAGAACCGCTCGCGGAGCCCCTCCTCCCGCCAAAGCGCTTCCTCCAGGAGGGCGTCCAGCAGGGACAGCGCCTCCTCCCCCCTGGCATCGTATTCTTCAACCAGAAGCGCCAGTTTCCCGGCAACCTCTTCTCCCAGCTTATTTCCGTTGACTAACGATAGTTCCGAACCTCTTAAAAACTGCAGGGCCGCCTCTCCAAGCGGCCTCACGGCCACCCGGTGCTTTCCGGAAGCGATGAAGAGAAACCGGTCCTTCACCTCTTCCAGACCTTCGGAGGTAGCGTAACCGAACTCGAAAGCCAGGTAGAACTTCTCGGGATCGAGATCTGGGAAAAGGGGCAGCTTGTCCTTCAATACCTTAAGTTCGAAAATTTCGCCTGCCCCTTCGAGGTCCTGGAAGAGAAACACCAGGTTGTGACCCGTGAAAAAGAAGTCCTCGCCCGGCTCCAACTCTATGTAATATACCTTTCGCCCCCGGGCCAGCTCGCTCCACGTTTTTTCCCAAAACGCGGGCGAAAGCGCGGCCACGATCCCGGGCGAGCTGGAGGTGTCAATGTAGTCGGGAAGGGTGAACTCCTCTCCTCCCACACCAGCCTCAGCACTGAATTGATCGATTCTCTCCAGTACCGACCGGTCCGGCCGGGCAGATCCGCCGGAATGGAAAAGCTCCGCCAGCAGGCGCTTTATCTCATCGAATCCGGCGAGTACCACGTCCACCAGTTCGGAACCAACCGGGATTTCGCCGGTTCTTACGGCCTCCAACACGGTCTCCAACCGGTGCGCCACCTCTTTTACGCTGTCCACATCCGCTACGCCGGCGGATCCTTTCAGGGTGTGAACAGCGCGAAAGAGAGCGTCCAGAGTTTCCTGTGACTGCTCCTCGCGCTCGAGTAGAAGCGTGAGCCGCTCTATTTCCTCGAGAAGATCGGCAGCTTCCTCGAGGAACGTGTTCCTTAAATCAGACATCTCGCGTTCACCCCAAAAGCCTGACGAAAAATTGAAGTTGTTCCGGTCTTACGGGCTTTACCAGGTAAAGTGTGGCACCCCGCGAGAGTCCCTTTTTGCGGTCCTGGTCCTCGCGCTCGGTCGAAATCATGATAATTGGCCTGTCCACGCCGTTTTGCCTGAGCTCCTCCGTCAAATGGTAGCCGTCCATCTTAGGCATGTTCACATCCACTAAAAACAGGTCGTAAGATTCCACAAAAGCCTTTTCCAGAGCCTCAAAGCCGTTTACCGCCTCATCGACCTCGGCCACATCCTTTAACACAGCCCGGTAGTATTCCCTCACGGTAAAGGAGTCATCAACCACCAGCACGCGCATCGCCTACCCATCCCCCGTTGATGATCTCTACAATCCTTTGGGCAATCCGGTAAGAGGGCAGTACCTCTTTTGCTCCTCCCCGCTCAATTGCCTCCCGCGGCATCCCATAGACGATGGCCGTTTCCTCGCTCTCGGCTATGGTGTACCCGCCGCGGTGCGTGATTTCGACCATCGCATCAGCTCCGTCATTGCCCATACCCGTCAACAACACTGCCACCAGGGACCCCGCCGGAAACACTTCCAGAGCCGATCTAAACCCCACGTCAACCGACGGAAAGTAAAGACTGTTACGCGGTGAGCGGGTTATCCGCACCCTGGGCTTGCGGCGGACGGGGTGGAACTCGAATTTCAGGTGGCTGCCGCCGCGGGCCACCAGCACCTTGCCCCGCTCCACCAGCTCGCCATCGTCAGCCTCTTTAACCAGTAACCCGGAATAACTGTTCAACCGTTCGGCAAACGAGCGGGTGAAGTTTTCGGGCATATGCTGGAAGACCACCACCGGCGCCGGAAAGCCTTCAGGCAGGCAGGGAATGATCTCCATCAGCGTTTTCGGCCCTCCGGTGGAAACCCCTATCAGCACCACGTGGCGGTAGTCGGCGCTGAGAGCCGGCTTTTCCGGCGGCTGCTTCGGGGGTGTCGCGACAGCCGCCCGCTCTACCCCGGACCCGAAGCGGTCTCTTTGTCTCAAGCCGGCAAGCCGCCGTTTGAGCGCGGCTGACACCCGCACTTTCTTCCTTATTTCGTGAGCTACGCCTTTTATCGCCAGCGACACGGTGCCGTCGGGTTTGGGTACGTAATCCACTGCCCCCAGCTCCAGCGCCTCGAAGGTGGTCAGCGCACCGCGCCGGGTCAGAGACGAAACCACCACGATAGGACATGGTTTGAAATGCATAATGTACTGGACCGCCGTCAACCCGTCCATTTCGGGCATGTTCACATCCATGGTGATCACGTCCGGATCTAGCTCCAGCGCCTTCTCCACTGCTTCCCTGCCGTTACGGGCAACGGCCACCACTTCTATGTCGCCCTCTTCTTCCAGTATCTCCCTGAGATACTTGCGCATCAGCGCCGAATCATCGGCCACCAGCACCCTAATTTTCTTCATCAAGGATTTCTTTCACTTCCCTCTTCTCCTGGGGTGTCAGCACACGGTTGAGGTCCAGCAGCATAATCAGCCGCTCGCCCCGCCGCAACTTAGCGATGCCCGCCAGAAACTCCTGCTCCACCTCGACGGCCAGCACCGCCGGCGGCGGCTCGATCTCTGCCGCGGCGATCTTCACCACCTCCTTCACCGCATCCACCACCAGCCCTATCTTCAGCTCGGGCAGTTCCACCACCACAATCCGGCACTGCTCGAGGTCTTCAACGTCGGAGAGGTTGAATTTGCGGCGCAGGTCCATCACGGGGAGGATGCTGCCCCGGATGTTTACCACCCCGCGGATGTAGTGGGGTGCTCGGGGCACCCCCACTATCCCGGGAACGCGGATGATCTCCTGAACCTTCCCTATCTCCACGCCGTATTCCTCGCCCTTAAGAGCGAAGACCACGTACTGCCTCTCGTCGTGAAGCGCCCCTTGCCCCTCAGCAGCCACCGTCTCTCTCCTCTCTTCTGAGGCATTGAGCTCTTTCAACACCGTCTCCTCGACCATTTTGTCCGCTTCCAGCACATAAACCAGCCTCTTACCGCCCTCCAGCTTGCAGACGTCTTTTACCGCCTGTTCGCGATCAAGAAAATAATCAGGAAGGGGTTCGATCTCCTCAGGTTTCACCCGCAACACTTCGTTGACCGCGTCTACCCCCAGGCCGAAGAAGTACATGCCGTCTTTTTGAAAGTTCAGTACTATTATCCTTGATCGTTCGTCGTAGTTCTCGAATTCAAGCCCCAAGTATTTCCGGAAGTTGACTATGGGTAAAGTCCTCTCCCGCAGCGAGAAGATCCCGTCCACGTAGAACGGCAGCCCGGGAGCACGGTAGATCTTCTCCGGCACCCGCACAATTTCTTGCACCGACCCGATGGAAACGGCATATTCCTCGGCTCCCACCCTAAAGGCCACGAGCTGAATCAGCTCCTCCTGCTCGCGCTCGCCGGTTTCCACCTGCCGCTCATATACCGCGCCGATAGAAGATGCCGTCGCTTTCAATTCATAACTGAACAGCTTCTCCACGTCTATCTGGAGCACAATTTTATTAGTCCCGGGAAACCTGATGGCCCGGTGGACGCAGCCGCTTCTGGTGTCAGAGCTGATCTCTTCTATTTCCGCCCCTTCGAGGTCAACCACCTCCGATACGCGGTCCACCAGAAAGCCCACCTTCCCTCCATCCCGGCTAATTACCACCACCCGCGCGCTTTCAGAAATCTCACCCGCCGGAGTACCCACTCTGATCCGGCCGTCAACCACCGGCAAAATCTCCCCCCTGAGGTTGGATAGCCCCAGGAAGTGGGACGGTGTGCAGGGAACGGCCACCACTGCGGGGACGCGGATTACCTCCTGGACGTATTTGAGTTCTATGCCGAAAAGCTCTGTGTTCAGGTGAAAGGTAACCACCTGTTGTTCCAGCATCTCCGTTACCCCCTCCATGTCACACCTGCTGGATTTCGTCAGCCAGGGCGGCAATCTCCTCTATTGCCCGGGCGAGCTCTTTCGTCCCGGCAGCCTGCTGCTTCGCCGCCGATGAAGCTTCCTCGGAAGCTGCTGCCGCTTCCTGAGCCGCCTGGGCTATCTGTTCTACCCCTTTCCCCGCCTGGGTGACCGCCGTTACCACTTCCTGGGAACCGGAAAGAATCTCCTCGTTACCCCGGACCACTTCCATCATGTCCTTCTTCAGCTGTTCGAGGCTGGCAACCACCTTTCTGGCGTCCCCCACGTCTTTCCTTATCATCTCGCCCATGCGCACGATGTCGGAAACCACCGTGTTTATCTGTTCCTGAATGGTCTTGACCATGTCCTTGATCTGCTCGGCATTCTTGGCGCTGTCCTGGGCCAGGTTCCGGATGTCAGAGGCCACCACCGCGAACCCTTTGCCGTATTCGCCCGCACGCGCCGCCTCGATGGCACCGCTTACCGCTAGCATGTTGGTCTGGATGCCCACGTTGACGATGGTGTCCACGATCTTGTCGATCTGGCGCGCCTTGGCCTCCAGCGCCTTGATCAGCTTCACGTTCTCTACGTTTTCGTCGGCCGAGCTGACTATGCCGTCTACCAGTTCGTTGACCGCGCTGCGGTTGGCCTCTAAAAGGTCACTAAGCTCTCGCACTTTTTCCAGAGCTTCCCCGGCCCGCTCCGCAATATTCTTCGCACCCTTTTCTATCTGGGCGATCGCCGACGCCGACTGCTCCGACGCGGCCGACTGGCGCTGCGCCCCCGTAGCTATCTGACTGAGCGCCGCCATTATCTGCTGGGCCGTCTTATCAGCCTCCTCTATGGAGGCGGAGAGCTCCTCAGCGGCCGCCGCCAGCTCCTCCGAGGATTTGTTAACATCGGTCGAGGACTTCAGCGTCTCGGCCATCTCAGCCAGTTCGCTGGCGGCACCTGAGATGTCCATCATCGCCTTCGTCTGCTGCTCGATGGAGGTCAGCGACTCCTGGGCAGCGCTGGCCTGCTCGGCAGCCGCGCTGGCAATCTCTTCGGCCCCCTTCTGGAACTCCTGTATCGCCTTATTGAGCTCTGCAGATAACTCCTCTATTTCCAGGGCGTTTCTGATGACCACATCCACATCTGCCGCGATCCGCTCCAGTTCTGTGTTGATCTTCTGACCCTTGCCCGCCTCCTCTTTAGCCTTGACAGCGGCGTCGTTGATGGCCGTCGCCACCCCGTTTACCTCGTTTTGGATGGTGGCCACCATCTCACGGATATCGTTGGCCGCCTTCTCGGAGATCTCGGCCAGCGTCCGCACCTCGTCGGCCACCACCGCAAACCCCTTGCCGTGTTCGCCTGCACGCGCCGCCTCAATGGCCGCGTTCAAAGCCAGCAGGTTGGTCTGGTCCGCTATCCGCACGATAGCTTTGACGATTTCCCCGATGTTGCGGGCCTGCTCCTCGAGCCGGGTAACCAGCTCCACCGAGGCCTGGTTGCGTTCAGCCGTGCTAATGACGCTATCAACCAGCCGGTTTATTGATTCACCGTTCTCGCGGACCAGTTCCTGGGCCCGCCTGGTGCGCTCCAGCGAAGTCCTGGCATTGGCCAGCGCCTTCTCCATATTTGATACGATCACGTTGACCGCCTGCAACGACTCCCGGGTGGCCCTGCCGGCCTCCTCCGCGCCTGAGGCGATCTGTTCCATGGCGTTCCTGAGCTCTTCCACCGCAGATGTGGACTCGCTTACCGCCGAAGACAGCTCTTCAGTGGCGGCCGCCAGCCGCTCGGCGATTTGCTGCTGCCTGGCAAACGTCCTGGCCCTCGCCCGCTGGGACTCCAGTTTCTTCTTGGCCTCCCCGCCAAACTCAACCCTGCCTTCCCCCGGTCTGGAATCTTGGAAACTGTCCTTGGGTAGATCTTCAAGTCGCTTAACCATAAAAATTCCCTCCCATATGTCATGTTTATTTTAGGTTAGAAAAACACCACATCTTCCTCCAAATCGGACAGATCGCTCTTCTCTGTAGCACTTTTGCCCAAAATCCGCCGGTGATTTTCCCGCTCACGCGCAGTGGTGTAAAACGATTTGAGCTTTTCTTCCAGTGACAATAGCTTCTGCCGGTCGCCACGCTGCAATGCTTCGTCCAGGTGGTTTAAAAACTGCTCTATGTGGTTCAGCTTTTGTGAAATGATATCCTGAAACTGAAATACGGTCAGCCCTTCGTCCACGGCACCCGACGCCTTTGCCAGCTGGGCGTTGACATTATCGATAGCCTCCTCGAAGAGCGAAGAATAGGTGCCTGTCAACTCCTTCACCCGTTCCAGCTCGGTCTTTATCCCGGAAACCTCTTCCAACCTGCTTTCGAGACGCTCAATGTTCTCCTTCATGTTTTCCTTTATGTCTACTACTATCCCGACAAAGCCTTCCACCACCACTATATCCTTCAGCGACTCTTCCAGCCGCACCAGCAGCTTTCTTATTTCCTCGGCCACCACCTTGAACCCCTTCCCGGCGTCTCCCAGCCGCCCTGCCTCTATGTTGGCATTAAGCGCCACGATTCGGAGGTGGTCGAAGGAGTCGCTCAGCTCGGCTACCGCCCGTGACAGGTTCATCCCACCCAGGCGGTCCTCCAGCAGTCGGATCTTCTCGCGGTATTGTTCTGCCCCCTCCCTCAACGCACACCCCAGGCTGGCGAGGTCTTCAGACAGCCGCTTAACCATACCGTTGACTGTTTCCGAAATCTCCGCGTTCTGCCGGCCCTGCATCTCGCGAAGCTGCGCGAGCGAGGCGCTGATCACTTCCACCACCTGCTGCAACGTAGCAAGCCCCTGGCTCACCCCCTTTTCCGTTTCCTCAATGACACTGTTCAGGTTAGCCTTCAACACCGGCAACACCCGGGATAGCTCTCTTTGCAGTCCGGTGTAGCCCGCCCTTTCCTCACGGCTGACCCTGACCTCCCGCCGCCAGAGGGAGAAAAACGCTACTACCACCAGCACCATCAGAACCAGCAGCACCAGAACTACTGCCATCACCACTTTCATGGCAAACAGTTTCACGGATCACCTCCACCTATGCACCGAACTGCAATTCGCCCGGGCACAACCATTCCTACTCTATCTGAACATTTCCAGCTTCCCGGCAACAGCAAGGTACTCAGTACGATGAAGTGATTGATATGCTCCTTAAACCTAGCTTCCCGCACCGGAACAGTCAAGTGCAGGTTATCATATGGGTTCTATTCACAAGGATTACCTCTCCCAACGTATATACTTGACACTAGGGTTTGTCCGGTAATAAAAAAGGAAATTTAAATAGACTTCAATGAAAAGTTTAGTTCATTCCATCAAAGCTACAAAAAGCCACAAATATAGCGGGGTGATGGTTAACCGCCCTTATTTGCCGCTTCTGCAAATAGGACAACTCCACGGCTGTCTCTATTGGTTCGCTTTTTAAGGCCACATCTTCACCAACGTGGGAATTATACCCGGCCAGCCGGTCCACCGGATGCGTAAATTCGTTGGTATTCTTCTTCTGGTAGCTGGTGCTAATGTTTGTGCCCGAATTGTAAATGTTTCTTATTTTCCCCATTTCTTATCTCCTACCCAGTTCATACACTCGCACAATTTCAGGGAGTATATCTTGCCTCATTACAATTCAGTAAGGACTGATCCTGTAGAGCGAGAAAGACATCAACTAAAAGAGGATCAAACTGGGTACCCGCACAGCGGCGCAATTCCCCAAGGGCCTCCCGCACAGATTTTGGTGGCTTGTACACCCTATGCGATGTCATGGCGTCATAGCTGTCAGCTACCGCCAAAATGCGCGATTCCAATGGGATGGCTCCTCTATTTCAACCCTTCAGGGTAGCCATGACCATCGTAACGTTCATAACGATAAAGCACCATGCGGCTTATGTCTTTCAATTGCGGAATGGAGGAAAGAACATTAAAACTGAAAACCAGGTGATTTTTCATTTCTTCCTATTCATCACCCGTAAGTTTGCCCGGCTTGAAGATGATACTACTGGGAACACCCATCTTGCCTATATCGTGGAGCAAACCTGCAATAAAAATCATTTTTTGCTTTTTTCATCCATTCCCAGTCGCCTCGCCAGCATCACGGCCAGGGAAGCTACCCGTTCGGAATGGTGCGAAACCACTTTAAGCCGGGCTTCCAGCATCTTGAAAAACACTTGGATAACACGTGCTATTGAGTCTATGGAGTCACCTCAGGAGAGAGAAGCTGACAAGACAATTATCTTCAATACAATTATCTTTATGATGGAAAGCAAGGAAGAAACAAAGCGGGGAGAACTAAAGGAGGGGAACGTAAGAGGAGAAGGTTTAAGAAGGTTAATACATTATTTGCATAATATGCTATATTCTGGTAACGTTTACATTGATACGACCATATGTTGCATAACACCAGGTTTGTCCGGTCATAAAAAATTCCCCCTACAAAGAAATCTTTCAAGATAGAAACCTGAGTTCGACAGTCTCTAGGTTAACAAAAAGCGCGAACCCGCGCCACACAAGGGATAGAAGGCTATACCCCGGAGGAGGCGTGTTACTATGAGCTCCCTTGCTTACCGGTCTTCATGCTATAAAACTTCGGCGGCTCTGAAACCTTAACGGCCTTAAAAATTTCCTTTTGTTCCCTGGTCAGTTCGGTGTGCTGATATACCTCGCCGTTGGCCCCTTGAAACAGTCCGAGGTGGATTCTTTGCAATTCCTTTCTGATATGGCGCCAGGTAAGACCTGTTCTGTTTTCAGCTATTCTGATCAAAAAGAGCGCCAACCAGCAAAGCAATACATGGGATCTAATCCGGTCTTCCAGGCAGTGGTATATGGGTCTTAACTCCAGAGTGGTTTTCAAGGTGCGAAAAGCATATTCAACTTCGTAGAGTTGTTTGTAGCCCAAGGCCACATCTTCAGGAGAAAGGGTATCGTCAGAGGTACGAATTAAGTACTTTCCGTCTTTCCGTTCTTCCCCGGCAATCTTTTTTCTGTCCAGGGTACCCTTATGCTTAGGCTCAAGTAGCGTTCGTAAGTTTCGTGGTACAGCTACTCTCCTGCCGCCCGTGCTCTTTTTTCGGCAGCCAGGGCGTTGACCACGGTAATCTCGGTCTTCAACTTTTGTAACAATTCTTCTCTTTTTAGTTTGTCTCTTCTGGCTTCCTTGGGATTACGGACAAGGATGTAACGGATTCGGGCTTCACCGTAGCCGATAACGATTTCCTTTACCTCTAGGTTATCTTTGACCAGACGGTACCGGCCTGGGCGGGAGAGGGCTTCTTCAGCCGTAACTTTGGACAGCTTTTCCCCGGCAATGTAATGGCCGCCGACTATCTGCAGCGTTCTCAAATTATCTTCCGAGCCAGAAGCCCCGATCAAAAACGGTGACTACCCGCCCGAGCTTCCAGCCCAGTAAGTCCCTTTTCACTTCTTGAATTACCGTCATGTCCATGGTATTGCCCGGCCATACCCATCATCTCACTGGGATGCCTTCCCTGGTAACCGCCAGGCCGATAACCACTTGAGGCAGAACCGGGCAGTGGTCTTTGGAATAGCCGGGTTTGCGGAAATTATCTTCTTCCCCGGTGACAAAGTAAGTAGAGGTGGTATCAAAGAACAGAAGATCCACTTCCAGATTTAACAGGTGTGCCGTATGAAAGAATATTTCCTTCTGGATTTCTTCGCTGGCTTCCAGGAGAAACTCCATGACTCTTAGCATCTGTTGCTCTTCGACACGCTCGAGATCCGGGATTATAACACCCTGTTGTACCCAGTCCTCAATGGCCAGTTTGCTTAGGGGTTCCAGTACCCGGTTAGCCACCAGGGCGAAGAGTACCCTTTCTACCGGGAGACGGTACTGTCGTTTAGCCAGTAGTTTTTTAAGGTAAAGTCGAACTCCCGCTGCTTCCAAAGTTCGTTGAGGAACCAGGTGCCGCAACAGGGCCTGCTAAAAACAAACTTTAACGCATCGCCGTGTTCCACTTTCCCCCGTGCTTCCAAGGCCTCCTTAGGACTTAAGAACCGGTTGATGCTGGAAACCAGACGCTTTAAGGCAGCAACATCCAGATCTTCGTCACGTCCAAAGTTGTATAATACCCTGGCCTTGGCACACTTAGCGACTGGGTCCCATTCATTATGGGCCAGCTGGATATAGCGCACTGGCGTTCCGTCTTTATTTCGTCTGGTGATGGTTCTGATATACATGGTACCTAATAATACCATGTCCGTTCTTTGTAGTTCAATATTTTTTTGTAATAGTCGTATGCCCATGCATTTTTAAGTTTTTTCTATGTTAAACATCGCCAAGGCCTTGATATTATTGAACCATTCTTATTGAACCATTCTTATTACATGTGCCTCGGCCGGGCAAAAAAGTGTCGAACCCAGGAGAAATTTTGAATGAAAAATATCGTTCACTCCACCAAACCTCAAAACAAAAAGCCACAGGGAGATACCGTCTGCCCTGCGGCTACCCTTCTCCCTTGCAACCCAGCCGTCATGGTTACCTCAATGAGTAAACTTTAGACCTGTGGCTTTGCGTCCCCGGCTTTCGCCGGGTTTGCCCGCCGGGATTTGACTTTTATCTACATTTTTTACCTTTGCTTTTATTAAATCACCATAATTTACCCCCTGTCAAGGGAAATTTCGTGTTTACGAATACGGCCAAAAAATCTAGAGAGTCAAGCAGCGTGAAGCGAAAGGCAAACCCGTACCATTTAACGGCCTCGGGTACCAGCTTGGAAAATTATTCGTCGGGCAAAGAGCCGGCCCGCATGAAGAGCCTTCCCGGCACCTTTCGTTCCGGCCCACCGACTATTTCACGATGTTGGTAACCGACAACATGCTGGACGAGCCAATTGTGGCCGACAACGTGAAAAGCGGTACGCCGAAAGGGTTGACCTGATGTACAATCCCGTACCGAATTCGCCACCCATTTCGGGGTGGGCATCATGGTGGTGACAGCAGACGGAAAGATCATTTTCAGCGAGCGGAGACCTACCGCTGTCGATGCTTTCGTTTTCTTCCCTTCCGTGGCCGAAAGTTCCAGCAGGCCGGTGGACGTCGGGCCGAACGGCGGGCCGGACCCCTACAGGACGGCGGTGAGAGGGCTTGCGGAAGAGGGGGGCCTGGAAATTTCGCCCGACCAGGTAAAGTTCCTGTCTTTCGGGGCCAACGCCGTCCTCTGCGAATACGCCCTGTACGGGGTGGTACATGTGGATCAGACCGAAGAAGAGATTCTTAAAATCCGCTCCCTCGGCGTTCCTAAAGACAAGTGGGAAAGCCAGAAGCTGCATTTTGTGCCGTTTAAACCCTAAGCCGTGGCTGAGTTTATGGCGGGAAACAAGCCATGGTCTCCTTTTGCCGTCGTTTGTGCCGTTCATACCCTCTTCGACCGTTTCGGTAAAGAAAAACTGGAAATAACCGAAAAAGCGTTCGCGGGCAGGGAAATAGCTTTGAGCCAGAGGCTACCGGAATAATTGCTCTTTTTTCTTTTTAAGTCTCTCCGCAAAGGATTTTGTAAAGTAAAAAGTCGAAAACAGTAAAAAGCAAGCTATCATTCCTACTCCAACGTAAAGAAACTGTATGAGAAGAGGTTTGTCAGGAATTGTAAATAACGTATCGCTTAGTGAAGACCCGCAAGTAACAAAAGTGCTTGTAATCATTTCCTTTACTCACCCCCACTACTGTACCGCCTACCGCACCGGCCCCAGGACCACCGTGCCCCACCGCCCACAGGAAACCAAACGCCCACCGCAGTACGGGCACCTCTCAGGCGGCATGGCTTCCCAGGCCTCTGTCCAAACCGTCTTGGCGCAGCGGTCACACCGGTATTCCATGCACTCTGCAACCTTCCTGACCGGGGCGTCATAATTCCAAATCAATCCGGCCAGAAAGCAAAAGCCGGACACCACCTTAAAAAGGCGCCCGGCTTATTATCATGCTCTCTTTCTGGCCCTGTTTTTACTGTTCCACGCAACCGCACAAGATTCGCTGCAGAACTTCCGATCCGACTTTTCGGCGAAAAACCTTACGCCGCAGTTAAGGCATCTGAACTGCTTCCAACGCTTTTGTTTTTCCGGCGGAACGAAGCTGCCGTACAGGTATTCCCGGAAAGAATGGATGAAGGCGCCCACGTCCACCGGCCCGTAGTTACTGGCCTGGACGAGGCACCGCAAGAAGAGCCCAGCCAATCGCCGCTCGCGCTCGGTCAGGACAGATTCCACAGATACCACCCACCTTTTCAACAAAAAAGTGGCAGCCTGAGCTACCGACACAACAAAAAACAATCCTGCGGCATGGTAATTGTTGCCTCCTCCCATAATTAAACAAATGTTTATCTTTTTATAGTCCTTGAAACCTGCAGGAAAAGGTTGACTAACCTGGTTCATAAGGAAGAGTCAATTTACTCACCGCTGTCTTCAGGGAAGAGGGGAGGTCGGCCATAGACGGCACGGAAATGGGCCAGGGCCATCCGCCAATCATCGTCAGTAACCTTATCTGCTCCGGCCTCCTGGAAAAGAATTCTGAGAGCCTCAACAACCCGGTTTTCCTGTAACAAGCGGTCATACGCCTCTAAAGCGTCAAATACTCGTCTCCAGTTTATCCTTTTTCCCTCCCCGAATATATTTAGTGGGGCAAAGGCGGCATCCCTTTAGCCGTACCCGCGCAGGGCATTATCCACGCATTTCATGATTATGCCCAAGGCCCCGGCTACTTCATCGCAGGAAAAGCCCCGGATGGCACGCAGGCGCTCTATAATGACGGATGCCGGCCCCGGCACGGTACAAGCCAAACTTTTACTCTCCAGTATTTTCAAGGCTTGCCCTAAACTCCCTATTCCCTAAACCACCAGCTCATCGGCCAGCTTTTTTAGTTGCCCGGCCACTGCAGTAAGCTCATTTATCGACGCATTAATTTCCTGGGACGAAGCAGCCTGCTGTTGTGCTGCACTTGACACCTGTTCAATTGAGTTTGTCAGATCTATAATTGATTGCTGTACGTCATGCAAAGTCTGCATGATTTCTTTAACGGACCGCTGGGTATCCTGGGATAGTTTGCGTATTTCCCCGGCCACCACATTGAAACCCCGCCCGGCATCGCCCACCCGGGCCGCTTCGATGGCCGCGTTCAACCCCAGCAGGTGGGTTTGCTCGGCAATTTCCTCGATGAGGTTGACAATGCCGTCGGTTTTCTTGATTTCATCCCTGATCTTCTGCGCGCTGCTGTTCAGGTTTTCCGTTGTTGCCGCCACTTCTTCCGAGGTGGCGGAAAGGCTGGAGGTAGCCATGGCAATCTGGTTGATCTGGCCGTCCATTTCTTGCGACATTGCAATCAGATTCTCCTGGCGGGTGATGGGGGTGGTTATGCCAATGGTGCCGATTACTTTACCTGTACCGGGATCAGTAATGGGGTAGGAAACGCCGATGTAGGGTATGCCGTAGACCTCCTTCCCCGTCCGCCTGGCCTGCCTGCGGCCGGTGCGCAGGGTTAGGGCGGTTACGCTGCCTTCATTGATGGTGTCACCCGCTTTTAAAGAAAGGCCCACCCGACCTGGGTCGCAGTAAATATACCGCTCCAGGTCCGATACATAAATTCCAGTCTCTTCCCCCAGCATCCCCTTAATAAAGGGAGCAAGCTTCAGGGCGCATTTTAAAAGATCGGGCTCCGCCTGTTCCGCCCGGTGTTCACCCCTGTCATCGCCGGCAGCTGCAGCGGGTTCCACCAGCTCGACCGCCGGAGGTGGAGATATTTCTTCCGGTTGAGCTTTCTTTTTAAATGGAAGCAGGTTCACTTAAAAACACTCCCTTTTCGTTTATCCTTACATCAGTCCGGTAGGGTAATCAGCCATATTCGGGATGTGTCAAAGCTTCCAGTAAATCACCGGTGAAAAGGTATATAATTGATTTACCAGAAAGCTAACTACAGTCCTTACCTGTCGCTTATCTGGTAATTATCAACCCCTCGGGGGCTAGCCGCTGAAACGGCAAATTCTCTTCTCTGCAAAACACCACCTGTTAACAGAATACCTCCACCAGCTACAGGTTAAAATGCGTGCCCGCACAGCGGCAGATTTATTTCCAGTGCCTCACGGTTAGTCATGGCCGGCCTGTACACCCGGTACGAGGTCATGGCGTCGTAACTGTCGGCCACCGCCAGGATACGCGCCCCCAGGGGGGTGTCTTCCCCTTTTAAACCCTGCGGGTAACCCCGGCCGTCGTAACGCTCGTGGTAAAGCATCAGGAGGCTGATTTCTTTCAGCTCGGGAATGTGAGAAAGGATATGGAAAAAATGTGCAGACCAATGGGTGGTAAGACAAGAAGGAACAAACAGGGAGGGAGATAAGGGAGGGGAACGTAATAAGGGGATATTTAATATTGATGCATTGTCTGTTAAATATAACAGCACCCGGGGTATTTTACAGGGATTACCCCCCCCCCGAACATATGTATTTAATACCAGAGCTTGTCCAGTCATAACAAAACCTCCATGCTAAGAAATCCTTTGAGGACGCCAATATGAATGAAAAATTTAGTTCGGCCCGTCAAGCCAAAAATAAAAAGCTACAGGGAGAAAAACGCCTGCCCTGTAGCTATCTTTCTCCCTTGCAACCCAGCCATCATGGTTACCCCAATGAATAACTTTAGACCTGTGGCTTTGCGTCCCCAGCTTTCGCTGGGTTTGCCCACTGGGAGCGAAATTTGCTCTACACTTCTCCACTTATTTCGCATTTACTTCTATTGAATCAACATAATTTATCCCTGTCAAGTGAAATTAATGTCGATATATGTCGCATAAAATATTTTTCGCAATAGCTTAAAACAGGGCAGTTATGGATTATAGCCGGCAGGCACACCGTATCCGCCATTTTTACCCACGGGCAGCCTTCCTTACGAACGTCATCCACCGAGATGTCACCGAGCTTCTCCCGCCGGACATCTTTACGCAACTGTACCGCCTACCGCACAGGCCCCAGAACCACCGTACCCCACCGTCCATAAGAAACCAGACGGCCACTGCAGTACGGGCACTTCTCCGGCGGCATGGCTTCCCAGGCGTCCGCCCAGACCGTTTTGGCGCAGTAGCTGCACTTGTACTCCATGCACTCCATAGCTTTCCTGGCAGGAACGTCAAAATCCCGGATCAGATCGACTACGAAAGCGCTCATTCTTTTGTTTTCCCGGGCGGCAAGCTCTTTCAGCCTCCGGTATTCGAATTCTTCCAAGTACACCATCACTTTTTTGTTTCGCACTATTGCCACCTTCCACTAGTGTTTTGTACTAGTATTTTACCACATCAAAAACACTAGCGCAAAACACTAGTACCGGCAACTTATTTCCCCCTGAATAATTGAAGAGCTAACCGGGAAACGGGACTTAGCAAGTAACCGAGAGATGCGGCGGCATCCAGGAACTCCGCCCCTTCGTGTTCCTCCGCAAACCAGGGCCAGTCCAGAACGGACCGAAGGATTTCATCGCAACATCTCCAGCATGAGAATTCAAAAATTCCAACGGGCTGCAACTTCCCCGGCGCCAGCGCAAGGCCCCGAAAAGCCAGAATGCCATCGTTTTCTGTAAGCCCGGTTTCTTCCCGAAGCTCCCTCAGCGCAGCAACTGTCAGGGCGTTCCCGCTTTCAGCGTCATCTGTCGTCACCGTTCCAATAACGCTGGCCGTGTATTTCCCACTCCGGATTGCCAGGTCGTCCCTCCGCTTGAGCACCAGAACTTTCTTCCCGGCGTGAACGAGTACGCTGACCGCCAGGATTTTTCCCACAGCGTCTTCCCAGCTACCGACGATTTCCTCAGTGCCGGCCTCAAGCGCGAACCGGCTGAATTCCGCCGGGGTAACCACCAACTCGACACCATTACCCGACAGAGACAACTGTTTGAGAGCCAGGCACTCCCCTGCTACGCTTCCTCGCACAAACCTGATCTCCGGCTGTTTACTCATTGCGACAAACGAAACCAATTCAGCCACCCCAACACTGATACTAGCATGTAACACTAGCATTATTCACCTGCCCATTACTCTTTTTACCGCCAGTTCTTCTGTATCGGCCAGCACCCGGACCACCTCTCTCGGGAACCCCTGCCTTTCTAGCTCTGCCAGGGTTTCGGCCCGGGTGAAACTTTTGTCCCAAGATGGTGAAAAAAGCCGGGGAATTCGCGGGCAAACGGTTAGATGTGCTGGCCCAGGTTCTCGGTATGAGCGCCGACGAACTTAAAACCGAACTGCAGCAGGGTAAGAAGATTTTCGACATCGCCAAGGAAAAAGGGCTTACCATGGATCAACTGCACCAGAAGCTCCTTGATGCCAAAATCTAGGCCATCCAGCAGGTAGTGAAGGACGGCAAGATCACGCAGGACAAAGCCGACAAGCTGATCCAGCGGTTGCAAAACGCGCCGTAGGACAGAGGTTTCAGGCACTCTGGCCCACCTGTCTCTGACGAACAGTAAGTCGTCATTCCGGCACAACCCCGTTGAAATCCCGGCAACCTGTCCTGGTGAAGGGGCAGGCCACCCCGGTTTTCGTCTATTCCAAAAAAAAATCGGGTGCCCATTTACGAGTACCCGACTGTAACCCCAAGTTACCTGAGAACCCACTCCCGCTTTTCCTCTCCGGGTTTTACATCAGTAACCTTACAGCGGTAGTCTGCGTCTATAATAAAGGCGCCAACCATGCTTGCACCCTGACAATCGTAAATGAGAACAAAATATCGAACAAACTATCTTATAATACACAATGTGCAACGATTACTTCGCTCAAAATCCCTTTTAAATTTTTCATCATCCACAATAGAACGTTCTGGATCATATACAATAAACAATATATGACAGTTCATTGGGTATTTTATTAGATCTGCAGCAATACCTTCAGAAGCTTTGCTTGGAGAAGTCGAAGCGCGTATATATTTTGATTCTATTAGCAAGTCCTTATTATGGAATGAGTGATCTGGCACAACACGAGCAAGCCCAAAAGAAACTGCTGGAAATTCCCTTTCATAATCATCTGAATCGGAAGCTAAGATTGCGTTAATTTTGTCATTTAGGTCATTTTCATTTTTAGGTTTATTTTTTTGAAAAGCTATAGGAAGCGCTTTTTGTAAACGCCTACACATAACTTCAACAAGCCGTTGAACAGGTTCCTTCAAATATTCACGTTCTGAAATCATATGAAGCAAGGAACCTTCGGAAATTTTGAAAAAGGGGTCATCATGAAGATCTCTCATTCGTTTCATCGCTTTTAAAACCTGTTCCCCATGCCTCCGACACAAATTCCATATTTTCTCTGTTAATTCGAACTCATCTTCAAAAAAAGAATCAGTCAGATTAGTTAGTTCACTTAATAGAGTTGAATAAAAATAGTCTATATTCCATGTTGCAAAATCTTTTGCCTGTCTTACATAATCAAGTAAAGTAGTTTTTATATATACATCCTCAATTTTTTGTGAAATAAAGTCAATGTTATAAATAGTGCCATCATCAATATCATCCAATTCAGCACTATATATAGCGAACCTTCGGTCTATACACTGATAACACCCACCACAATGAGTAACCATAGTCATATTTTGATAAGTTTTGCTACATGAGACGGTACTAGTGATTAATCTCTCTCGACGATATTTTTTAAGCAAAGTAAGTACATCTGTTTTTGTTTTCCATAAAAAAGGGGTTCTAATTCTAACTCTTGAACCTTCCATTTCTGAAAAAAGATCTTCAAGGAGAGCTATTGTTTTTGGGTGCGTTGTACGACTTGCCCTTGCATTCATAAGATATTGCCGCCTTGGAAAGTTAATGGCAGTTACCCCATTTTCATACACAAAAAACTCCTTTTGGGAATAGGCACATGCTAAAGCAAAAGCTATCGATGTATATAAAAAAGCCCGAGTCCGTTGTGTTTCTTCACGCGCTTTATTACTTCCTGTTAAGCTACAGTTAAAGCTATAATGTCTAACACGATTTGGGTAATGCTCTTCCAATGCTTTAAACAATTGGGCTACTGTTTTTTTAGTACCAGGTTGAGTTATATGACTAACTAAGCATATTAAATCATTAGTTTGCTCTAGCCTTTCAATAGCACCAACCAAAGAGTCAATACCCCCTGAAAACAGTATTATACTAGTGTTTCTTCCATGTTCAACCTTAAATTCTTTTTTGTCAAAAAGGCTGGTTGGTGGCGTTGAATGACCTGGTTGAAAAGTAAATTTATATTCAAGGTCGCCCGTCATAAAAGAAAGTGCTTCATTGAGTTTGTTTTGAATATTAGGTTTTTGCCAAAATTCAAAGTCACGTACTTTTACAAAAAAATGGAAAGATCTTGCCCATGCATGATACTCCAGGCTATCTATTTCACCGCGTTTTATCATTCTATCTGCCGCGAAAACATATGCCGCTATTTCTAATAAATCCCTGATGCGATCGGGAAGATAATATACGCTACTTATAAATTTAGGAAGAGAAATTTTAACGTTTGGGGATATGTTTTTGCCTGGTAAATATTCAAGATAAAGGATTTTATTATTCCCATTTTTGGGAAAATCTGCACCATTGCATACAACTGTTATTTGAGGAAGGGCGTCCTTCATTATTTTTCGCCCTCCCTTAGTAGCTCATCACGTATTTTCCCAAACGCCACCGTCAAGAAACCTTCAATTTCCTTTGTATTCGGAAAACCCTCTTTGGTGTTCTTATTAAACCATCCCGCTGCAAAAGATTGTGTTATTTTTGCAGTCTCAAAAGCATGTTGGGAAATCTTTTCCATATGCACTTGGAGTTGACTACGGAAAAGGTCACGTTCTTCCATATTTCGTAAAGCTGCAGATGCTTCACGTTCAAGAAAATAATTTAAGTAGCGTTCTGTAAATTTAGCAAAAAATATTCGAGCCAGCTCGCAAAAACCGGCACCTGTTCCGGCCTTACGCCAAACCTCAAACGAATCTTCTTCCATATTAAATAACTTTAACTGGTTAAAATTATGCTTTCTATACCAAAGAGCTATGGAGTCAATTGCTGCACTTTGTGCGATCTCACCATATTCTGCAGATCTTCTTCTCGGATCAACCCAAACACGAACCGCTTTAGCTAAGGAAAGTGGAGTAATTTTTTTAGGCAAGTCAATTCCAACGTCAAGTAACATTTTTCTTGGATTTTCAGCTCGGGAGGCAATAGAAAGTGTGACAAGAAATTGAAATGCCGCCTTGACGCCTTCATCTTGAGAAATATTACGTAACCTTGAGCGAACATTTTTTATAGTTTGTCTTGCAATATCAGATATATCAATTGAAGAATCATACATGCTAGCAATCTGGCGGACTAATTCTCTCCATTTAATGGTTTTGGGAAGAAGCCCTACCCGCTCATGACCCATTCTTGAACACTCCAACTGGGTACTTATCTTACTTACATGTTTATACCGTTTCAATTGAATCACCTCCCAAACCCAAGAGTCAAGAGAAATCATGTCGAAATATGTCAAACCAGTTGTAAATAGAAAGCCGGGCGCACCTCAGAAAAGAAGGAATGCCCGGCTTTAAGAAAGACTTACCTGCCCACCTGCGCAAGTTTCCCTCTATCCCGCAACTTTGCCACTTCATCCTTGTCGAAAATCTCGACGCCGCACAAAGCGCACCCCGCGGTACCGTCTGAATGGTAGACCAGAGCGATGTAGCCGCAGGCAGGACAGGTATGCTCCCTGCTTTTCCTGCTGCAGTCGGCAAGGTAATCCCTGATCAGCTTCACCAAATTCATCCGCACACCCCCGGATCAGGCAGCTTTCTTTCTGGCGATACCCGCCGCAAGCCCGGCCAGGAAGCAAAAACACTTCTCCGTAGCGTTGAACCCCACCACCGCCGGGTCGGGAGCGAAATTCTTCTTCCCGGTCAAAATCTCCCGTATTTCTTTTTCCAGTAGAAGCACATCTCCACGGTAGAATACCGTGGGCACACCCAACCACAATGCTTCGTACAGCGGCGTGGAATTTACACCTACCACCAGGTTCGCACTCGTCGCCGGCAGCAGGGATTCTCCCCCTTCGTTCCATACAGCATAAGGAAGGATTTCCAGCCACTCTTTCAGCCACGTCTTATCTTCTCTCGGATGCGGGCGCAGGACCAGCTCGAAGTTCCAACCTTCCTCCCGTAGCCGCTCCAGCACCGATACCAGGGCAAGCAGAGCCTGTTTTTCCGTGGGTTTCTGTCCATGCATTTCCAGGGGCTGGGAGTAGAACACCACTTTCTTTTTCGGCCCTTCCGGCGGTACGTATCGGAATTGCTTTAGACGGTCGAAATGCGGGTTGCCCAGCACCACCACCCCGGAAGTATCGAACCCTGCCTCCCGCATTTCTTCCACCACCCGGGGGTGGGGTGCCATGATCAGGTCGGGCATTTCCCTGAACCGCTTTTCATAGTTGCCGAACCAGTCGAGCATGCACACGCTGACCGCGCCCACTACCCTTGCGGCTGAAACTGATGCGAGTGCCGCCGGGTGTACCGACCCCGTTTCATAGAGTACAACGTCGGGTACCATTGCTTCGACCGCACGTATCACGGCTTCCGGTTCCGGGGTTACGTCAAAACCAATACCGACAATTTCCTTCGCCCAGGGACTCAATAGCGCAACATCATACCTCACCCCGGGCAGTTTTCTCACGGCAAATTCCCTGACCAACGGAGCAGCGAAATTCGCCCCACCGGGACTGTGAATGACAAACAGCAAATGGACGTTCATAAGTTATCCCTCCCCCTTACAATAAAAGCCCGGAAAACCCGGGCAAAAAGCAGTGAAGATCTACTACCCCGTAATCACAATGCTGCTTCGGAATCGCTGAGACAAGCGCTATTTCCAAAACAACTGCAACAAATGTTCCCAGGAGCAACACCCAAAACCTATCCTTACCCAAAAACGCAACCACCCCGCTGATAACCCCTGACAACATAAATACAACCAGCAACCATCCGAGTGACGGGACGCATATACTCGGAGAACCGTAGTCGATAGTGGTGGTAGCAAACGCCGGGGCTACCGCCGCAAATACGGCCGGTACCGCCATCGCTACAACTTTTATCGTTTTCCGCATACTTATTCCCCCTTTCATTGTGGTCTCACGAAAGAAAAAAACCGGGCGCCCTGCAAAAGAGGCCACCCGGCCAACCAGCATCACCGCCAAAACACGTGCAATTGTACCGCCGTCTTTTCAGTTCCGTCCATCTCTATTCGTGTCAACCCCGGTACCGCTTTCAAATCAGCACCCTCCGGAGCCGCCAGACCCCGAGCCACGGCTACCCCTTTGACGGCCTGGTTTACCGCCCCGGCACCAACTGCCTGGAGGACGGCTTCCCCGCCGTTCTCCTTAAGCGCGCGATAAAGTGCCTTCCCGAGTTTCCTGGTGTCGGTTTTGGAAGATACCTTCAGCAGTTCCAAACTTATATCCCTCCTACAATTTGTTACCTTACAAGACGCATTATTTCCATTGTGAGCTATATACCCACAATTCCACCCTCAATTTTCCGTAATTATTACTGGTTTTGATTACCAGGGTTTTCCCCACCGTGTTCCTGAACCGTAAGTCCCAGTACGGCCAGGCCACCGCCGCATCCTTACCCGGCTCCGCGTAGCTCACGGGCATACTGTGGCTGTGACGTTCCACCACCTCTAGCCCCGCGTTTAGCACCGCCAGATGGAGGGCCGTGGAGGCCCGGCACACGCCCCCGCCCACGTCCGGTACCGTCTTGGGGCCGTAGACCGTCTCGACAACGGACCTCCCCTCCACAAAACCCCTGGATACCGTGCGCGGCCCCACAGCCCGGTTAAAGCTAAACACTTCACCCGGCTGGACCACTTTCCCGTTTATCAGCGAAGCCGCCAGGGCCGCATTCTCTCCACCCCCGTCCGGCGGGTTCGGGATCTCGGCAGAACCTAAGAGTTTCGGAGCACGCAGCTTTTCGGCAATCGCCCCGGCCCCTTCGACGTGTCTCAGCTCAGATCCCTCCATCCAGACCAAAGCGGGTACCTCCTGAACGCTTTTCGGCGGCTTTTCGACCAGGTAGCACGGCTCCCCGGTCAGGCCATTTTCAGCCAGCTTTTCCTTCGCTTTTCCGATGTCCCCTTCCCGCAGGTAAGTGACAATCAGATATGGACGTTTTCCCGGCAACAGCCTGGCCGCATCTTTCAGCGCTTCCGGGCAGTGCGGGCACCATGCCGCGAAAAACAGGGCGGGTTTTTCCCGCAGGTCCAGGTACGTTTCCTTTCCGTCCGGAGTGGATACCCGGAGCTTGTAGGAAGCTGTCTTTTCAACCGGGTCCGGCCCGGCTTTTTTAATGCTGTCAGAGTGACTCGCAGTCGCAGGCAGGACAGCAACCGGCTCCGTACCCGGATTGACGATCAGCAGGGCCAGGGATACCACCGCCAGCGCCCGGGCGGGACCGGCAGATACATAAACCATCCGCCCGGGCTGTTTGCCCGGTGAAATCAGGTAAAATACGGCCAGCAACGCACCTATAGCTACAAACTTCCAGCAGGCCGGGCAGACAGATCCGGTTGCGACGTAACCGTACACGACCAACCCAGCGTGGAAAATCGCACTGGCGGCCAGGAATGTCCCGGTCAACCGGTTCTTCGACAGACCCAGACAAAGAACACCTGCTACCGCATAGAAAAACGCCCCCCAGAGCCACCAGGGACGGCCAAGAAAACCCCAGGAGGAAAACGCAAAACAATCTCCTGAAGCACACCCAATTTTCCAGAACAGTAAAGACGCGACCGACAGAAATGTGTACGCGATACCGACCAGTAAGGCAACACCTCCTCAAAAAAAGATAGCCGGGTCAAAGATTCCGGCTATTTCTGAGCTATCCTGACCGCCTTCCACATGCTAATTTTAATTAAGAATATAAAAGGGCAGTCTTTTTACAGTTTTTCATCGATGCTTTAATATACGTCAAGTTTTATTTCTACTTCAGGCACATCTACACATGCATATGACCAATCGCAATTTTTGAGACCGACTATTTTAGTCCACAATTACATGATATTTTCGGAAGCATCGACCCATCTATCAATAATTCTATATCAGTTTTACCACCCATCTTTCTCTCACAAAGAAAAGTCCACGGTACCAACCGCAGACTTAACTACAACTTAAAGACCTATTCAAACAACTTTAGATCGCTTACTTGTTCTGGTACTTTACTACTAATATAATTTGTTCTTCCCCAAGCCCAAACAGTACCATCATTTTTCACAGCTACTGAATGATTAACATTGCCATCTATAGCAACTACATCATTTAAGCACACTCGTGCCGGGGTGAGAAAGTTCCTTTGACTTGAACCTACTCCCAGCTGGTAATTATAGTTAGTTCCCCAACCCCACACTGTACCATCAGACTTAACAGCAAAAGAAGTCGAATAACCAGCTCCGATGGTCTTTACGTCACTTATGTTTTTCACCTGTACCGGCAGAGACTTCGAGGTATACGTGCCGTCACCAAGCTGGGCTTCACCATTATACCCCCATGCCCAAACGGTACCATCAGACTTCAAGGCAATACTATGCATGGAACCACCTGCAATCGCTACCACACTGCCCAGGTTCTTTACCTGTACTGGGACGACCCTGTTTATTTGTGTTCCATCTCCAAGCTGGCCGCGGTAGTTCCACCCCCACGCCCAAACTGTACCGTCGGACTTCAAGGCAAGTGAATGGTTAGCCCCAGCTGATATGGCTACTACATTTTCTAAACCTATCACCTTAACCGGAACACTTTTGTCGACAGTTGTACCGTCGCCCAACTGCCCTACATCGTTTTTGCCCCATGCCCAAACAGTACCATCTTTTTTAAGAGCCAAGAAGTGATGTCTACCGCATGCTACTGATACAACATCATTGAGTCCATTAACCTGCCCAGCGACATAATTATCCCCATAGATTTTCCATACTGTACCGTCAGCTTTTAAAGCCAACGAAACATAATCAAAACTATCCACTGATACCACATCATCGAGTAAATGTACAGGTTGCCTCCAATATCCCCACAAAGTTCCATCAGACTTTACTACAAACGTAGTATCGTATCCAGTTGCCATCACTTGTTTAGAACTAAACGCACCTTGTGATGCAGTTACCGTGATATTTACCACCTGTGACAAATTTTTATAAGATGCCGTAATCGCAGACGTCCCGCTCTGGATATCTGCTATAAATGTGGCTTGATAGAAACCGTCTGCATCAGTCACCGGAGATGTTGGTCCAACCGTACCAAGCGTAGCAGAGAGATTCACAACTACTCCCACACCCGGATACTGACCGTACATCACCCTACCACTTATGATCGAAGTCGACTTGCCGTCGGCAGGAATCTGCGTCGGGTTCGCTGTCAGACTTATCGTAGGCAGAATACCGACCGCTGCAGGATCGTCTATATGGATAATGGCATCAACATTATCTGCATAGCTTGCCGTATTGGGACCCAGGTACAACCTGCCAGCAACTCCGGTCACGAAGCCTCCGTTCGCACCCACCTTGACGGGAGTCCCGTTGTCCCCGATCTTAGCGTAGAGCTCGGAGGCCCAGGAACCCGTCGCTTCGACCCGCACCAGTAAGCCGGCACCTACGTCGATCCCCGTGTCCGTCCAGGGCTGAGTGCCGAAAATCAGCGGGTCAATGCCCACCGCTCCTGCAACCACACCGGGAGCTTGGGAACTGTCAATCGTCACCGTAACGCAACCAGCAGAACCCTCTTCCTTCTGAAGTGTAACACTGAACTCGCCCTGCTGGTCTGTCACCGGCATCGAGTCGCTCAGCTTGCCGTTCTCAGTGACTAGAGGCACAGCCACCGAAGGAACCGGAACACCATTCTTCGTTACTTGACCCTTGATGGTGTACTCACCCGGTGAGTTGCTGGGTACTACGTCGAGCTTCACCTGGCTGCCCGCAGGGACGATAGCCACAAAGTTCACCGCAGCAGAGCTAACAATCCCGTTATCCGTGGAAGCCTTGACTGTTACCTCGCTAGTTTGTCCGGAGGCAACCTGAGCCTCCACCGTACCGTCCTTCGTAACCGCCTCAGTCGGGCTGACCGTACCGCCGCTGGCCGCCAGTGTTACCTTTGTGCCGTCCTCAACAGCGTTGCCGTACTTATCCTCAACGAAAACCTTCACCTTCACCGGAGAACCGGCTACAGCCTTCTGCTTCTCCGGAGTTACCGTCACCTTAGCCGGAACGTCGGCTATTACCGGAATATTTAACTCGCTCTCGCACTGGTCAACCTTGACCGTCATGGTGACCGGCTGCTTCTTCGTGGGCGCAGTGAACTTCAGCGAGAACGTGCCCTCAGAAGTGGAAGCGCCGGAAACCTGGCCCGCCGAAGCACTGGCAACTACAGGCGTGCCGTCCTCAACCGGATTATCGTAAATATCCTCAGCAGTACCGGATATCACGGCCTCCTGGCCCACCACGACCTTTTCCCTGTCGAGGGAGAGGGAAACCTTCGCGGCGGGACCGGGACGGAAGTTTACCTCGCCGTCAAACCGGGCCGCGTCCTCAGGATATGGGCCGGATACCTCGACCCGGTAGCTCACCTTCTCAGCTTCGGTATCGCTGATGCGTACCGTTACCTTCCCATCCGATCCCTCGGGTACGACAAAATCGGAAGGTTCGGCTACAGCAGAACCGGGCTTCCTGACACCATGCTCCGTCAGGATCACTTTACCCTCGACACCGTAACCGGCCTGGCCGTAATCGTCCGTGAACACCAGCTCAAGCTCGGCTCCTTCCGTCACCCTCGGCTTGGCGGAAGAAAGGGAGAACTTCGCGTGCCTGGGCTCGTGCAGGGCGGAACCCGTCTCGAAGGAGAACCTGTAGGTCTTCTTTTCCCAGCCTTCACCCGGGCCGTTTTTCTCAAAACCGAGGTGCCTGCCCTGGTCGTCCAGGTGCAGGACAAACTCCACCGTGTAGCGCGTGTACCGCTGCAACAGGTCGTGCTTAATCTCTACCGTGTCCTGGCCGTTGTATACCGCATCCGCCTTCTGTCCGTTTATGGTCGCGTAAAAATGGCCTTTCTCCAGCTGTTTGCTCATATATTTGAACGACCTTGAACTCGTGTCGAATATTACCTTGATGGGCGCGTCAGGCCGCACGCATGCCGCCCCGTCCGATGGTTCCGTCCTCAGCACGAGCAGCACGTCCGCCGCTCCGTCATTCTCGTCGCTACCCTCATGGTTTGTGACGCTACCCTGGTTCACTGCGTCGTTATTGCCGTATACCTGGTTCACTACCGAATTTTCATTCCCTGTACCTCGCACGGATGCCGTTATCATGGTTTTACCTGCCCACACACCCGCAGGTAACAGCGTCAGTACAAATACCGCCAGTATCAATACACTTAACCATCTCTTCATTTTAAATTGATTGCCCCTCCTTGTGAATTTTCCTGGGGAGGGGTCACAATAAAAAAACCGTACCAGCGCCGGAAGTGCAAAATCCGGTACGCCGGTACGGTTTCCCCGTCCCCAGCAGTTAAAACCTTTTCTTATTGAGTGTCATCGTAAAACTTATGAATCCGATCAGCCTTTTTGTCTTAGTTCGACCCCCTTTCCGCAAGGTTCTCCAGGAAGTAAAAAACCGCACCGCCCTTCCAGCGAGCAGCGCCAGAAGGGTCCGGTGCGGTTTTCCCGCCCCCGGCAAAATAAAAAGACGGGACTATTTCACGGTTTTCCCGTCACTTCTAATTTTACCACCTGCGGGCGGTACATGCAAGTACTTTCCAGTAACTTTCCGGCTACGAAGAAGAGTTTTGCCCAACGATGCTGACCCGGACGGAGAAAGAAACGTTGTCCTCCACCGCAAGAACGGCCCCGACACGTTCCTGGACGGCCTTAACAGCTTCTTCACCGCAGTTCCTGAGAACTATTGCCACCCTGTTTTCGCCCCAAATGAGCCGGTCGCTGGACCGGACAGATCTGGCAACCCGCCGTTTGAGTTCTTCGGTGAGGGGTCCGTTAAACTGAAACACGATTGCCACTTCCCTCTCCCCGGACTGGGGCGGCACTTTCAAAAGCCTCGAATAAAAATTGTCTACTTCTTCAGGTTTTACAATGTAATCCGCTGTGACACCATCACCGTCGGTAGATATGTTTCCAAAAGGCCAGAGTTTATTTAGTTCTTCTTCCGCACCCCTACCGTGCAGTTTGACCCGTACATTGTAGTGCTTTACCTGTCCCTTAACAGTGGTGGCACTGATCCCTTGAACAACTGGTATACCCGTAAACCTGGAAAACACTCCTCTCATCCAGTAACCCCCCTGTTTTTTTCCTTGTCCATGTACATCCTGCTGTCAGCTCGCCCGATGAGGTCCTTAGGCGTCAGCCCGTCCTCCGGATATACCGCCAGGCCGACAGATACCGATACGCTTATGTCTTCCACCTTGACAGCCCTGCTTCTTATCCTGGACGCCACCAACTCCCCCTTTTCTCTTGTGGTTTCTGAGAGTACAGCAACGAATTCGTCACCGCCGTAACGGGCCAGGAAGTCTGAAACCCGCAATACGCTCCTTATTTCCTCTGCGGCCTTCTTTAACACATCATCGCCCATTAGATGGCCGTAGGTATCGTTGATCTGCTTGAAACCGTTTAGATCCATAAACAGAACACAGAACCTGCAAAGACGCTTCGTTTCCTCATCGAGTTTTCTGTAAAGGGCGAATCTGTTCGGAAGACCTGTAAGAACATCCACCATGGACTGTCGCTGAATACTCTCGTACTTAACAGCGTTCTCCAACGCCTGGGAGCAATACTGCTCCAGGACCCGCTGGTCAAACGGTTTCTTCGTCTCGTACAGCGCCAGCCAGCCACCAGCCCTGAGTGGAATAAACACAAGGCCGTTCCTGGCATGCTGGACCGCGTGAGGGTCGTAAAACTCCCCTGCCCTGTACCCCACTGCATACCTGTCCGCGGTGTTCGGGGCATCCAGGCAAATTATTACTTCTTCAGCCCCGGTCACCTCTGCAATGCGCGGCAGCAGGAACTTAATTGTTTCCTGCAGCCCGGCTAGAGGAGGAAGCGGCAGCAGCACCGACCGCACCTCCCTTCGTAAGCAGTTCGCGCAGTTCTTCGGGTCGCAGAAGTCCCGTTATTACCACGCTGCTCTCCCGCAAAAGGTCCAGTTCCTCCCCGGAAATTGTTAATTTCACTATCGGCCTGAACGGGAAGTCCTGTTTTACTCTGGAGACCACCCCTATCAAACCGTTTGAAAGCCTTACCACCGAACCCGGCGGGTAAGGTTGGACACACTTGAGGAAAGTTTCGACCACCTTGGCGCTAAACATCAGATTACCCGAAGCCATGACCATCTCGTATGCTTCGTGCGGGGGGTAAGCTTTCCTGTACACCCTGTCCGTGGTGATGGCGTTGTAAACGTCAGCCACAGCGCAGATGGCCGACATCTCGTCAATTTCCTCCCCCTTCAGGCCGCGCGGGTAGCCCGTACCGTCATATCTCTCGTGGTGGTTCAATATGACGGCCGCGCTCCGGGGGTCTATCCTGTCCTGTGACTCCAGGATTATCTTGTAACCGTAAGCGGGATGCTTTTTAATTTCCCGGAATTCTTCCGGAGTTAATTTACCGGGCTTGTTCAATATCTCCGGGGGCACCCTAGACTTGCCCAGGTCATGCAGGAGACTCCCTATTCCCAGGCGTAATAGATCCTGCTTGTTATATCCGAGTTTTACCCCCACTGTCAGGGAGAGCACACACACGTCCACGCTGTGGGCGTAGGTATACATATCAGCGGAACATATCTCGGTAAGGTTGCCGATGACTTCTTTGCCGGAAAGAATTTCGTCTACGATCCTCTCTACTGTCTCTACCACTCTTTGAAAACCTTTTTGTTTTTCACCCTGGCTCCATTCGCGAACCACGTTCATCACATCGCTCCGAACCTCATCCTCCAAAAGATTCCGGTATTCCTCGCTCAAATCAGTCAGACCATCCACATCGACCGCCAGGATCCCGTACCTCCTCAGAGACATGACGTGGCTGGCAGTCAACACCGTGCCTTTCTTTAGAAGAAGCTCCCCGTTTTTTCCATAGACGGGCCGGGCCAGCTTCATGCCAGGCAGAAGAAATTTAGTGGATATCTTCAAAAACAACACCTCCCCACTATCGCCCCCTGGATGTTAACTTAAAAACAAATAGCCCGGTAAACCGGGCTCGGTTTTTCAGGTAAAGGATGTTTTAAGAAAAAAAACAGGTTTCCTCTTTTTCCCTTGCAGGACTCCGCCACCTGCCCACACCTTTGAGAGACCCCAAAAGCCCCCCGGGAGCCGTCCACACGGCGGCTAAAGCCATGATCCCGAAAAACGCCAGCGGGTACCACGGGACCCAGAAAAGGCATGTTATTAAGCCGGGATCGTACCTCCGGTTGACCTCAACGGCAACTATCATCTGTATCAGGCACACCACGCTTACCACGGCACCATACCAGGCAGGCACCGGGCTGATACCCCCCACAGCGGGCAACCCCAGGACTGGTGAGGCGGCCCACATGAGCGACATCCCTACGAAGGCGAAGGCCCAGGCATATCCTAAGACAAACTCCACGTAGACAGGCCACAGCCTGCGCCACCGCCAGTCCGTGAATACATCCCGATGGGTCCTCAGGAGGTGCCAGCCTCCCAATGCCCACCTCTTACGCTGTTTCCACAGTTCGCGGAAACTGGTGGGTACCTGGATGTAGGCCAGCGCCCGCGGTTCGAACCACACCTCGCAGAATACCTTCTGTATGCGCCACGTGACGTCAATGTCCTCGGTAGCCGTGGCCTCCGAAAAACCTCCGGCCCGCTTGAGGACTTCCATTCGGTACATCGTAGCGCACCCGGAGACGGTGAGAATCCTGCCCAGGACGCGCTGGCTGCGTTTGATAAGACCGATGATGGAAGCAAACTCGGCAGCCTGGAAGTTGCCCCAGAAACCGCGGCGGTTCCGGGGAATAGGGTTGGCAGTAACGGCCCCCAACCGGGGCTGGCGGAGAAAAGGTGCCGCCAGCCATTTCAGGGCCTCCCTGTCGAGGTGCGTGTCGGCGTCCTGAACCATCACCAGGGGCGTTTGAACGAAGTCCAGGGCCGCGTTCAGGGCACCCGCCTTGCCGCGGTTTTCTTCCAGGCGGAGTAGGTGGAAGTACGGCACCTTTGCGAGATACCCCTTCACTATGTCGACCGTGCGGTCGGTGCTGGCGTCGTCTATGAAAATCACCCTGTAGTCCGGGTAGTCCAGCCGCTGCAGGCTGTCACACGTGGCTCCGATGGTCGCCTCCTCGTTGTGGCAGGGCACCAGGATAGTGACCGGGGGCCAGAACGAAGGCCAGTACCCCCGGTCCGTGCCCGGCAGCCTCTCGCGCCGCCACCAAAAATCCACCCCTCCTATGATCCACACCACGCTCATCACCAGGGGGTAGAGAAACACAAAAAAAGAAACGGCGTCGGCCAGCACGTGTCCGGTCAAATCGCGACATCCCCTTCCCCCGAGACGGCCGCGACGAGTTCGCCGTAGAGGCCGGCGGCCGCGGCCCTCTCGATCAGTTCCGGTGTCACCGGTTCACCCCTGCGGGCGATGACCCTTCCTCCCGGGTCGGCGAGGTCGCAAGCCAACGTACGGCCGAGCAGTGCCGCTGACTCCTTTTCCTCCCACTCGGCGGCCAGGGCGTCCGCGGGTTCGTCCCCTCTCCTGCCGCAAAGCGCGGCGGGACGCTCAGGTCGAGGCAGGGCCTCGTACTCCGCATCCATGCGGGCCAAAAGAGCCTCAACTTCCTTGACGAATTCCCTCTCCAGTGTCTCGATGTGCCTCCGTGCCATCACGTAGAAGCGGTCCAACAGGACGCGGGCTTCCCTTTCGTAAGCGTACAGCCTCTTTCTTACTTCCTCCCGGTAGGCGGCGGCCTCAGCCTCCAGTGTCCGAGCTTTTTCTTCTGCTTTCTTCAGGATAGAAGCCGCTTTTTCCCCGGCCGCCGCGACCGTTTGATCAGCCTCCTGTGCCGCCTTCTCCCTGACCTTGGCCGCGGCCTCCTCCGCCGTCACCAGGGCGGCCCGGAGAAGATCTTCCTGCTTGCGGTAAGAGTCGAGAGCCGTTTTAAGTTCTCCATTTTCTCTCTCCAGGTCAGCCAGACGGGAACTCAACTCGGCGATGCAGGCGTCCACTTCCGCGGGGTCGTAGCCGCGGAAGGAACGCTGGAACTGAGGTGTGTTTCCGCGGTTCATAGGGTTCTCCCCTCCTTCCCAAAGTGGTCGAAATTAAGCCCCGCTACGTATAGTACCCGCCTGTTTCCTACCGGAGCGCACGCATTCCACGTGCTCTCGAAGCCGCCTCCCTTCCGGCCTGACCCAGCCCCACAATGGAAGCTGCCAGAAGCCTCATCGCGGACTCGCGCACAGCGACGTCCGCCGCGGAGTTGGACACCGCCAGCCGGAGCAACCCGGCTGCAGCCCTGCGGTCGCCTTCCCGCACCAACACAGCGGCTTCCGAAAGCAGGCGGGTGGCGGGAAGCCCGGAGGGACCCCTCCGGGCTCGCAACAGTGCCGCCCGGCTTCTCTTCACGACCGCCCCTCCCGCCGCAACGACCACCTCGGCCCATCCCGGACGCGGTGCGCTCACGGGTACGGGTTCCAGCC
The DNA here is from genome assembly GCF_011393055.1 of Desulfofundulus sp. TPOSR. Classification (NCBI taxonomy): domain Bacteria; kingdom Bacillati; phylum Bacillota; class Clostridia; order Eubacteriales; family Peptococcaceae; genus Desulfofundulus; species Desulfofundulus sp. TPOSR. The sequence goes on along the minus strand of NZ_JAAOEF010000003.1, from coordinate 633,478 downwards.
TGCGCCTGTTGCGAAGGTAGTAACGCCGGTAGTTGTACCGCGCCCACAGGCGGAACCCCAGAAATACGGCCAGGGCCCACACCATGACCAGGGCCAGCGTGGAAGCGGTAACCTGGGCGGCATCGGGGACGAAGAGTTCCTGCCGCCACAGCCGGGCCAGAAGCACCCAGCCCGCTGCGGCAACCACCCAGGCAGCCGCAGTAATTAATGCTGTCCAGACTACGGCGGTCAGGGCCAGCACCACGCGCGAAACTCCGGAACCGGGCATCTTCCCACCGAGAAAACGGATTTTTTCTTGTTTCTCTTCCATTAACGCATGACGCTCCCCGATGATGAGTTTAAGAAGAACTCGCTGAACTCGCAAATTGCCAGAACAGATCCGGATCGTCGGAATACTCTTCGGCATCCTCCGGGGACACCAGCCCGGACGCAACGAGCACTGCCAGCGAATGCTCCAGCGGACGGGCGATTCCTCCCCCGCGTATGCTTGCCGCAACCCGCTCCCGGTCGCCGTTGCGGATGACCAGCCTCGCGGCACGGGACAACGGGTAAACGCCGGCAACCGTAACATGCCCTGTCCTGTCGCAACGCAGGACGGTCTTTTGGAACACCACGGCCCGCAGTACTGAAGCAAGCCGCTGCGGAACCGCCGCAGTACCTCCCAAGTCCGCCAGGGCGAATACAGCATCCCCCAGCGAACTCGCCCTCACCTCGCAAAATACCAGTTTTCCGGCTTCGGCAGCTGCGATTACCGCATCGGCTGCCGGACCGTCCGGTACGCCGCCCGCGGCCACCACGTCGGCGTCCGCCGCTACTGCCGCCGCCACCCCCGCCGCCACACTCTCGACGTCCTCACCTACTTCCCGCTGGTTAACTACTGACTTTGCGTGGACGTGCAAGTATTCGACAGGATCTTCGATGGTGACCACATGTAAGGCTCTTGTCCGGTTCACGCAGTCAACGATAGCGGCTAAGGTGGTGGATTTACCGCTCCCGGCCGGACCCGCTATGATTATCAACCCGCCCTCAGCCTGAACCAGTCTGGACAGGGCTTCGCGCACCTCCGGCAGCGGTTCAAAAAGGGTATCCAAATCGGGTACACCGCGCCCCAGCACGCGTATATTGACGGCAGGGCACCCCCTCTGCCGGAATACAGATACCCTGAACCTGGACAGGCCGGGCACGGAGAGGGCAAACCTCACTTCTCCCTGCCTTTCAAATGCGGTACGATGACGTTCTCGGGCAAGGAGATCTGCTGCAAAACTTTCAACTGACGCAGAGGTCACGTGATTCCTCCATTTAGGTTTCTCGCTTAAAAAGGCCGCGGCTTTTGCCTTCGCCTTCTCCGGCCCGGAAGAGGCCAGGTCGGGTAACCGCCAGACTTTACCCTCCACCCGCAGGACAGGCGGCACACCTGCGGTCAGGTGCACGTCGGACGCTCCTATCTCGACGGCCATCTTCAACAGGTCCTCCATCTTCCTCCCGTTTCCCACACCCGCGGCATGGCCCACAGCCTGGAGAAGTTCGAAAGACTCCATCCCCCGGGCTTCACCAACGATAAACCTTTCACTGTCAGCAGTAAGAAACATTGATCAATGCCTCCTTCAAAGAGAAAAAATAAAGAGAAAAAATAAATTCACAACTTTACTTCCGGCGCGGCAGCTGTATGGACCCTCATTTCCACCACGCTCCGCCCCGTGGCCATTTTCCCAAATGGGCCGAGTTCGACCGGTACAGCAATTTCGGCCGCTACGGCAGGTTGCCGTAACGTCACGGTCCCCCCGCCCGTGGAATAGGAAAATGGTGTAGAAGGAGATCCCACCTTTTCCGCGTCGTCCGGGCTGTTCACGACATAAAAGAATACTTCCCGGTAGCTACCGTCAACCAGGTGTCCCCGCAAGGGGTCATAGTTAGCTTTCAAAACAGAGTCGAAGCTCGCCTTCGCCTTACCCGGTACCACCACCATGCGCGGGCCAGAGGGGTCGGCCAGAGCATCCGGGTCGATCTCCGCCGCGGCCGCCCTGACCGCCAGGTTCAGGGCATGGCGGCAGGCCACCTTGGCGGCGTAGAGCCTGCCCAGATCCCACGCCATGCTCAGCATGCACACGAACAGGGGGAAAAAGAAGACGAAGAGCAGGACGGCACTCCCCCGGCGGTCTCGGTAAACCCCGGTCATTCGAAAAACACCTCGCTCTTCGCCACTGCGCTGGCCTGGAGGTAGAGGACGTCACCGCCAAAAAAAGACCTACCCAGGAACGCCAGCAGGGGCGACTCTATCTTGGCAGGGTAGACTATCCCCACCTGGATGGTTCCCCCACGGTTGACCTTCACCCCCGGCGGCGGCCCCCAGACCACTATCCGGTTCGGGTCTCTGTAGGGGGCCGCTGCGCTGGCGTCGACCCCCAGCATCTTACCCCCTGGCGTCCACTGCCGGAGATAGCCTGCCGCCGCGTTCCGAACCTCGGCGGAGAACTCTCCCCTCCTGGCGGCGTCCACCGCCGCCGACATGGCCGCGTAGTTGACCCCGGTCCAGGTGTACATGAGCATGCCGCCCCATATAACTGAAAAGAAAATGATGAAGACGAGGGGGAGGAACAGCACCGCTTCGATGGTGTAGCTCCCCCTTCTGTCCCGCAGTAGCATCATGGAGTACCCACCCCATTTATCTTGTTTACTATCTCTCCGAGTTTTGCCTTCGTCGCGCCGGTTAGAGTCGCGACCCCCGCCCCAACCGCCAGCGTGAAAAGGGCGATCCAGAGCATGTTTTCCAGGAAAGAACTCCCACTCTCATTCGCTAATAAGGCTTTCATCTCTTGAAACATCACGGAACCTTACACCTCCTCTTTTTTGAATTTCCAGGCTCAAAAAAAAGTGGCGACGGCACCACCGTCACCACTCGAGCGTTCTGATGTATATCTTTTCTTTAATATTTCCCTGAATAGTCAGCATGAGAGTCACGGATTTCTCCAGGCCATTTTTGACCGCAATGACCCGCACAGGGTATCTCCCATCCCCCGGCCATGCGCCCGGGGAGCCGCCGTCGGGTATGAGGAACTCGCACCTGTACCTCTGCAGTGCCGCGTCCCAGGACATGCCGAGTTGCTGGCCGTTTGAAAGGACCGTGCATATGGAGTCCGCTGCCGACCGCACGCCGTCAGCCGGCTCGGAGGCTGCTCCGAAGAAGTCGACGTGCAAATGGCCGCCGCTGCTCTTCACCCTGATCGTGTGTGCGGCTGCGGGGAGGTTACCCACACGGATGTAGTTGTGGCCCTTGTTCTGCGTTTGGAACGAACCGTAGTACGTTCCGTCCACGTACACCTTCGCATAGCCGTCGTTGTGGTCGCTACCGTTGAACTGGACATATACCGCCGTAGCCGGCCTCGTGAAGCGGCACTCCAGCCAACCGTTGACCATCCACACGACCTTACCGTCCGGGGAGTAGCCGTAGGAGCCCCCTTTCGTCACCTGCCCGCCCTCGGCCTGCAGCACTTCGCCGTAGGAGGAAGAGCGATAGCCCGAGTACTGGGCGGCCGAAGGCGAAGCGGGCACCGTCAGGGCCGCGTACACCCTCACCTTCTGGCCCCGAGCCGCGGGGTTCGGCTCCAGTGCCGCTTGCAGTTCAAAGCCAACCTCGATGGCAAAGTGCCTGACCTCGGATACGTTACCCGCGTTGTCTACGGCCCGGATGTGCAGATAGTATTTCCCGGGGTTGAGCGCTACACTAATCTTTTCCTGAGCCAGGTTAACAGTTGCCTTGGGATCAGTACTGGGATTCCGGTCTATGACATAGGCATAGCCTTTTATCCCGGAAGCATAGGACACAGGGCCGACCACCGCGGAATTCAAACGGTCGCCCGTGGCCTTATTGATGGCTTGGACGTAGTAATAATAGGTATTGCCGTTGTCTTTCGGTCGCTGCCATGTGATTTCAATGCCGCCGGGAACGGAGCTGGTTTGAATCCCGGCGACCGGATCCGGCGGGAGCACGTCCTGCGCCGAGTGGTCGTCCCACGAGGTGCCGTCTGTAATTTGGGCCAAATAGAACAGGGTATTAGCGATAATTTTTTGCTCGTCCGGCGTGGCCTCGCAGTTGGAGTGGCCGGTCTGGATCATGGCCGTATTGCACCAGGTCGTAAGGTAAAAGTTGCCGGTTTCCGAAGGATCAACCGGGTCATCGTCGTGCGGGGGACTGGGGGTTGTATAGTAGTTTGTATACACCAGCCACACATCGCCGAAAGCGTACTGCGAAGTCGAGTGAGAATTTGGCACGGTTAATATAGTACCAGGTTCGCCTATTTTCCAGGGGTAGTTAGTCAGAAGCCCCTTCTTGATAATTTTAACCTTAGTGCCACCAAACCAGGTAGGATAGTTTGGTTGCTGTTTTGGGTCTTTGTAGTCTATTTCCCCGGGCAACGCATCCCACCAATCCCACGGGTGGCCAACCTTTATACGGAAGAACTGCCGTAGCTTCCGGGTGTACGTGTTCACGAACCGATCACCGAACATCGTATCGTGCCCGGTGAGATACCCGCGTCCCGACTTAATGAACTCCTCCACGACCGGGAGGGAGTTGGCGTTCAGGTCGTACCCGCCGTTGACGTCCCACGAACCATTGAAAATCACGTCGTACTTCCAGGTACCATCCGGGTTTTTGAGGTACTTTACCGGATTCGCATTGAAGTCGGGAATAGGCACCGCGTCCACGTCGATGAGACCCATCCCGTAACCCTTCGGGTGTTCCGCATTCGGCTCCTCCATCCACCTCTTGAGGCTCGCCGCCCTGGGCAGCGTGAACCTCTGCCCCTTCCAGTTGGTGAAGGTTACGGGGTCGCCGACCGGCGGGTATATGTTCAGAACCTTTACCCTGTCCTTGACCGGAATGGACTGGAACTCCGGCTCACTCGTCTCCCGCTTGTAGACCATGTAGTTGTAGTTACCTGTTTCGGAAGCAGGAGCCATCCCCCATTCCAGGTGGACCAGGTTCTGCTCCGGCCTCGGCGTGGCCCGTATCCAGGGCGTGGCGCCGGCGTATGCCTTAACCACAAGCATTACCAAAAAAGCCGCTGCAAGGACGGCTGCCAACAAAAGCCGTCTTTTCAAAATCATCCACCCCCTACCTTAAAATCTCAGCTTGCCGATGATGTCCGCGAAGAGCGGGAACACAAACACCAGGAGCAGGAGGAGCCCCAAAGCCACGGGCAGGAAAGACATGAATACCGGCTGGGACTTGACCCTCCTCTTCACCTCGTTCACCCGCGCCTCGTAGGCCCGCCTGGCGAATGTGGCCAGCATGGCGTCCACGTCCGCGCCGGTCGATATACCGAACAGCACCACGGACACGAAAGAATCCACCGGACCGTACCGGCACCGCTTGGCGAACCGCCGCAGGGCGTCCGGCAAGGAATAGAGTTTCATTTCCTGAACCAGCAGGTCCACCTGCTTTTTCAACTCGCCCTTCAGGGTACTCCGTACGGTGTCGAGCGCGCGGACGAGGTCGCTGGACTTCGCATAAACCCTCACCAGGCTGACCATCAGGGGGAACTCCCTGGCAATGTCCTCGCGCCGCTTCTTCTCCAGGATGTTTATGTAGCTCCGGCAGAGTTTCCAGCCTGCAAGGGTGAGGACAGCGGGCATGAGCGCCCCCGCAGGTCCCTGCACCGCGAACGCGATGACCGCCCAGGAAATGCCGGCCACGAGCACCAGCAGCCTGGCCCTTACCAGCGGCCCCACGTCCACGTCGAGCCCAAGGGAGCGGGCGGCCTCCTCCAGGTCGGACGCCAGTAAGTTCGCGGTCTTTATCCCTCCACCCCCACCTCGAACGGCAGCAACTTCTTCTAACGGCAGAAGCCATGCGAGTACCGCAAGAGCACAGAGAACAACAGAAACGGTTACCACTCTTCAGCCACCCCTTTCGCGGACATGCTCCACACGAAGTATTCCGCCGGGAGGATCGCGGCGACGATCACCTTCCCGACCAGCGTTCCCGTCAGGATGTCTTTCGACTGGGGGAACATCACGAAGGCCATCCCCAGCATCAGCGGAAGGAGCATGAGCAGGACGTTCACAGTGAGCCGCTGGCCCCTCATTTCGTTCTTCAGGTCTTCTCTGAGCGTCGTCCTGTCCCTGATCACCTGCACGATGGAAGAGATCACCGCACCGGCGTCAGCACCGAATTTCTCGGCCTCCAGCATACCCTCGACGAAGGTACGGACGTCCCTGGAGGGGACGCGGGCGGCCAGCCCTTCCAGGGCCTCCCTGACGGAGCGCCCGCTCCGGTAGTCGGCCACCGTCCTCCTCAGCTCCGCCCTCAAAGGATCGTCCACGCACTCCGCTGCCTTCTCCAGGGAACCGATAAGGTCGCCGGTCGCCTCGTAGAGGGAAGCAACCATCTGCAGGGCCACCTCGGCCTGGGAGTCCAGGACAGCCCGGTTTTTTGTTTTCTCCAGTTCCCTGCACTTCCTGTCGTACAGGTAGGCCACGCCCGCTGATACCGCGACGAACAGCGGGTTGTTGAGGAGCAAGCCGAGCGCGGCCCCACCGAGCGCCAGCAGCAGGAACCGCCTGTTGCCGTGCTGTTTTAAGCGAAACCCTCTGGCGGACTCGAATACCTCCTCCAGCGGGCACAGCAGGAGGAAAACCGCCAGGCTGACCAGCAAGGACACTACCTCCAAGTCGGAACACCTCCTTGAGTTTAAGATTCAGTTACCTATACGCCCCTTCATCCGAGGCACCACCGCACTGCGCGAACACCAGGTTGAACCAGGCAACCACTTCTTCTCCCGGCACCCCGCAGGCGGCCTTATACGACCCCTCCCATGGCCGCCTGCCCTCAATGCACCACCAGGCCCAGTAAGCAAAATCTTCCGCAAACCATTCACCGGCCCGCTCTCTCCAGGGCAGGGAAGTCTGGAAAGAGGCGTCCAGCAGCCTTTCCGCCGGGTAGCCGCGCAAAGCCAGGTAGTCTTTCAGCAGGGCGGCCTTCCTGCCTACATTTGGGATCCAGTCGTATCCTTCCGCACCCAGCACCCTGTCCGCCAGATAATGACCCAGCTCGTGCAGGAAGGTGTACTCGGGGAACAGGTCGAGTCCGGCCACGGCCACCCTGCCCCGGGAGTACAGGCCAGCGACTGGTTTCTCCGGATTCTCCGGCAGGGCCAGGTGATAGGCGGGTAGGACATACACCCGCAGGCCTGCCAGGAGTCCCGGCGGCAGGCCTGCCTCAATCAGCCGCCCCAGGGAAGCATCCAGCCGTTCCGCCAGCCGCGGAGACCATTTCTCGCAGGCGGCATCCCGTGCCCACTCGGGATGTTCGGCGGTTGTGCAGATATCATCCGGGAAGCAATATACCGTGGCCGTGGGCACAGCCCCACCACCCACAACGGCATATTCCCTGACGGCGTCAGACCAGGTGTAGAAAACCACGCCAGGGGCGTAAGCAGATTCGACTACGCTGGCTCCTGCCGCTCCCGGCCCGGCCAGGAAGAAGAAAAACAGAAGCAGGAGAAGCGGAAAACGCCCCAAAACCATCACCTCCTCAAAAATAAAAAGCCGGGCAGAAAAACCCGGCACAGTACGGCAGCGCCCTACCGCTTTCCCAATTCCCTGAAGGCCGGAATATCCGGCAGTTCTTCATCCATATTTTCTCTAAGTTTCGAGACCAGCTTTATGCTCACCGGGTTCACGCAATGGTGGACCCCCTCTCTGAAAACAAAGATGTCGCGGGCCACCGGCCCTTCCTTCCAGCCTTCGACTTCGGCCACGCGGACGACCCTCCTGGTGCCGTCGGGTAGCCTTTTGACAAAGACAAACAGTTCTATAGTCTCGCAGATCATGTACTCCAGTTCTTCGGCAGTCACCCCTCCCGCCCGGATCATGGCCCGAATGAGCCGGTGCACCGCTTCGCTGACGGTGTAGTTCGCGTGTACCGTGGTGAGGCTCCCCTCGTGGCCCGTGCCCATGGCCTGGAGGAGTTCGAAGGCTTCCGCCCCGCGGACTTCGCCGATAATAATCCTGTCCGGGCGCATCCGCAGGGCGTTTATCGTGAGCCTGTGGATGTCCGCCTTATCAGACGCCTCCATGGCCACGCAGTGGGGGTGGTCCAGGTTCAGCTCCCGCATGTCCTCAATCGTGATGATCCGCTCCGTCTTCGGGAGGAAGGTGGTCAGCCAGCGCAGGAAGGTGGTCTTCCCGCTGCCGGTCGACCCGCACACGACGATGTTGGCCTTCCCCTTGATAACGGCGTCGAAGAACCACACCATGTCCGGGCTTATGCTCCCCTGCTGGAGCAGGTCGCCGGTACGGAAGATTTTGCGGACGAACTTGCGTATGGTGAGCACCGGGTAGTCCGTAACCGGCGGCACCACGGCGTTCACCCGCGACCCATCAGGCAGCCTGGCGTCCTCCATAGGGGAGGAGAAGTTGATGCGCCGCCCGCAGTACTGCATGATGCGGTAGATGGCGTTCATCAGTTCTTCGCTGTCCGTGTAGGAAAGATCGGTCAATTCCATCACGCCGTTCCTTTCCACATAGATCTGGTGCGGGCTGTTGACCATTATTTCGGATACGTCAGGGTCGGCAAGGGGAATTTCTATCGGGCCGAGCCCGAGAAGGCGGCACAGGACGTCCTTCTCGACAGCCGGGTCGGTCCTGCCCAGGACAGCGCGGACCTCCCTCCTGACGAGTTCCTCGACGGGTTCCCCGCTGGAAACCTGTTCCGCCAGGCGTTCCCTGACAGTACTGACAATCTCCCTGATCTCCACCGGCATTACCACCTCACTGGACAAAGAGATAAACCGCCTTACCCGACTGGGCGGCGTAGGCCATGCGCGGGGCATCGCCTGAAGGTACCGCTAGCAGGACCATGCGGTCTTCATTGGGCCTGGATGGGGGAGCGGAAATAACCGTCGCCTGCCCCAGCACCAGCGGGCCTTCGTTCATCACCGCCACCACCGTCACCGTATTACCCGCGGAGAGCGCGGGAGCTACGGGATTTTTCAGGGGAAGGACCGTCTGACCGGACTTGACCAGCCCTGCGGCATTTCCTTCCACCTGGGGTGCAATTACCTGCACCCCTTTGTGGATGGTCTCCTGGGCCCGCTTACCGATTACCTGCGTTGCCGAGGTATAAGCCTCCGGGTGCCTGTCGCCCGCACTGACCTTTTTCACCACGACGTCCGCGGCGGTTATTTCAGTCCCGGGAGATATGTCCCTGACGGCCACGACCACCCCCACCGGCCTGTACGTGAAAGTGTAGAGGAAAAAGACCGAAGCGCCTGCCAGGATGCTCAGCAGGAGGGCTGCCCGAACCCTGAACCCAAGCTTCCTGTCCCCGGCGGCACCTTGTTCATTAGTTCTCTCCTTTACGGTACTCCCGAAATCCGCTTTCTCCCCCATCGTCTTTGTCTCAAGCACCATCCCGTCGGGAAGCGGAGTAACCTCAGCATTACGTTTCTTCCTGCGGAAAAACATTTATATCTACCCCCTCAGCAGGGACTCAGCAAGAGCCCCGAAATCTTCGTCTTTTTCTATCCCCACGATCATCCCCACGCGGTCGGCAAAGTTGCCGCGGTAGAGCTCCACCACGTGCGAGGACTCCGGCACCCTGTCCACCACCAGCGCGTCGAGCCGCAACTTCATTTCGCTGTCGAGCCAGAGCTGTACGTTGTGCACCGATTCGCTGGCGTCCTTGAAGCTGTGCCCCACGACGTGCACCACCCGGTGCGCCGCCCGGTAAACTTCGTCGACCACCTGCGGGTTTCCCAGGGGCACTCTCACTTCAGCTACCACGTACTCATACAGTCCCTGCCGGTCAGCCCCCAGTATTCCCCTGCCGTCGCAAAAGGCGTACCTGCCCCCGGCAACGGCGGCATCCGGAGATTCCCCGTAGTGGACATATGAAGCAGGTGCGCTGCCCACCTCCAGGTGCAGCACACCGTCACCCATCGCCTTCAACAAACCGGCGGCTACAGACGAACTGTCCGCCCCCGGGGAACTCTGGAATAGCGCGATGACTTTCCCGGCACGTTCCAGTACCGGCGACAAAACCCCTCCGTTCGCGACGACAGCGGCTTCTTCCCCCGCCGGGACGCTCCCTCTCCCCGCGACCCCCGGTTCTGGATGCCCCACAGGGTCAACCGGAACCGGACGTTCACCCCCCTCTTCCGGCAATGTTGCTTCCCCCACCGGATGATGTTGCTCCGGAACACGGGTCGCACGGGGCGGATTACCGGGGCCACTGTCCGGAACCCAGACCACAGGTTCGGGTACGTAGTTGTTCTCCACGGCGGACTTCACTGCTTCGAGAACGGCGCTCAAGCCGATCCCACCCCTGACGGCAGGAGCCAGTTCCTTACCGCTGATGTCCACGACTTTACCGCCGCGCAGCACCAGGATGCACTCGTCGGGCACCCCGCACTCCCCGGCAATACGGACGCACTCCATGCCCGCGGCATCCTCCGTGCCCGCAACTACAACCACCGGCACTCCCATGTCGGCGGCGGCATCGAGCGACCCGGAAAAGTCCGGCCCCCTCACGACCACAGCGGCATCGACTTTCCCATCCTGGTCCCCGTTGAAACGGACGAACTCCACTCCCTTAACCCTGAACTGCTTTCCGACATTAGAGAGTACACGCATCGGCTTACATCCCTCCCAACAGCAAAAATTTTGCAGCTTCAATCAGGTAAGTACCCGCGGCCAGGTACACCCCGAAAGGCAGGACTTCCTCGTCGAACCGCTCCCTGCCGCGTACGGGCAGCAGGTACACCCACAGGAGGAGCTTCTTCGACCTAGCCAGGTTGGCCAGTCCCCCCGCTACAGCCAGCACGCTCCCCGCTGCCAGGACCCACAGGAGCGTTTGGGGTCCGTACCACGCCCCCAGGGCGGCCATCATCTTGAGGTCGCCCCCACCGATGCCGGACAGCAGGGGCATCCTCAAAATAAGAGCGGGCAGCAGGCCGAACACCAGGCCAAGCGCTGTCCCGCAAGCGCTCTCCAGCAGGCGGTGCGTCAGAATCCCGTTGCTGACTCCAAGAAATAAGATAAAGGCGTTCAGCGCATTGGGTATGATCCTCCATCTCCAGTCAGTGTACGCTGCCGCACCGACAGCACCCAAAAACAAGGTTTTCAGAAAAACGTGGACGAGCATCTTAACACCCCATTATCCAAGTAGCTTTCCGACCAGCGGCGACACCCAGACCTCCACGGCGGCCGCAACGGCGAACATCCCCGCCACCACGGGGGTCCCCCGCCTCAGCCTGGCCAGCACATTCCCGTTGATCGTCAGCCCCAGCGCGCACGCCAGGAAGAGTGCCGGTAGTTCGATCATCCCGTGGGGGGCGAGGAGCGCCGCATAGTACCAGGGAGGAATGCCTTTCGCCGCCAGCAGTGCACCCAGGACGCCGACGACGAGGCCGTTGGACGCGCAGACCACGGCAGGTACAGCACCCCGTGAAGGTCTCGCCAGAGAGATGCACATGGCGGCCACGCTGACGTTCTTGGCGAAGATCAGGAGAAAAATTGGAAAGTTCAACGCACTGTCGGAAGACATCTTCTCACCAATGCCCAGGCCGTACCTTATGGCCGGCATGAGCCACTGCAGGAACTCTCTTTCGAAGACGGCCCCGGCGAACACACCGGCAAAGAACAGCCCCGCAAAAACAAGAAAAAGTTTAAGCCGCATCGCCGACCACCGCCTTCACCATTACCGACGTTACGAAATTCCCTACTATTACCATGACGGCCGCAACCACGATGACGATGTTGCCCCCCAGCGTGTCGAACAGCGGGGAAACGAACTCCGGCGCCAGCACGCGGGAGACCCCCATCAGGAAGAACGGCAGGAAGCTCAGGAGCCGTGCCGTTATCCGCGTCTCGGCGGTCACCGCCTCCACGTACCGCCTGTCGCTGTCCCGCTCGATGACGGTCTCCTGCAGGTACTTGAACACTTCCGCCAGGTTGCAGCCGGTCCGGGAATATATCCGGAGCGCCACAACCAGGGAGTCCAGGTCCCTCCAGCCGGTCTCCTCCGCAACGCTCTTAACCGCCTCGACGTAGGTGGACCCCGTGCGCGTCCGGCGCAGTACTTCAGCGAAGACGTCCCTCGCCGGGCGGGGCATCGACGGTACGGCGTCCTCCAGCGCCTGGTGCGGGGACAGCCCGCCCTGGAGGGCGGCCATCAGGCTGCCAACAACCTGGGCGTACTGCGACCTCAGCAATGCCTTCCGGCGGTTGTGTCTCCCCTGCTCCATCATCCGGCCCACGTAAATGCCCCCGAGAGAACCCAGAACAGCCAGGTGGAGCCTCCCGGTCACGCCGTAGGCACCCAGGAAGCACACGGCCATTCCGACCAGGATATAAACCAGCAGCGATTTCCGGTCACCGGGGCTGCCCAGCCTGACCTTCCATTCCTCATCCAGGGGGACGCTCCTGGGGCGCCTGCCTTGCCACACGGCCAGGAAAACCGCCATAAAACCGGTTGCAACCGCCAGCCATTTCAGGAGATAGTGCACTGCCAGCCCCCCTTTTCGGCCAGAATTTCTGCCCGCTTGAACTCCCCCGCCACCCATTCGAAGGAGTCCGTCTTCGGGTTGTACCGCCACAGGAGGTTGAGCTTCACGTCCCTGATGATGCCGTCAGCCCCGCGCTCGGGGCCAACCACCTCCACCACGTGGTCGAGCCTCCTGCGGCCGCTTTTCTCCCGCAGTATGAACACGATTATGTCCACTGCATCGGCTATCTGGTCGAGGATGGCATCCCGGGGGAGCTCCATGCCCGCCGTCTGGACCATGTTCACCAGCCGGTTGATGGCGTGCCTCGCGGAGTTCGCGTGGACGGTCGTCATCGACCCCGGGTGGCCGGTGTTCATCGCCTGGAGCATATCAAAAGTCTCCTCGCCGCGGCACTCCCCGACGATTATCCGGTCGGGGAACATCCGCAGGGCGTCCTTCACCAGGTCGCGCAGGGTAATCTCCCCCTTCCCCTCAATGTTCGGCGGGCGCCCTTCCAGCCGCCTCACGTCCGGGTGCTGGAGCTGGAGCTCCGCCGTGTCCTCCACAGTCACCACGCTCTCATCGTGCGGGATGAAGGACGCCAGGACGTTGATGAATGTCGTCTTACCGCTGCCGGTGCCACCGGCGATGACGATGTTCTGCCGGGCAAGGATGCACGCCCGCATGAACTCCAGCACTTCCCGGGATATCGACCGGTTCTTCAACAGCGCCTCCGGAGTAATGTCCTGCCGGAAGCGCCTGATTGTCGCCAGCACCCCGTCCACGGCGCACGGCGAGATGTGGGCCATCATCCGCGAACCGTCAAAGAGGCGGGCGCTCACGCGGGGATTGGCCAGATCCAGGCGGCGCCCCGTGGGGGCGAGCATCCGCTCCACCACCTGCCGGGCCTGCTCGGCGTTCTCAAACCGCTCCTGCACGAAGATCCTCCTGCCGTGCCTCATCACCTGGACCCGCGTGCCGTTGACGATGATCTCCGTAACCTCCGGGTCGAAGAAAAACTTCTCCAGAATCCCGTACCCCAGAATGTCGTTAAAAAGTTTCTGGACGAGGGACGGCACCGCGGCGGACGCCGCCTTCACGTCGAGGTCCCTCATCGCCCGCAGTACAATGCTCTTGAACCTGTTGCGGACCACCGGGTCGCGCGACCTGGCAACCTCATCCAGGTTCATCTGCTGTCTGACAACCTCTTGAACGTGGTTCTTGAGGCGTGCATATTCTTCCTGTTCAATACTGACCAGCGCGGTCTCCCCGGCGTCACTCTTCTCCATACGGCGCTGCAGAAACGGCAGGGGGGAAATCAGCCCGTCCCTGGCCGCCAGCGTGCTCACCAGAGTCAGATCCAATACCAGCTACCTCCTTCCCGGTATTCAAAGCTGAAGAAAATGCCTGCGATACGAACTTCTTGACCTTTCTGGAGATGACCAGGTACCTCTTGTTACCTCCGGACAGCACTTCCGGCAGAAATGGAAAGACCGCCCACGCCGAAAAAAACTTCCGGGCATCCTCTTCTTTTATCCCCCCGGGCAGGGTGCTCTGGTTCAGTATGACCCGGGTTTTTTCGCCGCACCCCAGACGGGAGAGCAGGTCCGCGTCCTCCGCGTACAGGTCCATGTCTGCCCTGCACGGCCGGACGACCGCGAATATCCGATCGCAGAGCATCGCCACCGCCCAGCCGTTCCTGTAGAGGGGACCTATCACGATGACCGCGAGGTCGAACGCCCTCTTCACGAGCGAAACAGCCTTGATGGAGATCCGCGTGTCTACCTGGGCGGCATCGAGAGTCCGCGCGACGCCGGGCACCACGAAAATCCCGCGCGGGTGGAGGACGCCCGCCTTGTTCACTTCCTCCGGTACATCAACCCCCTCCATGTCCAGGACGCTCGCCGGGCATACGTCCGGGGTCAGCCCCATGTACGTACGCACTTTACCCCGGAGAGACAGGTCGACCAGCGCCACGTTTTTCCCTTCTTCCGCCGCGCAGAGGGAAAACAGGCAGGCGAGGGTGGTGGCCCCCGCCCCGGAGGCGGGGGAATAGAATCCCACTACCTCAGCATCCCCTTCGAGTTCCCCTGGAGACAGCGGGAGTGCCGGGATACTCCGCTCAAGAACAGCACGGTTCCAGAGATCTCCCAGCACTTACTCTTTCCCCCCTTTCAGCACGAGGGCGACTTTTTTGCCCCGCACATTAAGGGAAGCGATCAACCGTGCTTCCTCCGGCCTGACGGCTAACACGTAGAACCTCCCCTGCTCGCTGCCTTTTTGGCCTACCGTCGTCCAGGGAGTGGAAAGAACCACCGCGTCCTCTGCCACGACGCCTGTAGTGATCCCCTGCTCCCCGGGCACATCCGCGTACACGGTTACGATGTCACCCCTCCGGATCCCGGCCATACCCATAGCCGTGTCGGGAGGCAGTTCGACCGCGACCCAGCCGTCAGGCGCAAAGGTACGCAAAGCGGCGACCAGGACGCCGTCCGTGGAAAGGTGTTCGGCCCTCAGAACGTCTCCCGCGAGTACGGGGCCCGCCGTTACGGTCTTGCCCACGACGGCGGCTGCCGAGCGTACCGCCGTTGGCGGTACGGCTTCAGAAGGCATTTTCTTCACCTGGACGGCATCCTCCGTGACGACCTGGCCGACGGAAAGGTTTTGCGCGGCCACCACGACGGGGACGGTGGGTCTCGTAGCCTGGACAGAAAAGTAAATCAAAACCGCCGAAGCAAGCGCGAATATGAACGATACCAGCAGGGGAGCATGTTTCTTTAACACCTTCCGCGATCACTCCTTTTCGAGGTTTTCAAACAAACCTGCCACTTCCCTCGCTCCCACGAACATTCTGCCGTCCGGCAGAACGAGACAGGGAACTTTTCCAGCCGGGGAAGAGGAAGAAGTTCTCACCTTACCCGAATATCCCGCCTCTTTCAGCTTTTCTTCGCCGGTGCGGACCGCCAGCTCGGGCACGACGACAGGTTCCCACCTTTTGCCGCCGGGGTCGGCGCTAACCGCGGCACGGACCGCCTCACCGCACGCCCGGCAAAAAGGCGAAAAATAAAGAAGGGCCTTCTCCACCCGGGTAATTTTTTTACCGGTGGAAACCGGCTCGCGGTTTTCCCACGCGGAATTTCCCGCTGTCCCGCCGGGCATTCCGGTTAGTTCCAGGCGGGCGAACAGGAAAAAAGCCGACAGGAAAAGCAAAGCGACCGCCACAGCAGCGGCGACTTTTTGTGCTTTCTTTCCTTCCCGGGCAAAAAGGTCCGCCCCGGAAGAAAGGCCGCCTAAAGAGAAGAGCACCGCCGCGGCGGTACAGCTTTCGCAGAAACCGAAAACAGCCTGGGCCGCGAAACTGGCAGACGCCGTCAGGGTCCCTGTCAGCGCGGCCGGCGCTTCCCGGCCCAGCAGGGAAAAGATAACGCCCGCGAGGGCGGAAGCGGCACCGGGTACCACCAGGGTGCCGCTTCCCTCGCGTAGCAACTCCACGAAAGCTCCCGCGAAAAAAATACAGCTGATCCAACGACGGGGTGGCATGCCACTCCTCCTACTGTACCGGCTGAGCATCCTGGATCTGTTGACCCACACCTTTGAACTTGGTAGCTATGGCCTTACCCAGGAAGATCATGGCCGCGATGCAGGCGACGGCGATGAGCGCGATGAGCAGGCCGTATTCGGACAGGACACCGCCGGATTGGTCGCGAGCGAGGGCAACAACGGTGTCTTTAGCTTTTTTGAACAACTCCCGCATACCCGATTTCACCTCCTTCCCCTAAAAAAAAGCAGGGGGCGAAACAGCTTCCGCCCCCCTGATCCCCACAGCACTACGGCGTGATCTTGGGCACCGTAATCGCAGAAACGTTGCTCTGGATTTCGGTGAACTTACCCTTCATGGTGTTGGCCAGGTTGTAGCCCGCAGTGGCCATGACCAGCACCACGATGGCGATCCACAGACCGGACTCGATGAAGGTCGAACCGCTTTCGTCCTTCAGCAGGGACACCAGCTTCCGGAGCATGCCCGATTTCACCTCCTTCCCCTAAAAAAGCAGGGGGGCGAAACAGCTCCCGCCCCCCTGATCCCAGCAAAACTCTACGGAGTGATCCTGGGCACCGTAATCGCAGAAACGTTGCTCTGGATTTCGGTGAACTTGCCCTTCATGGTGTTGGCCAGGTTGTAGCCCGCGGTGGCCATGACCAGCACCACGATGGCGATCCACAGACCGGACTCGATGAAGGTCGAACCGTTCTCGTCCTTCAGCAGGGACACCAGCTTCCGGAGCATGCCCGATTTCACCTCCTTCCCCGGCGTTCTCAAAAAAGAAAAAGGCCCGGCTTTTTCGGGGCCGGGCACGCTTCCAGTCTTCCGCGTACGCTACATACCAAACGCACTCATGAGTTGAACGGCTGCCGGATAAAAGAGGACCAGCATGGAGGGCACGAGTATAAAAACCAGCACGGGAATCACCATGGAAACGGTCAATTTGCCTGCCGCCTCCATAACCTCGAAACGCTTCACGGACCGCATCTGTTCAGCGTGGGCGCGCATGGACTCCGCCAGCGGCGCGCCGTACCTGTACGACTGTACCACGACCCGCACCAGACTGCGGAACTCGTCCACGTTGCACCTGTCCGCCATGGAAACCAGTACGTCAACCATGCCCTGGCCGGTGCGGTACTCCCTCAGCGCACGGTCGACCTCTTCCGCCAGCGGCCCTCCCACGCAGCCGGCCGCTTCTTCCAGCGCAAGCACTATGTCCGCACCGGCGGACAGCGCCGTGGAGAACAGCACCGAGAAATCCGCCAGGGAAAGCCGTATCTGGCTTTTTCTCTTTGAGATGCGGGAGTTCAGCCACATACCCGGCAGAAAGTACAGCACGGGAGCCAGGAACACCAGCCAGAAAAGGTCCATGCCGAACAGCAGGAGGGGGAGGCACAGTATCGCGAACCCCCCGGCCAGCGCCCACCGGAGACCGGCGAACCAGTCGGGGCTGACGTCGTACAACCCGGCCTCCGCCAGCTTCCGCCCGAGTTCGCTTCTTTCTTCCTCCGGAACTAACCTCACCCCGGTCCGGCACAGTACCTCCTGCACCTTTTTTCTGTCCATGCAGGCGGCCCTCGCCAGGGCGGGGGTCATCACCGCACCCGCCGCGAGGACCGCGGCCGCAAATGCAGTATCCAAGCCGAAACCTCCTTTTCCTCTAATCTTTCCAACATGCCCGCTCGGGAGCCCTGGTCCACTTTAAAGAATACGGAGGATGGTAGTACGTTTGCCCCTGGGTACATACGTCAGTCTTATAAGATTCCGGAAACGCACCCAAAAAACCCGGGAAAAGTGAACTGAGCCAGGAGCGGCCGTAAACTGTTACAGAAGGATAAGCCGGGTCGGAACGAGAATTGTGAAAGACTGTCCTTATAACCTGTGAATCGGAGGCTATCAGCGGCTCGTTAGCATAATAGAACGCCTCCGCCGCCAATCGGCTCCAGCCGGAGTTGCCTGAGTCATACGTCACCCACCGGTCGTTGATTACGTACCAGCAGCTACCCCCGCCGCAGGAACAGGGAGGTTCGCAGTAATCCCGCCAGCCTTCCTCGTCCAGGAGTTTTCTTTCGCGTCCTGTAACGGTGTGCCCCACTACACCGCAACTTTCACACCAACAGCTAAACTCGTCGCACTCCAGCCTGTCCCCCCGATCAGTGAACACGGTTATGTTGACCCACCGCTTCACGCCGGAAACGGCACCCGCCAGGGCCGCCGCGTCCGCCGCCGTCTGGGTTTGCTCCCGCATCAGCAGGAACCTGCCGAACTCGCAGATCCCCGCAAAAAGCAGCGACAGCGCCACGCAGACCGCGGCCATCACGACCAGCACGGCTCCCGACTCGTTACTCGTAACCCTGCGGAAAGTCCCACCAGCCGAAAACTGCCCTCGCACTCAGCGTCACCCCCTTCCCGCCCAGGGCGTTTTTTGAGAACCACCCGAAGAACCTGTGCGGGTACGTGGCCGTGCAGACCACGCTGTGGCTCTGCCCGCTGTCGTGCCGTTTTAAAGATACATTCACGTCGCCGGAGTACCTACCGAAGTACATCCGCGCTACGTCGACGGCCTTGGTATACCCAGCACCCAGGTTTCCAGTCAGGACGGCTTCCCGCGCCGCGTCCCGTACCACCCGCTGGAGGTACACGTCGTCGCGGATGAGCCAGGCAATTTCGACGCAGGCGAAAAAGAACACCATAAGGACCAGGCAGGCCATGACGAGCTCGACCAGGATGGAGCCTTTTTCTCTCTCTACCTGCGACCTGAAAACTTTACCCTTTAAAATACCCAGCACCGTCATTTTACCCCCTTCGCGCCACCTCCCGCAGTCCAACAGTCTGGAACCGTCCGCCTTTGCCTTCGCCACGGCAGGCCGCCTCTACTCCACAGCAGGAGACGGGCTATCTTCTGCCAGAAAGGGTCGGTCCAAAATTGCCGCCTTTCCACCCGCCAGGTCCGCACGGAATCCATCCGGGCTCTCCACCTTTCAACCGCTTCCCTGAAATCTTCCAGTTCCATTTGTTTGTAGCCAAGTTCTTTCAGCTCCATTTCCAATTCATGGGAGTGCTCCAGAGCCACGACGGTATCTCTGCCGCCCCGTGCGCATTTTACTTCATCCCTCCACTCCGCCGAGTCACCGAACCTGTCCTTCCAGAAACCGCCGGAAATCCAGCCGTGGCAGGGATAAACGAACACCGTTTCCTTCGCCGCATTCCCAAAACGCTTCCTTAAACCCGGAAGGCACACAACCCAAAGCTTCCCTCCCACACGGGTGAAAGCTCTTAGCACATAAACGCCTTTTGCCGAAGGATCAAGCCAAGCCTTACGCGCTTTCAGGAAATCAGCTACGCCAGAGTAGATACCTGAAACTATACAGAGAATAAAGGCAACAGCCACCGGTGCTGCCAGGAGGATTCCTACTGCGATGAGCAGTAACTTCATTAGCCCGGAATTTATAATGGAGTCAGGCGAACCAGGTGCTGAAAAAACCAATGTACAGAAAAGGGTCATTATGATAATCGCACAGATGAAAGCGCTCCAAAAAACGACCAGATTGGAGCCTATAGGGGTTAAGAACACCCGCGTCACCCCCTTTTAACCTGAAAATTCCCCCGGATTTCTGAACCGGTACTCCAGCGTGCAGGTCGCCCGCCTGACCAGTTCCGGCATCCGGTAAAAATAGAGCCGCTGCACCCTGGGCTCCGCCCGCACCTCCGCCACTGCCTTGTCGCCTTCCTGCCGGACGCTGACCGACACAGAGCCGGGCTCGATGAAGAGGTATGCCCACCGGCCAAGGGAGGTTACAACTTCCTCCAAAGCCGCCTCTTTATCGAGAGACACAGCGTACTGCTCGGCTGCCCTGTAAGCAGCATCCTGGACAAAGAAGCCTCCTATTCCCCACAAAGTCACCCCCAGAAGGCCGAACAGGAAGGCAAAGAAGACGATGAAAGCAAAGACGAACTCGACCAGGGTGGAACCGGTTTCTCTCCCGAACCGCAAGAAAAACACCCCCTTAAAAAAAGAGAGCTGGAACTCCAGCTTAAAGTGCGAAAAGCCCTGTGATTAATGCGCACACCCCGGACATGAAGGAGAAAAAGTAAACTTCCTCGAAAAAACTTCTCAACCTGCTCCCATTTCCACCATACGGATAAGCCGCCCTGAAACCGCCGTTAATCAATGCCATCGGCACCCACAAAAGACCCGTCAAAAACAACAGTACCTTGTCAAAACGGTTGTATTCATCCCAGAGGTGTTTACCTTGGAAAATACCGAGAATATCGCATATTTTTTGTTGTGCACATTTCTTTCTATCCCTTTGACAGCCGCAATCCACGAATTTGGACACGCTATCGCCCTTACTATCCTTGACAAACCACCCCGAAAGGTAACACTTGGCAAGAAGGATAAGTCTGCAATTGCCGTTTTTAAAATAGCAGGTGTAACAATCATTGTTACCCAGTATTTCTTTGTCGGCGGTGAATGCGCCTTCCAATGCCGGGGTTTCTATACGTCCAAAAGTTCCAGAAAAATTATCATTCTCTCTGCCGGTATTTTTACAAACTTGTTCTGTGCCGCATTTTTCTACCAAAGTAACAACATTTTTTTGTATGCTTTCTCTTTCACCAACCTTGCCCGTGCCCTTCAAGACGCTCTTCCCATCAGCAACAGAACCGACGGCAAGAAAGTCTTCTCCATTATCCAAGCCATCTTTAATAAAACAAAACCAGATATTGTGGATGTATATATCTCTTACCCTTTGAGTAAGAGGGTAACAACATTTTTTAATATCCTTTTTTATGTTATACTCTTCGCTCTGTTTCTTTCGTACATTGCCAAGCCTCGCTTTGGCATAATATAGTGCCGCCGGTTTTCCTTTCTCAATAAGGTAATCAACCACATGACATATTCCATTCGGTATAATCAAAATTGCCACAGCGAAAAATAACCTGCTGGCACCCGCCAACCCGCAGCCAATAATACCCAGTACAACCCAAGACAGCAAAAACAAAGGCATAACTCTGAACCTGAACTCAGGCGAATCGCAGAAACTATAGCCAATTTTATTGCCAAAACAATCGATGCTTTCCGTTTCCCACATCTTGCGTGAGATATAAGAATACCACAAGTTTTTAACGATGTCTCGAATCAACTGCAACATCTCCTTGCTCCCTTACTGATCATTCCAGCATCCGGTACAGGTAGAACCGCTGCATCCCAGGCTTCGCCCGCCCCTCTATGACAGGAGGTTAATAAACTGTCCCATAAGGAAAGACACGAAGGCTGCCCCAATCGCCCCGAAGAGAAACATCTCCCCCAAAAACCAGCTAAACAACCAGGCGAAAAAGGCAAAAATTCTCTTCCAGCCCGGCCTACCCCCCTCCAACCACCAGTCGAGCCTTGAGCGTACAGCTACGAACAGGAGGGAAACCACACAAAACGGAAAAATTGCTATGGAAAGTGCCGCATCAAGGAGGTTGAAAACAAAATGGAAACTCTTAACCAACACGGACAGGTATTTATCGACACCGCGACCAGCCTCATTCTTGCGCAACCGTGCTTTTTCCTTATTCTCGGGGTCGGCGCCGAGCTTCTCGCCCTGGGTTGGCTGCATATCCTTTTCCACGAACTGGGGCACTTCTTCGTACACGTCCTGCTCCGGGACCTTCCCGAGCTCGTGAACATCTGTAGCATAGACTTCTGTCTCAAGCCCTGGGAAAATACCACCTTCCGCTTTTCTCCGTGGCCCATTGGTTTTACCGGTGAACCCAGCAAACCCCGCGCTCTCCAACCCACCCCGCTCAGAGAAATTGCCGTTTCCCTCGGGGGATTGAGCATCACCTTCCTCATTTCGGCAGTAACTCTCGTCAGCGCCAAAATAGCCGGTCCCGGTTTCAAAACCCACCTGGCCCTCTTTGGTGCTGCAGGCATCTCCCTGTTCCTGGGCAATTCCTTCGGCGGTAATACCGATGGAGCGCGAGTGTGGTTTTCCATCTCCTGCCTCCTCCGGAGAAATCCCTGGCCAGAAGAGTTTCCCGCAAGGTGTGAGAAACCGTCCCTCGTAGCCAGGACCATTATCACGCTCGCAGGGTTCGTCTTCAGCTTTGCCTGGGCAACCCTTTAGATAACACAGCGCACATGAAACCACCCTGGCTGCGTACCCTTCACATAGAAGCAAAGCAGCCGAAAGCACTGCCGCAACATATGTCAAGCACCCGCCGAAAAAAGAAGCATATTTCGTGAGCTGTGCGCCGCACAGGAAATACACGGCAATACTGCTCGCAAAGATCCAGAAAACCACCGGAAATCCTGCTCTCAACCTCGCAGAAAGAAGCAGGGAAAACCTCACATTCGAACTCCCCACTACCAATTTACCCACAGAACTCAAAAATCGGTCTGCAAAACCGTACCGCTGTTTCCCGGGCCAAAAAAGCGGTCCCCGTGATCGGCTACACTCCATCATGCCCAACATCCACATAGAAAAAAATAGGGAAAAAAAGAACAAGAGGAATACAATACTATCACCTGGATCCAATTCTATCGAGATTGTTTTCTGCACTTGCCACATTAAAACCACCCCAACGAAAAAAGAGGGGCCTGTGATTGGCCCCTCTGATCAAATATCCCCCAGCTCCCCGTGAATACCCGGCTCCCTCGGCCCTGTCGGAGGCGGCTCACGCTTGACCACGGTCACCTGCGTAGAAGCCCTGTTGTCCGGCGGGTAGGACTCCAGGTCCTTCGGCTCCGGCCACGCCTCGGCGCTCACCTTCCACGTGCCGCCGCGTGTCACCGTGAAGAAGTATTGTACCGTCTTGAACCCCTTGCCTCCCAATGTGAAGGTCAGCGTCTTCGTCCCCACCGGGCCGTTCATCGTGAGTTTCACCGGCACCGGGTCGCCGTCGTCCTTCCGGTACGCCCGCACGTTCACGCCAGGCGTCAGCGACGATGACAGCCAGCTCAGCACGTAGGGGTTCTTGATGGGCCAGATCTTGACGGCGACATCAACCAGGACGGATATCCGCGCTTCGTCCCGGTTGTTTGACCAGTTCGCGTCGTTCGAGGTGTCCACCGGGTTTATCTTGACCACAATATCGCTGTTCCTGTTCTGGGCGTGTACCTTTACCCTGTATTTAAATTGTTGGCCCGGCTGGAATTCGATTGGGTTCTTCGGGTCGGGTGCGCCGTCAAGAGGCACCAGGGTTACGGGGTACTCTTTGCCGCCTATTACATGCAATCCCTTGAGCACGGCTCTCGTAGACAGCGGGTAATTTTCTTTCAACCCGAAGGTAGCCGTAAACGTCAGCTCCTGCCCGGGTTTCGCTCTTACACTGTGCGGATCTATCTTCGCGTAGAAGTCGGGTACCTGTTTCGGTACTCCGTACCAGGTGATCACCGCCGGAAAGTACCAGCGCCAGCCCTGGACGCCGGGGGCGAAGTTCATGGGAGGTAGGCCCAGCATGGCACGTACTTCAGGATTGGTAAGGTCAAGCGCTTTTCTCAATGGGGATAAGGACGCCCGCCAAACCAGGGAGCAGGCGCCATGCGCCAGGGATTCTTCGTCGAAGTACGCCCTTACAGTAAGATTGTCGGGTTCGTATCGGAGGTATCTTTTTCTAATTATATCCCAGTTTCCCAAGTGCTTATCGTACTGGTAGGCCCGCTCGAAGAGGTCCCGGTCGTTTAACAGCAGGGGAACAGCCTCCACCCTGGTTACCTTAAACCTGTTCCGCACGCTTTCATCCGGCAGGTAATAACTGTTTACCTGGAGTTTTCCTTCCGTCGGTCTGTCCGGGTAGGTGTCGCCGTTGGTATCCTGCCAGTGCCCGTCGGAGTGCCGCCAGATGTCAAAGTACGGAACGGCTATGCTCATATAGATCACCTGCTCCTGCCCTTCAGTGGGCGAAGCGAAGGCCGCCCCGTAAGGGACGGCCGCTAAAACCGCCGCAACCAGCAGCATGCTGATTAGTTTTTTAAACAACTTCAACTACCTCCCTTTGTAGTATGGATTCTCTACATAGAGGACTTGTTTATCTCCTCCTTCGAGCAAGAACCCTTTGACATCTTCCAGTCTGGGATCCGGCAGGGTCAAGTCGTCGCTTAATGCGGCACTAAATGGGAACTTCACGGTAAATGGGTTTGTCGGGTACTGATAAAACCCGGGCATGCTTATTCCATAACTAACTTTGTTGTCCTTCATGACCAGGAAGATCTGGGAAAGTCCAGTACGATCATCATCTGCAGAAGCCTGTTTGATGTATATACCGTCTTTAGCGAAAGTAACTCCCAGGATGGCGTTGCCGCCGTACTTCCTGGATCCCATTAAAATCCCGTTAGGCGGTATATCGCCGGGTTTAATCTTTTTAATGGTCATATCGGGTACAAAAGTCGGGTTATTACCCTTATCCAGACCCTCCCAATCAAACTCACTCATATTAATCGGCTCACCGGTGAATTCCTCAGCCCTGGCCAACCAGATGCTGCCCGCTTCACCGATTTGCTCATTTAAATAATCCTTAATACCGCTTATATCCGGTTTCGGTTCACCCTTCGGCCAGCATATCACCAGGTTCAATTTCGGGTCCCAGTCCACCTGATAGCCCAGGGCCTCGGCCACCCACCGGGCCGGCAGGAAGGTGCGCCCGCTCCTGACCAGGGGGGATACGTCCATGTTGGTAACCTTACCGTTGGACTTGAGTTGCTTGCTGCTGATTACCAACTCCACCACCGGGTACCCGGGTTGCTTCAGCGTTACCAGCCGGGCCTTCTCGTTCCAGCCGATATTTTCATCCTCCACCCCCAGGGCGTTGCTCAGGAAACGCACGGGGACGAAGGTACGGCCGGCTAACACGAACGGGGCAACGTCCATTTTTACGCCGGGGATCTGGCCGTTGACGAAGTATTCCCTGGTGCCGACCACGAAAACCACGGACTTGACCAGCTTCTGGTTTTCGTAGACGTCAACCTGTTCCTGCTGAGCCAGGGCCGGGAGGGCCAGGAACGCAAGCAGAAATAGAGCTATAGGAATAAT
This sequence comes from Desulfofundulus sp. TPOSR, assembly GCF_011393055.1. Classification (NCBI taxonomy): domain Bacteria; kingdom Bacillati; phylum Bacillota; class Clostridia; order Eubacteriales; family Peptococcaceae; genus Desulfofundulus; species Desulfofundulus sp. TPOSR. Next base: position 608,429 of record NZ_JAAOEF010000003.1, on the reverse strand, counting down.
TAGGGCTTTACGTTTGAGCATATAACCACTCCTTTTCCTCGAAGTTTTTATACCGGGCGCAGGCCCGGCATGAAGATGACGAAGAGCGCCAGCAAGATGACGAACCAGAAGAACCTCAACAGCGGCATCACTCCTTTCTATTGATTTTACCTCATTTTACCACACCAGCACGCCCGGCCTCCAGGAGTCCTTTCACGTCCTCCAGGGCCTCCCCGTCCACCTCGACGTTGACCGGGACGACCACCAGCGCCCTGCCGTACTGGTAAACGGCCAGGTGCCGGTAGCCGTACTTTTCGACTACCCCGCGCAAAAACGCCGGGGGCAGGGCGAAGTGGTGCGACGACAGCCTGGCGATTTTGAGCAGTTTGAGTTCCGGCACTTCCGACCACCCCTGACTTTGACTTTGATTGACTTTATCTTAGCACGTTCTGGTAGAAATGACAAAAGCGGTATTTGACTTTGTTTGACCAAAACGGGTGTTCTGTGCTGGAAGATATTTGTTTTTCAGGGTGAGGTGCGGGGTTTTCGTTGATTTTCGGCGTTTCTCGAAAAAAGAAAAGACTCGAAAACCAGGTCAGAACCAGGTCAGCCAATCGCAGCTTCGGGCAACTGCAGCAACTCGCTCCTCCCCGTTTCCGGCAACGCCTCCGCTTCGAGCCTGGCCACCAGTTCTTCGTATTCCTTTCTCACTACGTCCGAAAGAACTTCCACCAGCCCGTCCGGGTCAAGCCCGCCCTCCAGGAACTTGTCGGCGGCCCGGTTTACGCCCGCGGCCACGGAAGATTCCAGGAGGCGCATCTCCAGGAAGACCACCGCTGCGCGCCGCGCTAACGGAGAAATGACGTTCCCCTGCCGGCACTTTGCCAGGAGAATCTGCCGGGCAACGTAGATCTGCAAATACTGCCTGAACCTGTCCTTCTCGGTGTCCATTATCGTCCTGAAGGAGGGGTACTCCGCGACCACCTTCAGGACTTTAGCGGCCACTTCGTCGCACAGGCGCATCTCCGGGACCAGTAACCGGCTCAACACGGCATTGAGCGCCCTACTCAGGGTCGGCATGTGAGGTTTTACCTTCATGCCGTCGAAGAGTTTGCTGTCCCTGAAAGACAGCAAAGACAGCGCGGCGGCCACTTCCAGGTGTTCTTCCCTGCGAATCTCTTCCTGCATGGCCTGAATCGAAAACATTATCCCACCTCCACGTCTATCGCTTTTACCGATTTGCCCATCGTGTCCAGCGTGTCTTCCGCCCACTTCAAGACGGACCTGACGGCGGAATCGTACTCCCGCTGGGTCTCCGGCCGGCATCGATAAATTTCCCTGGCCGTGTATGCCAGGAGAGAGGTCTCTTTCAGAAATGCCCTGACCCGCGACACAAAGAAGGCCGCGTCTTCCTCCAGCTTCTTTACCTGTCCTTCAATTGTTTCTTTTAAAATTTCCTCCCGCTGGTTCAACTCCCGGAGCCTCTCCCTGTAGGCATCCCGCTCTTTCCGGAGTTTCTGGATTTCGTTCAAAACTTTCTGAGGCACCACTTCGACTATCTTTTCCTTTACCTCCGGCTGTTTCGATGATACCCCGGCGAGCTGTCTCTTGAGCGCGTCCAGTTGGCCCTGCAACCTTTCCCTCTCCCGCTCCGCTTCAGTCCGCTCTTCCCGGAGTTTTTCCCGGGTTTCATCCAGTTCCCGACGGAGCCGTTCTATTTCCAGCCGGTCCCCGCTTTCCCGCAAAGCGTTCTGGAGGTCGGCTATGGTTCTGGTAAGTTCCCGCTCCCTGTTCTCCCAGAGGATTTCAGCCTGCCGTTTTTCCACCTTCAGGGCTTCCAGGGACCGCTGCAGCTCAGCGGCCTGCCTTTCAACCTCCGCCCTCACCTCCGCCTCGATCTTCCGGCGGAGTTCTTTTGCTTCTGCCTGCTTGAGTTCGGCTATCCTTTCCCCGTATACAGAGAGTACCTGCTTCTGGGTTGCCGGAGACAAGAAGGCCAGCTCATAAGCAGCAGTTGTGCCCAGCTTGCCGGAGGAAACAAGCTCCTGGAGCTCAGGAATCAGGTCGTTGAGCTTATCGAGTTGTTTAACTCTCCTTTCAGATAAACCGACAGTATCAGCGATATTTTTCAAAGGGCAATTATTTCCCTTTGATTCCTGCGCTTCTTTAGAACGCCTGTCGCCCCCTTTTTTTACCCTGTGCACTTCCTTCAGCACCCTGATCAGCCTCGCCACCTGCATGTCGTTTAGCTGTCGCCTCAATAAGTTGTCCTTAATGAGCAAAGCTACCGCTTCGTCGCTTTCAGGGTCAACGTCCCTGATGACCACCGGTACGTGGGTCAGCCCCACATGCTTCGCTGCCTCCAGCCGTAAATGACCTGCCAGCACCGTATAGTCCGGCGTTACCACCAGAGGGTTGATTATCCCGTTCTCCTTGATGTCCTCCACCAACTCACTCCACAGCGGTTCCGGTAAATCCTCCGGAAAATACTCCTTGTTTTTCGGGTGAGGTTTGAGAAGTCCAACCGGCACCTGGTTCATCGATGACCACCTCCAAAAAAGAAAAAGCCCGGCGTTCGAAAACCGGGCTACATACAAGATCCTTCCGAACAATACATGGCTGGGTATACCTATTTTGAACCTCCCCCCACTGAAGTGGGAGGATTCCGGGTTTTACTTCCCGTGAACTTCGTGCCTGCCCCGGGTACGCGGTCGTAGAAGTCCCCGGGCCGTAGGCCCGACTGCATACCGGCGGGAGATGGACCTGCCGCACCGGATTACGCCGTATCTTACCGGGTGCAAGCAACCAGCGGGTTCGTGCCTCATCCACAATACCACCACGCAATTGCCTCCACTAAACTGCGTCTGTTAACCCGATACGTCAAGACTCCTGGGTAGAGTGTAGTGTAGGTGGCATGGACGCCCCTCCGTCGCCGGAGAGGTCTTCCGGTTGGGTTTGGAGCCCGCCCGGCGCGAGATAAAACCTTTTACGAGCAGTACTTGAGCCGGAACGCGGTCCCGATGCCCAAACTACCCACAAAGTCGGAATTTACGTCGCGCACTCCGCAATTAGTACACTTCGCCAAGTCGACACCCTTAATTTCCTTCCCGTCCCGGTCCTTGTTGTACCGCCGGACGGTCAACATCCCGCAGTAAGGACACCGGGCGGAAGTGTTTTTAGCCGGTACCCGGCAGGTGATTATGCCTTCGTGCAGTGCCTTGTAACGCGTGTACCGGAATATCCGGCCTTTCACCCAGTAGTTGAACTTCTGGTTCAGGTAGTGGGATTTGGTACCCTTCTCCGGCTTTAAATCATCTAAGTACTCGAAAACAATAATTTTGGCCCCGTGATGTTTAGCAAAATTTACGATCTCCCGGGATACCCGGTGAGCTATATCGTCGTTCAGGTTGGATATCTTATCCCACAAATCTTTGGCAAACCGCTCACCTATGGGAATAACCCCGGTCTGCATTTGCAGGTTGACTATCTTCTCCAGGTACCGCTTCCTAAGGTGGTTGTCCTTCGCGCCGGAGATGAACTTCGCCGCGTAGACCCTGCCTTTGGTATCCTGGATGGTCATCACCGCGTGGCGTTTCATTCCCAGATCAACCAGGCAGATTTTAAGAGACGGGTCTTTGATCAACTCCTTTATCTTTTTGAGGTCTAATCTTGCCACCCGCACAACCGGGACATGCAGCTCCCAGCCGGTCGGTTTTTTCACCAGCATGGGAGAACCCGCAGCGTAACCCGGAGGGACGACAAACGGCTGTAAGAGCGCAACTTTCCGATAGGTGTAAGACCTGCCGGTGAACATTTTGAGCATTATATGGTGGGAATCTTCCCACTTGTACTCGGTGCCGTAGTAGGACAACCAGCAGTTGTCGTCCTCCGGGTACTGCGGCGGGTGCTCCATAAACTCGATGGGCTTTTTCCCGGCGGCGATGCGCCTGGCATTCCTCTCTTCGTGCTTGCGCTTTCTTTCCTCCCACTTTTCGTAGCTGGTTCTCCATGCCAGGGCCTTGCCGTGAGCCTCGGCAATGGCGTTCCTCCACAAGCCGGAGGGGAAATTGGGAAACTCTTCGTCGAAAGGATACTCCGGATTCGGGTTGTCCTCCGTCCTGTGCGTCAAGTTTTCCGCCATCTTGAGCCACTGGCTGTGTCCGATTATCTCTTGATGTTCCTGAAATACCTGAAGATAATAAGAAACTGCCTGCCGGTACTGCGTAATAGTACAGGCGGCCTGTTCCTCTGCACTGGCCGGCATAAGCAGGTTGTACCGGAATGTTTTTGTGAACCCGCGCAGGTGCGGCATTTTTAATCGCCTGCCTTTTGGCTTTCGATGTACTTCTTGACTGTCTCTTCGGAGATGTGCCCGACGGTACCTACATAGTAGGAAGGATTCCAGAGATGCCCGCCCCAGAGCTGCTTTTTGAGCTCCGGGTGTTTTTTGAACAGGAACCTGGCCGAAACGCCCTTGAGGGCTTTAACCATGTCGGCAATCAGGTGGTTGGGTGTGGCGGTCACAAATAAGTGCACGTGGTCGGGCATGATCTCCATCCGCTCGATAATGAAATTGTTGTCGCTGGCAATGTGCAAAAGCAACTCCTTGAGGTCTTCTGCTATTTGACCAGTCAAAACAGGTTTCCGGTACTTGACACACCAGACGAAATGGTAGCCGATCTGGAATACACTGTTACGGTTACGTTGGAGTTCCATGATTAATATTCCTCATTATTAAATGTTTCTTCTATTGTAACATATGCGTAATTGGTAAGCAACGATAACCCGGGGAAAATTTAGCCGTGCCTAACTCCCCACTTCAGTGGGAAGAATGCGGCACGGCAGATCTTCAAGGCTTTTTCAGCGTCTTATTATGTTCGCCGCAATTTCGCAGAATAATTGTATCACCTTTCCAGGAAAAGGTGATGCGCAGACTTATGGTAGCACTGGCTTCCCAAATATCTTTTGTCCCTTGAACACGCTTAACACGCAGGGAGGGGTGATTGATATTATCAGACATCAGCCGCAACGCTTTTTTTATGGCACCTCTTTGGTTCTCATCCAGCTTTTTATATGCTCTCTTGAACCGTTCCGTTCACTGAAAAATCATTTATCCAGATCCTCCAGAAGATCGTCAACATTACCAAAGGACTTAACCCTCCCAGAAGCTATGTCCTTCTCGGCCTCTTTTTCCCCGTCCTGCCATTCCTTGGTCCAGAACCATGCCTGCTCTGCTGGAATGAGCTTCATCGGTCTCAGGATAATTTTCCCGTCTTCAAGCTCTACCTGGAAAATATCGCCATCATTTAAAGGCATATGTTCTTTTAACAAGCCTAAACTAACAACACCGCGCTTCTGCACTATAACGTTACCAATTATTTGACCCATAAAAACCGCTCCTTTGTAACTGCTGTAATACAGTTTATCTACCAAACTGCTTTGCAGTAATTATATCAACGACCAAAAATTATTGCAACTAGAAAACACATGCCGCGCAGGACCTGCTGTTTCTGATAATAACGCTGAAGCAAAAGCTCCTTCACCTTTTTATACGGCATGTAACGGGTTATCTCTTCGTCGTGCAATCTCAACTTAAGGTTCAGTGCGGCTACGTTATCCGCATCAGCTTCAAAACTACATTTCCGGCACTTAAAAACGTCCCCGCAGCGATTCTTCGCGTCCACCCACCCGCACACGGGGCATGTCTGGCTGGAGTATGCCGCATTCACCGGACCGGGGTCGGTGACGGAGTAAATGTAATTTTTGTATCCCAACCGTTCTTTGATGATGCTGCGCTGCCAGCCGCTCACCTTGCGGGAGAGACCCCTGCTCCTGGCCTTCCCGCGAAGGTGGGCGAGGTCCTCGTAGGCGACTACTTTCGGCTTGCGTTCTCGGTAAAACTCGTTGAATGCCCGATTTATTTCGTTCTCGCACCTGGTCCGGTATTTTTTGTTCCTCTTGGTTTGCTTAACAAGGCCCAGGTTGTGTTTTAAAATGCGCCGGGCCTTGTTTGGGTCCTGTTCGAGGAACTTCCGGCGCAGCGCTCGGAGCTTGCCGCGCTTCCGGCTCTTGTCCAAGATATGGTCGGACATTTCCTGCAGGGCCTCGCCGTATTCGGGCCGGTATTTTCTGCCCGTGTCATCGGTGAACACTTCGGTCACGCCCAGGTCGATGCCCGCCTCTCCCTCACCAGGCGGGTAAGTCTGCGGTTCCCTGGTCAGGTGGATTTCTACGCAGCTTTCGTCAGGGAGAAGCACCACCCGCAGGTTGCCTTCTATGGCATGCACCCCGGCCAGCGGGATGATCACCCTCTCACCGGGGGTTAGCGTTGCTATAGCGATGTACTGCCGTGTTCCGGTAGCAAATACCCGGTACATCTGCTGGTCAATGGTGAAGCTGCGGGCTCTTTTGACGCGAGGCTTTCTGCCCAGGACGCGCCGAAAAACGCGCTTCAGGTATTTTCTCACTTTAGCGCGGCCTTCCGCGTCCAGCTTTATCTCTTCGCTGACGATATCTTCACCGGTGAAGACCGCCTGGATGCGTTTCCAGTCACGGCTGTGCTTCTCGTGCCTGTACAGCAACCAGAAGGCGTAGTGCTTTTCTTCATCGGTCAGCCCTTCGTGGCGGTAAAGGCGCTCTTTGACTTCGATAATGGCGGCCTCCCACTGCCTCTCCAGGGTGTAAAGAGCATCTTCCAGGGCCAGCTTCCACTGCCGGGCCTGCAAGCCAAAGGGACTGACAAAACCGGCGGAAACCAGTTCGTCCCGCAGCTTGCGCTTTTCGCCCAGATAGTGCAGGTATTTTACATGCCCGTACTCCACCAGGAAGGCGTCCTTCTGCCGGGCATATGCTTCTGCCGTCTCAGTTATCCTGGCCCATTTCTCGCTGTTCAGCGGCAGGCTCTTCTGTCTTACCGTCTGCTGCATTTTTCAGCGCCTCCCGGACGGTTCTGGTGAGCTTTCGCGCCTTATATGTCCTCTGGCCGTATAACCTGGCCGCGAAGTGCTGGACGATACTGATCAGGTCTTCAGTCAACTCCTGGGCCGGGGACATGTCTTCGGCCTTGTTGACCACCAGTATTTCACAGCCGAATTTGGCGAACAGGTCTTCAAAGAATTCAAACCCGAACCGCACCAGGCGGTCCTTGTGGGCAACAATAACAGTTTTGACTTCTCCCCGGGTGACCATGCCGCACAGCTTCAGGAAATTCTTACGCTTATAATTGAGGGCGGAGCCGACGTCGGAAAGTATTTCGTCCACGGTCAGCCCCCTGCCGGCGGCGAAGCCCTTCAGGTACTTAAGCTGGTTTTCCAGGTCCGGTTTCTGGCCAGCCGATGACACCCGGGCATATAAAACAATTTTCTTTGGTTCCTGGCGGTTCTTTATGCCCAGTGCCCGGTAGAGCATTTCTTCAGTGTACCTACGTTTGTTAGTTGGTGTACGCAGGGCAACCAGTTTACCTTCTTTATCCCAGGCGCGGAGCGTTGATACGCTGACACCAAGTTTTTCGGCAAACTCGCTTATTGTGTAAAGTTTCATAAAACACCACCTGATATTAATTTATATCAGATGGTGTTGGTTGGCAATACCTATTGGTTGGCAATACCTATTTGAGATAATTATTACAAGGGAAGAAGCTGTTTTCTACCTCCCCCGGCCTCAACTCCCGGTGCAGGGCCAGCGCCTGACCGTCCTTTATTTGGCTTTACGTTCTTCAAAAGCACCGGGGTTGTTTACCACCCGTACTACATAGCCATTACTTACCCTCTCCAGCGCGAGCGCCCGGCCGGGTCCCACAATCACCACGTTTCCGCCGTAGTCCTTGACCCACCGTTCTACTACCCAGTCCGCCGTGTCCTTCCCGGTTCGCACGACGACCACCGCCGCGTCGCGGGGAGCACCCGTGCAGAGCGACAGGTCGCCCCCGCAGTCCACCACGACCACAGAGAACCTCTTCCTTATCTGGCTCACCAGTGCGTGAGGCAGGACGTCCCGCGTGTTGAGAAACTTGCCCGGGTCCACCGGCCACACAGTAACCCCCTCGAAGATAACCGGAGCGTCCGCCCCCGGTACCCGCCAGTCCGAAAGCACCAGGTCTTCCGGCTTCATGCCCAGCGCCAGCGCGCCGGCAGAAACACCGGTCGCGCAAATCAGGGCGGAGCCGTCTGCCTGCTTCGCTAAAACGGCGGCAATTTGCCCCGCAGACGGCGGTTCACCGGGGCATACGATATAGATGACGCCGTGCTCCGGTACGGACGCACCATTACCGGCACCCCGACCGGGGAGGACGAAAAGGTTCGGCCTGCTTCCTCCTTCATCCTCTCCGGAAGAAACAGAACGCGGAGCAACATCCCCCGTTTTACCCGCACGCAACTTTTCAGCACCCTTTTCACCTGCCGGGGAACCCGACCCCGCATCCCCGGTATCCGCCGGGCTGTTCAAGATGGCGGAAACCTTCCTGGGAATCTCGCTTCTGTCCACTAAAATAGCTCCCGGCCTTGCCATGACCGCCGCCAGGTCAGACACGGAACCAGTCCGCACGACCAGCAAGGGGATGTCCCGGGGCGCAAAAGCCACCCTGTCGACATCACATATGCAAACCCGTGCGTCACGGGGATCTGATACCACCGCAAAACCGGCCTTTCTCAGCAACAGGGCCGTCTCGCGGTCAGCCAGTACCAGCACACCCGCACGATCCGAGTTGCCGGGAAAAACCGGAGGTCCCACATGCAGCCCTCCTGTCCCGCTTTCCCGGTCACTGCCCCGGAGAGCAGCATCCCTCATCCGATCTCCCCCTGGCACCGTCTCCAGGGATGCGGCCCCCGGCTTCCCGCCGTTCACCGTCCCGGCAGGACTGTCACCTGGTGTTTCCTTTTTCGCAGGCTTCCGAAACAGCCTCCGCCAGAAGGGGACTTTTTTCCCCGGCTTCCCCGCGGCCGGCTCAAGGACGTCTCCCTCCGGTTCTACACCCGATTCGGCCAGAGTGGCCGGTTTCAGCACCCGGTTAATTACCACCTCCGGGCTGACCGGATCCCACACGATGTCGTAGACACCCAGAGCCACGGCCTTCCGGGCCAGGTACACTGCCTTGGGGTCGTCCCGACGGCCGGGCAGCAGTATAACGCGCAGGCCGGCCATGCGGAGCTCCTTCACCAGATCCACCGTATCGGTCTGGCCGGGCAGGTGGGGGGAGAGAACAACCACGTCTGCCCCGCGTTCCTTGGCGAGTGACGGGAGGCCTTCGCGGTAGTAGCACTCGCCAGCGGATTCTATGATCTGTCTCGATAATTCAGCGGCAACACTTCTGTCGAGTTCTTTGAAACCAGTGGCTAGCAATACACGCAAACAAATCACCATCCTTTCCGCGCCGGAGGCCCGGCTTTCAAGCCCGGGGAGGAAGTCAACACCCAGAAAAAAAACCGGGCTCATGCCCGATAGTTACTGCGGTTATACCACAAGCATGTTCCCACTATGTTCCCACTCGAAGGTCAAAGTGGGAACATGGTGGGAACATCGAAAAAATGCCCTCAAACCCTTGGGGGAGTAGGCACAGCGGGATTTGGAAAATTTTGTGGTGGGAACATCGGTGGGAACATGCTCGAAGCCTTGATATATAAGGGATAGAGGGTATTTTTGACCTTAATGTTCCCACCAAAAATGATCGTACACCTATATATAGGCCCCCTTGATCACCTTTTTTCAAAAAAAATATATACCCCCTATATATAGGGTTTTGTGTGTAAACTTTTTTTAGTGGGAACATTGATCTGGAAATTGACCTCTAAGCCTTGAGCCGCAAGGCCTCGGGCATGTTCCCACCATGGTGGGAACATGTGGGAACACGATTCTGGAGGCCGCTTGTATCAAGGCTTTCCGGGATCAGGATGTTCCCACCATGTTCCCACCAGATCCCCACTTTCAAAAAATCCAGCAATGACGGGGATTCCGTGGATGGGTATATTTGACATATTTTCCAGTTGGGGAATCAACAGGTGAATCTCATTCCTGATTTTCCTTCGGTCTTTCAATCAACACCTCCCGCGCCCTGTTCCCCCTCGTCGGTCCTATCCAACCCCGTTTTTCCATTTCAGCCAGCAATTTAGAAGCCCTGCCTCCCCCTATACCGAGCTCCCTCTGCAGCAACCCGGCGGACACCCTGCCGTGCTTTAAGGCCACGTCCAGGGCCTCCCTCAACAAGGCATCGTCTTCCTCTTCCTTCCTGCTCTTTCCCGATGGGGGGCCGGGCGCCGTCTTCCCATCTTGCGGGGCGAAGAGGTACCCGGCGCCGGGCCGGTTCTCGCGCCACCAGGCCGAGACTTTCGCGGGCACGTCCCCGGGCACCCAGGCCACCTGGGCGCGTACGAAGTCCCCCTGGCCGGGCACCAGGATCAGGGCGTCGCCCTTGCCCAGCAGGCGTTCCGCTCCCGGCGCATCCAGGATGATCTCGGAGTCCCCGGACTTGGCGCACCTCAGCGCAATGCGCCCCGGCACGTTGGACCTGATGAGGCCCGATAGCACCCTGGCGTCGGGCCGCTGGGTGGCCAGGATGAGGTGGATCCCCGCCGCGCGGGCCTTCTGGGCGAGCCGCACCAGGAGCGTTTCCGCCTCCTTACCGGCGTCGCCGGACAGGAGGAGGTCGGCCAGCTCGTCCACCACGACCACCAGGAACGGGAAGGGCCGCTCCTTCTTCGGGATGGAGGTCACCGAACGCACGCGGAGCCTCTTCAGTTCCCCGTAGCGGCGCTCCATTTCGTCCACCGCCCACTGCAGGACGGCCACCGCCTCCTCGGGCGCGCCGGCTATCGGCGCGGCCAGGTGGGGCAGGTCCTCGTAGGCCGCCATCTCCACCTGCTTGGGGTCGATGAACACGAAGCGCAGCTCCTCCGGGGGTAGCAGGGCCACCAGCCCCAGGAGGATGCTGTGCAAGCAGACGCTCTTCCCCGACCCCGTGGCCCCGGCCACCAGGACGTGGGGCATACTTTCGAGCGGCAGGGAGAGGGGCTTGCCGAACACGTCCACGCCGACGACCAGGGGCAACTCGCCTTTGGGCAGCCTGCCCCGGTACTGCTCCAGCACGTCGCGCAGGACCACCGTCCCCCTCTTCCGGTTGGGTACTTCGAGCCAGAGGCGGCCGCCCTCCTCGACCACCCTGACGGACGGCACGCCCAGCGCCAGGGCGAGGTCTCCTTCCAGGGTGTAGAGCTTCCTGACGCTCACGCCGGAGCCGAGCTTCAGGCCGTACCGGGACACCACCGGGCCGGTGCGGACTCCGGTGACCTCGGCGGGCACGCTGAACTCCGCCAGGGCCGCCACCACGGCGCGCCCGGCGTCCTCCGCCGCCCCGTGAGTCGCGGGCGGGCCGGGAGGGCCGAACAGAGCCAGGGGAGGCAGTCCCTCGCCCAGCGGCTGCCCGAAAAGAGGAGCGGGTTCTACTTCAACGGGGGCCGGACCGTCCAGGCGGCTTTTGAGTACCTCCGCCAGGGAGGCTATCAGCCCGAAGGGGAGCAGGAGGGCCGCAAAGCCGTGCCGGGAGAAGAGCCTGACTGCCAGGGCCAGCGTCCCCCCGGCCACCATGAATTTCAGGCCGGTGCTGGCGGAAATGCCGGAGAGGACCAGGATTACCCCCACGGCAGCGAAACCCACACCGAGCCAGAAGAGGCGGGTGGCCGTGTCGGAGCCGTCGGGGCGTTCGAAGTTGCCCGGCAGTCCAGGGGGCTGCTTGTTGTTTGCCTTTTGCAATCTTGGAGACATCGTTCCATCCACTCCTGATTGATCATTGACGCTTGATATTGTATGTGCTATCATTAAACAAAATTCTGAAAGGCGGTTAACGGGATTGGGCCGCTTGGAAAAGCTCTTGGAGAGAATTAAACGAAATCCCAGGACGGTAAGGTTCGAGGAATTGGACACCATCCTCTGCAGGGCCGGTTTCGTCAGGTCGCAGCCGCGCGGCGGTTCGAGCCACTACATTTACAAAAATCCCGCCAGAATGCCCCCGATTTTAATCGGGGGATGAATGGCGGCTTGGTTTATTCTTCCGGCTGTGCTATAATTTAAGCAGACCGGAGGAGATGTCGGATGCAGACGGTAACCCTCAAAATCAAGCTCCTGCATCCCAACAAGGGCAAGCTGGAGAAGATGACCCGCATGCTGGAAATCTACCGCCAAGCGTGCTTCTGGTTCCTGGAGCAGGCCGAAGCTTTGAATACTACCAGCCGGGCACATTTAAACCGTGAAACCTACCGGCAGGCATGTGAGTTATTCGACCTCAACCGGGGCACGCTCCAGTGCGCCATGCTTAAAGCGCTGTCCGTCAGGCGCTCCTACCTTTCCCGCAAACAAAGGGGCAAAAAGGCCAGCCTGCCCAAATTTGAGAAAACGGTTCCGGTAATGGTGCGGCAGGACTGCTACTCCCTCCACCAACTTCCCTCCGGCACGTGGGTCATCAAATTCCCCGTTTCCTCCGGTAGGAGCCAGATAGCCGTACCCCTTGCCGCTTCCACATACCACGCCAAAAGGCTCCAGGATCTGGCAGGAGGTTCCTGCCGTCAAGGGTCTGTGGAGATATGGCGAGACAAAAGCGGCGAGTGGTACGCAGCCATATCCCTCGTCTACAAAACATGTCTCAACGAGCCGTGCGGCGTAATCGGGGTCGACTTCGGCATCGTAAAACTTGCTGTATTGTCCAACAACGTATTCTTCGACGGACGACAGGTGAGGTGGCGAAAAGAACGTTGGGCAGAGCGGCGTAAAGCACTTCAGCAAGCAGGCAGGCTTTCCCGCGTCAAGAAGGAATCGGGTCGTGAACAAAGATGGATGCGGTATATCAACCACTGTATTTCCAAACGTATTGTGGAAATAGCAAAAACTGAAGGTAAAGCCATTGCCCTGGAGAACCTGCTGGGTATTCGTGAACGGACCAAAGGCTCCAAGAAGTTCAACCGCATGATGTCGGGTTGGAACTTTCGGGAGCTGGCTTCATTCATCGGATACAAGGCCGCCCTTGCCGGGGTGCCCGTAATCTACATCGACCCCAAGGAGACTTCCAAGACCTGTCCGCGGTGTGGGAATGTTTCCCGCTACAACCGCAAGACTCAGGGCTGGTTTAAATGCATAAGATGCGGCTACCAATCTGATGCCGACAGGGTTGGAGCACTGAATATCGCCGCTAAAGCGCTCGATGCTCTCGGGGCACGTCTCTGAGAGAAAGGGGAGCGTGACACCCCTTAAGGCCAAGGTGATGATCCGGGTCATCCGGGGAATGCTGGCTAACCTGCGGCGAAAGCTGCCATCCCACGTCGGGATGCCCCTCAATTAATTGAGGGGAGGATGTCACCGCAAAGGACCGTACAAGCTGGTTGTTCCTTATCGACAACCATACATATTACAGGCCTACGTTACCAGGGCCATTAAACTCCTGGAAGGAGCGGAGAAAAATGGAGAAGAACTTTGAATACTACATTAGCCTGCCATACAAAGTTGTGATTTACCCCTCGCTTGAAGGAGGTTACGCTGTAGAGATCCCCGATCTCCCCGGATGCATTTCCCAAGGAGAAACCTTGCAGGAAGCTCTTGAAATGATCGAAGACGCCAAGCGGTGCTGGATTGCAGACGCACTGGAAAAGGGCGACCCTATTCCCGAACCGGTCGACGAGAACTACAGCGGGCGCATCCTGGTGCGAGCCCCGAAATCCCTTCACCGGGCTTTAACGGAAAAAGCCCGTGCGGAAGGCGTCAGCCTGAACCAGTACATCGTCTATCAACTGGCCCGTGCGGTAGGCTGGACAGAACAACGATCTTGACGTCCTTCTTCGCGAAAATGTCCCCAAAATAGAAAAGCGACTGTTTTTCAACGGTCGCTGGTTATCAGCCGCCACTCATCCCTCGATTGGAAATCGAAGGAATTCCCGGCGGAGATCTTAATGCAGTACCGAATGCATGAACTTCGCGAAAGCGCCGGCGCCCTTCTCGGCGGCCTTCGCCAGCACCGGCCACAGGGTGTCGGCCACGCGCTTCAGCAAGGCAACCGCCTCCGGCCCGTGGCGGAGCACGGAGGCCGCGAACAGGATGGCACCGGCCAGGGTGAGCCACTGCTTCACCGCGGCGGAAGCGTGCTTGGAAAGGACGACGGCGGCCGCCGCCAGTCCCAAAATGAAAAAAACCTGGTCCCAGGACATTGGAAAACGAGCTCCTTTCTTCAAAAACTAAATCTGCCTCTGAAGCGTCTCAAAAAAATATGTCACCCCCCGCCACCAGTTGGGGTCCGTGGCGTACATGCCGTTCGGGTTTTCGCGCGAGTTCAGCCAGTATATGGGGTGGACGCCCTCCGGCCGCCCCCGGCTGAGCTTCACCACGGTGCGGGCCGCTATGCGGGCCGATTCGTAAAGCCCCGGGGAGTAGTTCTGCCAGGAACCGTACACGTTGAACGGGTTGCCGAGCATCGCCGCCGGGCTTCCCTCCGGCACGAAACCTTGCTCCTGGCCGGTTATGGCCACCAGAAGGAGCGGGTTCACCCCAACTTCCCGCGCGGCCCTGATTATCTCATCTACGTGGTCGGCCAGCATGGACCCCTTCCCCCTGAGCCACGCGGCGAGCTTCTCCCCGTCCACGTCCCGGTACGCCAGGTCGCCGGGGAGGACGCCTCCTTGAAGGAGCGGCAGCGGGTCGACCCACCGGCCGTTCACCATCACTCCGAAGTGGAGGTGCGGTCCGGTACTCCTGCCGGTGCTCCCCACGTAGCCGATCACCTGGCCGGGGGAGACGGTCTCGCCGTCGGCAACGTGGTACCCGGACAGGTGGGCGTAGTAGTACGTCCTCCCGTCTTCCCCGTAGAGCCATATCTCGTTGCCGCCCGCCGGGCTCGTGGAGAGGCGGACCCTGCCCGCCGCGACCGCCACCACGGGGGTGCCCTCCGGACACGCCAGGTCGATCCCCATATGTATGTGGTCCCCGCGGTCTTCCCCGAACTTCCCGGTCAGCGTCCACCTCCCGGCCACTGGGGCGAGTCCCAGGCCGATACCGCCGTCGAAGTAGCCGTACTCGCCGGGGTAGTAGAAGTCGCGCATCAGGCACGCGAAGGGTATCACGATGGCGAAAAAGAGCAGGAAGAGCAGGGGTACTGCAAATGGGCCGAGGGTGGCGAAAAACCACTGTACCGCGGACCTCGCGGCGGTCTTCGCCGCGGCCTTTGCCGCGGTTTTTGTTGTTTCTTGGAAAAAGTCGCCTGTACTTGCTATGGGGTTTAATAAGTACTCAGAATCCAAGGAGATTCACCACCATTTCCGTCCCGGAGGCCCCTGCCTTTAGGCATGGGGAGGAAGGCGCGGTAATTTTTTCTTTCGGTCGAATTGTGGTATCATAAAACCATGAAGCGCTGTAACGTCGTCCGCGTGCTCTTCTCAAAAGTGCAAGCCAAAGTCCTCGAAACCCTGGGGGACCGCTGCGCCGCTCTCTGGAACGCCGCTAACTTCCGTTGCCGCCGGGCGTTCCTGAAGGGGGAATCCGTGCCTTCTTACGCCACCCTGTGCGCGGAGTTTAAAGACCACCCCGCGTACAAAGCCCTGCCGTCAGACATCGCGCAGGAGGTTTTGAAAAAGCTCAGGAAGGCGTGGAACTCCTTCTTTGCCTGCTTGCGGCTCTGGAAGGAGGGCAAACTGGAAAAGCGGCCCGGTCTCCCGAGGTACTGGAAACACCGCCGCACGGGGAAGAGGCTGGTCAGGCTCATCCCGGTCAAGTCCCCGCGGTCTTACTCCCTGGACGCCAGGACGCTTTCCCTGACCCTGCCGAAAGACCTGCGGGACGGCAACGGCCGTCTGGTCCTGTACACGAAGGGCGTCCTGCGCTTCTCCGGAACCCCCAAGACTCTGGAACTCAAGTACGACCAGATGAAAAGGCGCTGGTACGCCCACCAGGTGGTGGAAGTGCCGGAACCAGCAAGAAAAACCCGGCCCGAAAAATACGCCGCTTTAGACCTCGGTGCCAGGGTACTGGCAGCCCTGGCCGTCGAAGGGTTGAACCGCCAGATCCTCTTTTCCGGGCGCAAGATCTGGAAGGACTTCCTGTATTGGACAAAGCGCATCGCAGAAGAGCAGTCCAGATTGAACCGGGCTGGGCGTAAGACCTCCCGGCAGTTGAGAAGGCTCTACCAGGTCCGCGCCCGCAGGCTCAGGCACGCCTTCGTAGCCCTGGCCGCGGAGGTCGTCCGCGTCCTGAAGCGGCATCGGGTAACCACTCTGTTCCTCGAAGACCTGACAGGCATCCGGAAGGACATGGACTTCGGGCCGGGCAACCTCCTGGTACACAACTTCTGGGCCTTCAGGATGCTCAGGAACCTCATCGAAGCCGCCTGCGCCCGGGCCGGGATAAGAGTCGTTCCCGTCGAGCCGCGCGGGACCTCTTCCCGGTGCGCCGTCTGCAGCTCTCCCGTCGAGCGTCCCGTTCGGCACAAGGTGGTGTGTAAAAGGTGCGGCCGCGTGTGGCACTCAGACGTCAACGCGGCGCTCAACATACTCCTTTTGGGCTCCTCGAAGGGGCACGGGGCGGAGGCCGCGCCCCTGAAGCCGCTTGCCCTCCGGTGGAACCGCCATCGGTGGGTAAGCCGCTTCGAATCTGCCGCCGGTACGCCTAAAGCGGCGAGCGGCAGCCGGAGGGCGGCGTAAGCCGCCTGAAGGAATCCCCGGGCTTTAGCCCTGGGGAGGAAGTCAACGCCTTTTGGGAAAAAGAAAAGGCCAATTCCGAAACTGCATCTTCGGGATCGGCCTCTTGTTGACACGTATTAATAACACGTTTTATAATTAGTTCAACTGAAGAATTAAGGTGTAAGCGATGAAAAGCTATTCGTCCACAGAAATTCTCCGGATTCTCAGAAAAAACGGCTGGGTGATAAAAAACCAGGAAGGATCACATGTCCAGTTAAAGCACCCGACCAAACCCGGCAAGGTCACGGTACCACACCCACGGAAAGATCTTGATCCGAAAACCGTGCGAAGCATCTTCAGACAAGCACAGATTTCAATGGAGGAGTGAATAATTGTGGACAAATACATTTTCCCGGCCGTTTTCGAAACCGGTGAAAAAAAAGGCTACTGTGTCACATTCCCGGATCTGCCGGGTTGCATTACGGAGGGAGACTCCTTAGAAGAGGCTCTGCAGATGGCCAGGGAAGCGCTGGAGCTCCACCTGTACGGGATGGAGGAAGACGGAGATGAGATCCCTTCCCCCACTCCCCCCGAGAAAGTCAGGGTTCCTGAAAACGGGTTTGTTACCGTTATCGAAGCCTGGATGCCCCTGGTCCGGGACAGGATGGCCAGGAAAGCCGTGAAAAAAACAGTCACTCTCCCCAAGTGGTTGAATGACTTGGCGGAGAAAGAAAAAATAAACTTCTCTCAATTGCTCCAGACAGCCATCAAAGAAAGGCTTTGTATCAACGAAAACCGGCGACCTAGTTAAAAGAAAAAAGCGATCTCCGGAATATTCCTGAAATCGCTTTTTTCTTTCTCCGATGTTGCACCTCATGTAGCACCTTGTTGCACCCAGGGGTGCAACAAGGCCGAGTTGCCTTCCGCCTTAGAGCCGCAAGGCTTTCGGGGCTGGCAAATAATGGGTGTTGCACCCAGGGTGCAACATGGTCAAACCCGCATGGCTCTAGGGCTGGAGGTATATAAGGGAGGGGTATGTTGCACCCAAAAAAAACATGTACTTATATAGGGCCTCCGAGATCACCTTTTTCTCAAAAAATATATACTCCCCTATATATAGGTTTTGGTTCATATTTTTTTTAGGTGCAACATCCGGCTGGAAATTGGCCTCAAAGCCTTGAGCCGCAAGGGCTGAGGCATGTTGCACCCGGAGTGCAACACGCTTCCGGCCCGTGCCCGGGAAGCCTTGAGCCGCAAGGCTTTCCGGGTTTCACCCCCTAGCACCCGGGGGTGTTAGAATGTTGCACCTTAGGTGCAACATCGCAAAAAATCCAGCAACGACGGGGGTTCCGGGGTTGGGTATATTTGACATATTTTCCAGCCGGGGAAACCCCTCCTTTAAAAAAATCCATAAAAAAAGTGGTTACAGTGGTTACAGCCTTGATTTTACTGGTCTTTTGAGTTGTTACATACCTGTTACATACCTGTTACACCTGTCACACCCTTGATTTGATTGGATTTCCAAGACCACAGGAAAAATCTTTCGAAAACAACACCTCTTCCCTATCAAGGATACCACAAACTACCGTCTTTCTGCAAGTCCCCGCGTCCTGTAGAGCGCCAGCTCCTCAGCCGGCAAACTCAGCTTCAGCACGTCGAAGCCTTTATCCAGTACTCTGAGGACGAACCGGTGGGTCCGCCTCAGCTTCCTTATGGTAGACAGCACCGGGGCGGGGAGTTCCGCGTTTTTCTCCACCGCCATCATGTCCGCGTCCTCAAGCCAAAAAAGGACCTTATATGCCGAGTTACTCCAGAGCCCGGACCCGCCCTCGGTGCCGCCCTCCGCGTGCGCCCAGAGCACCGACGGTTTGTTGGTGGCCAGGACCAGGAGGCCGTTCCACTTCCGGATTGTCGTGGCCAGGGTGTTCACGAACCGGCTGGCGTTGGGGTCCAGGAGTAGCCGCTGGCCCTCGTCGCAGAACACCGCCGACCAGCGATTCCCCCGGATCCTGTTGCGCCGCACGGCGTCCCACACGGAGGTCAGTGCCAGGGACATCTTGACCGCCGCCGTGTGCTCCTCCAGCTCGTTGTTTACCGTCTGGGCCACGTGGAAGACCACCAGGGGAGAGCCGCCGAATTCCACGTCGTCCGGCACGGCGAACATCCGGCTCTGGGCGCCCTCGAAAAACCGCCAGAGCTTATCGGCCAGGGACCCGGCCCCCAGCGCACCTTCACCCGCCAGCGCCTTCAGCTTGGCGTACCAGTCGTGGACCCGCCTTTCGTTCAGGCGCGTCCACGTGCCCTGGTCGTCCCGGCTGACCCCGCATTCGTCCCAGAGGCGCATCAGCGCCCGGTCGGCGGCGTTCGCCTCGGCGGGCGACAGCCCTCCGGCCAGGAGGCTCGCCGTGCGCATGACGGCGTTCAGCACCCCGTCGAGCCGCGCCGCGTCCTCGTTCGGGTCGCCCAGCGGGGGCGGCACCCTCAGGGGGTCCACGTACCGCCCGGAGGACAGGGTGTGGTCCACCCACAGGCCGCCCACGTGGTTGCAGAGGAACCGGTACTCCCCGTCCACGTCGAACACGAAGCACTGGTACTCTTCCAGGAGGAGCGATGTGAGCAAAGACTTCATGAAGGTGGACTTGCCCTCGCCCGACGCGCCCAGGACGACGAAGTTCTTGTTGCCTTCCGGGTCGCGCTCCAGGTCCAGGAAGACGAAAGACCCGTCCCCGTCGTCCGCCGCCCGGTTGCCTATGTATATGCCCGTCCCGTCGTCCAGGGTGCCGTAGGTGAAGGGGTAGAGCGCCGCGGCGCTATCCTCGTCGGCGAGCCGCCCGGGGTGGCGCTTGAAGAATTCGCCGTCCGGCACACCCACGACCCACCCCGCTCTGAAGGCGTCGGTTTGCTCGTAAGGTACCCGGGAGACGGCTATCCTGGCGTTCCGGCACACCTTCTCCAGGCGCGAGGAGGCCACCTCCAGGGCTTCCGGGGAAGCGGCCGAGACCGTGACGACGCACCACACGTCGAACACCGCCGCGCCGTGGTAGAGGGTCTTCTCCTGCAGGACCCGGATGGACTCCAGCGCGCGCACTTCGTCCGGGGACGGGGGCGACCCGGACTCCGCCGCGCTCTGGACGCTCCGTTCGAGCCGCCGCACCCGCATGTTCGTGGCCCAGTTCCAGTCCACCCTGGCGGGCCGGTAGTGGACGGCTATGCGGAGCGAGCACCCTTCCGGCAGGGGTTCCCGGACGAGCGGCCGGAGCCATTCGGGGGACACCGCCTGGGGCCACCCGTGCACCACGAACGTCCGGTGCCATATTTCACCGCCCACGACAAGGCTGGTGCGCTTCCTCTCGAGGCCCCCGGCGCGTTCGGCGATCCAGCCGGCGAGCCCGCTGGCCGAATTCGATTCTGTTTCCGGGTTTATGTTTTTTCTGCATTTGAGCTTTTTCAGGAACAATTGAGTCACCTCGATCCGGAATTGACCTTTTCTTTATGCTGTAATAGCATGACTATATAAGAAGGGGTGATACATAATGGATAATACCCATATGGTACATATCAGGTTACCCCAAAGTATTGTCGCACAAATGGAACAACTCGTGAAACTCCTCGGTATGAGCCGCAACGAGTTTATCGTCCAGGCGGTTGCAGAAAAAGTGGCCCGTGAAATAAGGCTCAGGGGGTTGCGGGAAACGCGGGGAATCCTCGGGCCGGAGGACGCACCGGAGTGGGCGGAAGTTCCGGGGGCAGACTGGGTCCGGAAAGTGCGCAGTGAGGATGGTGAGCCGCCGGCATGGGCTACCTGATAGACACCTGCGTCCTGATCGACCACCTGATCGGGAGGTTGTCCCCTGATGCGGACGCCTGGCTGGAACAGATGGTGGCGTCCGGTTCCGCGGCCACCAGCGTGATCGTCTACCACGAACTCCTGTACGGGGCTCGTACTGAAAAAGCAAGAACCGCCGTCGAAAAGCTGTTGGAAGCGTGGGAAATGCTTCCCGTGGACCGCAGATTTGCCGGGCGCGCCGCCGAAATCCGGCGAGATCAGGCCGTGAAAGGCAGGACCCTGGGAATGGCCGACTGCCTGATCGCGGCGACGGCCGAGTTGAGGAAGCTGAAGGTAGTTACCGCAAACGTTAGAGATTTTCCCACTGTTGAAACGACGCTTCCTGAAAAAATAGCTGGTATAAGATCATAGTTCCGTAACTGTAGATTGGGAATTTGGTTCTATTGAGTATTAAAAAATATCCCCGGGTTATCCCGGGTTACTCATCATCATTCGCATTATCTTTTAAGTCAGCTTTTATCAAGTGCCTTTAAACCAAGAAGATAGGGTCTTCGCGGGATATCATCATCTCGAACGCGCAAATTTCTACTTTTATCAAATCATTCGTTTCCCATTATTGATGTTTTTTAAAGCGAAGTGGTATGACTTTACTTTTTGATTCTAAAGTACCAGAAGGAAGACCACATAGTGCCTCAATGTCAGGCGGCAATAATTTGATGAAATCAAGTATTTCTCCTACTGTAGATACCTTATTTTCTAGAAGCATGATAATAGCTTGTCGCAAAATTCTCGGGTTTTCAGGTTCCAGTTCGTCGTCCAGCGGCTCTCTTTTTTTGTAGCCCAGTCTATTGAGCTGCTTCCACAGATAAAGAATTTGATTTTCAGTTAGTATACCCAACTCCTCACACCGATGAATCATGGCTTGAATGGAGACTTTCCACCTTCTTTTTAACGATACGAAATGCTCTAAAGAGGTGGATATTACCTCCTTGCTAAAAGAATCTCGTGGTAAGAGAAAAGCCCCAGCAAAACGATTAGCCTCTTTTTCTATGCGATTCAAAACCTTCTTGTTTGCTAGCTGTTCTTCTCCATCAATCCAGGTATGAAGAAGGAGGTGGGCTAGTTCATGAGCCGCATCGAACCTGGTTCTAACAGCAGATTCTTTATCAGACGATAAAAAGATAAACGGCCGATTCCCTCGCCATTGCGAACAGGCATCCATCTTTAGGTCTTCAAAACTAAATCGTGTCACAATGATTCCCTGTTTCTCCAAAAGGAGAATAACATCACTTATTGGTCCTTGTCCTAACCCCCAGTGTTTGCGTACTGTCTCTGCTATTCTTTCAATTTGGTCGTCATCAATTTTTTCTCCATAAGCGCTTACATTTATAACTGGCAAGTTCACTTCAGGGAAGTCCAAATATTTCTGGGCGTATATAAAAATTTTCTCAACCCACTTCTCCCTTTGTTTAATCATTTCCCTGGATCTTTTTGTAGCTGAGCTCAAACTGCGGAAGAATGTTACACTTGCAGGAGTTTCTTTATCGAGTGGATTACAGAAATAATCAAGGGGGAAATTAAGTACCTTTATTATACGGGCTAACACTTCCCCACTCGGCGATGATTGACCTAATTCATATTGAGACACACTCTGTCGTGTGACTTCAATATGTTCAGCTAATTCAGCTATTGTAAGGCCTCTGGCCAGGCGAGCTTCTCTCAGTCGTTCTGGAATGATTCGAGTTAAACGATAAGGTCTAATCTTATCGGCCATTACCCACCGCCTCTTTAACGAATTCCTTAAATTTTAGTAGAGTGCCTTCAGTTATTATCTCTTCTTCAGGTAATTCGACTGTGGGAGTCTCTTTAAGCAGATCAATTTGGGTTATCCAACGCCCCTTCTGGTCTGGGTCTGGAACACCTAAACATATAAACTCAGGGTAATGTTTTTCATAACCATGAGTAAGGATGATATAAAACCGTCCGGTAATAAGCTTCTCACTTTCTCCGAAAAAATCCCAAGCTAGTTGACCACTTAAGAGCCGGTTTCGGAAAATGGCCGGTCTTGGAAAAGACCTTGGGTATTGAACTTGGCTTACAGTAATGATAAATTGCTTCGTAAGTAGTTCCAAATGACGGCAGTTTCTAATTGCGTTATAACCGATTTGGTACTCTAAGGGAATTTGACCACTATCCACAAGTTTCATAAGTTCATATTCTACAGCTATTCTCCGTAACTCTCTTCTATGTTCATAGCCTACTGGCCAACTTAAAAATTGGTGCTGCTCGTATAATTTGGCAACTAAATCATAAGCACGCTTAACAGCAGGAACAAAATGCGACCTAACTGACTGTGGCAAGTCTTTCTCAAGTAGCGTCTTGACGTCTACTTGCTCAAAAAGCACTAATACGGCACCTCACTTGACAAAATTTACTTTGCAAGCAATTTACCATTAAAAGCCTGATTTGTCAAGTAGAAATATGGAATTCGCTTCCCCCTTAATTGATGACAACAACTCCGCCAATGTATCTCGGGTTCATCTAGCCTGTCCTCAAAAAAGAAAACCCCCTCTTGAAAAGCCTTCTTTAAACAGGCTCATCGAGGGGGTTTTCGGTTTACTTAATGGCAAAGGTAGCCCAGCTTCCGCACTGCCTCCGCCAGTTTGGGGTCCCCGCCCGCTACAACCACTTCCACCCGCCCGGCGCGGCCCGGCGGGTAGAGGCGGCGCAAAACCTCCACGTCAGTTGAATTGGCGACCACGACCACTGTCTGCTCCGCTTCCACCCCCTCCGGCAGGGTCCCGGTACCCAGGTTCACCACGATGGCCTCCCCGGATTCCGACAGGATCTCCCTCAGTGTCCCGGAATAGTCGCCCACCGCGAAGAGCCGGCCTGAAGTGGGCCAGAGGCGGACGCCACTGGGGAGGGTGAGGCCGCCCCCGCCGGGGTTGAACCGCCAGTCGAACCGGGCGGCGGTATCCTCTTCAAGCCCGGCTTCGGACGCCGCGAAACCGCGCGGGTCGGCGTCCGCCAGGGAGAGGCTTTCGCGTTCTGCTATGCGGAGAGCGGTTTTCGCCGCCTCCCTCAGTCCGGCTTCGGACGCCGCCGCGACCGCGATGACCCTGGGCTTCATTCGCGGCACAACTTCGACCCCGCCGGCCCTGCCGCGGCGGAACCGGGACAGAAGCCCGGAGCCGGTGGTCCCCGCGCGGGTCCGGTCCCTCATTTCTTCGCCGCGGGCTCCGCCGAGCCAGTCCGTCCCGGTAACCGGTGCAATTCTCCGCCAGTCCAGGGGGTGGACCTGTTTGGCGGCCAGGTCCCGCACCGCTTCCGCCCCGAGGACGCGCACCTTTGCGCCCGAGCGTTCGAGTTCCGCCGTGAAACCGGAAACCAGGTCGGCCACGGCCCGCCTGACGAGCGCCTTGCGGTCGGCGTCGTCCTTCGGCTTCCTGGGCAGGGCGGCGTCGTACGGCTTCCACCTGACCCGGACGGCGGCCCGGGGTTTCGCCCGCTCAAGGCCGCGGAAGTGCGCCAGTCTGGCTTCGGCGATCCTCCTCAGCCCGGAACCTTCCGGGAAGGCGCTCCGCCAGCGGGCCTCCTTCCGCTCCCACTCCGCCCTAGGGAGGTCGGCGTCCGTGTCCAGGTACACGGTAACCTCGGCGTCCGCCACGCCGACCCTGGAGAGGGCGGCCCCGAAAGCCGCCACGGCGCTCGTCTGGTCGCCCTCGGTCATCACTTCCCAGGGGGCGGGGACGACCGAGAGCACCGCCCCCCGGGAGCCGTCGTCGAACTCCAGGATGAAGGTTTCCTCCGCGGCGGAGGCCGACACGAGAGACTGGAAACTCCCCGGCCCGCCCCGCGCGTCGGGTAGCCTCAAAGACGGCTCTTTCCTGTACGCCCGGAACTTCTTCCAGAACACGTCCACGCGCGCCGCCAGGAAGAAAAACAGCGCCAGCGGGGGTACAACCAGGATCAGGAACCGCGGCAGTACCGGGAACCCCGGCGGGAGGTACGCGAAGAGGAGGAATCCGGCGAACAACCCCAGTACCGGGATCCACAGAAGTCCCACGCGGACGCCGAAGACCGACACGTCCTGTCTAACGTCAGCGGGAAAGAATACAGGCTGCAACCACTATCACCTCGCAAAAAGCCGGGCACCGAAAAACCCGGCTTTCTCTGTTCTTTACTGCCTCCACCGCCCCATGTTCACGCCGTTTTCGGGCGGTGCCGGGACGTGGACGGGTATGCCGTCCTGGAGAACGACGAAATAATTGCCGTCCGTCCAGTACGGAATCCGCTTCTTGAACGCCGCCTTTAGTACCTGGACGGCGCGGGAGGCGTAGCCGTGCGCCACCAGGATCACGTCCGCTGCATTGGGGTCCACGCGGACCGCCGCGCCCGGTATCCCGGCCCCCTTCAGGGCCTTGAGCGCGTTTTGCGTTTCGCCCTCCGGTATCCGGACGGCGGACCACATCACGCCGCCCTCTTCAAAAGGCTTTCCTTCCACGCGCGCCACCTCCACCGACCTGATCCTCTCCGGCACCGGGGCCACGCGGTCGATGACCTTCCCGAAGAAACCGGGTTCCCAACGCCCGCCGCGGGTTTTCTCCCCGGCGCCGCTCTGCCTCAACAGGTCCTCGCCCCGCCTGCGGAGCTTCCCGGCGTACTCCCCGAGCCTGATGCCCGCCGCGCCGATGCCCGGGTCGTGCATGGTTTTGGAGACGAGGCCCAGCATGCGGCTGGCGCCCGAGGCGAGGGCCGCCGCCGAGAGGATCACCCTCGCGCCGCCCAGCGTTGCCGGTTCCTTAAGGGCAGTCCACGTCGGCCTTGCCCAGAACTTCCAGGTGACGTAGATCAGCGCCAGCAGGATGACCATCTCGATGAAGGTAGCTTTTGCACCGAAGAACGCCGCCGAGGGGGAAGCCAGCGGGCCGGACGCCGCCTTACCCTCTTCGGCAAGCCTCACGCTGACGCAGAAGTTCCACGCCACCGCGTAGACCAGTTGGAAGAACACCGTCCTGGCCACCAGCGCCCACCACCCCACTAGGGTTTCCATTCTGGAAGTGAGCGACGCCCCCACGAAGTACAGGGGGGCGGCGACCGCCAGCACGCACAGGACGAAGAAGCGGGCCATCGCGAAAAGCGCCAGCACCATTATTTCGATCATGATGATGGTGAGCAAAAACAACCCCTGGGGGACGAGCATCTGGTAAAGCGCGGGAGGGTTCTTCAGCGCGGCGTCCGACGAAAACAGCAGTCCCATGACCAGGGCGCCGTCGTCCTGGCCGTTCAGGGCGACTTGTCTACCGCCTAGGGAGGCCGCCTGTTTGATCGTGTCCGTGAGAATCGCCGCCCCCATCTTGTTGACCAGCAAGATCAGGAAGTCCACCGCCCAGAGGGATGCGAGAGCGGAGACGAGCGCCACGCCCACAACTTTGAGCGGCTTCCACATGTCCTTCCCGGGGTCGGCGCTGGCCGTGAACACCTTTATGCCGGCCCACACGGTGGCCGCGAAGAGCAACCCGAAGGACATCCAGAACGTCCAGGACCACCAGGAGTGCACCCACGGGTGGGAGTGGAGGTACGGCGTGTACAGGAACACCGCCCCGAAGGCCCCTATCAGCGGGTCCAGGGTCTTCTGGAGCTGTTTGCCCCACCACTCCACGAAGATGTCGAAGATCTCGCCCCGGAGGATCTTGCCTACGGTGTCAACGAATGCCTTGATGGTGTCGATGAGCTGGGATATTTTGGCCAGGAGGCCGCCGTCACCACCACCTTCGCTTTCCTGGTCGCTCTGACTATCGTTGCTGCTACCGCTGCCAGAAGACGAGGAACCACCCGCCCCCGCGTCCCCGGGAGCGGCAGAGGCCGCGCTCATCAGGACCGGAGCGGTTTTGGCGCCGGGATGCGGTATGTCCGGGGCGGGAAGGGCGAGGCACAAGATGGGGAAAAACAGCAAAAAGGCCAGGGCGACCGCCGTAAAAACCCGGGCTGACCTTTTCACGGCTTACTGCCCTCCCAAAGTTTTAATCAGCGGAGTCACGATCTTGTCCCAGACCACCTGAACCACGGTGTACCACTGTCCGGTGATGGCCAGCAGGAGAATGACGAAGCACACGCCCAGGGCGATGAACCTGGACGACTTGCCCTTGAGGTCGGCTTTGCCGGTAAAAATGTCGCGTAAATCGTGGAGCACGAAGTGGAAGAGCGCCCAGGCGAAGTAGATCCCGGCCACCAGGGCCACTAGCCACGAGATGACCTTAATGAAGACCGCCGCCGAGCCGCCCGTGGTGACCACCCGGGGATCCGGCTTGAAGAGGTCCGCCGGCGGCAGATCACCCGGCGCGGCCAGGACCGCCGGGGCGAGGCAGAACAGGCTCACCAGGAAGAGAAACGCAAAGCTCAAGAGGCGTTTGTGCAGCGAGCTTATTTTACGCATAGTGATAAAACCTCCTTTTGCAATTGTGATTGCTCGGATGAACGGGTCGGCCGCGGGCAGGCCTTTTTTTTCGGAAGAACTTGACCATGATGTTTAGATATCTAAACTTTTTGTAGTTATTGTTCTGTTCCGTTCCGCCCGCGCGCCTTAAAGAAAAGCGCGGAACGGAACGGAGTCAGAGCGCCGCCAGGACTTTCGGAGATCGACGCATTCCCGTTTCCTTTTTCCTCCACCACCACCTCCAATCGTAGTACCCCAAAAATGTTATCACCGTGACGTTTCCGGGATTGCGGTCATCAACGACCACCGCCAGGCCGTCCAGGACGTATTCCCGGGCGCCGCCCGGCAGTCTCCGGAGCCGCCTGCCCTGCTCCACCACGCGGGCCAGTACGGCGCGGATCTCCTCGTCTGTCATTTCACCCCCGCGGTACTGCAAATATTTGTTCCGGTACTGCTCCACCGCGTGGTCGGTTACACCCACTCTCAAATGACCACCCCCTTACCCGGAAAGGCGACGATTTTCGCCGGCACGGGCACCAGCACCCGCAGGGCACACAGCAGGACCAGCAGGAAGAGCGCCAGCTCAACTGCGTAGGCCGCGATTATCAGGTACGGCGCGGCGGTCTCCCACCACTGTCTGAACCGGGTAAGCATTTCCACCACCCCCGGAAAAAAGAAAAAGCCCGGCATTGAACCGGGCAAATGGAAAAGGGGAGGATCTTATATTATGAAGAAGCCAGCCCGCCGCCCATCCGGGCCGGGACTTCATGCCCGAATTGCCCGTCGCGGGCGGGCCAGCGGAAATACTGTAATACTACGCCAGCTTCCTGGCCAGGTTGAGGATGCGCCTTTTGACGCGCCGCCGCAGCTTATCCAACTCAACTATCGGTATACAGGTACGCTAGCACCTCCGCGACTCGTTCATTCACCGAACCGTACCCCACCCGGACGACCGCCAGACCGTGTTTCTCCGCTATATCAACTTCTTCCCGGATGAAAAAGTCCACCAGCTCCGCGTGGTTTTCGAGTCTGAACCCGTCCGCCTCAACTTCCACAACTGGAGGGACGTACACCAACAGATCCAGCTTGCGCCAGGCATGGAACCGGGCACGGTAATAATAACGCGATTTCTCGGGACCATTAACGCGGTCGCCCTGGTAAAGTCTAAAATAGGCAATACAATCCAGCGTGCTTCGATCGCTTACAAAACCACCCGGATACTCAGATTGGGCACGAATTTGGGCCTCCAGCACTTCTTCCTGGAACCTCCAGGCCAGGGCGCGGTCCCGGATCAACTCCCGGCAATGACCAATCCCCATGTACCCGGCCACCACTCGCGCCCGCTCCGTGATGAGCGGGAGGCCGAGCGTTTCAGAAAGCGCCTTAGCCAACGTTGTTTTCCCGGCACCGTGAGCGCCGGTGATCGCTATCCGTTTTCCCAAGAAACCGTCCCCTTTCTAAGCTTTAAGCAAAAACGGAAACATCAGGAACCACCACGATACCATTACCGCGGCCACAAACCCTCCGAGGATCGCCCTCGAACGAGTTTTCCCCGCCTTCATCCCGGCCAGGTCCACCGCGTCAGCCAACCCCCATACCACGCCTGGTAAGGCGAAAAATACGAAGGCAGGTAGCTTGACATGAGGCAGGACGCGGTAAGCGATGCCTAGGAAAATAACGTAGAGTGCAATAACGGAAGCAACATTCCGAAAAAGCACGATTTTCCCCTCCCCCAAAAAAGAACGCCTGACACAAAGCCAGGCAAAGAAGCGAAAAAAGAAGTGTTTTGGAAAAATCGGCCGGCCCGCCGCTGCTTTATGAATACGGATGGGCCGGGGTCTTCGATGAACGTTAAACCGCAACCGCGCGCTTCAGCTCTTTCCCCGCGCGGAACACCACGGCCTTCCGTGCCGGGACGGTAACCAGTTTGACCTCATTTTTTTATGTTTGGCCTGAAAAAATATTCAATTGACCGTTAAAATATTGAAAAAATTTAAAAACACAGTTATGTTAAACCCGACCAGGTTTTCCACTTCGCGTAACCTTAACCGGCGTTGGCCTGGCTCTTAATCGGCAGTATATAATTAACATTAACCATAGCCACCAAGGTGGGAGTAAATGAAAGGTCATTATGAGACAAAAACCATGAATGTTTTTTATAAAAACGGATAAACAAAGCGGGGGTAATGTTAGGTATGAAAAAGTCACTACAACCCGGGATCCAGCACGAACTAAAATTCCGCATCCCCATACACAAAACAGTGCCGGCACTTTATCCCGAGTCACCGGAGTTTCAAGCCATGCCGGAAGTTTTCGCCACAGGTTTCATGGTTGGGTTAATAGAATGGACGTGCATTCAAGCCGTGAACCCTTATCTTAACTGGCCACGAGAGCAAACCGTGGGCACGCACGTAAATTTGAGCCACGAGGCTGCAACTCCTCCCGGCCTTGAAGTAATTGTGCGGGTCAAACTTGTAAAGGTGGATGGCCGGCGGTTGGTATTCGAGGTGGAAGCCAGAGATAACGTGGATATCATCAGCCGTGGTACCCATGAGCGTTTTGTTATTGATTTTGAACGTTTTTTGCAAAAAGCAGTACGTAAACGGGAAATGATAGGCATAAATCCTTAATACTTTTTTAAAGTTTTATGGTTTGAGCATAACCCTAGCCTATCTGCCGAGCAAACTTAGAGAGGAAGGCTGGGTTTTTTATTTATGTAGGAAGTTGTTACCCGTACTTTTCACGTAGTGGTGTAACTGATAGACAATTATTGTCGAATTAGCAGTAAATTCCATAGAATCAGACTTTCCTCTCGTACAATACTATACCTCCACAAAGAAAAAACGCCCGGTGCGATCACCGGACGCAAAACGAGGAGAGGATGGCGTACCCCTCTTCTTTATTCTTGACGATATTCTCAAACCGCAACCGCGCGCTTCAGCTCTTTCCCCGCGCGGAACACCACGACCTTCCGGGCGGGGACGGTGACGGGTTCCCCGGTCCGCAAGTCGCGCCCCTGCCGCGCGGCTCGCTCCCTGACCGCGAACGTGCCGAACCCGGAAATCCGCACGGTTTCGCCGCGGGCCACCGCCTCCCGGACCGCGTCCGTGAAAGCGTCCAGAACCAGGGCCGCGCCCTTCTGGGACAGGCCCGCCCTGTCGGCAACCACTTTTACCAGGTCGGCTTTGGTCATTTTTCGCTTTCACCTCTCCTTCTCAAAAAGGATTGAAGTACGTAATATAACGGTGTATAATTTACGTACGGAAAACATATAATATTTACGGAAAGGAGCAGAATTAAGGGGATGAGTATTATGTCTTTCAACGACATAGAAGATCCTGTCTTGCTCAGTCCAAGCCAGTTAGTTTCCTCGTCCAAACTGAGCAAGAATCTTGGAGCCTACCTGGAAAAAATCAAAAAACGTCCTGTTTTCATCACCAGGGAACAAGAGGTCGAGGCGGTTCTCATAAATATTGACGACTACCGGGACCTTCTTCTGGAAGAGCAAAGAGTAGAAGAGCTTTACTATGCCGTGCTGGCTTTGCGCCGCCTTTTCGAACACTTCAAGTCTCACAAAGCTTTGGTGGATACCGACGATGTACTCAAAAGATTCGGGTTAACTCGCGAAGAAGTGGAAGGGGTTCCCGATGACGCGGTGGACGGTTAAGTGGCTCCCCGAAGCGGTAAAAGACTTGGAAGATCTCGACAAGAGTGTGCGCATGAAAGTGCTGAAAGCGGCTTTAAAACTCGAAATTGACCCTTTAAAGTACGGAAAACCGCTGGGCGAAAAATTGGGCCTCGACCTGGTTGGATTAAGGAAATTTAACATTGAGGGGTATCGCCTGGTTTACCTGCCGGAAGAAAAAACCGTCTTCGTTGCCGTAATTGCTGTTGGAAAGCGGGAAGGGCTGGGAGCATATAAAACAGCCGCAAAGCGGATCGCCGAATACAGAAAGTTGACAGGAAACGAGTTGAAAAAATTGGCCGAACTCCTCAAATGAGAGGCCGGGTTCGTCCCCGCTCCTGGCCATTTTTCCGCTTTTCTTCCCGTGATTCCCCGGTTATCTAACGCGGCATCACCCCGAGACACTGGGCAATCAAGAGCACCGCCCCGAGCCACAGGGCCGGGCGGAGGAGCCACGTTTCCACGCGTGAGCCGGTCTCGAAGGTGAACGGCCACGGCAGCACTTCCCTCAATGACCACCTCCTCCCGAAAGGCCACGTCCACCACACCCCCTGGGGGTTGAAGAAGTCCAGCACCAGGTGGCTCAGGTACCCCGCCAGTACCGCCCAGAAAAGCGTATCGGATACGGGCACCGCAAGCCTGAAGAGGGCGGCCACCCCTACCAGCGCCAGGAGGCTGTGCGTCGCGGCCCGGTGGCCCAGGACGGCCCGCGCGGCGGTATTCACTGCCGATCCAGCTACCGGCACGCTCTTTTTGAGGACCTGGTTCAGCGCCGCCCGGCCGTGGTCCACGTCGGGGAGCACCGAGGCGAGCCCCGCCAGGAAGAGCGCGCCGGGCCACGTTTCCGGCGGTGCGCCCGTGAGGAACAGCACGGCGGCGCCCGACAGGACGCCGCCCGCAAGGTGTGTGTCGTAGAGCAAGGGAGAACACCTCCAAAGAAAAAAAGAAAAGCCCGGTGAAAAACCGGGCGGGTTCAAAGCTCCTTCACAGCTTCGAGAAGGGTTTCTTTTAATGCGCGACGTAGCTCGGACGCAAGCGCTTTGTCGCCTGCTCTGTCAATGGCCTCAAAGATCTGGGGGAGTTTTCGGATGGTGCCGTCGGCCACCTTGGCGGAACGGGTGGCCGCCATGCCAAGCTTCCGAGATTGCCCCTCGCACAAGGCGTAAATGCCGCCGAAACCGTATACGGCATAGCCTGTCTGCCTCAGAGTGCGGGCCACCGAGCGCACTTTGAGCCGGTTCTCCAGAAGATCTCTCCCGTAGAGCTGTACCGCCAGCTCTCCCGTGGGCACGCCGTCAGGGAACCGCTTTTCCAAAAGGTCCAGCATGATGCCGGCCAGACTGCCGCCTTTCGGCCTACGCACCGCGTTCACCTCCTTTCCCAAAAAAGAAAGGGCGCCTTCCTAGCGCCCGTCCTTTTCTTTGCTCTTGACCAGTTGCAGTTTCGGTTTTCCGTCTTCCAAAAGCTCGAAGATGTTAATTATCCTTTTTAAAGCCATTTCCAGGGCGGCCTTCAGCACTTTGAACACGGTCGTGTTCACCACGGCGTCGCCGATATCCTCAAAATCCGGGCCGCCGCGCACTCTGGAAGCGGCCAGAAGTTCATCAGAATACTGCTCCTCCAGTTTTTTGAGCAATTCGGTAAGCTCAAAGGCCGCTGACTGCGCCTTCTGGGCCAAGGCCCTGAACTCTTCCTTCCGGACGTCAAAGCGCGGCCTCGGCCTCTCCCTCTCCTTCTTCAATTCGCTACGTGCGTGATCAAGCCACCGCTGGAGCTTTTCCACTTCTTCTTCCAAACCACGGATCTTGGCCTCCTTCCTCTCCTTCTCCTGTGCCACCTCGCGGAACCGACCCTCGAACCACTCCTTTTCCTGCAGGAGCTTGGCGGCCTCGGCGCGGGCCGCCTCCAGTTCGGCTTCCAGGGCGGGATCAGTTCTAAAGACCACTTTCTCCACGACATTTTCAACGGGCTTCTGCTCCAGCTCCCTCAGCCTGGCCCGCAAGGCCTCCAGCTCACTCTCCCGCGTAGCCAGTTCCCTGCGCAACGCTTCAAGTTCTTCCTCGCCCCCCTCATTTACCTTCCAGGCGAGGTTTGCCTTTTCCTCTTCCAGCTCGGCCAGACGACGGGCAAGAGATTCCTTCTCCCGCCTGGTGGTCTCTAGCTCGCGCTTCAGCTCCTGGGCCTCTCTAACCGAAAGGCTACCGAGGCCCGCTTCGCCCAAGACGCGCAGGAGTTCCCGCTGTTCTTCCGGCGACAGGAAGGCCAGGGAGTAGGCCGCGGTTGTGCCCAGCTTACCGGAAGCTACTAAGGATTGGAGTTCCGGGATGAGGTCGTTGAGCTTGTCCAATCTTGCAACCTGTTTTTCCCCTATCCCTACTTCCCCAGCAATTTTCAAAAGGACATTTTGTCCTTTTGATCCCTGGACCTCCGCCGAACGCCTGTCTCCTCCCCTTTTGACCCCGTACTGCTCCTTCAGCGCCCGTATAAGCCTGGCCACCTGCATATCGTTGAGCTGGCGCCTCAGCAGGTTGTCCTTGATGAGCAGGGCCACGGCTTCGGGCGAGTCGGGGTCGACGTCCCTGACGATCGCCGGGACGTGGGAGAGGCCCAATTGCCTCGCCATCTCCCACCTCTGGTGCCCGGCCAGGATGGTGTGGTCGCGGGCCAGGATCAGCGGGGTCGCGATGCCGTTCTCCCGGATGTCCTCCAGCATCTCCTGCCTTATGTCCTCCGGCAGCGGGTCGGGAAAGAACTCCGCGTTCTTCGGGTGCGGCTTGAGAAGATCAACGGGGACTATGGTAACCAACAAATACCACCTCCGAAAAAAAAGCCGCAGATCCTCTCCCGCGGCGGCAATGCTCAAAATCAAGTCCCGAAGTGTTTTGCTTCCCCCGCAAAAGCCCCGTACACTTCCCGGCCTCGGATCCCCGCCCTGGCGCGGGCCTCCTCGGCCCGCGACTGGATGAGGTCGGCTATTTCGTGAGGGCGCCTTACGCCCTTGAGCTCCAATACGGGGTCCGTGGCGTCGGCACCGTAGACTACCACGGTGCCAAGGCCCAGGACGCGGTCGAGGAGCGAGCGCCGCACCTGGACGTCCAGGATGCGGTACAGCAAAAGCCGGTCTTCCCTGGTGGAAACGAGGCCACGGTTTACGTAGAGCGTGTCCCCGGCCAGGCGGTAACGTTCGAAGAGCACAGGCAGGCCTGCCCAGCGGGCCACGTCGGTCCAGTGCGTGGATGTATCTTTCACGGTACGCACCGTTGTTGTCACCTCACGATTTTTACTGGCGGGATGTTTTCCGCCGGTACCGCCGGCTCCCACAGCACTACGTTTCCGGTATTCAGCGATTCCCGCACGTCGATCAAACGCTGGTTCGCAGAACCCCGGAAGGGCAGATCCAGGTAGGCTTCCTCCTGCACGAACCGCCCGTCCACCACCACGTCCGCCAGGGCCAGCAGACGGAGTACCGCCGGGTCCGGGTGGTCCAGGAGTTCCTCCCAGGTGTAGCCAGTATATATCCATAAGTTCAGCCCCCTGGCCTTGGCGTGCCGGGCCACCTCCGCCAGGGCCGCCGCCTGGCAGAACGGCTCCCCGCCGGAAAAGGTGACACCCGTAATTAACGGGCTTGACGGCAGGGAAACCAAAACATCGGCCACGTCTACTTCCGTACCTCCCCCGAAGTCCCAGGAGTCGGGGTTGTGGCACCCGGGGCACCGGTGCGGGCAACCCTGGACGAACACCACGTCCCGCAGGCCGGGGCCGTCTACAACCGATTCATAAGTCAGGCCGTTTAAGCGGAGTTTAACGCCGGTTTCCCTGGCGGCCAGGCGGCCTCGGACTGCCAGGTTGGTGTGCACCACCCGGTCCCGCAACTCCGCCAGCTTTGGCGCGTTCCAGCGGTCCGTCTCGGCCAGGTAGCCGGTAATCCTGCGTATCCGGCGTATCGGTGATTCCTCGTAAGTTTTGATTTCCACCTCGTCCCCAAGGTTGGTAATGACGATTTTGGCAATTTTCTTCCCCTGCCGGGCGAAGGTTTCTTTCTCTTCGGCCACCAGCCGGTCCGCGAGTTCCTGTTCAATGACGCCGTTGACGATTATTTGCAAAGCGAACACCCCCGAAGAAACAAAAAATCGACCCCTCCAAAAGCGTCGATTTCCGACCAAAATATGGTTATTATACTTTCGAGCCTTAAAATATAATAACAGAAAAGAAATTGTATTCGAGTATAAAAACTGGCGTTATTCCGTTCCGCCCGCACGCCTTAAGGGAAACAGGCGGAACAGAACAGAAAAATCAGAGCACAAAATCCGAAAAGGCGTCGTCGATGTCGTCCCTGACACCGGGACCGGAGCTCTCGCCGCCCGGCCCGCTCACCCCGGGCTTCGCCTGGCCCCGGGCCGCCAGGTCCAGGAGTGCGTCGAGCTTCTGAAGGCACGGAGCTCCGAAGCGGGCGTACCAGGTCACCGCGCGGGCCACGTAGCCGGCCCGGTCGGCCTGGGCGTCCAGCACTTCCGCCACGTCGGGCGGCACCCTGAACTTTATGCGGTAGGACTTGTCGGCCATCAGCGTGCCACACCTCCAGCACCGGCCGTTCCTGCCCTGTGCGGCAGGGACGGCCTTTGCGTGCCACACCCCGCGCGGGCCGTGTTCCCCCGTGGCACGGATTGCGCGGTAAAGCGGGTTTAGTCCCCGCCGTTACCGGCTTTCCCCCGTGCCACGGTAACCAGACCCTTGGCTAGGAACCCGGCGGCGTTCGCGAACTGGGAGTCGGGCAGTACCTCGCAACGCGCCAGGCGCGACACGGTACCCTGGACCAGGGTGGCGCCGCCGCCAGCCAGGAACACCACTTCCAGGCGCTTCAGGCAGTCGCTCCACCGCCGCGCCACGCGGGAGGCCACCAGTTCGGCCAACTGCGCGGATTTCGCCGCGGCCATCCCCGGCACGTCGAACTTCCTCCGGTCGAACGTCAGGGGGATCCCCCTGATCACGGCCTCCTCCACCCACTCCGGATTGGGGGCCATGCCCACCTCGCGCTTTATCTCGTCCTGCACGGCCACGACCACGTCGTTGGTGCCCGCCGGGATGGTGTCGGCGTACCCCTCCAGCGGTTTCTTCGCTCCCGCGTCGTAGAGGATTATGTCCGTGGTCTTGAACCCCACATCTACCAGGCCGATTATTCCGGAAGGGCGTATGCCGCCCCGGACGAGGTGCCCGTACAGCGCGCCCACCGCCTGGGGGAACATGACGACGTCCTCGAACACGATTTTGACCGGACTCCCGTTCAGCCGGATTTCCGTGCCGGAGAGCCTTTCCAGCGACTTCTTCAACCCCGGGGCCTGTTTGAAGAACGGCTCCAGCGGGAGACCCGTCACCATGGTTACCGGCTCGCCCTTGCACAGGGCACCCACGGCGGCCAGGAGAAGCGGCTTGATTTCCCCCGCGGTGCTCCTCTCGTCCGAGAACGGCCGGGCGGCGTCCCGCGCCTGGGACAGCGCCAGGTGGCCGACGAAGTAGTGCTCCGGAGTGTCGCCGGGAACCACCAGGTCGTAGTTGTCGGCTTCGGAAGTGCCGTCGTAAACCATCCCTGCCATCCTACGCTCGAAACCGGTGCCCACCACGGAGGGGAACAGGACGCGCTCCCCGGACTCCGCCGCCGCTTTGGTATAGCCGTAACCAACGTCGAGACCGATAATCATCCAAATATCGCCTCCTCAAAATGATTGCACAATTTCCAATAGTTCCCGATGCAGGTCGGGCGTAGATGCAGCCGCCAAATTCCGGCTATACCCCGGTCGATACTCAACTCCGGAGAAATCAGTGAGAACACAACCAGCCTTTCTGGCGATAACGCTAGCGGCGGCAAAACTGAAAAAACCGCCCACGTGGCAAACCAACCCATCCAGCCGCCCGCAGGCTACCCAGCACAGCGATAGGGCGCCGGAAATCAGCACTCTTACTCCTTTTGTCGCCCTGGCGAGGGTGCCGGTAACAGCCAGGACACCCCGTGTGGTGTCCTCCGGAAAGTTTGGAAGCAAAGTTATGTCAATAAGGGCCTCCGAGAGGCGTTCCACTGCCGACGGCCTGACCGGCTTCCCGTTGAGGGCAGGGGCGAAACCTGTCACGCACCCGAACAGTTCGTCTAACTCGGGCGCATAGACAAACCCGGCAACAGGTTTTCCTTCGGAGAAGAAAGCCACGGATATTCTCCAGAAAGGCAATCCCCGGGAAAAGTTAACAGTACCGTCAACCGGGTCTACTACCCAGAAACAATCCCCGGGAAGCTCAACAGCATCATCGAGCAGTGCCCCCGAATCTTCCTCGGAAAGGACAGGAACGCCGGGAAAGTGCTGCCCGAGAACCTTCCTGACCGCTCCCTGAGCGGCAAGATCTGCTGCCGTCACTACGTCCCGTCCCTTAATTTTTGCCGTCTTCCGGCCTGCAGCAAGCGCCGCGGTAGCTCCTTCCAAAACCGCTCGTCTGCCCGCTTCCGAAATGTATCGACAATCCACCGACATTTCCTCCTTGTCACAGGAGATAAGAGCGGTAGCTTTCGCCTCTCGTTAACCGCTTCATCACGCTGTCTACTAACCGGATAAAGAGGAAATTGAGCACAAAAAGCACTGCAAATCCCACAGCCAACCCGAAGGCTAGAATAACTATCACAACAACAACCTTCGACGGAGGAATAACAGCATGGACCAATATTCGCACGGCTGCACAGGAAACTATAAAAACAGCCGCCGCAAACGCAGACAGGGCACTACCCTTGACCGCCCTCGTGAAAAATTTTCCGGTAAAAAGGCGGTAAGTGGTGAAGAACAATAACGCGTTGTTCAGGAGAACTGTTGCAGACGCAATCACGTCGAGAAAACCTGGTGATTGATACGTCAGGTAGGACATTGCTAAACATTACGCTCCCCTCATCCCGTTAGCCACACACCTTACCTGGTGGACCGCCTTCTCCAGCAGATCCACCGCCCGCGCCGCATCCCCATAGCCGAATTCCGCGCCTGCCGTCAGCCTCCTGGCTTCGTACAGCGCCTGTCGTACTCCTTCGAGCGCTTCCCGGAACCTGGCCTGCTCCAGACCCAGCGCGGAAAAAGCAAGTTCCTCAGCTTTTTCGGGGCCGTACCTTCCAGCAAGTTCCTGCAGCGATTCCCTTACGGCTTCCACTCCCTCCCACATCACGGGTGTCAGCCTGATTTCGGCACCGGTATCCTGCGCCAGTTCGAGGGCGCCTAAAAAGGCGCGTGCCGCCCTTTCAAGTCCACAACCACCATCACCCCGCACTGCTCAACACCTCCAATTCAGAGAGCCCACGCTTGAGCCACACCACCTTCACCCCGGCCTTCCGGGCCAGCTCCCTGACTCGGTGCATCAGGGCGTGACAAACAAAACCTGTGTAGACCACAACCAGACACGTACCTTTCGGAAGACTTTCAGGCAGTTTCTTTCTCCGTCCGTCCCAGTGGACGACCTCCCGGACGCCAAACTTTTGTCTGAGTATTGTCGGCGCCGCACCCAGACGATCAGTTCCCACGACAAGACATCGCATTAAAATCACCTCCTGCAAAAAACAGCGGGCCGGGAAAACTCCCGGCCCGGACGGTATACTCCATGCGCTCGAACCGTGCGACCGCAGGGGTGATATTTTATCCCGGCCGGACACCGCCCGCCAGCCACGCCGCCCTCCCCGGGCGGAAGGCCGGGATCTAAAAAAAGTTGTACTATGCGGTAATGTGTTTTATAATACAACCAATAGAGCCCGCCACGCCTCCAGGTATCTGAACGATACCTATGCGGACCAGGGCGGGCCGTTTGTATTTTTGTCCTCTCCCCTCCGACCTCCTTCGCTACCTTACTTTCACTACGTCTTCCACCGGCCTCCCCCCAAGCTCCTTCACCCCCACTTTGGCAAAGGAAGCCAGCACCTTCTGCCTCTCATTTTCGTTGCTCACGAAAATGGCGCGCGGAGGGTGTGCACCAAAGAGATCCACTCCATTTTTGAACATTACCTGGGCGCGCCAGCTCCCGCTCCCGGTACTTTCGTATTTCGGAAGGTCTTCAACCTTCCTGGTCCTGCCGGAAACGTTGTAGTGATGGTCCTCAGGGTTCACCGCCCCGAAGTCGTCCCCTTTGGTGGCGAACCAGTCCGACCGGGTCAGGAGCGTCTCCGGGTCCCACACGATGTCGAAGTCCTTCTGGTTTTTGTTCTTGCGGAAGAAGCAGAAGGCGTAGCTCGCGCCGCCGGTGACCATGTCCTCCTTCGACGACACCCCTGAGTGCTTCACGCCCATGCGCCGCCGCAACTCCGTGGAGGCGAGGACGCCGCCGTTCTCGATCATGCGGCACAGGATGTCAACCTTTTTCCCGGGCGCGGTCTTGATCTCGTGCACGACGCAGTAACCTTCGGTCTTCTCCCGCACGGCTTCCGGCGTGAGGTCGAACCGGTTCCAGAAGTGGAAGCCCTTCCGGGATTGCGCCGCCGCGGGTACCGGCCGGTAGGTAGGGAGCCTGTCCAGCCCGCCCGGGGCGAGGCCGAGTTTTCTCTCGAAGAACCTCTTCAAGAGCCGGGTCTTCTCCGCAAGAAGCGCCCGCTGGTTCTGGAGCACCAGTTCCTTGGCCAGTGCTAGCATTTCCTCCTCCACCAGCCCCTTAGAGGCGGCGCCGTCGAGCGCCGCCAGCAATCTGGCTTCCTGCTTCATCTCCAAAGTTTTGAGGGTTTCGCCGACGGC
Source organism: Desulfofundulus sp. TPOSR (assembly GCF_011393055.1). Classification (NCBI taxonomy): domain Bacteria; kingdom Bacillati; phylum Bacillota; class Clostridia; order Eubacteriales; family Peptococcaceae; genus Desulfofundulus; species Desulfofundulus sp. TPOSR. The sequence goes on along the minus strand of NZ_JAAOEF010000003.1, from coordinate 569,167 downwards.
CCTGTACTCCGGGTCCTTCTCGTACCCCTGAGCCCAGACGTTGCGCTCCAGGTACATCACTTCAGCCTCTTCCGCCGAGGAGGGAGGCTCGGCGTGCAAATGCAGGAGTTTCAGCTTCTGCAGCGCTCCCCTGCCGTCATTTACCCCCGGCGGGGCTATTACTTCGAGCGTGCCGCGGAGGGAATAGGGCACGGACTTGTCGTTCGGGTGGTACACGGCCTGGTAGCCGTCGCCGAGATCTATGAGGTACTCGACGCCGTAAAAGCCGTCTTCTTCCCGCGTACCGTCCCAGACGGCCGACCCGCCGGACTCCGAAGCGTTTATCCGGGAGCCCGTGCGCTTCCTGGCCGGGAGACCCTCCCCCTTGCCCGCCGGGACGACGACCTCCTCTTCCACCTCGACCGTTTGAGGCGCGGTGAACTGCGTCACGAAGGGAGCTTTTGCTTTAGCGGCCACGGCGGATTCCACCGCCTTAAGTTGCGACATGTAGTGCCCCAGCATGGCCTTGACTTTTTCGTCCTGAGCGCTGTCCTGCAGTTTTTCGAGCTTGGCCCTGAGTTCCGCCATCCCCTTCAGCGTGTGGTCCGGGATCACGTTGTCCTTGCCCTCGCCGGTGTGGTGGTTGACGCTTTTGGCTACCTTCAAGAGTTGCGCGTACAGGCCCTCCTGCTCGTCCAGGGGGAGAGGCGCTTCCTTTTCCACCTGGCGCTTGACTTTTACGGTGTGGCCGCCCTCAAGATCCAGGGCATCCAGGAGTTTGGTCTCGGATTCCTCCCGCACCTTGCCGAACAGGACCAGGCGGGACTTGGAAGAGTCCCCGCCGGGGTCCCTGAACAAAGTCGCGGTTAACGTCTGATCCTCTATGTCCGGCCCGGCGACCAGGAAAGGCCTTCCCAGCGGACCGGCCTCCGCCACGCCGTCCCAGAAATCCTCTCTGACGGGGCTGGCTTCCAGGAGCCAGGCAGGAGGCGGTGCGGACGGAGAAAATGGGGTTGCCTCTGCGGCTCCCGGTGCTCCCTCCTCTTTACCCGTACCTCCCTGTTCATCCGCCGGCTGTGCAGGATGCGCGGAAGCCGAAACATCCGTAAATGGTTTCTGCTCTCCCTGGACCGCCCCCGCATTCACATAACCCTGTTTCGCCGCTTCATTCTTAAGATTTTCCTGGAACTGCTCGTAGGTTATTTTACCTTCCAGAAATTTTGCATACTCGTCGTCGTAAAAATCCCAAAAAACGCTGTCAACAGGGACGACCCCGATGTAATCAAAATCTGGCGGCTTTTGCACTTCTCCAGTCTCAACGAGCGGGGCCAGTTCTTTTTTCAGCTTTTCCTGGTCGCTGCTTAATATCGCCAAATGCCCCATGTCCAGCGGAACGGCTATGCCCAGTTCCTGGGCTTTTTCGTTCGCTTGGGCATACAATTCAGCCGCGCTGATTTCGCCTGCCTGATATTTTTTGAAAGCGTCGGACTGCCAGTTCCAATACAAACCCCACATGGTGACCGTGACTCCAAAAGAAGTGTCGGATCCCGGCGCTTCCGGAGCCAGAGCGGGAGAAATGGCCGCACCCGCACCCAGGGCGTGGACGCTTTTCTTCTTCTTGCTTCCGCCGCCCACCGGAGATCACCCCTGTGCCCCGCCAGTTCCACCGGGAGAGGTACCGGCTCCGCGGCAGTCCCGGCAGAGGTTAAAATCTTCGAACCAGGGCCAGGCGCCGTCAACCTCGTCTCCGACGTGCAGCCGTCTGCCGCAAACCGCGCAGTGCGGCATGCCCAACCGGTCGACCTCTTCCCTGTATATTTCCAGCCAGTCCCAGTCCAGCGGTTTGCGTTTTATGCTCGTCAACTGGATCCCTCCTCCTCTCGGAGACCCGCCAGCACTAAAGGCATTACACCTATTCTGATTTTGTTTGTGACGAACAGAACCGGGTCGAACTCGTTTGACGTCCAAAACACGTCAAATTTTTCTCCGCCAAACGCTTCAAGTACCATTTGAAAGTATTTGTTCTTCAGAAGAACTGTTTTTGAAGGCAACGCTAGCCTTACCGCGTCCTCGCCGGGAATGTCTTTCACAAAATCGGGATTGAATTCACAGCGGTGCCACAGGGGCGGAGACGCGTTCCAGTACCTTACGGCGCTTTCATATTCCGGCCAGCCGCTCTTGCGGCAAACTTCAGCACAGCTTTCCGTGAGCTCAAGAATTCCTTTATCCTGAAGCTCAGCGGGTACCTCGCAATCTACCCGGCAGAGAATTTCCGCATTTGTCGCCGCCAGGAAAGATTCCCTGGCTTCTACAGCAACGAACCGCAGTCCCCAGTCTTCCATGTTGGCGAACCGGCTGACCAGATTGTAGGCGTCCAGCAGTTCCGGCGATGCCTTAACATGAACTTTCTGCGGCATGAGCTCCTCTTGAATCCTTTTGCGCAATTCTTTAAGTTCTATCTCTTTGATTTCATCATCGTTCACTGGTTCAAATTGATCCTCGTAGTTATGGCAACAAATATCGCAAAGATACGTGCCGTTATTTTTGCAGATGTCGCAGTCGTCCACTGTCGTTCACCCTCCCATTTGACTTTGACTATCATTGACCATAACTGAAGTCCACTGCGGTATTCAGCACCTTGCCGAAAAACTCCGCGAAGTCCTTACGGAGGCTGTTCTTCCGCTCGCACGCCCGGCGGAGGAACTCCTCGGCCACCTCCTGGTCTGACGGCTTGTATCCGAGCCGCTGTTCCGCGAATTTCTCCATCCGCTTCCACCAGGCGATCTGGTCCTTCGAAGGGGAGGACATTGCCGCCTCCACGACCGGGCGGAGCATCTCCCGGTACTCGCCGTCGGATATCTTCTCGAAGGCTTCTATGACCGGAAGGGCGTCGTAGGGGTTGAGCTTCACCTTGCCCTCCCTGGCCGCCCGGTAAAGGGCGTAGTAGACCGGTTCTTCCGCCCCGTGCACCTTGTTCGGGTGGTAGTCCAGGGAGAGCCGGTCTTCCCCGAAGTACTTGAACGCCTGGCCCTTGTCCACCCCGACGAGGGCGCCGCCCGGCGTGACGATGAAGTTGTCGTGCTTCGCGTCATGCTCGGACGTGGCCCAGGATACGACGTGCTCCCGCACCAGCGCCCGCACCTGGGCGGGGGAAAACGCGGTGGGGTCGGAACCCAGCTTCTTCGCGTCCTTCAGGAACGGCTGGACGCTCCCCTTACCGTGGGGAGTCTCGGTCACGTACACGTCCACGCCGGGCTGGCCCACGCGCCGCGCCACGCGGGAGGCCGCCGACTCGGCCTCGGCCACCGCGCCGCCGGAGTGCTTGTCCGGCTTGAAGAGCCATTCCCGCCCGTGCTGGTCGGCGTATATGTACTTCGTGTGCACGCCGCCCAGGTCTTTCGCCTCCCGCTTGAACGAAAAAGTCAGCGTGCTGAACTCCTCGGGCGCAACCCGGGGGACTTCTTCCCTGACCTTCTCGAAGAAGCGGAGCACGTCCAGGATGCCTTTCGCCTTCTGGGAGAATTCCGAGATACCCAGCTTCAGGTTGGCCACGCCGTTTTTCAGGGACTCCCGGGCCTTCTGGACGAGCGCGACCGGGTCCAGGGTCACCGGCGAAACGGCGACCGCCGCACCGTCAGGGGTTACGCCGGCCACCACGAAGTCCTCCGCGGCCTTCTCCTTCTCCTCGATACTGGACTGGACCTGGGGCGGGAGTTCCTGGAAGTCGTGTTCCGCGTTCTCGTTGACCTCTCCAATCGCGGCCGTCCCGTCCGGGTAAGCGGGGTTGACCGCCGCCTTCAATACGGGTGAAGCGCCGCCAGCGGCTCCCCCGCTCACCGACAGAACGGCGTGTTTCAGGCCTTTCTTCTTGCCCAGGCCGACCAGGGTAACCTCGGGCCAGGAGGACACCACCTTCGCAGCCCCCGCGGCCACCTTGGGGGCCACAGGCCCGTAGTAGTCACCCCCGTACCCTTTCGAAACCGCCTGGGACAGCGCCTGGTAGCCCGCCAGGTCGGGCGTGAAGCTGCCTCCCGCCACAGCGGACGCGTCCGGCGCGGCGGACGGCGCGATGCCGGCACCTAAACCGGCACCGCCGCCGAGACCCGCTGCGCTGTGTTTCTTTTTGCCGCCGCCGCCCATGCAGTATCGCCTCCTTTCAGATTTCTACTATCTTCTAACAACTCTGGAAAAAGTAAAAAGTATGGGATTAACCCATCATGCTTCGCACTTCAGTAAAGATAGTTGATGCCCTCCTCTTTTCCCATCTGAAAACAAAAAAAAAGCCCGGTAATCTATCTAGAAGCCGGACTCGGAAATTTTCGGTTTTTTCAGGCGAAAATCTATCCTCTACGAAGCAACCGGCGGAGGCAATTCCACCCCGGTCTCGCCCGCCGCTTCCCATATCGCCACCTGGTGCATGGACTCCTGGACGGCGATCTCCCCGAAATACCGCCGGAAATTCATCCCGGTGACGGGAACGATGAGTTCCGGCATTTTGTCCCCGTCCTCGCCCATGATCCGGGCCGCCTCCCTCTCCATGGCCTCCCGGTCCTCCAGGTCGACGACGACGCGCTCAACGACCCCCACGTCGTTGGTTATGCCGTTGCAGCCCTCTTCTACCCAGTACTGCAGCGCGCCAAGCATGTTCTGCGGCTCGATGCGCCGGAACACGCCGGGCCACTTCTGGCCGAGCCGCCAGTCGGAGTACCCGCCCAGTTTTTCGTCGAACGCCGGGACCGCGTCCGCCCTGTAGAAGTGTGTCGGCACCTCCGCCCACGCCCACCGACCGTCCTCCAGGACAATTACGAACACCGTCGGCCAGATGGGCGGCATTACGCTCGGGTCGGGAGTTTCGAGAAAACGGTATATGGTGAGTTTTTCTCCCGCGCGGAACTTGTAGGCTTTCATTTCATCCTCCGTGAAAAACGGTGTATGTATCTTCATACCCATGGATTCGGATCCCCCTTTTCAAAAATTCTTTCTCGCCAGCCGGACAAGCTCGATAACCACGCCGTCCAGCCTTTCCTTTTGCCTTCCGTCAAACTTATCCAGCCACCGTGCCGGTATAGCGTCATACCCGTACATCACCCCGGCCAGGCCGCCGGTGACCGCCCCCACGGTGTCGGCGTCCCCGCCGAGGTTCACCGCTCTGACCACCGCTTCCTCGAAACTTTCCGCGTTTGCCGCGCACCACAGGGCGCACGCCATGGTGTCCACCGTGTACCCGGTGGGCCTCAGGCGCTCCTCCGGCCAGCCGGCCACGTCCCCGAGCCTCCGGGCGAGCCTGGAAGCCGTGTCTTCCATCTCCCCCCGGGGGACGACGTCTTGCATCACGTCCAGCGCCAAGCCGTATGCCTCCGCGAAGGGCATGCCCGACCAGAGTTCCCGCGCCGTGAGACAGTAGATGAAGCACGTCAGCCCCGCTTCCGGGTCCCAGTGGGTCATCCGGGCTACTTCCATGCACCGTACGTAGAGGTCCGCCGCGTCCGGGTAGGCGAACGCCAGCGGCAGCGTCCGCATGAGCGCCCCGTTGCCGGCCGTCCGACCTACCCGTTCGTGTACTTCCTCAGCGGCCAGATGCCAATCCTTCAACCGGTCATAAGCGTGAAAAGCGGCCCTGATGGTGGCCCCGATGTCCGGGGGGTTGGCGGCCCGCCAGCGGAGAAAACCTTCCCCGATGTGCGGGACGGGGTTCTCCGGGTCCTTGATTACCCCCTCGGCCACGGCCAGAGCCATTTCCGTATCGTCCGTCCACTCTCCGGGCCGGAGGTTCAGCCAGCCGCCTCCTACAATGTCCCGTAGCGTCCCGTAACGGACCTGGATTTGCTCTTTGCTCATGAATTCCAAAGTGGCACCAAGGGCATCTCCCACGGCCAGACCGTAGATACCGCCCCGGACCCTGTCGGCCAGGTTGGTCATCTCCCCGCACCCGCTTTCTCCTGCGCCGTCTCGGGCGCCTTGAACAGCTCGGCCAGCGCCTTCTCCACTTCCGCGGCAATTTGCCCCTCGGTGAGCTTCTCCAGCGCGTCCAGAGGTATGCACCCCTGGATCTGGATGCCCACGAACACCTTCGGTTCCGCACACTGTTTCTTGCACTTGTTCCCGTAGCATTTCTCCGCGTGCACGAAGGTTTTGAGCCGCGGGGTCATGGGGGAAAGTATCTGGTCGGTTAAGTAGAGAATTTCGTCCCGCTCAGCTTTGGTCACGTAACACTTGGGCACCCTAGACCCACTCCTCTCCGGCATAATATTCCATATCCCACTCACGCCACCAGGAATTCAAACCATCATAACTCCTGCCCCGCTCCTTCCGCCTTCCGGCAGCTTTCCCGCGGTTGCGCCGCTTTTCCCGTTCCCTTGCGGCCCGCCTCGAAAGCGCCGTCCCGGCTTCCTCCGGGGTGATCAGCCCTTTCCCAATGAGCCAGTCCACCGGGACTTCCACCGAAAAGTCCCCCGGTACGGTCAGCCGGCTGCCGTACCAGTGCCAGTCGCTCCCCGCGGTCTGCATCACTAACCTTTCGTTCCACTCCGATTTTTCGCCCAGCCAATACGCTGGATCAAAGTTGCCGTTCATCCGGTTCCTTACTTCCACGCCGTCAACGCCGGCGTTCAAACAGCGGAAGAAAATTTCCGGACCGTATTCCCCGTTCCTCGCCGGGTGGGCCAGCACCGCCACGCTGCCCCGGGCGTGGACCTCCTCCACCGCCTCCCACGGGGCAAGAGTGTTCGGGGGCAGGTCCTCCTTGAGGTTGTAGGCCAGGACGTGCACCCGCCAGCCCCGGAAATTGGTGGTAATCTCGACGCCGGGGATCACCAGTATAGGGAGCCCGGCCTCCCTGGTCACCCGTTTCGCGAACCACCCCGAAGCGACACAGTCGTGGTCGGTGACCGCTATGACGTCTATATCCCGGGAAGACGCCGCGGCCAGGAACTCCGCGATGTCCTCCGCATCCCGCAACGTCGGCACGCGGGGCGACGTGAAGCTGCAGTAGTACCGGTCCGCCAGCGGGTGGGTGTGGAAGTCGACGCTCAAAACCCGGTTCTTTTGCTTTTTGGTTTTAGCTTTCACCAAATTTATGCGGCGCCGGAAGCCCCGGCGTTTACGCCTGGGGAGGAGGCGCCGCCACTACCTCCCTTCTCTACCCGAATTTTTTCGTACTGCCACCCGTCGGCACGTTGCAGGAGTTTTATGTGCCTGTATGATATACCCTGGCATATCCGTTTTCCCGAGCCGTCCTTGATGTCGAAGTACCCGCTGGCGCGTACGGCCACCCGGCCTACCCAACGACCGGCGTACTTACCCTCGGGTACTTCAGCCATCACCAGGTCGCCGGTCGTAAAACCGAAATACATTTTCTGTCTGGTCCGGTGACTCACTGGGAAACCGTACTTGTCGGTATTGCACATTTTCCGGGTCCCCCGCCCGAGGGCCGTCCAAACCTGGACGTACTCCTGGTTGATTGCGAGATTCTCGGGTGTGCTCTCGCCCACGCAGCAGGCGTCGTAATAATGGGTCTTGGGCAGACCCATCTTAAGACGATTGTATTTGGTGCGCGCCCCGGTGCCGCATTCTACCGACAGGCCAGTTTTCTTGAGCCGGTCGTACAGCACCCACCGGGTAGCGTTTACCAGTGCTGCGTCCCGCAGCGGCTCCTTGAGCTTCCTCAATATTTTGGGTAGATTTTCCGCCCGAACCTGATCAAGTTTCCGCTTGGATTGCTTTAATTTCTCCAGCCATTCTTCCGGCTGAAGGTTACCTTTTGCCTTATTACATTCCTCACAGGCCAGCGTTAAATTACTGATGCGGTCGGTACCTCTCGGCCCGCGTTTCGGGTTCCGGGGTACGACGTGTTCCACCTCCAGAGGCACGCCTTCTTTGCCGCAGTAGGCGCATTTCCGCCCCCACTTCTCCAGCAGGTACTCCCGGACTTCGTAGCCAAAAAGTTCTCCCTGCTGGTATTCCACGCCAGATATATCCGGGTTCTGCATCAGCTGCGTGTCGAATTTGACGTGCTCAGTGGAGATGGCCGTTATGGGCAACCATCTGGTCAACTTATCGACCACGCTTAATGTTTGGTTTACCCGGGCCTCTAACGACGGTGCCAGCCGTCCCTCCCGGTGACCGTTGTCGACAAAGTTCTTTGCCTTCTCGCACGGCCGGCAGTACCGGCTGCCGTGCTGCGCATTTTTACCGCAGACTGCGCATTTCTCCGGGTGCCGGTTGTTGAACCGCGGCTCGCGGTACCGTGTTTTCCGGTTCCGCCGGCTGTGGCGCTGGTTCCTCCGGACGTCCAGTCCGTCCTTGATACTTGGTTTGTGGTGGATCTCCCCCAGCAAGATAACCTCAGATCTGTTAGGAGTATCTTCCCGGAGAACAGCGAATCCGGTGGTCCTGCTCCCCGGATCAAGTTTCAACCGCAGCGGCTGGAACCTGCTTTCTTCCGCTGTCCGGTCTTTAAGCCGGATGGTAAACGGGGACATCCTGTGGACTACCGCCCTGCCGCGTTCCAGCAACAACCTGGCTCGCTTCTCCGTGCAGGGCATTAACGGTTTCTTGTGTTTATCCAGTACAAATACCATGAAAACCTTCCCCTTTCGGAGACCCCTTACGGGGCTCGTGACGCGCCCGGGCCGGACCAGCCCGGGCGTCTCTCCTGGCCAATGTTAAGGAGGTTTTTTGCGTGCGGCACACTGCTCGCTGACACCCCCGCTCGCTGTTTAATGCCGCACCACAGGGCATGGGACTGGAGAAGCATCCCAGGGTGTGTTGGCCCCCTTAACGTAGCGTGGTTCAACCGCCTGGTCCGCAGGCTCCCACACTGAGGCGGGTCATAGCGCTGCTCCAGAGAGCAGCTTTCCACCCAAAGTGGAGACCTGACGGGAGTTGCCTCCGGCCAAGCCCCCGCCTTTAGGCGTGGGGTCTATGACCTCTTCCGTACCTTCTTTCTCTTTCCTCGAACCCGACGGGTTTGCCCCCGCGCCGCAAATAAGCGATGTAGTTCCGGAAAATCTCGGAAACAGTAGTATCCATCTCGACAGCCAGATAGCGCAGGAACCGCCACTCTTCCTCCGTCAACCGCACCTGCACTGCTTTGACCTTCCCTGACATTAGTACCGCGACCTCCAAACCTCGTATCTTGCTTTCATTATATCATGATTGCACTACATTGTCAAGGGCTGGCAAGCGTAGATTTTGCTGGAACAGTTCAACGTTTTTTCTGAATAGTGCGGGCGCTTCCCCGTAAGCATACTCGCCTCTACGCGCCCCGAAAAGTCTCCCGTGCTGGGCGCGCATCTGGAGGTCGCGGCTCACGAACACCACGCGGGGGACCGCCTTCCGGGCAGCGGCAACCCTCTCCGGCCGGGACAGCCCGTTCAGAAACAGGGTCACCCTGTCCCCGAGCCTCGCACCCATATACTCCAGCCCGGCAAGCAGGAACGCCCAGTCCTTCTCCGTCCGGTAGGTCTGGGCGTTGACAGCGATCGCCGGGATCTTCAGTTTCTCCACGCACCTGCACCACCGCTCCAGGTCTCTCTCCGTCCACCAGTAGACGTTGGGCGCGACCGGCACTCCCAGAGAGGCCAGCCGTACTGCCGCCAGGAGGCTCCGCCGCATGTTGATAAGATGCTCGAAGCGGGGGTGTTCGCCGTAGACGCTGTAGTTCGGCCCCAGGACCAGGGCGAACCCCGCCCCCGCCACCTGATCCCATAACCGGCAGCGTAACTGCTCCGTCCAGAGCCGCTCGATCAGCTCGTCGGGGCCGAACATGTGCAAAACCACCTTTTTCCCTGGAGGCAGGCCCAGTACCCCGGCGGCCCGGCGGCCCCGCCACCTCGGGCGTAGGCCCGCGCCTTTCTTCGAAAAGACCCGGGAGGCGCCGACGGCGTACGCAGGGTGATTCGCCGCGGCATCGTACTCCGCCGTGCGGTAGCCGTCCACCTCTGGGACCACGGGAGGGAGGTCTCCCGGCACCGGCGGCCAGTCCACCGTGCGGGGGAAGGAGAGGTCCAGGGTACCCCCCACGTCCCTGATCCATGCCTCCACGTCCTCCCGGCGGCGGCACCGCACCGGGCAGGAAGAGCACGGCCTGGCGCACCCGGCGTGGTTGCATTCCGGATGGCAGCCGCCGCAGAGGTTGTAAAACCGGCAGTCGTCGCAGTTGCAGGAGGACTTCAACGAAGCCATTTCCTCGTCTCCTTCCCCGGGGAAATGCCCAGTGCCGCCAGCACTTCGTCCCAGGCGGGTGAAGAACGCTTCCTGCTTTTAGCCATACACAGTTTGACTTGGTGCAGTCCGGCGGCTATCTCGTAAGGACTGAGCCCGGACCGCTTCAGGTTCTCCTCCAGCTGGAACGCCGCTCTCACTTCGCCGGGCAGGGGCGGGTACACCAGGCAGCGCACCTCCCGGAAGTGCGGGTTGTCCGGCCAGAGTTCCCGGCCCAGCATAATAGCCCGGTGGCGCCGCTCCCCGGCTATGATGACATATCTCTTTCCGGGTCCCCTGTTCTCCTCCACTACCAGGGGCTCTATCAGCCCCACCCTGGCGATGCTGGCCGCGAGATCGAGGAGTCCTTCCCGGGGAAAATTGCGCCGCGTCTGGTGCGGGTCCGCCTGGATTTCGTCCGGCGAAACCAGGCGGAACTCGGGATAGAGGTCCTCAGTGCCGGGCAGGGGGAGGACGTCACCGGATACCTCAGGGGTCGGCCCCGCTCTCTCCGGGCCGGAAAGCGGGGCGGGAATTCCGAAGTCCAGGGAAAGCTGGATCACTCTCCCGTCACTTCCTCACCGGGAGGACGATGGCCCGGTAGCCGTCCTCCCCCTGTCCGGACGGCGTTATCAAAGCGTAAGGGTTTGTCCCGGTGTCCCGGCAGAACTTGAACAAAACACTTTCCGACTTTAATGCCTCCAGTATGTCGAGGAGGTATTTGATGTTGAAGCTGTCGCGGAGTTCCCCTCCTTCGCCAACGACAGCCGGGATTTTCTCGAATACGCCGCCCCTGTCGGAACCGCCGGACACGGTCAGCGTGTTACCGGAGAAGTGGAGGTGAACTGTGGGAGCTTTGTTTTTATCGTACTCCGCGAACACTTCGGCGCGCCGGAGCGCCGACTCGAAACCGCGCCTGTCGGGGATCTCCGCGGCGAAAGAATGCGGCACGTCGAAAAACCGCGCCGTGTCCGGCGGGAAAGTACCGGCGACCAGCCGGAACCACATTCGTACGCCGTCGGCGCGCACCTCGGCCCCCGACTGGTCGAAAAAGACTTCCGCTTCTCCGTCCCCCTCAAGAGCCCCCAGTATGCCCGCCAGGTCGCTGGCCGCTTCCTTCGGCAGCAGGACGCCCTTCCGCTCTTCCCCGAACCGCCGGACTTCCAGCGGAAGGGTCACCAGCCGATAGGTGTCCGTAGCGGTGAACCTTACCCCCGCCCCTTCGAGGTCGACGCAGACTGCCGAGAACGCGGGCCGGGTCGGATCGTCCGAAGCGGCGAAAACCACCCGCTTCAGGGCGTCTCTCAAGTCCCCGGCGCCGGTGGAAAACCCGGCGAGCCGGGCGTTCTCCGGCCGTTGGGGGAACTGGTCCGCCGGGAAACCGCTGATTTGCGCCGAGTTACCGGCGTAGCGCACTACCGCGCCGTCCCCGTCCTTCTCGACCTCGATCTCCCCATCGGGGAGGAGCCGCAAAAGTTCGGCCAGCTCTCTCGCGGGGAGTACGGCTTCGAAGTCACCGCCCCGGCAGGGTACCGCGACCTCGATCTCCCTGTCCAGGTCCGTCGCGGCGACCGTCAGGGTTCCTCCGCCAGAAGAAAGCCGGACGCATGAAAGCACGGGAAACGGGGAACGCACCGAAACCGCTTTCCGGGCTAACTGGACCGCCCCGGACAGGCGAGCACGGTCGACGTAAATGACATCAGGCATTTTCAAAGATCACCTCTTTAAGCTTTTTTGAAATTGGAATGCCAGCGGCCCGATACCGACACGCGCACGGAGCCGCCGTCGAGGTCGACTTCGTCCACTTCCACCAGGGCGGCGCCGCCGTTCTTGCGCGTGAACGCCTGGGCCAGCCCCAGGGCCAGGAGAAGCCGGGCGAGCGCGGCCTCGCCCGTAGCCCGCACCTCCACGCCGTGCCCCTCGGCCAGCGCCTTGGCTATGGAGCCAGCCACTTTTTCCGGGTCGGATGCGGAGGCCACGCGCGTGTGGAAGACCAGCGGCGGGCGGGCTTCATCCGGTTGATTCTTGCGGTATACGCTGCCGTTGCTTGGCGCGGGCGGCGTCATGAAGTAGGGCCTGAACCTCGCCGGTTCGCGGCCCTTGAGTTTGACACGCGGCATTGTTCTTCAACCCCTTTCTCAAAATTTGGAAACCTGGCATGCATGGAGCTCACCCTGAGCTGGTGTTCGCCGGGCCGGAAGACTACGACCGCCGAGGGGAACGGGGCACTGCCGGGTGCGCCGCCGAATCTCAGCCTGCCTATGACGAAGCGGATCTCGGCGGCCCGCATCACGTAGTCGTGCCACCAGCGGGTGTCCGTCCTTGACGGGAGCAGACAGACCACACTGCACCCTTCTGCGCCTCCTCGAAAGCCTTCCGCACCCACTTCCCGATCTCCCGGCCGTAGGGCGGGTTGCAAAAACAGATCTCCGGTGCCCAAGGTTGCTGCAAGCCGTCCTGTTCCGGCGTAAAATACCGCGGGCACTTGGCGTTCCACGGCTTGGCGCAGACGTCCAGGGTGAAATGAAATTCGGTATTCAGCGTAGCAAAAAATGAAGCCGGGGTTTCCCATTCCCCGGTTTGCGAAGAAAACATGCTTTTGTTGAACATATTTGCCAATCTCCATTCTATCAAAGTCGAAAATTGCCCAAACAACTCGAATTGTATTCATCAAAAAAAGAAGGATTTTCACTATTTTTGTCAAAAACCTCTCACAAACGATTTAAAAGCTAAAATAATACTAACACTAAATATCTTCAACTTAAGGAGGTTATATTATTAATGTCCAACTGGATTGTGTCATTTGCTTCAGCAGCATTTGGTAGCATATTAGCGTGGTTATTAAGTCAAATTGGAGCCAAGAAAGCTAGTCAATATATACAGGTACATGGGCATAACTTCTTTAGCATTGAATACCAGCAGAGAAATACTGTCATTCATCAACATTATAATGATTATCACAACAAAACACCACAATCTAAGAAAAGCGACTCGAATGAGTGGATATTATTAATTTTAATTGGACTAGCAATAAACATTGCTCTGGAAATAATGATATCGTTATATTATAAAACTATCGTAACATGGAGCTTCTATCTTATTGTTTTTAGTTTCTTTTTAAGTGTAATTCTAATAATTAGGATATGGCAGATTGCATCACGTTTACGTATTAATACACCACTAAAATTAATTTTTGCGATAATAATAAACCTCCTATCATGGGGGTGGATTGGCTACCTTTGGTGGAAAATGGATCATCCTGGATATTATATTGAAAATCAAATAAATACTGTGGCAAATGCCTTTAAGTTTGGGGGTTTTAATGCGGTTCATCTCGATTTTCATCTTGTCAATTTTGCTATCGGGATTTTCTTTACCATAGCCCTTACTATATTCTCCGTAATGTTAAATATAATAATCGCTAAACAAGTAACTAGAGGTGAGTTTTGGGGAAAATATGATTGGTCAACTCTTGTTAGCATAATTATCATTGTTTTTGCTTTTGGATCTTTAGGTTACCTTTTTATTACCGATACAATTTCATCTTTATCTTCTCTTAACTTCACTTTCTAAAAATGATCGCAGGGTAAACAAAACTGGCCCCAAAACTGATGCTGATAAAATGACTGGAAGCATGGTAAATTCGTAAAGATTTAATTTACAAGACATAAGTAATGTTGCAACGTTTTCTCGACTAAGCATCAACATTAGATATCCTGCTCCCACTATAACCAATACAAAATTAACAAGCATCACTACAAGAAGCCGATGTTTTTGCCGTTGCAATTTGTTCAGCAATATAAAAGACATTATCCCATACATGATGTTAACAATAACCCAGGACATCAATAAGCCTCCTTTATTCTTAAAATTAATAAATTTAAATATCCCCAAAGCCCACCCTTGGCTTAACTAAAAAAAGAAAACCCCAACTTTATAACCGGCTTGAGATATCGCTTAAAGCCCGTTGCGCTCACCACTATCCTAAAAAGCTCAAATACCCCAAAAACCTCACTTCCACCAGACCCGGTTCCCCGGCACGCACCGACGCCGGACCGGTCTTACCCCTCCACGCCACCCAGCGCCTCTCCAGCTCCGGGAACGGCAGGACGAAAAACCTGTTCAGTTCCCAGAAGCCTATCAGCACAAAAGAAAACGCCCCGGTGAGGGCGCAGTCTCTCAAATATTCGTACTGGTGCGGTTCGAGCTTCGATAAAGGCCACCTGTCGCCCCTGGATACCTCCTTCGCGTCGAAGGCCAGGGGGAGCGAACCGGAAGGCAGGAAGACGTGGCCCAGGAAGTCCACGGCGGCCTTTTCCTCCACCTTGGCGCTGACTATTTTCCCGCCCGGCCCCCGAATGGGGACCCAGGCCGTGGGAACCTTGTGGATGACGGCCAGCTTCTGGGCGCGGTACCGGTCGTTGGCCTGCTTTATCAGGTCTTCCAATGCCTGTCCGCGGTTGGCTTGAAAGATAGCACTCATCTTCATACCTGCCTCATTCGTCTGAAGATGTGTTTTTTCCGAAAAGTCGGCGACAGCTTTTCCTTCCACAGAACCGCAAATATCGGGCATATTACCCCAGTAAAAGCAGTTGCCAGCGTTATCCTGGCAAAAGCAAGCGTTTCGACGATTCTTCCAGTAATCATGAAGTAGTGACCGCATGCACATACTCCCAGCAGGCACCCGAGAAAACCACAGGCAACAAGGGAAAACCAAAATTCGTCGTTCACCGCCGCAAAAATACCCCACAACAGGAGAATTTCTGCCGTACCGAACCCTCCCCAGCAGGCTGCCAACCTTGCAGTTTCGGCATCGCCCGTCAGGGCGTAAGCGACCCAGGCAGGTATGCCTGCACCAAATGTCACCGCCACAATGAAAAGGCCGATTATGAATTCCACAAAATCACCCCTTTCCCGCCCTCGCCAGAATTGTGCCAGCGACAGGTATTACGCGCTGTATAGATGGAGCTTAAATAGGTTCAGGAACTACGTCCCGCGGGTAACCGTGTGACAGCGAAAATTCCGTCCACAACGCTGCGATGACTGATAACACCAAAAGGGGCACCAGAGTCGCCCTGTACGCCCATGCCCATTCCGTAACCAGTTTTAAAACAGCTTTCCTGTGCAAAACTTATCTCTACCCCACGAAAGGTTTTTGCCACGTTACCGGCGGCAACAAAAACAATACAATGCTCTCCCGCTCAGAGGGACAAAAACGCTGCCGCACCTGGGACACCTTTTCGGCTTGTAGTGCTTGTTGACGCACAGCGAACTCAACCGGCGGTTTTTGCCGTAACCGGCCATCGTGACCACCCCTTCCTGTTTTTTCGCCGAGTTTTCCCCGCCACGCGATACCGACAAGCAGCGCCAACCTACCTGCAAAAAAACCAATTGTTGCTGAATTTGCAGTAGTATGCTTGCCAACCCACAAGAACGGTCTGTCGCCAGGACAGTCTTTGTACCACCAGTCGCCGGGTATTAAACTCCAGGCCAATTGAAAACCAATTTTCCCGAAGGCAATCAGGCGGTACCGCACCACCCGCCCTCCGTGGGAGTACGATTTTCCGATTTCCATCCCATGCCCCCCTCGCTTACGGCTGGAGCAAATCCTTTCCCACCCAGTCGGATAGAGGGCCGATAGTCCCTTCCACTGCAACAAGAAAGTCCTTCACGTTTTCCGATCCCCACAGCATCCTCCGGAAGTGATTCAGGTATTCCTGGAATACGCGCTCGACCAACTCTGCCTCCATTCCTCCCGGGGCGGACTGGTAATAGACATCAACGGCCCTGGCAATGGCCCTGGAAACGGCGTCCCGGTAAGAAAGCCTGCTCAATCTTACCACCCCTCCTTCAGTTCTATGTTCGGGCAATTACCTGCAACTTTTGAAACCCTCGACTCCCCGCCCACCATCTCGACCCGGTACACGGCATCCGCCGCCTCGGCCAGCCTCGGGTCGTGGGTCACCACCACGAACTGACGTCCGGTCTCCCGCGCTACGGCCTTGAGGAGCTCCCCCAGGGCGCGGCTGTAGCCTTCCGAGAGGTGCTTGCCCGGCTCGTCCAGGAGAACGGGGGCCTGCGGGGGAGACACAGCAGCGGCCACCAGCACCCGCAGGGCAAGGGACACCACATCCACTACCCCGCCTCCCCGGGCGTCCAGGACCGGCGTCCTGACGTGAGCACCGCCGTAATCGGAAATTATCGAAAACTCGACTTCCGGGCGGCCCCGCCGGTCCACGATCTCCGCGGCAAACTCGACACCCGGCCCGAACACGGCCCGGAGGGCGTCAGTGACCACCCGTTCCACTTTTTGCCGCGCCCTCTCGCGGGCCGCCTCGGAAGCGGCGCGGAACACGTCAGCCACCTTCTCCAACCGAACCGTCTCCCGCTCCACTTCGGACAGGCGAGAGGCCTTGCGCCGCCTCATCTCGGACAATTGCTCGAAGCGGCCGCGGCGCCTCTCGTACTCGGCACGGACAATATCAGCTTTCTCAAGCAGGGACGCCAGCACGGGCAACCAACTCCTCGAACGGCCTCAGCAGTTCCTCGACCCGCTGGATCTTCTCCGCGATCTCGCGCTCCAGCCGGGCGATCTCCTCCTCGACCCTGTCCGGCTCCACGCCCATCGCCCGGATCTGGGCCTCCACCTCTGCCAGGCGCTTTTCGGCCATCTCCTTCCTGGCGGCCGCCGCGGCGCGGGCGGCTTTCGCTTCTTCGACGCGCTTTTTCAGCTGGGCGATCCTGTACTCTTCCCGGTCAGCTGACAAGCTGTTCAACGATTTCACGGACATCCTCCCCCTCGATTTTATTGAGGCACACCGGGCACCGGCCCAATTCCTTCAGCAAGCTCCCCAGTTCCTCCGCCCCCCGCTCCAGCGCCGCGCGGGCTCCAGCTTCCTGCGCGTTAGCCGCGGCGACCTCGGACTCCGTCCGCCGGTACTCGCCCAGCGCACAGGCCAATGCGTCACGCTTACCGACCAGCGATAACAGGGCGTCTACAAGGTCCCCGGCCTCACCGGCCGCTTTCCCCGCTCCGGCGATCCGGGCGGACTCTTCGACGAGCGTTTCCGCTTCCCGCAACTGGCACTGCAAATCCGCCAGCACTCTGAATCGTCCCCGGTCGTCCTCCAATTCGGCTAATAGTTTTTCCGCCCCACCGGCGCCTTCCGTCTTCTCCAGAATTCCGGCGGACGCCGCCACCTGCCCGGCCGCCTCCTTCATCCCGGCGACCGCCAGCATAAGACGCGCTTTCTTTTCCTGTAAGGCCGCGACCTCAACCAGGGCAATACCCGCGGCTTCCGCGCCCGCCGCGGCCCCGGCGATTTCCCCGGAAACGCGGACCTCGCGGCGAAGATAGTCCGCGTCCTCCCTCGCGGCCTTCAGCGCCGCCAGTTCACGGGCATGGGAGCCGGCAATTTCAAGAATAGCCCCGGCCTCCAGGCAACCCCGGGCGGCCTCCAGCGTTTCCCCCGCACTCTTCAGCTCACCCCGCAGGGAGAGGATTTCGCCGCGGAGCCGGTACAGAGCGCTCCGCACTGCCGCATCCGCGTCCGCCTCCGCGAGGAGGGCCGCCGCCGCGTCCAGTCCCGCCGCGGCCACGAGCACCTTTTTTGCCTCCACCAGGGAGGCTTTCGCCCTGGCCCGATCCGAAAAAAGCGCCTCCATCACGGCTTTCCTCTCGGAAGCGGCCCCAGCTTCCTCGAGCAAGCGGTCCGCTTCCCCCAGGGCTTCCTCCCACCGCGGCAGGTCGGCGTACTTTTCCAGCTCCCCGTCCAGGGAAGCGATCTCGTCCTCCAGCGCCCGGGCTTCCCTCCGGAGCCTCGCGGTGTCCGCCAGCGTGTCCTTCAGCGCGGCGTCGAACACGTCGGCCCGGGAGAGCAACCCCAGGAGCGCCGCGCCCACGGAACCCGGCTCACCCAGGAGGAACGGAGGGTCGAGCTGGCCGGCCACGTTGGGGGTGAAGGACGCCCCACCCGCATCGATTCGCCGGACGCCGGTGACATTCGCGACCTCGTCCGGGAGAGAGGCGCCGAACCCCTCGTAAACGTCCTCCGGTCCGTCCGGCCTTGTGACGGTGTAAACGTTGCGCCCCCCGTCCTTCCGGCGCTCGACCCCGGTGCCGCTGGAGTACAGGGCGGCTACCCGGCACCCGGACGCGCCCTGGCGGACGAAACCCGAACCCCGCGGCTCATTCAGGAAAAGCCACCTCAGGGCGCGGATTACCGCCGACTTGCCGGCGTCGGACTCGCCGACCAGTACGGTGACGCCGGGTGAGAGCTTTATTTCAGTGTGCCGGTGGGACTGGAAGTTTTCGATGGTCAGTTTGTCGATGAACATTTCCTACCACCTGTTCCTTAATCAAGCGCTTTACGGACAAAATCGTTGTCATCATCAGCAGCATTGGCCAGGTAGTCTTCCTTGGTGACTGGAACAACATATCTTCTCTCAATTTCGAGGAGCTCCGCCAGAACCTCGGCCAACTTCCCGGCGGTCTCTTCATATTCTCCGTCAGAAAAAGGCTCATCTCTATCAAGGCCAACTCTGGCATAGCACTCTATGGGACTGCCGTCTTCGTCAACCGCCATTTCCGCTTTTGATTCGATGCGGAAGTAAAAATGGTACTTGTGGACTTCAGGCATAGAAACCACTTCCTTTGGTTTTTATGGAGCCGCCGGGCAGGACTCGAACCCGCACCCCTGCACTTTAGGGAGCATGCTCTGCCGGTTAAGCTACATCGTCGAAACCCGCACCTGAAACCTCCGCCACGCTTCCGCTTCCACTTCCGGCCCCGCGCCCGTCCGGGCGAGGACCTCCCTCAGCACTTCCTCCGGCTCCATGACCGCGAACCGCTCGCCCCGGAACAACTCCAAGCCCGCAAGGAACGCCGCGCGGCTCTCCTCCCTGGCCCGCGCCGCGTCGAGGTGGGCGCGGCTCAGCACCTCCTCGCCCGGTCTCGCGCACTCCAGCGGCACGTACCGGTGCGAAATGCCGCTACCGGAGCATTCGAGCACCACCACCCCGGGCGTCCTCGCGATCTCTTCAGAGTGGGCGGAGAGCCTCACCAGCGCGCCGGGATTTAACGCCACTTTGCCGCCGACCCAAATCTCCCAGGGCATGTGGTAGTGACCGGCCAGGGTGTAATCGGCTCCCGTCGCCTCCAGGACTTCCTCGGCAGCGGTCGCCGCCGGGAGGAAGGGGGCTGAGGAGATCACGGAACGGGGCAGCAGCATACCGTGCGCCACGTGGACGGCGAAATCGCAGTCCCGTTTCTCCACGGTGTAGTCCAGGGCCGGGTCCCGGCGGTCGATCCCCGCGTGGTAGCCCCGGCCGGTGAGCTGGAGCCTGACCCCTCCGCCCTCCAGGTACACCGGCTCCCGGTCCAGCAAACGGACCAGGCCCATCCTGGCCAGGAAGCCCAGGAGGGTGCGCGGGAGGGTAGCCGGGTTGTGGCCGTACACGTCGTGGTTCCCCGGCACCACGTAGAGCGGTGCGTGGACCCCCCGCAGTATTTCCAGGTATTCCCCTACCTGGCCCAGGCCGGGTTCCGGGAGGTCGAACAAGTCCCCTCCGTGGAGGACAGCGGAAACGCTTAATTCGTTAGCCAGCCGGACCACTTCCGCCAGCTTGTCCCTGACGGCGGTCCCGAAGTCGTCCGTGCGGGCCGCCGGCGCGGTGCCCCGGAGGTGGGTGTCGGTGAAATACAGCAGCCGCATTTTTACCGCCCCCTATTCAGCACCCAGGAATATGTCCGCTTCCGTTTCCCCGGTTTCTTCACCCCACTGACTGCGCGGGGCGAGCAACGTCCCGTTCCAGTTATAATCCCGCCCGCACCGGTCACAGGTGTTGGTGAAACCTTCACAGATGACGGTATTGCCGCAGTCGCACCGCACTTCCACATAGCCCGGGATGCGCCTCTCGATATGCCTGACAGGGTCCGGCACTTCCATCCTTCCGCAAATGGAGCACTTCTCCGGAGTAGTCCTCTTCCAGTTGCCGGCCCCGCAGTTGGGGCATATAACCCCGCCGCCGATCTGTTCAACAACGTATTCCGCCGGCACCCTCCTGATCACTTTTGGCATTGAACCCACCTCTTCACGATCATTCGGCGCAGGATGCCTCCCAATTCATTGGGGGAAGGAATGCGCCGGCACCTCCCTTCCGTAGGTGTAGCCATCAAATCTCTGGATTAACCAGCAGTGCTTCCAGCTTACCCCCTGGGCCAACCGGTGGCCGGAAACATCCTTTATGTCGAAGTAGCCGGAGGCGCGCACGGCGACGAAGCCCACATACCTGCCCGCATATTTCCCGCTCGGGACGTCCGCCGCAACCAGGTCGTTTGTCATGAAACCGTAGTGGAGCTTTTTCCTTCCCCGGTGGCCCACCGGGAAGCCATAAGCGTCGGTGTTGCACATCCTCCGGGTACCCCTGCCGACAGCGCGGATGACGGCTATGGGGGAGTCAAGGCCGTTTATTGTTGCCGGGGTGCTCTCCCCGACGCAGGCGGCATCGTAACAGTGGAGCTTGGGCAGGCCCAGGCGTAAGCGGTTCTTCTTCGTCTGCGCAGCAGTGCCCAGCTCCAACGGAAAGCCCAGCTTTTTCAGCTCGTTGACCAGAGCGTACCTGACGGCATTCATGAAGGCAGCTTCTTTTAAAGGTTCCTCCAGCTGGGCCAGCACCTTCGGCAGGTTCTCCGCCCGCACCCGGTCGATTGCCTTCCCGGACTTCTTCAGCTCCTCCAGCCACTCCTCGGGCTGTTTGTTGCCCTTGTCGTCGTTGCACTCCTTGCAGGAAAGAGTCAGGTTCGAAATGCGGTCGGTACCTTTGGGGCCGCGCTTCGGGTTTCTGGGCACCACGTGCTCCACTTCAAGCGGAACGTTCTCAGCGCCGCAGTAAGCGCACTTTCGACCCCACTTTTCCAGAAGGTACTCTTTTACTTCGTAGCCGAAAAGGGTACCGTGCTGGTATTCTACACCGGAAATTTCCGGATTCTGGAGCTTCTGGGTGTCGAATTTGGCCCACTCGACCGAAATGGACGATACCGGAAAGATGCGGCAGTACCGGCGCACCCAGGACAACAGTTCGTCTAAACGCGCTTTAAGCGAAGGGGGCAGCCACACTTCCTTCGGATAGAGGTCGCGCGGCACGCCCGCGTGTTCCCGGCAGGTGTCCTTACCCTTTCGAGCGTTCCTGCCGCACACCCGGCACTTTACCCTCGGCCGGTTGTTGAAGCGGGGTTCCCTGTACCAGGTGTGCCGGTTCCTCCGGCCCCTCCGGCAGGCCCGCCGGGTATCAACACGGTCCTTGACGTCCTCCCTGTGTACCAGGTGGGACTGGTGGACCACTGTTGCGCGCTCCGCCGAGTCTTCCCTTAAAAGGCTGAAGCCACTGGTTTTTGCCCCCGGGTCAACCTTCAAACGGACCGGCGGAGTGCCGCACTCCTCCAAAAGGCGGTCTTTTAACCGGATGGTGAAGACGGGGTAAATGCGGTATACCACGGCGCGGCCCCGCTCCAAGAGCTGGCGCGCCCTTTTTTCCGAACACGGCGCCAAAGGACGCTTCTTCCTGTCTAAGACGGCAACCAAATCCCAGCACTCCTTTCGTTTCCCCTTCCGGGGAAGCCCGCAAGGGCCTTGTAACGCCCCTCCGTGTAGCGGCACGGGAGACTCTCCTAAACCTTGTTGGCCGGGGGCACATGTCCCGGCGCGTTTCTGCCTACCCCAGGGGTTGTCTGCCGCCGGAACTCCCAGGGCGTGAGACTGGAGAAGCATCCAGGGTGGGTATTTAGCCGCTCCGACCAACTGCTGCAGCTTCATCAGGGCCGCCACCCCTCAACTGCGGTCGGGTCAACCAGGGCGTTCCCGGAAACCGGGAACACCCTCCGGCTGAAGGAGAAGCATTAAATCATGCCTCCCACTTCAGTGGGGGGTGGTTGACGGAAAAATTTTAGAACACCGTAGACTTATGCCGCCTCCCGCACGCCCGAGCACCCGGCCAGCTCCAGCACCAGGTTCAACCCCCGGTTCCACCCGGCGTACCGGCCGCCGGTCACCCGGCCCTCCGCCACCCGGACCGCCGTTCCCTCTCTATCCAGGACCGCCGAAAAAAGCGCCGCAACCCCGCGCGGGAGGTACCCGATTTTGTACCGGCCTTTGCCGGCTACTTCTACGTACACCGCCACGGCGTTCGGGTCGAACCCGTTCGGCTCGCGCGCCAGTCGGAACCGCACGGCGCCGGCAGGGTACTTCGCCAGCCTCTCTAATGCTTCCTGGCGCTTACCAAAAGTGACTCCCGCAACCCTGGTGGCAAACCTTTTTTGTTTGATCATCCTCCAGGCCCGACGTAGTGCGTCCGGGCGGGGAACCCCGAGCTTACAGAGCCTATTTGCTAAAGTGAAGACGAGAGAGCGGTCGAGCATTCGAGAGCAGCCCCCTATTTTTTAAATGATCAACTAAAAGTTTAGATTTCTAAACCTATTGTAGACAAAAATAAACCTCCCGTCAAGAGGTTTTTTAAAACTTTTTGTTTTCAATTCTAAACCTTTCGGTTATAATATCTTACAAAAGGTTTTGAGAAAGAGGGAGAAACCGTGTTCACGTACAAGCCTTTGCTCAAAACGCTCATCGACAAAGACCTGAAACTTCAGGACCTCCGGGAAAAGCTCCGCATTTCGGGGGCCACTCTGGCTAAAATAAGCAAGGGCGAATATGTCTCGATGGAGACGCTCGACAAAATCTGCGACTTCCTGGACTGCGAGATCCAGGACGTGATCCAGCATGTCAAGAAGCGGGAACGGAATTGATCCCAAGTTTGCTGTACACCTTCAACCTGACTCTGTACTGAGCCAGGAAGACGCCTATCTTCTCATCAACGAAATCGAAAATCACCGCCTCCTTTTTTCCGGAGAAGGGGCGCTGGATCCGGCCCACCTTCTGTTCGATTTCCGCCGCGTTGCGTCCTCCGGCCACCAGGAACAGGCGGTCGAGGCGGGGAATATCCAGTCCCTCTTTGGCAATGTCCACGGCAAATAAGACATCAAGTCTCCCGGCGTTCACATCCGCCAGAATTTGCCGCCGCCGGGTCCTGCCGAGCCTCCCGTGAACCACGGCAGTTCTCAGTTCGGGACACCGCTCCTTCAACCTCCCGGCAACCTCTTCACAGTGGGACACCCGCTCCGAAAGCACCAGGGAGCAGTGCCCCGGACACTCCCGGGCTAGAACCTCCACAATGCGGCGATTGCGCTCCGGGTCGCCCAGGATTTCGTCCAGGATCTCGTTGTAAGGAACCGGGGGAGGCTTGACACCGGCTTCCCTGCACTGCGCGGCCAGCGACTGGTACCTGGACCAGGCCGCCGACGCGCACCCCGTGCGGACGGTCACCAAACGGGGGACGACCAGCGCGCCGACCCGATCCCGGGAAACAGCGTACAATAGGGGGCCGATGACCCGCTCGGTAACTACCTCCAGGCCGTCCGCGCGGTCCGGCGTGGCGGTGAGCCCGTATCTGTACCTGGCGGGCAACCTGTTGACTATATTTTTCCAGGTTAAGCTCGGGGAGTGGTGGCACTCGTCAACTACCACCGCCCCGAACCTCCCCGCCAGGGTGGAAAGGTCCATGTTCGCCATCTTCTGCACTATGCCCACGGTCAAACGCGGGCCTATCTTTTCCCTGCCCGCTCCGATAACTCCAATTTCTTCCCGCGGCAGCCCCAGCAAAGCAACCGCCCGTTCGACCGCCTGTTCCGCCAGGTCCCTGGTGTGGGTCAGCCACAGGGCCGGCTGTCCCAGCCGGGCGATTATCTCCAAGCCCATCACCGTCTTCCCACTGCCCGCCGGAGCCTGAATCACCCCCTGCGTGACTTTCAAAGCCGCCTCGACCGCCTCCGCCTGGTAGTCCCGTAGCCGTACCCGTGAACCGAACAGTACGGCAGGCAGGACGAACCGCCGGTCGTCCAGGATGTACGGGACGTCGTGCTTTTTCAGGAGGCCCAGGAGCCGCCCGGCGTAGCCACGGGGGAGCAAGGCCGCCCCCGTCCTCGCGTCGGTTTCGAGAAGAGAAATATTCGTCGGGATCCTGTAAACGCTCCGGCCGTACCTGACGGCCTCCTGGTAAGCCGGGTTGGGGATGGTAAGGTCGCTTGCCAGAGCGGCCCAGAACCAGGGATGCCGCCGCCTGACCTCCCCCGCGTCGGGGATGCGGATCATGCTGTCAACAATTATTTTAAACAGCCTGACCACCTTCTTTCTTTCCGCGATGGCGGGTAGTTCACCGCCGACAGCAAACTTCTCATCTCAATCTCTTAACCTGCCATCTCAGTTGAGACCACCTGGAACCGCCCAAAATCAGGGCGGAAATCACCAAGGCCTACGAAACGGCCCGCTACGGAAAGCACGTCACGGAGCAATTCCGGAGTGACGTATTCGGGTGCGAGTACGTTCACCGTGAATTCACACTGCCACCCAGGCAAGAGACCTGGCCGCTCACGGTTGACCCGACTCCTCTGCACCACTACGCCCCGGCGGTCTACGAATTGCGGCTCCTTAATTCTCTTCCCGTCTACCAGCACCGGACACATTTCTGGCTCAACAAAGATGGTGGCGGCGAAAAGCTCTTTCGCTTGCTTCTTTTGCCCCGTACTCCGGGGGTCGGAAAAGTGTTTGGCGGCATTCAGGATGCACGCCTTGATGTTGGTAGCGGGTATTCCCAGATACCCATCCAGGTCACGGTAGAGGTAACTCTCCAAGTTGTCCGTCTTCTTCTCCCTCGAACCCTTTGACGCCTTGTTCTTCCGCTCCACAGCCTCGGGGTCGTACCGGTGAAACAAGAGCCTGGAAATGCCCTGGATCCTCACACGCATAGCGTAGTGGGGCATTACAATGGTCGAACCAATTGTCCTCCCTTCCAGAGATTGATCGGTTAATTTCGCGATAGCCACAATGACCACCCCCGAAAAAGTTTCTTTCAAGAAAAAATGGACCTGGGACATTCCGAAAAAGAAAGTGGGGGAAAGGAAACCGGGAAGCGAACCTATGCCGCCCCCGGTTTCCTCCATACCCAAGCCAAGCCTCGCCCCACCGAACCCAGCCGGACCACGCCGGGCCGCGCCGAACCATGCCATGCCAAGCCTGACCGCACCATGCCGCACCCCACCACGCTTCATTTCTCCGCCCAGCTTCGGCATACTGCCGCCTCTACTGTAATCGGCACGAGCCGCACAAAGTGAGCACCAGCCAGTTCCATTACCGAACCAAGTAATTCCGCAACCAAACTTGCTTTTTCTTCCGAAGTTTCCAAAATCAGCTCATCATGGACGCAACCGATCAGCCACACATCTTCCCACCCGCGCTGCAGGAACTCACGGTACAGCCGAGCCAGAGAACATTTAGCCACATCAGCGCCGCTTCCCTGGTCAGGGCTGTTGAACAATTCATTCTTCGACCCGGCTTTCCTGAGATAGCCGCCGTTGCCTTTCTTACGCTCCTGCTTCACCACAGGCCACACCCTCAACCGCCCGCCAAGGGTGCGGATGCATGGCCGCTTCTCTTTGAAAAACCCCCTCTCGAAATCATGCCGCCAGAAAGTCTCGAAGCCGTCCTCGAACATCTTCCGTTCCTGCCTGGCATGCCACGCGGCCACGCCAGGGTATGCGCGGAAAAAGGCCTCCCTGGAAGCCTCGGCCTCTTCCGGAGTCATTTTTACGCCGTAGGAGGTCTCGGCATACAGCCTCAGAGTATCCGAGGCCATCCCGTAGATAAGCCCGAAGCCACAAGCTTTGGCCGCCTGCCGCTCCTCTTTGGAAATTTCTCCTTCCGGCTTTCCGGAGATCGCCGCGGCGGTGCGGCGGTGTATATCCGCCCCCTCCCGGAACGCGGCTACCAGGTTGGCGTCGCCGCTGAGTTCGGCCATCAGCTTCATCTCAATGGCTTCGTAGTCCGCCACCACCAGCTTGCGGCCCTCCGGCGCGCGGAACAGGGAGCGGATGTCGGAGCCCCGGGGAGACTGCTGGAGGTTGGGATTCGAAGCCGAAAACCTCCCCACTCCCTGGGGATTAATCTGCCGCAAATCCGGGTGAAGCCGGTCCGTTGCCGGGTGCTGGAGTTCGAGCCACTTTTTCAAGAAGTCCGCCCGCTTTTTCGCCGCCCGGTAAGTCCGTAGAGCCGTGGCGAATTCCCGGAGCGCGCTCCCCTCCGGCAAACGGGATGCCAGGCGGGAGAGCGTCTCGTCGCGGGTGTCCAGGTCCATCTCCTCCCCCGATATCTCGAAGGCTTTCCCGCTCCCTGCCAGGACCCCCTCCCTTTCAGCCAGAAGTTTGAGGCAGTCCGCGCAGTCCGCCCCGGAGTCGGGGTTCAACTCGGGAGAATACTTCTTCCCCGCGTTCTTCTTCGGTCGCGCCCGGAACCCGGCATTCCCGGCCAGAACGACTAAAGTTTCCCGGTACCGGGCGGCCTCGTCTATCGCCGCGGCCAGGAGCTCCCGGGCCCTGGGGGCGTCGAAGAACATCCCGCACAGCTCGATCTCTACGACGGCGGGAACGCAGGAAAACTCCAGCTGCGCGGTTGAGACAAGCCTGTTTTTCAGCAACAGGATGACGAGTATTTCCCGCAACGGGAGGAGCACCGCCGCGTCCTCGGCGGCGTACCGGATCTGTCTCTCCGACAATTCCCCGGCGGTCCAGTCGCTGACCTGGTACTCCTTCTCCAGCCAGATTTCCAGGTGCCGGTGGGCCACCTGCTGCAGAGAATGGGTCGGGTACACCGGCCGGACGGCCTTCTGCGTGTCCCGTTCAAACTGGATTTCGTGCCCGTGCCGGTCAAAGTAGCGTGTCTTTTCGTTACCGTGCTTCTCCACCCTGATGCCGTGCGCTTCGCAATATTCCGCGAACTGGGACTCCGGAACGAAGTCCCCTGCCGTAACCAACTGACTGGCGAGCATGGTGTCGAATATCCTTTCCACCGGCAACCGCCGGCCCAGGGTGGCCCGGAGGAAGGCCAGGTCGAACTTCAGGTTGTGCCCCACCTTCACCACGCCCGGGTCGGCCACCAGTTCCGCCAGGGCTTCCAGCGCCTCCCGGCATTCCTGACCCGGCAGGGCGGTAAGGTCCAGCACACGCACCTTCGCTCCGCTGCCGGGCTCCGGTCCTCTGCCGTCCGGAACCACCAGGCGCTTTTCTCCTGCCGGATACAGGGGCACCGCCAGCTGAACCAGCCTGATTTGAGCCTGAAGGGGGTCCAGCCCGGTGGTCTCGGTATCCAGCCCACATATTCCCACCGCGCGGGCCTCGTTCAGCACCGCACGCCACCCCGCCAGGTCCGGCACCGTCACCACATCCACGGCGTCAAGCCACGCCCGCCACGGAGAGCGAAACCCATCCTTATCCGGGGGACGTGTCGCCAGGCAGTATTTGTCGCCGTCCCGGCCCGGCGTTTTCGGCTCCTCTTTCGGGGTTTCCGGGAACAAGGACAGCTGGACGCCACCGGTAGGATTGTCCCCCGGCCTTGAAACCCCCGCCAGACGCTCTGGAAGGGATTTTAAGAGGGGTTTATCGAAAAATGAATATTCCCGAAACATCTCCGCCCTCAGGACCTTTTAAACGCGCCTTAAGTCCGTCCGCGGAAGTGCGCACGCCCGAAGCCCCGGCGTGTTCCCGGACCATAGCCTCGAAGGCGGCCACGTAGTCCCCGCAAGCCCGCCGGCACCCGGCGGCGTCCCCGGCGCGGTACGCGGTGTCGAAGTCCCGCTCCGCGCGGCTGACCGCCTCCCACAGATCCGGGCGGTTGTCCCGGCACCACTCCAAGACACCCGGGCCGCACACCGCCCCGGCGCGGGCCACGGCCTCCCGGAACATGGCCAGGGCTTCCCTTTCCGAAAACCCGGGCTCTTGACACGGTATTTCCGTACCGGCTGTGGCCGTCTCAATAAGTTTGTTTTCAACTTCAGACAACAGTCCCGGCATTCAAATCACCTCTATCGAAATCCGCTCAGAGAACTCCTTCTTTTCAAGCGGGAGAGGTTTCACTGTAGCGGTCTTGTTCCCGCGGGAAAACCGGACCGACCCAGGGGGTGACCGGCAGGACCTCCAGGAGCTTTTTGTGCCTGGCGGAAAGCCTCGGGTCGGCTATGACCACGATCCCGGCGTCGGTTTCCCGGCGGATCAGCCGCCCCACGCCCTGCCTCAGCTTCACGGCGCACAGCGGGACGCTGACGCGCCGCGCCGCGGGCCAACCGCCACCCGCCAGGTAAGTCCGGGCTTCCACGATGGGGTCGTCCGGCGCGGGGAACGGCAGCTTGGAAATCACGACCGCCGTGAGGACGTCACCCGGGAAATCCACGCCCTCCCAGAAAGAATCGAAGCCGACCAGGACGGCCCTCCCGTGCGCGGCGAACCGCCGGGACAGTTCCCCTTTCCCGGCGTCACCCTGGACGAGGAGAACCCTGTCCGGGGAGAGCAACCCTGCCAGGGAGGACTTCACCGCTTCCATTTCCCGGAG
Organism: Desulfofundulus sp. TPOSR; assembly: GCF_011393055.1. NCBI lineage: Bacteria > Bacillati > Bacillota > Clostridia > Eubacteriales > Peptococcaceae > Desulfofundulus > Desulfofundulus sp. TPOSR. The sequence continues at coordinate 540,500 of NZ_JAAOEF010000003.1, read as the reverse complement.
GGAGGTGCAGAGGACGAGCACGCCGCCCGGCGTGGCCCCGGCCACACGCGCCACCAGTTCGGCCAGCCGCCGCGGCTTTTCTCCGCTCCCTGGGGACAGGCAGGCGTCGGTCGGCACGTACAGTTTCATCTGCCTTCCGTAGTCGAACGGGCTTTCGACCACCCCGCACGCCGTGTCCTCCGGGAGTGCGAATTCCTCCCGGAACCACCGGAACCCGTCGGACTGAGGGAACGGGAACAGTGTGGCGCTGGTGAAGACGACCCCGCCTGGATATAGGCCCCATAAACAGGGCAAGTAGTCCTGGAGTCTTACCGGGGCGGCGTGGAAAACCCCTCCCTCCACCCAGCATGCGTCGTTCCCGCCGGCCCGGTAGTGGTCATTCATCAAAACGGCCCGGGAAAGAGCTTCCCGTAGCTCGGCCATCCTCGCCAGCAACCTGTCGGCCTTCCGGGTCAGGTCCCTGTCTACGTCGCCGCAAAGATCCACGTAACGTTTCAAAATGTTTTCAGCCACTCCGAAAAATTCCCCCGCCAGGACGGCGGCGTTTTCTTCTTCCCCGCCGGTTTCGCCCGGGTACCTCGGCCGGCGGTGCTCCGCCCCGGAGTATTTCCGGACGAGGAGATCCACGGCCCTGTCGACCCGGCCCGCCAGCTCCCGGAGTTTTTGCATGTCTGTTTCCTTTTCCCGAATGAAATTCTCCCGTTCCGCTCCTTCCAGGCGGGCAAGCACCCTAAAGGAGAGGCTGTCGATGGAGTTCTCCAGGTCGCCCCGCAACCGCGCCCAGCGGAGGCGGGAGAAGTGAGTTCCCAGCGCGTCCCTGAACGATTCCGGGAAGTTGTGGGCCTCGTCTATGATCAACACGTCCGGCGGTGCTTCATCCCGCCCGTGGAACACGGACTTCCCCGTTTTCCGCCGCAGGACGAAGTCGGCGGCCACCATGGCGTGATTGGTGATGACAATGCGGGCTCCACCCGCTTCCCGCCTCGCCCGCGCAAATGAACACGCGGCGGGACACCCGGCGCACTCCGCGGCTGGCGACGCCGCGCTGACCGAGTGGAACCACCGCTCCCGCTCGGCCCCGTTCCCCGCAAGACCGGGCCAGGCGGGCAAGTCGTCGAGTTCGCCGCTCCCGCCGATTTCCGTCCAGAGTTTTAACGCCGCCAGGAAGGCGGTCCTGGGGGAAAACACCGGTGGGCTCGGCTCCTTGGTTTCGCGCACTTCCCTATCCATCCTCCATGCACGCCTGGCCAGGCGGTCCTTCTTCCTGGCCTTCTTGAGTTCGTCTTCCAGGACCGCCGGGCAGAGGTAGTTGCCTTTCCCTTTAAGCACCGCCACCGCGGGAGGGGAAACGTCGATGTGTTGCGCTACGAGATCCGCCGCGAGCAGTGCGTCCTTCCCGGCCAGCTGTTCCTGGAGGTTCTTCGTCCGCGTGGCCACGACCACCCGCCCGCCCTCACGGAGGGCGTAAAGCATCGCGGGGACGAGGTACGCCAAACTCTTGCCGGTACCGGTGCCGGCCTCCACCGCCAGGGCTGGCCACTCGCCGCGCAGGAGCCGCGCGACAGCCCTGGCCATGCGCACCTGCCCGGGGCGGCGGCTCAGTCCGGGCGCGGAGGTGAAAACCGCCTCAACGGCGTCAGGAAGGTCGATTTTTTTCCGTTTTTTCCCCGGCTCTTCTCGTTGCGGCATTTTACCGTTTCCTGGTTCAAAAAAGCTCACAATACCTAACAATTGTTAGTTTTTGTGAACCCGGCCTCCCCATGACCAGGCTTTCGCTCCTTTCTGGATTGGATTTGCCTATCCCTGGGAGCAGGCTATAGCGACAGGGAGACCTCGGCCCCGGGAGTCCCACCCGGACGGGAGAACTGCGCGAAACAGGCACTTCCGGCTTGCGCCTTCATCAATGTTGACCATTTCGCGGTCCAGCACTCAGGTTTCTTGAGTGCCGGACGCCTCCCGCGATCTGTTAGATACGGCCTACCGGTTTGTCCGACACCGGCTAAACGGGGTCACCTACTTGATAAAGCGAGCTGCTTCAAGTCATGCCAGACGGAATAAAACGATTCCTGTTTAAAACGGGTCAGCCCGTTGTGAACGGGAATCTTTCCTTCCAACCGGTTGAAGAGCCGCTTCACCTTTCGGGTCATCCCTTTTCCTTCCCCGGGTAAGGAATTAACTCTTTGGTTCAGCTTCTCTTTGATGACTCGAATTTTTTGCTTCAACTCGCTGGTAATGCGCTCTCTGAAGCCTATCGCCCGCCGGGCGATAACCAAAGCGGCGGCGTGGTGGATAATTACCCCGTACCGCTCCATGTACTTGTAATAGCCAATGGTAGACGTGTGCGCCGGCCTGACCGGTTTTACGCCCACACCTTCCCTGGATGCCCTCCGCATGACGGACTCGATTATCTTCTTGAACGGAAAGTTGGCCGCCATGCGGTTGAATTTCTTATTGGTATCCAGCCGGTCTTTCCCAAAGTCCAGGTCCTCCAACGCGATGGGCTTACCCAGAGCTTTTGCGATGTCCACCACCACTTTGGCCAGCACGCCTATCAGATAGGTGCGCCGGTACCCGCGGCTGTAAGCAAGTTCCGGTATCTTGATGTACAGAAAACCGTTCGGGTGTACCGTCACCTGGAATTCCCCGGCAAATTTGTGCAGGGCCTTCGGGTGTGGTACGGTAAACCCTTCGGGCCAGGGTTCAGGCTGGCCGAAATAATGGACGTTGGCCAGAGCCACACCGTCCGGGTTGGTGTCCATCCCTAAGTAGCCCCGGTTGGGATTGGTCACCGGTTCAGGTGCTGTTATGGCGAAGGAAATGTGCACCCTGTACCGGCCGTCCCTGCCCCTGATCAGTTCCACAGTGTAGGGCGCGCCCGAAAGGAGCAATTCCCACACCTTCAACCGGTGCTTCTCTGGCAGCCAGAGCTTCCCCGTTACCCGGGGTGCCTTCGTCATTACCGGTCTGCCCTTCTTGTCCATCCCTTTCTGCTCGGACAGATGAGAAATGGTTACTGACAGGGAAAAATCCCCGTTCCGGTAGCTTATCTTGATATTCGGATTGCCGCCTTTGGTTTCGTCGCTGCGGGCAAAAAGCCTGTTCTGTCGGGCTTGCCTCCATTCTTCTTTTGCGGCTCTACCCCTGCAGACCCGCTTCCACAAAGAACGGCCGCCAAAAACTACTGTGGGTATGGTGCCGTTATTTTGATGGGTTTTCAGTTCATCCAGCTTCGTCTTTAGTTTTTTGACCCGCGCTTTGCGGCCGTGTACGATGCGTTCGGCTTTCTCGATTTTTACCGGATTACCAGTTTTTATCGCTATGGCCAGGTCTTTTTCCGCCCGGTCTAGTTTCTTCCTGGCCCGGGCCAGCTTCTTTTCCGTTTCCTCAACTTCCAAAACCAGCAGTTCTCGCTGCGATTCAATAACGGCCTTTGCCTTTAATATGGCATCGTCACAAAAACGGGAGTTTATGCCAAATAACTTCTGGCCTTCTTTTTTGAGTTCTTTACGGAAACGGCCTTCCAATATCCGGTTGAAGGCCCATCGGGTACAGGCGCAAAAAAGACGCATCTCGGTGGTCAGGGGGTCTTCGTCGCCCCGGCCCCACTTCTGGGAGCGAATGTCAGGGTAGACTTCCGGGAAAAACTCGCCACAGACGGTGTATTTCAGGCCGTCTTCTGGGTTAACCGTTTTCTTTATTTTCGGCTTCGTCATCCTGCAACACTCCCGCAATCACTTCCCGAAACCCCTGCCTGATTTTTTGCCGCTTTGCTGATGGTTAAGAGTTCCATAGTATATTGCAACTGCTTTGTTATGTTTTATCAATATTTGTCGGCCTGTTGGTAGCTGCTGCAAACCTCCTCAATTACGCAGTAAAAAGCCGTTAAAGCCCCCGCGCACCGTTCCAAAATTCAAGCACCGCCCCGGCGGCCTCGTACGCCTTCTCCGGGAGGCAGAAGAGCGTCCCGCGCACCGGGGAAAAAGCAAGATAACTGCGGTATCTCGCCGCATACCTCCTGAACACTTCATCGTACCACCGCCTCTCGGAAACCGCCGGGAGACCGCCGTCCCTACGCCTGGTCGTAGTCAGGTCGTACTCCAGAGCGTAGTACCGGGCGTTGGCCTGGAGAACCAGGAACGGCTTGGCTTCCCTCATGCACTCCTCCCAGTAGCGGTCGAGGACGAGGTTGTAGTCCGGGAGGTCGTTGCGCGGCACCAGGGTCGCTATGAAGCCGTCGAAGCGGTAGACCGGGTGCTCCGTCCGGTAGTAGCGGAGGCGTTTTTCCCGGCACCGCGGGCACAGGGTCCGCGATGGTTCGTGGTCGCGGAGCCACCGCACCCGTTCCTGCTCTTCCGAAGAAAGTTCGGAAACGTCGACCCAGTTCCCGCAAAGCCGCTTCCTGGGACAGTAGAGGACTTCGAAAGCCCAGATTTCCTTACCGCTTTCCCGGCTGGAAAATATGTCAAATATACCCATTCCCGGAAACCCCCGTCGTTGCTGGATTTTTTGAAAGTGAGAATCTGGTGGGAACATGGTGGGAACATCCCGATCCCGGGAAGCCTTGATACAAGCGGCCTCCAGAATCGTGTTCCCACATGTTCCCACCATGGTGGGAACATGCCCGAGGCCTTGCGGCTCAAGGCTTAGAGGTCAATTTCCAGCTCAATGTTCCCACTAAAAAAAGTTTACACACAAAACCCTATATATAGGGGGTATATATTTTTTTGAAAAAAGGTGATCAAGGGGGCCTATATATAGGTGTACGATCATTTTTAGTGGGAACATTAAGGTCAAAAATACCCTCTATCCCTTATATATCAAGGCTTCGAGCATGTTCCCACCGATGTTCCCACCACAAAATTTTCCAAATCCCGCTGTGCTTACTCCCCCAAGGGTTTGAGGGCATTTTTTCGATGTTCCCACCATGTTCCCACTTTGACCTTCGAGTGGGAACATAGTGGGAACATAGTGGGAACATGGAACGAAAATTAGAAGGGCACGTCTTCGGTTTCGCACCATCCGGCTTCTTCACACGCCTCGGCTCCAAACAAAACCGAAATGGGGAAGGCCAGGCCGATACCTTTCAGATCGCCTTTGTTGACCTTCTGCGTATACCTCGTCTTATCCCCTTCTTTCCTCGTAACGATCAACCCCGCCATCTTCAGCACCTCCCGGGCCTGCTTGTAGGGCATCCCCGTCCGGCGCTCGATCTCCTCGGCCAGGCCGTTCTCGAAAAGCACTATACATTCCTTGCCCTGGACGGTGGCCTTCGCCCCGACCCACTTCGTCGGCGCCTTCTCATTTTCCCGGAGGCCGTGTATGGCTTCCTGGTTGGCCGCGACGTAACCCTGGACAACCGCCAGGATTTCCTCGTCCATCCTCTCAGCCGGTATTCCCTCGCACACCATCCGCCACGCTTCTAAAAAGCGGGACAGTATCTTTCCGGCGATGTCCTTTGGGACTCCGACGCTCTCCAGCCACAGGGAAAGGCCCGCGAGGCCCACCGCCGCCCGGGTGGCCAGGCGGCCGGCGCTGCCGCGCCTGTCGTCGGCGGGCAGGTAATGGCCGCGGATCACGGCGACCGCCCGTTCGATCTCGGCGGCGACCTCATCCTCCTTCCCGGCCTCGATCAAGCCGAGAAGCCAGGCTATGTACTCCTTCCCCGCGTGGCCGTAATTTTTCAGGCAGAAGCTTTCCATACGCTCCGCCTCGGCCCGGTTCTCGTCGCTCTCCTCCGGGAGGAGCTGGGGGAGCTTCAGTATCCTGTCGTGCGCCCCGCCCCCGACGTCGAAGCTCGCGGTGACGTCGCTCTCGGCCGTGGCGAACACCACCACCCGGAACGTCCTCGTCCGGCGGCCGCCGCCGCCCCGCGCCCCGCGCTCCCGGTCCATCCCCTGGGTGACCATGCGTACGAAGGATTCAATTTCGTTCTTGGACCCTTTTCGTACACCTTTCCCCATCTCCTGGAGCTCGTCCAGGTGGACGGTCAGGTCGCAACAGGTGGACAGGAGCACCCCGTTGGACACGCCGGTGCGGTTGGCGTAGCGGATCCGGCCGTTCTCCCCGACCGCCGGGTTGCCGTAAAACGATGCGATCACCTGGCTCCAGGTGGTCTTCCCCTGGTGCCTCTTCCGTCCGGCGTCCACCGGGCGCATAAGCACTGTGAACCCCGAAAAGTCCGGGGCCAGGCCGGCTTCTTGAGCTATCTTGATTAATGGCGCCCCCGCCGCGCACCCTATGCCGAAGGCTACCTGCGGGTACTTGAGACAGGCGTCCAGGAGAAACGCCCTCTGCTTTTCAGGGTCGCCGCGGGTGCCGAATCCCGCCAGGATCTGTTTCTCCAGGGGCGAGATGTCCCCCGCCCACTCCACGTCGTCCGGCTTTTCTATTTCGGGCGCAACACCACCGCCCGCGGCGGCCGCACTATCACCCGGCGCGAGAACCGTGTGGCCGAGCACAAAGAGCGGCTTATCCCCCAACTTGTGCCAGCCGCACCGGCTGACGGTGCGCACCGTGGGCAAAGACACCCCGCCCTGGGTGACCAGTACGCGGAGGGAGTGGAACCAGTCTACCGCTGCATCCGCGTTGTTGCTGTTTATTTCCACCCCGGCCTTGATTAGCGTTTGCTTCTCCCTCGTGTCGAAGAGCACGCCGGAGGAGAAGTGCCGTCGCACCCACTGCCCGCTCTGCCTCCAGGCCAGCTCCCACTTCTCCTCGTCCCCTTCCTCCACGGGGGAGAGCCACGCCGTGAGGAGCGCCACGGTGTCCAGGCCGGGCCGGACAATCACGTTTCCTTCCTGGTCCGCCTTGTACCGCACTACCTTCCCGTCCCGGATGTCCCAGCTCCACCCCTCCAGGTTCCTGGGCGGCATGGGGAAATCCGGCGGAACGACCTCCGCCGCTGGGGGGAAAAGTGAGACGATGGTGACGCCGCCATCCGGCTCCCCGTCTCCACCGGGAGCCAGTTTCCAGGTACACTTCTGCCGTGCTTCCGCTTCACTCAGGAGTTTTCTGGCCGCCTTCAGGAGCATCTTGACGGCGGACTTTTTCATCCCGGCGTTCAAGAGGGTTTGCTCCAGAACGAACTCTCCCTTGGCGGCCAGCAGCGCGGCGGCGCCCTTCACCTGTTCCTCCGGGTCCGCGTCCGGCTTGAGTCGTTTGACCGCATACTTTTCAGCCCCTGTACCCGTGGGGAGCCATTCCTGAGCGGACCCGGCCAGGTCCTGAAACCGCGCGGCGCCGTCCTCTCCCGCCTTTTCGTAGGCCAGGATGAAGTCGTCCAGACCGGTCTTGTCCGTGCCGGGCAGTTCCGGCAGGGAGCTAATTGCGATGTTCGGAAGTAAAGATGAATAGGCCGTTTTAGGGCATTGACATAAATATTTTACCCCGGCACGGTTCAGGTTTTATGCGGGTTGTGGGCATGGGCAGATATCGTTTTAGCAAAATTGACCCCAAAGAAGAAAAACAAAGGAACAGCGAAAAAGGATGAGAAATAAGAAGGGAACCCTCCTTTTCTGGCGAATTCTTTTTTATATCCCCAAAAAAGAACCAGAGGAGGTTTCCCTTATGGCTATTATACCACAACAACGACTTTTTGGGTGGCGGGAAATTGACGAACTGGGTGATTTGGAACGCCTGGTCCTGGTTCTCGAATATCTACCCGACGAGGAACTGATACAAAAGCTGGAGCGAGAACGTGGGCACGGCCGCAACGATTACCCGGTACGAGCGGTCTGGAACTCAATCCTGGCCGGGGTCGTATTTCAGCACACGTCTGTTGAGAGTCTGCGGCGGGAACTTAAGCGGAATGCCCAGTTGCGGGAACTATGTGGGTTTGATCCAGCTCGGGGCGAGGATGCCGTTCCACCTTCTTATGTATACAGCCGCATGTTAGTAAAACTGATGCAGCACGCCGATGAAGTGGAAAAAATATTTACGCGGCTGGTGGATGAAATAAGTACCCTGTTACCGGATTTCGGGCGGGTGCTGGCCCTGGACAGTAAAGCTATTAACAGTCTGGCCCGGGGCAAAAAGCGGGATGAAGAAGAAAAGGTTCAAAGGCCTGATGGGCGCCGCGACACTGATGCCGACTTTGGTAAGAAAACGTACCGGGGGCGCAGAAAAGACGGTACCCTGTGGGAAAAAGTAGTTTCCTGGTTTGGCTACAAGCTTCATCTCATAGTTGATGCTGTATATGAGCTACCCGTAGGCTTTACGGTGACAAGAGCATCAGCCAGTGACGTGAAAGAGGGGCATAAGCTGATTGAACGGGTGGTCGAACAAAATCCGGAGATTATAGATCGTTGTGAGGCATTAGCGGCGGATAAAGCCTATGATGACATCAAACTAACCATGAAACTATGGGACGAATACCAGATCAAGCCCGTGATTGACATCCGTAATATGTGGCAGGACGGCGAGGAGACGCGGCTGGTGACCGGTAAAGGGAACATCGTTTACGATTACTGTGGAACGGTTTATTGCCACTGTCCCGAGACAAACAAGCGTCGCGAGATGGCTTTCGGGGGATTTGAAAAGGACCGGGGAACCTTGAAATATCGCTGTCCTGCCCGGCACTACGGGGTGAAGTGCCGGGGAATGGAGCAGTGTTCCGCAACGGGTGGAGTGCGTATTCCTCTGGCAGAAGACCGGCGGGTCTTCACGCCCTTAGCGCGGTCCAGTTACAAATGGAAGACAACCTATAAGAAGCGTACGGCCGTGGAAAGGGTAAATGCCCGTCTGGATGAGGTCTATGGATTTGAAAAGCATTTTATACGGGGCCTGAAAAAGATGAAGCTGCGTTGTGCACTGGCCCTGATGGTGATGCTGGCGATGGCCGTAGGCCGGCTACGACAAAAACAAGGAATAAATTTGAGAAGCCTGGTAAAGGCGGCCTGAGAAGGACCAATCGGAGAAATTACACTACGGGAAGGGCGCCCCCCCAAGGGGGTGTTAGGGTAAGTATGCCCTTTGACAGGGGTGGTAAAGGATATATAAGCCATTTGCCCCAATATTAGGTTAATATCTCTGTCCTATGGCTTGGAAAACGTCCATGTCTGGTATGGGCGTTAGCCTCCCAGAGGGCAAAAATGTTTACAACGCAAATAGCTCGGCAGGGAGAAAACCTTGACAGTTTCGGTGCCCAGGCTGTATAATATTTCCGCAAGCGCGGGGAAAGCGCCCCAGCGCTTGTGTGCCTGGGTTATGTCGGAGTCGTAGACCAGTACTACCGTCTGGACCGACCAGTCTTTTTTCAGCCGCCCGAGGAGTCCGGCCTCGGGCGTTTGTTTTTCCCCCAGCGGCCCCTTTTCCCGCCAGGCGTCGATGCCGGCAACGGCGACGCAGTTTATGCCGCGCGACGCGGCAACCAGCGCTTTTTTCTCCCCTTCGGTGATTACCACCAGCGGGGCGTCAAGTTTGGCTCCCGGGGGTACGTAGAGGCGGCATCCCGCCCCGCACGGCGCGACGTACTTCATGTCGCCCAGGGGCTGGTCTAACCGCACGCGGAGGTAGCCGTCAGACTCGCCCGGGTAGGGGAACGCGATGCCGGTGGAGTGCACCTTCACCCCTGTCAGCTGGAATATTTCTTCCGCCGTTACGGAGAAAATCCCGGCGGCTTCGATCAGGTCTTCGGGTATTCCGTTGTTTATGAGCCTGGTCTTATGGGATTCGGAAAGAGGTTTTTTGCTGGTTTTTTTACCCGCTGCCATTTTGCAAATACCTCCCCTGGGTACCGCCCTTTTTCCGGAGTTGACGTCCTCCCCCGACTGAATTCAGGTATATTCCCGGCGGGGATCATAAAAATTCAGGGGGTGCGGCGGGCGTCCCCGCCGCATTACCCCGGAAAAAGGGAGGTACTCTTAAAGAAAAAGGCCCCGGTACGCCTTGAGCGTTCCGGGGCGGGGAAAAAGGGAAGAAAAGGAGGCGGCTTTCCGGTGCGGCAAAACCGGCCCCCGGAAAATAAACAGCGCCGGGACAATGTTTCCCGGCGCTACATGCGCGAAATTTTCGCGAACCCGCACGCGATGTCAGTCCTGTGAACAGTGACGGGGACACCCCCGCTCGACCTGATCACTGCGAAGTCGGGGTAAATGCCTTCCACCTTCCCGGTTATTTCGGTCACGGAGTGCGCCGTAACCGTAGTGTCGAATTTCACCCGCACCCGCGCGCCCGGGGTCAAGCCGTTCGCCGCGAAGTCGAACTTTTCCGGGCGCGGCGCCTTTCCCAGCGCTTCTTCCCAGTCCGTTTTGGGGCAGAAGTCGCTTGCGGCAAAGGCTCCCGCGACCCTCCACCCCCCGCGCTTCCCTCTCCGGCAGTAGCGGAGGTAGAAGTGCACCTCCCGCCCGGCGACGCGCGCCTCGACCACCTGGCACCGGCCCAGGGGTTCGCCGTAATCCTGATGGGGCGTGCCGGAAAGGTATGTGCGCAGCGGCACCGCGTTCCAGATGCCCAGCTTCTTCAGCACCCGGGCGGCCTCCTCCAGGGTGAACGGCCTCGAGTGCGGGTCGCCGGGCGGGAACGACGCCGGGGAGGCCGCAAACGGTTTGACCTTGAGGGAAAGCCTGCCGTGAACTAGTTCCGCCGGGTGATCTTCATCTTTTCTGCCGTACAGGAGGTCTTCCACCGCCGCGACGCGGGCCATGAGGCGCTCCAGGCGGCCGGGAGCGGACTCTTCGCACTCACCTCCATGCGGTTCCAGCTCAGTATTTTTCAGAAATTCGTCCTCGGCGGAAGGTACGGTGCCGAAGGGGTCGAATTCGGCCGCGTCGTCCTCCGCCGGCCAGATTCCGAAGTGGGGGTTGGCCATCTGTTCGTCAGCTCCTTGTCGCTGGATTTTTCCGGGGCCGCGTTGGCCCGGTCCGGGAAAGGGGGTTGTGGAAGCGGGCCGGTCCTACCCCGGCTGTACTGGCTTTCGTGCATCAGCTCTCTGGCTCCTCACCTGGTGCGGCCCCAAGCTGTTCCGTGTGCTGCCAGCTACGACTTTAAGATCCCTCGCTATATACACTAAGCACGTCATCTCGCCGTGCCGCCGCTCCCATGCGGTGTTTGTGGTGGAACCGGCCGGACTCGATTTGTCTGTGGCGGGGAAGGTGGGACTCGAACCCGCAACTGTCCCGGTGCTTACTCAGTGTCGATCTATCCATCTGATTTAACTGCAACGATAACGTACCTGCCATCTTCTGCGTCAACCGTATCTATTTCTTCGTAAAGAGCACATGTAATGCAACAAGGATCGAGTTGCCTGTGTAATTCTTCGATACTTGCAGCTACGTAAACGCCTTTTCCATAACACCCGTTACCATCACCAGTGCAAAAAATACTTTTTTGATCATTGTCAAGCCGCTCCTTTCTGAAGTGGGGGTTGGCTATATGTCGTCAGTTCCTTTCTTACTACCCCGAACTCCCGAACATCACCATCAACTTCTTGCCCTTTTCCAGCTTCCCGCCGGCACCGGCCTCGGTCACGGCCATGCGGCGCAGGTCTCCTTCGGAAAATCGCTCCTGCCACCCCTCCATGACCTCCAGCACCTCGGGGTCCGGCTCCCAGTCGTCTTCCGCACGGCGGGACCCCCTGACCCTGACCGCGTACTGTGCCGCCGCCTCCAGGGGGAGCGGTTGCGGCCCGGTGAGCGGCGACGGCTCCCGGACGCCAGCCAGGGCCAGCACGGTCCGGCGCTCGTCCTCGTCCAGGGACCACAGGGGCCAGAAGTTTTGTGCTACTTCCCAGGCTAACTCCCGGCGGCGCTTCTCTATTTGTTCTGCTATGACATCTTGATTATGGATCGTAACTACGTAGGATAGATCAGCCACCAGTATCTCTTCTTCCAGCGTGTAATAACTGGTTGACCGTCCCATTGCGCGGTCCGCCCGCCAGGTACGTTCGATTTCGGCTAGGCTCACGGGGCGGACCTCGATTTTAGCCCTGGTCTCCGCCAGGGAGGCCAGGAGGTGTTTCAGGCGCCGGAGCTCCGGGTCGCGGGACTCAGCAGCGGCTATGCGCGCGGCAAGCATGTTTGCTGTTTTATAACAGCCGGGGTCAATTTCCCGTGTCGTGTGAGCCAATGATGAGCGGGCCTTTTTCTTGAGAAAAGTTTTTCTAGGCACCCAGCTCAAAGCAGGTCCCCCTCGAAAAATCATCAAAAAAAGTTGTTACAGTTGTTACAGCCTTGATTTTACTGGGTTTTTGAGTGGTTACATACTTGTTACATAGCTGTTACACCTGTTACATCCTTGATTTAATTGGCTTGTGGTTCTTGGTTTTCTATCAGCGATTGAATAATGATGTATCTTCTAACAGGTTTTGGATATCCTTTCACCCGAACTGTTTTGGAAAAACAACCCGCGCTTGCTTCAAGCCAATTGTTTTTTCTCCAAAACATAAGGATTGATTTCCTCTCCTGCGGTTCCGTTATCCCGACTTTCCTGAAAAATGTATCCAGTACGGGCGGCATGATTTGCACTTTTCTTTCCTGGGGATTTTGGTAAATTTCACCCCACTGCCCTTGCTCGAAGGCTTCCATGTTGGCTTCCACGTAGGCCCACAATTGTTCATAGACCAGCAACCCCGCCGGGTCGCTATCAATTTCGTTTAATGATTTTTGCGGTAAATTGTACCAAATTTCTCCCAGCAGGTCTTTTAAATGCTGGTTGAGCAGTTTAGGATCAACGAATGCTCCGTATTGGGCCGCGGCCTGCACGATACCATACGTTCCCTGCTTTGTAGGAACTAGGACTTCCTGATTTAGCGGTTCTCCTAATTCAACGAGATACCAACACCGACCCCTTTCTTCATTGCGAATGATTGCTTTGAAGTTTATTTCCACGGAACAAGCTCTTACCGGGCCGTCTTCGGTCTGGACAATGATACCTCTGCCCTCCACCATTTTCCAGCCCCCTCTAAAAAATCGCCAAAAAAAGTGGTTACAGTGGTTACAGCCTTGATTTTACTGGGTTCCTGAGTGGTTACATACTGGTTACATAGTGGTTACACCGGTTACATCCTTGATTTGACTGGATTTTTTGTGGCCGGAGTCCGGGCGGGGTCGGCCCCGCCCGGACTGCCGGGCTGGTTAGAACGGGAGTTCCTCGAAAGCCTGGTCTCCTTGAGCGACTTCTTCCGCCGGGATGTCTACCGCCGCTTCGCCCGGCCGGACCGCGGGGGGACGCCGTAGAATTGGTTTCAGCGCTTCGGCGTATTCTTTGACTTTTCCGTACTGCTCGTCACCCAGTTTTTCCACTACAGCGAACGTCGCTTCCGCGTACGGGATGTTGTTGGCGTTCTTCACCCGCTTCAGGCCGATTTTCACCACGGTTTGATGTAATTTCAGCCTGTTCCGGAACGTGAACGCCTTCAGGAACCGGTAAAAAGCGTTGAGGGATGTGGGCGGCAGGGTCAGTTCCATGGGGAAGGCTTCTCCCGAAGTCAGGACGTAGAGTTTCCACATGTTCTTGCAAGCCTTCCTCTTTTCGCCTTTGGTGCCGGGTTTATTTAGAGGGCAAGTAGCACAAAGCCCGCCAGGGTTGCCCACTCCGTGCACCCCGTCGTGGCTGTAGCACTGGGGTGGGTTTCCCTCTCCCGTAAACTCACCAGGCCAGTAAGCGTTGACCCGGTGATGATCCAGGATCACCCCTACGATTTCAGGCACCAAGACCGGGTTCTCCGGATCTTCTCCGGGAAGCTCGAAATTCAAAGCTCCTCCCGTCGGGAACTTCACTCTATCAAAGATGGAGGTAATTTCCACGTCCCCGAAGTTTTCCTTGATAAGTTCTTCCAGGTTTTCCTGGTTTGCGCCGTCAAGCACCGCCAGCTCGAATTTGGGAGTCTCTACCACCGCGAGGTTGTTTTGTTTTTGCACGGATATTTCGCTCCTTTCCGGGTTTTTAGTTCTTGAAAGCGGCCAGTTCCGCCGCCGTGAGTTCGGCCACGGCCTTCCAGGCCCGGAACTCGTCTATTAACTGGTTCACAAGTGCTTCCGCCTCAAAGAGCCCGGCTTCCACCGCTTGCAGGGCTGCCTTGAGCTCCTGGTACTCCGGGCTTTGCGCCAGACGGCGCTTCAGCTCTGCATTTCTCATAGTTTCGTTGCCGAATAAGGGTTTCCCAGCATTGTTAGTAGCCGTATTTATTTGGTACAATATTTCCGCCTCTATGTTTTGCATTTGGCCGCGGATTTCGTCTGCGGCTGTTTTTTCTGTTCTTGCCCTCTTTTTCGCTTCCGCTATTTGGGCGGGATACTCCAACAATTTTTCCTTTATCCGCTCCGTCTCCCGGCCTTCCGGCCGCACCGCGGGCTGACCGGGAAGGAGGATCACCTGCGCCGGCATTTTTCTTGTTCACCTCCGGGTTAAATCCGGCTTTCGCAGAGCCTGCCGTCGACTGGATTCATTCTGATGGGCAGGTAGAAAGGACCTTCCACTTCCAAATCGCCGTCCATGAGCCCGGAAATGTCCTTCCGGCACTCCGGACATTCGTCCGGCCGCCAGCCGCTTCCTGTGTAAACCTGGTAGAAGCGTGCGCCGCAGTAGGGGCACTTCACCCTGACCGCTTCCAGTTCGGTGATTTCACAGATCATGTTTCACCGCTCCTTTTCAATGGATGTTTTGCCGTACCCATGCTTGTATTGCTTCCAGGAGCCCCCGAACCGGGCCGGAGTAGCGGAAAATCGTGTAGCGCATTGGATCACCTTCCTTTCCCGTTTTTTATTTCACCTGTTTCGTGAACACGGAGATGTGTTTCTTACGACCGGGCGGCTAGCTTCCTACCCTTACTGAGCTTGGGAATCGGGTTGTGCGTGGTTGGAACTTCTTTCGGTTTCAAGAATAAAAAGTTCATTTACATTTTTGTTAAAGTGTTTAGCTATTTTGAGCGCAACAGGTAGAGAGGGCGTTCTTTGATTGGTCGCAATCGAAGTTATTAAACTTCGAGATACCCCAATACTTTTGGCAAGATTTTTGTGGGTAGTGTTTTTTAATAATTCTTTGAATACAGGAGTAACAAAGACTTGTGGTTGTGTCATATGTTTACCCTCCCCCTTTGAGTCGCTTATTGCGTCCCATTGGGTTAATGAGGTTACTTTAAGTATATGTTACTCTATGCGTCCTGTCAAGCGTTTTTGTGGGGTCTGGACAAAAAATATTTACATACAGTAACCTGGGGTTGCCCTTAGTAAGTTTATGGGTATACTATAAATCAAAGAGTTACAGAGAGTGACCAACTAAAAGGAGGCGGTTTAAGTGTTTTCAGAAAGATTAAAGGAAGCTAGAAAAAAGAAAAACTTGTTACAGAAAGAGCTCGCTACTTTATTAGGAGTATCACGTACTACGGTAACATCCTGGGAAAACGGAACGAGGGTTCCAGAATTTGAAACTCTTCGGCGCATTGCTGATGTTTTAGAAGTCTCCGTAGATTACCTCCTCGGCCGCACCGATGATCCCTCTCCGAAACCCCTTGAGCAAAAAACAGAGAAGGAAGATCCCCTCACCGATCTCCTCAAACGCTTCGAAAAAGAAACCCCGACACTCTCACCGTCGAAGAAGCGCTGGATCTGGTTTTAAGATCCGACCACGTCATGTTCGACGGCAAACCGGTCGGGGAACTGGACGAAGACATTTTATTGGACATCCGGGATACCGTGGTAGCCATACTCAAGTACAAGGCGAACCTAAAAAAAGCCGTGGCAGGGATGAAGGGGGTGGCGAGTGACTGTCTGGCGGCCGCCGTAGGGGCAGGGTGAATTTTGTCGTACCCTGTAAATTAAAGTCGAAAATTTACCTCTATAATTTCCAGGTTTATCCTGTAACAACCGGCGCAACTGCCCTATTATAAAATAGAACAAGCGTTTTCCTTGCAAGGTGGTTCCCGGTTTATGATGTTTGATCGCATCTTGAAAACCGTGAAATCCCTCATCGAAAAACACGGCCTCCTCCACCCCCGCGAAATGGCCGAACGCTGCGGACTGCTGGTTCTGGAAATCCCCTACCGCCGCCTGCACGGCATTTCATTTTTCTTTGCTGGCTTGCGCGTGATTGCTGTCGACAGTTCATTGCCTCCTTACCGGAAAAACGGCACCCTGTTCCACGAAATTACCCACCAGATACTGCATCCCGGAATGACCCGATTTTTCATCGAGACAATCCCAACGAAGCGTCCGGCCAGGTACGAACTCGAAGCGGACCTTGGCGGCCTCATTTATGCACTGATGTGGGACAGGCAGGGGTTCGAGGACTCCGGGTACAACGTGTACCGGTTTGCGGAGCTGTACGGTTTCTGTCGGGCCGCGGCGAACCTGGTAATCAACAATCTCGAAACCAGGGGGCCGGAATTGCTGAGAATCATGGGATACGAAGTGCCGGACCCGGAGGATTGGGTACCGTAGGGAATTTACGGGATAAAGGAAACGAATGGAGGCAGATAGCCAAGAGAACCGCTGGATAGCGGGTTTTGTATTTTAGGGGGCTTTCGACGTGAACCGACAAATTAAAGATTTTGATATAAAGGTTAGTTTTGTTGGTTTAATAATAATGCTTTTTGCTGTTGTTGGCGCCATTGAGATAATGCAGTATTTTTGGGGAAGTCCAGGAGACACACCGTTTATTATTCTCATTTTTCTTATAAATTTTCCGGTATTTGGTACACTTTGGTTGGTCAAAAACTCTATTGAAAACTTTAAAAAACGTATCGCATTACAGCAAGAATTAGAGTTAATGCGAAAAGAATTAACGGCAGCTAAAAGTGATTTAGACGTATTACGAAGGAGGGATTAATTGTAACTATATACCATATGGTAGTGGTAATGGGCAAGTTGCCAAACTCCGTAGTCAGGCCAATGAATCTAGGGACCCGGTTATCACTCCGGGTCCCTCGCCAGGTACACAACGTTGCTCTCAGGCGGGACGTTCTCCCCCGCATTATCAGACGCTGCCGCCCCCGCTCCAACTTTTTCCACTACCTTCCGGGCAAGCTCGGCCATTATTTCCGGGTGCGCCTTCAGGAACTTGCGCACGTTTTCGCGTCCCTGGCCCAGGTGCTCGCCGTTATAGGAAATCCACGCGGCCGATTTCTGGACTATCTTGTGCTCCAGGGCCATGTCCAGCACGTCCAGCTCCTTCGAGATGCCCTCCCCGTACAACAGGTCCACCACGGTCTCTTTGAACGGAGGCGCGACCTTGTTTTTGACGATTTTGATGGCCGTGCGGCTCCCGATCACTTCGCTCCCGTTCTTGATTGCCTCTTTCTTCCTCACGTCGAGCCGCATGGACGAGTAGAATTTGAGCGCCCTCCCGCCGGGCGTGACCTCGGGCACGGGACCGAACTTGTTGTCCCCTACCTTCTCCCGGAGCTGGTTAATGAAGATTACGACCGCCCTGTTTTTGGAGACCACCGCCGTCAGCTTGCGCAATGCCTGGGACATCAGGCGGGCCTGGAGGCCTACCTGCACTTCGCCCATTTCACCTTCAATTTCGTTTTTCGGCACCAGGGCGGCCACCGAGTCAATGACCACCACATCCACGGCCGAGCTCGTCACCAGCAAGTCGCATATCTCTAGGGCTTGCTCCCCGTAGTCCGGCTGGGAAACCAAGAGGTTTTCGATGTCCACCCCCAGGTTTTTGGCATACATCGTGTCCAGGGCGTGCTCCGCATCGATGAACGCCGCGATTCCGCCCGCTTTCTGGGCTTCGGCGATCACATGCAGCGCAACCGTGGTTTTGCCGGACGATTCAGGACCAAAAAGCTCGATGATCCGTCCCCGGGGCAACCCGCCCACTCCGGTCGCCAGGTCCAGGGACAGAATGCCCGTGGGTATCGCTTCAACGTTCATCTTCGGGTTCTCGCCCAGGCGCATAATAGCCCCGTTTCCGAACCTGGTTTTGATTTCGTTCAGCGCTCTCTCGAGAGCCTCTTCCCTCGTAGCCGGCTTCGATGCTGTTTTCGACATGGAAACCGCCTCCAACGGGTTTTTCCATATTGTACTACAAACAGGTGTTCCGGGGCAAAACAGAAACTGGAATTTAGGGAATTCTATAAAATTCCTAGCGGGAAAGATCAAGGTCAACATCGGTTAGCCTTAAAGAGGATGTCGAAAGAAAAAGTCGGGCGCACAGCCTCCGTTAAGGCCTAACCCGACTGTTGGATTTGCTAACCGTTTGCTAACCGATTTGCTAACGAACTATTTTGGACGCTTTGATTTTAAGGCATTCTAACTGGACTATTCTGGATAGTAAATATTTAACAATTCCCGCCCGGCCCTTTAAAATCAAGGTTTTTCGGGTAAAGCAAAAAGCCCCGTTTTCCGGGGCTCTGCTTTTCCTGGTGGGCACGGCTGGTTTCGAACCAGCGACCTCTTGAATGTGAGTCAAGCGCTCTCCCACTGAGCTACGCGCCCGTTTAACTGCGGGGTAATCCCCTCTGCATGTGTTATTTTAGCACATTTGCCGGCCAGATGCAAGAGGGAGGGAACCTGTTTTTTCATGCCACCCGCCAAAGCTCAAAGGCGGCAGCGTTTATTTTCCCGCATTTATTGTGCCCCGGGCAAAACGCACCTGGCAGCGTCAACACTTCTCAATGATGGGATAGCCATTTTCTTTTTTTGCCGCCTTTACCACCGGCACTACCTCGAAGGTGTTCAGGGAAGCGCACCAGTCCAGATCGGCTGCCAGCCCCATACTAAAAAGTTTGCGCCCGTGGTGGGAGCGGTTAAAAGCCCGGCGGGGGTTCTCTCGATAGGCTAGTGCCAGGTGCAGGGCGGCTACGGCGAGGTCGGCCAGATCCAGTGAAGGCGGCTGGTGGTTTGAACAAAGCCAGCCCGGGGCCATCATTTCCACCATCTCCAGCACCACCATTCCCGCCGCCAGGGTGTCTTCTAGAGAAAACTTCCCCTGCGTGCCGGCGCAAACCAGGGTTACGTCCCTGCCCAGGCGGCAGGCCTTTTGAGCTACAGCCCGGGCATTGAGCAGGCTTCCCACCAGCACCGTGTGGGCCCCTTCTATAGTGGCATTCAAGGCCCGGGTGCCGTTGCTGGTGGTAAGGACCAGCACTTTGCCGCCCACCACTTCCGGCGGGTATTCCAGGGGGGAGTTGCCGTGGGGAAAGCCGGGGATCTTTTCACCGCCCCGCTCACCTGCCAGCAGTACCGGTGTATTTTCCCCGGCCAGCCTGGCTGCCACCTCTTGAGCCTCAGCCGTGTCTACCACCGTAACCACGCCGCGGCAGCCGTGGGCTATGGCAGTGACAATGGTGCTGGTGGCCCGTAATACATCAAAGACCACCGCAGTACACCCGGCCAGTTCGGCCGGAACTATACTTTCGGCGGTGGGAAGAAGGTCGATGTGCATGACTGACCCTCCGTTAGCTTAAGCTCAGGAAGGGTGTTCCCGGGCCGGGGAAATTCGTGTACCGCCCTTGTGCGCGGAACTTCCCGGTGGGAAGGGTGGGAATAAGCCGGTACGGAAATATTATACCGCTTCCCGTTTTGAAGCGGCAAGAAAAACGAAGGGTACCTATGTATACAGATATATGCTGCATTTATATGCTGCATTCCAAAAGGGTTTTAAAAGGCGGTTGTGGAAAAAATAAGTAATGGCCGGCGGCGCCTGCCGGCAGTTCAGGGAGGATAGTCATGCAATTTCACCTGCGCAAAAGGTACAAACATTTTGCCCGCTACCGGGAAATAACCAACGTCCTGGTGCACCACGGTTTCGGTTATCTGGCCCACCAGTTGGGTCTTACCGAGTTCCTGGGCCTTAGCCGCCGGCACAAACTGGCTCGCCGGCTCTCCGACAAAGGGTCACTCAGGGTTGTGGAACGGCCCTCCCCGCCCGAAAGGCTGCGCCAGGCCCTGGAGGAACTGGGCCCAACTTTTATCAAGCTGGGGCAGATGCTTTCCACCCGCTCCGATCTGCTATCTCCGGAATATATTGCCGAACTGGAAAAGCTCCAGGACCAGGTGCCTCCTTTCCCCTTCGCCCAGGTGCGGGAGCGCATTCAAATGGAGCTGGGAGTGCCCCTGGAAGAAATCTTTGCCCATTTCGAAGCTACCCCCCTGGCCGCCGCTTCCATCGGCCAGGTCCACCGGGCAAGCCTGCGGGACGGCAGGCCGGTGGTAGTCAAGGTTCAGCGGCCGGGTACGGAAAAAATTCTTTTGACGGATATTGAAATCCTTTATGACGTGGCCCGGCTGGTGGACAGGCATGGACCCTGGCGGGAGCTTTATCGCTTCGAGGAAATGGTGGAGGAGTTTGAAAAGATCCTGCGGGAAGAGATGGACTTTACTGTGGAAGGGCGCCATGCCGATACCTTTCGGCAACATTTCGCCGGGGATAATACCGTCTATTTTCCGGTGGTTTACTGGGATTACACCACCAGCAAGGTGCTGACCATGGAGTACGTAGAGGGAGTCAAGCTGACCCATCCGGAAGAGTTGGCCCGCGGCGGCTTTGACCGGCGGGTGGTGGCCAGGCACCTGGCCGGCGCCCTGCTGCGGCAGATCCTGCTGCACGGTTTTTTCCACGGCGACCCCCACCCGGGTAACCTGGCCGCCCTGCCCGGTGGGAGGATAGCTTTTATGGACTTTGGCATTGTGGGGCGCCTGAATGAAGAGATGCGGGAAAAAATAGGCGCTCTGGTTTTGGGGTTGGTCCGGCGCAACACTGCCCAGGTGGTACGGGCGGTGGAAGGCCTGGGTGTGGTGCCGCCCCACGTTGACCGGGCCGCCCTGCACCGGGATATCGACGCCCTGAGGGAGAAATATTATGAGATACCCTTGAGCCGGATCAGCCTGGCCGAATCTTTAGGGGATGTAATGGCAGTGGCCTTTAAATACCGTATCCGGGTTCCCACCCAGTTCACCCTGTTGGTGAAGTCCCTGGTTACTGCTGAAGGTGTAGTTGCGCAGCTTGACCCGGAATTGAGTATCGTGGAGATTGCCCGTCCCATGGGCAAACGCCTGTTGGCGCGTCGTTTCAGCCTGCCGGGGATAAAGAGGCTGCTCCTGGAGCACCTGGAGGATTACCACCAGCTTTTGACCAGGGTGCCCCACCGCTTGGACAGGGTGCTGGACCTGGCCGCAGGTGGTGAATTAAAAATAAAAGCGGTAAACCCGGACCTGGACCGCATGTTTGGCCAGCTCAACGCCATGGTTAACCGCCTGGTCCTGGGAATCCTTTTGGGTTCTTTGATCGTGGGTTCTTCTTTGCTGCTGGGGCGGGGTTACACCATTCTCTGGGGCTTGCCCGTAGCGGAGGCTGCCTTTGTTGTCGGGGGAGTGCTGGGCGTGGCCCTGATCTTTTCCATTTTACGCTCACGGAAATTTTAGTCCCGGGCGGTTTTTTAAATAATCCCCGGCGGACGCAGGCCCGGGATCATGATCACCATCAAGGCCAGAAGCAGTACGAAGAGGATAAATCTATGCATAAAGACACCTCCTGCATCGCGGCTCTGTCATATTTATGATTTTACCCCACAAATGTGTAAAAGTTACTACGCTTGTGTTAAAAATTTATTAACTTTCGTTTGCAAAAAAAGCCCTGCACCAGGCAGGGCCGACTTCTTTATGGAAGTTACAAAATCTGTCTTTAGCTAAGTATTCAACTAGTAAGTAAATGTAAAGCTGTCCAGAATCACACTTACAGGACGCGATTGCAGCCAGCTGTTCGGCACCCAGGATTCAAAGAAGTAAAGGGCGCCGTTGGTGGGGTCAACCCCGTTGAGGGCATCCAGCGCAGCCCGTTTGGCTTCCTCGCTGGCCGGACGGTTGATCCAGCCGTTTAATACGGGCTCAAACTGGTAAGATCCAGTTTCGTCCACCTGGTAAATGACCCCGGGAATGGTATTCGGGAAAATGCCGCTTTTTACGCGGTTCAATACCACTGCTCCTACTGCCACCTTGGTGATGTAGGATTCGGAATCGGCTTCAGCGGTAATCAACCGTGCCAGAAGGTCAAAGTCGGAACGGCTATAATTAACGGGACCGGAGCTGATGGCACCCCGGCTTACCGGCGCCGGGCTTGTCCCCCCACTATTCGCAGCGGGGATAATCAGTTTCTGTCCCGGGTAGATCGTGTCACTTCCAAGACCGTTGGCTGCTTTTATTGACTGAAAGCTCACGCCATAACGCAGGCCAATCAGATAAAGGGTATCCCCTGGCTGTACGGTATATGTAACCGGACTTCTCTTTTCATTCCCTACCGGAATGTAGAGCTGCTGTCCCGGGTAAATCAGGTCGGTGTAAAGACCGTTGGCCCGGCGCAGGGCATCCACGGTGGTTCCGTAGGCGCGGCTGATCAGGAACAGGGATTCACCGGGGCTGACGGTATGGGTGGCCGCCGCTGCAGCACCCACGGGCAGCAACACGAGTGCCGCCACAACTGCCAGAAAGTAACGGGCGTAAAGCAACAGCCTGTTCATTTTTCCCTCCTCCGGCCTCCGGGGTTAGTTGATGGGTTCGGGTAGAGGGCACCCTACCGCGCGCCTTGTTTTCACCTCCTTAATAACGCGCGGATTCACCCCGCTCCGGATAAAATTCCCCCGTACCCCGGGCTTCCCGAGGATTCGGCCACTGGTAATTCCATTACAAGTGTAATTATACAGGCCTGTCGCCAGAAATGCCAAGTGACAAATAATGCCAGGTTGGCAGTGCCCCGGCATGAACAGGATACGGTGGTAATTATCTCTTGCGCAGCCTTGCCCTGATCCTGGCGTTAATCTGCTCCATCAGAAAGATTGTGTTAAAAACATGGTGCAGCTGGATGGCAATACTTTCTACAGGCCGGTCCAGGGAAACCAGATGGGGCTCTACTACGAGTTCCACGCCATAGGCGGACTCCATCCGGCTTTTAAAGGCGTGCAAAATGGCCTCCCTGGTACTTTCATCGCCTACCTCCAGCCAGGGAGAAAAAGGGCCGATTTCCTTTTGTTTTACGTGTTCTTTGATTAATGCTATCAAAGCATCGCGGAATTGTTCGAAGTCGGGCCGCTTAGATGCGGACAAAGAAATTCCCCCCTCCAAATGGGGACGCTACGAAGGTTTTGTCTTAATTTCCAGGGCCCGGGCACCAACCGGGCTGGGCTCCAGAACCAGGGCCCGGGCCATAATGCCGCTTTCCCGGAAGGTATCTTTCATCACCCGGGCAATAAGCTCCAAATTGCTGTCGGCCAGGGCAATTATACTCGGTCCGGCGCCACTCAAACAAACTCCCCGGGCTCCGGCGAGGCGGGCTGCCGCCAGCACCTTTTTCATTCCGGGTACCAGGGAGGCGCGGTACGGCTGGTGGAGCCTGTCCTCCATGGCCGTGGCCAGCAGGTCCAGTCTCCCCTGCTGCAGGGCGGCCACCAGCAGGGCTACCCGCCCCAGGTTAAAAACGGCATCCGCCAGGCTGACATGCTGGGGCAATACCTCCCGGGCAGCCCTGGTGCTCAGGTGAAAATCGGGTATGGCCACCGCCACCTTCAGACCGGGAGGGGGATCTATTTTCACGTAGCGGATCTCCCCTTCCACCGTAGTGGAAATAACAATGCCGCCCAGAAGGGCCGGCGCCACGTTGTCGGGATGGCCCTCAAGCTGCGAGGCCATGGTGAGCAGTTCCCGGTAGGAAAGCTTGTTTCCGGAAAGAATGTTGGCCGCCACCAGGCCGCCCACAATGGCCGAGGCACTGCTGCCCAACCCCCGGGCCACTGGAATGTGATTGATCAAACGGATACGCAGGCCCCCGGGATCAAAGCCTGCCTGCTTGAAGAGATACATGGCTGCCCGATAAACCACGTTGCTTTCATCCCGGGCAATGTCCTGAACGCCCTCCCCGTGCACTTCAATAACCAGACCGCTGGACAGGCGTACCATTTCTACTATGTTATAAAATTTCAAAGCCATCCCCAGGCAATCAAAACCCGGACCCAGGTTGGCCGTGGTGGCAGGTACCTGCACACGGACCATTCTCTTACCCTGCCCCTTTCTACTCACCTTCTACCCGAATACAGTTGGCGATCCGGTCCACCGGGCTCAGGCATTCCACCAGGTGTAAAGCATCCTGGAGGTTTTGTTCCCGCACCCGGTGGGTTACCATGACGATTTCTGCCCTGTCACCATCGGTGTGTTTTTGAATCACCGAAGCCAGGCTGACTTCCTTATCCCCAAAGGCATAGGCTATGGAAGCCAGCACTCCCGGCCTGTCGGCTACCATCAGGCGAATGTAAAACTTGCTTTCGGTCAGGGCCATGGGCTTGATTGGTTTTTCTTCGTAACAGGTGCAGCCGATGAAGCCCGGCACCTTATGTATAATGTGACGGGCCGCATCCATAATATCCGCCGCAACGGCGCTTCCAGTGGGTAATTCCCCCGCGCCCCGGCCGTAAAACATGGTGTCACCCACGGCATCGCCCCGGACAAAAATGGCATTAAAAACGTCGTTAACTGAAGCCAGGGGGTGATTTTGGGGGATCATGGTCGGATGCACCCGCACTTCGATGCCCTCGGAAGTTTCCTTGGCAATGGCCAGCAACTTGATTACATAATTCAACTCCCGGGCGTAGGCAATATCCCTGGCTGTGATTTTGCTGATGCCTTCCACATAAACATCGTTTAAAGTGACACGTGAATTAAAGGCGATGGAAGCAAGGATGGCCAGCTTGCGCGCCGCGTCCAGCCCCTCCACATCGGCGGTGGGATCGGCTTCGGCGTAACCTTTGGCCTGCGCTTCCCGCAGTGCCCGGTCGAAATCCACTCCTTCCCGGGTCATTTTGCTCAACATGTAGTTGGTTGTACCGTTGATAATGCCCATAATCTCCTGAATGCGGTTGGCCGCCAGGCACTGCTTTAAAGGACGGATGATGGGGATTCCTCCGGCCACGCTGCCTTCAAAAAGCAGCCCTGCCCCGCTGGCCGCGGCGGCGGCAAAAAGTTCCTTACCGTGCAGGGCAATCATGTCCTTGTTGGCCGTAACCACACTTTTACCCCGCTTCAGAGCGGCCATGACATAGTCCAGCGCCGGGTGGATACCTCCCATTACCTCCACCACGATGTCAATTTCCGGGTCATCTAATATATCCTGATAATTATCAGTAAGCAGGGCCGGATCCAGCAGGATGCCCCGGTCCCTGGTTAAATCGCGGACAAGGATGCGGGAGATTTCCACAGGTGCGCCCACCTTATGGGCAATGTTTACCGCATTGCCGGTAAGAATGCGGTAAACTCCGCGGCCTACCGTTCCCAGGCCTAAAAGCGCTACTTTTATCGTTTGCTGCAAAAATCCTCTCTCCTTCCTTCCAACACTTGTCCCTGGTACAGCCATGAATATTTTATCATCGTTAACTGGTTGAGGGCAAATAAAAAACCGGCTTGGAACCGGTTAAATAATTATGCAGATAAGTCCACCGCTTCCCTCGTTGACGATGCGTTGAATGGTTTCCTGCAGTTTTGCCCGGGCATTTTCCGGCATGCGATAAAGTTTGTTTTGAATCCCTTCCCTGACCAGATCATGCACAGACTTGCCGAATATCTCGGACTGCCAGATCTTCTGCGGGTTGGATTCAAACTCGGTGAGCATGTAACGGACCAGTTCTTCGCACTGCCGTTCAGTGCCGATAATGGGAGTAATTTCGGTGGCAATATCCGCCCGGATCATGTGAATGGAGGGAGCCGTTGCCTTCAGTTTGACCCCGAAGCGGCTGCCCTGACGTATTAACTGGGGCTCCTCCAGGACCATTTCGTCCAGGCTGGGAGTTACCACCCCGTAACCAGTTTCCCGCACTTCCGCCAGCGCCTGGGCCACCTTGTCGTACTCCCGCTTGGCCACGGCCAGTTCTTTAACCAGTCTGAACAGTTCATGGTTTCCGCTAATCCTGAAGCCCGATTCTTCGCTCAAAACCTGGAAGAAAAGCTCCTGGGGAGAAGTTATTTCAATGGCTGCCACCCCGGTACCCATATCCATTTTGGTGATACTGACCGACTCGACAAAGTCGTAGTCCCCCAGCCTTTCCACCGCGCCGTTAATATCCCGTAAACGGCGTACGTTCTGGATGGTTTCGCGAACCGACTCTTCCACTTTTTGTCTTAACCAGTGGCCGCTGTCCAGTTCTTCCACCCATTGCGGAAGCAGGACGTTAACCTCATTGACGGGAAATTCCATCAGTACGGTTTCCAGAATAAACAGGGCGTCCTGCTGGCCCATCTGCAGGCAATCCACCGGCAAAACCGGAACATCGTATTTTTCGGCCAGCTCTTCAGCCAGGGCTACCGTTTGGGGGTCGTGGGGATGGGTGCTGTTCAGCAGCACTACGAAGGGACGGTTGATGTCCTTAAACTCGGCAATGACCCTTTCCTCGGCTTCCACGTAGTTTTCCCGGGGAATATCGGTAATGCTCCCGTCAGTGGTGACCACTACACCCATAGTGGAGTGATCCGTAATCACCTTGCGGGTGCCGATTTCCGCCGCCTCCTGGAAGGGAATGGGTTCGTCAAACCAGGGTGTTGATACCATCCGCGGTCCGCTTTCATCCTCGTAGCCCAGGGCTCCCTCCACCCGGTAACCCACGCAGTCCACCAGGCGCATTTTCACGTTGAGGTTGGGCGAAATGGTAATTTCCACAGCCTCATTGGGCACGAATTTGGGTTCGGTTGTCATTACCGTCCTGCCGGCACCGCTCTGGGGCAGCTCATCTTTGGCCCGTTCCCGGTCGTAGGGATTTTCGATGTTTGGTATCATCAGCAGCTCGGCAAAACGCTTGATAAAAGTGGACTTGCCCGTGCGGACGCCGCCACTCACACCCAGATAGATATCGCCGCCGGTACGTTCCGCGATATCCCGGAAGATATCCACTTTTTCCATGGATGTATTCCCTCCCTAAAAGTTTTGCAGCCTGAAGCTTACGAGACTAGTTTTTTCCAATGGCATACATTAACAATATATATATATTAAGACCCCGGCGGATTATGACCGGGGTAACTTTTTTTTAAGCGGGATTTCCACGAGGTTGGTTTTAATCAGAAAAAAGTTGGGATATTCAGGAGGATTCCTGCTATTAATGTCGAACAATCTTTAAGAGAAGAAAAAGTTGTCAGGAGAGGGGAGTGATGCATGAAAGGGATGCCTCACCCGCCAGTTAAGGCAGGGCTCCTGTGGCGGGTCTTTTTGTTGAGTTTTTTATTGAGTTTTTTACTGGTCTGCCTGGTTCCTTCAATTTCATGGGCTGCCCTCAAGCACACGGTGGTGGCCGGTGAAACACTTTACGAACTGAGCCGGCGGTATGGAATCACCGTTGAGGCTTTACAGGCGGCCAATGGTTTAAACGGACATCTGATCTACCCTGGTCAGACACTGATTATCCCCGGTTCGGCAAAGGCACAGCCAGCCCGGAACACCGTGGTGACCGGTAATAATACCCGTGCCGGGGCTAACAGATACACCGTCCGTCCGGGGGATTCACTGTATGGGATCGCACAGCGTTACGGTGTGGGAGTACAGGCGATAAAGCAGGCAAATAACCTGGCCTCCGACCTGATTTTTCCGGGACAGGTTTTAATCATACCCGGTGGCACTACCCGGGTGTCCCCTGACCGTCAGGTTTCCCGCGGGGAAACAGACGGCGCAAGAGCAGTGCTGGCCAAGGCTGTTTCCCTGTTGGGCAAGCCCTACGCGTACGGGGGCAGTGGCCCTGGAGCATTTGACTGCTCCGGCTTTACTTCTTATGTTTTTCGGGAAACAGTAGGTATAAGCTTGCCCCACAACGCGGCGGCTCAAGCCCGGCTCGGCACCCGGGTTGGTCGTGATGATTTGTCCCCCGGGGATCTGGTTTTCTTCAGCTATTACGGCAGCGGTGGCATTGACCATGTAGGTATTTATGTGGGCCAGGACCGGTTTATTCATGCTTCTTCCAGTCAAGGGGTAAAATATTCTTCCCTTAACGAGTCTTACTATGCCGCCAATTATAAGGGAGCAACCAGAATCTTGCGTTAACCTGAACAAAGACGCCCGCCTTGGACAAGCGGGCGCTTTATTTCCAGGTTTTTTTCGCGCCACAGAGCGGCGGCCAGGGCCACTTCCTCCATCTCGCGCCGGCGGCCCCTGCTCATCAGGTTGACCACTGCTTCCCGGGGGGACACTTTCTCAAAAAGCACCCGGTACATCTGCTCGGTAATGGGCATTTCCACCTGGTACCGGATCGCCAGGCGGTAGGCCGCCCGGGTGGTGCGCACCCCCTCCACCACCATCTGCACACTGGCCACAGCTTCGGAAAGGCTCTTCCCCCGGCCGATTTCGATCCCGGCCCGGCGGTTGCGGCTGTGCATGCTGGTGCAGGTGACAATTAAATCTCCCACCCCGGCCAGACCGGCAAAAGTGAGGGGGTTGGCCCCCATGGCCAGTCCCAGGCGGGTGATTTCGGCCAGACCCCGGGTCATCAAGGCTGCTTTGGTGTTGTCCCCGAAACCCAGCCCGTCGGCAATACCCGTACCCAGGGCAATAATGTTTTTCAATGCCCCTCCCAGCTCCACCCCGGTCACATCGGGGTTGGTATAAACCCGGAAATTACCGGTCATGAACAGGTCCTGGGCGGCCTCAGCCGCGGCCATATCCCGGCCGGCCACCACGACGGCGGTAGGGACCCCCCGCCCCACTTCTTCGGCGTGGCTGGGTCCGGAAAGGACCACGTAACGGCAGGTTTGCTCTTCTCCAGCTTCCGCGGCAAATACCTGGGAAAGGGTAAGGAGGCTGTCTTCTTCAATACCTTTGGCCGCATTGATCAACAGCGCCCTGGCCGGCAGGTGCGGGAGTGAGGCGCGCAGGACTTCCCGGAAAGCATGGGAAGGCACGCAGAAAATCACCGCCCGGGAGTTTTTTACCGCTCCGGAAAGATCCGTAGTCACACGCACATTTGGGGGGGACAGCAACTCCCGGCAGGTAACGGCTGTTCTGACCTTCGGCATTAATCCGGGCGGCCAGATCCGCCCGGCGCGACCATATTTCCACGGGTGTACCTTTACCGGCAAGCAAAACGGCCAGGGCTGTGGCCCAGCTGCCGGCTCCCAGAATGGCTACCTTTTGTTTCACTACCCCCAACCCTTCCCTTTAACGGATTTTTGATTCGGTGCCGGCCAGCAGCCGGCGGATATTGGGCATGTGTTTGTATACGGCAATAACCGCCACCACCAGCGCAAAAACCAGGTACTCACGAGGTTGCTTTAAAACTAACATCCACAGGGGCATTGAAACGGCAGCCACTATGGAGCCCAGGGAGACGTAACGAAAAGCCGCCACCACCACCATCCACAGCCCCAGGGCAAAAAGGGCGGCTGCCGGAGTAAGACCCAGGAAAACTCCCAGGCCGGTGGCAATAATTTTCCCTCCCCTGAAGCCCAGGAATACCGGCCAGCTGTGCCCGGCGATTGCGGCCAGGCCACAGGCCAGCTCAAGACCGTGTCCCCCCAGGTAACGACCCAGGAGTACAGCCGCGAAACCTTTGCCGGTATCACCGATGAGAGCGATTGTACCTGCCACAGGACCCAGGGTCCGCCAGACATTGGTTGTCCCGATATTCCCGCTGCCGTGTTGCCGGATGTCAATTCCCCGGGCGCGTCCCAGCAGGTAACCCACGGGAACTGAGCCAATCAGATAGCTAACCACTACGGCCAGAACAGCCATTTTCTCTCCCTTCCTCCCTTTTAATCCCGCTGCCGCAGCAGGAAGCGGATGGGCGTTCCCTCGAAACCAAAGGCCGCCCGGAGCTGGTTTTCCAGGTAGCGCAGGTAAGAAAAATGCATCAGCTCCGGATCGTTGACAAACAGGATGAAGGTGGGTGGTTTTACCCCGCCCTGGGTAGCGTATAAAATTTTCAAGCGCCGGTTTTTATCGGCCGGCGGCGGGTTATGCATAACGGCGTCCCTGATCAGCCTGTTTAGATCGGAGGTGCTGATGCGCAAACACTGCTGCTGCGCCACCAGATCCACCATTTCTAAAAGCCTGGGCACCCGCTTTCCCGTCAGGGCGGAGATGAACACTACCGGGGCATAGGTCATGAAGGTCAGTTCCCGGCGAATCAATTCGGTGAAGCGCTGGGTGGTACGGTTATCCTTTTCCACCAGGTCCCATTTGTTCACTACCAGCACGCTGGCCTTTCCCTGCTCGTGGGCATAGCCGGCAATGCGCTTGTCCTGGTCGGTTACGCCTTCCAGGGCGTCCAGCACCACCAGGGCCACCTCGCAGCGGTCTACCGCCCTTAAGGAACGAATTACGCTGTATTTTTCTACAGCTTCCTCGATGCGGCTCTTACGCCGGATGCCCGCCGTATCCACCAGCATGTAGCGGCGCCCTTCCCTCTCAAAATAGGTGTCAATGGCATCCCGGGTGGTGCCGGGGATTTCACTCACGATTACCCGCTGTTCCCCCAGAATGGCATTGACCAGGGAAGATTTGCCCACATTGGGCCGCCCGATGACGGCAATACGGATGGTATCGGGCTCTTCTTCCTCCGCGGCGTCGGGAGGCAAAACCGACACCAGGCGGTCCAGCAAATCCCCGGTGTTCATCCCCTGGGCGGCCGAAATGGGGATGGGCTCGCCCAAACCCAGACGATAAAAGTCCACCAGCTGACCGGTGCGCTGGAAATTTTCCACCTTGTTGGCTACCAGCAATACGGGCTTTTTGGTGCGCCGCAGCAGGGCGGCCACGTCCTCGTCCGTACTGGTCAATCCCGCCCGGGCATCCACCAGGAAGAGCACGACGTCGGCTTCTTCTATGGCCAGCTCTACCTGCCGCCGCACCTGCCGGGGAATATCCCCCGATTCCACAAAGTCCAGCCCGCCGGTATCCACGAGGGTAAAAACACGCCCGGCCCACTCGGCATCCTGATAGAGCCGGTCCCGGGTTATTCCAGGCTCATCTTCCACTATAGCTATGCGGCTCCCCACCAGGCGGTTGAAAAGGGTGGATTTCCCTACATTGGGGCGGCCCACAATGGCTACAATTGGTTTTGGCAAGGGGAGGACCCTCCCTTTACGAACAGGCGTAGATATTCTGTCAACCCGCTGGCTGCAGTACCGTTTATTTATGTCAACATTTCACACAGGCTTCTACCAGTCCCGCTGGTCCGTCAACCACTATCACGGGGCGGTCCAGCAGGCTGGATAATTCCTGCACAGTCATACCGTCGAGAAAGATTTGCTCCGGCTGGCGCAGCATGACTGCGGGCAGGATTAAGGTTTGTCCCGGATTGCTGCCTTCCAGGGCGGCTAAAATGTCCTTTCCGGAAACAAGACCGGTCACGGTCACCTGGGGCCCAAATAAACGGTTGGGGATCACGGCCAGTTCCACCGCCAGATTTTCAATCTCATTTAACCTGTCCACCACTGGCGCCAGGACTCTTTCGGCCAGCACTCCCGTAGCCACGGTTACCTTGCGGGGGCAGGGCAGTGCCCGGGGCAGGGATGGGGACACCTGCTCCCATACATCCAGAAAGAGGCGCACCAGTCCCACACCGTTTTCCGTCTGGGGAAAATCATCGTAACGCAAGGCGGGGGGAACTTCCTTCTCCGCCAGCAGGTAAAACTCATCGCTGGCAAAAACCACCGCGCGGGCGCAACGTTCCAGACAATGATCCTGCCAGGTTTGTACCTGTTCCACTATCTCACCCGCTTCTTCCCGGGTAAAGGGACGCAGGGGAAAAAGTCCCTCCCGGTAACGGGTAAGGCCTACAGGAACGATGGCTACGGAACGTACTGCCGGCCAGAGGTTCACCAGATCCCTCACGGTGCGTTCCAGTTCCACCCCGTCGTTTATCCCGGGGCACAGGACCACCTGGGTGTGCATTTCAATTCCCCCCTGGCCCAGCCGGTGCAGTTGTTCCATGATTTTGCCGGCCCGGGGGTGGCCGAGCATTTTTTCCCTTAAAGCGGGGTTGGTGGTGTGCACCGATATGTAAAGGGGCGACAACCGCTGCCGGATGATCCGTTCCAGATCCCTCTCCCTCAAGTTGGTCAGGGTAATAAAGTTCCCCTGGGTGAAGGAAAGGCGGTAGTCGTCGTCTTTGACGTACAGGGTGGGGCGCAGGCCCCGGGGCATTTGATCGACAAAACAGAAAAGGCAGCGGTTCTGGCAGCGGCGGATGGGTTCCAGCCCCCCGCCGGTAAAATCCACGCCCAGGTCGTCGTCAAAATCCTTTTCCACATCGCAGAGCCATTCCTCACCGTTGGCTTTGATCAGGGTAAGCGTCAGTTCTTCTTCACAGGTCAAAAAGCGGTAGTCCAGAATGTCCTCCACCGGCAGGCCGTTTACGGCCACCAGCCGGTCCCCCGGTTCCATGCCCAGTTCGGCGGCAATACTGCCCGGGGTTACTTTTTCTATTACAAGACCCTGCACCGCCATCATCGTCACCTTTCGCTGGAAAACGTTAGAACACGTAACAGTATTACTGGAAACGTTACGAATACGTAACAGTATTATATTGTAACTTCACGCCGTATCGCAAGTGTTGGAATGCTGTGTGTCCTCAGTGCTTCACAATGACGTAGACGCCGTTTTCCAGGTCGTGGACCATGGCGTCCAGGGTGCGGGCCAGATAGCGGGCCATCTTGACCTGTTCTTCCTGGTTGCGGGCAAAAAAAATAGGCGCTCCTCCGGCCACAATATCCATGTTTAGGGTTACCACGGCCAGTATGCGGTTTGCCATTTTGCCATCATCTCCACCGGATTTTACCTGGCGGCCATGCGTCCCGCTTCGGTTTTCAAAGGCCTGGAGCGGGCGCTTTCCAGGACGGGGGTGCGCTTCACCGCCAGGATCAAAGCATCCATGTCCCTTTCCACCGGCACGGTATACAGTCCCACAGCCCCGCTGTCGGAGTCGATGCGGGCCAGAGGGGTGAATTCGGGAAGATCCACGTCCTTTTTTGTTCCCAGGAGCACCGTGACGGTGTGGGCCATGGCCTGGCGCTGTCCCAGATCATGGATGGTAGCCCGGGCATCGGCATTCTTTGGTTTGATTAAAACCGCCAGGCCTTCAGCCGTAATCTTTTCGCGCATTTCTTTCAGCCC
The DNA here is from genome assembly GCF_011393055.1 of Desulfofundulus sp. TPOSR. NCBI lineage: Bacteria > Bacillati > Bacillota > Clostridia > Eubacteriales > Peptococcaceae > Desulfofundulus > Desulfofundulus sp. TPOSR. The sequence continues at coordinate 507,491 of NZ_JAAOEF010000003.1, read as the reverse complement.
GATATTGATAAACCCGATGTTTTCCACCATGAGGATGGAATCTTTAAACCATAGTTTCGCCGGGACAACCTCACATATATCCCCGATGGTCTCCCCGGCCATAAATGTACGCACAAAGATTATGGAAAGCAGGGCCATAATTATCGCCGCCGGAGCCCTCCCCAGCTCATAGGCAATGCTGGTAAGAAGGGCGCAGGCCATGGCCAGGTAGTTGCGGGCTTCAAAGGTGCGGGCTATCCCTTCGATATAATCGCTGCCCCGCTTGACCAGTTCGTTTTCGTCAAGATGTTCCAGGGTTTTTCTCTCGATACCCCGGATTTCCCGGAATTGACTGGCGGCCAGGGCCAGAAAGGTCACGGCAGTATAATCCGGTTTCAGGATAGCCGGGATGGCCACCGCTCCCAGGGCTGAGGCAATAAAACCAAGGGACAGGTGGGAGAGATAGCCGTGGGGGTAGCCGGGATACTGGCGGTAGTCCAGACGCAGCATGACCATGCGGGCCACAGTCCCGGCCATTGTCCCGGCAATGATGGTGCCAAGGTAATGTTCCAATTTACTTCCCACTCCTAATCCTGGCGGATGCGTTCCAGGTGATCCTTAGCCGCTTCGTTGGCATCGGGATCCTTATGACCCGGTGCCGGAGTACGGGTAGCCTTTTCGGCAGTATCCAGATCCGGTTTTCTGGCCCGCCGGGGAGCAAAGAAACTGGTAAATTCCCGGCTAAAGAAGTCGCTGAGTCTGCTTTTGGCCCTGTCCCAGCTGCCGGCGCTGATGAGCAGAAAAGCACCACCACCCAGCAGGGTCAAGGCGATAATCCAGCCAAGGGCTTTCCAGCTGCCCGGTGTTCCCGCCGTGCGGTCGGTAATTGGTTTGGGCATTCCTTCAGGCGCTGGTCCGGTGAGACCAAGTACCACCGGAACGGCGTCGGCCAGGAGGGCGACACCCCGCTCGGCCTCCTCCTTGGTGTTGGTGTGGGTACCCGCTTCAATGAGCAGGGCGGTAGGCATTAGGTCCTGGTTGTAGTCACCCTGGGCGGTGAAGATTTCTTTCACTATCGGCTTGTGTACGCTGTTGGCGTAGGACATCAGCCTCTTGGCAAAATCAAGGTTGGCCTGCATCCGGGGGTTTTCCCGTCCCACCACCAGCCGTGCTTGAGCCACTTGTTGATCGGAGATGTAACGACGGTAATAGGTGGCGTCGGGTACGCCATCCCTGTGCACATCGAAAAGGGCAATGGGGTTGTTTTGCATCAATCTTACTGCCGTTCTCCGGGAACGGTAGTAGGCGTTGTCATCGTGGGGGTCGTGAGGGGTTTTGTCGTAATCCACTCTCACCCCACCATTCTTCAAGCGGTTCACCAGGGACTCCCCCACCTGATAAATGCCTCCTTTGAAGGGGATGGATTCCGAGCCGTCCGTAGGCACATAGGATTCATCGCTATGGGTATGGTAGATACCCACCGGCTGGGTGTTGCGGGCCATCTGGACGACGGGAACTTCCAGCCGGCTGTAAAATTCGTTGTAGGCCAGCAGGTCCTTGTCCATCCCGATAAAGCGGGCGCAGGCGGTATTGCCCTGTATTCTGACCACCCGGTAATGACGGCCTTCGGCGGTGAAAATTTCGTCACCCACCGCAACCCGGCGTGAAACCTGACTGATCACCCGGCCGTGCTCGTCCTTTACCGTACATACGTTGCCCACCCGGTGGTCGTTTTCCGCTTCTTTGAAAAAGGAAGCCAGTGACCATACCGGCTGGGTGAGACGGGAAGCTGATAAACCCACCAGCAGGGATATCCCTACCAGTAGCAGGCCGATTCCCCAAATGATCCTGCTTTTTGCCCCGGTCACTTTAATGACCCCCTTTCACCGGTTTCAGGACCCTCTTTTCCGGCTGTGCTCTCTTTGCCCTCGCCGGGGTCCGTTCCTGGTTTGCGCAAAGCCTTGAGCAGCGCCTCCGGCCGCCCCTTTACCACCGGGCCTCCTTGAAGCCGTTCCCGCACCTCGCCCACCACTTCGGCCAGGAGTACGGCCAGGATTCCCGCCAGCACAATGGCATCGAAAGCGCCGGCTCCGCCAATGGCCACCCGGCCTGCCGGGGCACCGCGGCCTACCAGCCAGAAATAGTAACCTATATCCAGAACCAGCAACCCGAGGGTGGCCGAAACAAAGGCGGCCCGCCTGGAACGTCCGGCCAGGTAACCCACCAATCCGGCCGCCAGCGGGTAAAGCCACAGGGCATCCAGGATTTCGTACCTGCCCCCGGGTTCAGGCAGGCCGCGCATAACCAGGGAACCCAGGGCATAGACCACCAGGGCGGTCACCCCCGCCCCCACCAGGGCACGGGTGCGTTCCGCAGCGGTACCTGCTTTGGAGATCAGGTAAATGGCCAAACCCAGGGGAATCAGACCGCCGCCGACGTTAATGGAAACGGGGTAACGGCCGCCCGGAATGGGTATGGAGATAAAACTGCCTATGATCATGGCCACAATTACCGCCAGGGCACCCCGGTCGGTAAGGCGCATACGGTCCAAAGCCCGGTGTGCCAGGCCGAAAAAGATCAAAAGGGAGACAATAATCAGAGCGGTAAAACCTACGGGAAAGCCGGTCATCTGCAATCCTCCTCGTTGTTAATTCTTTTTTAGACTGCCCCGGCCGGGTGTAAATATGCAAAAAAAAAGCGGCGTCTTACACGCCACTGTTCCTTGAGTAAAGGCAGGTTTATTTTTCAAAAAGGTCCCCTACGACCTCACCTATAGTTACGCTGGCACCGTTGTCGGTGTGTTGGTGTCTCGGCTCCTTAGCGCGCCGGCTTTCTCTTTCCCGCTCCCGGTTGACTTCCCGGATGGACAGGCGGATCCGCTTTTCGGCGCGGTCCACGTTGAGCACCTTGACTTCCACCTCGTCCCCTTCCTGGACCACTTCATCGGGAGTAGCTACATGCCGGTCGGCCAGGTGAGAAATGTGCACCAGGCCTTCCACCCCCGGTTCCAGCTGTACAAAGGCCCCAAAGGGTGCGAGTCTGACTACCTTTGCCCGTACTATGCTGCCCACGGGATATTTTTCTTCCACGTTATCCCAGGGGTTGGGCAACACCTGTCTTAAGCCCAGGGAAATTTTTTCATTCTCCCGGTCCACCCGGAGGACCATCACGTCTACTTCGTCGTCCACATTTACTACTTCCGAGGGGTGGTTAACCCGGTACCAGGCCATTTCCGAAATGTGCAGGAGTCCATCCACGCCGCCAATGTCCACGAAGGCGCCAAAGCTGGTAAGGCGGCGTACCACGCCCCGTACCACCTGGCCTTCCTGCAAACTTTCCAGCATCTCTCTACGCTTGCGGACCGCATCTTCCTCCAGTACCGCCTTGCGGGACAGGATGACTTTCCGCCTGCCCCGGTTCAACTCGATTACCTTGGCCCTGACCGTTTCTCCCACATACTTGCTCAGATCCTCCACGTAGCCCCTTTCAACTAAAGAGGCAGGCAAAAAGGCTCTTAAGCCCACATCCACCAGAAGACCGCCTTTGACAACTTCCCGCACGGTGCCTTCCACCGGTTCGCCGCTCTCCAAATGCTCATTTAATTTAACCCAGGCCCTTTCTGCATCGGCCCGTTCTTTGGAAAGGATGAGCCGGCCCTCATTATCTTCTGCTTTAATGACGGCTACTTCTATCTCATCCCCGACTTTTACCACTTCTGCGGGGGAACTTACATTGTAGCAGGACAGTTCCCTTAAGGGAATAATGCCTTCCGATTTGGCTCCTACATCTACCAGCACTTCATCGGTACCTACTTGAACCACTACACCCTTCACGATTTGCCCCGGACGCAGTGACTTTACCTCTACGGCTTCTTTCATACCTTCCTCGCCACTGGCGGTTTCCACGGCATTTTCCCCAATGCTGGGTGTAGCGCCGGTTGCGCTGTCGGCGGCGGGTATGCCTTGCGCAGCTTCCCGGGCGGCAGCGCTGGCAGTGGTGTCCTGGGCGGCATGGGGAGCTTCTCCGGCAGTCTCCCCGGCAGCACCGCCTGGAGCTGCCATTTGTCCTTCCTCCCCGGCTACATTGGTGTCTTTAATGTTTTCCTCCACAGCTACCATCTCGCCCAACTCCTTCATCCGTCGTTCTACCTCCTCTATAATCCAGTCAGGTGTGGATGCCCCCGCTGTCAATCCCGCTACCTTCACCCCCCTGAACCAGGCGGGATCCAGTTCCCGGGCGGTTTCCACCTGATAGGTTGGCACACCCGCCTGCCGGCACAGGGCAGCCAGCTTGCGGGTATTGGCGCTTGACGCTCCACCAACCACCACCATCACATCCACCTCCCGGGCCAGTTCCAGGGCGGCCTGCTGCCTGGCCCCGGTGGCGTGACAGATGGTATTGTATACTTTTAGTTGTCCCGCTTTTTGTTGCAGGACATCCACCACTGCCTGGAAGTTGGCCAGCGGTTGGGTGGTTTGGGCCACCACGGCCATGTGGGCCACCGCCGGCAACTTTTGGGCTTCCTGGGGCCCTTCCACCACTACCGCCCGCCCACCGGTCCAGTCCACAATACCCTGAACCTCGGGATGATTTTTATCGCCCACTACCACTACCAGCGTGCCGCCGGCGGCTTCCGAGTGGGCCAGCTTTTGTGCCCTGCCCACGAAGGGGCAAGTCGCATCCACTACCTTCAAATCACGTTCCCTGGCAGCGGCCAGAATACCGGGGCCCACGCCGTGGGAGCGAATGATTAGCTTCCCCCCGGGACGGGCTTCTTCCACCCCGGCTATTTCCTGTATCCCCGCTGCTGCCAACTTTTCCATTACCTGGGGGTTATGGATCAGAGGGCCCAGGCAGTAAACGGGCCCGTCCCGTTCCCTGGTTGTGATCATCGCCAGATTTAATGCTCTTTTTACGCCAAAACAAAAACCCGCTTTTTCAGCCCGCCGCACTTGCATTGACAAATCACCGACTTACTTACCCGCTGTCCATGAGCCTGGCAATTTCATGCATTAGTTCCCGGCTGACCGCCTGGTAATCCGGTCGGCCGGTTTGGTCGTCACGGGAAAACACCAGCGGTTTACCTATATGTACCCGGACCTTGCCGAAGATTCCCCGGGTGTTGATCACCGCCACCGGCAGTACGGGCACTTTTGCCCGCAGGGCCAGCATGGCTGCTCCCAGATGTGGTTCCAGGAGCTCACCGCTTTTGCTTCTGGTTCCTTCGGGGAAAATACCTACCACCCGGCCCTGCTTTAACAGTTCCAGTGCCCGCCTGATGGCCTGCCTGTCGCCACCGCCCCGGCGCACGGGAAAGGCGCCTAAAGCCCGTATTACCGGTCCCAGAAGGGGTATGCCAAACAGCTCGGCCTTGGCTATAAAGTGCACCTGGCGGTCCAGGGCGCAGCCTACCACCACGGGATCCCAGTAGCTGACGTGGTTGCTGACCACCAGCACCCCTCCCGAAGGGGGGAGGTGATGTGCCCCCACCACTTTCCAGCGACGGATAAGGGCAAGGATCACCCGGCATAATGCCCGGGCAAAACGGTAGAACATCAAGACGACCTCCCCAGGACCCGGGCGGCAATCATTTCCACTACCTGTTCGGCACTCAGGTGTGAACTGTCAATAATCCAGGCATCAGGGGCCGGTATCAACGGAGCCACGGAGCGGCAGCTGTCCTGCCTGTCCCGTTCCGCGATTTCCTGGATTAAGGAATCCAGAGGAACATGGTGCCCCTGGGCCTGCAAATCCAGCTGGCGACGCCTGGCCCGTGCTTCGGGCGAGGCGGTAAGGAAAATTTTTAATTTTGCATCTGGAAGAACCACTGTGCCCACATCCCGCCCATCCATAACCACATTTTTACATCTCGCCATCTCCCGCTGCCGGCGCACCATGATTTCCCGCACTCCGGGCAGCCTGGCCACCAGTGAAACGTGGCGTGAGACTTCCGGTTCCCTGATGGCCCGGGTTACGTCTTCGCCGTCAAGAAAAACCCGGGTCAGACGGTCGGGATCAGTGGTTAACTCTATTCGGCTCTGATTGGCCAGTGCCTTTAAAGACTCTTCATCGGCGAGGTTTAATCCCCGGCGCAGGGCCTTCAAGGTTATAGCCCGGTACATGGCTCCGGTATCGATGTATAAAAAGCCCAACCGCCGGGCCAGTTCCCGGGCCACCGTACTTTTACCCGCCCCGGCCGGGCCGTCAATGGCTATAGACAGCTTGGGGACCATGGTCATCTCCCTATTATAGTAACACAAATACCCTCTTTAATTTCGACACCGTAAAGTTATTTCCTTCAATAATAAAAAAGAAACCGGGGGAAACTCTCCCGGCATTAGTCTACCCGTAAAGAGCTTAAAATACTGGCGAACCCGGGGAAGGAAACATCAACACATCCCGCATCCTGAATTACCGTTTTGCCCCGGGCGGCCAGACCGGCTACGGCCATAGCCATGGCTATGCGGTGATCCCCGTGGCTGGCGCATGAGGTCCCCGTGAGTGGCCGGCCACCCCGTACCCGGAGGCCGTCGGCCAGCGCCTCCACTTCCACGCCAAATTTCCTCAGCTCTTCCACCACGGTGGCAATGCGGTTGCTTTCTTTCACCTTCAGCTCCGCGGCATCCCTTACCTCCAGTTCCCCTTCTGCCAGGGCGCCAGCTACGGCTAGAACGGGAATTTCATCGATGAGGCGGGGAATCAATTCCCCACCGATGGTCACGCCCCTAAGACGGGAATGGCGAACCCGGATGTCGGCTACCGGCTCACCACCCAGCTGGTGCCGGTTGAAAATCTCCAGATCGGCACCCATAGCCCGCATCACTTCCAGAATGCCGTCCCGGGTGGGGTTGATTCCCACTTCCCGTATGGTCACGTCGGAACCGGGTACCACCGCCGCCGCCACCATAAGGAAAGCAGCCGAGGAAATATCTCCCGGCACCGTTACCCGGCGCCCCGCCAGGACCTGCCCGCCCTTTATTGTAACGGTAAGCCCCTCTTTATGTATTTCAGCACCGAAGTATTGCAGCATGCGCTCCGTATGATCCCGGGACGGAGCCGGTTCAGCGACCCGGGTTTCGCCCCGGGCCGAAAGGCCGGCCAGCAACAGGGCCGACTTTACCTGGGCGCTGGCTACGGGCAGGGAAAAGCTGTCACCCTGCAGTTCACCACCCCGCACCGCCAGGGGAGCCAGATTGGCCCCCTGGCGCCCCCAGATGCGGGCACCCATCCGGGATAAGGGGGCGGTGACCCGTTTCATGGGCCGCCGGCGCAGGGAGGCGTCCCCGGTAATTACGGTAAAAAAGGACAACCCGGCCAGGATGCCCAGCATAAGGCGTATGGTTGTCCCTGAATTGCCTGCGTCCAGCACGTTTTCCGGTTCCTTGAGGCCCGCAGGACCCCGGCCGTGTACCGTGAGCCGGCCTTTTTTATCGGGGCCGGTGAAAGACACTCCCATTTCGGCCAGGCATTTCACCGTAGCCAGGCAGTCTGCACCCATGAGAAAATTTTCAATATGGGTATCACCTTCAGCCAGGGCGCCCAGCATGGCCGCCCGGTGTGAGATGGATTTATCCCCGGGAACCCTGGTGATCCCCCGCAGCGCCCGGGGTGGGGTAATTTCCAGGTTCATACCTTGCCTGCCTTTCATTTACTTTTTACCGCTTCACTACCTGGTAGCCGGCCTGTCTTAAGATATTCGCTGCTTCGTCCTGTTCGGTGGCGGTGGCGAAGGCCAGGCGTATGGAGCCCCCTTCTCCTTCCCGCACCCGGAGGATTTCGATGTCGCCAATGTTGATGCCAGCTTCTCCCAACAGGCTGGCTATTTTAGCAATCATCCCCGGACGATCGGGAACCCCCACCACTATCTCGTACATGGCCCCCAGATATCCCCGCATGCGGGCGGGGATTTTTTTACGCATCTGGCTGGCCCGTTCTAAAAGGCCGAGGATTTTTTCCCCCTCCCCTTTTTTAATAACTTCTTCCAGCTGATCCAGCTCCCGGCGAAAGACGGCCAGAACTTCGGAAACAGCCTTTGTGTTGGAGAGAAAAATGTCCCGCCACATCGGGGGATTACCGGCAGCCACCCGGGTGGTGTCCCGGAACCCCCCGGCGCCCAGGGGGAGAAAGCCTTCTCCCCCCGGTAAATCCACCAGGGTATTCACCAGGGCCACGGCCACCAGGTGGGGCAGGTGGCTGACGGCGGCCACCGCCCGGTCGTGTTCTGCAGGGGTCATTTCCACTACTTTAGCCCCTACCCCGGCGGCCAGTGACCTCACCCGTTCCAGGGCCGGCGGGGGGGTATCCGGGAGAGGAGTGATGATGTAAAAGGCGTTTTCAAAAAGGTAGGGGTCCGCCCCGGCCATGCCTGTGTATTCCGAGCCGGCCATGGGGTGTCCTCCTACAAACCAGGCCCCCGGGGGCATTATTTCTGCCGCCCGGGTGCAGACTACCACCTTGGTGCTGCCCACATCGGTGACCACCGTACCCGGCGAAAGATGCGCTTTCAGCCGGGTCAGGACGGCCAGGGTTTCACCCACCGGTGTGGCCAGAATGACCAGTTCCGATCCGGATACCGCTTCCGCAGCATCAAATGACGCTTCGTGTACGGCCCCTGATTCCCGGGCCAGGCGAAGGTTTTCCGGGTTTTTGTCCACCCCTACCACCCGGCGGGCCAGGGAGCGGCGGCGCAGGGCCAGCCCCAGAGAGCCCCCCATTAAACCCACGCCGATGATGGTCACCTGGTTAAACATCAGCCACTCCCCCGGCCAGCTGGCGGTTTACGGCCCGGGCTACACCGCGTAATTCCTTCATCATGTGGGCAAAATTTTCTGGGGTTAAGGACTGCGGGCCGTCGCACAGTGCTTCCGCCGGGTTGGGGTGCACCTCGACCAGCAGGCCGTCGGCACCGGCGGCGATCGCCGCCCGGGCCATGGTGGGTACAAACCGCCATTTACCGATGCCGTGGCTGGGGTCTACCACCACCGGCAGGTGGCTTAAGTATTTAACCACCGGCACGGCGGTAAGATCCAGGGTGTTGCGGGTGTAGTTTTCAAAGGTGCGGATGCCCCGCTCGCACAGGATCACTTTATGGTTGCCCCCGGACATAATGTATTCTGCTGCCATGAGCCACTCTTCAATGGTGCATGAAAGGCCGCGTTTTAAAAGGACAGGTTTATCGACCCGGGCCACTTCCCGCAGGAGGAAGAAGTTTTGCATGTTCCGGGCACCGATTTGTAGAATGTCGGCGTATTCCGCCACCAGGGGCAGGGTGCGTACATCCATTACTTCCGTGACTACTTTTAGCCCGGTGAGTTCCCGGGCCTCGGCCAGAAGCTTCAAACCCTCCTCTTCCAGCCCCTGAAAGGAGTAGGGGGAAGTACGGGGTTTGAAAGCACCCCCCCGTAAAATGGTAGCCCCGGCAGCTTTCACCTGCCGGGCCGCCTCCAGCAGCTGTTCCCGGCTTTCCACCGCACAGGGGCCGGCCATTACATGGATCTCTTCCCCCCCGATAGCCAGATCCCCCACCATGACCACGCTGTCTTCCGGATGAAAGGCCCGGCTGGCCAGCTTGTAGGGCTGGAGCACCGGCATTACCTTTTCCACGCCGGGCATGGCTTCCAGGGCCATATCCCCCAGGCGGGTGCGGTCACCAATGATCCCGATGATGGTCCGCTCTACACCCCGGGAGAGATGTACTTGAAAACCGCTTTTTTCCAGCCGACCCACTACTGCTTCTATCTGCTCACCGGTTGCATTTTGTTGCATGACGACAATCATTTTCTTACCTCCCGTACTGTCCGTACTGCCGTTATTTTACCCGTAAAACCGAACAGGGCACCCTTTCAGGAGGTGCCCGCAAGATCAAAAATACACAGACCATCCCTCCCCTACCGTACTACCATCCTGCAACCATAACACAGTTTTATCTTAGCATATGCCACCATTGCTGGCAACGCCTTTTATTGTAAGTTATGGCAGACCTGTTTTTTTAGGACAGCCTGCGTCCGAGGCTTTCAGCCAGGGGGCGCAGTTCTGCCATTAGCCGCCCCAGTTGTTCGGGGAACAGGGACTGGGAGCCGTCGGAAAGGGCCTCTTGAGGGCAGGGGTGAACTTCCAGCATCAATCCGTCGGCTCCCGCCGCTACCGCCGCTTTGGCCACTGGGGCCACCAGGGAGCGGCGTCCCGTGCCGTGGCTGGGATCGGCAATTACAGGCAGGTGGGAAAGCTCCTTAACGGCAGGGATGGCGTTTATATCCAGGGTGTTCCGGGTATAGGTTTCAAAGGTGCGGATGCCCCGCTCGCACAGGATCACTTTATGGTTGCCCCCGGCCAGAATATATTCCGCGGCCAGCAGCCACTCCTCGATGGTGGCGGCGAACCCTCTTTTAAGCAGCACGGGATGCTGAACCCGCCCGGCTTCCCGCAACAGGTCAAAGTTCTGCATGTTGCGGCTGCCAATTTGGAGAATATCGGTATATTTCAAAACCAGGTCCAGGTAGCGCACGTCGGTTACCTCGGTGACCACGGGCAAACCCGTCAAATCCCGGGCCCGGGCCAGAATACGCAAACCTTCTTCTCCCAGTCCCTGGAAGGAATAGGGAGAGGTGCGGGGTTTAAAGGCTCCGCCCCTTAAGATATGTACCCCCATCTCCTTGAGGGTCCGGGCCAGCCCCAGCATCTGCTCCTCACTCTCTACGGCGCAGGGACCGGCAATAATTACCACCTGTCCATCCCCGAGGCGGCAGGTTTTCAGATCAATCACCGTGTTTTGCGGCTGGTGTTCCCGGCCAGCCAGTTCATAGGCAGGCAAGGTGCAGACCTCCTTAACAACCCTTTGAACATCAGGCACACTTTTCGATAGCGCACTTGATATCCTTAACCAGGGCAGCCACCGCCGGAGCGGGATCGCCCGTTCCCGCCCGGGCCACCAGGTCGACGATGGCGCTGCCCACCACCATGGCATCACAGTATGGTGCCACCGCGGCAGCCTGCGCCGGACCGGCAATGCCGAAGCCAATGGCGCAGGGAAGCTGTATGTGCCGGCGCACCTTCTGCGTGAATTTCGCCAGGTCAGTGTGAATTTCCTCCCGGGCACCGGTCACCCCGGTAACCGAAACGCAGTAGACAAAGCCCCGGGCCGCGGGAGCCATGGCAGCCAGCCTTTTTTCGGTGGTGGTAGGAGCCACCAGGGGTATGAGGGCGAGTCCGTAATGATCAGTATGCCCCAGCAATTCTTCGCTCTCTTCAAAGGGCAGGTCGGGCACGATCAGGCCGTCTACCCCGGCCCCGGCGGCGTCCCGGGCAAAACTTTCCAACCCGTACTGAAAAACGGGATTGTAGTAGGTCATCAGGATTAAAGGAACAGCGGTGCTTTTTTGCCGGATATCGGCGCACATGCGGATGATGTCCTTAACCCGCACGCCGTTGGCCAGGGCCCGGGCAGAGGCCTGCTGGATGACCGGGCCGTCGGCTACGGGGTCCGAAAAGGGGATGCCCACTTCCACCAGGTCGGCCCCGGCCTCTACCATGGTCTTGACCAGCCGGGCGGTTGTATCCAGATCCGGGTACCCGGCGGTAATGTAAGTGATTAGCCCCTTTTTCCCTTCTTGAGCCAGGGCGGAAAAACGTTGGGTGATACGGTTTCCTTTCATGGCTGTTTCCCAGGAGGGCCTGGTACTCCTTTCTTTTAAGATTTAAATTTTTTTAGCCCTCCCCTCCCAGGGCGCGGGCCACGGTTTGCACATCCTTGTCCCCCCGGCCGGAGAGGTTTACCACGATGATGGCATCTTGAGGCATTTCCCCGGCCATCTTCACTGCCTGGGCCAGGGCATGGGCACTTTCCAGGGCCGGAATGATTCCCTCGGTGCGGCAGAGCAGTTGAAAGGCTTCCAGGGCCTCTTCATCTGTTACGGCAGTGTATACGACCCGGCCCGTTTCTTTCAAATAGCTGTGCTCGGGACCCACACCGGGATAATCCAGCCCGGCGGAAATGGAGTGGGCCAGGTTGATCTGGCCATCTTCATCCTGCAGGACGTAGCTTTTCGACCCGTGCAGAATACCCGGGCGGCCCCGGTTAAGGGTGGCGGCGTGTTTGCCGGTTTCCAGCCCGCAGCCCGCTGCTTCCACCCCGACCAGTTTTACTTCCCTGTCTTCAAGGAAGGGGTGGAATATGCCCATGGCATTGCTCCCCCCGCCCACGCAGGCCACGATTACATCGGGCAGCCTCCCGGTTTGTTCCTGCACCTGCCGGCGGGTCTCCACCCCAATCACACGCTGGAAATCCCGCACCATCACGGGATAGGGATGGGGGCCGGCTACCGACCCGATCAGGTAATAAGTGGTATCGACATTGGTCACCCAGTCCCGCATGGCTTCGTTCATGGCATCTTTCAGGGTGCGGCTGCCCGCCGCCACACCAACCACCGTGGCACCCAGGATGCGCATGCGGAAGACGTTCAGGGCCTGGCGGGCCATATCCTCTTCGCCCATGTATACGGCACATTCCATGCCGAACAGCGCAGCGGCGGTAGCTGTGGCCACCCCGTGCTGGCCGGCACCCGTTTCGGCGATAATCCGTTTCTTACCCATGCGCCGGGCCAGGAGAATCTGGCCGATGGTATTATTTATCTTGTGGGCACCGGTGTGGTTGAGGTCTTCCCTCTTGAGATAAATCCTGGCCCCCCGGCAGTGTTCACTCAGACGGCGGGCAAAATACAACGGTGAGGGCCGTCCCACGTATTGCTGCAGATAATATTCCAGCTCCTGCCAGAAGGACGGGTCCCGGCGGGCTTCCTGGTAGGCCGCGGTCAGTTCTTCCAGGGCCGGCATGAGGGTTTCCGGCACGTAACGGCCTCCAAAGGATCCAAAGTAGCCCCGCTCATCCGGTAACGACATGTACTTTTCCCCCTTGTATATATTCACATATAAGTTAAAGGCCTTTGGCTGCGGCAATGAAGCGGCGGATTTTGTCCGGATCCTTTTTCCCCGGCTGACCGTCCTTTTCCACCCCGCTGCTGACGTCCACCCCGTAGGGCTGCACTATAGCCACGGCGCGGCCGACGTTTTCCGGCGTTAGGCCGCCCGCCAGGATGAGGGGACGGGAAAGCTTTAAACCGGCGGCCAGCTGCCAGTCAAAGGGCTGCCCGGTGCCTCCCTTTTGACCGGCCACAAAGGTATCAAGCAATATGGCATCTGCCGGATAACCGGACAACTCTACCGGGTCGATTTCATCACCAACCCGGAAGGCCTTGATCACCCTGCGGCCCAGGGAGCGGCAGTAGTCCGGGGATTCACTGCCGTGCAGCTGGATCGCGTCCAGCCCGCAGTATTCCGCCACGGCCCGCACCTCTTCCAGCGGGGCATCTACAAATACTCCCACCCGGCTGATGAAGGGCGGCAATTCTCTGCAAATCCGGCAGGCCTGGGACGGGGTGATGCGACGGGGACTGGGAGCAAAGACAAAACCGAGGGCATCCGCTCCCGCTTCAGCGGCCGCCAGGGCGCTGGAAATATCAGTGATGCCACAGATTTTTACCTTTACCATTGAACAATACCTTCCCCCAGAGTAAAATTCAATGAACCTGGCGGGATGCGGCGCTGTCCCCGCTCACTCCAGTGCTTCGCGCCGACAGCACCGCGGCTCGCTTCGGGCCGGCTCTGGCTCTCTGCGGATTGCCCGCCACTAATCATTCTTCGTTGTTACCTCTTCTAAGTAATATGTCTAAGAAAATTTCTTCTGGTAGTCCATCATGCGTCCTCGAGAGCCGAGCCGGCAACCTCGCTTCGCCGGGTGCTGTTACCGGCGCTTCGCAAGTCGTTCGCTCTGGACAGCGCCGCATACTTGTCATAACGGTTCTACTGAATATGTGCCCCCAGCAGTTCTTTCACTTTTTGCTCTACGTCACCGGCTCTCACCAGGGCCTCTCCCACCAGGGCCGCATCCACCCGGCAGCGGGCCAGGGCCAGCATATCCTCTCTGGAATTAATGCCACTTTCGCTGACCACCACCACTCCGGGGTCGGTGATTTTCTCCCGCAGGCGGAAGGTAGTGCTGAGATCCGTGGAAAATGTGTGCAGGTTCCGGTTGTTAATGCCGATGATGGTGGCTCCAGATGCCCGGGCGCGCTCCAGTTCTTCCGCAGTGTGCACTTCCACCAGGCAGCTCATGCCCAGCTCACCGGCCAGTGCTTGAAAGGCGGTCAACTGCCGGTCATTGAGCGCCGCGACAATAAGCAGGACGGCATCTGCTCCCAGGCAGCGGGCTTCGTATATTTGATAAGGATCGATGATAAAGTCCTTGCACAAAAGGGGCAACGGGCTTTCCCGGCGCACCAGGGGCAGAAACGCACGATGCCCCCGGAAAAAGCGGTTATCGGTAAGTATGGAAATGGCCGCAGCACCGGCCCGGGTATAAATCCGGGCTGTTTCTACCGGTTTCATGCCTTTTACCAGCCAACCTTTAGATGGTGACGCCCGCTTGATCTCGGCTATGAGGGTCACTTTCCCGGGCCGGCGTAAGAAGCTGCCCAGGGGCCTGGTGGGTCCAAGCGCCTGGATCCGGTCAATTAACCGGGAAAGGGGGCGCATTTCCCGGCGGGATTGAATCTCCCGGTGCTTGTGGGCAATAATTTTCTCCAGGATCAAAGGCTGACCACCTGCCTGCCGGCCCGGCGGGTGAAGGCCACCAGTTCGTCAAGCTTTCCTGCGGCTGCGCCGCTGTCAATACTGGCGGCGGCCAGGGCCAGACCCCCGGCCAGATCCCCGGCCTTGCCGGCAGCCACCAGGCCCAGAGCAGCGTTAAGGAGCACGGTATCCCGGCAGGGACCGGGAGCTCCCCGGAGTATTTCCCTGGCCAGGGCTGCATTGTGTTCAGGGCTGCCCCCGGCCAGGGCCTCCACGGGAACGTAAGAAAAACCGTAATCGGCCGGATCCAGGGAATATTCCCTGATTTCTTCTTCCCGCACTTCGGCCACCACTGCCGGACCGGCCGGGGAGATTTCATCCAGCCCTCCCGCTCCATGCACTACAAAGGCCCGCTTGGTCCCCAGACGGGCCAGTACCCGGGCGATAACGGGTACCAGTTCCGCACTGTACACCCCTATAATCTGGGCTTTTGCTCCGGCAGGATTGGTTAAGGGGCCAAGGACGTTAAAGACCGTGCGAATGCCTATTTCCCGCCGGGGTCCCGCCGCATACTTCATGGCTTTATGCAGAACCGGGGCAAAAAGGAAGGCTATTCCCACCCTGTCCAGGCACTCCTCCAGGTCCGCGGGAGATAACTCCAGATTTACCCCCAGTGCTTCCAGCACGTCGGCAGACCCGCAGCGGCTGGATACGGAACGGTTGCCGTGTTTGGCTACCGGAACCCCTGCCCCGGCCAGCACGAAGGCGGCAATGGTGGAAATGTTAAAGGTGTTGGCTCCGTCTCCTCCCGTGCCGCAGGTGTCCACCAGCAAGGGGTGCCTGGAACGAACCGGCGTGGCGTGACGGCGCATGGACCGGGCGAAGCCGGTAATTTCTTCTATTGTTTCCCCTTTAAAGCGCATGGCAGTAAGCAGTGCGGCAATCTGTGCCGGGCTCGCCTGTCCGGTCATGATTTCATCCATTACCTGTTCCGCTTCTTTTTCGGCCAGGCTTTGCCCGGCCACTGCCCGGCTGATGGCTTCTTTGATCATCATCTTCACTCGTCTCCCCTCAGCTAAAGTTAAATTGCTTCAGGCGGCCCACCGGCCACCCCGGCACCGCAGGAAGTTGGCCAGCAAATCCCGCCCGTATTCCGTAAGAATGGATTCGGGATGGAATTGTACCCCTTCAACGGTAAACTCCCGGTGGCGTAAACCCATGATTTCCCCTTCCACCGTCCAGGCACTTACCTCAAGGCAACCGGGCAGGTGATGCTCATCCACCACCAGGGAATGATAGCGGGTAGCCGTAAAGGGGGAAGGCAGCCCGTGAAAAATGGTCCGGCCGTCGTGATGAATGGCCGAGGTTTTGCCGTGCATCAACCGTCCAGCCTGAACAACGCGGCCGCCGAAGGCCTGGCCTATGGTCTGGTGGCCCAGGCACACCCCCAGGATTGGTACTTTCCCGGCCAGGTTCCTCACCAGCGCCAGGGAAATCCCCGCCCCGTCGGGGTTTCCGGGACCGGGGGAAATGACCACGTGGGTGGGGCTTAAGTCTCTGATTTTATCCAAGGTAATCTGATCGTTGCGCCTTACCTCGACGGGTACCCCGAGTTCCCCAAAATACTGCACCAGGTTATAAGTAAAGGAGTCGTAGTTATCGATCATAAGTAGCCTTACCTCTTCACCTGCCGGTAACCTGAACTGTTCGGTCCTTACCGGTGCGGCAAACATTGCTCTCACCCCTCATTTTCCAGGTCAAGGGTTTGCAGCAGTGCCCGGGCTTTGTTCAGGGTTTCCTGGTACTCCCTTTCCGGTACGGAATCGGCCACAATGCCTGCCCCCGCCTGCACGTAAGCAAAACCCTGATAAAAAGTTACGGTGCGGATAGTGATGGCCGTATCCAGGTTGCCGTTATACCCCAGGTAACCCACGGCACCGGCGTAAGGACCGCGGCGCAAGGGTTCCAGTTCTTCGATAATCTCCATGGCCCGTACTTTGGGCGCACCGGAAACCGTACCGGCCGGAAAACAGGCCTTGAAGGCATCGAAAGCCGACGCGTTGGGGGCTAGAACGCCCTGTACCGATGAAACGAGATGCATGACGTGGGAATATTTCTCGACGCTCATGAACTGGGGTACGGTTACGCTCCCCGGTGTGCATACCCGGCCCAGGTCGTTGCGCCCCAGGTCCACCAGCATGACGTGTTCCGCCCGTTCCTTGGGATCGGCCAGCAACTCCGCCGCCAGCGCTTCATCTTCCGCAGCGGTAGATCCCCGGGGGCGTGTACCCGCAATGGGCCGGGTTTCTACCGTATCGCCCTCCACGCGTACCAGCATCTCCGGTGAGGAACCGGCCATAACTACTGGCCCCAGGTTCAGGTAATACAGGTAGGGGGAGGGATTAATGCGGCGCAGCCGCCGGTAAACCTGGAAGGGGTCTCCGTTAAAGGGCACCTGCAAACGCTGGGAAAGAACCACCTGCAGGATTTCCCCCTGCCTGATATATTCCTTGGCCTTTTGCACCAGGGAGATAAATTCCCCTTGAGTCAGGTTGGTGCTTATACTGGAGCCGGCGTTTTTGTTCGTTGAGGAACATTCTTTAATGGCTTGTTGTCGAAATCCGTGCATGTCCGGCTTTCTACAGGGCTTTAGACCCCTGGTAGCGTCCCTGTTGGCAGAGGAATCGTTAATTAACCGGTGTATTTTTTCAATCGTTCCTGCTGCTTGCCGGTATGCGGCTGAAGGTTCCGCTCCGGGGAGGGTATTAACTACCACCCTTAAGGTGTGGCGCACGTGATCCAGGATGAGCACGGTGCCGGTGAAGATAAGGATCAAGTCGGGCAATCCCAGGTCATCCGTGGCCGTCAGGGGCAACCTCTCCAGCCAGCGCACCAGGTCGTAGCCAAAGTAGCCTACAGCACCGCCGTAAAAACGGGGCAACTCCGGCAGGTGGGGACCTCGCAAATAGTTCATCAGTTGCTCAACAATGACAAAGGGGTTTGCCTCTTTTCCAACCAATTTAATGGCATCAATCAGGCCGGAAGGATTCCCGGCCCCAGGGATAATCTGCCCCAGACCATCCTTCTGGTGGTACAGGGCCAGGGGATCGAGACCAATAAAGGAATAGCGGGCCAGCTTTTCACCACCTTCCACGCTTTCCAAAAGAAAGGAAGGTGCCCTGGTGGCCAGCCGGGAAAAAAGGGAAATGGGTGTTTCCATATCCGCCTCCCATTCGGCACTTACGGGTACCAGCCGGTAATGGCAGGCCAGCTGCAAGTACTCTTCTTCCGAGGGAAAAATCAAACCTGAACCCCCCCTACTCTAAAAGCAAAAACCGGCGCTCCAATGAGCGCCGGCAGTCCACACCAACACGAAGACTCACCACGCCTCAACTGAAGCTCCCCTCAACTCAGCTCTGCTAACTCAGCTAATAACCTGGCACCATATTTAGCTAAGCGTACCTTACCACGAAGAACATGTTTTGTCAAGGGGTCAATTTCCCCGAGTTCCGCCCTGAAACGGGATATTTTGATCCTTTCTAGATACTGTCACATAACCACTTGGGCGGCGGTCGTCCCCCGTCGCTCCGTGCTACGGGCCGGACGAAACATCGGCTTGCTTCGGAGCGAACCTGGCAGCGCTGCATATGCGCATGGAAGTTTGCCATTTGATTGGAACACTTTCTTATTTGGATACAAACATTTATTGCGAGACTGTTACCAGCGCGATTCGCGCTGCCGGTTCGCTAACCTCAGCTGCGCCGTGTTTCGTATCCGGCCCTCCGCAAGTCGCTCCTTAGCGACGACCGCCGCCCATGCCCCTTTTAGTTTTGCGACGCTTCTATTCCTTACGGTGCCCTTACTGGGGAAGTAAATCCGTGCGCAGCTGAGTAGCTTCCCGCAGATAAACGTGCTTGATTTCCCGCTGGGAGCGGGTTGTGTTCACGTGGACCAGTACCCGTATGCACCGGGGCAGGCGCCCAGGCACATCAATTTCCCGGGCACATAAAAGGGGTACATATTTCCACCCCAGCAGTTCCCGGGCTGCCGTAGCCGGAAATTCAGCATTAAGATCGGCAGTAACGGTAAAAAAGGCACTGGCAATGTCCTCGGGGTCAAGATCGTTTTCCGCCATAATAGCCTGCAACAGTTCTCCCGTGGCCTGAATGATATCCTCAGCCGTATTCCGTTCTACCGTTATGGCTCCCCGGATACCCCGTACATAGGTTTTTGCCATCCTACCGTCCCCCTGGTAATATAAATATAAAAATACAAGCACTTACAACAAGCAATTACATCTTAAAATATTGTTTACGAAGAAACCGCCCTGTGTCCCAGTCCTACAGCCACATCATCCAGATGTAAAAGTCCCACCCCAAAGAAAACGGCAACACTGATATGATCCTGGTGCCGGGCAATACCTATTTTGCCACCTACGTTTAATCCGATGGCCTTGGGCATGATCTGGGAGAGGGCCTCCCGGGTTGCTCCGGCCACTGCTCCTTCCTCGGCGTGGACTTCCCTGATCACACCTTCCCGCTTGGCGGCTACCACCGCCCGCTCGGTAATCTTATTTACCGAAGAGATAAAATCACCACCGTAATCCACGGCAGCTGTTTTAAAACCCTCCCGGGCAAAACGGGATTTTAACTCCCGCTCCTGTTCCCTGTCCTCGCTCAAAGCCATGGTCAGGGCTACCCGGGCTACCTGCCTGCTTCCCTGCGAGACCATCCCGCCCACCTCCATTCGGGCCATGAAACCGGGATCGCTGGTACAAACATTATAGGACAACCAGGGCAAAAAAACAACGGGGCGCAAACCTGAGTTATCCCCACTTTCCAACTACCCTGTTTTGGCTCCCGCTCGCTCCGGTGAGCCTCGCGGGCCAAACTATTGCTCGGCTCAAAGCTCCGGCAGGCTTCCCGGCAAATTCGGCATCCTGCCTCAGTTGCCGGCCTCGGGCATCCATGCCCTCGGGCCTGCCTTCGCTTTTCGCCTCGCTAAGTTTGGCTGGCCGCTCGGCTCAAGTCGCTCGCTAACGAGCCAAAACAGGGGCTTTAAAAAACAGGGGATACTTCAGGGCGCAAACCTGCAGCATCTCCACTTTCAGTTGACGCCGGGTTCTGGTTTGTTCCCTTCCCCCGTGCCGGGCGGGACTCCCCCGGCTTCTCCCGTGGTCCAGTAGCCTTTTGCTTTAAATTGGAGATCTCAAACCATAAAACGATTTTCGTGTTTTCCGGAAAGAATCACTTCACGTTGTACTTGCGCTCTAAATGATGGCGGTAGTTAATAAACTCTTCATAAATGCGAAACATCAGCCTTTCTACCTCATGCTTGTTTAATGATAAGGCACCGGGGGCAATAATTTCGATTTTGCGAAATTCATCCCGGGCGACAAAACGAACCAGATCTTCAAGGGTATCGGCGGTTAACTGTAAAACCACCGGGGCATAGGCAACCTCCTGGTTGTTTACGTCGTCGTAAACGGTATAAACATCCAGACTTAAATCCACGTCCTCAATATGTATGCCCTGTATGGGTACGTTGCGCAATAAGGCCAGCTGCTGCTCCCGGGCTTCCTCTGCAGCCTTATCGGTTGATTTGCCGCCAAAAAAAAGACGGCCGGGTCGCCCTACTCCTTTAAAATCCAACCTCACTTTAGCTTTGATCCCGGTGGTGAGGTCTTCCAAAACTCCACCCCCCAGCAAAAAAATACGCATTTCCTGTTATTTCGCTGGGGGCCCGGGAAATTCCTGCCGGATGGTAAAAGCAGCAAGAAATACTGTCGTTTGAGCTGTTTTAAGAAAAATGGGAGCGCGGGGCGCCGGCCGGTCCTGATACCGGCACAATGGCCACTGGCAAACTATTGCCAGAGTCTGGAAGACTGCGATATAATTTAATCATAAACGCTTTATTCGACGCGATGCAGGAGGTTTGAAGCAGGTTTTATGGGAGGGAAAAAGCTTTATATCAACCATGACTTAATCAGGGAAAAGATTACCGACATTGAAAAAGCCCTTGCCCTGCTGGATCAAATTGCCCTGACACCGGAACAGGATTTCCTGGAAGATCAGATACTGATTTCGGGAGCGAAATATCAATTCATTCTATCTATCGAAGCAGCTCAGAATATCTGTAACCACCTGGCTGCCCGGGTGGCCAGGGAGGCCCCTGACAGCTACGCAGACTGCTTTCGCATTCTGGGGAAAAGCCGGATTATCTCCCAGGAGCTGGCGCAAAAGATGGTCTCCATGGCTAAATTCAGGAACCTCCTGGTGCACCAGTACGGGAAGGTGGATGATTCAATTGTATATCGTATAATGAAAAATGATACCGGGGATCTGGTCAGATATATCCAGGAAATCAAGCTATTCCTGAAAACTGTTTCAGAAAAGGAATGGAAAGATGGAAAAGAAAAAACGACTGGTGACAGCCGGGGAGAAAAAGAAGGTTGAGAAAATCCTGAGGCGGGAATTGTCCCGTCATAAGGAAATTATTTTTGCCTACCTGCACGGCTCTTTTCTTTTGCCGGTGCCTTGTGGAGATGTAGACATTGCGATTTATCTGGAAGACAGCGCACTGTCGCAGAAATACTGGGAATATGAGGTAAAGCTGGCCATGTCCCTTGACCACCTGGTGGGCATGCCGGTGGATGTATTAACGCTCAACTATGCCCCTGTAGCCCTGCGCTATCATGCAACTCGCGGGAAAGTGCTTTTCAGCAGAAACGAGCCAATCCGGTTCACCTTTCTGGAAGATACCTGGCGTGAATATTTTGACTGCCTGCCTATGTTCCGGGCTTATATGAACGACCTGTAGGATTATGGAATGGCGTACATTATATCCCGAGTCCTGCCACCTGCCGTAAGTGCCGGATCTCCTCCCGGGTTAAAAAGCGGTACCGGCCGGGTTTGAGCCCTTTCAGGGTCAGGGGACCTATTTTAATTCGTTTTAATCGAATTACGGGATGACCGATATGGGCGCACATCCTTCGCACCTGGCGCTTGCGCCCCTCGTGGATGGTAATTTCCAGAAGGGCATTGCCGTTTTTCTTCCCCACCAGGCGTACTTTAGCCGGCGCTGTAGGGCCGTCTTCCAGTACAAGGCCGCCGGCCATGCGGGCAAGCTTGTCATTGCCGGGGAGGCCCTTTACCAGCACCAGATAGGTCTTGGGTACCCGGTGCCGGGGATGGGTAAGGGCAAAGGCCAGCTCCCCGTCATTGGTCAGCAAAAGCAATCCCTCACTGTCGAAATCAAGCCGTCCTACAGGATATACCCGTAACTTTATCCCCCGCAGCAGGTCCATTACCTTGGGCCTGCCCTGGGGGTCCTTAACCGTGGTCACATAGCCCCGGGGCTTGTTCAGTAAAATGTACACTTTCTCTTGCGGTTGGCAGGGCAATACACGGCCGGCAACTTAGATGGTGTCCCTTCCGGGGTCCACCCGGGTTCCCAGCCGGGTCACCACCTGCCCGTTTACTTTAACCATGCCGGCAGCAATCAGTTCCTCGCAATGCCTTCGCGAGGCCACCCCGGCCCGGGCCATCACTTTCTGCAAGCGCTCCATGGGCATCACCCCAGGAGCATTTTACCACAAAACAGGGCAAAAGATTCAGGGGGTTTTGCCTCACCTGAACAACTGGTTGACAATAAACACCGAAGCTGCCAGGCTGGTGAGATCCGCAGCCAGACCGGAGATGATGGCGTAGCGGTAGCGGGTTATCCCCACGGAGCCGAAATAGAGGGTCAGGACATAAAAGGTGGTATCGGTGCTTCCCTGCATGGTGGAAACCAGGCGGCCGATAAAGCTGTCCGGCCCGTGGGTGGCAATGAGGTCGGTGGCAATGCCCAGGGCCGCCCCGCCGGAAAGGGGGCGCATCACTGCATGGGGCAGCACCTCGGGGGGAAAACCCAGGGGGTCAAGGATGGGGGAAAGGACGTGCACCAGGACTTCCATGGCCCCGGAAGCCCTGAAAATACTGATGGCCACCAGCATGGCTACGAGATAGGGGATGGTTTTGATGGCCGTGGTAAAGCCTTCCGCCGCCCCTTCCACAAAGGTTTCAAAAACGGAAACACCCCTTAACATGGCAATCAGGGGCACCAGGAGCAGGGTAAGGGGAATGGCCCAGCGGGAAATTTCGTTAATCAGCTCATACACGGCAGATCACCCCTGGCGACCGTAGAAAATGCGCAGCATCCGGTCCACAATTACGGCCACGGTCATCCCGCAGGCTGTGGCAAAGATGGTTGTCCCCACGATAGCCGTGGGATCGGTAGAGCCGTACATCACCCGGATACCGATGATGGTGGTGGGAATGAGGGTAATGCACGAGGTATTGAGAGCCAGGAAGGTGCACATAGCACTGGTGGCCGTTTTGGGATCTCCCCGGTTTAATTTTTGCAGCTCCTGCATGGCTATGAGACCCATGGGGGTGGCGGCATTACCAAGCCCCAGAATGTTGGCGCTCAGGTTCATGATGATGGCACCCATGGCCGGATGGTTGGGCGGAACACCGGGAAAAAGAAACCGGGTCACGGGCCTGACCAGGCGGGCCAGGGCGCGCACCAATCCGGCGGCCTCGGCCAGCTTCATAATGCCCAGCCAGAAGGTGATTATGGCAATAAGATTTAAAGAGGTTTTGACCGCTTTATCCGCCCCTTCCAGGGCCGCCCTGGTTACCACCTCTACCTGTCCGTTGGCTCCGGCCACCAGAATGCCAAAGACAATCATCCCCAGCCAGACATAGTTGACCATTCCTGCCACCCCCGAAAAAACCACTGCTCTTTATTTTTCAGTTTTATGAGGGGAAGCAGAGGAATAGAACCGTCCAGGTTAATGTTTCCTCCAGTGGAAATATGTCTACCGCAAGAGCTTTTCCCTGTAAATATCGAGTAAACCCAGTCGGGCCACCCGTTCCCGAATGGCCTGGACGTCAGTGGTGTATAATCCCCGCTCCTGCATGCGCTGGAAATAAACCGAACCGGAGAAAGTATATTTTTTCTTCAGCCCCTCGGGGGTTTTCATTTCCCGGTGCATGAAGGCGATGATATCTCCTGTTGCCAGGTCACCGGGCAGGACAAGGGGTTTTTTGCCGGCAAGGTAGCGGACCGCATTGTGTCCGGCCAGAAATCCGGTGGCAATAGCTTCGGTATGCCCAACCAGCAGCCCGGTTTTTTCGCCCGCACAGAAAAGATTTTCCACACCTTCCACCTGCAGGGCATCATTACAGGGGGCAATGGCCATAAACCGGATGGAGTTTCCTTTACTGCCGGAATAGGGATCTGCATAACGGGCGTGCTCGAAACCCTCCACATTACGTAATACTTCCAGGGGGAAATAGGGTGTCATCAGCTTGGCGTGACCTGTGTCCAGCAAAACCAGGTTCCGGGCAAATTCTACCAGGTTATACTGCTGGCAGGCTTTTTTGGCCAGCAACTCGTGTTTCTGAAGATGTTCGGGCAGGGGGAGCACCACCTTGCCTTCCCTCTCCAGCTTTTCCACCAGCCAGTGAGCCAGGGACTTTTTGTCCAGTTTACAGGAGCCGCTCATGGCCTCAAAATGGGGGAACCCGTCGCCGGCCCTGATTTCTTCAATGCCTGCTTTGGCTGTCAGGCTTACCCGGGGGCCGAAGGCGGGGCAGCGTAATATGCACATGGCGCACCCGGAACCGTACCGGGAACAATTCTTGATTGGACCGGCAGTGCCGGTGGTATCAATGAACACATCTCCGGTAAAGCTGTTCCCCTGGGCCGTGTAGACCCCGGTAATAATGTTACCCCTTTTAAAAACTCCTACCACTCTTTTCTGTAACTTAACGTCAACGCCCATATCTAAAAGAGCCCGGCGTATTACCGGTTCGATTCTGGTCACATCGTAAAGAGTTGCGTGGCGGTGGCCGGGAAAATCCAGCCAGCGGTGTCTGACCACACTCTCTATATGCCGCAGGAACTCGCCGGCCCCCATGGCCCATACTTCTTCCAGGGCCGTAAAACGTCCGTTGTTGCGCATTATTCCGCCTACCAGGCCGGTGCCCAGGAGCATATCGGTCTTCTCCAGCAGCATGACCCGCGCGCCGGCCTGGGCCGCGGCAAAAGCTGCCGCACATCCCGCCCAACCGCCGCCTACGACGATAACCATTTCCCGCACCTCCTTTGTGTTCATTTTTGCCAGTATATTCCGAAGGCAAGAAAAAGGTCATTGATCAAGGCAATCGATGTAAAACATAAAAAAAGCCCGCCTTTCCCGGACGGACTTCTATATCTTGATCCGCTAGTTACATCGGAGGAATGGTTCCTCCCGGAGGCGGCGGTGGAGGAGACATGGCCACCTGGTTGCGGTTGTGTTCCCGCTTAAAAATGGATTGTATCTGGGAAACCAGCTGGGGAGCCAGGTCGATAAGGCGGTCAATTACAGCATTACCATCCACAGGCAAAAGGCGGACCTGTCCCTGTCCCACCACCAAAAATCCCACCGGCTGGACCGATACCCCTGCCCCGCTGCCTCCACCGAAAAACGGGAGTTGCTCCCCGTCGTGGGTCTGCCGGCCCTGGGCTTCCAGTTCCCCGCCGCCGGCGCCAAATCCACAGGCCACCCGGGAGACGGGTATGACTACCGTTCCATCGGCTGTTTCCACGGGGTCGCCCACCACCACGTTCACATTAACCATTTCCTTGATGCTTTCCATGGCCGTTTTCATTAAACCTTCAATTGGATGTTCCGGCACCTGCATCTCACCCCTTGAGGAGTCTAGTAAAAGGCAAGGCCTTTCTTAAACCATCGCGGATGAACACGAAAGCCAGCTTCACTGCCGTAACCATAATATGGCCCAGCCGAACGGTAAATATGCAGTGAATCAAAAGCCCGAAGGATGAGCCGGTGAAGTGAGGAACCACGGCTACTTCGGGCAGGACGGATTTTTTGCTGACCAGCCGGTAAAGGGCCGTCAAAACCGCTCCTTTAATGGACCACAGCCCTCCCACGGCCATGCCGGTATGGGCGGCGTCGGGCAGGCCGACGAGGGTTCGCCATTCAAACCGGCGGAGTTCGGTGCGGTGCAGGAGAAACTCCAGGGCAGGCCATACCCTTTGCCCCAAATGGACATAGCTCATCAGGCGGCGGAACAACTTTAGAGTTCCACCGGCAGACTTCTTTTTCTCTTTTTCCGGCAAAACACCCCGTGGTTCCTTCATTACCGCCTTTGACCCGGGGGCCGGTTTTGGCAGGCGCTCCCTGGGTATAAGCTGGTATTTAATATCGAACCAGGTGCTGACCACCAGGTACAGGCGATGGTCCTGTCCCCGGCGGCGGTAATATAACTCCAGGTTCAGGGGTACCACGACGAGAACGCAAAACAGGAAAAAGAGGATTAAAATCAGCCACCACAACCACACACCAAACACCACCGGTCATATTTTCCCGCCGGCCTTCAAATGTATGTAAATGTATGCAAAAGAAAATGGCCGGGAAGTTAAACATAAACTCTCCGGCCACCGGCGGACTTCTACTCCAGGATGATTATTTGAGGGTTACCGGTACCCGGGCAAGGCTTTGCTCCTTGCCCCGGACAGGAGCTACTATTTCCACAAATCCCTTCTTTGGGGAAGCAGGGGGCCCGTAACTAAGGGAAGTTTCGAAATCGGTGAAACTATCCCGTCCGACGGCAATGGTTTTTTCCGATAGAACCATGCCCCCTTCATCAACCAGACGAACCCGCACCTCCCCGGCAGAATGTCTGGCCCGGCCCACTACCTTCACCGGGCTGGTGATTTCCCGGCCCGGGGCGGGTTCATCTATGCTTGCTTCCCCCTCTACCCGGGGAGTCGTTTCCGGGTAGCCGGCCGGAGCAGGTTTTACGGCTGGCTGCGGCCCGGCAACCGGCATTTGGCCAGGTTCGCGACCCTTCTCCCGGGTAAATTGAAAAGCCACGCCACTTACCGGCCGGTCCAACCGGCCCACCCGCACAACAGTAAAAACGGGAGCGTTGGAGGCCGTTTGCCCCGGGTCGTACCTGGTGTATCTGGCCTTTACATCCAGCCAGCTGAAGTCCGCCCTGGGATTGCGCTGGCGGATTTCAGTGACTTCCGCCCTGTACTCCCTGTTACGGGGACTCATGCTGAACAGCAGGTAAAGGTCATTTCCCGCCCGTACCCAGGTGCTGGCATCGGTGTTTTCCAGGGCTTTAGCCACATCCTTGACTGCGTCCGGTGCCTTGGCCAGGTCCGTCTGCTCAAAGGAAACCCGGGTGGTTTCGGGAATAACCACGGTCCGGGGTTGAGCCGGCGGGGCCGGTTTTCTGGCAACAGTGCAACCGGCCATCCCCCAAATCAAAAGCAGAGAGGCAATAAGCAAAAGTGACCTGCGCAAATGAAATTCCCCCTTTCGGCAACATTGTTTACCGGAGAGGGGGAAATCATGCATCTAGATTTGCATGGCCTCCCGCACCATGGTCATGGTTTTTGCCGCTTCCGCCCGGGCCCGGCGGGCGCCTTCGGCGAGCACTTCTTCGATATAACCGGGACGGCTGGTTATCTGGCGCCGCCGCTCCCGCAGAGGAGCCAGCACGGCCTCCAGGGATTCAGCCAGCAACTTCTTGCAGGCTACACACCCCACCCGGCCTGCCCGGCAGTCCTCCTCGATTTCGGCCAGCCGGTGGCCGGTATAGATGCCGTGGTACTTGTGCACCACGCAAACCTCCGGGTGACCGGGATCGGTTTTACGGATACGGGCCGGGTCGGTTATCATGGCGTTTACCCGCCCCCTGATTTCATCCCGCTCAGCCATCAAACCTATGTCGTTGGCGTAGCTTTTGCTCATCTTGCGGCCGTCCACACCGGGAAGAACGGAAACGCGGGACAGCTTGGCCTGTGGTTCCGGGAAAATGGGACGGTAGAGGTGGTTAAACCGCCGGGCCAGTTCCCGGCATAGTTCCAGGTGGGGGAGCTGGTCCTCGCCCACGGGTACGGCGTCGGCCCGGTAAAGCAAAATATCCGCAGCCTGCAACACCGGGTAACCCAGGAAACCGTAGGTCATAATGTCCCTACCCTGTTGTTTGAACTGCTGTACCTGATCCTTGTATGTGGGCACCCTTTCCAGCCAGCCCAGAGGAATAATCATGGAAAAGAGCAGGTGTAATTCTGCCGTCTCTGGTACATCCGACTGGACGAAGATCACGCTTTTCTCCGGATCAAGACCCACAGTCAGCCAGTCGGCAATCATTTCCCGGACATTGTCTTTGATTCCGGCAGTATGTTCAAAAGCCGTAGTCAGGGCGTGCCAGTCGGCGGCAAAAAAGAAGCACTGGTTGTCCTTTTGCAGTTCAATCCAGTTCTCCAGCACGCTCAGGTGGCCGATGTGCAACCGGCCGGTGGGACGCATGCCGCTTAGAATTCTTTGTGCAGGCATTGGTATGGTATCTCCTTTCTATGCATCCTTTGCGTTAAGAAACCAGGAAGGCAATGGCTTTCGCCAGACCAATAAGGGCATTGTACAGGGGAATAATGATCCACCTGAGCACCTTCCCGATAATACCGGTAAATAATAACAGCAAAAGGATAATTGTGCCATAGTTTTCCAGCATATAAAGCCACTGCTGCCGGCCAGGCAAGAGCCCGGCCAGTATTTTCGAACCGTCCAGCGGGGGAATCGGTAGAAGGTTAAAGACTGCCAGGATGACATTGATGTGTATAATTTTTAAAACAATCTCCTGGCCATAGGGCAGCTTCCACGCCCCCAGGCCCAGGGCCACCGCCCCGGCTACTGCCAGCAACATATTGGCAGCAGGCCCGGCCAGGGAGACCAGCATTATGCCCTGGCGCATGTCGCTGCGGAAATTATAGGGGTTGACGGGCACCGGTTTAGCCCAGCCAAAACCAACGACAAAGAGCATGATCAAGCCGATAACATCCACGTGGGCCAGGGGGTTTAAGGTCAGCCGGCCCTGGTAGCGGGCCGTGGGGTCCCCCAGGCGATCGGCTACCCAGCCGTGGGCCAGTTCGTGGAAAGTAAGCCCCAATACAATGGCCGGCAACATGATGCCCATTTCGTATAAGCTGGGGAGGTTAATCATGGGAATCCTCTCCCTGGTGGCGGCGCAGAAATTCCTGCACAAACGCCTTTTCTTCTTCGGTGTTTTTCACCAGGCCGTCCAACCGGGCCCGCCAGACCGCATCTAATGCCTGGCGGAAAATGGGCCCTGGCCGGTAGCCCAGACTTTTTATGTAGGTGCCATCCACCGTTGGCCTGCTCTCCCTCAGGAGTAGAAGCAACTGCCGGAAGCGTTCTTTCAACCATTCCTCATCCAGTAGGGTAAGAATGAGGGGATGGGCTTCCGGGGGCAGAAGGAGAAGGTTCCGTGCCAGCTCACTGGCGCGCACCCCATCACGCTGGCATAACCGGGACAAGACCGGACGCCAGCTGGCCAGGGTGGCCAGAACCTTTCCGGTCTGGCGCTTGTTCAGGTGGTAGCGCTCACACAAACTCCGGGCTGTTTCCGGATCGGTCCAGTGCAGGGCGGCAATAAAATAACAAAGCCATGGTTCATTCCCCGGGGGAAAGCCCCATTCTTCCAGTAATTGCATGGCTTCACCCAGATCATGCAGTACCGGCTGTACTTCCCAGTAAGTCACGCCGGGGAAAACAAAGGGCCACATGCCCAGTTGATGCAGGCGTTCCAGCATTCTCCCGGCTTCCTTTTCCATCAGGATGTGCTTTAATTCTTCCCACAAGCGTTCGGCAGAAACGCGGGCGAGAACTTCCCGGCGCACGGCCTCCTGCACCAGCTTTAAGGTTTGGGGCTCGATTTTGAACCCGTAGCGCTGCTCAAAGCGCACGGCCCGCAACAGCCGGATGGGGTCCTCAATAAAACTCAAGTTATATAATACCCGGATCAGCCCCTGCTGTAAATCCTGGCGCCCGCCAAAAAAGTCTATTAGATCTCCGAAGTGTTCCCCGTTTAAGTCAACGGCCATGGCGTTAATGGTAAAGTCCCGCCGGTAAAGGTCATGGCGCACGCAGGAACTTTCCACCCGGGGCAGAGCTGCCGGGTACTCGTAAAATTCCACCCGCGCCGTGGCCACATCAACCTTGAATCCATCGGAGAACAGCACTTCCGCAGTGCCAAATTTACGGTGGGCGCGTACCTGGGCACCGTAGGCCTCAGCCAGGGCTTCAGCCAGGGCTATGCCATCCCCTTCCACCACCAGATCTATGTCGAGATTGCCCGCTTTAAGCAATATATCCCGTACCACCCCGCCGGCGGCAAAAACCCGGTAGCCAAGACGGGCGGCAATTTCCCCGGCCCGGCACATAATCTCCCATTCCCTGGGGCTCAGCACCTGGTGCATGAGCTCGGAAATATTCGCCCCGGC
The DNA here is from genome assembly GCF_011393055.1 of Desulfofundulus sp. TPOSR. Taxonomy (NCBI): domain Bacteria; kingdom Bacillati; phylum Bacillota; class Clostridia; order Eubacteriales; family Peptococcaceae; genus Desulfofundulus; species Desulfofundulus sp. TPOSR. Next base: position 477,521 of record NZ_JAAOEF010000003.1, on the reverse strand, counting down.
GGCAGGCAGGTGACCGGAGTAAATGGCCCGGTAACGGGTGGGAAAATCGCCGTGCATGGTACGCAGGACATCGGTCCGGGAAACAATACCCACCAGGCGTCCTTCCGACACCACGGGCACGCGCCCGATATCGTGTTCAATCATCAGTTGTTGCACTTCGGCCACGGGGACGTCGGGAGTCACCCAGACCACATTCTGGCTCATAAAACCCTTTACCGGGGCATGTCCCAAACCATGGAGGTTGGCCTTTTCCACATCCCGCCGGGATATCACACCTACCAGCCGGCCCTTTTGTACTACGGGCAGGCCCGTATGGCCGTAGCGCATCATGATGCGACCGGCTTCCTTAATGGTGGTTTCGGGAGTAACGGTTTTAACCGGGCTGGACATGATCCCCGCTGCCGTCAGGGGAGGACGCACCTTTTGCTGGATGATTTTCATGAGTGTCTCTGCCACCTGGTTTAGAGGTGCCCCTTTAATGGTGGCCGAGGCTGCCGCCGGGTGGCCGCCCCCTCCAAAGGGGCCCAGAATTTCGGCCACATCCACCTGGGCCACGTTACTGCGGCCAACTATGTGTACCCGGTCCTCCATTTCCACGACAGTAAATACCGCATCCAGCCTTTCGATTTCCGAAATGGTGTGGGTGAGCAGGGCCAGGCCGACCACAAATTCTTCCACCGATGCGGTGGCCAGGAGGATCTTGACCCCGTTGACCTGGTGGCGGCGGGCAGAAAGGAGTAAAGATTTGAGCAGGGACTTTTGTTCCTCGGTCATGGGCCGGCCGAGAAATTCGGCCACCACTCCCAGGTTGGCCCCCTTTTCCAAAAGATAGGCCACCGCCGCCACATCCCGGGGAGTGGTACTGGTAAAAACTAAAGAACCGGTATCCCCGTAAATACCCAGGGCCAGAATTGTGGCTTCCAGGGGATTTAAGGGTATGTTTTGCTCCCGTATTTTTTCCACCAGCAGGGTGGCGGTGGCCCCCACCGTCTCCACCACTTCCACCGTACCCCGTACATCCCCTTCGGCCCAGGGATGGTGATCGTAAATATGTACTTCCACCCCGCGGCGGTTTAACACTTCCGCCAGTTTGCCCAGCCGTCTGGGGTTTTTCGTGTCCACCAGCACCACCCGCCGCACCTTTTCCAGCTGGATGTCCCGCAGGCTGGACACGGCCAGGGCGTCCTTGTGCAAAGCCATAAATTCCTCCACGTTCCTGGAAAGCTTACCCGGGAAGACCATCACCGCTTCGGGATAGAGTTTCTGGGCTCCCACCATGGCGGCCAGGGCGTCCAGATCCGTATTGGTGTGGGTGGTAATAATATCCATGGACGGCTCCTCTCTCCTAATCCTCGTGGTACACTATTTTTTGATTATATCATATCTTCCTTTTTCGTAACCAAAAATGCTCCTTCGCAGCCCCCGCTGCTGTAAATGTTCAGCGAGCCAGGTTGGATGCGGCCCAGCACTCACTAAAATATGACTTTGCTCCCGGTGCTCCAGGTTTAACTGACACATCCTGTTTTGGGAAGAACAGTTTCCCGGTGAGTGCTGGGTCCTCGCTCACTCCAGTGCTTCGCGCCGACAGCACCGCATCCTCGTCATTACGGTTTTGTTAAACATTCACTCCGCTTTTACCAGCTTTGGACCTTTTACTCCGTCTTTTCGTCTTGCGTCGAATATAAAAAGCACCCCTCCTTTAGGGGTGCCGACGGACGAAAGGTTCAGCGTGCGGAAGCCATATTCAGCCGCCGGCTCTTGCGCAACCTTTCCGGGATCACGTCATTGCGCAAAAGATCGGCATAGGTCTCCCGCTCCACAATGATATCGGCACGGCCGTCTTTAACCAGCACCATGGCCGGCCGGGGCAGGCGGTTGTAATTCATGGACATGGAATAGTTGTAAGCGCCGGTGCAGCTGACTGCCAGAATATCTCCCGGTTGGACCCTGGGCAGGGCGATATCCCAGATGAGCATATCCCCGGATTCACAGCACTTGCCGGCGATGGAGACCACTTCCTCCGCCGGTGCAGCGGCCTTATTGGCCACGCAGGCTTCGTAACGGGACTGGTAAAGGGCCGGGCGGGGGTTATCACCCATGCCGCCGTCTACGGCCACGTACTTGCGCACCCCGGGAATGTCCTTTACGGCCCCGACGGTGTAAAGGGTGGTACCCGCCGGGCCGCTGATGGAACGCCCGGGTTCCACAATAACCCTGGGCACGGGCAGGCCGTGCGCCATGGCCTTTTCCCGGACGGCCCGCATAACTACATCGGCATATTCGGCCACCGGGCGGGGTTGATCCCCTTCGGCGTAGTAGATGCCCAGCCCGCCTCCCAGATCAAGTTCGGACGGTGCCCAACCGGTCTCCCTGGCTACGCGGGCGGCAAAATCCATCATCACTCCGGCAGCGTGGGCGTAAGAATCCAGCTCGAAAATCTGGGAACCGATATGACAGTGCAAACCGTGAAGGATAATATGATCCATCTCCAGAGCCCGTTTTACCCCGGCCAGGGCCTGGCCGTTTTCAATAACCAGGCCGAATTTGCTGTCAATCTGACCGGTTTTAATGTACTCATGGGTGTGGGCCTCAATGCCGGGGGTTAGGCGCAAGATAACGTCCGCCCTGGTATGCATCTCACCGGCCAGCTGGTTGAGCATTTCCAGCTCGTAGAGATTATCCACCATGAAGCGCCCCACCCGGGCTTCCAGGGCCAGGCGCAGTTCTTCCCGGGACTTGTTGTTCCCGTGGAAATAAACCCGGGACATGGGGAATTTGGCCCGCAGGGCAGTATATAGTTCGCCGCCGGAAACCACATCCATCCCCAGCCCTTCTTCCTCCACCAGGCGGCAGATGGCCAGGGTGAGCAATGTCTTGGCTGCATATATGACCTCGGCACCGTACTTTTCAGTGAAGGCCCGGTAGTACTCCCGGCAATTCTGCCGGAAAAGCACTTCATCCACCACATAAAGGGGGGTGCCGAAGGTAGAAGCAAGCTCTACAGTATCGCAGCCACCAATTTCCAGGTGACCCCGGCAGTTAATCGTCATGGTACCGTGCAACTTCACTTTTTAAAACCTCCTACGGATATAATGCGCCCGAAAAAAGGCCATTGGTACCGGCGGTATAAAATAAGACGGCTCCCCAGGTAAGGGGCCGTCTTACACACATGGAAAAGAAACCCCCTCCCCTGGTGAGATAGCGCTCCACCCGGCAACAGGGCAACCACCGGGTGACAGTCCGGCACCTGTTCGATGACGGCCCAGCCCAGCCGTTCCGGGCAACAGCTGAACTTCGGCGGGCAACCCTTTTCCCCGGCTTCTGCGGAACCCGGATCCTCCACCGGGGTACTCTTGTTGTCCGCAACCTCTACCCCACCTCCAAAGGGAGATGAGGCATAATGTATACAATTTTGTCCCATTGTAACATGGGTGCCTGGTGCTGTCAACAACAACTTTCTAAATTCTAACCTACCCCAAATCCACCTTGGGAAGCCGGGATAGGGACCTGGCCAGCTCTTCTTCCGGCAGGGGGTAGTCCTCCAGCTTGCCGGCCAGGTAGGCGTCATAGGAGGGCAGATCCAGGAAACCATGGCCGCTCAAGTTGAACAGGATGGTTCTCGCCTCCCCTGCTTCCCTGGCTGCCAGGGCTTCTTTAATGGCGCAGGCAATGGCGTGGGCGGACTCGGGAGCCGGTACGATTCCCTCGGAGCGGGCAAACATGATGGCACTTTGAAAGACATCGGTCTGGTTAAAGGCCCGCGCTTCGACAACGCCGTCATGCACCAGCTGGCTTACCAGGGGGGAGTCTCCGTGGTAGCGCAGGCCCCCGGCATGGATTCCGGGAGGCATGAACTCGGCCCCCAGGGTATACATGGGCAGAAGGGGCGTTAGCCCGGCCACATCGCCGTAATCGTAAGCAAATTTGCCCCGGGTCAAGGTGGGACAGGCGCTGGGCTCCACGGCCACCAGCCGCACCTTTGATCCCCGCACCAGCTTGTCATGGGCGAAGGGGAAAGCCAGCCCTCCAAAGTTACTCCCACCGCCACAGCAGGCGATGACCACGTCCGGGTAGTACCCGGCCCTGGCCATTTGTTCCCTGGCCTCCAGACCGATCACCGTTTGGTGCAAAAGAACGTGGTTGAGCACGCTGCCCAGGGCGTAATTGGTATCTTCCCGGCCGGCAGCATCTTCCACCGCTTCGCTGATGGCAATGCCCAGGCTGCCGGGGGAATCGGGTTCGGCGCTTAAGATCCTGCGCCCGGCGGCAGTTTGTTCGCTGGGGCTGGCATAGACTTTGGCCCCGAATATTTCCATCATGGAGCGGCGGTAGGGTTTCTGGTGGTAGCTGACTTTGACCATGTACACTGTACATTCAAGGCCAAAAAAATTACATGCCTGGGACAGGGCTACGCCCCACTGGCCTGCTCCCGTTTCCGTGGTCAACCTTTTGATACCTTCCTTTTTGTTGAAATAAGCCTGGGGTACAGCCGTGTTCAACTTATGACTTCCGGCAGGACTTACTCCCTCGTATTTATAAAAGATGCGGGCCGGCGTGTCCAGGGCCTTTTCCAGGCGGTGCGCCCGGTGTAGGGGACTGGGCCGCCAAAGGCGATAAATTTCCCGCACTTCTTCCGGAATTTCCACCCAGCGTTCCCGGGTCATTTCCTGTTCAATCAATGACGTGGGGAAAATGGCCTTTAGATCATCCGGTTCTACTGGCTTTCCGGTAGCCGGATGTAATGGCGGTCGGGGCAATTGAGGCATGTCGGCCTGGATGTTGTACCAGTGCGTAGGCATTTCTCTTTCCGTAAGCAGGATTTTGGTTTCGCTCATCTCTTCTATGCTCCTTCTATAAAAAAATACCTTACTGCGCCGTAAGCGCACCCTTCTTATTTTCGCCGGCGTGTGGGGAATTCCTCCTGGAAGATACAAATACTTTAAGTGTTAATTTCCATGGCAGGAAGAAATGTCCGCGTATACCTTATTAGTTACGGGGGAATCTAAAAGTGGCAACGTTAAAAAAGCAGGAGGTGCTTTGTTTTGATTCAAGGTTGGTCCGATACTCCAAAAGGCGTCGAGGTGAGGCCGGCTGGTTTCAATGAAGTGAACATTATTTACAACGGGCTTCTGGCCAAAAGTGGTGCCGACCAGGTTTACCTGCACTGCGGGTTTGGTGACCCGAAAAACTGGCAAAATGTCAGCACCATTAAAATGGAACGCACCCAGCGGGGTTGGGAAAGTACCCTGCGCATGCAAAACGGCTTGATGTCCTTCTGCTTTAAGGATTCAGCCAACAACTGGGACAACAACAACGGTTACAACTGGACCGTGCGTGCTTAACGAGCAGGAGGGGGCGGCTAGCCCCCGTCCACGCGTACTACCGGACATGCGGGTCTGATATCCGGTGGTTTACCAAGCTTGACGGAGATAAGAATAGCATTCGGTTAAGCTCATCAGGCCCTGGGATTGCCAGCAGGCGTTGCCCGGGGCTCTATTCTTGCCTCCATTCCTTAATGAACTCGTCAATGAACTCTTCCAGTCCCAACTGGAGTTCCCTCTTGTAAGAAAGACCGCAGGAAAGCCCGTTAACGATAGTTACGAATAACCAGCTCCGATACCGGACCGCGTTTATCAGCCCGGCAGTTAACGGCCCTTTTAGCGTAAACCACTTGTACGTCGTAGCCTTTATAAAGCTCGCGGATGAATGGCGTATCCGAATTGCTCAGCATGACAAGACAGCCTTTTCGATCCAGTTCCCGAAACACTTCCGCCAAACGCTGCTGGTCGTCTTGCCCAAATGCATCAGGGGTATAGCTGGTGAATTTGGCTGTTTCCGAAAGCGGATGGTAGGGAGGGTCCAGGTACACGAAAGCTCCCGGCTCCGTGCAGTCCAGGACCCGGCTGAAATCATCGCAGATTATTTCCGCCCTTTTCAAAGCCTCGCTCACCAGGCGGAGGTTCGGCTCATCCACTATTTTAGGGTTTTTGTAACGCCCGAATGGCACGTTGTGCTTACCCTGGCTGTTCACACGCCACAACCCGTTGTAGCCCGTCTTGTTCAGGTAGAGGAACCTGGAGGCCCGTTCCACAGAAGTGAGGTGACCGGGATCGAGGGCGCGAATGCGGTAGTAGTATTCCGCAGTGTTTTCGTGCTTCTTCAAGTCCTGCAGGAGAGCTTCCAGGTTGTCCCGCACGACCAGGTAGAAATTGATTAACTCATCGTTGCTGTCGATCAACACCGCCCTGGGGGGTAGCAGGTGGAAGAAAACCGCCCCGCCGCCGACAAAGGGCTCTATGTAGTGATCGTACTCTTTTTGGGGAAACAACGGCCCAAACTGTAAAATAAGCTGGCCTTTGCCGCCCGCCCACTTGACCGGCGGCTTCGGAGCACCCTTTACCGTTCGAACAGAAAAAGTTTCACACATAGTCTGCCATCATCCTTTAAAAATCGCTCCCAGGGATTAGTAAACATCACCGGTCCCTTATTGTCGCGGAACGTCAACCACAAGTAGCAATAAGCGCAATCGCAGGGGCAGCCGTTGGAAAGAATCAGGCGCTCTCGCTCGCAAAAACAACCGCCCCTTTCCTTTCGCTAACTTATGTGAACAAAAAGTTCGCCCTTAAAAGGCGAGATCCTGCAACTTAGACGAACTTTTCCAGGAGATTTTGGGCGCACACGAAAAGGGGACGGGTTTTTAAACCGTCCCTTTTTAAACGGCGTTCTCTTGACACCCCAGGGAGCCGGACCACCGGCCGCAGCGATCCCCCCAGCGGGCAATAACTTCGCCTTCCCTGGTGATTTCCACCACTTCGCACAGGTTCGGGCAACCCTCACATTCAAAGCCTCCAGCTTTAAACCGGGTTTTGGCCACTCCGAATCCCCGGAACCGGCTGGTTCCCCCGCCGGCCATTTTCTCCCGGGCTAAAAGGGCCGCCCCCACCGCCCCCATCACGTTGTAGTGGGGAGGAACATGCACTTCCAGGCCCAGGGCCTGCTCGAAGGCCCGCCGCATGCCGGCGTTGGCCGCCACCCCGCCCTGAAAGACAACCGGGGGGAGAATCTCCTTGCCCTTGCCGACGTTGTTCAGGTAATTGCGGACCAGGGCCTCGCACAAACCGGCCAGGATATCGGGCAGGCTGTAGCCCATCTGCTGCTTATGGATCATGTCCGACTCGGCAAAAACGGCACAACGGCCGGCTATACGTACCGGAACGGTGGATTTCAGGGCCAGTTCACCGAAATCTTCGATGGGAATATTCAACCGGGCCGCCTGCTGGTCCAGGAAAGAGCCGGTACCTGCGGCGCAGACAGTGTTCATGGCAAAGTCGGTCACCACGCCATTGCGCAGGATGATAATTTTGGAGTCCTGGCCCCCGATCTCCAGGATGGTCTGCACTCCCGGCACCAGGGTGGAGGCGGCCACGGCGTGGCTGGTAATCTCATTTTTCACCACATCGGCCCCGGCAATTATCCCGGCCAGGTAACGGCCGCTGCCGGTGGTGCCCACCCCCCGGACAACGGTATTTGCGGGCAGGCGTTCGGCCAGCTGCCGCAATCCCTCCTGCAAAGCAAAAATGGGCTGCCCCCGGGTGCGCAGGTAAATGGCTTCCCTGATTTTACCGTTTTCACCCATAAAGACCAGATTGGTGCTTACGGAACCCACATCAATGCCCAGGTATCCCTTCATCATACTACCACTCCTCTTTTTCTGGCCAGCAGGTCCACAAAAGCCTCCAGGCGGGTGACCAGCCCCGCTTCCCCGGACTGCTCATCCACGGTGATGGTCAACGTGGGGATGTCCAGCTCGCTGCTCAGCCCGGGCAGCACGCTGTGGGCCACAATTTCGGGCATGCAGGTAAAGGGCAGGAGCTGGATTACGCCGTCATAACCCTGCCGGGCGTATATGACCGTGCTGCCCACGGTTTCCTGCCCGTGGCCTCCAACAAAATGGTTTAAATAAGGAGGCGCCGCCCGGCAGGCCTCCCTGCGGCTGCGCAGCCCTCTGACCAGGCCCAGGAAAAGGTGGTCGTTGATCCACTCGCTCAAATAAATGGACCGGTCGGCCTGGACACCCAGGTAGCCCAGCTTCCTTTCCAGGTCATGGTTGGCAAAGGACTCCAAAAGGGTGAAGATTTCACCGACGATGCCCACGCGCAGAACCGGCCGGGGCTTTATGGCCACCCCGGCCATGATTTTGCGCGCCCGTTCCGCGGCTTTTGGCAAATCCCGCGGGTGTTTGACGGCGATGATTTCCTGCAGGGCCCGTTGGAACGCTTTATCGGTGCTGCCCCGGTGGCTCTCCCGGGGACGCAGGTAATGGGCCTGCCTTTCCAGCTCGTCCACCATGCGGGCCTTCTGGTACCCGAAGCGGATACCCCTTACCACTTCCCACCAGGAACTGTGGCCGGTGATGTATTTGATCCTGGAAAGCAGCTCCCCCACATGTTTTTGGGGAGGTTCCATCACCACCAAACGGTAGTTGTAACCCAGGTCTTCCAGGATGGCGTGCTCCACCTGGGCATAGTAGCCGAAGCGGCAGGGCCCGCACCCACCGGCCATGAGAATGGTGTCCGCCCCCCGTTCCGCCGCTTCTATGAAATTGCCCAGGTTTAATTTAAGGGGTAAACAGGCAAATTCAGGAGCATGCCTGGCTCCCAGGGTCAGGGTGCGTTTGCTCGTAGGCGGCGGTACCACCACCTCCACCCCCAGGTATTCCAGCATGGCCGCAAGGCAGATCCACATATGTCCCATGTGAGGAAAGGTGACCTTCATTGGACACTCTCCCCTGCCGGAAGAAACTGCCGGCGCTCCATCATATCCAAAAAGGCTTCCAGGCGGGTCATCACCCCGGCTTCTGCCGAATGTTCGTCCAGGGTCAGGTTGAGGAAGGGCTTCCCCCGGCGCCTCACCTCCCGGGAGATCAGTTCCCCGGTGAGGGAATCGGGACCACAGGCAAAGGAAGCCACGTGGATGATGCCGTCCACATCCGGGCTCTGGAGGTAGTGCCAGGCAGCACCGATCATGCGCTGTCCCAGGCTCCAGAAAAGATGCTTGGGCAGCCTGGCGGCCTGTTCCCGGACAAGGGTTTCCGGGAGGTTGTCGGCACTGCAAACCCGCACCCCGTTCCTGGCGAGGCGGCTCAAAAGGTTCATGCTGATGTAGGGGTCGTAAATATTGTACGGATGGCCGATTACGGCCACCGCCGGGCCGCCGCCACCCGGTTCCCGCCCTTCTGCAACTCCCTGATACAGTACCGCCAGGGCCTGTTCCGGGAAAAGCCCTTTTTCCAACAGCTGCACATAGCGGGCCTGGGTGTGCACGGCCCGGCGGTAGGCAAGGTAAATGGCGAGCCGGTTGCTGGTAAAGTTGCGGCCCAGGGCAAAAAAGAAAGGGTAAGGGCTATCCCCGTGGTAAAGGTTAAGGTTTGAATCTATGAGGGGCGGCAGCCCTGAAATCCCGTGCCGGACCATGTCGGGAAAGCCAAGGAATTTGGGGCAAATATACTCCCGCCGGGCTATACTTACCAGCCGGGGCAAAAAAAGCACATCCACCCGGTCCTTTAAATCAAGCACGTGACCAAAGGCCAACCGTACCGGCAGGCAGACGTCATCCCCCGAGTTCTGTAAACCGGCTTCTAAAATAGTTTTGGTGGTCGGCCTGGAGGTAACCACTTCCAGCCCCAGAGCTTCAAAAAAGGTACGCCACAAAGGTAAATAATAGTAATAGAGCAGGGCCCTGGGTATACCTACCTTAAAGGTCATTGGTTCACTCCTTTCCGGCATAGCAATATTCTTATTATGGCCCAACGGGCCAAAAATAAAACAGCCCCCGGGCTGGGGGCTTACCGTTTCCGGACCGGTTCGGGTATGGCCTGCCGGTATTTGTCCCGGGGTTTTATGATGCTGGGGCGGATGTTGTCTACCGGCACAGGGGAACGCACCAGCACTTTCTTCATGGCCGCCCAGTTAAAGGGGATGAGGGGCCACAGGTAAGGGATGCCAAAGGACCTGGTGGCCACCAGAAAGGCAAAGGTTGCCAGCATGGCGATGATAAAGCCGGGCAGGCCGGCCACAGCCACTGCCGCCAGCAAGAACAGGCGCACCAGGCGGTTGGCCTGGGAAAGTTCGTAACTGGGGGTAAGAAAGATTCCGGTTGCGGCTACCGCCGTATACAAAATCACCTCGGGGGCAAATAAACCCACGGAAACGGCAATATCGCCTATAAGCAGGGCGGCGATCAAGCTGATGGACACCGACAGGCCCGTGGGTGTGTGGATGGTGGCCAACCGTACCATGTCAACGGCAAACTCGGCAATAATAAACTGTATGATCAAGGGAATGGCTCCAATTTTTTTGGGGCCGATGAACTTCAAAGCCGGTGGTAACAGTTCGGGATGCAGGGCGGCTAAAAACCAGAGGGGTAACAGGAAGATGGACACGGCCACCCCCACAAAGCGTACCGTCCGCAACCACACACCCACTGCCGGGCTCTGGCGGTATTCCTCGGCATGCTGCAGGTGATGAAAGTAGGTAGCGGGGACAATGGCAACACTGGGAGAGGTGTCCACCAGCACCAGCACGTGTCCTTCCAGCAGGTGAATGGCGGCCACGTCGGGCCGCTCGGTGTAGCGCACCCGGGGGAAGGGATTCCAGTAGCTGCCGGGAGTAATTAATTCTTCCACCGCTTTTTCTGCCATGGGCAGCCCGTCAATGTTGATGTTTTTAATCTTTTCCTTGATGCTGTCCACCAGATCCGGGTTGGCCACATCCTGCAAAAAGCAAATAACTATATCGGTTTTGGACCGTTTGCCCGCCTGGAGGATTTCCATGCGCAGCCTGGGGTCCCTGAGACGGCGGCGAATGAGGGCGGTGTTGTAAACCAGCGTTTCGGTAAAACCATCCCGGGAACCCCGCACCACCCTTTCCAGATCCGGTTCTTCGGGCTGGCGCACGGGGTAAATCCGGGCATCAATGATAATGGCCTTCTCTTCCCCGTCAATAAGCAGTGCCTGGGGGCCGGAAAGCACCTTTTCTACCACGTCCTCCAGGTGCTCCACCTGGCTGACTTCGGTGAAGGGAACGTGGCGGTTAAAAAGCTTGCGGAAGGTATTGATGGTCATCCCTTCCCGTTCCAGTTCCGCCAGGTGCTCCAAAATAAGGGTAAAAATCTGATCGTTGGTCAGCCCGTCCACAAAGATCAGGGCTGCCTTTACCCCGCCAATGTTCAGTTCCCGCAGGATAACATCGTAGCTTTCCCCTATTCCAAGCGCCTTTTTCAGCAACTCTGTATTCTCTTCCAGCCTTTTTTTCACAGGCGTTTTGTTGCCGGCATCTTGTGCCTGCTGGCTCATAAAATTCACTCCTATCCTTTTGGTCGGAAGGCCAGGGCGGCCAGGTAACCAAAAACGACCGCTGCGGTTATACCGGCTGCTGTAGCGGCCACCCCTCCGGAAAAGGCCCCCAGGACTCCCTTTTCTTTTACCCCCCCGATGGCTCCCTGGGCCAGGAGGTGGCCGAAACCACTTAAGGGCACCGTAGCCCCCGCTCCGGCCCAGTTCACCAGGGGCTGGTACAACCCCAGGGCGCTTAAAATAACTCCTGCGGTAACAAAACCTACCAGCACGTGGGCGGGGGTAACCTTATAGCTGGTTAAATCCATGAGGAGCTGGGCAATCACACATAACAGACCGCCCACGATAAACGCCTTTAAAAAAATCATGTTTCTCAATCACCGTCCTTCTATGACCACGGCATGGGCAATGCCGGGAATAGTCTCTCCCTGCTGGTAGCTGCAGAGGCTGAGCAGGGCCCCGGTAGCCACCCCGAGGATGCGCTTCAAGCGGCCAGCTTTGATTTCCTGCATCAGGTAGCCACAGGTAACCACACCAGCACAGGCACAGCCGCTGCCTCCCGCATGGGCGTCCTGCTCGGGGGAATAAATCAGGATCCCGCAGTCACTGAACCGGGTGGAAATGTCATAACCCTTTTGCTGCATTAGCTTAAGGGCCAGTTCCCGCCCGTAAGTTCCCAAATCACCGGTGATAAAAAGATCGTAGTAATCGGGTTGGCGCTGGGTGTCCATGAGGTGACGGGCCATGGTATCGGCGGCTGCCGGGGCCATGGCCGCCCCCAAGTTCATGGGGTCACCCTGGCCCAGATCAATTGCTTTGCCGATGGTAGCATGGGTAATCACCGGGCCGTTACCCTGGCGGGCCAGTACTGCCGCCGCCGCCCCGGTTACCGTCCGGGTGGCGTACAGGGGGCGCTGGGTACCCTGCTCCGTTGGATAACGGTACTGCCTTTCGGCCGTGGAATAATGGCTCGATACCCCCACCAGCACATATTCGGCAAAGCCGCCGTCAATGAGCACGGCCCCCAGGGTCAGGCCTTCATACATGGTGGAGCAGGCCCCGTAAAGGCCGATAAAGGGAATACCCAGATCCCTGGCGACGAAATCAGCACTGATGATCTGGTTCAAGAGGTCACCGGCCAGCAGGTAGTCAATGTTCTGGGGTTGGAGGTTGGCCCGCTGGATGGCATTTTGCATGACCTCTTTGAGCATCCGCCGCTCTGCTTTTTCCCAGGTATTTTCCCCGTAATAGTTATCTTCCACCACTTTGTCAAAGGTGTGGCCCAAAGGTCCCTGGCCTTCTTTACTTCCCACAATGGTGGCCGTAGAGATGATTACCGGTGGATTTTGAAACCACACGGTCTGCAGCCCGTTTTTTTTGGGTGCCGGCAAAGGCTTCACCTCCTACCGGAAGAAGTAGTACAAAAGTGCGACCAACCAGGCTGTCACAATGCCAAAAACAAGCACCGGTCCGGCAACGGTAAAAAGCCTCGCTCCCACTCCCAGAACAAGCCCTTCACCCCGGTATTCCATGGCCGGCGCAACCATGGAGTTGGCAAAGCCGGTAATGGGCACGATGGAACCGGCACCGGCAAATTTGGCAATTTCATCGTATACACCCAGCCCGGTTAGCAGAGCGGCCAGAAAAACCAGCACCGTGGAGGTAGCCGCCCCCGCTTCCCGCAAGGGCAGCCCGCGGGCCTGGAAAAAGTTCAAAAATAACTGCCCTAAAACGCTGATCAGCCCTCCCACAACAAAAGCCCAGAAAACATTACGGCCAACGGTAGGCCGCGGTTGAACCTCCTGAACCATCTTTTGATATTCTTTTTTTTGTATTTCCAGTGGCTGAGAATCTTTCACCTCGGCCATCAGGTCTCACCCCCGGTTGTTATGGTTTCCTTTCAACCAGACGATTATGCGCCCGGGAGGGATCCCGGAAACGCCAGGAAAGATCAAGGGACACCTGCAGTGGTGTCCCGATCTGGTGTTCAGCCCCGGTGGGCAATCTTTACATTGGCCTTGTACTCGGTTACCCGGCCGTTTTGCACATTGGCGGTCAGGTTTACCACCTCCACACCAACGATGTCGCTGATGGTTTTGGAGGCTTCGTCCACGGCCGCCTGAACGGCGGCCTTCCACCCGTTGGGTGATTCACCGACTAATTCCGAAACCTTAATATGCATAAAGTCATCCCCCTTTGATAAACTTTTTTAACAGCTAAGGCTATTATCTACGATGAAAGGGGGTTTTATGCGGTTAAGAAACAATAAAAAGACCCGGGGTTATAAATGTTCAGCGATCACGTTATGGTGCCGCGTTGTCCACTGCCGTTGGTAGCGGTTTTACTGAACAGTTACCCGGGGTTCAACCATCCTCCCCGGGCTGCATCATTTCCTTGAGCTTTTTTAAAGCCTGGCGTTCCAGGCGGGATACCTGTACCTGGGACAAACCCAGCCGTCTGGCCACATCCGCCTGGGTCTTGTCTTCAAAAAACCGCCACATGAGGATTTTTCTGTCCCTTTCGGGCAGGGACATGAGCAGTTCCTTGACAGCGATGTGATCCAGCCATGGCATATCCCCTTCCTCCCCATCCCGGAGCTGATCAAGAAGATAAATGGGATCGCCTTCGTCCTGATGGAGAGTTTCATAAATGGAGGTGGGAGCCTGAGCCGCTTCCATGGCGGTGACCACATCCTCCCGGGAAATCCCCAACTCCGCGGCCACTTCCCCCACCGAGGGCTCCCGGCCCAGCCGCCCGGTAAGGCGTTCCCGGGCCTGCTGAATGCGGTAGGCAGTTTCCTTAACTGACCGGCTTACTTTTACGGGATTATCGTCCCGCAAAAAGCGCCGGATTTCCCCTACAATCATGGGTACCGCATAAGTAGAGAACTTAACATCGTAATTTAAATCGAATTTATCGATGGCCTTCATCAGACCAATGCACCCAATCTGGAATAAGTCTTCCAGTTCGTAACCCCGGTTTTGAAAGCGCCGGACCAGATTGAAGACCAGTTTTAAATTACAGTTGATGAGCCTTTCCCGGGCAGCCTTGTCCCCGGCCCGGGCACGGCGCAGCAGTTCCCGCATCTCTTCATCGCCCAAAAGGGGGAAGCGGGGTAAATTCATTTCCACTAATCGGGTACTCATGGGGCAGTCACCTCAATGCCCTCCCTGGGAAGCTGCTGCTGCACCCCGGTTGTTAATGTTTTTAATCATCGTTATCCGGGTTCCCCTGGCCGGGCTGGAATCCACATGCAGGCGGTCCATAAAGGACTGCATGAACACAAACCCCAGCCCCATGCGTTCTGGATCGGTGGAATAGGCCGGTTCCAGCGCCTTTTTTACATCGGCAATGCCCTTGCCGTTATCTTCCACCCGGATTTCCACCCCGGTTTCCAGCAGGGTGACGAGCACCCGTACGATGCCTGTCGGGGAATTTTCATAACCATGGACAATGGCATTGGCCACTGCTTCGGAAACAGCTACTTTAATTTCCTCCAGGTCATTTAAAGTAAAGTCCAGCTGGGAGGCAAAGGCGGCCACGGCCACCCGGGCGAAGGCTACGTTGGCCGGCAGGCTTAAAAATTCCATCTTTAGCTGGTTAATCACTTTCATGGCAATCCCCCCTCACCCGGCCCTGGCTACAGCTTCTTCTTCCGTGGTATACTCGCCCATGATCCGGAAAAGCCCCGAAAGCTCACAAATGCGGCGCACATGGGGTTGCAAACCCACCAGCGAAACCCTGCCTCCTTCCCTGGCCAGGCGCTTGTAGCGGCCGAGGATAACCCCTAAACAGGAACTGTCAATATAAGAGACCCGGCTTAAATTGAGCACCAGGTGACGCACCGGGTTTTTATTTAAAGATTCTTCCAGGGCATTGCGCAGGAAATCGGCTACCCCCAGGTCCAGTTCCCCTTCCGGGCGGACAAACAGGGTATCCTGTCTGATTTCCAGATCCAGTTCCACCATAGATCACCCCTGCCGCGTTTTGGGTAAATATTCAGCGAACCCGGTTGGATGCGGCCCAGCACTCACCCAAATATGACTTTGCTCCCGGTGTTTCAGGTTTAATTGACATATCCGGTCTTGGGAAGAGCCAGTATCCCGGTGAGTGCTGGGTCCTCGCTCACTCCAGTGCTTCGCTCCGGACAGCGCCGCATCCTCGTCATTACGGTTTTAATGAATATTTAACTGTTTTGACACATAACTTCTACGGCGGGGTGGCATTCTCCTGCTAAATGTTACCATATATTCTGTCGAAATGCAAATTTTAAGGCGCCCCTTGTCCCGGGGCACCCGTTTTAACGAACGCTGTGCAGGCGTGTAAATACTTTTTTGATCTGCTGCAGCAAGTTGGCCTTTTTAACTTCATACCGGGCCACCAGAGGCACCCGCAGCACTTCCCGCCCGTCCTTTTTCACTACACAGAAGCCAAGCTGCTGCCCCTTGGTTACGGGAGCGGTTACGTGGGAGGGCAGTTCCAGGTGGGTGGTGAATCCCCGGTCCTCCCCTTTTGGTGCTACCACGGTAACCCGGTCTTTTGTCACCACATCCAGCTTATCCACCATGCCCTTGCTTACAGGCAGATATTTTACTTTAGCGCCCGCCGGGTAGATGTTTACCGCCTTGTAACGGGCAAAGCCATACTTGTAAAGCTTGATGGATTCCCGGAAATGGCTCTTTGGTTCGGGTGTACCCAGGACTACCACAATCAACCGCAGGCCGTCCCGTTCCGCAGAAGAAGCCAGGCAATATTTGGCCTCGTTGGTCCAGCCCGTCTTGCCGGCATCCACGCCCTCGTACCACTTGAGCAGCTTGTTGGTATTCCACAGCTTGAACTTCCCACCGCGCAAATCATATTCGTAGATAGACGAGATACGGCGGAAAAGGGGATATTTCAAGCATTCCCGCAAAATAACCGCCATATCGTAGGCCGATGTGTAATGGCCCTCGGCCGGCAGGCCGGTGCAGTTGACAAAATGGGTGTGTTTTAAACCCAGTTGTTTGGCCCGCTGGTTCATGGCCTCCACAAAAGCCTCTTCGCTCCCCAGGATGTGCTCGGCCACGGCCACGCTGGCATCATTGGCGGATCCTACGGCCACGGCAATAAGCATTTCTTCGAAACTGAATTCTTCCCCGGGCTCAAGGTAAATCTGGGAGCCACCCATTTCCCACGCGTTTTCACTGGCCACCACCCGGTCCTTAAGACTGACCCTGCCCTGTTCCACCGCTTCCACAGCCAGAAGGAGGGTCATGATTTTGGTTACACTGGCCATGGGTAATTCCTTATCGGGATTTTTGGCCCATAAAACCTTGCCCGTATGGGCTTCCATGAGCACCGCGGATTCGGCGGTAGTGTCCAGTCCGCCGCTGGTGCCCTCCTCCTTCTCTTTTACCGCCCAGGCCGGTAAGGCACAGGCCAGGGTAAATAAACAAATCAACAATGTACTGAGGATTTTCCGGGCAAACATTAGAAAAACCTCCTTACCCTTATTTCGGTGATTGTAAATGTTCAGTGACCCGCTATGGTGCCGCGTTGTCCACGCTCACTCCAGTGCTCCGCGCTGACAAAATGGTTTTTACCGCAAAAGCTAAAAATTCTCGCCGCAGCGGCATCAGAAAAAGTCTGCACTAACTGAAATAAACCGATGCCGCTGCCATACTCGCTTCGGACCGGACTAGCGGCGCTGCAAATGCGGCATGGCAGTTGCACTTTACTGTCATCTTTTTACCGTTTCGGTAAGCCACCTTTTTCTTAGCTACATTTCGGTGCCGCTGGTTTCGCGCCGCAGTCCGGTTACCCTCGCTTCGCCGGGTGCCGTTACCAGCGCTTCGCAAGTCGTTCGCTTTGGACAACGCGGCACCGTGCCGGTGGGAGCGGTTTTACTGAAACATTTACCGGTGATTGGTATACCGGAAATATTTCAGCCGCCGGGAGAGATTCCTGAAAATCGTAAGCCATCCTGCTTAACCGGGCGATATCGGCAAAACCCTCCCGGACATCTTTTACCCCGCTGGACAAAACCACCAGGATGTAAGGCCGCCGGCCAAAAACCACCCCGCAGTCGTTGGCTATCCCTTCCAGATCCCCTTCCTTATGGGCCACCATGACCTGGTGCGGAAGCAGTCCCGGTAAGCCGACATGAAAAGACGGGTGGGCCAGATCATCCAGCAGGCGCTGGCCTTCCTGCGGATGGCGCCGGGCGAAATCCAGGGCGGCCTTGACATAGATGGCCAGGTCCCGGGCAGTGGTCAAATTTTTCCCTCCCGGATAGACCGTATGGCCGCCCAGCCCCTTCATATAGGCATAAAAATTCGACCGGCCCACGTGCCTGGCCAGCATGCGAAAGGCCACGTTATCACTGATGGTGATGGCCAGATTGGTCAGCAGGCGCAGGGAATAGGTATCTCCGTCCCTGGCTTCGTAACGCAGCACTCCGGAACCGTCTTCATAATCGGTGGCCTTGCGGTAACTCACCCGGTCGTACCAGTGCATTTTACCCTGTACCACCAGATCGTTTATGTACAGGGCCATGGGCAGCTTGACCGTGCTGGCTGCCACCATTGGTTTATCGGCATTAATACCGAAACTGGCGCCGGAGGCCAGATCCTCAAAGTAAATGGCAAAGGTGGACTTTTTGCCGTGCACAAATTTTTTCATCTGCTTTTTTAAAGGCGAGTAATCAATGTTCTGCAGCGGTTGATGAGAAAGGCCTCCGGTCACCGGCATATTACTGCCTGCGACGGCGGGACCGGCGGTCAGGCTTAAAACAAGCAGGAGAACTGCCAGGCGGGTAATGCTAACCATGCTGTTTCACCTCCCCTTTGCCGCCCTGAAAGTAGTTGACCACACCACGGAGGATGGCCCGGGCAGCCCGTTCCTGATAGGCGGGATCGATTAGCTGCCGGGATTCCTGTTCGTGGCTTAAAAATCCCACTTCCACTATTACCGCCGGCATGCGGGAGTTGCGGCAGACGTAAAAATCACCGGCCAAAGCCTGGCGCCCCGAATCCACCAGGTTCTTGTTCAGCTCCGCCTGGATGGCTTCGGCCAGTTTCCGGCCTTCCTGGGAACCGGTCTGGTAAAAAACCTGTGCCCCGTATTCATCGGGCTCGGAAAAATGATTCAAGTGGATGCTGAGGAAAAGATGGGCACCGCATTTATTGGCCAGTTCCACCCGGCGGGCCAGATCATGGGCTTCTATCCTTTCCCCACCGCTTCCCCCGGGACCCGCCGTTTCCCGATCCCCGTCCCTGGTCAGCACCACCCGGGCCCCGGCCTGCCGGAAAACGTCCGCCACCCGCCGGCTGATTTCCATGGCCACATCCTTTTCCACAATGCCGTGACATCCCACCGTCCCCGGGTCGTCCCCGCCATGACCGGGATCAATGACGATTACCCGCCCGGCCAGGGCGTTACCGGGAGGGGCCGCCGCTGCTGGAGCCGCCACCTGATAAACCAGACCCAAAATAACTGCCATGAGCATAATGCGGGTAAAACTTTGCGGCGCAGGGTGCAACACGGTTCTCCACCTCAAAAGCCAATATCGGGTAATAACCGGGTCCACAACTCATTCCGCCTACTGTCACTTAAGGTTTACAATCCCTATAAAATTTATAAGCCCAGGGAGGATCTAGTTTCTGACAAATAAAGCATCCATGGCCCAGAAGATGGCCCTCTACGCCCTCACCGACCTGGAAAAAAAGAAAAAGCTGGCCAAAAACCTGGCCGGCATTGCGGAATGAGAAAAGCCCCCGGTGTCACCCGCCGGGGGCTTTTTGTGTGCAGCCCATCACTTCGGGCAAGAAAAATTAGGATTACAACTTTTTGCGGTGTCATTATATGAGGGCATAACATACTGTATTTGTAAGATTTTCATCCCATACCACTTAAAGGAGGCTGTTGGAATGACCACCCCCGAAAAAACGCCGGAGCAGGAAGTAAAAGTAGCCGCCGCAGACGCTCCCCCGGTCGCCCATACTTCCGGCTTTTATCCCCCGCTCCGGTTGGCCCAGGCCTATGTACCCCCCCAGCGTTACGGCAGAACATACACCCCGGCCGAGGCTCTGGAAAAAGGGACCCTTTTCCCGGAACTTTACAGCCCCTACCCCTATTAAGACGGGACTTCCCTGGAAAGGAGGAAAATAAGTGGACTCGAGGCGGTTACAACTGTTGCACGATATTATGGCCCTGGAATTCGTGGCCATAGAGCTGAACCTTTACCTGGACACCCATCCCACGGAGCAGGAACCTTTAAATGATTACAACCTGGTCACCGAACGCTTGAACCAGCTGAAGGCCCAGTACGAGCGCATGTACGGTCCGCTGGTATCTTATGGCTTTTCACCCAGCGAATATCCCTGGCGCTGGATTGAAGATCCCTGGCCCTGGGAAATTCAATTTTAAGAAAGGACTGGAGAGGATGTGGATTTACGAAAAAAAGCTGGAATACCCGGTGAAGGTCTATAAGGCCGACCTGCGCATGGCCAAATATCTGATGGCCCAGTACGGCGGCCCCGACAGCGAGTTGTCGGCTGCCGTGAGGTATTTGACCCAGCGCTACACCATGCCTACAAATAAAGCCAAAGGCCTGCTCACGGACATTGGCACCGAAGAGCTGGCCCACTGGGAAATTGTGGGCACCATGATCTATCGCCTGATGAAGGGTGCCACCCCGGAGCAGTTGCGCCGGGAAGATCTGGGAGCTTATTTTGCCGAACACGACCGGGCGGTCTACCCGGTGGATGCCAGCGGGGTCCCCTGGACGGCCGCCTATATTCAGGCTACGGGAGACCCGGTTACCGACCTGCATGAAAACATGGCAGCAGAGCAAAAGGCCCGCACTACCTATGAGCATTTGATCCGCTTGACCGACGACCCCGGCGTCAAGGATACCCTGCGTTTCTTGCGGGAAAGGGAGGTGGTGCACTTCCAGCGTTTCGGCGAAGCGCTGGTTGACGTCCAGGAGGAGTTGACCCGGAAAAAGGTTTTCTAATCCTGGACTGAATCTCTGGCTTGAGATTTCTGGTAATCTTTGATAGCCTCATGCAGGGCGTTTGCCGCCAGAAAAGCGCAATGCACGCTTTCCTCAGGCAGTCCTCCCAGGGCATCCAGCACGTCACGAGGTGTTATTTGCAAAGCCTCAGGCAGAGCCTTGCCCTTGGCCAGTTCGGTAACCATACTACCGGCAGCAATGGTGGTGCCGCAGCCGTCAGTCCAGAAGGTAATTTGACTAATTCTACCATCTTTTACCTTCAGCCAGATCTGGATCGTGTCGCCGCATAAGCCGGTAACACTGGCATACCCGTCTGCTTCTTCAATGCTCCCGATGTTCCTGGGATTGTTGGCATGATCGATAACTACATCGCTGAATTGTGACCATACTTTTTTCTGGAGTTCCGCAGCTAATCTATCCAAATCGAAACTCACTTGCTAGTCCCCCCGGAAATCATTGGATATTTATTAATAATTATTATTAAAGTTTTGGGAGGGCACAAGCCCTCCTCTTAATTTAATCGCATTTAAAATTAGATCCATCAAAAGTCTGCGAACTGCTAACGGCAGCCCGGCCCGTGGTGGCAGTGATTACCGTGACCGTGGCCGTGGTCACATATGGACCCCCGGCTGACCAGTTCTCCCCGGGCAAAGGCCCGGGCCACCTCTTCCACGTTACCGCTGGCACCGGTGATCACCTGCAGGCCGTATTGCTGCAGCGCTTGTATGGCACGGGGGCCTACGCCGCCCAGAATTAATACCTCAACCCCTTTGTTTTTAAACAGTTCGGCCAGACCTTCGTGGTTATGTTGCAGGGTGACGGTGGATACTGTTTCCCGGCTTTTAATTTCCTGGCCGGACATCTCAAAAATAACAAATTCTTCGCTCCTGCCGAAATGCTGGTTAACCCGGCCGCAGTCGTTGGGGAGGGCAATTTTCATGCTCCTTCACGCTCCTTTATTGTTTTTTTGTTTAATGTTTTTTCCAGAACTTCCACCAGAGGCTCAATGTTTTGCATGGAGGGGCCGTTGTAGTTCTCAATGAGCCCGGCATCACCCAGCTCCGTTAAATTCGGATCAATCGGCAGAACCGCCAGCAACGGCAGGTTGTTTTCCCGTGCTGCTTCTCCCACGTGGCTCGAACCGAAAAGATAAACTTTCTCGCCACAATGGGGACAGAGCAGGTAGCTCATATTCTCCACCAGGCCAAGGATAGGTACGTTAATCAACCGGGCCATTTTTATGGCCTTTCTTACCACCATCATGGACAGGTCCTGGGGTGAAGAAACAACCAGCAATCCGTCCAGCGGCAGGGATTGCATGACCGTAAGCGGTACATCCCCGGTACCCGGGGGCATGTCTACGATCAGGTAATCCAGCTTACCCCAGGCCACGTCGGTCCAGAATTGTTTGACGGCACCTGACAGGATGGGGCCGCGCCAGATTACCGGGTCGTCTTCCCGGGGCAGTAAAAGGTTTAAAGACATCATCCGGATGCCCGTTATTGTTCTTGCCGGTAAAATAAATTTATTGAACTGTTCCGGCCGGTCGATTACCCCGAAAAGCTTGGGAATGCTGGGGCCGGTAATATCCGCGTCCAGGATGCCCACCTGGTGACCCCGGCGGGCAAGGGCAACGGCCAGAAGAGCACTGACCGAAGACTTGCCCACGCCGCCCTTGCCGCTCATAACCGCAACCACTCGTTTGATATCGCTGGCCTCATTGAGGGGCAGGACGGCAGGTTCCGAACACTTTTCCGGGTTGCATTGCCCGGTGTTCTTATCTTTACAGGTACTGCACTTTGCCTTGTCTTGGGTCATCGCTTCTTCACCTCAATTCCAACAGGGCTTTAAGTTCATCCCACAAAGCCAGTATTCCCTCTTCCATGGGGCCGGAACATTCCTGGATGACCGGCCGGCCGCTTTTAACTGACTCCATTACACTTTCGTCGTAGGGCAGGTACCCCACCACCGGAACGGAATACCGGTTGCAGAGCGATTCCAGCCCCCGGGTGTTTTCAGGCTCCAGGTCCCATTTATTTATGCAAACTGCCGCCCGGCATCCGAAATGTTTTGCCAGCTCCAGAACCCGTTCCAGGTCGTGTCTTCCGGAAAAAGTGGGTTCAGCTACTACCAGAACCAGATCCGCTCCCGATAAGCAAGAAATGGCGGGACAGCCTATACCGGGTGGACCATCGGTAATGATCAGTTCTTTTTTTCCTTCTTCTGCCAGGCGGCGGGCTTCTTTGCGCACCGCCGCCACCAGTTTCCCCGAATTATCTTCGGCTATACCCAGCCGCGCATGTACCAGGGGACCGTAACGGGTATCGGACAGGAATAAATGCCCGGCTACATGCTCTATCATTTCCACTGCCCCGCAGGGACAGGCGTGATAACAAACGGTACATCCTTCACAGAGAACCGGATCCACAACAAATCCGGGACCGATGGCATCATACCGGCACAAATGCAGGCAGAGATTACAGCTCAGGCACTTTTCCCGGTTGATGGTGGCTTTTTTCAAGCCGTAAAAGGGAGAAGATGATTTCAACACAGGGTCCAGGAGTAAATACAAGTTCGCCGCATCCACATCACAGTCTGCCATCACTTTACTGGAAGCCAGTACGGCCAGGTTCCCGCAGACGGTGGTTTTACCCGTACCTCCTTTCCCGCTGAGCACCACTAATTCGCGCACCGGGCGTAACCCCCTTTTTCTAAAAAGGCCAGTAAGGCTAAAAAGTGTTCCTTCCATTCAGGGCGCACCTCAACAGCAGGAATGCCCCGGGCATATCCCCTGGCCACTTCCCGGTCCTGGGGCAACTGGAAAAGCAGGGGGACGCTATTATCGTGGCAGAACTGGCGTATGGAGCTATCATCACCATCTGAACGGTTAACAGCCACTCCGCAGGGCACCCCCAGCCTGGTGGCCATCTCATATGCCAGTTCCAGGTCATGAAGTCCAAAAGGCGTGGGTTCGGTAACCAGGAGGCAGAAGCCGGCACCTTTCACTGCCCGGATTACCGGGCAGGAGGTTCCCGGCGGTGCATCGATTATGTTCAATACACCTGGCCGGATTCGCTCCTTAACTGCCTGGATGAGAGGAGGACTGATGGCCTCACCCACATTTAACCGCCCTTGAACAAAACCAATTTTACCGCTTGAACCTTCTTCAACCTGTCCTATTTCCCGCCACCCGGGAGAAATGGCTCCGGTCGGGCAGAGATGCCAGCACCCCCCGCAACCGTGGCACATAGTGGGGAAAAGCATAACCTCCCGGGGGAGAACAACCAGGGCATGGAAGGCACAAACCTCCGCACACCTGCCACATAAAGTACATTTTTCCTGGTTGATTTCAGGTACCGGAACCCGCACCGTTTCTTTTTTGTGCCAGCGCGGTTTAAGCATGATGTGACCGTTGGGTTCTTCTACATCACAGTCCAGGAACAATACTTCTCCTTTTTCCGCCGCCACCAGGGCCAGGCTGCTGGCCACAGTAGTTTTGCCCGTACCCCCCTTGCCGCTGGCTACTGCAATGATCATAATTTCTAACCCCTTCCCATACCGCCATGGCTGGGGGAGTTTGCCCGGCTCAGGAGGGTCAACTGCCCCTGGCGGTAAGCCTTAAGGCTCTGGCTTACCGTACCGCTTATTCCCCCATATACCTGGATCCCTGCCCTGCTGAGCACTTCCATGGCATTGGGTCCAATCCGGTCCACCAGTACCACATTGACGCCCCGGTTGACCAGCAATTGTGCCGTTTGAACGCCGGCACCCCCACTGGACTGTGTTCCCGTGTTCTGTAGCCCTTCCCAGTCTCCGCTGTCCAGGTCTACCACGATGAAATACGGGCAGCGGCCAAAGCGCTGGTCTACCCGGGCATCAATGTGGTTATCCTGGGCGCAAACAGCCACCTTCATGGGATTCCCCCCTTTTTAATGAGCTATAGTCCAGAACTATTTTATTCCTATTTTAGACTAATGTCAATAAAAAATAAAAAATCCCTGGCTCCCACTTATTGGTAGAGCCGGGGATTTTTTCACCCACTCTAGGCAGCCCTATCTATGTTTAATCTCTAACCGGCCTGTGCCCGGAGAGTTGAATTAAGATCACTCCGGTTAAAATCAAGCCGCAGCCCAGGACCTGCCAGGGAGTCAATATCTCGCCGAGCAACAGGTAGGCCAGTATGCCAGCTATCACCGGTTCCAGGGTGCTGGTCAGGTTTGTTTTGACCGGGCTCAAATAATTTAGCCCTTTAAAGTAAAAGCCAAAGGGCAGGATGGAGGCAAACACGGCAATGTAGACAAAAAAAAGCCATTCCTTCCAGGAGTATTGCACCAGAGTAACCCATGGTAAGCGGTAAAAGCTAAAAACCACGCTTCCCATGGCAAAACCGTATAACAGCAGCGTCCAGGGAGAATAGGTAGCCAGCCCTTTCTTGCCGTACAGGGTATAAAAGGCGAAGGCGGCGGCAGAAGAAAGACCTGCCGCAAGGCCCGGAATGCTCACAGCCAGCCCGGCGCCGGGACTGCCCTTGACCATGAGAAAACCGCCCAGGACGGAAAAAAACAGGGCCAGACCGTTTGGCAGGGCCAATCTTTCCTGCCTGCGCAGGAGCCCGTAACCTAAAACCAGTACCGGGGCCAGGTACTGCAAAAAAATGGCCGTGGCCACGTTGGTCTGGCTGATGGCCAGAAGATATGTAGATTGCACGGCGGTAACGCCAAAGGTGCCGAAAATAACCATGTAGCAAATGTGTTTTCGTTCAATAAGGATAAGGGAACGGCGGACAAAAGCCAGATAGAGCAAAAGAAACACAAAAGAAAGAAATAGCCGCATTTGTACCACATCCAGGGGGTTAATCTGCCGGTTAAACAAATATTTGGCCACATTACCGGAAAGCCCCCATAAAAAAGCGGCTAAAACCACGAAAAAAAAGCCCTTCCACTGCTCTTTCAAAAGAGGTCAACTCCTTCATCTTGCAGAACGAACCACACTTAAAAATGTCTCCAGGGAGGTCTATTAACTCAAACATTGACGCACGACTCCTTATAGGCCAACCACCCCGTGGATCAGCTTTCTTTCCCCGGGTGCGCTGGAACTGAAGGCAAAGGCCGAGGCGATTAGCTGCCGCGCTGTGGCCAGATTGTCCGGATTGTTTACATGCAAAGTGGCCAGGACGTCCCCCGCCTTTACCCGGTCGCCCACCTTTTTGTGCAACACTACTCCCACCGCCGGGTCGATGGTGTCTTCTTTGGTCTTCCGGCCGGCCCCCAGGAGCATGGCCACCCGGCCAATTCTTTCGGCATGGATGGCCGCCACATACCCATCTTCCTGCGCCTTCACCTGCTCTTTGTATGAGGCCTCCGGTAACAGATCCGGTTCATCTGCCACCCGCGGATCACCGCCCTGGGCCTTAACCATCTCCCGAAACTTGTCCAATGCCCGTCCCCCTTCAAGCAAGCCGGCCAGCCGGTTCATCCCTTCCTCTACATCCGTTGCCCCACCGGCCAGGACGAGCATGTGGCCGCCCAGTACGAGACACAGCTCCCGCAAATCGGATGGACCCTGCCCGGACAGGGTTGCAATAGCCTCCCGCACCTCCAGGGCGTTGCCCACGGCAAAGCCCAGAGGCTGGTCCATATCGCTTATCACGGCCACAGTCTTTTTGCCTGCCTGGTGGCCAATGGCTACCATGGCCCGGGCAAGGGTACAGGCCTCATCCACGGAACGCATAAAGGCTCCACTGCCCGCCTTTACATCCAGGACGATGGCATCGGCTCCGGCGGCGATTTTTTTGCTCATCACGCTGGAAGCAATCAGGGGAATGCTGTCCACCGTGGCCGTCACGTCCCGCAGGGCGTAAAGCTTTTTATCCGCCGGCACCAGGTTGCCCGTTTGGGCTACCACCGCCACGCCAACTTCCCTGACCTGCCGCATGAAATCATTAGCTGAAAGGTTTACTTTAAAACCGGGAATGGATTCCAGCTTATCCACAGTTCCACCGGTGTGGCCCAATCCCCGGCCGGACATCTTGGCCACGGGTACCCCGGCGGCAGCTACCAGGGGGGCCAGCACCAAAGTGGTTTTGTCCCCCACCCCGCCGGTACTGTGCTTGTCCACCTTGTTATGGGTTGTATTACCGTTTTCCTTTTATTGCCTCGGCAACTGTATGACGACCGGCATCAGCATTATTAATAAGTCGCTTCTGGTACTGCAAAATATTTATGATTGTTTTCTCAGGACTTTTCTTCAGCCCATCTTCGCAGATCTTCAAGGCCAATTCAAATTGACCCGCACGTCTCAACAAATCAACCAGGATGGCCTCTTCTGCCCCAGCCTGTTCGGCGAACCTCTGCCCCTTTTCTTTCGCTTTTTGCCACAAATTCACCGCGCTCACCCGGCATTTCCGCGCCGCCATTTCAAAACCGGCATCATCACAAACCCAGGCAGCGTAAACGCTGGCCCAGCCCGCCCCTGCAAAATTGCCGGCATATTCCTGTAGCTGAGAAAAACAAAGAAAGGCATTCGCCAATTGTGGAAATTCAGGGTCATTTAGTTGCTGCTGGTAAGAATCACTTCGTACCATTTCTTCAGCTCTCTCAATTATCCCAGAAATATCCGGGGCACAATAGCCGCAGAACGGACAGACCTGGATCCACATGCCGATGGTCGAGCGTTTCATTTGCGGGGGGCGCGTGTCCAAATCAGGTGACCCAAAGACATTTGTCGAGCCAATCTCACTGTGTTCGCTTATCTTACCGCATAAAGCGCATACTTTTTCTTCTCTAAGTATGGTCGTCATATTCAAAAATCTCCTTTAATATTTTCAACAATTTGCCTTATTTTAGCAATTTTCTTAACCAGTACACTGCGTCGCGTTTTGACCGGCGCGCCCGCCCCACCAATGTGTTACTCCGATGCCGGTACTGCCCGCTGTTACTTTTTGGGTATCAACTTCTGTCAAATAGAGACAGATACGACAGCTAAAGCAGTTTATGCTCTCCGATAGGCTGGCCTCAAGTGGCCTTCACTGACCCGCAACTCTTTGTATGCTATTGCGGATGAAGCCTTTTGTACAGGTATGTTTCAACGCCTCAAGTGGCCTTCACTACTCTGCAACGGTTAACATAAAGGACGTAAAAAAACAAGGTGGGGATCCCCACGTTTCAACGCCTCAAGTGGCCTTCACTACTCTGCAACACTGCTACCAGCCGCTTTTGGTCACGGAATTTCAGTGTCTCTCTGTTTCAACGCCTCAAGTGGCCTTCACTACTCTGCAACCGGTGATTTAGACGGCATTATTTCGGCTGTTTTGCTGGTGTTTCAACGCCTCAAGTGGCCTTCACTACTCTGCAACAGTGAGTCCGGGAAGCCTTGCACCCCAAGGGCTCGCGGGCCGGTTTCCGCTAACCTCCCGCCGGAGGTCCCCTTTCTCAGATCCCCCGAGGCACCCCTTCAACCGGCCGGCAGGCCGCAAACCGGCCTGGTGCCTGGGCTTGCGGGGATCCGCTAATCCCACCGGGTTTTCGGGGTGATCCGTGGTTAGCGGTTTGCCCGGAAGAGCCCCTTCTGTTATCATCTTTCCCAGGTATTCGCCACGTCTCGCCGGTTTCCTGCCAGGGGCCCTCCTTTTTTCTGCCACAACGCTCCGCACCGCGCCTTCTCCTCCTACTCCCGCCGCCGCAGGGGCGCGTCATACATTCTTCCACTGGGGCCGCACCTGCCCCAGGCCGTGCGTGGTCTGCCACCCCACTCCGGCGTAGAAGGCGTACTCGGCCAGCAGCCTCACCAGCCAGGTGAGTTCCGGCGGGCCGCCCGGCATCCGATAGGTAAAGCGGCCGACAAAGCCCACCGTGGCCCGCGAACCCAGGTCCACGCGCCGCGTTTCGCCCTTCCAATTGGCCAGAACCATGCTCTGTTCCACGAGCGGCTTCAGGTCCGGGAACGGAGTGGATGACCAGGCGTTCCACCGGTCGAGCAGCGACCCCCACACCAGGCGGGGAAGGGGAAAGGGCAGCTCGACCTCGCCCTGGCGAAAGGTCGTGGGAGTAACGAAGCTGAACGTGACGCCGGACACCCTGCCAGCGCCGGCCGCTCTGCTCATGAGTTCTTCGTAGCTCGTGCGCCCGGCATCGCGGTGCTCGCCGGCCTGCGTGGCCACCGAAGCGATGCGAAAGACCGCGCCGCCGATGCGCACCCCGCCCAGGTCCGGGCACACGGAGAGCAGGGCGGCGGCTACGGGCGCACTGAGGCCCGTCAGGCGCCAGTCGTAACGGCACCCGGGCGAGAGCCGGATGTTCCCTCCCTCGCGCTGCGCCGGGCCGCTCAGAGGGGACACGGTCAGAGGCTTCGCGGCCCGGCCCTCGTGCAGCTCGCGCGCCAGGGCCGGGTCCAGGCGCAGGAAAAGATCCAGGGCAGCCGCGAAGGCCTGGGCCCCGTGTGAGACGGAAAGCAAGGCCTCGTCCACGGGTTCGAGGGTCAAAACCACCGCCGCCAGAATCCTCCTTCACCCCCAGTCTCAATATTTCGCGGTTAAACCTCCGGTTTTCTCAGATCTCAGCCAATTTCAAATCCCGGGTGGTACCCACCTGTCGCTTCGCGCCGCGTCCGCAAGCATCGATAAAGCTCACCAAACTCCCTGCTCCCGGCCACCAGCGTGAAGGCGACCTGGTACTTGATGTAACGCAACCACGATCCCATGCAGCTTGTATATACTTCACTGTCAAGCGCGGAAAAATCTATTATCTTTTGTCAATCCTAACGAAAAGTTCTTAATAAAAAGCAAACCCCAACTATACAAATAGTAATTACCACCACAATTTCTACTATTGCACGAGGGGTTAGGCTAAAAAATATAGCCAAAAAAACTGCAGATAAAAACATCTTTTTAAAAACCTCTACTGCAATGTCGGATAAAAATGGGAGAGGAGTAATGCCTAAAATCATGATTCCCGCAAACGTCAAGAAAGAAATTATTAACAGTCCTTTAGTCCCACCCAGATGAAAAGACTCCATCAATTTCACTATTACAATATTTGCAATAACTGGTGACAAAGCGCCAATAGCTGCCTTCTCTACAATTTTGTAAGGAAATTCTGATTTATACCCCACCAGCAATTTTTCTAATATAACACAAATAATCAAACTCCATAAAAATTCTCCCAGAACTTCCGGGTGTTTTTGGGTCAGGATATCTCCGATTTTAAAAATATCATCGATTTCATCGCGAATGTAGATGTAAAATGAAATAGACAGTGTTACGATAGATATGAGTGAATAAACATCCGGTGGTTTAATAATTTTCAAAAAAAGGTTCATAATACTATATTTCCCCTTCGTTGACTATCCCTTGATTAAGTCAAATACAGTTATTAACCCCCGAAACGGTTTATTCTTCTTTTATGCCGGGTTGTTACATGATGAGGCCAAACGGTCCTGCTGTCGCTACCGCCACGCGTGAGGGGAAGACGTTGCACCTGGCAGGAAAAGATAACCTTCTCGTAGAAAAACAGCCTGAAATCCAGAGTTCCTGCTTCCAGAATTCACCCGGCGGATAAATCTTAACCGACACAACCGCCCCTGAGACCTCAAAAAGGTTATTGTTAGGAGTGAGAAGAAATGAATTTATGTGTCCGCGAGCGGTTAAAGCAACTCCTGGTTCAATACGGCCCTGACCTTTGCGCCGACCGGCAGCAGCTTGAGAAACTGCTACGGGATTCCTGCGGCCAGCACTCCCGGGAAATCAGCGCACTGGTAGCGGCAGTAAAGGAGGGCGTAACGGAAGAACTGCTTAAGGTTTCTGATAGTCAGGCGATAGATGCATGGTTGTTTCACCGCCTGGTCAACCGGTTAGCTGCCAGTACGGGTATAGACGAAAAGCTTGCCCGCTGGGCGGTAGAAAGCTGGGCGGCGGCCCTGGGCAAAGAACTATCCGGCGAGCTAAGCTCAGCTCATTTCGCAGAACAGTCTCCTGTAACTGAAACGCAAGACGCCAGGTCATGGCTTAGCAAGGGGGAGAGCCTGGCCGAACTGGGCTGCCATGAGGAGGCCATTTATTGCTACGACCGGGCCCTGGAGATCGATCCGCAACTTACCGACGCCTGGAACAATAAAGGTGTCAGCCTGACCGAACTGGGTCGCCATGAGGAGGCCCTTTATTGCTACAACCAGGTCCTGGAGATCGACCCGCAGAATGCCGTCGCCTTGTACAACAAGGGGCTCAGCCTGGCTGAACTGGGCCGCAACGAGGAGGCTCTCCTCTATTGCAGCCGGGCGCTGGAGATCAACCCACAACATACCGAAGCCTGGGTTATCAAAGGCTTCAGCCTGACTAATCTCGGCCGCCACGAAGAGGCCCTTTACTGCTGCAACCGGGCTCTGAAGATCGACCCGCAGATTGACCTGGCCTGGCTCTCTAAGGCTATAAGCCTGGCCGAACTGGGCCGTCATGAGGAGGCCCTTTATTGCTACGACCGGGCCCTGGAGATCGACCCGCAGTGTGCCAACACCTGGCGCTTCAAAGGCGCAAGCCTGACTCTACTCGGCCGCCATGAGGAGGCCCTCCGCTGTTATGAGCAGGCCCTGGAGATCAACCCGCAAAACGAATTTATCTGGCACTACAAGGGTGTCAGCCTGTCACGGCTCGGCCGCCATGAGGAGGCCCTTTCCTGCTACAACCGGGCACTGGAGATTAACCCGCAGTATGTTGCTGCCTGGAACTTTAAAAGCGATAATCTGGCTAAACTCGGCCGCCACGAAGAAGCCCTTTCCTGCTGCGAGCGGGCCCTGGAAATCGACCCGCAGTGTGCCGACGCCTGGTACCTTAAAGGTGCTAACCTGTCTCAACTCGGCCGCCTCGAGGAGGCCCTTTCCTGCTTTGACCGGGCCCTGGATATCGACCCGCAGCATGCCGAGGCCTGGAGCCTCAAAGGCGATAGCCTGCGTAAGCTCGGTCGCTACGAAGAAGCTATCCGCTGTTGCGAACGGGTCATTGAGATCTACCAGCAGTCTTCCGAAAAGTCCTGGATCAAAAAACTGGGGACATTCGCCGGGACGTTATGGAGGCGGTTCATGCGTTAGTTTAACCTACCCACCTTCAGCCATCATTTTTATCCTGTCTTCAACTTCAGACCGGAAGGGCAGAGCGGAAATGGCCCCTTTTCTGGTGCAGGTTAATGCAGCAGTGACGTTGGCAAAAAGGCAGATTTCCCGCAGGGAGTCTCTGGAAAGGCAGGCAATGTCGTCCGCTTTTCCTACTCCCATTTCAACCAACCGGGTTAAAACCGCCGCCGTAAAGGCGTCGCCTGCCCCCGTGGTGTCCACCGCTTCTACTCTGATTCCGGGTACTTTCACTTCAGCGCTCCTGCTCCTTGCATAGCAGCCGTCCCGCGCCAGGGTCACCAGTACCAGGGCGGGACCCAGGTTTAAAAGCTGTTCTGCACCCCGGGAAGGGGAAGTCATATTGCCAAACATGAACTCAAGTTCCCCATCTTCCCCGGCGCTAACTTTGACGATATCCACTGTTTTTACCGCTGCCAGCATTTCCTGCCTGGCAGTATCAGGCGATGGCCACAGGGGTTCCCTGAAGTTAACGTCCAGCGAAACCAGCTTACAGGCACTGCGGGCCAATTCCACCGCCCGGTAGGTGGCGCTGCGAGCTGGTTCCCTGATCAGGGAAACAGTGCCGAAATGGACAATTCTGGCCGACCGGATGTAAGCCGGGTTGATCTCGTCAGGGTCCAGCAGCACATCCGCGCAGGAGTCGCGGTAGAAGATGAATTCACGCTCACCATCTTCCCTTAATGTTACAAAGGCCAGGGCGGTCCTGGCCTTGTCGGTAAACACTACCCCCGTGGTATCCACCCCGTTTTGAGAAAGGGTTTGCCATAAAAACCGGCCGAACTCATCCCGGCCAAGCTTCCCGATAAATCCGGCATTCCCACCCAGCCTGGCTACCCCCACCGCCACATTTGCCGGTGCACCACCCGGTCTTTTTTCAAAGGCCCGGGTTTCTGCCAGCCCGGTCCCCGCGGTAACAGGGATAAAGTCTATCAACGCCTCTCCGATGGTTATAATATCGGGCATGCACATCTACCCTCCCTGTGACTGCTGCCACGCCCCAGGAGCGAACACCATACGGGGCGGGGCAGCGGAAAGCCCCACAGTCCTTCAGACATTCAAATTTTATCCTGCTTTGCGGTACTGTAAAACATAAACATCAGCAACCACGGAGCTGCGACAGTGCTCCTCCCCTAATACTTCCCGACTTACGTCCCATTCTTTAACTTCCTTTCTTGAGTCAGCTTGAACGTCCCCCACGTCAACCGTTTCAACGCCTCAAGTGGCCTTCGCTACTCTGCAACGGTGGGTCCGGGAAGCCTTGCGCCCCAAGGGCTCGCGGGCCGGTTTCCGCTAACCTCCCGCCGGAGGTCCCCTTTCCCGGATCCCCCGAAGCACCCCTTCAACCGGCTGGCAGGCCGCAAACCGGCCTGGTGCCTGGGCTTGCGGGGATCCGCTAATCCCCCCGGGTTTTCGGGGTGATCCGGGGTTAGCGGTTAGTCCTGAGGAAAATCCTCCGTCCCCCTTTCCCCAATTATTCGCCGCCTCTCGTCAAATTCCTTTTATACTACTACTACATTCGGCCAGGACGGCTCCAGTTCTTCCCCGATGACCAGTCTGTGGGAAACGCACTCCGAACACACGCGATAGACATGGCAACGGTCTTCCGGATCCACCACAAGAGTTCGCAAATGAGCGACAATCTCCCGAACCTGTTCCCGGGATACATTGCATTCAAACACGCTCTTTTCTACCCGGCGGCCCCAGCCTTCCAGAAACCGGGCCACTTGCTGCCGGCGCCCATCGTCCGCGATATCATAAGCGATCACGTAAAGCATGCTTTCACTCCTACAATTCCCAGGTTGTGGGAGACCAGGGTTCGCCGCGCAGAATATTTTTCCGCAATTCCGCGGCTTGACAGCGTATGGCCTCACGAAAGGTCGTAGTCCTACCACTGGAGGAGAACGGGTTGGTCAGGGCACGCTCGTAAAGAACCAGGTATCGCCGGAGTTCTTCGGCTTTCAGGCACACGGCACCGGACGGCTGCACCTCAAAGTGCGCCGGCGAGAAGATGCCCCTGTTGAACAGGCTCAGGGTCAGGCGATCCACAATTGGCTGACGCCACACTTCCAGCAGGTCAAGAGCCAGCGCCGGCCGGTGGCGAAGGGGTTCATGCAGGAACCCCAACCCCACATTCAACCCCTGCGCCAACACAGCATGGTTAATTTCTCCCAGAAGCAACATGTAACCAAGACTCAGCAAGGCGTTGACCGGATCTCTGGGTGGACGGCGGTTCCGGCCTTCGAAAACCACGCCTTCCTGCCTGATGCACTTCCCGAAAACCCCGAAATAGACTGCCGCCGCATGACCCTCCACGCCTCGCACCTCATCGATGGTACAACGTTTTTCAAGAGTGCCTAACAGGCGCGTCAGTTGCCCGGCGGCTTCCCCCAAAAAAGGATCCGGGTGATTACGGGCGTGGCGGCGGAGCAGCGACCGCTGGTGGCGGATTTTCACCGCCACAATGGAGCGTACCAGGCCCAGCCGGTACTCCGCGTCCTGCCAGCGCTGGACCTGGGCAAGCCAGCATTCTACATCCTCACAACCCGTTGAGAGCACTCCGTAGTAGACACCTCGGCGGCTGCAGTACACTACCGGGATTCCCGCTTTCAGCAGGGCTCGGGTCGCCGCGGCACTCACCTGTGCTGGAGCCAGCAAAACAACCCTTTGCACCTCACGAAGAGGGAGGGCCGCCAGTACCTCTCCCTGAAACACAACCCGCAGGCGATTGGCATGCTTGCGCAGTTCTGCCCCCGGTTGTGTGACATACAGAACACTCATCTGTCCGGTTTCTCCACATCTTCATCCGGCTCCTCGGGAAACAAATCCTGTGCCACCTTTTCCCATTCTTCCTCTGGCAATGGTGTCATGCTCTTCGGCGTTCTGTGGTCTTTTACCTTCACTTTTTTCAAAAGCTGCAACGGGGAGTGTCCCCGCCCCCTGAGCTGGCAGTCGCACGCGAACCCGGTCAGATGGTCCCTGAGCCAGTCTTGCAACGTGGCACACCGGATCGGCTTGCGCCCTTCCTCCAGACGCTGGATCCAGCGCTCTGTAATTCGCGGATCGTAGTTGTCACAGCAAGCAATGACCTGGTGTAAATAGACCCGCCCCGCTTCGCCGCAGGCACCGAAAACGTAAAGCAAGGCCAGCCGCTCTGTATGCCGTAGCCGGCGCGTTTCGGTCGCTTTCTCGATCAAAGCCCGCACCAGGGAACAGCCGTCCACCAACTGCGCCACCCCTGCGGGCGGCGGTGGCGCTTTTCCCGTGGCCAGGGGAGGCTTATCCACGCTCCCTGGGGCGAGCGATGACACGCCGATCAGGGGCACCGATTTAAAATAGGACCAGGGGTCGGCAACCACCTCACCCTGGAGGTCAAGAAGTTGGCCCCACTCGCCGGTTTTCGGATGACGGCCCAGCGGGAGACGGATGAGACTCCCCAGGGCACCGGGAGCAATCTGATCCTGCTTCGGGAAGATTTCTACCAGGATCCCTTCCGGAAAAGGTCGAAATGCCTCCACCCACGCCTGAACCCAGCGTCTCGCCGTCTTAGCTGGGACCGGTCCATCAAAACAGAACCACAGATGGTAACCTTTTCCCCCAGTGGCAAACCACAGGGGCGCGATGCCGCGTTCCACAAAAGCAGCTACCAGTCTGGCGGCCAAGGCAAATGTCGCTCCTCTCCGGACCTCCACTTCTTCAGGACCATCTACGTCCAGGACGAGCGCACGGGTTGTACCGTCCGGGTGGAGGAGATAAGTGGCCAGCACCTTCTCTCCCTGAATGTGGCTCTCGAGATCCTCGGGGGTTAGGGGTCTGCGAACCGGTGCATAACCGTGCCTCCCGTCATCTCGCGACCAGAAGCGACCGAAGACGTCCGACCGCCCGACGAAGCGCCGGCTGTACTCCTCCCAATCCGGCCCGGGGATTCCCACTTCCCACCACGGTTCATCTTCTATTCTCTCAGGGTCAAAATCTTCCATCCAGCCGCCTCCTTCTTCCGGCCCGGTAGCCGGCCTGCTCGAAGATTCTCCAGGCACTTCTGTCAGGTTGGCGGCCAGCAGACTCGCGTCTGCTTCACCGAAATATCCCTGCCACCCCGCCAGAATCTGGCGCCGGGTCGTCTCGCCCGTGGCTCCCGACAAACGCTGCCGGAGGCTGGCGAGAGCTTTCTCCGAAGGCCGCTTGCCGGCAGGAGTGAAAGTATAACCCAGGAAGGTAAACCCATCTGCCAGGTTAACAATGCGTGTCTTTTCCCTCTTAAGCCCCAGACCGAGTTCACGGAGCAGCCGTTCGACCGTCCGAAGTGCCTCCTCGGCCTGCAAACGGGTCGCGCAGGGTACCAGAAAATCGTCGGAATACCGGATCAGGTGGTATCCGGAGCCAAGCATCAGTACGTCGAAATCATACAGGTAAACATTGGCCAGGAGAGGAGAGAGAGGCGCACCCTGCGCCAGACCCAGCTCCGGCTGAAATGAGGTGGAGGTAACACTGACCTGCACCAACCAGCGCAGCTTCTCGTCAGGGAGCCAATCTTCCAGGAGCCTGAAGAGCCGCCGGTGGGGCACCCGGTCAAAAAACGATTCGATGTCGGCATCCACCACCCAATGCCTGCCCTGCGACAGTGCCTCTTCCACCGCAGCCACGGCCTGCAGAGCGGAGCGGCCCGGCCGGTAGGCGTAGCTACAGGTAGAAAAACGTCGTTCCCACAAAGGCGACAAAACAAGGTGGGCCGCTTGCTGAACCACGCGATCCCGGACGGCCAAAACTGCCAGCCTCCTGACACCCCCGCCTTCCTTTACGACCTCGACCCACCGGGGCGGCCGGGGACGATAGCACTCTTCCCTCAACTCGGCGGCCAGCTCCGCCAGCTGCGACGCGGCATCAAGGGCAAACGCCTCCACCGTAACGCCGTCTGTTCCGGGACCACCGCCCCGGACCAACACCCGGTGCCAGGCCTGCCGGATGGTTTCCGGCGCTAAGAGTCGCTCCCAGAGAGAGCCGGTGTGAGCTCCGCTTCCGGTTGAGGCACCCGGAACAGGAAAAGGTAACGTCACAGCCGGAGAAAAAATGGTTCCCTCACTTTTCGGTCCTTCCTGTCCGGGCGGCTTCAACCTTTCCAGCCACTTCCTGTACCACCCGCAGGCGACGCCCCGGACAACCAGCAGACCAGCACCGTAAATACCCGCCGTACCCGCAGCTACCACAATGAAAACAACACCACCCGAAACGTGCCCGAAAAGCTGCGAGTAAAGCCAGGCACTGATCCCCGCAGACGAAAGGAACCAAGCTACCCGGCCCCAGCCGTACGTGCGCACGCTCCAGTAGAAGAGACGCACGGCACAACCAGCGAAAGCCTCAGCCACCCGAAGCACGAAGAAGACGAGCATTTTGACAATGTCCGTAAGAAAAAGAAACAAAATCTGCATCATACAATCAGAACCTTCGGAAAAATGGAGGTCAGTGCCTCAAGTGGCCTTCGCTACTCTGCAACCGGGAAGAGAACCGAAACTTCCAGTGGGCGAAGGAAATAGCGTTTCAACGCCTCAAGTGGCCTTCGCTACTCTGCAACGGGGTCACTGGGCCCGCAACCCTATTGGATGGGCGAGGTCTGTTTCAACGCCTCAAGTGGCCTTCGCTACTCTGCAACTCAAGTGGGGAATCGAGGAGAAAATAGTAAGGGAGGCGTCGTTTCAACGCCTCAAGTGGCCTTCGCTACTCTGCAACGGTGGGTCCGGGAAGCCTTGCGCCCCAAGGGCTCGCGGGCCGGTTTCCGCTAACCTCCCGCCGGAGGTCCCCTTTCCCGGATCCCCCGAGGCACCCCTTCAACCGGCTGGCAGGCCGCAAACCGGCCTGGTGCCTGGGCTTGCGGGGATCCGCTAATCCCCCCGGGTTTTCGGGAGGATCCAGGGTTAGCGGTTTGCCCTGAGGAGCAACGTGATCCCATATTTCCCAACTGCTACGAATTTCCATCGTTGAGGAACATCAGGCCGTAACCGAGGGCCGTCTTGGCCCCCAGCCCATAAATGGAAAGGGCTCTTCCCAGCCACTCAACCGCCTTTTCCAACGGTTCATTCCCCATCTCTTTCCCGATCTCCCCGTCCATACCCAGATAAAGGACCAGGCGTGTCTTCTCCACCGCGCCAAAGAAAACCGGAACCGGATTGTAGTAATCTCCTGGCGGCATATTCCCTGCTCCCTGGTAGTAGGGGACGTAGTGGGGATTCACCACGTCCATGACCACCGTGGGTGGGTCCAGCGGATAGGCGTCGAAAAATCGCACCTTCCCCTGCTGCCCCCTGTGGCCAAACACCAGGCAAAAGAAAGTATCATCCCAGGATCTATCTTCCCGGCCGCCAAACCTATCCCGGATTACCGCATTGCGCACCGCCCCCTTTATGGCACTTGCCGGGACGTACGGGAAACCATACAGCGGGTGGAGGGTGAGGGAGACTTCATGTACCGATTCCGCCCCCAAACCCACCACGAGCCGGCCGCCGAGCTCGGCGACCAGCCTCCTGAACTCCATGCCGGATGCCCTCAGCGCTTCCCGCCTGCGCTCGTCCAGAAGGCGGAAGAAATCCCCCGGTGCCAGGGGCGGAGCCCACTTCACCTTGCCACCGGGCAGGGAAAAGCTAAAGGCTTTTTCTTTTTCATTATAGCCTGCGGCCTTATACAAATAAAGGCCGAAATTATCCATCTCCTGATTTTTGAGGCACTCCCTGGTGTCGGAGGGCAGAAAGACTTTCCCGGACAGGAACAGCCCGGGTCCCTTATAGGCCGCGGACACCCGTTCCCGGGGGACGGGAGCGGAAACCCCGGAACCCCGCTTTTCGGCGGTGGCGTGTGCTCCTCCCTTGCGCGGCAGCTCCTGCCCCCGCACACAAACCCTCTTTATCTGGCCATTCTCCCGCTCCACCTCACACTCGAGACCGTCGTGGCCCTCGTCTACCTGGTAAAACGGCGGCAGGGGCATGGTCTTGCCGGATCCGAACTCCAGGACTCCCACACGAGTTCCCTTTTTGGTCTTTTGCACCTTGAGCCTGGCCTTTTCAGTCATTTGACTCACCCTCTATCAACGTCTCGGCAAAGCGGCTGAGCCAGCGAACAAGGGCGAGAACCTCATTGGTGACCACGCGGTAAGTGGCGGAGTCAAGCGAGATCACCTGTTCTTCCAGCGGCCGGGAGTCTTCAATCAAACCCTGATGCCGGAGCCACCGGCCAATCTGCTCGTAGATAACCTTGTACGCGTACTCCTTATCGGCGGGATGCTCCTTCTTCTTGGCGGCAATGAAGGCCAGCGTGGCACCGAGCCCGTTGGTTTTGATTAGGGCGGGTATCTTGCGCACGTAGCCCCGGTACTCCTTTTTCCGCTCCAGGCCGCTACCTTCTCTGGCGCAGTCGAAGGCAAACCGCGCCCGCCCGTTTTCAATGCCGGTCACGCTCATCTCAATCCCCCCATACCTTTATCCGGACCAGACCCTTGCCCAGCGTGGCATTGCCGCCTACCTGCAGCACCTTTGGCATGCCGGTCCGCCAGAACTTCAGCACCGCCTCGTCTTGTTTTTCCTTCCCAAAGACCGCCTCACAAATCTCCCTGTCTTCTTCCCGGCCGAAAACGGGCGACGCCAGGACAAGACCGTAAAGCAGGCTTTCCTGGGGCAGGTACTCTTCGGTAAAAAGGGCTCCGCTTTGCACCGTTCCGGTATCCGGGTCGATCTTGATTCTGGTAGTCACCTCGGTAGCCAGGGTGGTAAGGTCCCGAAAATCGTCGTCGGGCAGGACTACCAGACCCTTTTTCATCCTGTCCCGCCACCAGGAAAGGCTCGCCTCCTGCGGCATGGTCATTTCCGCCAGCCACTGCGCCAGTTTCCCGGCTTCATCATCTTCTCGCACCGTGAAAGCGTATTCTTCCAGCACCACGGTGCCCGCGCGGACCAGCAGGTCGCTCTCCGGCGGCACGGTTCCGGCACCCGTTACAGGTGGTAGGGGCGACACTCGCGCCATTTCGAGTTCCCTGCACAGCCGGTTGAGGACCGCGGGGCAGGTGACCCAGGCGAAGATGCCGCGCGCGGAGCGCACGGGAAAGAGAAGGAGGCGTGCGTCGGTAAAGCCGAGGGCGCCGACGTGCAAATCCCCGCTCTCCGGGCCGAAAACGAGGCTTATGGCCTTCCGGTACCGCTCCCGATCACCTTTCAGGTTGGGGAATCTTTTCTCCAGCTCCCCTTGCCGATTGTCGTGGTCTTCAAGCCGCTCAAACGCCTCACGGATGGAGCCTTTGAGGCCCGAGGCTTCGATCTTGGGAAAGCCAGTGTGCCGTTCCCTCTGAATGGGAAGGTCAACCACCCCCAGATCCGTCCCGCTCCCTGCGTGCAGGGGGGTTTCCACCAGCAAGAAAAAAGGGCAAGCCCTGGTAAACACTCAGTATTCCCTCCCGTAAAAAATACGTTATTCATCCTTCGTGATGCCGCTGTAACCGGCATGAGCGACTCTTAATATATATTTCAAGAAGTTCTGGACAGGGCTACGGCGACGAATTCGCTTTCTTTCCAGAACCTGCTTTCCCTCCGAAACTCGCTCAGGTATTCCTGGTGGTTGAAGTTGCCGCGCTTATAATCGAAGAGCTTGATGATTATCCCGCCCGGCTCGATCTCCGGCAGGTAGGCCAGGCGTACGTGCCTTTTGCGCGTGGATTTGAAGACGAACTCTCCTCCCTCGAGCCCCGGACCGTGGCGCAGGTCGTTTCCCTCGCCCAGCCCGGTTATGTACTTGCGGAGTTCCTCTGTATTCTTTAAACCATTTTCCCGCACCAGGGACTCCAGCCTCTGATGCAGTTCCTGCAATGCCTCATCGACTTCCTTTCTATTTCCTGCGCTTTCCCTCTCGTAACGGGAGCCCTTGCGCACCTTCACTATAAAATGGGTCCGGTACCTCTCCCAGAAGATACGGCCTACAGCGTTGAGCTCCGCCATGTTCTCTTCCTCCCAGATACAGGAAAGGAAGGCTTCGTCCAGAGGATGGCTACGGCGGAACTCCTCCCACCTGTAGGTTCCCTCAGCCAGCTCTGCCAGCAAGTTGCCGTACCTCAGGAAAAGTTCCCAGTTGATGTCCAGCGGGGCCTGCGGTATGCGGATCAATTCCTGGGTATCCTCAAATATGTAGTAGAGGGACAGCCCGTGAACCTGACCCATGATGGTCAGGTAGGGTATAAGCGCCTTGTAACCGCCGGTGATGTTGACGGCTACATCTATCCCGGCAGCTTTCTCCCGCAGTTCCTCCATTCTCTTCACAAGGTTGACCAGGCCTTCTTTCTGGAACTCCCGGGCGTCGGCTACCTGAAGGCCCTTTATGACGTCATAGCTGGGGTCAAAAGAAACATCCACACCTAATTCTAAAAGCACTTCTTCCAGCACTTCGGCTGCCAGACGTGAAAGAATGGTGTCGGTAGCCAGGAGCCGGGCCTGCACCGACCGGCCGCAGTGCTCCTGAATCTTAAGGAGGCTTTTTACTTCGGCACTGACATCTTCTCGCAACGGTCTAAGCCAGTTGACCAGGATTTTTTTCACTGCCTCGACCCGCCTGGCGTTCCCCTCCCATGCTCTGGCAGGCTGGTCCTTTAACTGCGGTATGTGCGGGTCAAACTCTCGCCGATCTTTCCGGCAATTCTCGATGAGGGAAGTCCCCACAGGAGTTATCACCAGCACGCGACCAAAACCCTCCCCGTAGTACGGCTACAGGTTTAATTCATCAGTTCAGTTAATCCGCTTAAGGCACGGCGTTGTAGTAAAAAGAGCGGTTTTTTAAACATTTACTTCACCAGGAACCCCGACGAAGGCAATCCCAAAGCCCTCCTCCGCCCGGTACTCGGACACGCTCCGGGCATGAAAGAGCCGCACCACCTCTGCCATCCGCCCCCTGACTATCTCGAAGTAATAGACGCTTCCGGCGGGGACTGCCCGTCGCATTACCTTCGGCGCCGGAGGCCGCATGCTGAACCCGCCGAGCGGTAGCGGCCGCCCCACTGCCGCCGCCAGAAGGCGGAGCTCAAGATTTTCGTACCGGCCGCGAATATCGCCGTCTTCGCAGTGCAGCCACCCCGGCAGCCAGCCGTTCTCAAAAAACGCAGGCGTGACCAGGTAGAGCTTGAAGAAGCGGGTTTCAGGTACCTGATCCTCCCAGACCCGCAGAACCTCCAGCTCCTCCCCGGAGTCAAGGGTATAGGTGGCCACCCGCCCCTCGCCCCCCAGCCTGAGAAAGCCGGAGGGAGGGATTTCAATCCCCTCGTACCAAACGGCCAGGGCCAGGTTCTTCAGCCTGTTCATAGTGATACGGTAAAGCTTATGCTCTTCTGCACCCAGGGTCGAGCGATCCCGCCCTATGCCCACTTTGGGCTCACCCACAAGGTAATCGGAAAGTGGCTGGGCAGTCAGCACTGTTTCCCCTCTGAGGTAGGCTGCCAGGGTAAAGTGGTCGATGAGGTTTTTCTCCGGAGAGAAGGTCTTCTCTCCCCACACAGGGGCTTCCAGTACCAGCGGCAGGGGGTGGTTCGAGACCATACCTTTTGCCCGGGCAAGCCTGCGCACCAGGCAGTGTGACTCCTCCAGCCCGACGCACTCCAGCGGGAGGGGAAAAGCGGGAATCCTCGTTTCCCCCACCAGCCAGTAGAAGAGATTCACCCGGAGTTCCCGTGTCGGGTCTTTTTCACTGTTGGCCAGGACGAGTTCTTTCGGGTGGTGAGAGAAGTGGAGGGCGCGCAGCGCTCCGTAAAAGACGCCGGGCGGCGGGGGAAAAATGCTGTCGCCCCAGTCGTCCTCTCCCATGGTAAATGGGCGGCCGTCTCTGAAAAACAGCGGGTCAAGCGCTTCAATCACCAGGCGCAAGGTTCGAGTTCACCTCCCGCGCCAGAAAGGCGGCTATTTCCAGGTAAGAAAGAAAGTTCTCCAGTGTTCCCTGAGCGTAGAGAGTGAGGAGTTCACCGGCCAGTTCGGAGATGGTTGTTTCCTCTTCTTTCACCTTACCCTGCCAGGCGCGCCGGAGCAGCCGGTTAAGCTCGGCCCGGAGGATCTCCTCTTCAGAGGCCGGTGCCACAGACCCGGATTCCGGCGGCTTTAGGTATCTAAACTCGCCGCTCAGGTGCCGGATGAACCTGTCCGATACCTTCTCTTCAACCAGTAACCTCACCAGCTTTGCCAGCAGCACGAGCGGGCGGAGTTGCCCGCAGGTCCAGTGGTAGACAGCCTGGTGGATCTCTCCCGAACGCTTGAGCACCACCAGGGCGAAGGCGTCCCGGCCCCCCCGCTCTTTGGCTTCTCTCTCCGCGTGCCGCGCCCGGCGCAGAACCTCAGACAGCGGTTCCTTGTAATGAGCAATGCATATGCCACAGGAAGTGGAAGAGTGCCGCCCGCTTTTTACCGGGCCCAGTTCCTCGTAGGCCGGAAATTGCCGGCGCAACTCCTCCAGGACGGAAAGAAGGTGGTTGAGGTTGAGAAAGGCCAGCACGTCGTCGCCCCCGCAGTAGACCAGCCTGCCTCTGGGAGGTGCGAGGTATTTGCTGACCCAACCGGCGTACCCGCCCAGCGTCTGCGTGAGGGTCTTCTGGAAGGCGCGCAGTTCTCCAGGATTCTCAAGAAAGTGGCCCCCTACCCACTTCCCCATGTTGTCCGCGTCCATGCATAGCACGGCGTAGTACCTGGTGAACCGGAGGCCCTTTTTCTCCGCTTCTTCCTCCAGTTCCGCGCGCGCCTCCCGCGCCTTCCCGAGCACGTCCAGGGGAATGCCCTCCCGCTCGAAGGTCCGGTGGGTCAGGTTTTCCTCGTAGTAGAAGTGATCATCGAAGCGGTCGCCGAAGAGTTCGCAGTAGTTCACAAGCATTTCCCGGGGAAGACAATCCAGGGTTGCCATGAGAGCTACGGCCGCCGTGGAGGGAAAGCCGGTGGGTGCACCGGGCAGCTCCAGGTCGAGGCAACGCTTTAACATGCCCAGGGCACCCAGACACTCCCCTTCCGCAAGATAGCGGCGGGATAACACTTTCTCGGCCACCTCCTGCGCCTCGGGGCACAGGTATGCCCGCCGTTGTCGAAAAAAAAGGGCGTTATGCTCTCCGGTAAGGCTACACTTCCTGCCCTTCTCGTTAAGTGGACCGAAGGCACGGCAGGTCTTGATAGCCTCCAGGTGGGCCTCTGCACGGAGGTAGGCCTTCAAGTAATCCCCGTCCTCCATCCCGGCTACGACCCAGCAGATCTCAAAGAAGGTCTCCAGCTGGCGGAAAAAGGCCTGTTTCAGCCCGTGATCCGGAGGAGAAGAACCGCAGGCCCTGTTCAGGACCAGCCCGCCCAGACGCCGGACTTCACCCCGCACCGTCTCTTCCACAACGGAACCGATCACTGCCGGCTGGAGACCCTCCGGCAGCACCGCCACGAAACGGTTGGGCAGCGAGGGGTTCTTCAGGTAAGGGAAAATGATTTCGGCCCCGTACCCTGTCGCCGCACCGGCAGCCACACGGCAGAGATGGGACAGGAGGTAGCTGCCGGCAAAAAGGTCCTGGGCCTTGCGCGCCTGGACGAGAAAGGATTGCACCGGTCCCACAGTGAAGATTAGAACCGCTCCCAAAAGACCACCTCCAGCTTTTTGGCGAACTTCTCGTTCATATCCCGGCAGACCGCTAGGAAGTTTCTGTCGTGCCCCTCCCTTTCGTCGTCCATGGCCGGGAACTTTTCCCGGTTGATCCCCAACCTCTGATGGTAGACGGGTGGCAGGTACTGCGAGGGGAGGTAAAGAATGTAGCCGGCGTAGCCGCCTTCCTCTTCGTGGACGCGCAGGAAGTAGGGCTTGGCGTGCCGGTCCAGCAAAGACTCCTGTTTTTGGTTGGCCACGATGGGGGCCCCCAGGTACTGCCGCTTGCCGTACTCATGCCGTTTCTCCAGGGAAAGGCGTGCTTCCCGGTAGGCGCGGGCGAGTTCTGCCAGGCAACCGTCCCAGCTCTTATACGTGCTTTTCGTCCGGAACAGCCCGGCACCCTTGCAAAAGGCACTGAAGGA
Source organism: Desulfofundulus sp. TPOSR (assembly GCF_011393055.1). NCBI lineage: Bacteria > Bacillati > Bacillota > Clostridia > Eubacteriales > Peptococcaceae > Desulfofundulus > Desulfofundulus sp. TPOSR. The sequence goes on along the minus strand of NZ_JAAOEF010000003.1, from coordinate 433,024 downwards.
GGGGAGGCCGTCAAAGGTACATAAATTCTCCATGATTTCCCGGCCCGGGACCATTGCAGCCAGTTCCTGCTTCATTTTTTCCGGCCCTTCCACCTTCTCCACCTTGAAGCTGCCGTACCCGTTGCGCGCCTTTGTCCCCAGCGTCCCGAAGAGGCAAAAAGCACGCAGGGCTTTTACGAGCTCCCCCGGTATTTTGCCGTTTTTCCCCTCGTCCCAGAGCCGCACCACCAGGCGGAAGGTGGAATCCGGGGCAATATATTGCCGTACAAGGATGTTTCGTTTTTGCGCCCTGTCCCACTCATAGGTGCCGTAAGCGAGGTACTCCAGGAGGTTTACGGGAAAGCTCCGGCCATTGGAGCGCGTCACGATTTCTTTATGCAATGGGAGTGGATCCTGCGTAACCTTGACCCCAGTTTCCTCAACCGCCAGCGAGAACCTGCTCTTGCGGCCGTCCCCCTCCCCGGCGGTGCCGAAAATTTCCCCTTCCTTCTTTTTCAACTTTTCCAGGGACATACTCCCGTTCTGGGCACGCCACCAGAACCGCAGCATCCCCTTGATGGAAGCCGCCCGCAGTTCGGCCGTCTTGCCGTCGGCACCGGCCAGGAACATGGGGGTAAGCACCCTGATGGTTAAACAAAGCTCCTGCAAGCTATCTCTCCCCCCTTTCTTGATGGTTGTCACCCGGAAAGGGGGCGGATGACCGCCCGCCTTCCGGCTTAAAAAGGGCCGTAACTTAAGTGAAAAACAGCCTTTCTTCCACCTTCCCCAGCGAAAAAACCGGCCGGTACCGGGGCGGCTGCTCGGTGCCGAACCACTGGCAGACGGTAAATTTCGGCTCCCGGGAAAAGGCCATCCCCAGCGCGAAAGCCACCACCGCCGGGCAGGTCAGGCAGACCTCCACCTGCTGGTAATCTCTCGCCAGTTCAAGACCCCGCCCAACCAGGTGCTGGACGTAACCGAGCCAGTTGCCCTCCGGCAGGGCCATCCGGTAAACGAGGGCCGCGTTATCCGCCGTTTCCCAGTCGGGGTGGTTACGAAGGCTTAACGCGTGCCGTTCGGAAATGAAAAAGTGGAGAACAAGTTTTGCCTGACCCTGCCCATTTTTTTCCTCGATCACTTCCGGTTCCGGCACGGACGAGTCCGCCTTCTCGAACAACACCCGGCTCCTGGTCAGGTCAAGCACCTTAAAGTAACGGCCGCCCTCCTGGTGGTACAGGACTACCGCCCGGCGCAGGCCGAGCGTCGCCCCCACCGCAAAGGCCAGGGGAAGAACCAGGTGGATGTGAAGATGGTAGACATAGCCCTGGGAGCAGGCGGACAATAAGCGTTTATCTATACCCTCCCATCCGGAAAGAAGAACCCGCCAGGCATCTTCCCAGTCCTGGAAATTGGCGGAATCACGGATATTGACCGGCAGGCCCTGAAGGCAAAGAAAAAGTTCCTCCGGGTCCAGGGAAGCCCGATCCGGCAGCTCATCCTTTGCCACCTGAAGGCCTGCACCCGTGGTAAACGAATTGAAAAGGGCCCGGGCCGTGTTCCTGTCCGGGCTTTCACTGAGGAGTAACGGTACCGGCACATGGCCCACACCCTCACCTTCTTTATCGGGCGGTGGCGGGGGAGGTGGCGGGGGAGGGCCAATTAACTGATCATACCTGCATTTGGAGCAGTTCAGCTCAAGGAGCAGGGAAGGAATACTAATCCTGGTTTCCGGGTCCACTTCTCTGAAACATTGCGGCTCTTCGCTTTTTTCCGCCTGCCTGGCATGCATGTTGGCATCCCGGTAAATCCAGATCAGGTTTCCAGCTTTCTTTTTCAGGGCTCCTGCCCTTGCCTGGAGTTTTTCAAATTCCATTCTCCTGTCGAAGTGAGCCATGTCGAACCTATTCCTGGCCATGACCAATTTTTCTGCCAGTTGCTGAATCTGGATCTCCTGCTGACTGAGCCTTTCCCGGGCTTCTTTAAATTTTTTTTCGATTTTTTTAAACTCCTGTGGATTTACGCTGGTCGCTTCTATTTTTTTACTTTTCTCAACTAACTGCCAGGCCCCCAGTGTGCATACAAAAGCCAGAAAAAGATTAATCACCCAGAAAACAAGGAAAAACGATAGCGGGCTGACGCTTATTCCAAAGATTTCCGTTCCAATTGCCTCAAAATATTTCAGCCGCAAGTATGAAATTGCGGACAGAGCGAAAAATAACGAAACACTAGCCACTACAGCCCTGGTCCTTTTTTCATTAGCCAGAAAATGGCCTATAAGTTCACTGCAGAGAAAAATAGCCAGGCCAATGGGAATGGCAATAAAATAGGTTACTAAATTGGATTCTCCAAAGATTTCAAAGACTTTTTTATTGAGAATAAATTCCGCACCAAAAATAAAAGAGAATATTATATAATGACCAGCATGACGCCAGAAGCGGGACTGTGGCCGGCTAAGGGAATCAAAAAGGGCCTTTATTTTCTCGTATTCCTTAATAGCATCTTGCTGCTTCTGTGAATATTTTTCCATATTCTTTTCGACTTCAAAATAATTATTCTCAGCTTCAGCACACGCCGTGCGCAGGGACTTGTCCCTTTCTTTCCAGTCTTCAGCCATTTTATGCAATTCCTGCTCCGCAACCGAGTAAACTTCTTTTTCAAATTCCGGAGGGTCTGTGGAATCCACGGAAGGGTACGGCTCTTTTTTTACCCGCAGCGGCCACCCCAGCCTCCAGCGCCAGGTGCGCCCGTCCCTGGCACCTCTTCTTCTGGCCACACGCGGCGAATAAATGAATTTTCCGGCCATTTTTACAGGGCTCCTGCCCGCACACCTCCCTCTTAATCTCCTGCAAATTTCAACAGGGTACTGCTGTAATTTTCCCTGGCAAGCCTTGCACCACAGGCTTTAAAATACTCCAGCCAGAATCTCTGCACCTCAAAAAACCTGTTGCTTTGTTCCTTAGTGGCCGCCACTACGTAAACATCCACTCCATTAAGATCGGGAAGCCTCCCATTTGTTTTTTCCGCATTGATAATTTCACTAATTCGCCGGGGGGTGAGATTCTCCCGGTAAAAATTATAGCGCTCTGAGTCCTCCAGCATGTCTGATAGGATGACTAAAATTTTTCTGTCCCGCTGGTAGTTCCGGAAGGCGTTTTGCGCTACGGCCAGGGAGCTCATAATATCTGTGTTTGTTACCTTTTCACGTCTTTCCTCGCCTGGCAGGAGAACTCCTTTTATTTTTTCGGTAAGCTGGGGTTTCTTTGCCTCCAATTCTTCCTCAGCTTTTTTCGTTATTTTTTTAACTAAAAGGGGATTATCGGTGGGTCTACCGGCAGCGTCTTTTAGTTCAACCTTAAAGTCTTCCTTAACGGGTACCTCCGGTTCACTTACCGAGGAAGCGGTTATTTTTGCGACCATAAAGAAATCTCCCGGCTTTATTTTACCGATCACCTCTTTTAAACTCTCCAGGTAAAGATTACGCAGGTCACGGGTGCTTTCCGACAGATCAACCAGAACCACCACTGCCTTTGTCTCTGTCTTTTCCTGTTTTTTTTCACAGCCTGCAAGGCAAGACAGGACCAGCGTTACAACCAGGAACATTGCTACCAGTTTAACAACCCTCAATTCCAAACCCTCCTTTGTTATTTACCAATTTTTTTGAAGATGGTTTATAATTCCTCCTCATATTTCAAAAAAACCTGAAAAATTCCCACAAAAGAAATGCGAAATTTCCTGCCTATTGCCGTGAAAATATTTTTCCCCACCTGCCGGAGCAAGTGGCAGGCTCCAGGCACTTCGACCAGGAAAGGTTTTCTACACCACCTGACTTTTTCCTCCTGCCCCTGGAACAAATTTCTGACCTGTTTGAGAAAAAAGCAGGACTGCTGAGCCAGCTGCCTTTACAAAGCAAATTCACCGGGATCTGCGTTTCTTACCTGTTCGACAGGTTTGTGCCCGGCGGGACGAACCACACTTAAAAATGTCTCCAGGGAGGTCAGCAAAGCATCCCTGACCAACTCCAGAAAGGACATCATATTACCGGTCACCGACGCCTCCTCCAGAGAGGTCAGGTAGCGCTCCCGCTCCTCTTTTTTGAAAACTACGGGTGGATACCCCTCCCGCATGAAAACAAAATTCATCAGCAGCCGGGCCGTCCGCCCGTTGCCATCTATAGTTTCCTTCCAGGGCCGTGGAGTGGTGGGTCCACTCCACGAGGTAAAATTCCCTCAACCTGGCGGCAACGGCAGGAGGAAAGGACCTCAGGGCATCCAGTTCCTTCTTTTTTTGGTCTATTAACTCAAAAATTGACCCACGACTCCTTCAAGGCCAACCACCCCGTGGATCAGCTTTCTTTCCCCGGGTGCGCTGGAACTGAAGGCAAAGGCCGAGGCGATTAGCTGCCGCGCTGTGACCAGATTGTCCTGATTGTTTACATGCAAAGTGGCCAGGACGTCCCCCGCCTTGACGCGGTCGCCCACCTTTTTGTGCAACACTACTCCCACCGCCGGGTCGATGGTGTCTTCTTTGGTCTTCCGGCCGGCCCCCAAAAGCATGGCTACCCGGCCAATCCTTTCGGCATGGATGGCCGCCACATACCCATCTTCCTGCGCCTTCACCTGTTCTTTGTATGAGGCCTCCGGTAACAGATCCGGCTCATCCGCCACCCGCGGATCACCGCCCTGGGCCTTAACCATCTCCCGGAACTTGTCCAATGCCTGCCCCCGTTCCAGCAACCCGGCCAGCCGGTTCACTCCTTCCTCTACGTCCGTCGCCGCACCGGCCAGGACGAGCATGTGGCCGCCCAGCACGAGACACAGCTCCCGCAAATCGGATGGACCCTGTCCGGATAGGGTCTCAATGGCCTCCCGCACCTCCAGGGCGTTGCCTACGGCAAAACCCAGGGGCTGGTCCATATCGCTAATCACTGCCACGGTCCTTTTGCCCACCTGCCGGCCGATGGCTACCATGGCCCGGGCCAGGGTAGAGGCCTCATCCACGGAACGCATAAAGGCCCCCCTTCCTGCCTTTACATCCAGGACGATGGCATCGGCTCCGGCGGCGATTTTTTTGCTCATCACGCTGGAAGCAATCAGGGGAATGCTGTCCACCGTGGCCGTCACGTCCCGCAGGGCGTAAAGCTTTTTATCCGCCGGCACCAGGTTGCCCGTTTGGGCTACCACCGCCACGCCAACTTCCCTGACCTGGCGCATAAAATCATCCGGAGTAAGGTTTACTTTAAAACCGGGAATGGATTCCAGCTTATCCACCGTCCCCCCGGTATGACCCAGCCCCCGGCCGGACATCTTGGCCACGGGTACCCCGGCGGCAGCTACAAGGGGAGCCAGCACCAAAGTGGTTTTGTCCCCCACCCCGCCGGTACTGTGCTTGTCCACCTTGCTACCGGGGATGTCCGCAAGATCGACCCGGTCTCCTGAACTGGCCATGGCCAGGGTGAGGTCCGCCGTTTCCCGGGAATTAAGTCCCCGGAAGAAAATGGCCATTAATAACGCCGCCGCCTGGTAATCGGGTATTTCCCCAACCGTATATCCCCGGACAAAAAAGTTGATTTCTTCCGTGGTGAGCTCGAATCCCTGGCGTTTTTTCAGGATAATATCGTACATGCGCACAATTGTTCACCTCAGAATTTGCGTGGTAAATGTTCAGTGACCCCGCCATGGTGCCGGTGGCAGCAGTTTTACCGGATAATTATTTCCCGGGCGAAACTGGTTCCCCGCGGATAGGAAAGTCCGAAAAGCTCGGCCACGGTGGCGGCCACGTCGCTGAAAGTGCTGCGGGTCCCCAGATTTACCCCCGGTTTTACCTTCTGGCCGTAAACCAGAAGAGGAACGTACTCCCGGCTGTGGTCCGTACTGCTGGTGGTGGGGTCACACCCGTGATCAGCGGTGATAATCAGCACCTCATCGGGCCTGGTGGCATGCAGAATTTCCGGCAGGCGCCGGTCAAAAGCCTCCAGGGCATCCGCATACCCCCGGGGATTGTTGCGGTGACCGTAAAGCATATCGAAGTCTACCAGGTTGGTAAAAATCAACCCCCGCTCCAGGCGTCTCATGCAGGCAAGTGTCTGGTCCACCCCGTCCATATTACCTTCCGTATGTACGGCTTCGGTGATACCTTTCCCGGCAAAAATATCCTCAATTTTGCCCACGGCCAGGACAGGAAATCCGTTCTCTAAAAGCAAATCTAAAATGGTGGGGCCGGGCGGAGGAAGGGAGAAATCCCGCCGCCTGTCCGTACGTTTAAAAGCACCGGGCCTCCCCACAAAGGGCCGGGCAATAACCCGCCCTACGGCGTGGTCGCCGGTTAGCAACTCCCTGGCAATACGGCACATCCGGTATAATTCCTCCACGGGGATAATCTCTTCATGGGCGGCAATTTGAAACACGCTGTCGGCCGAGGTATAAACAATGGGATACCCGGTCCTCATGTGTTCCGGCCCCAGTTCCTCAATAATGGCCGTACCGGAAGCCGCCTTGTTGCCCAGAACGGGCCGCCCGATGCGCTCCTCAAAAGGCTTGATTATTTCCGGGGGAAAGCCATGGGGGTAGACGGGGAAGGGCCGTTCCAGCAACAAGCCGGCAATTTCCCAGTGGCCGGTGGTGGTATCCTTGCCGGCGGAAGCCTCAGCCATCCGTCCGTAAGCGGCCAGGGGCCGGTCCACCGGGGGAACCCCCTCAATGGGAAGGATATTTCCCAGGCCCAGCCGGCCCAGGTGGGGTATATTGAGTCCTCCCACGGCCCGGGCAGTATTGGCCAGGGTATTGCTGCCCGCATCCCCGTATTGGGCGGCGTCGGGAAGTTCCCCGATACCTACGCTGTCAAGAACAATAAGGGTAAGACGATTGATGATTGCGGCCAAGTAAGATCAACTCCTTTGTAAATGTTCAGCGATCCCGCTATGGTGCAGCGTTGTCCACGCTCACTCCAGCGCTCCGCAAGTCGTTCGCTTTGGACAACGCTGCACTGTGCCGATGGTAGCGGTTTTGCTGAACAATTACACCCCTTTTATCCATCCAGTTGCGCCCGGGGATGGGTGCGGTCATAAATTTCCCGCAGCCTGGTACGGGTTACATGGGTGTAAATTTGCGTGGTGGCAATATCGGCGTGACCGAGCAATTCCTGAACAGAACGCAGGTCGGCACCGTTTTCCAGCAAGTGGGTGGCAAAGGAATGGCGCAGGGTATGAGGGGTGATGACCTTAGTAATGCGCCCCTGGCGGGCATACTTTTTTATAATCTTCCAGAATCCCTGCCGGGTGAGGCGGCGGCCCTGCTGATTGACAAACAGAGCAGGGGTATTGATGCCTCTGGTTAGTTTTACCCTGGCCCGGGTGAGGTATTCGGATACATAAAAAGCGGCCACGGAACCCAGGGGGATAATTCGCTCTTTGGATCCTTTCCCGAAACAACGCACAAAACCGTGCTCCAAATTAACATCGGCCAGATCCAGGGAAACCAGCTCACTCACCCGCAGGCCGGTGGCGTAAAGCAGTTCCAGCATGGCCTTATCCCGCAGTCCGGTGGCCGAGGATGTGCGGGGTTGAGCCAGGAGCCTGTCTACTTCTTCGGGGGTCAATACCCTCGGCAACCGCTGAGCCAGGCGGGGGGATTCCAAATTAGCGGTCGGATCGGTCGAAATTACTCCTTCTTGAACCAGGAAGCGGTAGAAAGATTTTAAAGCCGCCAGGTGCCGGGAAACGGTGGCCGGAGCCCGCCCCTCTTTTTTTAACTTGAGCAAATAAGCCATCACGGCACCGCGTCCCTCCCCCAGGGGATCCAACCGCCGGGACCGGCAAAAAAGCCAGTACTGGTTTAAATCGAGCTGGTAGGAAGTCGTGGTGTTCCGGGCCAGACCCTTTTCCACCGCCAGGTAATGGATAAAGGTATCAATTAAATCCTGCAAGGCACATCGCCCCCGTGCATATTATTACTCCTTCTATTTCCACGAGAGACTCATTAATCCTGCTGATTCCCATGTTTTTCCTCATCGCGCAAACTACATAAAAAGGGACTTTGGCCTAAAACCAAAAGTCCCCTGACTCAACAACATCCTAAGATAAGAGCCGTGTCAAAAGGTGTAGGTTTGGTAAGCTGACTGCCATTGCTCTGTGGCAAACCGGTATTCCATTGCCGCACCGGCTCTGGAATCGGTTGCAGAAGGGTATGGTGTGTGCATTAATGCCAGCACAAAGAGTATGATCAAAACTACCACTGCCAGAAGGCCTAAAGAAGTCTTATGATCCATCCCGACCCCTTCCCCGCTCCGTTTATATCTATAGACGTTATGAAGAGGGGAAAGGTTCCAGAACTCGTTAAACGGGTTAAATTTTTATCAGTTCATATTGCCGGGTGCCCAGACCAATTTCTTCCCCGTAACTCAGCTGGCGCTCCCACACAGCCTGGGGCCACAGGGCACGGAATACGTCCTGCACTTCCCGGCCCTCCAGCCGGGAGCCGGGTAAAACCTTCTCCCCGTTGACCAGGTCGGCGCAGGCCTGATCCAGGGCTACCGGGTCCAGGGAAGCCAGGATGCCAATGTCCCGCACCACGGGAGCGTCCGTCCAGCTGACACAGTCGCATTCCGGAGAAACATTGGTCACAAAGTTGATGAACCCGGCTTTGCCCTTCTTATTGTGGAGCACTCCGGCGGCGTATTCCACAATCTTTTCCTGGATCGCTTCCGGCTCCGTTTTCCAGTTAATGCCTATTGCTTCCACCGGACAGGTGACTGTACACTCTCCGCAGCCAATACATTTTTCCTGATCGATGGCCGCTTTTTTCGTTTCCCTGGACACGGCAATAGCTCCCGCCGGGCACCAGCGGGTACAACGGGCGCAACCCTCGCATTTTTCAGGGTTCACCCCGGGCAGTACGTCGGAGTGCATCATTTGCTTGCCGCTGCGGGAACCCGATCCCATGCCGGTGTTCTTGAGGGCACCGCCAAAGCCCGTAAGTTCATGGCATTTAAAATGGCTCACCACCAGCAGGGCATCGGCGTGAATAAGGGCGCTGCCAATCTTTACTTCCTTGAAGTGCTTCAGGTTGACCGGCACATTAATGTAATCCTTCCCCGTAAGTCCATCGGCAATAATCAGGGGAGCGCCAACCACGGCATAAGCAAAACCGTTTTCAATGGCTGTTTGCAGGTGATCTACCGCGTTTGAACGGCTGCCCACGTAAAGGGTGTTGGCATCGGTAAGAAAGGGTTTCCCACCCAGTTCTTTAACCCTGTTCACCAGGCGGCGAATAAACTGGGGCCGCACATAGCCCGTATTGCCCCGCTCCCCAAAATGAACTTTAAAGGCCACCAGGTCTCTGGGAGCAAAAAGCTCTCTCATTCCCGCACGCTCGAAAAGCTTTTCCACCTTATCCAGAAGATTTTCTTTATGTTTGGCCCGCATGTCGGCAAAAAAAACTTTAGCCGGCAAAATTTCATCCCTCCATAAGAGTTTAAGCTCCAGGCAATGCCCCGGGAATAACCCCGGAGCGTTGCGGTTTTTTATATTCTTTCTCCAAAAGGAAAACCATTTCCTTTTTACGTCATCTAAAAGACAAAAGTAATGTTTGCTGTCAGCGCGGAAGCCAGGGAGCGAGCGTGGACCCAGCACTCCTGGAATACAATGTCTTCGTAAAACCAGAGGTATCAATTGAACCTGAAATATCAGGAGCAGAGCCGTATTGTGGTGAGTGCTGGGCGGCACCATGGCGGGGTAACTGAACATTTACAGACAAAAAAATAGTAATATAACATAAGCCGGTTTGCTAATCCGGCTTACCATGACTCCCCCGGTAATATTCCTGTAAAAACTCAAACAGGCGATCCATAAATGTACCCCGACCCGCATCAAAAGGGCCAATGGCGGGGTTGTAAACGGAAGTGCCAGGAGAAGGAGGCCGGGGTTGGTCAAAGGCGCCACCCGACCTGATCAGGCCGTAAATGTGCCCGCAAAGAACAGCAAGGATGGCCAGCACCACCAGCATGCGCAGGCAAAACATTAACCGGCGTTTTAGTTTCGTTAAAAAAATTACCATCATGATCCCACCCGGTCATGGCAGTCCACCGGGGTTTCCCTCCCTTGCCTTGTGGTTTTATTGAACATTTACTATCTCACTCCAGGATGCCGACCACCATTCTGGTCAACCAGGGCGTCAAAAAGGCCTCCACCAGCCCCGCCCCCACCGCCACGGTCAGAGCAACCAGCATCACGCCCGTGTAGCGGGCAAAGGACCCCCATATTTTGCTCCAGGTACTGGAGGGACGGGGAAGAAGCACGAGGGCAAAGGAAAGGGATGCCACCGCACCCACAAACAGTGCGGGCAAATAAAGCAAATGTTGCGGGATAATACAGGCCAGGGCTAAAAGCAATCCGCTCCAGGCCAGGTCGTAATTGAGAAAAGCTACGGTAAAACCCAGAACAAATCCTTTCAGGAAAACCAGAGCAAGGATCACAGGGATACCAATAAATGTTAGCCCTAAAAGGTAAAGGACAACCATGATGAGCATTTTGCCGTACATGGCCTCCCAGGCCACCCGGCCTGCTTCCAGATCCAGATTCCGGGCCTGCTTAATGAATGTATTTATATAATCGTGAAGTTCCTGGATTTGTACCGGGGGAAGGAAGGTAAGGCTCAGGGCACCACAAATCAAACCCAGGGTGAAAAAAATTAATACCAGCAAGCAAAGGGGCCAGCTGCTGCGCAGGGAATGGCGGAAAACATCGAGCAAAGCTCTCCCCCCTTCCAACCTGTCCATGCTCATATATATGGCTCAGGAAGGGGGTATATGAATGGGTGGGGGAAATTAAAAAAGCTCAAGGATGAGGCGATAAATGTAGTGGGCAGCAAGCAGGTCTTCCATAGAGTTGCCGCTGGCGGCCACCACGGCAATGCCCCGGTGTAAATTTTTCGCAGCCGCCACCGCCCGGGTGGCGGCAGCTACAGCCGGGTCCCTGCCTTTTTTGTGGCGTGTACGGGCCACCGTTCCGGCAAGGACAGCCGGGGCACCGGCCGTCAGGGCGGCATCAAAGGCAACCCCCCCGGAGCCCGTGGCCGCCACCACCACTCTTCTTTTAAAGTCTACCAGTTCGGCGACGGAGGCGCCCAAATTGGGAACTACGGCTTCAAGCCTTGCCCCGGCAGCCGCAATGCCCCCGAGCACCTTTTGTATGCCGGCCTTGCGTTGCTCCCCGGTACCGGTGCGTGGCTCGGCAATTACCACCACACCGGTGTCCAGTGCCCGGGCTCTTTCCCCGGCCATCCGGCCCACACCTGCCGGATCAACGGGAACGGGGGGTTTGGCCGCATCGGGGCTGGCTCCAAAGACCGCCGCCGCTCCTTCATCCAGGGCCGCTTCCAGGCTGGTAGACATGTCAATCACATCCACCACCAAAACCACCAGGCCCTGCCGGGCGGCCCAGGCAGCTCCGCTGGCGTTGGCGGTAAGGATCACTGCGGGTAACAAAATCTCACCCCATCACGTTATACCATTAAATACCAGGGCACTTCCTCAGGGCTTCCCTTCACTGACGGCATTTGTTTTTAAAAACAGACCGGCCGCATATGCCCCGGCTGCTCCCGCGGCAAGGAAGAATTCGGGGTCCTCATCTATGCCCCGCCCCATGGTGGTAACGGCAAGACCGTACTCCTGCAGCGCCTCCCGGGTGGGGTTGTCCTCCACCACGATCACCCGGTGCCTGTCCAGGATACCGCTCTCCCGGAGCTGCCGCCAGACCAGGGCATGCTTTTCCTGCGCCAGGACCGGAATGGGGACGGTACAGGGGACGAGGGCCACCCGGCCCAGGGCAGTCCTGGTATGATGGCTCAACCCCCGGTGGCGTTCCCGGGCATCGGCAAAGCTGATGCGCGGCACCGCCACCGGTTGCCCCTTCAGGATATGCACCGCATTCACCAGCTCCCCCTGCTCTAAGCCGGTAAAGCCAAAGGTGGAGGCGGTACCGACAATGCCCGGCCCCATGGCCGCAATGATAATGTCCGCCCCGGCTACACTCCGGGCGGCCAGCAGACCGCTGTAAACGGTAACGGCTTCGTAGTCGCCGCCAAAGGCATGGCCGCAGGTTACGGTGGCCGACAGGAGCCCTTTTTCTTTGAGTTGAAATACCAGGCGGCTCAAAGGAAGGGGCAGGGCCGCCCCGTCGGTCATCAGGTAGACTACACGGGCTTTGCCGCGGGTCAGCCTGCGGATTACCGCCGCCGCCGGGGCAATCATGCTGTGCAGGGAGGCTATGATTACCGGGATACCGTCCAGGGAATCTGCCGCCCGGAAGCAGCGGTTTTGGGGGTGCCCCTCCTCTTCCACGGCCAGTACTTTAACCTGGGAGGGGGTATAGCGGGCCTTCATAATGTGACCCGGACAGGGGGCATCAAGGGCCGGGTTGGCCAGGTTGGCCATAATAAAATGGGTACCTCCGGTACCCAGTTTTTTGTATACGGCGGTGGTGTTAAGCACCACCGCATCCCCCGGTTTAACCGGACCGGTAAGGTGATCGTAGTTTACAGCTCGCTCTTCCTTCCCCTCCACCCTGACCAGGACCTCGGTCAGCCCCGGACGTCTGGCCTGCACGGCCACAACTTCTCCAGTACGGATGCGGATCATTCCACGGCCTCCAGCTATCTGTTTACTATTCAATCACCATCCGGATAATTTCCAGGAGATAGCGGGCGTTGGTCGCCAGATCCTCTACCCGGATAAATTCTTCGGTGGTATGAACCTTTTGCATGGCAATTCCCAGGTTGGCGCAGGTAATGCCACGGGAGTTAAATATGTTGGCATCACTGCCCCCGCCGGTTTTAACCAGCTGCGGGACCAGGCCCAGTTTTTCGGCCGCCCTCTTTGCCAGTACAACGGCAGGATGGGATTCGGCCAGTTTGAATTCGTGGTAAAGGGTCTGGGTGGTTATCTCCACCCTGGCCCCGAATTGAGCAGCCGTTGTTTCAAGGACCTCCACCATGGCCGCCGTTTGAGCACGGCATTTACTCCCGTCAAGGCTCCTGGTTTCTCCCTCGAGGCGGCAGGAATCTGGCACAATATTAGTGGCCTGGCCACCGGAGATAACCCCGATGTTGGCCGTGGTTTCTTCATCAATACGCCCCAGGGTCATACGGGCTACGGCATGGGCGGCCACGGCAATGGCATTAATCCCCTCCTCGGGATTTATCCCTGCGTGGGCCGCCCGGCCCCGGATAACCGCCTCTATCTTATCCTGGGTGGGGGCCTGTACCACTATGGTTCCAGCGGGCCCGTTAGAATCCAGCACGTAACCCATTGATGAACGCAACCGGCTGTGATCCAGATGTTTGGCTCCTAAAAGACCAATTTCCTCCCCGATGGTGAAGACCACTTCCAGCCCGCCGTGGGCAAGCTGTTGTTCCGTAATGACCCGGAGCACTTCCAGAATGGCTGCTATGCCGGCCTTGTCGTCGCCCCCTAGAATGGTATCCCCGGCAGAACGGACAACGCCGTTCTCCACCACCGGCCGCACGCCCCGGCCAGGCTCCACCGTATCCATGTGGGCCACCAGCAAAAGGGGACGCTCCGGGCCCCGGGCCGGCAGGGTGGCAATCAGGTTGCCGGCTTCTCCCCCGGTTTCGGCCCCGGCCCGGTCCTCACATACATCCAATCCCAGGCCCCTTAAGCGGGTCGCCAGCAGGTCTGCCAGTGCCCTTTCCTGTCCGCTGACGCTGTCTACCTGTACCAGCTCGAGAAATTCGGCCAGGATTCTATCCTGATTGATCATCAATAATACCCCTCCAGCAGCTGATCTCGCCGGCGGCCATCACCCTGCCCGGGCAGCGGCCGGACGCCGAACCAGGGCGGCACCGGTTTCCAGGGCCTGGCGGTTGAGGGGAATCAGCTTATGGCGATGGGCGGGCAAAACCTCCCGCAGGGATTTTTCCACCGCGTCCAGGGAAACGACCCCCGTCAATTCCAGCAATGCCCCCAGAATGACGTTACCGGCTACCCTGGCGTTACCCAGCTCTTCGGCCAGTTCGTTGGCCGGTATATAATATACCCGGACATCCTTACGGGTAGCCTTGATATCAACAAGGGAGCTGTTGATCAGGATCAATCCCCCGGGGACCACGCTCCCCTCAAACTTTTCCAGGGAGGGGCGGTTCATTACAATCAGGGAAGTAGGTTCGGTAACTACCGGGGAACTGATGGGGGAATCGGAAATGGTTACGCCGCAATTGGCCGTACCGCCCCGCATTTCAGGACCGTAGGAGGGAATCCAGGACACGTGCTTCCCTTCCAGCATGCCGGCGTAGGCCAGGAGTTGCCCGGTAGAAAGAACCCCCTGTCCGCCAAAGCCGGCGATCAAAATTGCCTCATACATTTTAACCAACCTCCGCAGGTTTTTTGTGCTCCCCCAGGGGATAGTAGGGAATCATGTTTTCGGCCAACCATTTTAAGGCTTCCGCCGGAGGCAGGCCCCAGTTGGTGGGACACGCCGACAGCACCTCGACAATGGAAAAGCCAAGATTGGCCAGCTGCACTTCGAAGGCCCGCTTGATGGCCTTTTTAGCCTTTACCACATGGGCCGGGTCATGCACGGAAACCCGGGCCGCATAGGCCGTACCGTCCAGGACACTGAGCATTTCCGCTATTTTTACCGGGTAGCCGTTAACTTCCTTATCCCGTCCGTAGGGAGTGGTGGTGGTCTTTTGGCCCAACAGGGTGGTGGGAGCCATCTGGCCCCCGGTCATGGCATAAATGGCATTGTTAATAAAAATTACAGTAAATTTCTCTCCCCGGGCCGCGGCATGGACAATTTCCCCCGTTCCGATAGCCGCCAGGTCACCATCTCCTTGATAGGTAAAGACCACCCGGTCGGGCAGCACCCGCTTGATTCCGGTGGCCACAGCCGGAGCACGGCCGTGGGAAGCCTGGAACATATCGCAATCGAAGTAATTGTAAGCAAACACTGAACAACCCACCGGTGCCACACCAATAGTACGGTCAAAGATCTCCAGTTCATCGATTACCTCGGCTACCAGGCGGTGAACAATGCCGTGGGTACAACCGGGACAGTAATGGGTGGGAATATCCTTCAACGACCGGGGTCTGGTGAACACTTTTTTCATCACTGGCCCTCCCCCCCGTACAATTTTTTCACTTCCCGCACCACATCTGCCGCCACGGGAAGCATGCCGCCGCAACGGCCGTAAAAATACACGGGGCGGCGGCCATTCACGGTCAGGCGGACATCCTCCACCATCTGTCCCAGATTCATTTCCACAACCAGGAATCGTTCTGCTTCCCCAATTACCGGCTCAAAAGCCTTTTGGGGAAAGGGCCACAGGGTGATGGGCCGGATCAGGCCTACCGCCAGGCCTTCTTCCCGGCAGCGGTCCACCACTGCCTTGCAGATGCGGGCGGCAGTACCAAAGGCAACCAGCACCAGCTTTGCCCCGCCCAGCCGGTACTCCTCCCAGCGCTGTTCCCGCTCGGCAATCAGCGCGTATTTCCGGGCCAGTTTTAGATTATGCTGCTCCAGCTCTTCGGGAACAATGTACAGGGAGTTGATCAACTTTTTTTCGCCCCCCATGCGCCCCGTGGCCGCCCAGGGCCGGGGAGGGATCTGGATTTCCTTTTCTTCTCCCAGCTCCACCGGCTCCATCATTTGTCCCAGGATGCCATCGCCCGCCACCATCACCGGGTTGCGGTAGCGGTCGGCCAGGTCAAAGGCCACCCGCATCAAATCGATGATCTCCTGCACCGAAGCGGGAGCCAGGACAATCACCCGGTAATCTCCGTGGCCGCCCCCTTTGGTAGCCTGAAAGTAGTCGGACTGGGCCGGCGCAATATTGCCCAGACCGGGGCCGCCCCGGATCATGTTTACAATGACACAGGGCAACTCGGCACCAGCCAGGTAGGAAATGCCTTCCTGCATCAGGCTGATTCCGGGACCGGAGGAGGAAGTCATCACCCGGGCACCCGCCCCGGCGGCACCGTAAACCATATTAATGGCGGCCGTTTCACTTTCCGACTGCAGGTAAACTCCCCCCACCTCCGGGAGGCGTTTGGCCAGGTAGTGGGGCAGTTCGCTCTGGGGCGTAATGGGATAACCGAAAAAGTAACGGCAGCCGGCCCTGACCGCACCCTCCCCGATGGCCTCGTTTCCTTTCATTAGTATTTTAGCCAACCCGGGCCACCTCCCTTTCCACCTCGATGACCAGATCAGGACACATGCGGGCACAGGTGGCACAGCCGGTACATTTGCTCTGATCTTCAACGGTAGCCGGGTGAAAACCCATGCTGTTGATATGTTTGGCTAAAGTAATGATGCCCTTCGGGCAAAAGGTAACACAGAGTTCGCAACCCTTACAGCGTTCTTCTCTAAATGTCACTCGTGCGGCAGCCAAAAATCTCCCTCCCAAACTTAAGCCTTAAAAATCCTGCCACGGGGTTTGCATAAAGAGGTTCAAAGGGAGCACGGGCAACCCGGGGGGAAGGTGGGCACGCAGCTCTTCTGCTAAATCCCGGCGCGCCGCCACCATTACCACCGGCAGGTTGAGGATGCGGGCCGCATCCTGCACCACCCGGTGTCCGGCCAGGATGGTTTGCCAGTCGGTAGCCGCCCCTAGATTGGTATTGCTCACCAGGCCCGTTACCTGCAGGCGGCAGGCCTTCTCGATACCCTCCAGCATGTTGATGATGCCCTCTTTATCTCGCGTAAAAGGGCGGCAGGCATTCACCACAAGCCAGAGGTGGTAATCTTTCGCGGGCAGCAGGGGCTTGAACCGTCCCAGGACCGTCGCCCCCACTTCATCGCCACCCACATCAAATACCCCATACCGGCCCGGGTCCTCCAGCACCCCGCGGATGGCCGGGGGCAGGGCCGGTAAATCCGCCCTCATCCACTCACCCCGGGGACAAACCACCGTCAACCCCAGTTGTTCCAGTTTTTCCCTGACCAGGCGGGTGCGAAAATAGGGGTTCACCACATCCAGGTCGATTACGGACGTGGGCAAACCCCGCTCCTTCAGGGAAAGGGCAAAATTAATGGCCAGTTCGGTCTTTCCGCTACCCAGATGGCCGGTAAAAATGGTTATTCTCCTTATACCTGTACCCACCCGGGATCACCCCACGGTCAAAACAATTCGACAAAGATACCGAATTTCCTATCCCCGCAGCGAAAAACTGTTTATTGCCGGTCGCTGCCCCAACGGTCCAGGCGGTCCAGCAACGGGCTGCGGGCAATAAGGCTGGTAAGGGAATATTTTTCGGCCACCACGTGCAGGACAATGAGCAGTCCCAGGTAAGCCAGTTTAATCCCGTCCGGCAGTACCCATACCGCCGTTAGTCCCAGGGCGGCGCCCAGGGCGTTTGCTCCCGTGTCGCCCATCATGGCCCTGGCTTTCAAATCCACGGCCAGGTAGGCCACAACACTGCCCGTTAAAACGGCCAGGAAAGCTAAGGGCCATTGCCCCCAACCGGCCGCAAATAAAAGAAAAGAGCCCAGAAGAAAACCTTTGCCGGCCCGGCCGGGGCGCAAATCCAAAAGGTTGATGGCATTTACGGAAAGGGCCAGGGTCAGGGCATTAACCGGCACCCAGGCCAGGGGGCCGGCTACTGCCGCCAGGAAAAGGCTTAACCCCCCACCGGCCAGTGCCTTGAGGGCGCCGGTGGTTAGCCTTCCCTGCAAAAGGCTCTGCAGGTGTCCCTTCAAGCCGCTGGCATTACGGGAACCCCAGACATCATCCACCAGCCCCAGGCAGGTGAAGGCTGCCAGGGCCAGGGAAAAGGCCAGGGCAAAAAACTGCAGGTGTCCCGGCAAAAACGGGTAAAGGAGGGCTATACACGCTACGGCAGCCAGGGAAAACACCAGGCCTACCCCCAGGGGAATAACCTCACCCCGGAAATTAGGGCGCACAAAGCCGGCTTCCACAATCATTCCCATCAATCCGGGCAGGAACAGGCGGGTGAGCAGGGCCCCCAAAAGACCGGCAAAAACCAGGGTTACCGGGAAAGAAAAGGTGGTGATAAAAAAGGGCATGATGAACACCTCGCACCGAGTAAATATTATAGCGAATTTCTGGCCTGCCAGAGAACCCGGGCTACATGCCAGAATTGCTTTCCCCGGTGTAAAAACCCTTTCAAATCCCGCCCGGTCTCCCTGTGGGTCATGACCACGGGAACTTCCTGCACCCGGAAGCCCAGGCGGGCCGCTTTAATCGTCATGCCCACCTCTACTCCAAAGCCGGAGGCAAAAGGCAGCAGATGCTGCAGCACTTCCCGGGTCATGGCCCGCTGCCCGGACAAGGGTGATTCCATTACCAGGCCGGTATACCACCGGATTCCGGTCCTGGCCAGCCCCTTCACCAGGCCAAATCCTCCTTTGTGCCTGGCCGCAGGAAAGCGGGCCACCGTCATATCGGCTTCTCCCTCCAGGACCGGTAAAAGCAGGCGCCTGGCCTCCACGGCACTGACACCCAGATCGGCATCAATGAGCAGGACAACATCACGGGTGCAAAGGGCCGCACCCCGGTTCAAAGCCTCCCCCTTGCCCTTGTTGCGGGGAAGACGAATTACCCGGGCACCACTGGCCCGGGCTACTTCAGCCGTAGCATCGGTGGAACCGTCATCAACAACCACTACCTCGACCACCTCGGGGATAGATAGAACGGCCTGCACGGTATCCTTAATGCGGCTCGCCTCGTTATAGGCGGGAACCAGTACCGATACTGCTGGTTCTTTTACCATCTGCGGGTTTTCCCCCTTCGTCCAGTTCGGGGAGCAGCTTCTGAGCAGTAGGCTTGACCCCGTAGTGTCCCGGCTTACCGGTGAGGGCAATTACCAGGGCCACCTGGCCGGGAATGGTGTCAATATTATCAACAGTGGTAATGCGTTTCTTCTGGTAATCCGGCATGTAGGAGTAAAGAACATTGGTTTCCTCCACGCCATAAACGGGTATTTTATTCTGCAAAAGCGTGTTAATGAGGGGCAAATCCAGGGCCTGAACCCTGACCATATCCCGGTCCTGGCTGCCGCCGATGATAATCACGCCGTCCAGGGGCACCCCGTAATTCCCCGTAATTTTAATCAGGTTTTCTTCCACCAGGACATCCACAACCTTGCTCTTGCCTTTAACCAGCCCCCGGGCAATTTCCCCGGCCAGACGGGTGGTTAATTGTTCGTTAGTCAGGTTGTTCCATCCCAGCTGCTTTTCCAGTGTCTCCTTTTTACCGTTTATGTAAAAACCATTCAGTACTGTGGTGATAGATTGTACCTCCGCCCCGGCCAATCGTAAAGTGGCAATAAGATCATCGGGAAATCCATAACTATTGGTTTCAATGATAGCCAGCCGGTACCCGGCCAAACGCTCACGGACCAAAACCGGCAGCACCTGCTTTTCAAACTGTTTTTGTCTCTGGTTTTCCATCTCCAGGGCATTGGCCCGGGCCTCCACCGCTTCGTTCTTTTCCCGGAGTTGCTCCATCTGCAACATGAGTTTATCCGCCAGCTGTTTTTGCTGTTTGGTCAGGGCATCATTGCCGAGCATGGTGCTGCCCACCAGTATACCGAGTCCCAGGGCGAGAAAAACCGCTACCAGGGAAGCAATGTGATAGCGCAAGTTAATAATCATCATACCACCAGCCTAAATCCGGCCCAGCCTGGCACGCGGGTGGCGGGGTACCCGTGCATCATACCACCAGCCTAAATCCCCAGCAGCAACCGGAAGTGTATGTACAGCAGGCGTAACAATTCCCTGGTGGCAGGGGAGACAACTACCACCACACCGGCGGGCAGGAGGGCGGCAAGAACAATTTGGGCCAGGTACCTGGCTTTAATGCGATTGCGGTAGAGCTTGCTGACTCCTTTGGCATCAACTAAAACCGAGCCTACCTTCAACCGCACCAAAAAAGTGCTCCCCATGCCCTGCCGCCCCTTTTCTAAAAAATCCTCCACACAAAAGTGAGTACCCACGGCTACAATTAACTCCGCTCCGCCGTCATAAGCCAAAAGCATGGCTATATCTTCGCTGGTGCCGGGGGCAGCAAAAACCGCTGCCTTTAACCCCAGTTGCTGAATCCGTTGCAACCCGGGAGCCCTTCCATCGGGATAAGCGTGGACCACCAGCTCCGCCCCCGACCGCAAGGTCTTATCTGAAACACTGTCCATATCTCCCACTATGATATCGGGCTGGTACCCAAATTCAATCAGGGCATCGGCACCGCCATCCACGCCCACCAGTACCGGGCGCATTTCGTCAATGTAAGATTTAATAGCACTTAGATCCTCCTTGTAGTTGTGTCCCCGTACCACAATGAGCACATGCCTGCCTTTAAAGGAGGTGCGCAAAGGCGGTCGCTGGTACTCACCCTTGATCAGGCTCATTTCGTGCCGGGCATGCTCCAGGGTGTTTTCCACAAAACGGGAAATAACGGTTCCCATATTCTGCTGGGCCAGGGTCATTTTTTGTTTGATTTCTTCGGCAGTGAGAATATGACCGGCGGCCACTTGGCGGCCCTGACAGAAAATCAGGCCGTCTATTATATCCACTTCTTGTCCTTCAGCTACCAGATCCATAATTTCTTCCCCGGCATTGTCCACCAGGACTACCCCCGCCTGAACCAGGGTCAGGGGACCGTGGTTGGGATACCGGTCGCTCAAGGAGGAAGCGGCGTTAATTACCGCCCGTACCCGCGCCTCCACCAGGGACCGGGCGGCGACGTCATCAAGCTCGGGGTGGTTGATAATGGCAATTTCGTGAGCCGCCAGACGTTTGACCAGGTGTTTGGTTCGCCTGTCCACCCGGGCAATACCCTTAACGTGCATGCCAATCTCACCGCCTTAATATTTCTCTAACATTTTACAGTTTTTGTAGCGGCCAGTCAAGAAACGGTCCTGTTTCGTAAAAAAACCTGACCGCCGGTCAGGTTCTGGGATTTAGTTTTAACTCACCTTCGCCTCCAATCTTAGCTTGTCCGCCACCATGGCTATAAATTCGGAATTGGTTGGTTTGCCTCTTTGTAGATTTATAGTATAACCAAAAAATTTCGTCATCATTTCCACATTCCCCCTGTCCCACGCCAGCTCGATGGCATGACGGATGGCCCTTTCCACCCGGCTGGGCGTGGTTTGATATTTCTGGGCAATCATGGGGTAAAGTTCTTTGGTTACTGCCCCCAGCAGGTTGACTTCGTTAATTACCGCCAGAATAGCATCCCGCAAATAGTGATAGCCTTTGATATGGGCCGGAACACCCATTTCGTGGATGATGTTTGTCACCGCCACATCCAGGTTTTTGGTTTTGGCAGGGGATATGTATTGGGATACATTTACTCCATCGGCAAGTTGCCGGATGCGCGTGGCCAGCACGCTAAAATCAAAAGGCTTTAGTATATAGTAATCAGCTCCCAGTTCAACTGCCCGCTGGGTAACGCTTTCCTGGCCAAAGGCCGTAAGCATAATTACCTTGGGACGGGGCGAAACACTTCCCAACTTCTCAAGCACGCCAATGCCATCTAAGTGAGGCATGATGATATCGAGCACTACAACATCCGGTTTTTGCTGTTTAATCTGTTCCAGGGCCTCTAATCCATTATATGCAATACCTGTTAATTCAAAGTCCTCTTGTTGGTTAATAAATTCCTTGAGTAATTCACAAAACTCTCGATTATCATCAGCAATTAGCACCTTAACGGTCTTTTTCACCATTAAATCCCGCCTCCTGAGCATTTATTATATTTTCTCTCTAATGGCATTTATAGGCAATTTCGACGCGCAAAAAAAAACTCCTTCTGAACGGAGGAAATAATTTTATTTACTATTTCTGTTAATATATGACACTAAATGAGCTACTTAGGAATAAAATCTGGGTCTTAGTCGAAAAAGCTTATATTTATGCAACTTTTTTCTCCTTCGGAATGGGCATTAAATTTGCCTCCCAGAGCATCCACTCGGCGAGTACTCCATAACCCCGGGCAGGATCGTTGACAAATACATGCGTCACGGCGCCGACAAACTTTCCGTCCTGTATAATCGGGCTGCCGCTCATTCCCTGGATGATGCCCCCGGTTTGTCGCAATAGCTCGGGATCGTTAACTTTAATCACCATACCCTTTCCCTCCCACCTGTTCTGGGGCATTACCTGCAATATTTCCACGGAAAAACGTCCAATACGATTCCCACGTAGAACCGTGAGCATCTCAGCCGGACCCTTTTTCACCTGGTAGACCAGGGCTACGGGGACGGGTTGGGGATATAAGGGATTGACCAGGGGCTGCCGCAAGCAACCGAAAATTCCATAGGATGTATTTTTTTCAATATTACCGGTTAACCCGCTGCCGTTGAAAAGACCTATTTTTTCCCCCGGTTGGCCCCGGCGGCCCGGGCGGATTCCCTGCACTATTGCCTCCACAATTTGACCGTCACCAAGCTCAATTTTGCGGTTCGTTTCAATATCGGTAATCACGTGACCGAGGGCACCATATTTTTTACTTCGCGGTTCATAAAAAGTCAGGGTACCGACACCGGCGGCACTATCCCGCACGTAAAGCCCAATACGGTAACGCCTTGTTTCGGCACAAAAGATTGGTTTAACTCGGGTGGTGAAGACACGTTGCCCCCGTTTGATTTCCAGGGTGACCGGACGGCCCGTTTCACCGCACCGGCTTATTTCGCTGCGCACCTGCTGTTCACTCTGTACCCGGCACCCGTTTACTTTCAGGATAACATCACCGTTTAAAATTCCTGCCTGCAGGGCGGGATTGTGCCGTTGTCCTTTCAGGTCCGTCACCACCGCGTGGCCAACCACCATTACTCCCTGGGCATGGAGCAGGACGCCGATGGAATGCCCTCCCGGGATGACCCGCACGGCAGGCACCACATTAACTACCATACGGTTTAGAGGAATAAGACCAAGAAGCTTTATTTGCATATCTACCCGTCCGGGGACGCTGGCCACGGGAACGACACCCCGCCCGGAGGTCCAGCTGGTTTTTGGCTGTCCGGATAAAATTTCCACTTTAATAAGTTTTACGGGTAATCCCCGGGGTATAAGGGGGTCGCCTACGGCCACGTTTGGCCCCACAGACATAAATAAAGTTTTTAAAGTTATGTTTGCGCACAAAAGACTCAAGACCAGGGTGAATATTGCCGTGATGGAAAAAAACCTTTTTCTGCTCAGAATTTATCGCCTCCCCGTTAATTTTTTGTCTCACCTCCATCTACATACTGGTATCCAGGTAAGGCACTAAAATTTAAAATAAGGGTGTGCATTTTTAAGATAGCCCGAGGTAATATCAATTATTCTGACTAAATGTGCCGTTATTGGCTTATTTGCGTTTAAAAAAAGAAAAAGGCCCATTATTGGGCTTTAAAAAATTAAAAAGATATAACGATTTTTTTACATTAATCCAAAATCCAAGATTTTTTGGATTTTCGCATTTATGTCTTAACAGGTCTTCTTCCGGGCAATCTCAATCCTTTCCCTGGCCTGTTCCAGCAGGTGACGGGCATGATCCCTGGCCAGGCCGTCTGCCTCCCGTCCGCCGAGCATGCGGGCCAGTTCCGCCAGGCGGCCTTCCTCATCCAGCCTTCTCACCCGGGTGGTGGTTTGACCGGCCCGGACTTCTTTGGAAATGCTGAAGTGGGTGCGGGCAAAACTGGCTATCTGGGGCGCGTGGGTAACGCATATCACCTGGCGGTGGCCGGCAATATCGGCCAGCTTTTCGGCCACGGCCACCAGGGTCCTCCCACCGATGCCCGCATCTACTTCGTCAAAAACCAGGGTGGGCAGCTCATCCACTGTAGCCAGGATGGCGCGCATGGCCAGCATCACCCGGGACAGCTCACCCCCGGAAGCAATTTTGGCCAGGGGGCGCAGGGGTTCCCCCGGGTTGGGAGAGATCAGAAACTCCACCCGCTCCCGCCCGGCGGCGGAAGCCCCGGTCAGGTCTTCAAAGAGAACCTGGAATTCCACCTTACCCATTTCCAGATCCGCCAGTTCCCGGGCCACCGCCTCTTCCAGCTTCCGGGCATGTTCCCGGCGGGCCCGGGACAGGTCCAGTGCTTTTTGCTGCCAGCGCTCTGCCCAGAGTTTGATCTCATCCTCCAGCGCTGCCGCATTTTCCTCGCTAAAAGCCAGCTTTTCCAGTTCGGCTGCCGCCTCTTCACGGTAACGCAGGATTTCCTCCACACTATCACCATACTTGCGCTTGAGGTCGCGAATACGGGAAAGCCTCTCCTCCACTTCCTGCAGGCGGCCGGGGTTAAATTCCACTCCGTCCCGGTAACGGGCCAGCTCCCGCGCCACATCCTCCACCTGGTATAAAACGCTTTCCAGGGTCGAGGCCAGGGACAAAAGCTCCGGATCAAGCCGTGAAAGCTCCTCCAGGTCCCGGCAGGCCTGGCCCAGGAGATCCATTACCGCCGGGATGCCTTCCTCTCCTCCATGCAGGGCCTGATAACACCGGCCGGCCAGGGCCGCAATCTTTTCGGCATTGGCCAGGCGGTTGCGCTCCTGGGTGAGCGCTTCCTCTTCTCCAGGCAGGAGGCGCGCACCATCAATCTCCTGAACCTGATATGTAAGCATATCCAGGCGGTGCAGCCTGTCCCTCGCACCGTGGCGGAGTTCCTCCAGTTGAGATGTAAGATCACGCCACCTGTGGTAGATTTCGGCTACCTCTTGCCGCAAGGACCACAACCCTCCAAAACGATCCAGGAGATCCCTGTGGCGATCGGGATTAAAGAGCGACTGGTTTTCGTGCTGGCCGTGAATATCCACCAGATGCTGGCCCGCTTCCCGGTAGACGCTTAGAGCAACCACCTGCCCGTTTAACCGGCAAATGTTGCGCCCGCTCCGGACCAGTTCCCGGGCCATGACCAGCATCCCATCTTCTTCCAGCGGGATTCCCCACGCCTTTAGCTTTTCCTTCAGCACAGCTAACGGGTGAATCTCAAAAACTGCCGCAACCCTGGCCCTTTCCTTACCCGTGCGGATAAATTCCGCCCACGCCCTGCCGCCCAGGGCCACCTGCAGGGCCTCTACAACTATGGATTTTCCCGCACCCGTTTCCCCGGTGAGTACATTTAATCCGGGAGTAAATTCAATGGTCTGCCGGTCAATAAGGCCGAAATCCTGAATATCCAGGGAAACCAGCAATTCCTCACCCCCTGGCCAGCTGATTTAAGCGTTGCAAAACTGCAGTTACCAGTTTTTTTCGGTTTAACTATAATCAAAATGGTATCGTCCCCGGCCACGGTGCCGATAATTTCCGGCCAGGCCGCCTGGTCAATGGCCGAAGCCACACCCTGGGCCTCGCCCGGCAGTGTCTTAACCACCACCAGGTTTTCGCTAAAATCGATGAGCTGTACCGAGCTGCGCAAAAGCCTTTTCAACCGTTCATCCCGTCTTAAAGGGGGCGTTTCACCGGGAGCGGCATAGCGAAAAGTATTGCCCTCACCGGGAACCTTGACCAATCCCAGTTCCCGGATATCCCGGGACACGGTGGCCTGGGTAACGGGAAACCCGGCGGCCCGCAGGGCCTCCGCCAGTTCTTCCTGGGTTTCGATAACCTGCTGGCGGATAATCTCAAGGATTAGCCTTTGCCGCCGGGCCTTCACGCTTCAGCACCCGCCTTTTCCAATAGAATGACTACCGGCGCCCTGGAAGAACGATTCCAGAAGGATAACCTCACCACCGTATATTGACGGGGAGAAAGGCCCCGGGTGAACTCCTCCACGACCCTCAGTTCCTCTGTGGCGCCCGGATGTCCCGTGTAAACCACAAGGGAAATGCGCCCCCCGGAAGCTAAAAGGGACAGGGCCGCGTTAAGCGCTTCCAGGGTGGATTCGGGCCGGGTGATGATCCGGTGGTCCCCGCCGGGCAAATAGCCCAGGTTAAACATAACTGCCTTCACGGTACCGGGAACATGGGCGGCCATTTCCCGGTGGTCTGCGGCCAGCAGGATCACCCGGTCCAGCAAACCGGCTCCGGCCAGCTGTTCCCTGGTTTTTTCCAGGGCCTGGATCTGAATATCAAAGGCAAAAACCTTCCCCTGCGGCCCCACACCCCGGGCTAAGAACAGGGTGTCCCGGCCGTTACCCGCGGTGGCGTCCACCGCCAGGCAGCCGGGCACCAGCACCGGAGCAATAAAGCTTTGCGCCCACTGGACCGCACTGGCACTTCTAGCAACCATTCAAACGCTCACCCTCACTTAGCTTCTGGCGCAGGAGGTAGAAAAAGCTGCGGTTTTTCAGGCGGATCAACCGGGCACGATGGGCCGCCTGCTGGATGAGCACCGTATCATTGAATTCTAATTTGCAGCCCTGCTGGCCATCAACCGTTAACATAACTTCCCCCTGTTTTGAGCGAACAATCACCCGCACCCGGCTGGCAGCGTTAATGACCAGCGGCCGTGCCCAGAGGGAATGGGGACAAATGGGGGTGACCACCATCAGATCCAGCTCCGGGGTAACCAGGGGACCGCCGGCGGAAAGGGAATAGGCCGTGGAACCGGTAGGGGTGGCTACAATCAGCCCATCAGCGGGATAGGTGGTGACGAAATCTTCGTTAACATGAGTTTCCAGAAAAATGAGCCGGGCAAAAGCTCCTTTGGTAATTACCGCATCGTTTAAACCAATAACCCGCTCAACTGTATGCCCTTCCCGGATAACCCTGGCCTCAAGCATCATCCGCTCCTCGACGGTATACCGGCCGGCTAAAAGTTTCTCCAAACCGGACCAGAGTTCCGGAACATCAATTTCGGTTAAAAAACCGAGATGGCCAAGATTGATTCCCAGAAGCGGTATGCCCCGGGGAGCGGATTCCCGGGCGCAGTGCAGCAGGGTACCGTCTCCGCCCAGCACCAGCACGATTTCTGTTTCCTCAACGAGCTGTTCCCGGGGGAGGCCCAGTTCGGGACGGCCCAGGGCGGTGGCCGTATCGACAGCCATTACCACCCGGCAACTCCGTGCAGTCAGCCAGTCAACAATTTGTTCCACCAGGGGGGCTACCCTTTGTTTACCCAGGTTAACCACCAGGCCGATGGTTTTCATCGGGTCACTCCTTTAGTCAAAACCGCCGGTGTGCGGGCTAACCCTGTTACCGGCGTCAAGTTCCGCGTGGGCCCTGGCCACTACCGCCGGGATAGTGGAAGAAAGGTCTACCTGGTCGGGGACGCTCCGGTCAAAACAAACCAGAAATTCAATATTACCTTCCGGCCCCTTAATGGGCGAAAAATCGAGACCCCGTACGCCCCACCCCAGATTTTTAATGACCCGGCAAACGGCGGTAATGACTTCCCGGTGTACCGCCGGGTCCCGCACCACTCCCTTTTTCCCCACCTTTTCCCGGCCGGCCTCAAATTGGGGTTTAATGAGCGCTACACCCAGGGCATCGCCGGTAATCAGTTCCTGCAGTCTGGGTAGCACCTTTTCCAGGGAAATAAAAGAAACATCTACCACCGCTATATCAGCCAGGCATGGCAGGTCCTGCGGCCCAAGGTAGCGGATGTTGGTGCGCTCCAGGAGTATCACCCTGGGGTCTTCCCGGAGCTTCCAGGCCATCTGGCCGTATCCCACATCCACGGCAATAACCAGGCGGGCACCATGCTGCAGGGCACAATCGGTAAACCCGCCGTGCGATGCCCCCACATCAAGAACTACCCGGCCGGTAAAATCGAGCTGAAAGCTGTGAATGGCTTTTTCCAGTTTTAAACCGCCGCGGCTGACGTAAGGCATCTGAGCGGTAACCTCAATCCGGCTCCGGGGGTCCACCATCCGGCCGGGCTTATCCACCGGTTGGCCGTCAACCCGTACCTGTCCGGCCATTACGGCCGCCCTGGCCTTTTCCCTGCTGGCAAAAAGTCCCCGTTCCACCAGCAACAAATCCAGGCGCTGCCTGGCAGCGGTCATGGCCACTGCACTCCAATTTTCACCTTTGTTTTTGCCCTGTGTGCACCCAGGGCCTTTAGTACGGTATTAACCAGCACTTCCACGGTCAGGCCGCAGCGGGCCAGCAAAACGGCCCGGCTGCCGTGCTGGATGAACTCGTCGGGGATGCCCAGGCGGATGACCTGGACGTTACGCAATCCCCTGTCGCCGAGCAGTTCCAGCACAGCACTGCCGAATCCTCCCTGCAGGACGTGCTCTTCAATGGTAACCACCCGCCGGGTGCGCAGGGCATAACGGGTAATACATTCCTCATCCAGCGGCTTGACGAAGCGGGCGTTGATCACCGTGGCATGGATGCCCTGCTGTTCCAGAAGGGAAGCCGCCTCCCCGGCCAGGGAAACCATGGTGCCGGCGGCCAGCAGGGTTACGTCGTCTCCTTCCCGGAGCACCCGGGCCTTTCCAACCGGCAGGGGGAGGATTTCCTCGTCCAGGGGGCATCCCGTACCGGCACTCCGGGGATAGCGTAAAACCGCCGGTCCCGGATATTCCAGCGCCGTTTTCAACATCCGGCGAAGTTCGTTTTCGTCCCCGGGAGCCATGAGCACCAGGTTGGGAATTGATCTCAGGTAAGCAAAATCAAACACGCCGTGATGGGTGGCTCCGTCTTCCCCGACCAGACCCGCCCGGTCAAGGGCAAAGGTTACGGGCAGGTTTTGCAGGCAGACATCGTGGAGCACCTGGTCGTAGGCCCTCTGCAAAAAGGTAGAATAAATAGCCACCACGGGCCTTAATCCGCCCGCCGCCAGGCCCGCGCCCAGGGTAACGGCGTGTTGTTCGGCAATACCAACATCATAGAACCGTTCGGGAAAGGCAGCGGCAAAATGATCCAAACCGGTACCGGAAGGCATGGCTGCGGTAATGGCCACAATGCGCTTGTCCCGGCGTCCCAGTTCCACCAGGGTGCGCCCAAATACCTCGGTATAAGAGGGAGGCTGCCCCGGCTTTTTAATTACCTGGCCCGTTTTAACTTCAAACGGACCAACCCCGTGAAATTTATCGGCATTCTCCTCCGCCGGCGGGTAACCCCGCCCCTTGCGGGTGAGCACGTGTACCAGTACGGGTCCTCTGGTGGTTTTGGCCTGCTGGAAGACATTGATCATGGCCTGGATATTGTGCCCGTCAATCGGCCCCAGGTAGATGAAGCCGAGTTCCTCGAAAAACATGCCGGGTACTACCAGATATTTCAGGGAGTCCTTTACCCGCTCCACCGCTTTAACCACGCGGGGACCAATGGCTGGAATGCGCTTTAAAAGCTGTTCCAGCTCTTCCTTGCCTTTGGAATACATGGGATCGGTGCGGAGGCGGCTCAAGTATTTGGCAAGCCCTCCCACATTGGGGGCAATGGACATCTCGTTGTCATTTAAAACAACGATTAAACTGGTCTTATGGTGGCCGGCATGGTTTAAAGCCTCAAAGGCCATGCCCCCGGTCATCGCCCCGTCCCCGATCACCGCTACCACGGAGTAATTGTCGCCCTTGAGGTCCCGGGCCAGGGCCAAACCTAAAGCTGCGGAAATGGAGGTGCTGCTGTGCCCGGTGCCGAAGGCATCATGTTCGCTCTCCTGGGGTCTGGGAAAACCGCTGATGCCCCCAAACTGGCGCAGCGTATGAAAAACCGGGCGGCGGCCGGTAACCAGTTTATGCACATAGGACTGGTGGCCTACGTCCCAGACAATTTTATCCCGCGGAGTTTGAAAAACCCGGTGTAAAGCCAGGGTAAGTTCCACCACCCCCAGATTGGGGGCCAGGTGGCCGCCGTTTTTGGCTACTGTTTCGATAATCTCCTGCCGGATTTCGGAAGCAAGCTGCTGTAATGCAGTCATATCCAGAGAGCGTAGATCCGCCGGAGAATTAATTGTTGAAAGCAAGTCTCCCATTTTTTCCCCTTCCCGACGTACCTGGTGTTATTTGCCTGCCCGACGGTATTTTTTCCTGATCACACTTATCCCCGTCAACTGTTCAAAGGCAGCCAGTAACTTTCCCACCAGAAAAATTACCTCGTTGGCCCGGGAAATGGCTATGCGCTTACCGGCAGCCTTGCCGCCCACTGTAAAAGCGGCAATAAGAGCGGTTACCATCATATTCAACAAAGCCTGGTTGATACCCTTCCAGTAAAGTAAGATTTGCAAAACCAGGGCAATTCCCAGGGCACCACTTACCGTTCCGGCAATATCCCCGATAACATCGTTACAGATGTTGGCCACCCGGTCGGCGTTCCGGATCAGATATACCCCTTCCCTTGCCCCGCGCACACGCTTGGCCGCTCTGGCATGGAAAGGGGACTCTTCAGCAGCTGCCACCGCCGTACCCACGATATCGGCCAGAATACCGATCAGTATAATTATAACTAAAAAAAGAAAAGATAAAAAAAGACTTTTCACCTTACTGGCCAGCAATTCTGAAAACCAAAAAAATATTATGGCCAGTAAAAAAGAGGCCGTACCCACCATAATGACGTACCGGCCTGAAACTGTAGATTTATTGTTTCCCAAATACAGTCACCTCATACGGGAAGGAAAAAGAGAGTTATGTATCACGGGGACAAGTGACAGCAGCGCGGGTAAATATTGTGGCTTCAGGTCCAGCAGGTTTTCCCAAGCAGCCACCGGCTGTCGCCAGGCCGGCGGTTTCCCCTTCGGGCTGCCTCCGGGACGTTGCCGGTCCCGGGGCTGGATTACCACTTAGTCCACACTGCAATCCCCGCACTGCCCCGGTGTTACCGGACAGCCTAGGAGTTTTCCCCGGCAGGATGGCCTTTTTCTAGCCTCTTTTGCAGTAACGGTTTCAGTCCACCGGCTACCTTCCCCTGGGCCCACTGGGGATATGAGGTACCGGCTGCCAACGACATCCACCGCTACCACTCAAGGCAGGCTACACTGCACGCAGCTTTCACCACGTGCAGGTTCACACCCCAAGCCATAGTACGGCTTTTACGCTTTCCCACGCACTTGGGTCTCCGCGGAGTCAGGGTCCACGCCCGCATGCCTTTGCGGCTCGCCCTCACTCCTTAACTCCCAGTACCAGCCCCCGACTGGGCGTCAGCAGCCAGCACCAGGAACTTCATCGATGTGCCCGCGACGGATTTTTAGGCCCGTCTTCAAAAAAGGCATACCTGACTAGGATACTGCGTCACTTATCCCACTTTCTAGTTCTGGAAGTGCATTATAACATAAGCTCAGAAATAAAAGCAAATGGTGCTGCTAACCTTTAAGATGACCCCCGGTTGGCAGTAGCTCGCCGTTGATATACAAACCCTTCAGGGTCATTGCCACGCGCTAAATCTCCTTAAAGCTCTAAAAATCCCGCGTAATTACAAACCGGACCAGTTCCCGCAAAAAATCGGCACGCTCATCAAAAGGCTCCAGGGCGGCCAGGGCTGCCGCGACCGCTTCCCCGGCCTTTGCCCTGGCCACATCCAATCCGAAAAGAGCCGGATAAGTAGCCTTTTTATTTCTTTCGTCGCTGCCCACGGGTTTGCCCAGCCTGGCCGGGTCACCTTCCACATCCAGGATATCGTCCTGTATTTGAAAAGCCAGACCCAGGTTCTCGGCGTAAATAGTCAAGGCCTCCAGCTGCTTTTCCTTTGCGCCGGCTAAAATGGCCCCTGCCCGCACGGCCACCCGGTACAGCGCCCCGGTTTTGTGGCGGTGGATATATTCCAGGGTAGCGGCATCTACTGCGGTGTCCGCAGCCAGGGTATCCACCACCTGCCCGCCAATGAGCCCCAGGGTGCCGGCAGCCGCCGCCACCTCCTCAATAACCTGAACCACCCGTTCTGCCGGTGCCAGCCGGTTTTGGGCATTTTTGGCCAGAAGAGCAAAGGCATGAGTTAGCAGGGCGTCCCCCGCCAGGATGGCTACCGCTTCACCATAAACCCGGTGACAGGTCGGCTTTCCCCGCCGGAAATCATCGTTGTCCATGGCAGGCAGATCGTCATGGATCAAAGAATAGGTATGGATCAATTCCAGGGCACAGGCCGCGGGCAACACCCTTGCAGGGTCGCCTCCTACCGTTTCGGCCGCTGCCAGGGCCAGGACGGGCCGCAGCCGTTTCCCCCCGGCAAAAAGGCTGTACCGTATGGCCTGGTGAATTACAGGCGGATAAGTATCTTCCGGTGGTAAAAGCTCATCCAGTGCCCGGTCCACCAGGGCTGCCCTGGCTTTCAGTTCGGTTAAAAAGTCCAACTTGCTTACTCCTTCCTCTCCGGGTTGAGCAGATCTACCAGACAGGGGTCGGAATCTTTTAATACCAGTTCTCCCTTTTCATTGGCGGTGAGTATGGAAATACGCTCCTCGGCCTTTTCCAGCTCCTGATGACAGAAACGCGTCAGGGTAATCCCCTCCCCGAAAAGGGCCAGGGATTTTTCCAGAGGCAATTGTCCTTCTTCCAGTTCCCGTACCACTGCTTCCAGTCTGGCCAGCGCTTCTTCAAAGGTTAGTTTTTTCATGGCTATACCTCGCTTTTTAAAAATCTCTTCCGCAACGCCGGGCCGTTTAAATAGTCGCAGAGTCGCCCCTGGCAGGTGTTCAGTTCTTCCAGCCTGGCTTCAATCCTTTGTTTCACCTGCCACCAGCTCACTCCCCAGTTGGAGAAAAGCACCCGGTCATAGGGGCCGCGGCCGACCAGGCGCTGGATGACGATATCCGGGTGCAGGTATTCCAGAAAGGTGACCACCCGGTCCACGTATTCTTCCATGGGGATGATGGCAAACTCCCCGCGCTGGTACATTTCCCCCAGTACGGTATCCCGGACGACGTAAAGGGAGTGGAGCTTTACATATTGAACCTGCAGGGCGGAGAGAATCTTGGCGTTTTCAATTACGTCAAGCATATCGTCCCAGGGCAGGTTGAGAATCAGGTGCACGCAGATTTCCAGCTCCCGCTTTTTGATGCGCTGCACCGCATCTATAAATTCGGCCAGGGTATGCCCGCGGTTTACCCGCAACAGGGAATGGTAATTGACTGTCTGCAGCCCCAATTCGATGTCCATAACCAGATTTTTTTCCCGGCCCACTTCCGCCAGGAAATCCAGGTAAAGGTCGTTGATGCAGTCCGGGCGCGTGGAAATGGAAATGCCCACCATATCTTCGCCGGCGGCAGCGGCCAGGACATATTCCCGGAAGCGCTCAAAGGGCAGGTAAGTGTTGGTAAAAGCCTGGAAGTAAGCGATGAATTTATCCGCCTTGTAGCGCTTGCGGAAAAACCCCCGGTTTGTGGCCAGCTGTTCCTCCACCGAGAGGCTGCTGGGCAGGCACTCAAAACCCGCCCCCTCCTCGTCGCAGAAAATGCAACCGCCGGTACTGATAGTGCCGTCCCGGTTGGGACAGGTTCCGGGGAGGTTGATGGGCAGCTTGTATACTTTGCCCCCGAATTTTTCTTTCAGAAATTCCGAATAGACCCGGTAGCGGAGCTGGTTTGCGGACATGGCTTTTACCTCCTGGCCCTTATCTTACCACAAACGTCCGGCAGCGCAAAGACCCGTGCGTTTGCGGGCGATTTGACAAGGGAAACAGGCCTTGCTTATCCTATGAATCAGGGGGGTGAAAATATGTCCCGGATAGAGGAACTGGTGCGGGCAATCGAGGAACTCTCCCTGGAGGAACAAAAGCAATTATTTGATCAACTGGCGGATCTGCTGGACCTGCTGGGATGGATCAAGCTAAACGAGGTGACGTTTTATTAGCCAAACAGATACTGTCGTAAAACCAGAAACTAGATGGGCGGCGGTCGTCCCTTAAGGAGCGACCCAGCACTCACTGCTCTAACTTCTTCATTGGCTCAGTTATGAGCATTATGTAAACAACATAAATTCGAAGGTATTCCTTACCAGTGAGTGCTGGGCTGAAGGGCCGGATACGAAACACGCCCAGCACTCACAAGAGCCTATAACCTTCATAGGCCGTTAACTTGGATCTGAGCTTTAACTACCTGTCAAGTAAGTTGCGTCCGGTGAGTGCTGGGCCGAGGTTAGCGAACCGGCAGCGCGAATCGCGCTGGTACCAGTATCGATATAACGATTGGGTTACTTAGGCTGTAACTATTCATAAGGAAAGTATACTTCCGGCGCATATGCAGCGCTGCCAGGTTTGCTCCGAGGCAAGCCGATGTTTCGTCCGGCCCGTAGCACGGAGCACCCAGCACTCACTGGAACAACGGCCTCGTTAGAATAGTTATTAAGCATATGTGACCAATGTACTCAAAAGAAGTACCTTACCAGTGAGTGCTGGGCCGTCCCGATAGTTATGCGACAGTATCTATTAGCTAAATAAAACGACCGGCGGATCCGCCTTGCGGCAGACCCGCCCGTCAAAATGAAACCGGGAGGTTCTTTACTTCATTCTTTCCTGGACAACGGCCACGGCGGCATCCTTTAACCGTTTAGCCTCGGAAACGATCCTTTCCTTTTCCGCCAGAATACCCCTGACATAGTCTTCGTCTTTGATCATGGGGATATTGATGTCGGCACTCAAAAGGACGGCGTTGATGGCCGCTTCACAGACATAGGCGGCCACGCCCGCATCGCTGATGGCCATTTTATTGCCAATCTTAGCCAGCCGCTCGGTAATCTCCAGGGCCTCCAGGAGGGTGCGGGCTACCTCCATGGGAGTGTCAGTGGCCGTTTTCAGGGCCTTTTGCATCAGCTCGTCCCGCTTAGCCTTCTCTTCCTCGGTATTTTTGGGCATCCGGTAAACTTCCATGAACTTACCGAAGGCAGCGATATCGGCCGCCACCAGTTTTTCCAATTTGTTCATAATAAAGTAAGCAGCGCCGGTAATTTCCTTGACCTGGGGCTCCACGTCCGCAAACTTGGGCTTGCCCACGGTGAGGTTGCCCACCATGGCCGTCATGGCCACCCCTAAAGCACCCACCATGGCGGAAACGCTGCCCCCGCCGGGAGTCGGGGCATCGGAAGCAGCTACAGCCAGTATCTTGCGAAAGGGAAAGTCAAAAATCTCACTCATCAAAGGCACCTCCTTAAATTTTCCCCTGCAGCTTGATGGCCTTCAGCACGTTCTTTTGAATCAGCACGGTAGTCAGGCTGCCTACACCGCCGGGCACAGGTGTAATGGCCCCGGCTACCTCCTTGGCGTTTTCAAAGTCCACGTCACCGCAAATGCCGCCTTCCACCTGGTTGATACCGGCATCCACCACCACGGCACCGGGTTTGATCATATCGGCCTTGATCATTTTCGGCTTGCCGACGGCGGCAATGAGGATATCGGCCTGGCGGGTATGGTAGGCCAGATCGGCGGTCCTGGTATGGCACACGGTAACGGTGGCATTCTGGTTGAGCATCATGAAGATGAGGGGTTTGCCGACTGTCTCGCCCCGGCCTACAATGACGGCATTTTTACCCTTGATTTCAATACCAGTACGGAGCATGATTTCAATGCAGCTCTGGGGTGTAGCCGGGAACAGGCCGTCCCCGCCGCTTAAAATGTAACCCCGGTTGATGGGGTGGACGCCATCCACGTCCTTTTTCGGCGACACGGCTTCCAGCACCCGCTGCTTGTTCATGTGTTTGGGCAGGGGCAACTCAATCATAATCCCGTGTACGCTGTCGTCCTTGTTCAAGCGGTCGATGAGCGCCAGCACTTCTTCCTCGGGCGCATTGCCGGGCAAGGTGAAAAGCTCAAACTCGATGCCCACATTGGCACAGGACTTTTCCTTGGACCGGGCATAGACCACGGAGGCCGGATCGTCACCGGCCAGGACCACGGCCAGCTTGGGGATAATGCCCCGTTCCCTCAACTGGGCCACTTCGGCCTTAACTTCTTCCCGGATCTCCGCCGCCACCTTTTTCCCATCAATAAGTGTCGCTGCCATGTTTAGCCTCCCCCTTTACATTTACTCTTCTATAGATTCCCCCACCTGGCAGAAAAGACGGCCGCAATATAACTTCACCTGTACTTTTTCTCCCGGCGCGACCTCCCCGGCCCGCCGTACCACCTCACCTGTATCTGCCCGGGTACAAATGCTGTATCCCCGGGCAAGGGTGGCCAGGGGACTCAGGGCCTGCAGCTGTCCGGACAGCAGGGCCAGACGGCCTTGCTGGCGCAGGCGGTATTGCTCCATGGCCCGGTTTAAGCGGCGGAACAGATCGTCCACCATTTGTCCCCGGAAGCCACAGAGAACATCCACCGGGTAACGGAATACCCTGCTCTGACGGCAGGCATCCAGCCTTGCCCGGCAGGTTTGCAGTTTTTCCCGCATGGCCCGCAACAGGCGCCCTTCCAGAAGCCCCAGGTAACGGGCCATTTCCTCCCGGACCGGGACCACCATTTCCGCCGCCGCCGAAGGGGTGGGAGCCCGTACATCCGCAACCCAGTCGGCAATGGTAAAATCCGTCTCATGACCAACGGCTGATATCACCGGAATATCGGAAACAAAAATGCTCCGGGCCACCAGTTCGGTGTTGAAAGCCCACAATTCTTCCAGTGACCCTCCCCCGCGGCCTACAATAATCACATCGCAGGCCCTCAGGCGGTTCAGCCAGTGCAGGGCCCGGGCCACCTCCCGGGGGGCACTTTCCCCCTGCACCGGCACGGGCACAAAAATGATCTGCAGGCCCGGCCAGCGCCGCCGGATAATTTTGACCATATCCCGCAGTACCGCTCCGGTGGGCGAAGTAACGATGCCAATGCGGCGCGGCAAAAGGGGCAGCTTCTTTTTGTGCTCTCGAGCAAACAGGCCCTCTTTTTCCAGTTTTTGCTTCAATTGTTCAAAGGCCAGATAAAGGGCACCCGTGCCCTCGGGCTCCATCTCTTCTACATACAGCTGGTATGTACCGTCCCGGGGGTAAACCGATACGTAGCCCCGCACACGCACGGCCATCCCGTCTTCCGGCTGAAAAAGGAGGCGGCGCCCCCGGGAACGAAACATTACCGCCTTGATGGAACAGAACTCATCCTTCAGGGTAAAGTAAAGGTGACCGCTGGCCGCCTGTTTACAGTTGGAAATCTCCCCTTTTACCCAGAGGTTCAGCAAAAGCGGGTCGTTATCAAGGAGGTTCTTGATATGGCCGGTAAGTTCACTTACGGTAAGCAACTTGAGCATCTAACTACAAGCTCCGTATTATTCTCACTTTTTGTCTCATTAATTATTGTTGGACAATTACCATTATTACCAAAAACCCTTCGGGCGGCGGTCGTCCCCCGAGCAATGGCGTAGCTGTAGGGAAAGGCCGCCGTCCGTTCATCTTTGCTAAAAATCTAACCCTTCTTCTTCATCAAATAATCGTGGATGGACCGGGCTGCGATTCGTCCGGCCCCCATGGCCAGGATAACCGTAGCCGCCCCGGTAACCACGTCGCCGCCGGCAAAAACACCGGGCTTGGAAGTGGCCCCGGTTTGCGGGTCGGCCACAATATTGCCTTTCCGGCCTAATTCCAGGCCCCTGGTGGTCCTGGGTACCAGCGGGTTGGGAGCCTGGCCGATGGCCACCACCACCGTGTCCACATCCATGACAAACTCGGAACCGGGAATGGGTACCGGCCGCCGCCGGCCGGATTCATCGGGCTCGCCCAGTTCATAGCGCAGGCACTCCATGCCCTTCACCCAGCCGTTTTCATCTGCCAGAATGCGCACGGGATTGGTCAAAAAGGCAAACTTGATTCCTTCTTCTTTGGCGTGTTCCACTTCCTCGTGGCGGGCGGGCAGTTCCTTTTCGGAACGCCGGTAGACAATCCAGGACTCCTCCGCCCCCAGCCGCAAGGCAGTGCGGGCCGCGTCCATGGCCACATTGCCGCCGCCAATTACGGCCACTTTCCTGCCCACCTTGATGGGAGTGTCCCATTCGGGGAAGAGGTAGGCCTTCATCAGATTGGTCCTGGTGAGGAATTCGTTGGCGGAATAAACGCCGCAGGAATTCTCCCCGGGAATGTTCATGAAATACGGCAGGCCGGCACCAGTGCCGATAAATACGGCGTCAAAGCCCTCTTCCTCCATCAACTCATCCACGGTAGCAAACTTGCCCACCACCGCATTGGTGACGATTTCTACCCCCAGCTTTTTCAGGTTTTCTATCTCTGCCTGTACCACCCGCTTGGGCAGGCGGAACTCGGGAATGCCGTACATGAGCACACCGCCGGCTACATGCAGGGCTTCGAAAACGGTCACCCTGTGGCCCAGCTTGGCTAAGTCGGCAGCACAGGTAAGACCCGCCGGGCCGGAACCTACCACCGCCACTTTGAAACCGGTGGGCGGGGCCACTTCCTGGGGCAGCACACCCCGGGCCAGCTCCCAGTCGGCACAGAAGCGTTCCAGGCGCCCGATACCCACGGGCTCATGTTTCTTGCCCAGGGTGCAGTATTTCTCACACTGGTTTTCCTGCGGGCAAACCCGGCCGCAAACAGCAGGAAGGGCGTTTTTCTCCTTGATCTTTTTAATGGCGCCCGCAAAATCCCGCTCGGCTACCAACTTGATAAACGCGGGGATATCTACCTCCACCGGACAACCCTGCCGGCAGGGCTCCTTTTTACACTGCAGGCAGCGCTTGGCTTCCGCCACCGCAGTTTCTTCGTCATAACCCAGGGCCACTTCGTTGAAATTCCGGATCCGCTCAATGGGTGCCTGGGCAGGCATCGGATGTTTTTTTGGAATTATTTCCTTCTTCTCGGCCATTATTTGCCACCTCCACATCCGCACTGGCATGTATGACGCTCTAGTGCCCGCTGTTCTTCTGCCCGGAAGGTGGCCGAACGACGGGCCAGTTCAGCAAAGTCCACCTGGTGGCCGTCGAATTCAGGACCATCCACACAAACAAACCTGGTCTGGCCGCCCACGGTCACCCGGCAACAACCACACATCCCCGTACCGTCCACCATCAGCGCGTTCAGGCTGACAATGGTTTTGATGCCGTAATCTTTGGTGACATTGCAACAGGCCCGCATCATGGGCTGGGGACCGATGGCCAGCACCAGGTTGATGTTGTCCTTGCCCCGTTCGTCAATAATTTCTTTCAAGACATCTGTAACAAAGCCCTTGCGTACATAGGAACCGTCATCGGTAGTCACAAAAAGCTCGGTGGAAACTTCCCGCATGCGGTCCTCCCAGAAGAGGAGATCCCTGGTCCGGGCACCGATGATGCTGATTACGTGATTGCCGGCCTCTTTCAACGCCCGGGCAATGGGGAACACCGGAGCTATCCCTACACCGCCACCGACGCATATGACCGTGCCGAAGTTTTCAATGTGGGAAGGGGTCCCCAGCGGTCCGACAAAGTCTTTAATGTAATCTCCCGCTTCCAGTGTTCCCAGCTGTTTGGTGGTTTTGCCGACCTCCTGAAAGACAATGGTAATGGTACCCTTTTCCCGGTCAAAGTCCGCAATGGTCAGTGGAATACGCTCACCTTCTTCGTGAATGCGCAAAATAACAAACTGACCCGGCTGACATTTCCTGGCTACCCTGGGTGCTTCAATAACCATTTGCTTGATGATGGGTGAAAAAACCTGTTTCTCCAAAATTTTGAACATTAATAAGCCTCCCCCTCCCTTAGCATATTCTATAAATATAAAACGTTATGAAACAATTATCTTATTATTCTCGCTACGACGGCAAATTCCTGCTGCCCCACATAACTTATGAACGGAACTTACAAAAAGAAAAGGGAGACCTTACCCGATCTCCCCTTCCGATGGATAATAGGATGCCGGATCCTTTACCACCCGGCCGAGAATACCATTAATAAAACGACTGGAGTCAGGTCCTCCAAAGGTTTTGGCGAGTTCCACCGCCTCATTTACCGCCACGCTGTTGGGGATATCCTCCCGGTGGAATATTTCATAAAGCGCCATACGCATAATATTCCGGTCCACCGCGGCCATACGGTACAGCGGCCAGTCCCGGCTTAAACGGGCTATGACCCGATCAAAGGCTTTCAGATGAGCCAGGGTGCCGGCAACCAGTTCACGGGCAAAAAGCATATCCCTGGGGCTCAGATAAGCTATTTTCGCATCTTCTTCGTTTACTTGATCACTTTCATCAGAGTCCCCGGGGTTTGGGGAAGCCATTTCCCGTAAGTGATTGAGAGCTTCTTCGGGATCAACCCGTGCTACATCTACCTGGTAGAGAACTTGCAGTGCTGCTTCCCTGGCCTGCCTTCTGCCCATAAACTGACCTCCTGATTTAGGAAATATTCATCTTTCCTGGAACAGCCGGGAAAATAGCTCTTTGAAGTCCACCCGCTCATCCAAACGTTTGCCGACGTAATACCCGGCGAAAACACATGCAGTCACAAACAGCGCCTTAATAATGCCATAGATAATGGCAAACCAGCCAAAGGCCAGACCCAAAATGACTCCGGTAATCTTACCCCGGTGCCGCTTCCATAATTCCGCAAAGGTATATGCATCCATCGGTTGAAGACACCCCATTTACTCCACCCGGGGTTTACGGGCGGAAATACTTTTGACCGTAATGGCGACATCCTGCACCGTCACCCCGGTAACCTCCAGCACCCGGTTTTTCACCTGTTCCTGCACCATGGCGGCAGTGGCGGGAATGTTTATGTCCGGGGTTACCGCCACCCGTATACCAATGCGGATGCCCTCTTTGCCCGGGTAGACCCGGGCACCGGCTTCCCGCACCCCATTTTGCGCCAGAGCCACCTTTTCCACCAGGTCCTGGATGGCGGTAAGGGCAATACGCACCTGTCCCAGGGCTGCCTCGTGAACCACCGCCTGCCGGCGGCGCGGGCGTACCCCCACCCAAAACAGGCGGGCGCCGCCTAAAATAAACAGGCCTAGGAGGGCAATGACGGCCTGCGGTTGCCCAATGACCATGTTCAGCCCGCCCCACACCCGGTAGGGCGGAATAAAACCGGCCACGGCAGCGGCAGCCCAGACCAAAGCAACTGTAACAATAAAAGTATAAATCACCAGGAGGCCGCGGTCAAAGGGCCCCATAAAAATGTAACCCCCTAATATTATATTTCCCTGTTTTCGCCGGATCCGTAAATGTTCAGTAATCCCGCTACGGTGGTAGCGGTTTTACTGAACAATTACCCGGATCCCTAACGGACCCGGTGTTCTTCCTCTTTACCCTCCTGGCTGAAAGCTACTCCCTGGACATTGACATTAACCTCGACCACCGAAAGGCCGGTCATGGCCTCTATGGCCTTCTTTACGTTCTCTTGAATTTGAAGGGCCACATCGGGAATGCGGGTGCCGTAATCGACGATGACAAACAGGTCTACGGCCGCTTCCTTCTCGCCTACCTCCACTTTGACACCCTTGGACAGGTTCTTTTTACCCAGCATTTCTACAATACCGCCCACCACTCCGCCGCTCATTCCGGCTACACCCGGGACTTCCGTGGCGGCCAGGCCGGCAATGACCCGCACTACTTCATCGGCAATCCGGATGGAACCCAGGCTGGTCTGCTCTTCCCGTATTACCATTTCCTTATTCTCCATAGTTAACCCCCCGTGCTTGTCATATTTTACCTCCATGGCCCCCATTATATCAGAACCCCAGGCCGTCTGCAACCAATTAGTCCATCAGGATGCGGCGCTGAATGAAATTGGTGTAAATCTCACCCCGGCGGAAAAAGGCATTATGCAGCACCCGCTGGTGGAAGGGAATGGTGGTCTTGATCCCCTCAATGATAAACTCCCCCAGGGCCCGCTGCATCCGGGCAATGGCCTCATCCCGGTCCTGGCCCCAGGCAATGAGCTTGGCGATCATGGAATCATAATGAGGGGGGACTTTCCAGCCGGGGTAGGCTGCACTATCCAGGCGGATCCCCGGCCCGCCGGGGGGCAGGTAAGCGGAAATCAAGCCGGGAGAGGGAGTAAAGTTGCGGGCCGGGTCCTCAGCGTTAATGCGGCATTCAATGGCCCAGCCCCGGATTTGAAT
This sequence comes from Desulfofundulus sp. TPOSR, assembly GCF_011393055.1. Classification (NCBI taxonomy): domain Bacteria; kingdom Bacillati; phylum Bacillota; class Clostridia; order Eubacteriales; family Peptococcaceae; genus Desulfofundulus; species Desulfofundulus sp. TPOSR. The sequence goes on along the minus strand of NZ_JAAOEF010000003.1, from coordinate 391,252 downwards.
GTCTTCCTGGGTATAACCCAGGGGTTCCCCGGCTGCCAATCTTATTTGTTCTTTGATCAAATCAATGCCGGTAACCATTTCGGTAACCGGGTGTTCCACCTGGATGCGGGTATTCATTTCAATAAAGTAAAAGTTCTGGTGTTTGTCCAGCAGGAACTCCACCGTCCCGGCGTTGTAATAGCCCACGGCCCGGGCGGCCCTTACCGCCATTTCACCCATTTTCCGGCGCAATTCCGGGGTAAGGGCCGTGGAAGGGGATTCCTCGATCATCTTCTGATTGCGCCTCTGAATGGAGCAGTCCCGTTCCCCCAGATGGACGATATGGCCGTGCTTGTCGCCCAGGATCTGAAACTCAATATGGCGGGGCTCGTCCACATACTTTTCCACGTAAACCTGGGCGTTGCCGAAGGCCGCCTGGGCTTCCGTCTGGGCCGTCTGCACCGCCCGGATCAGGTCTTCGGGGCCCTGGGCCACCCGCATGCCCCGACCGCCGCCGCCGGCAGAAGCTTTAACCAGCACGGGGTAGCCAATTTCTTCCGCCACCTCCAGAGCCTCCTGCACGTCCCGGAGCACCCCGGGGGAACCGGGTACCACCGGTACCCCGGCTTTAAGCACCGTTTCCCGGGCCACCGCCTTGGCCCCCATTTTCTCCATGGCGGAGGCCGGGGGGCCGATAAAGGTCAGGCCGCAACTTTCGCAGATTTCAGCAAATCCGGCGTTTTCAGCCAGAAAACCATAACCGGGGTGGATGGCATCCGCCCCGGAAACCATGGCTGTACTGATAATGTTGGTAATATTGAGGTAGCTTTTTGCTGCCGGGGCCGGGCCAATGCAGTAGGCCTCATCAGCCATGCGCACCGGCAGGCTGTCCCGGTCGGCTTCGGAATATACCACAACAGTTTTAATACCCATCTCCCGGCAGGCACGAATGATCCTTAAGGCAATTTCTCCTCTGTTTGCAATCAGTATTTTTTTAAACATGTTACTCCCTGCCCATCTATTTTTCCCGGATCAAGAACAGCTCCTGCCCGTACTCCACGGGCTGGCCGTTTTCCACCAGGATTTCTACAATTTCACCGGCCACTTCTGATTCAATTTCGTTCATCAGTTTCATGGCCTCAATAATGCAAAGCGTCTGACCCTTCTCCACCACATCCCCCACCTGGACAAAGGGCGGGGCATCGGGAGCCGGGGCGCGGTAAAAGGTGCCTACCATGGGAGCCCTGATCACGGTAAGGCCGGTAGTATCAATAGATTTTTCCGGGGCTGGTACTGGTGGGGCAGCCGCTTCCCGGGCCGGCGGCGGTACCGGGGAATCCCCGCCCGCAGGTGCAGGCATCGCCCCTTGCGCGCCGGCTTTCCTTATGGCCACTTTCACCCCCGCACTCTCCAGGGATAACTCGGCAATGGCCGTCTGGTCAATTAGTTTAATTAACTCCTTGATTTCCTGTAAGTTCATGCTTCCATCCTCCTTACGACCGGGTTTTTGCTCCCGGGCTCCGTTGCGCAAAGGCGCGGCAGAATCCACGGGCTGGTGACCCGGCCGGTTGCGGTTTTCAAAGAATCTCTTCGCCACCTGGGGAAACAGGGCGTAGGAAATGAAATCTTCTTCCGACTTTGCCAGGTGTTTGATCTCTTCTCTTATTTTATCCATTTTGGGTTCCAGTAAATCGGCGGGGCGACAGGTAATGGGTTCCTTGTCTCCCAAAATCTTTCGGGCCACATCCGGATCTATGGGGGCCGGTGGCCTGCCGTAAAGCCCTTCTACATAGGCCCGCACCTCGCCGGGAATGAGTTTGTATCGTTCTCCGGTGAGAACGTTCAGCACGGCCTGGGTGCCCACGATCTGGCTGGTGGGAGTAACAAGGGGCGGGTAACCCAGCTCCGCCCGCACCCGGGGAATTTCCGCCAGCACCTCGGGCAGGCGATGCAGGGCCTTTTGTTCTTCCAGCTGGGTAACCAGGTTGGAAATCATCCCTCCGGGCACCTGGTGTTCAAAGACCCGCATGTCGTTGATGCGGGTGACCCCCCGCTCGTAACCAAGGGACTTGCGCAGGTCTTCAAAGTAAGCGGCAATCTCAAAAAGCAAGTGGAGATCCAGGCCGGTATCGTAGGGCGTCCCCTGCAGCGCCCGCACCACCGTTTCCACCGGAGGCTGGGAAGAACCAAAGGCCAGGGGCACGGAGGCGGTATCCACCACATCCACCCCCGCCTCGGCCGCCTTGAGGTAGGCCCCCAGGGCCAGACCGCCAATGTAGTGGCTGTGCAGCTGTACGGGCAGACCGACCCGTTCCTTAATCAGTTTTACCAGTTCGTAAGCTTTATAAGGGGTGAGCAGCCCGGCCATATCTTTAATGCAGATGGAATGAGCTCCCATCTGGGCCAGGCTGACCGCCGTTTCCACATAGTGCTCGGTGGTGTGTACCGGGCTGATGGTATAAACCACTGCCGCCTGGATGTGTGCCCCCGTCTTTGAAGCCACCCGCATGGGTGCTTCAAAGTTGCGCAGGTCGTTCAAGGCGTCAAAGATGCGGATAACATCTATGCCGTTTTCCACCATCTTATTAATAAAGGCCTCGACCACATCATCGGGATAATGCTGGTAACCCACCAGGGACTGACCACGCAAAAGCATCTGCAAGGGCGTGCGCTTAATGTGCTTTTTTAAAGTCCGCAAACGTTCCCAGGGATCTTCGTTCAAATAACGCATGCAAACGTCAAAAGTGGCCCCGCCCCACACTTCCAGGGAATGATAGCCTACCGCATCCAGTTTTTCCAGGATGGGCAGCATATCTTGAGTACGCATGCGGGTGGCCCAGAGGCTCTGGTGGCCATCGCGCAGGGTAGTGTCGGTGATCTTTAAACCCATGGAAACCTCCCCCAAAACACGGCAAAACAAAAAATACTCAGGTTGCAATAAATACAACCTGAACCGTTAGCCTGTTTATTATCAACTTGATGTTATTATATTAAAATCTACAGGTCCCGGAAATAGGGTAAACGCAAGTATACAATATATTTCAGTACGCATCTAGAATCCTTGAACTCGAGGCTTTTGGGTTTCAAGTTTTTTCAGTTGTTAACATTTACAAACCTACCTGCTGAAAATGCTTGTAATGGTCCCTTCCTCTGTTTTTATGAGCCAGGCCCGCAACACCATCAGCTTTCATCCTCTCCTTCAAGCGGATTACCTGGTGTTCACTTAAGCCCAGGACCTCAGCAGCCTGCCTGTTGGTAATCTTGCCTTTGACGGCCTGTTCAATCACAAACACCCTGCGCGACTCTTTAGCACTCAAAAAGATTTCTCCTCCCATAGTGACATTTTCTCAGTCCGCTTACAGGGTGACAATATCATAGTCCGGTGACATTATCAGGGCTATTGTATTGACAATAGCAATATGCAGACTTAAAATGGAAGTGGGTGTTGTCAGTGAAAATAAGCCGGTTTGAGTGGGACAAGTGGAATGCCGGGCACATCGAAGAAAGACACGGGCTTACCCCTGAAGAGGTTGAAGGAGTCTTTTCCGACCGTCCGGTGGTCCGCAGGGTCCGGGGTGGAAGGTTCGCCGCCTACGGACAGACGGAGGAAGGCCGTTACCTGACGGTGATTTTTCAAATCAAGCCCGGCGGTGTTATCCGCGTTGTCACTGCGAGGGACATGAACAGGTGGGAGCGCCGGTACTACCTGCAAAGGAGGCGAAATTAACAATGGCGAAAAGCCTTCCGGAGTTTAAAAACGAAAAAGAAGAGGCTGAATTCTGGGATACACACAATTCCCTGGACTACATTGAAAGCGATGAACCCGTTGAAATGGAGCTTGACCCCGAACTGGCGGCAAAAATCCGCGAGCGGGCACGGACCAAACAGGTGACCCTGCGCCTGCGGGTGTCCCAGATAGAGGCGGTAAAAGAGATAGCCAGGAGGAAGGATATCCCCTACCAGACCCTGATCCGGTCGTGGATCGCGGAAGCCATACGCCGGGAACAGGGCAGCGGGGCATAGTGAACCTCCCCCGGGACAAGCCCGGGGGAGGTTCACTACGGCCTGGGAATAATCACCACATCCTGTTCCGGTACCCCGGCACCCCGGGACACCAGTTCGGCAATGCGGGTGGCCTCCTCGGGGGAGATGCGGGCCGCCTGGACTACCACGGTGGCACCCCGGTCATCCAGACAGACGGCGGCATCCTTGAAGCCCTTGGCCCGGATTAGATTTTCCACCTCAACTTCCCGGGCCATGCTCTGGCTGATGGCCAGCAGCCGCTCCTGGGCGGTCCTGCGGGTTTCGGCCGCCGCCTGGGGGTTGCTGATAATTTCCCGGAGCAGTTCCAGCTGCTGGCCCCTGGTGCGCTCCCGGTCCAGGCGATACTCCACAAAAAAGGCCGCTCCATCCCGGGACACATCCTGAACCTGCCGGGGCGGCCCCGGCACAGTTCCCGCTGCTGTCCCCCGGGCGGCAGGCATATTATTTGCTGACACCGGTGCACCGTCATCCTGCCGTTTCATCTGCCCGGGAGCACCCTGCCAGCCCAGAACAAGCAATGTCAATCCCAGCAGGCCCAGCAAGAAGGCCAGAAGGATTCGTTTCTGGATCAGGATGGTATGCATTAAATCTCTCCCCTTTCCCGCGGTAATACCAGGATTTTTTGCGGTTCAATACCCAGGGCCACCTGCACGGCCTGGAAAAGCCGGGCCTTCACCAGGGGATCCCGGGCTCCATCGGCCACCACCAGCACTCCCGCCACCCGGGCGGCAATTTCCTGTTCCACCACCGGTATTTCCCCCTGGCCGGAACGGATTAAAACCAGCTGGTCGCTACCGGTATCTTCACTGGTTACCCTGGTCCCCCCCGCCTGGTCCTTTTCCTGGGTGGTTTTGCGCCCGGTGGTGGTGTTCACGGCATATTCCTCCCGGCTGGAACTGGCCAGGCGCACTGTTACCTCCACCTTACCGGCCCCCTCTACTTGTCCAAGCATTTCCCGCAGCTTTTCCTCCAGGGCTGCCTCCTGGCGGGCCATATTCGAGTCACCCGGTTGTTTGGCCAGGCTCTCCTGGGGGGGATGGTTCCCTTCATTCACCGGCGGTTTTCCTTTTGCCGGAAAGCTTACACTCCCCAAAAGGAGCAGGACTACCCCCAGGGCAACCAGGCCGCCCAGTACCCCGAGCTGGCGCCGCGTCATTTTCGGAGGGAGATCCCCTTCCTCCCGGTTTCCAAGAAATTTCTTCCATGCATCCCAGATAGACACCTTCACCGACCTCCCTAAGATTAACTCACCCAGTGCACCTTAACCTGTTCAGGCGAGAGATTATAGAAATTGGCTACCGTTTTGGCCAGCTGTCCCGCCGCCCTTTCCGCCTCCGGCCCTGGTTTCAAACCCGTAACATCATTCCCTGATAGACCCCGGCCGCCCACATCAATGGTTACCGGGTCCACTAAAGGGTCATCCCGCCCGGCCCCCTTTTCCCGGGTACCAGGGGAGGCCGCGGCCAGTAAAAGATGCACCTCCCGGATTTGTCCAAAACGCCTGTCCCGGGGATCACTATAAACCTCCACCTGTGCTTTTACCACCTGTACCTCCTTGTTTAAACCTGCCAGGGCGGCGATCTGGCGGGAGAGGCCCTGCCGGTACTCTTCCAGGGCTTTTTGCTGGTGCCCGTCTTTTAAACGCTGGCCGGCAGCCATAATATCCGTCAGATCCGGAACTCCTGGCGGAGTACCGGTTAAAGCCGGTTCCGGCAGGTCGTGCTGCCATTCCCCCCGCACCACCCCCCCTATAGCCTGCAAAACCACCACGATAATTAACAGCCCCATAACCATTTTCACATAGCGCCGCATGTCGCCGGCCGGCAGCAGCATTTCCAGAAAAACCGCCAGGACTACAATAATAATCAGGTTCTGGACCAGGTTGCGGACGAGTTCCACATCATCCCTCCCCCCTAACGCAGCATGACGGTAAGGTTGCCCACCCCTACCAGGATGGCAATGGCAAAGAAAAAGAGTAAGCCCACCGTGGCCACTGTGGCGAAGATGATGATTATGCTGTTGCCCAGGTCGGAAAGACAGGCCACCACCTGGGAATCGTCCACCGGTTGAATCAACGCCCCGGCCAGTTTATAAATAAAAGCCAGGGAAAAGAGCTTGACCAGCGGCAGGGTCATGATCATCACCACTGCCACCACACCGGCAATACCCAGGGCATTTTTAATCAGCAGGGAAGAACTGATCACTGCCTCCAGGGCATCGGAAAACATTCCTCCCACTACCGGGATGAAGGCGTCCAGGGAAAACTTGGCCGTGCGCAAGACCACTCCATCCCCTACAGCCCCGGCCACCCCCTGGATGGCTAAAAGGCCCAGGAAAACCGTCCCCATTATCCCTAAAAGCCCCACCGCTGCACCCCGCAACAGGCCGGCCAGGCCGGAAACCTTAAAGCGGGGGGAAAGGTGACTGGCCAGTCCCAGCACGGCGGAAAAGAAAACCAGGGGCAGAACCACGTTCTTGATCAGGGTTCCCAAAAAGGTGATGCTGACCAGAATCACGGGGTGAAAGATGGCCGCCGAGGCCACCCCGCCCAGGGCCACCAGCAGGGTGAGCAATACGGGCATCAAGGCCTGCATGAAGGTGACCATCTTGTCCACCACTTCCCTGCCGGTCTGCACCGCCAGGGCAAAGGAACCAATGGCAATAGTAACCAGCACCAGGTAGGTGACGGTATGGGTAAGTTGGCCGGTGGTCCCCCGGTCAAAGGCGGCGGTAAAATTTTGCAGTACCACGCATATTATGGCCAGGACGACCAGTTTGCCCAGGAGGGCGGAATTGGCCACCACCTCGCGAAACAAATAGGAAAGGAGGCTGCGAAAGAGTTCCCCGGCGCTCAAATCAATTTCTCCACGGATTAATTTCATGACCATTTCTTTAAAGTTAAACCCGGGAATGGCATCTTTAATTTCCGCATCCAGGGTGTTTATGTAATCCTCCACCCCGCTGATATCCAGTGCCTTTTGCACCGGCTCCAGGGAAGAAGTAGATTCCGGTAAATCCCCCGGTAAAGCCAGGGCGGCAGCGGGAAAGAATAACAATACCACACAGAACACGCAAAACCAGAAAGGCCGGAGCATCCCCTATCACCTCAGGGTACCAGTTTTAACAGGGACTGGAGCACGGCGATCATTATAGGCACTGCCAGGACAAGGATGAGCACCTTGGCCGCAAATTCAATTTTGGAGGCCACTGCCCCCTCACCGGCATCCCGGCAGATCTGGGCACCAAAATCGGCAATATAGGCTATGGCCACAATTTTGAGGATTGTCCCCAGGTAAACCATATTTAAATTGGCCCGGGTGGAAAGCTCCCTGAGCACGTCAATTACCGCGCCAATCTTGCCCAGGACCATCATGAAGAGGATAATCCCTGCAGCAATGCTTAAAAGCATGGCCATTTCCGGTTTGTTGTGCCGGATGGTTACCGCCAGTACCGCCGCCACTATCCCCAGGCCGACAATCTGCATGATCTCCACCGGTGCCACCCCTCTAAAACAACTTGAACACCGACCTTACCTGGTCAAAGAAACCGCCCAAAAGCTGCACCACCCAGATGAGCACAATACCCAGACCGCCCAGGGTAGCAATAACGGCATAATCCTCCTTTCCGGAATTTTTCAGGACGTAGTGGGCAACCCCGACGAGAATTCCAATGCCGATAATCTTAAAAATTAAACTGATATCGTAGCCCATATGGCTCCCCCCTTTTTCAATACAACATCAGAACCAGGGCCAACCCGCCGAGAAAGCCCAGGTAGTTCCAGAGCCTGACATAACGGGAGGCTTCTTCTTCAGCCCGCACCATTTCCACGCCCAGCTGCTCCATGGCCAGGTGCAGGTGTTTGCTCTGGTCCTGTACGCTGGAAATACCCAGGGCCGGACCCAGCTGCCGGAGAACGGCCAGATCGGAAGGCACCAGGGCGCTGGTGGGATAAAAGGCTTTCAGGGCGCTCTCCCAGGCCTCCCGCGCCGTACGGCCCGAGGGGGACAGGAGCTCTTCCCTGGCACGGTTAAACAGCAAAGCCACCCGCGGGCCCGCCCGCTCCGCCACCCGGCCCAGGGCTTCGGGCAGGGGAGTGGCGGTATAGGTGATCTCCGTTTCCAGCATCTTTAAGGCAGCCTGCAAACTGCGCAGGTCCCGCGGCCGCCGGGCATAATGCCCGGCCATGGTCATCCCTGCCCCGCCACCGGCCAGGAGGATCAGGGCACATCCAAGGATCTTCAGCATCACCTCACCCCCAGGGAACGCATGGTCTGACCATCCAGGATGTCCTCCACCGTACCCACACCCCGGGAACGACCCAAAAGGACAAAGCGCTGGATTACCTTAAGCTTGAAGAGATGCTGCAGGGCCGGCCGGGCGGCCAGTTCGGCCAGGGAAGCACCATGGACGGTAACCAGTACGCGCACTCCCGCATGGAACACTTCCTCCAGGGCGGCGATATCCTCGTCTCTCCCGATCTCGTCGGTGGCAATCACCTGGGGAGCCATGGAACGCAGCAGCATGATCATGCCTTCGGCCTTGGGGCAACCGTCCAGAACATCGGTACGCACCCCCACGTCCCGCTGCGGCACCCCCCGGTAGCAGCCGGCCAGCTCGGAACGCTCGTCAACCACTCCCACGGTCAGGCCGGGCAGGTCAAGCTCCGGCGCACCGTTGCTGAGCTGGCGGATGATATCCCGCAGCAGGGTGGTCTTCCCGCAGCGGGGTGGGGAAAAGATCAGCGTGTGATAAATGCTTTTCAGCCGGCGGTCAATGAGGTGCGGCAGGAGGGGGGTGGCCAGCCCAGGCACTTCCCGGGAAATACGGATGTTGAGGGAACTTATGTACTTTAAGGTTTTCACCCGCCCCCCTTCCATAACCGCCCGCCCGGCCAGGCCGACCCGGTGCCCGCCGGGAAGGGTGATGTACCCGTTGCGCAGTTCCTCTTCCAGGGCATAAAGGGATGAACCGGTAACGAGCTGGAGGGTACGTTCCAGGTCGCCGGCGCTGACCCGGTAGGCCTGTTCCGGGCTGCTCACCAGGTTTCCCTCCGGGCTGAGGAAGGCATCCTTGTGAACCAGTCCCAGGGCCAGGGGCCGCTCCTGGCGCAGGCGAATTTCCTCCAGCCGTTCCAGGACTTCCGGGGGCAGCCCGGCAATCAGATTGCGCAGCTGAACCGGTAGCACCGGCAACACTTCTTCCACGGGATGGCTTTTGCTGGATTTGACCGGTCGAAGCAAAGGCGCAGTGGCCATGGTTTGTCCCTCCTTCTTCAGTCCATAGATATTTGAAAGGACAAGTTTTTATACCCCAAAAAATTGTCAAAAAAAAGAACCCTCCACAACACGTGAAGGGTCCAAAAAATCCAGGTTTTATTCCAGCTCGTAGGGCCAGCCCTGAAGGCCGCCCTCCAGGAATTTTACGTCTTTGAAGCCGGCCCCGCTTAAAGTGCGCATGGCTTCATAGGCCCGCACGCCCAGGGCGCAAAGGGTAACGATTTCCTTGTCCCGGGGAATTTCGTCAATGCGGCGGCGCAGGTCGCCCAGGGTCACCAGCATCACCCGGTCGTCTTCAATGTGCCGGTAGTTGAATTGTTCCGGGGTGCGCACATCCAGCAGGATAAAATCGTCGCCCCGCTCCAGCTTTTCCTTGAGCTCCCGGGCAGTGATGGTCCGGGCCAGGCCGTCCACCTTATTGCGCACAATGTTGGCCGCGTGCTGAATCGCATCGATGGGGGTGCTGAAGGGCGGGGCATAACCCAGATCCACATCAAACAGGTCGTCAGCCGTAGCCCCGAAGTGCAAAGCCGTAGCCACCACGTCAATGCGTTTAATGGCGTCACCGCCACCAATGGCCTGGGCGCCCAGTAGTTTGCGGCTCTTTTTATCCACCACCAGTTTAATGAGCAGGTTGTCGTGACCGGGGTAGTAGTGGGTGCGGTCATGGGTGGCGTTGATGGCAGTAATTACATCGTAACCCAGATCCCGGGCCTGCTGCTCGCCCAGCCCGGTACGGCCTACGTTCCAGCCCAGAACTTTCAGCACTGACGTGCCCAGCACCCCCTTGAACTTGCTCTTCCGGCCGGCCACGTTGTCCCCCGCCACCCGGCCCTGGCGGTTGGCCGTGGAAGCCAGGGGAATATACACCTTGCGCCCGGAAACCAGGTGTAGGTTTTCCACGCAGTCTCCCACGGCGTAGATGTCCGGGTCGCTGGTCTGGAGGTATTCATTTACCGCAATAGCTCCCGTCTCGCCAATGGTGAGGCCGGCAGCCCGGGCCAGCTCCACATTGGGCCGCACCCCTACGGCCACAATAACCATCTGGGCATCCAGCGTACCGCCGTCGGTCACCACCCCGGTGACATGGCCCTCTTCATCTCCCTCCAGGCGCAAGACCTTCTTGCCCAGGTGGAATTCCACGCCTTCCTCTTCCAGGCGATAGGCCAGTACCGACGCCAGGTCGGGATCCAGCACCCCGGGCAAAATCTGCTCCTTGAGTTCTACCACCGAAACAAAGATCTTCCGCTTGAGCAGGGCCTCCATTGCCTCCATACCAATCAGGCCCGCCCCCACAATTACCGCCTCACTGACCCCTTCCAGCTGCTCCACAATCTGCCGGGCGTCATCGGGGTGATTGAGCCGGTGGACGCCCTTTAAATCCAGGCCGGGTATGGGGGGAACTACCGGGCTGGATCCCGTGGCCAGCACCAGCTTGTCATAGGGGATGGTGCAGGTTTCCCCGGTATCCAGGTTGGTCACCGTCACTTCCTTCTTCTGCCGGTCAATGGCCCTGGCCTCGGTACGGGTGAGCACTTTTACCCCTTTTTCGTTCATAAAATAGTGCTCGTCCCTGATTACTCCATAAGATGTACTGAATAACTGGTTAAAGTCCTTGATTTGACCGCCGACATAAAAGGGCATACCGCATCCGGCATAGGAAATAAGGCGGCCCCGTTCAATAATGGTGATCTCGGCATCCGGCATGAGCCGCCGGGCCCGGGCCGCCACCTTGGGGCCTGCCGCCACACCACCGATAATGACAATTTTGCTCATGGTGTCATCCGCCTCCCTTGAAATCTCTGGCCTATTGTAAACCCGCCTTTAGCCGGAAGTCAAGGGGTATGTCGTCCTCAGCTACCCTTAAATAGAAAAGGTTCCGGCATTACCGGAACCCTAAAGGTCATCGTCGTGCTCCACCTGCGTGCGCCCTTCAATCAGCTCGGGCTCATCGGCAGAGGCATAGGTGTCGTCATTAACGAAGACTACCTCATCGCAATTGGGACAGGTTACTTCAATTACGTCCTCGTCATCGACAATGTCCCGGTCAAAGCAAACGATTTCACCGCAGCGCGGGCATTCCACTTCCATGTAATCGTCATCATCCATGCCCGGGCGGCCGTCATAAATCTCGTCTTCCAGGGAGTAAAGATCTTCATCAATGCTTTCCAGGTAGTCCTCAAGCTGTTCCTGGGCCTCCTGCAGTTCGTTAAAGGAACTGGCAAAGTCACCGAGAACATCGATGATGCTTGAAAGCAACCGGCCCTCCTTACTTTCCTTTTCAAGGTCCATACCCGCGGAAAGGCCCTGCAGGTAAGCCACCCTGGATTTCAGGTCCTCCATTACAAAACCCCCCTTGGTTTGATGAGTACCCAACTGGACTGTTATAGTATTGCTCTTTTCCGGGGGTTTTAAACATATATTTCCTGGGGAACGGTTTTGCTGAACATTCACGCCCGCTTGATATATTGACCGGTGCGGGTGTCGATTTGCAAAACATCTCCCACTTCGATAAAGAAGGGAACCTGGACGACATATCCGGTTTCCAGGGTGGCCGGCTTGGAGCCTCCGGAGGCGGTGTCTCCCTTGATGCCCGGGGGCGTGTCCACCACTTTCAGCTCCACAAAGTTGGGTAAATCCACGCCAATTGACTTACCCTGGAACATGAGGAGGTTGATGGTCATATTTTCTTTCAAGAAGTTGATTGCATCGCCCAGCTGTTCCCTGGTCAGGGAAAACTGGTCAAAGGTTTCCATATCCATAAAGTTGTAGCTGGTCCCGTCATTGTAAAGGTACTGGACTTCCCGCCGCTCCACGTGGGCCCGGGGTATTTTTTCGCCGGCGTTAAAGGTCTTTTCAATTACCGCCCCGGTACGCAGGTTTTTGAGCTTTGACCGGACGAATGCCGCCCCTTTCCCCGGTTTGACGTGCTGGAACTCAATCACCTGGAACACTTCGCCGTCCAGGTCAATGGTTAATCCGGTTCGGAAGTCGTTGGTGGAAATCACCTTCAGCCAAACCTCCTTTAAAATATTTCATTAAACGGAAACACAGTTTTGCTGAATATTTACACGGGAACAACGGGCAGGGGGTCCTTCGGGGCACGGGTGAGGATACGGCACCCCTGTTCCTCCACCACCACCATATCCTCAATCCGTACGCCGCCCCATCCCGGAAGGTAAATGCCCGGTTCCACGGTGATGACCATGCCCGGCTGGAGCACAGTTTCATTCTTTTTAGAAACGGAAGGATCTTCGTGTACCGCCAGGCCCACGCCGTGGCCGGTGCTGTGGCCGAAGTTTTCCCCGTAACCGGCGGAGGCAATCACTTCCCGGGCCGCCCGGTCAACCTCACAGGCCTTCACACCGGCCCGCACGGCCGCCAGAGCGGCCCGCTGGGCGGCCAGCACCAGGCGATAGATTTCCTCCTGACGGGGAGCAGGAGAGCCCACCACCACCGTGCGGGTGAGATCGGAATTATAGCCCCGGTACAGGCAGCCGAAGTCCATGGTGACCAGATCCCCCTCGCAAATGACCCGGTGGGAAGCCACACCATGGGGCAGAGCTCCCCGTGGGCCGGAAGCTACAATAGTATCAAAAGCGCTTTTACGGGCACCCAGGCGGCGCATAAAACATTCCAGCTCCACGGCCACATCCCATTCGGTAACCCCGGGTTTCAGGTAGTCAAGGATATGCTCAAAAGCCCGGTCGGCCAGAGCCACCGCCCGGGACAGAAGTTCAATTTCCCCGGGGTCCTTGACCTGCCTTAATTCCTCGATCAGACCGTAGAGGGGGGTGACCGGGATGTTTTCCAGCTTCTCCTGGAGGGTGACTACCTGTTTATAAGTAAGGAAATCTCCTTCACAACCCAGCCGGCTGACCCCCCACTGGGGTAGTTTTTCAGCCAGTGCATCATAAAGGGATTCCTTAAACCCTACCACCTGACAAAGGGGGCACTGTTCCCGCGCCTGCTCAAAATAGCGGAAATCGGCCAGAAAATAAACCTGCCGGGGAGTAACCACCAGGGCACCGGCGGAACCGGTAAAGCCACTTAAGTAAAACCGGTTTTCCGGGCGCATCACCAAAAAGGCGTCCACATTTTCTTGAGCAAGCCTGGCCAGCAGACGTTCAATCCTACCCTGCACGTCCATGCCCCCTGCTTCGTGCCAGCTCCACCGCGGCCCTGAGGGCCAACCGGTAACCGAGCACACCCAGGCCGCTGATTTGACCGGCGGCTACCGGGGCAATTACTGAATGGTGGCGGAATTCTTCCCGGGCATAGATATTGGAAAGATGCACTTCGATTACCGGCAAGCCAGTGGCGGCCACCGCATCCCGCAAGGCCAGGCTGTAATGGGTATAGGCACCGGGGTTAAAAACCACCGCATCCTCTTTACCCACTGCCCGGTGGAGCCTGTCCACCAGTTCGCCTTCGTGGTTGGACTGGTAAAAGGTTACCTCCACCCCCAGTTCCCCGGCCAGCTGTTCAAGGGAAGCATTGATCTCGTCCAGGGTAAGGGCGCCGTAAACCTGGGGTTCCCGGCGCCCTAATAAATTTAGATTGGGACCATTTAGAACCAGTATTTTCACCCGGAGCACCGTCCTGCCAGAAGAGGATCGCAAAAAAAATTTTACCATAACCCAGAATAATTGCAAAGCCTGTTGTTAGTGGCCGCTGATGGACATTCCGGCCACCCTGATGGCCGGTGCCCCCCGCCCCCCAAAAAAGGTCAGATTACTGGCTACGCCATCCACCTGCTTGAGTAAATCAAGAAGATTGCCGGCTATGGCTACGCCCCGTACAGGACGGGTAAGCTGCCCGTTTTCAATTAAAATCCCCGCCGCGCCTACGGAAAAATCGCCGGAAATGGGGTTGGCCGTGTGCATCCCCAATACTTCGGTTACATACAGTCCCTGTTGCGTGTCGCGGATGAGGTCCTCCGGGGAAATGGTTCCCGGCTGGATGAAAAAGTTGGTCGTCCCCACTTCCGGGGGGCTTTTAAAGGAGCCGCGCACCCCGTTGCCGGTGGATTTGACGCCGTCTCTGGCGGCAGTGTAAGTATTATGCAGAAAGCCGCGCAAAATTCCGCCTTCAATCAAGACCGTACGGCCTGTGGGCACGCCTTCGCCGTCAAAAGGAGCGGAAGCAATACCCCCGGCCAGGGCGCCGTCGTCAATGATGTTCACCAGCGGGGAGGCCACCTCCTGCCCCACCTTACCGGCAAAGGGCGACCGGTTCTTCTGCACCGCTTCGGCAGTAAGCCCGGGACCCAGAAGGCCCAAAAAGCCCGTGACCACGTAGGGCTCCAGGATTACCGCCGCCCGCCGGGTGCTCACCGGTTTGGCCCCGAGCATGCGTACGGCCCGCTCTGCGGCTTCCCGCCCTACTTTGACGGGATTCAACTGATCATACTGCAGGCGGTAATCCATGGCAAAGCCCGTCTGGCTGTCGTTGTTTTCTTCAGCGACCAGCGACATATAAAGGCCGCAGTAAGCGCTCCGGTAAGTGGCCTCAATGCCCCGGCTGTTGACCAGGGTAACCTCTACTTCAGCGTCATGGTAGGCGGCACTTTCAATAATTTTAACCCGGGGATCAAAATCCCGGGCCGCCCTTTCCATGGCCCGGGCCAGCTCGATTTTTTCTTCCACGGTGGCCTTCCGGATGGCCGGGTCATAGAGGTCCAGTTCGGGGTAGGCGGAAGCGGGTTCTGGCAGCACCCGGTAAGGATCGGGGGCCGCACTGGCGGCATTGCTTACCGCCTGGCGCACAATATCTTCCACAGCCGTTCTGGTAAGGTCGGTGGTAAAGGCAAATCCGGCACTGTTGCCGACCATCACCCGCAGGCCCAGACCACGATCCTGCGCCAGTTTCATGGTTTCTACCTGCCCGTCCCGTACTTCAACGACCAGTTCCTTGCCGGCATTCAGGTAGGCTTCAACCTGGCCGGCCCCCAGGCTGGCGGCCCGCTGCAGGGCAAACCGGGCAATTTCCAGAAAGTCGGCCAACGCAAATCCCACTCCTTTCCACGTCAACATAAGTATTATTCAATAACCGCCAGCCTATTCCTTTAGAGCCCAACAAAAAAACTGCCTGCCGGCAGCTAGTGTACATAAAGATTGGTGGTGAGAGCAAATATACCTCTTGGGGATACCGGGGCAAGTTCCTGTACTGAAGCTTCCACTATGGTGGTGGGGTCCAGCATGGCCAGAATGGCCACCCGTTCTCCGGTGCTCTGTTTGGTGTAAAAACCCAGAATGCAAAACTGCATATCTTCCCCACATACCTTGCGGGTCACAATATCACCAATTTTCATGCAGCCTACCCCCCGGATAAGGCCTAAAGTAAGTGTTCAGTTAACCCGCTTAAGGAACGGCGGTTTTACTGAACTTTTACGGCCTAAAGTAAGCTTACTCCCTTTTCTTTTGTTACCATATGCCGTTGTTTACAGAGGTGTGTATTCCTTTTCTTGAATAAGACGGTGGAAAGAGGAACAAACTAGAAACAAGCCCCGCCAGTAATCAGGAAAGGAGTGTTAAAATTGGATATTCGCCAGGTAAGCACGGACTGGGATAACTGGAAACGTTTTCTCGGCCAGGCGGTGGAATTTGCGGAGGAGCTGGGCATTTCCCGGGAGCGCATTGTAAATCTGGCCCAGCAGGCCGGTCAGGTGCTGGCCGATCACGTACCCCCGGCCAACCCGGAACAAAAAGTGCTGAAAGAGTTATGGCAGGTGGCCGACCAGCAGGAAAAACAGGTCATCGCCAACCTGATGACCAGGCTGGTTTCGGAGCGGCCGGGAAATTATACCGCGTTTTAAGAACAATTCAAGCGGAAAGATAAAACGTTAAAAGGCGGGGTCCGGCAGTGGACCCTGCCTTTTGTTAAATCAAACCCAATTCTTTCAAACAGTCAATAACTGAAGGAAGAGGATCCTGCCACAGCCAGTTCACCTGCAGCCAGAAGCCGGGGATGACCTCCGAACGATAGATCCCCTCTTCGTTTGGATGAATTGTGCGGTAGCGCCCTTCTTCAGCCAGCCTGTAAAATTCCGCCTGCCGCCTGTCCGGGTCAATAAGCCAGTATTCTTTAACACCTGCAGCCTCATATTCCACATACTTTTCCCCCCGGTCCCGGGCCAGGCTTTCCGGAGAGGTTATTTCAACTATCAGATCGGGAGGCCCGTCCATGTACGTTTCCTTTAAAAAGGGCAGCTTTTCGTTGCTCACATAGAGGATATCCGGCTCCCGGCCCCGGCGCAGCATTTCGGGCAGGCGCACCAAAAAGGGGGCAGACAATACTTCACCGAGGCTATGCTTACTGACAAATACCTCCAGCAAGAACAAGAGAAATTTATATATCCTCTGATGTTTTCTGGCTGCCGGCGTCAATACAACGACCTCCCCATCCACCCACTCCGCCCAGGTATCTTCATCGCACCAGGCCAAAAACTCCTCAAAGGTGATCTTGCCTTCCGGCAGGGGCCTGGTTTCATAAACTGCTGCCGTTTCTTTTAGGCGGCTCATTATCGTCCCCCCTTAACTGTGACCGCCGGCCCCTACAGGCGCCGGATCTTACCGTTGGCCCGGCCGTGGCTTGTGCCGCCCACGATGAGCTCCTTGATGGCCATGGTGGGCTGGGCGTCGCTCACCGGCACCCCCTGCCCGTCCTTGCCGCAGGTACCGATGGTGAAGCCCAGATCTCTGCCGATCATTTCCACAATCCGCAGCACTTCGGGGCCATTGCCCGTTAAGGTTGCTCCCCGTACCATGGGGCCCACTTCCCCGTCCTGAATCAGGTACCCCTCGGCCACGTCAAAAACAAAATCCCCGGTGGTGGTATTCACCTGGCCGCCGCCCATTTTCTTCACCAGAAGACCATTTTTTGTCTCCCTGATGATCTTTTCCGGGTCCATCCTGCCCGGGGCTATGTAGGTATTGCCCATGCGGGGGATGGGTTTGTGCTGGTAGGACTCCCGGCGGCCGTGGCCGTTGGATGCTTTCCCTTCCCGCGAAGCGGTGAGCCGGTCGTACATGTAGTCCGTAAGCTCGCCTTTTTCAATCAGGGTTACTTTCCGGGCCGGCACCCCCTCGTCGTCAAAGCGGTAAGAACCATAATGGCCGGCCATGCCGGCGTCATCGATAACGGTAACAAAGTCGGCAGCCACCTTTTGCCCCTTTTTGCCGGCATAAACCGAAAGCTTCTTCTGAACCAGATCAGCCTCCAGGCCGTGGCCGCAGGCTTCGTGAACCATGGTCCCTCCGGCCTCCCCGGCCATCACCACGGGCATTTTACCGGTGGGGGCTGGCTGCGCCTTTAGCATCTCCACGGCCCGCCGGGCCGCGATTTCCGCCACCGACTCGGGGCGGTAACGCTCCAGCAGCTCAAAGCCGGTCAGGCCGCCCACGGCCTCGTAACCCGTTTGAATGGTCGGCCCCTCGGCAGCCACCACCTGCACCATCAGGCGGGTGCGGATGCGCTCGTCTTCCACATATTCACCGGCGCTGTTGGCAATGACTACCTTCTGGACCACGTCCCCGTAGCCCACCATTACCTGCTTAATTTTCTCCACATCCACAGCCCGGGCGGCCCGGTCGGCGGCCTGGACCGCCTCCACCTTGCGTTCCGGCTTGACCGCATCGGGACGCTCTACCACGGGAAAATCCACCAGTGGCCGCACCCGGCGCAGGTCCAGGTGGTAGTCTTTTTTCTCCCCCCGGGAAGCATGACTGACAATGCGGGCGGCCTCGAGGAGGCCTTCCCGGCTCAGGTCGTTGGTATAAGCATAGGCCGTGGAATCACCGTTAATCACGCGGATGCCGGCACCCATATCTATGCCCGAATGAACCCGCTCGATCTTGCCGCCTTCAAGGCCGACACCCGTAGCCCGCTTGTGCTCGACAAAAATATCGGCAAAATCTCCCCCGCTGGCCAGGGCGAGATCCAGAACTTCCTTTAACAACTGTTCATCGACCAAAAAGAATCACCTCTTGGCGGGATTAATCAGTCCATATTAAGTCATATGTCATATTGTTAGTAAAAATTTAACAATTTATACCTCTTTACTATAACCTAAATTAAGCCCATTTCTTTAAAACAGGCAATGGCAGATGGAAGGGGGGCCTGCCAGAGCCAGTCTACCTTCAACCAGAAACCGGGGAGGATCTCTGAGTGATAAATGCCGTTCTGGTCAGGCCAGATGGTCCGGTAGCGTCCGTTTTCTCCCAACCGGAAGAACTCCGCCTGCTGACGGTCCGGATCGATGAGCCAGTACTCCCGCACACCGGAGGCCTCGTATTCTACGTATTTTTCTTCCCGGTCCCGAACCAGGCTTTCTGGAGAAGTTACCTCCACAATAAGATCGGGAGCGCCATCCATGTATGTTTCCTTTAAAAAGGGAAGCTTTTCGTTGCTGACGAAAAGAATATCCGGTTCCCGTCCCCGCCGTAAAGTTCCGGGGAGGCGCACCAGAAAGGGAGCGGTTAAGATTTCACCCAGATTTTTTAACAGGGCAAATTCCCGCAAGAGACTTGATAAAAGCATAGTTATTTTCTGGTGCTTACTTGCCGCCGGCGTCAAGATTATAACCTCCCCGTCCACCCATTCCGCCCGGGTGTCCTCATCGCACCAGGCCAGGAATTCCTCAAAGGTGATCCTGCCCGCCGGCAAAGGTTTAGTGGTCTGGTAATGAGAAGCCGCCTCGCGGACCTCAGACATTGCTTTTACCTCCCCTCCGGTGCAACCGGGGTTTTGAACCGGGTTTTTCAAGATTATACCCTGAGTTATCCCCACTTTCCAACTACCCTGTTTTGGCTCCCGCTCGCTCCGGTGCAGACGCCGGAACAGGCTCCCGGCCAGCCGGCTCCGCCGCCTGTTCCGGCAATGCAGGAGAAACAGGCGGCCGGCCTGAAAAGAAGGGGTTGGGACGGCCCAGTGCCCAGCGTCTGACCTCCTCCAGCTGCAGGCGCCCGGCGGGAGTCGGCCGGGAGTAGAGCAGCAGCGTCGTACTTGCCGTCACCGTACCATCGGGCAGTGCCGGGGACTGTCCACCCGCATTTTCAGGCTCATAACGGGTAATTTGAATATTGCGCAGCTCACTGAAGTTGGGGAGATTTTCCAGATAATCGATCACCAGCGTCACCTGGGGAAACAAACCTCTCAGCTCTATTTCCACAGGCAAAACCAGCACATATCCCCTGTCCACGATGGCCAGAGGCTTAAATTTCAACACCAGCACCCGGTTTTTTTCCGTCACACGGCTGAACTGAACGAGAAACTGGCCGTCCTGCATATCGGTGTTGAACCTGTTGTTCAGCTCCAGAAAACGCTTTCTGGCCTTTTCCAGGGCCTTTTTTTCCTCTTCCAGGGAACCGGCCCTGGCGGACAACCGGGAGATGAGGGCCCTGGCTTCGTTCAACTCGGTTTTTGTCTTCTGGTAAGCCTGGATTTGGGTCATTATTACGAAACGGTAACCGGCATAAATAAAGGCCAGCAGCAGTAAAAGAATGAGTATGGTTCTGGTCTTCTTATCCAGGCTGCGTGCCATCAACCCCCACCGCCCCCTTTTAGGCGGGCGGAAATACTAAAAGTGGTGACGCCCTTTGTCTCATCGTATTTAATTTCGTTCAGGTCAACCCGGGAGAAATAGGGTAGTTTTCCCAGGTGATAAATGAATACCCCCACGGCGGCCAGGGAGGTAGTGTTACCTTCCAGGGTTAAAGTATCGGGTGGCTGGGGAATGGCATTCCCCTCCTCGCGCCGGACCTGGCTGCCTGCCTGCCCCGGCTGCCCGGTTTCCCCGCCCTGGCCTGCCGGTACGGCTGCCGGTGCCCCGGGCTGAGCGGATACCTGCTGGAGTGCATCACCTACTGCCCGACCGGCCTGCTCCAGGCTGCTCTGCAGCAGGGAGGGAACGGAACCCGGTTTTTGAGCGGTGGCGGGTCCGGTCACCTTCTGGCCTGCTCCTGAAATATTTTCAGCCGCCTGCAATCGCAGGGCAGTCAGCCAGATTTCCCGGGGGACCACTTTATTGAGGTCCAGCAACATTCTGGACCAGGTGTGCCTTTGCTGGAGCAGGCGTTCCAGTTCACCGGACGCCGCCTCCAGCTCCTGGCGCTGTTTTTTGAGCTCCTCCAACCGGGCAACCGTTTCCTGGAGTTTGGGCACCTGCCGCTTGACGGCAGCCAGCTCAATACGCATGTGGTGAAAATTTATACCCCAAAAGACACAGGCAGTAACAAGCCCACCTGCTGTGAGGGTAGCCAGGGAAATTAACAGCAGGCGTTTCGGTTCCAGGACGGGCCCGGGTTGCAGTTCCGCAGGCAGGAGGTTAACCCGGTAATTCACTGCAACACCTCCCGCAAAGCCAGGCCCACTGCCACGGAAAAGCCCGGGTCCAGCACCCGGGGAGGATTCTTAACATCCCGGAAGGGCAGCCGGGGAAAACCGGCTGCCACCCTTATTCCCAGCTGGCCGGCCAGATAAGCAGGTAACCCCTTGATTTTGCTGAAGCCGCCGGTAACCACAAGGGTTTCCACCGGGTTGTCCCGCTCCTGCAGCTGGTAAAAGTCCAGGGAGCGGCGGATCTCCCGTACCAGCTCCCCCAAATGTTCGAACTGTGCTTCATCATAACCGGCATATTCACCGGACAAATCTTCCGCAGCGGCAGCGGCTTCCCCACCCGGTATTTCCTCACCCCCGGGGGGTGGTGCAGGTTCTACCGGTGCCGGCTCAAAAACGCCCGCGGGCAGCAACCTTCCTAATTCGACCGGCAAAGAACGCACATAAACCAGTTCCTGTCCTTTTAAAACGATAAACTGACCGGAAGAAAAACCCAGATCCAGCACTGCCCGTACCCCACCGTCATGAACCGGGTATCCAAAAGAGCCATGAAAGACCCGCCACAGGGCCAGGTGATGCAGGTCGATGGCCGTAATCTGCAGGCCGGCCCGGTCGAAGGCCTCGTAATAACGGTAGACAAGTTCTTTTCTCACGGCCACCAGGAGGACATGAAACAGCCCGCTTTCTCCATTCTGGCTTTCCCCAAGCACCACGGGCCGGATTACCAGTTCATCGACGGGCAGCGGCACCAGTTTCTCCGCCTCCCATACGACCGCCTGTTCCAGTTCCTTCAGGGGCATTGCCGGCAGGCGCAGTTGCCGGGTAATCACTCTTTGCCCCCCGATGGCGGTAATTACCTTTCTTCCTGCTCCGGGTGCAGATTTAAAGGCCGCCTTGAGAGCTGCGGCCAGTTCATCCACATTACCTTCCTCCCAGGCTTCCAGGCCAGGGACGGGATGGCGGTGCAGCAACCTGCAGACCACCCCACGGCGGCACCGGAAAAGAACAGCGATCTTTATTTCCTGTGCGTCAATCACCACGGCGGTGAAATTCTTTTTCTTCAGCATGGGCAACCTTCCATGTTCAGTAGTCCGCTTCACTTCTAGGGGGGTGTGGAGAAACACGCACCCTCCCGGCTACGGGAGCTACGATGACGTAATATCTTTTCCCGGTTAGCTTTTCCCGTAAGGCCACCCTGCCCCCGGTGCTGGGAACTCCTTTTAAATTGAAGCGTAGCTCGTAGTAGGGAGGTTTTGTCCATTCCTCGTCCAGGTCCAGGTACACGGGCAGGCGCCTGGCTTCCAGGACCGCAGTATTGCGCATCAAATAATAGGCCTCGCGGCTGAAATCAAACTTCACCAGGTAGGTGCCCGTGTCATCCATGGCCGTCAGGGCCTGCTGCTGCCAGCCGCGGATATCCGTGGCCATCTGGCGGGCGGTAATGTACAAGGCGTACTTGCTCAAATCGTTGAGTACGGCGGGCACCGCAATTAAAAGCAGGGTGGCACTGATGGCCGTGGAGACAAGAACCTCGAGCAAAGTAAAGCCCCCGGGCGAGGATATAATTTTGGGGAACGAAAACTGGCGAAACATGAATATACTTTCGTGGTTGAAGTAAAAAAGTCCTGCTTTTAAAGGAAACCCTGAAATGGAAATGTTACCAAACTTTCAGGACGTTACGGGCAGGTTCGGGAAATCAAAATACATCGTATTCCTCCCGCCAGGAAATTATTTTTACCGTGACCAGGCCTGACGGCAGCACGGAAACGGCATTCCGGATCAGGTCATTATCCTGGATCAGGCTCGCATTACCACCGACATCAAAAGATTGCGCAACCACCGTCCCCCTGATGGTACTGCTCCCGCCAGCTTCGAACCGCCCCGCATATATAACGGCGCTGACGTTTTCGTTCCCGTGTACGCTAACCGTACCGTTCACCATCAAAACCAGGACGTCCCGGCTTGCATTTGCCGGCTGCAAATTGCCGCTGATCTCCACGTTCCCTTTAACGGCAATAACCCATTTCCCGCTGTATGTACCTTCAAGCCAGAGTTCCTTTCCACCGGTGTCCAGGTAATAGGTCCCGGCAGTCTTACCGGTGAAGTCAAACTCGTATTTGTTTCCCTGTTCGGTCACGGCCAAACGGGGATAGCCCTGGTAGGCGGCCACATTTCCCGCCGGGTCCAGGCGGGCCGCCGGCTCAACCAGGGCAGCAATACTTTCCCGCGGGCCGTCCAGCCGGGGTACCTGGCCGTCATTTTGAATGATAAACGTGCCCGCCGGATATTGCGTGGCAGGGGTGTAGTAGGTCCCGCCGGGGGAGAAAATCACGGTACCTGAAGAATTATCGATGGCGCCGTCTACCTGGAGGTAGCCCGGTGTTTCAATGCGGCCGTGTCTATTGTAGAGGTTGCCTCCCACCAAAAGGCTGCCTCCGGACAAAATGTTGATGCTACCATTTTCATTATCCAGATTGCCCTTCACCACCACCAGCCTGGAATTGGTAAGGCTTATACTGGAGCCAGTTTCCAAATTGTCGTTAATCAACAAGTTGCCGCTAATAGATACGTTGCCGCTTAAGTTAGGGGAATTTCCGGCACAAAGGGCGTTCTGCAGGACGGGGGCAGCCGTGCGCTGCACCCGCACTTTGAGTGCCCTGCGGGCGTTGCCCGCCCGCCCCTCGGCCAGGATCTCTCTGGTGCCGGCGTCCACCGGGCTCACGGTAATTTTTGAGATCTGGCCGTTCCCCAGCACGATTGGCGTGGACGGCGGCCCGGCATCAAAATTCCCGGCCAGGCGGGCGACCATCATTTCCACACCGGCTTCGGCCAGGTAGAGGGCCCGGGTCATGGCCACCTGGCTGGCGGACATTCTCCTGTCCACCGTGGTCAGCTGGACCAGGGAGCCGGCAAAGACCAGGAGCAGGAGGGTGAGCAGGAGCACCGTGACCAGGGCCGCGCCTTTTTGTGCTCCAGCACGCATGTTTTTCCAGAAAGCAGGAAGCCTCCGGCATACCTGCCCGCTCTTGAATTTTCCCTTTTGCCCGCCGGTCAATGCAGGTCGCCCTCCCAAATCACTTCCATACAGAACATCTGTTCCGGGAAAATCAATTTTGTTCGCGCATCATCCGCACGGTCACGCGGGAAGTCAAAACAAAACCGTTGGTGCCGGTGAGCTTTATCTCCACCGTGGCCGGCAAGCCGGTAACTCCCTGGAATGATACCGCCTGAACCCGCCCGGCCACGGGATTATTCCCTTCCCAGATAATTTTATTGCTGCTGGTGGCCCGCTTAATCTCGCCGCCGTAAAGATAATACTTGATGTATTTTGTATTGTCCGGGCTCTTAAAAATGATGTATGATTGGGGATTTATTTCGTCCACCCCTGCACTGACCCTCAGTTCCCGGGTCAGCCGATCCATGGCCAGCCGCAGGTTCTGCTGCACGTCAACCTGCTCGTCGCCTTTTTTCCAGTTGAGCATGGTGCTGTCGACGACGAAATAGGCCGCCCCCAGGATTAAAGAAAGAAGGACGGCCGTCACCAGAACCTCAATCAGCGTCAGGCCCCGGCGGTCAAGCGCCAGTCCTGGCAGGGAGGTCCTTCGCCCGGAAGACGGTGTACCAGCCGCACCATATTTTGCGTACCCGGGTCTTTCAACGGTCGTCCTCATGTTATTATCACCGATTGTTCCGGTAACAACTTTTTCTTCCACCCATCCCACCAGGCTCCGCCCCGCTAAACCATTTATGTTTGCGCCGGCCGTTATCCTCTGCGTTTCAGCGTCACCAGTTCGAGCTGCCGCTCCTGCCCCTGATGCTGGTAATGGACGGTGACCCGCACCTGGACCAGCGGCCCGTCCGGCTGCTGGTAGGGCTCTACCGAATACGTGTAAGTATAACCGGACGCGCCGGGAAAATCCAGCGGGTCATCCTGCCTTTTGACGCCGGTAAGGTGGCTGGCCAGCAGCTCCTCCATCACGGCCTGGGCGGCGTTTACGGCCACCGTGTCCTCCCAGGCTGCTTTGGCCGCCATTTTGCCCGAAACCATCAGATTTACGGCAGTAGCCGCCACCAGCACCAAAATAGCGGCGGCCACCAGGACCTCGATCAGGGTAAAGGCGCGGTCATGTCTGGCCGTTCTGCTCAACATCATGGTTGTGTTCTGAACTATGTACATTCGCCATCGTTCCAATAACCGGCCCTCCCTTTGCGGCAGACACTCTCCACAACATTAATCAACACCAGCAGGCCAACAATCTCGGGCGTGAAACGAATTCATTATCAATAGCCATTCGCCACCAGACACATCGACCAGTTCCATTCAAAGCGGATTGTACGCCCGCTCCCCGGCAACCAAACCGGTAGCGCGCCGGCGCTACAACCCCTCCATCCAGATGATCACAGAGATGTAGTACGTGCCGTTTTCTTCCCCCACATAGGAGTAACCGACACTCTCCCGGATGCGCCGGTCCACGGCATCGCGGATGCCCTGTTCGGGAAAACCGCCGATGGTGACCACGGCGCATTTGGTGTTATTAACTGCAATGGGATTGCCCGCGGCGTCATAGACAGTACCCGTAATCCTGCTCTTCCAGTAGCGGTAATGACCGCCCCAGGGCGTTACGCCGGGCGGCTTCTCAAGGTACGGCCCGTTCCAGCCGCTGCTGCCGTCGGTCTCCGTGAAGTACCGGAAGCCGTAGTTGTCGCCGGAGCCGGGGTCGTAGAACTCCTGCCCTGCCTTCGGCCAGTCACCGGTATCGGCGTAATAGGCGTAACCGGCCGCCTTTATGGCCCGCACGTCGGCGACGACCCGGGACACTTTCCCCTTTTCCACTGCCCTGAAGGCGCTGGGGGTAATGATGGCCGCCAGCACCCCGATGATGGCGATGACTACCAAAAGCTCCACCAGGGTGAAGCCGCGGCTGTCCCGGCGCAAGTTTGATAAACTATTTACCACCGCTTCACCTGCTTCCAAAAGAATATTGGCACCACATAACTGCTACTTCACCGCCAATAAAACACATACAGCGAGTTTCGTCCAGGGGGGGGCCGCGTGATTCCAGCGCCAAGACGCACTGGCGGTAGTTAAAACATTGTATTACCTTTTAACACTCAATGTACCTCTGCCATGAAGGCGTTGGAAAAATTGTTACGGCCAGGAACCGACAATGACGATGACCACCTGAAAGCTCCTTTTCATTGCGTGGCCACCACCACCTGAAGAAAGCCTTGGCCAGTCCCACTATCCGGGTAACCAAAGTTACCACCATTCTGGTAAAACACATAGCCCCTGGATAGATCACCATCATCCAGGATCCTATCAATCGCCTCCAGCGATGCACGGGGAATGCGGCCGTAATCCTCCAGCGTTACGATTCCCGCCTTGCTTACCGTTGTGCCTGCTCCCGGCACAGGATAATCCCGCCAGTAATTCCAGGTGTAGACGTCACCCCAGGGATGCTGTGACGGCCACCTTTCAAGATACGGTCCGTTCCAGGCATCCAGGTTTCCTCCATAACCAACATTGGGGTTATCCGTTTGCCACGAGCTGTCAGGCTTGCGAACGAATCCGGGATCGCTTCCATTCTGCAAAGGCTCACCGGGAGGATGCCCTTTAGACCCGGGAAAATCCCCCACATCGGCATAGTAGGCCATTGCCGCGCTTCCGATCGCTCGAAGATCCGAAACCGCCCTGGAAACCTTGCCCTTCTCTATAGCCCTGAACGCATTAGGGGTAATGATGGCCGCCAGCACCCCGATGATGGCGATGACTACCAGAAGCTCCACCAGGGTGAAGCCGCGCTGGTTGTTCAGTTTTTTCCTTAGATTATGAAACATTTTAAATGCACCCTGCATTTTCTGTTCGTTTAAGCTGGGTGACCCCTGCAAAAATGCCAGCAAAGGTACAATTCAAGCAGGTCGAAGTCAGGACGGCGGTAAGTTAAGCAACCCGCTGCTGTCCTGGCCTTATCGTTGTTGTTCCACCGCTTAGTAAATCCAGTTGGTAATCTTTAAGGTTACTTTGTGCAAACTGGGATTAACATCATCTTGCCCCTTATAATAAACTTCAAAGGGACTCAGTTCCGCCAGCTTGTCGGCGCTGGCCCCGGGGATTTCATGAATAGTTACGAAAATTCCCTGTCCGGGCCAGCACTCATAGTCGTACCTGCCTCCCCAGGCGGTCTTCTTGGTTAGGGGGAAATCCAGGTAAGGTCCCTGCCAGCGGGAATTAAGTCTATCTCGATATTCCTGCTCCGTCAAGCCCATAGCCGCGATTGTATCAGCCCTATAAGTAACAGTGTTCGGGTTTACTCCCAGGCCGGGATCCTGGTGCCAGGGGTCCGGGTCAGCCGGGAAGAAACCCACATCGGCATAAAAGGCCAGCACCGCCGACTTTAAGGCGGTCATATCCTGAATTGTTCTGGAAATTTTGGACTTCTCCACTGCTCTAAAAGCATTGGGGGCGATGATGGCGGCTAAAATGCCGATGATGGCGATGACCACCAGAAGCTCCACCAGGGTGAAGCCGCGCTGGTTGCGGCGCAGGCTCTTCAAATCAAACATCAATGGCTCACATCCTCTCCCGGAAAAAGAGGATCCGGTTTACTACCTCATCCCCGCCGAAACGGGGCACACAGTGATTTCCGGTCAGGAACGTGTCCTGCCGGTGCCCTCCGGCGCCGGCAGGACACGTGTAAAACGGACCTCGCGACATAGCTTCTTATTCATCTTTGGAAATCAGGATATAAACTGTATTCCCTTCACTAGGAACGTATACCACATCAGCACCAAGGTCACTTTTCAACTTAGCTGCCGCATCTTTGGGCGATGAACCTACACCTGGAACCTTGTCTAACTCAAGCCACCTAAAGTTTGTACCTGTTCCCCAAGTATGGTTATTTGGAATCTGCGTACCACTTGTAGCACTATTTTTATACGTATACGTCCCGCCCCACGGGTTCTTGCTCGGCCACCGTTCAAGGTAGGGGCCATTCCAGCCAAAATTAGAAGGTGGATTTTCCCATTCACTGGCATTCACTAAGCCCGGATCCTCACCCGCACTGTCCGAAGAAGGTGCCCAAAGTCCCGTATCCGTATACGCATTCAGCGCCGCCGCTTTAATTGCCTTGTAATCCGCCTCTGCCGCCGCCACCTTACCCTTTTCAATGGCCTTGAAGGCGTTGGGGGCGATGATGGCGGCCAGGATGCCGATGATGGCGATGACCACCAGAAGCTCCACCAGGGTGAAGCCGCGGTTGTTCCTGAGTTTTTTGCGCATAGTTTTTTCCTCCCCCAAAAGTAGTGTCTTAATAAAACAAGAAACAAGGGTTGTCAATTAAATAATTGACCTGGAAAAGGTGCCTAAACGGCCGGTTAGAGTATGTAAGAACACCTTTGAAACCACCGCCCTACTTCCCCAGCCCCTGCATCATGCTGGTGAACATGGGCAGGAGCACCGAAAGGACGATGAACCCCACTATGCCGCCCAGGAAGACAATCAGCACCGGCTCCAGCACGCTGGAGAGGCGGCCCACGGTGATGTTCACTTCCTGGTCGTAAAAGGCGCCGATGCGGACCAGCAGCGCGTCCAGGCTGCCGGTTTCTTCCCCCACGGCAATCATGCGGATGACCAGCGGGGGGAAGATGCCGCTTTCTTCCAGGGGGCCGGCCAGGCCCTGCCCCTCCCGCACGCTCTCCTGCGCCCTGGCCACGCCGGCCGCCACCACCTGGTTGCCGGCGGTTTTCTTCACCACTTCCAGGGCCTGGATGATGGGCACCCCGCCTTTGAGCATGGCGGCCAGGGTTCGGGCAAAGCGGGCAATGATGATTTTTTTCAGCACCGGCCCGAATACGGGCATTTTCAGGACCAGGCGGTCCCACATCTCCCGGCCCCGGGGTGAGGCCCGCAGGCGCTGGAAGCCGAAAGCCGCCGCCAGTGGAAACAGCGGGAGGATGTACCAGTAGCGCCCCACCAGGCGGCTGGCTCCCATCACCACCCGGGTGGGCAGGGGCAGGGGCACACCCAGGTTCTGGATGGTGTTGATGATGGGGGGCAGGACGAAGGTGAGCACGAAGGTAAGGATGACCACGGCAAAGCCCAGGACCATGGTGGGGTAGGTGAGGGCCGACTTCACCTTTTCCCTCACCTCGTGTTCCCTCTCAAAATGGCCGGCCAGGCTCTCCAGCACCTCGTCCAGCACGCCGCCCACTTCCCCGGCCTCCACCATGCTGATGAAGATCTCGGGGAAGACCGAGGGGTAGGCGCCGAAGGATTCGGCCAGGGAGTGTCCCTGCTCCAGGCGGGCGGTCACCCCGCGCACCACCTCTTTGAGCACCCGGCCCTCCACCTGCAGCTCCAGGATGCGCATGGCCCCCACCAGGGGTACGCCGGCGCTGACCAGGGTGGAAAGCTGGCGGCAGAAGAGGGCCAGCTCCCTCAGCCTGACCCCACGCCGGAATGAAGGCAGCCGCATAGTCAGGTTGACGCCCCCCCGCACGGCCCGGATCTGCACGGGGATGAGCCGCTGGCCCTGCAGTATCCTGGCCGCCTCCCTTGGTCCGCTGGCTTCCAGCCGGCCGGAAACCACCTTGCCGGTTAAGTCCCGGGCCCGATAGGCATAGACGGGCAAAGCTCCCCTCACCACCTCCCGGAAATAAAAATCCAGGCGACGCGCCTGGAAGTACGTGCCGGAAAGTTCGGCAGCCCGGCTGCCATGGCGGCCTTGCATGCCGCTTTAGGCCCGCGGCTTTGCGCCCCTGCCTTTCGGCAGGTTTGCCTTTTTTCGCTTTGCCGCACTCTTCCTGAAAACTATCTTAAACGGGAGCCGCCCTGCCAGTCAATAACCAGCTGGTTGTTTTAAATCATTTTTAACAAATTTTCGGCATCAGCCGCCCGGGCCAGGGCCTCTTCCCTGCCGATCACCCCTGTACGGACGAGGTTTCTTAAAGCCATATCCAGGGTCTGCATGCCGTACCTGGCCCCGGTCTGCAGGTGGGAGATAATCTGGTGGGTCTTCCCCTCCCGGATGAGGTTGCGGATGGCCGGCGTAGCCACCAGGATTTCCAGCGCCGCCACCCTGCCGGGACGGTCCCTGCGGGGCAGCAACTGCTGGGCAATCACTCCTTCCAGGGCGCCGGCCAGCTGCAGCCGGACCTGCTGCTGCTGGTGGGGCGGGAAAACGTCGATGATGCGGTCAATGGTCTGGGCTGCGCTGGTGGTGTGCAGGGTGGCCAGCACCAGGTGACCGGTTTCGGCGGCGGTGATGGCCGTGGCGATGGTCTCCAGGTCCCGCATCTCCCCCACCAGGATGACGTCGGGGTCTTCCCGCAGGGCCGCGCGCAGGGCGGCGGCAAAAGAAAGGGAGTCCCGGCCGATTTCCCGCTGGTTGACCAGGCTCTTCTTGTGCCGGTGGACGTACTCGATGGGGTCTTCCAGGGTGATGATGTGCAGGCGGCTCTCGCTGTTGATGAAGTCGATCATGGCCGCCAGGGTGGTGGACTTGCCGCTGCCCGTGGGCCCGGTAACCAGCACCAGGCCCCGGGGCCGCCTGGCCAGGTGGGCCACCACCTCGGGCAGGCCCAGTTCATCGAAGGTGGGGATGCGCTCCGGGATGAGGCGGATGGCCAGGGCCACCGTGCCGCGCTGCTTGAAGGCGTTCACGCGGAAGCGGCCCACTCCCGGGATGGCGTAAGACAGGTCGCTCTCGCCCACCTGCATGAACTGCTGGAACCGGTCCCCGGGGATCAGCTGGCGGGCCAGGGCCTCGGTATCCCCGGCGGTGAGGACGGGCAGATCATCCACCCCCGGCACGGCCCGGGCGCCCAGCTCGTCGGCCGCAAAAAGCTTCCCGTGAACCCGGAAGACGGGCGGACGGCCGACAGTAAGGTGGACGTCGGAAGCTTTCAGCTCGAAGGCCAGCTTTAAAAGTTCATCGGCATGCATTCCGCCGCAGCACCTTCCTTTTCCGTCACCACTCATTATAGGCCACGCGCATCACTTCCGCTATGGAGGTGATCCCCTGCCGGGCCTTGTCTATTCCATCTTCTTTCAGGGTGACCATTCCCTCGGCCACCGCCTTTTCTTTGATCACATCGGCAGAAGCTTTTTTATTTACCAGCTCCCTGATGGCCCGGGTCACAGGCAGCACCTCCTGGATGCTCGTCCGCCCCTGGTAACCGGTGTGGTTGCAGTGGTGGCAGCCGGCGGCCCGGTAAAGGGTCACCGGCTCACCGGGCGGCAGGCCCATGAAAATCCTCTCCGGCGCATCTTCCGGGAGCTGGTAGGGCTCCCGGCAGCGGGGACAGAGCAGGCGCACCAGGCGCTGGGAAACCACGCCCACCACCGAGGAGGCCACCAGGAAGGGCTCCACCCCCATATCGATGAGGCGGGTCAGGGCACCCGCGGCGTCGTTGGTGTGCAGACTGCTGAGCACCAGGTGGCCGGTGGTAGCCGCCCTCACCGCGATCTGGGCCGTCTCCCCGTCCCTTATTTCCCCCACCATGATGATGTCCGGGTCCTGGCGGAGGATGGAGCGCAGGCCGGCGGCAAAGGTAAGCCCGGCTTTCACGTTGATCTGGGTCTGGTTGATCCCCCGCAGGAGGTACTCCACCGGGTCCTCTATGGTCACAATATTGCGCTCCGGGGAATTCAACTGGGCCAGTACCGCGTACAGGGTGGTGGTCTTGCCGCTGCCGGTGGGCCCGGTGACCAGGATCATGCCGGAAGTGCGATGGATTACCTCTGTAAAACGCTCCAGGTTGTAGCGGTGGAATCCCAGCCGGTCAATGGGCAGGATCCGCCCGCTCTTAAGCAGCAAACGCAGGACCACCTTTTCCCCGTGGACCGTAGGCAGGGTGGATACCCTCACATCTATTTCCTGTTCTCCGTACTTAACCTGAAACCGGCCGTCCTGGGGGAGGCGCTTTTCGGCAATGTCCAGGCCGGCCAGGATTTTGATCCTGGTAGTAAGGTTGGAGCGGATATGCCGGGGCAGAGTAAGGGCTTCCCTCAATAACCCATCCACCCGGTAACGCACCAGCACCCGGTCCTCCTGTGGTTCAATATGAATGTCGCTGGCCTTTTCCGCCACCGCCTGGGCAATGATGGTGTTGACCAGGCGCACCACCGGTGCTTCCTCCGGGGGCACCTCATCCCCCGCCGCCAGGGTGAGGGTCTGGATTTCCCGCTCCTCCGGGGCGGCCGGCTGGCCGAAGGCCTGCTCCACAAAGGTAAGGCCGAATACCTTCTGGAGGACGGCGTCGATTTCCTCTTCCCGGGCCAGCACCGGTTCCACTTCCAGCCCGCTGGCCAGGCGGATGTCGTCCAGGGCAACCAGGTTCAGGGGGTCGGACATGGCCACGATCAGCCGCCGTCCCTCTTTTTTCACGGGCACCACCTTATGCCGGCGCAGGACGGCCTCGGGGAGAGATTTGATCAGCACGGGGTCGACTTTGTCCATCAGGGTAATCTGGGGAATGCCCAGCTGCATTTCCAGGGTATTCAGGATGTCCTGCTCCGTGACCAGGCCCAGGTTGATGAGAACCCGGCCCAGGCGCTCCCCGGTCTGCTTTTGCACCTCGAGCGCCTGGTTCAACTGCTCCCGGGTAATCAACCCGGTTTGCAGAAGGAGGTCCCCCAGGCGCTTTCTGGTGTAAACGGCGGCCATTTTCAACCACCCCACAGGTTCAGATACCAGGAAATAAGCTTATCCCCTGTCAACGCGGCCAGCATGGCCCCTGATGAAAGAAACGGGCCGAAGGGGATGGCCGTTTTAAGGGTTCTCCCCGTCCTGAGCGCCCATAAAACCCCCACAACCGCACCCAGCAAAAACGCCAGGAACAGGGCCACCAGGGTCTCCTGCCAGCCCAGGTACCATCCGATGGCAAAGGCCAGCTTCACGTCCCCACCGCCCATGCCGCCCCGCGAAAACAGGGCCACGATCAACAATATTCCGCCCCCCAGCACAGAGCCTATGAGGCCGTCTTTGAGAGCCTCCGCACCCTGGAGGGCGGCCAGAGGTATGCCGGCGGCCAGGGCAAACAGGGTGAGCCGGTCGGGGATGATGCGGTGGTCGAGGTCAATGAAGCTGGCCGCCACGAGGACGGAAAACAGGACCAGCAGGCCGGCAGTATGAACGTGCAGGCCGTGTTCCCGGGCAATCAGCAGGAAACCGGCCCCGGTCAAAAGCTCCACCAGGGGGTAGCGGGGGGAAATCGCCACGCTGCAACGACGGCACCGGCCCCGCAGGAAAAAATAGCTCACCACGGGAATTAAATCCAGAGGTCCCAGGCGTGCGCCGCAGGCCGGGCAGTGGGAGGGAGGCGCCAGCAGGGACATCCCCCGGGGCAGGCGGTAAATGCATACGTTTAAAAAGCTGCCGATACAAAGGCCGAGGAGGAAAGAAAAGAACCAGAACCAGGCCAGCGGCAAGTGACAATCTCTCCCTCAAAAATAGTCGTCGGTCGTCAGTCGTCGGGATAGTCGGAATCCGCTTTAGGCGAATTCCAGATTGAACTTGCTTGATCGATTTTCATGATTAACAGAAAGAACGAACGTTCCCATAGGGAACTCCTTAAAATTTTAAGGGGCGTCTACAAAAATTTCTTCCAATTCTATAGAAAAGCCCCCTAAAACACCAGATTCAACCCTTCCCGTTTCCTCAGCCCTGGCAACTTGAATGAACTTACCTTCCTTTCCGGTGTAAAGCTCAATGCTTTTCTCTATGGGATCTACTATCCAGTACTCTTTCACGCCACAGCGAGCATAAATCTTAAACTTTTCCCGCAGATCGTAGTAAGCTGTGGAGGGAGACAAAATCTCCACCACGAGATCAGGCGCACCATTAATCTTTTCTGCTTCAATGATAGCAAACCTATCTCTGGAAACGAAAGCAATATCTGGTTGATATACTGCCGTTTCCTGCAGGTAAACGTCCACGGGGGCAAAGTAAACCGCCCCCACTCCTTTTTCATCAACAAAATTAGCCATTTTTACACCCAGGCGCCGCAAAATGGCCTGGTGACGGGTGGATGGCGAAGGGGTCATTACCAGCTTCCCTCCAATGAGCTGATAAGGGGCTCCCTCGGGGAGAGCAGCATAGTCGGCACAGGTGTAGACTTCTTTGGGAGGAATTTGAACCCGGGAAAAGGCCGCGCTCATTCACCAGCACCTCTCTGATAACCCTGCTCTGGTTAATTATAGCGTGAACCTCCCCCGGGACAAGCCCGGGGGCTTCGTCCCGGAGGTTTCTCATGTCATCGGAATGCTGCCTGCTAAAGCGCAGGTCTTACGCTTCCCTCGTGAGCTACATCCCGGCATTTGCCGGGAAGGCCCGGTCCATAGGCGTCTACTACTCATCGTAGATACGTCAGGCCGCTCTTTTCGGCGCCAATACCTGCGGCCGCAGGTATTCCACTTTCCCGGGCAGCCTGCGGCCCCTGGTGAAACTCCCGTACAGAGCTTTGTCAAGGATGCCGCTGGCTCCCAGCACGTCCCGGTGAATCCCGGTAAACCCGCAGGAAGCATTGCCGCACCGGTATACGCGCCCGGTCTGTCTGGTGTACTCCCCGCATACCGGGCAGGTGCCGGAGGTGCCACGCTCATCCACCTGTATTAGTTCAATACCGTGACGCTTGAGCTTGTATGCCAGCAAATCGCGCAGCTTGCCGAAGGCCCACTGGCCCATGCGCTGGTTGTGGTGTCTGCCGCAGTCCCTTTCGCGCACTCCTTCCGGGTTGCCGATGTAAACCGTTTTAACGCTCCTTTCCAGGCACCAGCGGACGGCGTTGGCGGATATGGCGTGCAGGATATGTTCTATCCGCCGCTCGATCCAGTTGAGGAAACGGCACTTTTTAGCCAGAAGTTTCCTGCGCTTCCTGGAACCTTCCTTCGTTTTGGAGATGGCCCGTTGCAACTGCCGCAGCACCTTGTTTCTCAAGCGGTTGAGCGACCGGAGCAGCCTGCCGCTGATCACTAAAGCATCATCGCCGTCGGTGATGGTCAGGGCATGCACTTCGCCCGGGTCGATGGCCGCACAAACGTTGCCCTGGACTTTCAACAGGGCCGGTTTCTCCACCGTTACGTGCAGCCAGTACTGGTTCCGGTGCCAGACCAGTTGCGCTTGCAGGATTGCGATGCTGGCAAGCCTTTTCGGGAGTTTTACCATCAGCGGTTCTCTGCCCCAACCGTTGGAAAGTTTCAATATACGCCCTTTATGGGTAATGGCGGCTTTTTTCCAGGTAACGGTGAAAAACCTTTTCCGGCGGTAAGGGTACTTCCATTCAGTGTAACCCTGCAGGTGCAGTTCCCTGGTGCGCTCGCAGCACTCGAAGTAGGTTTCCACCACGGCCTGCACCGATTGGGAGTGGAGGCCGTATTTGCCTTTGAGCAGCGCTTTAACTGCACCTTCGCTCAGCCAGTAACCATACCTGCCGTATATGGTGCGGTGGATGTAGCAGGCGGCGTTCCAGACTCTGGCTGCTTCCATTTGCAGGTTGCGGGCTAAAGCAGTTTGCTCCGGGTTAAAATGCAGGGGAAACTTTTCCACCAGGATGTCTGCGGCTTGCTCCAGGGAATGAGCTTTCGGTTTCTTGACCGCATTGTTTTTGCACCGGCTCACCTGGTTTCACCTCCTTCCGGAATGTTTTTTGAGCTTCGATGTATTTGCGGATAGTTTCGGCGCTTACATTACCGGCTGTACCGATGTAGTAGCCTCTGCTCCACATGCCGCTGCCCCAGAAGTATTTTTTCTTAAGGCCTTTCCATCTGGATGAGTGTATATCCGTAAGTGTTGCAGATTTCTTGAATTGTCAGTTTTACGGTGTCTTCCACTCTGCCGGTAATTACCTTATGCCGGTATTTTGGGCAAAACACGATATGGTAATTGATGTTGTAGACGCAGTGGTTCGTTTTTCCATTCATAGCATGATTATAGCACTAGAACGGGTGTTTGTGAATACATTTATCGCCCTAACGGGCGACGCCCCTTTCATCCCACGGGACAAGCCCGTGGATTTTCAGGGGCGGATTCCTATAAACGCAAAACCCGCCCCACCGTTTTTTCCGGCACGTCCCGGACGATCTCCACCCGGCCTATTTCCACCGGCAGGACGAAGGTAAGACGCCCGGCCAGCACTTTCTTGTCCCGGCGCATGGAGGCCAGCAATTCGTCCGGAGAGATCCCGGCGGGCACTTCTACCGGCAGCCCGGCCCGGCGGATAAGGTTGATTACCCGCGCGGCGTCTCCTTCCGGAAACATCCCCAGGGCCACCGCCAGCCGGGCCGCCGCCGCCATCCCGGTGGCCACCGCCTCCCCGTGGCGGTATGTGGTGTAGCCGGTGAGGGCCTCCAGGGCGTGGCCCAGGGTGTGGCCGAAGTTGAGGATGGCCCGGCGGCCCTGTTCGGTTTCGTCCTCCTGCACCACCCGCGCTTTAATGCGGCAGGAGACGGCCACGGCATAGGCCAGGGCCCGGGCCTCCAGAGCCAGCAGGCGCTCCAGGTTCTCCTCCAGCCAGGCAAAGAAGGCCTGATCGGCAATGACGCCGTACTTGATCACCTCGGCCAGGCCGGCCCGCACTTCCCCCGGGTCCAGGGTCTTCAGCACATCCAGGTCGGCCAGGACCAGCCGGGGCTGGTAGAAGGCGCCGATGATGTTCTTGCCCCGGGGGTGGTTGACGGCCACCTTGCCCCCCACGCTGGAGTCCACCTGGGCAAGCAGCGTGGTGGGCACCTGGATGAAGGGCACGCCCCTGAGATAGGTAGCGGCCACAAAACCGGCCAGGTCCCCTACCACCCCACCCCCCAGGGCCACCACGGGACTCCGCCGGTCCAGCTCGCAGGTGTAGGCCAGGTCGTAGAGCTTTTCGGCCGTGGCCAGGCTCTTGTATTCCTCCCCGTCGGGTATCTCCGCCCGGATCACCTCAAAACCGGCATTCTTAAGGGCGGTTTCAGCCGCCGCACCGTAAAGGGAGCCCACCACGGGGTTGGTAACGAGGAGCACCCGGGGAGTTAATTTGAGGACTTTCAGGTACTCCCCCAGCCGGGGCAGCAGGCCGGTGTCAACATAGATGGAGTAACTACGGG
This sequence comes from Desulfofundulus sp. TPOSR, assembly GCF_011393055.1. Classification (NCBI taxonomy): domain Bacteria; kingdom Bacillati; phylum Bacillota; class Clostridia; order Eubacteriales; family Peptococcaceae; genus Desulfofundulus; species Desulfofundulus sp. TPOSR. The sequence goes on along the minus strand of NZ_JAAOEF010000003.1, from coordinate 354,535 downwards.
CGCCAAGATTTATGTAAACTTCCTGCATTGATGATGTCCTTTCTTCGGTATTCCTTTTATGTTCTTCCAAGTTTTGCACGGTTTCAAACAATTCCGCGTCCCTTCAGGTAGGCGATGATCATCTCCACCGCCTCGTCGATGGTGTGCCGGCCGGTATCCACGGTGAATTCCGCCACCGCGTAGGCGCCTGCCCGGGCGGCCAGCAGTTCTTTGATCCGGGCCAGGATGTCCCCCGGACCGTTTAACAGGGGCCGGTTACGCTTGCGCTTCACCCGCTGGTAAATTACCCCGGGGTCGGCCACCAGCCCGATGAGCACGCCGTTCTGCTGCAGTGCCCGCACATTTTCGGGGTTCAGCACCACCCCGCCCCCGGTGGCCACCACCAGGTTTTCCCTGGCGGCTACCTTCTTCACCACCAGGGCCTCCTCCGAACGGAAACGGATCTCCCCGTCCCGGGCAAAAATCTGGGGAATGGTTTTGCCGGTGACCCGCTCTATCTCCTCGTCGGTATCCACAAATTCCAGCCCCAGGCGGGCGGCCAGGCGCCGGCCGACGGCACTTTTCCCCGTACCCATAAAACCGATCAGGACAATATTTCTCATTTCCTCTCCACCGCCACACTCCCGTCCTGCCGAAAAATCACCATATCCTGCTCTTGAGATAATCAAGGTATTGCTGGTAATTTGCTTTCATTTCCTGCAGGGTGTCGCCGCCAAATTTCTCCACGCAGGCCGCCGCCAGCTCCCAGGCCACCACCGCCTCGCCCACCACGCAGGCGGCCGGTACGGCACAGACATCGGAGCGTTCCACCGAAGCAGTAAAGGGTTCTTTTGAAATCAGATCCACGCTGCGTAAAGGTTTATATAAGGTGGGGATGGGTTTCATGGCCGCCCGCACGATCAGGGGCTCACCGTTGGTCACGCCCCCCTCCAGGCCGCCGGCCCGGTTGGTGCGGCGGTAAAAACCCCTCTCCCGGCTGTAAAATATCTCATCGTGCACCTGCGAACCGGGCAGGGCGGCACCGGCAAAGCCCAGCCCGATCTCGACCCCTTTGATGGCCTGAATGCTCATCAGCGCGCCGGCCAGGCGCCCGTCCAGGCGGCGGTCCCAGTGGACATAGCTGCCCAAACCGGGAGGCAGGCCGTAAACCCGGATCTCAAAGACACCCCCCAGGGAGTCCCCGGCTTCCCGGGCCCGGTCGATTTCACGCATCATCGCCTCTGCCGTCTCCCGGTGGAGGCAGTAAACGGGGGAAGCATCCAGAATCTCCCGCAGCCGGCGCAGGTCCACGCCCGGGGACCCGCCCGGCCGGCCGGGCCCGCATCCACCCTCTTTCTCCGCTTCATCCAGCCCTTTACCGGCCCCACCCGGAGGGGCGGACGGCATTTCCCGGATTAAGTCCAGTTCCGGTGCCGCTACCGGCCCGATGCGCACCACATGACCGATGATCTCTATGCCCAGTTCCTCCAGGAGACGGCGGGCCACACTGCCGGCGGCCACCCGGGCAGCCGTCTCCCGGGCGCTGGCCCGTTCCAGCACGTTGCGGATATCCCGGTGACCGTACTTTAAAGCCCCGGCCAGGTCGGCGTGGCCCGGCCTGGGTCTGGTAACCACCCGCTGGTCGAGCCGGGCAGCAGCGCCGGGATCCATAATCTCCTGCCAGCTGGCCCAATCCCGGTTTTCGATGTACAGGGCTACGGGGCTGCCCAGCGTAAAACCACCCCTGACTCCGGCCAGAAAACGCACCCGGTCCTGCTCGATCCGCATGCGGCTGCCCCGGCCGTAGCCGCCCTGGCGCCGTGCCAGTTGCCGGTTTACATAATCTTCCGGCAGGGCCAGCCCGGCGGGTAACCCTTCAATGATGGCCGTCAAAGCGGGGCCATGTGATTCTCCGGCAGTTAAATAACGCAACATGCGGAATGTTCCCCCTTAATGATCAGCTCTTCTAACATGGTCTTCCCGGACAGCGGGCGGTAGCAACCTGCCCTGAAAATAATACTTGCCTGCCGTTGGCAATACAATAAAGTGCTAAAAAGGCAACGCCCGGCGCATTACTTCTACCGGGGCCTCCTCCCCGGTCCACAGTTCAAAGGCCAGTACCCCCTGGTACAGCAGCATGCCCAGGCCGTTATATACCCGGGCGCCGGAACGGGCGGCCCGTTCCATAAAGAGGGTGCGCGGCGGGTTGTAAACCAGGTCCACCACCACCTGGCCCGGCCGCAGGCAGTCAAAAGGGAAATCCGGGCAGGTGTCCTCCCGGGGGTGCATGCCCAGCGGCGTGGTTTGAACGACCAGATCCACCAGGGCAGCCAGTTCTTTAATATTGCCGTCATTTGTATCCAGAACGAAAGTGCCCTCTCCCTCTTCAGGGTCATGGCCGCCCGGCGGCTTCCTCTCGAGTCGTTCAGGTAAAACCCGGTCGTCTTTCGCCGGCCAGGGCACGGCCCACGCCCGGGCGGGTGTCTCTTCATTGATCAGGGCGGCCAGTTCTGCCGCCCGGGAAAGGGTGCGGTTGGCCACCAGCAGTTGCGCAGCTCCGGACAGGGCCAGGTGGACGGCCACCGCCCTGGCCGCGCCCCCGGCTCCCAGGAGCAGTACCCGTTTGCCGGCAGGATTAAACCCGGCGTCATCAGTCAGAAAGCGCACAAAACCGGCCCCGTCGGTATTGTGTCCCACCAGGCGCCCGTCCCGGTGAACGATGGTGTTCACCGCCCCGGCCAGCCGGGCCCCGGCGGTCAACTCATCAAGGTAAGGTATAACCTTCTCTTTATGGGGTACGGTCACATTGACCCCGGCCAGGTTCAGCGCCCGGATCCCGGCCACCGCCCTTTCCAGCTCCCGGGGAGGCACGGCGAAGGCCACGTAGACAAAATCCAGGCCTAGATGCCTGAAGGCCGCATTGTGCATGGCCGGCGAAAAGGAATGTTCCACCGGAAAGCCGAAAAGGCCGCAAACCCTGGTGCGACCGCTAATCAGTTCGCTCACGGGGACCACCTGTCCTGAAATAGTACTCGCCTGGGGTTTGCACGTGCCCGCTCCGTTCGGACATCCATTTTTTTAGAAGCTAGCGGGCCAGCGTGCCACCCGGCTTGTTTCGGTTCAAACGGCAAAGAATTAATTTTTCCAGCCGGCGGCTGAAGAGCCGTGTGGCCCAGAATTCACGACCGGGAAGGGGAGCCACCAGGATGGTATAGAGGCCCAAACGGTTGCCGCCCAGCATATCGGTAAAAATCTGGTCACCAATGACGGCAGTCTGGCCGGGGGCCACCCCGAGCAGTTTCATGGCTTGAATGAAAGGACGCCTGGCAGGCTTAACCGCCCGGTAAACCGCCGGTATGGCCAGGCTTGATGCCAGCGCTTGAACCCGCGCCGGGGAATTATTTGACACAATACAAAGCTTGAACCCGTGATTTTTTGCCTTCTTTATCCACTGCACTATCTCGCCGGGACAACAATCCTGATCCCTGGGAACAATGGTGTTGTCCAGATCCAGAAGAATGGCGCAAATACCCTTTTTTTGCAGTTCAGCCAGGTCGATATCGAAAAGTTTGGCCACATACAGTTTGGGGTAAAGCAGCTTGAACATTCCGTTCTCCTCTACAATCAGGCTACTCCAGGAACTGCAACGCCCGTTCCAAATCCCGCGGGGTATTTATATTCATAAACACTTTATCAACGCCGGCAAAATCCGACAAGTCCTCGCGCTCAATATATTTTACCCGCACGGCGGGAAAAAAGTCCACTACCCTCGCCCGCAAACCCCTGCGTAAAATCGACTCGACAGGCTCAAGGCAACCCCTGCCGTAAACGGCAAAAAGGGGCTCCAGGTAAGGGCCGTCCCGCACCACCACCACATCATACCCCGGTGCCTGGCGGGCCAGGTAAAGGGCCAGTTTGGGATCGACAAAGGGCATGTCACAGGCCACCACAAATATGTAAGGGGTGGCGACGGCTGACAGGGCGGCATGAATGCCGGACAGCGGCCCCCGCCCGGGGTAAATGTCCCTGATAACCGGCAGGCCGAGGTAATTATAGCTGGCGGGGTCGTTGCTCACCAGTATCACCCGGGGAAAGGCTTCCCGCACCCGGGCCACGACCCGGTCCAACAACCTTTCCCGGCCGAAGGGAAGCAGCGCCTTGTTGGCACCCATGCGGTTGCTGCCCCCACCCACCAGGACTACCCCCGTAACCGTTCCGGCAGAACAGCGATCACCGCCCACGGCCGGTATGTTGCATTCAGAGGGGGGACCGGCAGGTCCCACCCCTTCCCCATGCTTCATTCTCATCCCCATTTCCCGGTCAGGCTATCCCAGATACCGTTGTACCAGACGGAGTACCTGTTCGTATGTATAAACCATATTATTTTCCGCCGGTGGCGTACGCTTGATGATTACCACCGGCAGCTTTAAGGCCAGGGCGGCCTTGATCTTGGTGTCGGTGGTGCGGCCGCTATCCCTGGTTACAATGACATCCGCCTTGTAGGCCTGAAAAATGGCCCGGTTAAAACGGGTGGAAAAAGGTCCCTGCAGGGCAACGATATCCCGGGGCAAAAAGCCTAAATCCTGGCATTTTTTAATTATGCGATGGTCCGGCAGTACCCTGACCACCAGCCGTTTTCCCTTCATGACCGGAGAACGCACAAAAAGTTCCAAATTATTGCTGCCCGTGGTGAGAAAAATAGTATCCCCAAGCCGGGCGGCTGCATGTACCGCTTCATTCCAGGAATCCACGGGGTGAATAAGCGGATCATCCGGCAGGGTGGTTTCTTCACGCTGATAGCGGACATATGGCACCTGCAAATTATTGCAGGCCGCCCGGGCCATTTCGGACAGGGGACCCGGGAAAGGGTGGGTGGCGTCCACCACCAGGGCAATACCGCGCTGCTTCATCTGCCCCGCCAGATCAGCCACACTTTCCGGAGCCGGCAGCACCTCCACCGCCCCACCCATGCCGGCCATGGTACCCCCATAGGCCGTCAGGGCGGTAGCCAGTACCGGATAACCACCGGCACTGAGCAAAGATATTAGTTCCCGGGCCTCCGCAGTTCCGTAAAGAACTAAAATCATTGCACTCACCTGGAAACATACTTCGACCTGTGGTCCACCAAGTCCTGCTACACCAACACACAATCCGCCGGACAGGCACAGTAAATTCAACCGTTCCATATTATCTACTGATTACCCGGTGCAGCCGGTTTGGGGGGATGGCGCGTGTTTTCCGGCCTCTGGGCTTTGCTCTGCTTGTCCCTGGTCGACGGTTTATTGCTCCTGGTTTCCTATATAGCCAGTAACATTTTCCCGCAGCCGTTGTCTGAGGAAGAAGAAGCACACTACTTAAACCTGGCTGCCCGGGGAGACGAAAAGGCCCGGGTTGTTCTGGTAGAACACAACCTGCGCCTGGTAGCGCATATAGTGAAAAAGTATGAGGGCACGGGTGAGGACACGGACGATTTGATTTCTATAGGAACTATCGGACTTATTAAAGCCATCAACTCCTTTGATCCCAAGAAAGGAACCCGCCTGGCCACCTATGCTGCTCGGTGTATAGAAAATGAAATCCTCATGCATCTAAGACTGCTCAAAAAAATTCGCCAGGAGGTCTCTTTATACGATCCCGTGGGCGTGGATAAGGATGGCAATGAAATCGCCCTGATCGAAATCCTGGGTACACACCCGGAAGTAGTAACCGAAATAGTTGAAAACCAGTTTGAACTAAAACACCTGCTGGAAAGAATTGGCCAGCTAAGCCCCCAGGAAAAAAAGGTTCTGACCCTGCGGTTTGGTTTAAGCAGTGGCATCCGTGCAACTCAACGGGAAGTCGCCCGGAAGCTGGGAATTTCCAGGTCTTATGTGTCCCGTATTGAAAAGAAAGCCCTCTACAAGTTAACCCGGGAGATGAAAAAAGAAAGCCCCCCTGCACCATAGAAAATTTCCCGTAGGGACCTAAAACCTTAACCCAAAACAGGGTTGTTTTTTTTGCTAATTCGCAATGGTTGTCAGTTCATCAGTTTCTCCAACGCCCGGAAGTACCGGTTCAGGAGATCGTTTAAGGTTTGCTCACTCAGGTACCTGTTGAAAATTTCCCGGCCCAGCTGGCGCAAAGCCTCCCCATCAAAGTCCACGAGTTTATGACCCCCAGGGTACTATGCTCTCTGCTGACTCCTGCCGGTTCAGCCGTGCCTCTCGACATGGGTTACCAGCTCTACCTGGCTTATCCGGCAGGCCTCCCCGAATTTCATTGACAAGACAGATTTTGCGGTTTACAATTATAACATATACGTTATACCAGAGAAGGTTGCTCCATGCGCTGGGAAGTTGAATTTTACAAAAGCGCTTCGGGCAGGAAACCGGCAGCCGATTTTATTGTGTCGCTGCAGCCGAAAGAACAGGCGAAAATTGCCCGGGCCATCGACCTCCTGGAAGAATTCGGCCCGCAGATCGGGATGCCTTACGTTAAACACCTGGGCGACGGCCTTTGGGAATTGCGCGTGCCGTTCGGCGGGCAGACGTTCCGACTGCTGTTTTTCATCGAAGGTAACACCCTGATTATGGTGCACGCCTTATCCAAGAAGACCCCGAAAACGCCGCTTAAAGAGCTGAATACCGCCATTGCAAGGATGAAAGACTACAAAAGAAGGACCGGTGATAACAAGTGAAATGGAGCGATTTAAAAAACGAACTGATGGAAGATCCGGCTTTCCGGCAAGCTTACGAGGAACTGGAACCGGAATACCAGCTTATCAGGGCCATCATTAAACAGCGGAAATTAAAGGGAATGACCCAGGCCGAACTCGCCCGTAGAGTCGGCACCTGTCAGTCGGCTATCGCCAGGCTAGAAAGCGGAACTTATAACCCCTCCCTTCGGTTTTTAAAGAAAGTCGCGAAAGCTCTGGAAGCGAAAATCGAAGTGTCGCTAAAATGCGACAACTGAACAAGCGTCCACAAGGAAAACCCACACCGGGCGCAGGCCTGGCATGAAGGTGATGAAGAGCGCCAGTAAGATGAATGAACCAGAAAAACCTCAGCAGCAGCAGCATCACCCCTTTCTCATTGATTTTACCTCATTTTACCGCATCCGCACGCCCGCTTCCAGGAGTCCCCGCACGTCTTCTGTTTAAAAGTAGGGATCACTCAGACCTGGGCGGTCCGGCCCAAAGACATACCAGAGTACCGATCAGGGAAAGAAGCATTGCCGTCAGGTAGGCTTCCTGTAGACCGGCCAGAAAGGCAGCAGACCGGCCCAGATCCAAATGGGTGGACTGCCGGGCCGTCAGTATCGCGCCGCCCAGGGCAATACCCAGCACCATTCCCACGTTCCGGGTAGCGGCCAGCACTCCCCCGGCAATGCCCAGTCAGAAGCGGGGCACGGAGCCCATTACGGCACTGTTGTTAGGGGACTGGAATAGCCCCGTGCCCAGGCCGAACATACTCAGTCGCCAGGCGACGTCCACAGGACCGGACTGCTGATTTAACCCCGCCATGGCCAGGGCGGCGATGGTACAGATCAACAATCCTGTAAAGGCCAGACCCCGCTGGCCGATTTTATCCGATAGTGCGCCGGCAACAGGGGCGACCACCAGCACCGTCAGTGGAAAAGCGGTCATGATCGTCCCCGCACGACCGGCAGAATACCCCATTACATGCTGCAGGAAAAAGGGCGTCAAAAATACAATGACATACTGGGTCATGAAATTCAAAAGAGCGGCCCCGATACCGGCAGAAAAGACTCATCACCTTTAACGGGACACGACGCGGAACATGCCGAAACCCTGTTTGTTCCCCGAAGGAGGCTCCCCACCGCACCGCCCCTCTACCGTACAACAACCAAACCCCTGGGAATTTTTCCCTCCAAGTCCGGCATCAAGGGCTACCTCTAAAAGCTGCGGATCCCCAGCAAGCCTGTATGTACCCATCCACCCCTTAATAACCGTTCCCTTGTATTCCATGATTTTCAGGTCGGAAGGTCTTACCCGGACCGGCGAGATATCAAAACCCTCCCCATCCCCGGGCCGCCCGAAGATCAAAAGATACTTTTTGGTCAAGTTGGTCAAAATGAGCTCTTTAAAACGCGGCTCAAAAGGTGAATAGTAGTAAGTGTAGCGCTTTCCTCCAGTCTCCAGGGTGCTGTACACCACCACCGGGGAAAGCATCCGCACCAGAATGGGGCTTGACCGCACCACCACATCCTCCACTTTAACAGCACGTACCTCTAAAAGACTGTCCCCAAGGCGCATGTTCCCTTCCCGGAGAAGGCCATTTCCTATCTCCTCCAGAACAAAGGGGATGGGTGAACACACAACAAGATCAAATGGGGGCTTGAAAACAATTTTACCTGCCGCCCGGTCAAGCCGCAACCGTCCCATCAGGCGTGAAAAAGTAAATAACTTAAAACGGCGCTGGCCCAGAGCAAAGCCCTGCTCATGCAAAAACTCCCGCAAGACCGGCCGGGTAATCTGACGGTAAATGGCAGCCTGTAAAAGGTAGTTGTAATGGACGGGAAGTATAATTTCCCCCGGGCTTTCCAGGGTTACCATAAGGCGCATGAAAACACCAGCCTTCCCCCAAACAAGTTCATCTGCAACATCGGCGTGCACCGTTTCTGAAAAATCAAGTAGATTTCCCTAACAATACACAAAACCAGGAGGCACGGGCCGATGTTATTGCCGACAAAAAGGAGAAATCGCAGCTAACGATTCAGTTCTACCTCACAAGTTATCTAAAGATTGCCGTTACGTATTGTTTTGATAAGCCTGGGCGACCCTCTCCACCAGCGCGCGCATTTCCTCCAGCAACCAGGCCGGCTCCAGCACCTCCACCATATCTCCCCATGGAAGAGCCAGCCCACCATCTCGGCGATGCCGCAGACCTCGAAGGGCCCACTTACCGCTAACCTTAAGGGCCTGCGTAGACCGGATAGAAATATACCATGAAGGCGAGCGGGTAGCTGTACATAAGCGCTGCTATGAGCGAAAGAGGACCGTCACCTGCTATACCCACTACCTGCCACTGCTCAAGCAAAAACCCAACTATGTGCTGCATACTCTGCCTTTCCGGCAGCTTAAGCTACCAGCTCCTCTGGCACAATTCATCAATCAACTGGCAGCCAGGTCTTCCCGGCCGCCTCAAGACATAGTGGCTCTATTGGAACTAATGGACCAGCAGGGTAGAAGCGGTGGCAGCAGCTGCCGGGCAGGCACTGCTGATGGATACGGTAAGTGTAACCGCCCTGCGGGCTCTCCTGCCTCCGCCTGCCGAAGCGAAGGTGCAAATACCAGCCTACCTGGCTGACTGCAAGGTTCATATGCCCGCCCCCGCTGTATACGACCGTCTTCTGGTGGCTCACGGGGGAGGTGCTGCGTCATGATTAATGAACAAAGCGAACTGGCGGTGGTGGAAAACCTGGCGAAGACACTTAAACTGCCCACTGTGGCCGCCCAGGCCGGCCCGCTGTCCCGCGAGGCACAGGCGCAAGGCGCCTCCTACCTGCGCTACCTGGCTGCGGTGTTGGAACAAGAGCTTCTCCACCGGGAAGAAGCATCCCTTAAACGGCGGCTTAAAGCGGCCTGCTTCCCGGTAACCAAAACGCTGGACAGCTTTGACTTTAGCGCCGTGCCCAGCTTATCCAAAACTCAGGTGCTGGGCCTGGCCCGCGGAGAGTTTATCCGCCGGAAAGAAAACATAATTCTCATGGGCAGCACCGATCCAACGACATAATGCCCCTCCTTGCTACATGCTTGGAAAATCTAACTTTATTTGATGCGGATCTTCTGGTAGCGGAGACCGCCTACCTGCTTTAATGGCTGAAACCGCAGATTTCACTTCTTCAGTGTCCAAATCTTCCTTCCTAATAATCCACGGCGCATAGGGAACAATTTGCTTCCCTGGAATTATCCCTGCAGAAAGCAACCGCCGGACCGACATGGGGCTAATCCCCAGGTATTCGGCGGCCTGGGCCATGTTTAGCCAGCCGGTTCGGGCCTGTTCCTGCGGGGAATAGGCGGGAATATCCTGGTAGTTCCTTAGCGTCCGTACCCGGCCTTCGGTCCAGGTATTGTCCTTACCTGTTTTAAGCTTTAGCCGGTTAAGGATCCGCGCAATCTCTCTATCGGAAGCAACGTGAGCCAGGTCCCGCACCAGTTCAACGACTTCCCGGCTGGTGGAATGTTGATGCTGGCCGGTGCGGTTTTTCTTGACTTTAAGGGTGGTGTGGTATCCCCCGGCCCAATGAATAACGACATCAATGAGGGCTTGTTCTTCATCTACATCCACCAAGATTTCTTCGATGAGGGTCCGGACGATCCGTTTCTTCAGGGCTTTGTCGGTGCCGGGGTCGTGCCACACCCGAGGAAAATCCTCCGCTAAGGCGAGGAGATAAGCGAATTCTCCTGGATCAGGACAATGTTGGGGAGCTTTCTTTAGTTCTGTTTTAAGGCGCTCTACTTCTTCCAGCGCCTGGTTCCACCGCCGTTCCAATTCCGCTGCCACTAGCCTGTTCTCCGGCTCGGTAGCGTTGTACTGCCGAAAAGCCCTTTCCGCTTCATATTCGGCCTGGGTCAGGGCTAGTTCCCTGGCCCGGCGGTGTTCGGTTTCACTGCTGTAAAGCCTCTCCTGGCGGGCCAGGGTGGCCCTTAGGGCTTCCGGTTTAATGGCCTTTAATACTTCTTGTTCTACGGCCCGGTCTAAAGCCAATCCGCCAAAGGAAAGGCATTTGGCAGTTCCATGATTGATGGCCGCTCCACGGCAGGCATACCGGGGGACGTTCCCTTGGCGGCCCGAATAGGCTACATGTAGTTTCCGGCCGCAGCGACGGCAGCGCAACAGGCCGGCCAAAAGACTTTTCCCCTTACGAGCAGGTCCCCGGCTGCACGTGCCCTTCATGCTAGCATTCTCCTGTATCTGCTTTTGGTTTCTTTCGTAAGTGGCCAGGGTAATATACCCTTCATGGTGGTCGGGAATAAATACCTCCCACTCCTCCTGCGGGACCCGGTAACTCCGTAATTTTATGGCCCGACCTTCTACCGTGCGCACCACGGTTTTGGTGCGGCCGTAGGCATATACCCCAGCATAGATTGGGTTTTGCAGTATGTGGAGCACTGTATTGTAAACTGGCAGCCTCCATTGGGTCTCGGGACCCTCCAACCCATACTGGACAACCGGAAGAGAGATGCCCTCCTGCCTAAACCAGAGGAGAACTTGGCGTGCGCTGCCGTACTCGGCGAATTTGGTAAAAACGAGCTTAATGGCTTGTTGTACCCGCAGGTCAGGGTCCTTTTCCAAACGGTTGTCCCGGGTGCGGATATAGCCAGCAGGGACCACGGTAAAAAGTTCTCCTCGCCGGGCCATCCCTTTTAAAGCCTCCAGTGCCCGCTGGCGGATCAAACCCAATTCAAATTCGCTCATGGTTCCTTTTAAGCCCAGGAGCAGCCGGTCATTCAAAAGACGAGGGTCGTAAACCCCATCATGGTCAATAATGAGGGTCCCTACCAGGGAGCAGATGTCTACCAGTTGGGCCCAGTCGCGGTTATTGCGGGCTAAGCGAGAGGCTTCCAGGCAAAAGACAGCTCCCACTTCTTTCATGGAAACCTCGGCTACAAGCCTTAAAAACCCTGTCCTGTTATGCGAGGAAGCACCGGAACGCCCCAGGTCTTCATCAATAATCTCAACCTCTCTCCAGCCCATTTCATAAGCCGTATCCCTTAGGGCATACTGGCGCCGCTGGCTTTCCAGGTTGTTACGTACCTGTTCCATGGAAGATTGACGGATATATACTACCGCCCGGTGGCTTAAATGTTCAGAGGTGATCTTCGGGTTCATCCGTTTTCACCTCCCTTTCGGCCCGCCGAAACAGCTCCATTACCATCCGGGTACACAGTGCCAGAGTTTTCTCCTGTACCTTTGGTGGCAATTGATCCCAGATCCTTTTTTCCCCGAATAGAAACACCTGTTGGTGCGCGGTTTCTTTGTTCTTCACAGCCCTCTCCTTCAACCGTTGCTCTCTTAGAAGAACTTCGGGAAAAACTGGGGTTTTCCTGCCCAGGGTGTAAAATATTCCATAAGGCTATAAGAGAATTAAGGGAGACCAGGGGTGTACCTATAACCTCCAGGCCTTGGCATATCTCTGCACTGGCCATCCAGGCCGGGAGGTGGGTGAAGGTACCATCCGAAAGTTGTACTACGTAATACAGGGTGCCTTGTTCCTTGTGATGCCGGTATACCTTAAGTTCCTGCCCAAAAAGCGGGTGCCAGGGATAGTAAACCTTTATATCTCCAAGATAGTGTGCAGTATGTGACTGCTTCGACGGGCGTGGGTAAAACCCATCTAGCCATTGGTCTTGCCACGGCAGCCTGCCGGCAGGGCTACCGGGTGCGTTTCTTCGCCGTGCCCGAACTGGTTAACGAACTGAGAGCCGCTTACCAGGAAAATCGCTTGAACCGCTTTATACGTCAGTGGCTGAAATACGACCTTGTGGTTCAGGATGAATTAGGTTACGTTCCTTTTGACCAGTTAAGCGCCCAGCTTTTATTCCAGGTGCTTGCCGCCCGGTACGAACGGGGCAGTATAATCATTACTACAAACCTGGAATTCGGCCAGTGGGCGGAGCTTTTTGGCGATGAACGGCTAACAGCTGCGTTGATCGACCGGCTGACCCACCGGGCACACATCCTGGTACTTAACGGGGAAAGCTACAGGTTCCGGGAAAGTCTCAGTCGGCAGGGCGCAAAGGATGCTTCTTCCGTTACCGGGTAATGAGCTGACTTTCGCGTGGATTCCCGGGCGAGAACGGGAATAAATCCGGTTCCTGGCCGGCGATTTAACGAACATAATCACGATAGGAGGTGAATTCGCTCCTAAAAAAATTACTATATTTAGCAGAAGACAGTATTAGTTCAAGAGGATTTTTATGCCCAGGGGTGGTTCCCTTTTTGATTACCGTGGTGGGTAACTTTTTGATTGACATAACCACCACGGGCACAAGTTTGTTTCAATCCCTCATAGGTAGGCTCCGAACTAGTCAAGTCAGATTCGATTGTGCGGTTTCGTACTCGTTTCAATCCCTCATAGGTAGGCTCCGAACTCTTCCGGCCTCAGCCACATCGGCGCCCCTCCAGTGTTTCAATCCCTCATAGGTAGGCTCCGAACTTAACCTTCGCCAAAAGCCTAGCAATGCTATCGTCAAGTTTCAATCCCTCATAGGTAGGCTCCGAACATACGTGACATGCCCGTTTTAAGCCACTTCTGAAGGGTTTCAATCCCTCATAGGTAGGCTCCGAACCTTGTGATTATATCTTATTATTTTTCATTTATGATGTGTTTCAATCCCTCATAGGTAGGCTCCGAACTTTTGAAGAATATAACTGTTTAAACTATGAATACAGCATGTTTCAATCCCTCATAGGTAGGCTCCGAACGATAATGTCAATATATTATTTTGCACAAAAATATCTGTTTCAATCCCTCATAGGTAGGCTCCGAACTTTCGGTCCTCAATAAAATTCGGCTCGCACAACTATGTTTCAATCCCTCATAGGTAGGCTCCGAACCTCTCCGCTCTGCTGGAACTGGCGGATTTTGGCCGCCAGTTTCAATCCCTCATAGGTAGGCTCCGAACTCTGAGCGTGACTGGCAACGTGATATGGAGATATGGTTTCAATCCCTCATAGGTAGGCTCCGAACAAGTCAAATATGAAAGAGGAAAAATCCAGGAATATGTTTCAATCCCTCATAGGTAGGCTCCGAACTATTTGCTGTGAATGTGGAGAAGTTATACCAAAAGCCAGACCAAGTAAACCACCCAACACAGCCCCGGCAAGCTGTGAATGTGGAGAAGTTATACCAAAAGGAGTTTCAATCCCTCATAGGTAGGCTCCGAACAGCCAGGCCATGACCGAATTTATGAGAGCCCAGCAGGTTTCAATCCCTCATAGGTAGGCTCCGAACGGGGTGAAATAACATGGATTTTTCCGGAAGAAAAATGTTTCAATCCCTCATAGGTAGGCTCCGAACGAGCCGTAATCCCGGCAAGCAGAAAGGAGGCCTTGCGTTTCAATCCCTCATAGGTAGGCTCCGAACATGCGCAGCCAGGGGATAAACCTGGCGGTGGTGGAGTTTCAATCCCTCATAGGTAGGCTCCGAACAATCCCACATGATGGAGGATTAAATCCATTCTTCGTTGTTTCAATCCCTCATAGGTAGGCTCCGAACTCCCGGTCCAGGCCCCAGCCGACTATTTCATATTCGTTTCAATCCCTCATAGGTAGGCTCCGAACTTATTTACACCTCTTCCGGCCGGAAGCAGTACTTGGTTTCAATCCCTCATAGGTAGGCTCCGAACTCTGGTCGGCTTCCTGAAGAAGCTGGGCCATGATTAGTTTCAATCCCTCATAGGTAGGCTCCGAACGCTTTGCACACGTCAGGCAGGGATCCGCGTTCACGTAGTTTCAATCCCTCATAGGTAGGCTCCGAACAAGCAATGCCGCCTGCGCGCCCTGCACATTGTAGGGAAGTTTCAATCCCTCATAGGTAGGCTCCGAACATCGTGCCCCAACCACCGGCTGGCCTCTTCTGGCCAGGTTTCAATCCCTCATAGGTAGGCTCCGAACCGGTGACGAAGGCCAGGAAGCCGGCGGGCAGAGGAGTTTCAATCCCTCATAGGTAGGCTCCGAACTCCTGGCCGAGCTGGAAAGGATGCGTCATGAAGACTGTTTCAATCCCTCATAGGTAGGCTCCGAACAGCTTGACTTATCCCCTACTTTGACGGCTTCCCCATGTTTCAATCCCTCATAGGTAGGCTCCGAACCATAAACAGCAGTCACATTGCCGGCGCCCGTAGCATGTTTCAATCCCTCATAGGTAGGCTCCGAACCTTCAGCCGCCCGTTTCGCCCGGTATTCCTTCCAGGTTTCAATCCCTCATAGGTAGGCTCCGAACTGATGGACGTTTTCCGGCAGTGGAAACGGAGTTATGAGTTTCAATCCCTCATAGGTAGGCTCCGAACGGTTATAAAATATATGTGTCTACTTCATCCATTATGTTTCAATCCCTCATAGGTAGGCTCCGAACTGTTATTATCATCGGCCATATACAATACACCCCCTGAGTTTCAATCCCTCATAGGTAGGCTCCGAACCAATTCAAAGGGGTAACTTGTCGTTTCATCAACAGTGTTTCAATCCCTCATAGGTAGGCTCCGAACGCAGTGGTTGAAGGGATGGTTCTGGAAGTGATTGAGGTTTCAATCCCTCATAGGTAGGCTCCGAACGGTTTGGCAACAGTGTGGGGGATGTCTCGGTGGATGGTTTCAATCCCTCATAGGTAGGCTCCGAACTCAATATACCCTCATGACTTCCACATAATGAGCAGAGTTTCAATCCCTCATAGGTAGGCTCCGAACCGAGAAATACGGCGGGTCGGTGGGATTGTTTCAAAGTTTCAATCCCTCATAGGTAGGCTCCGAACTACCGCCTATGGTGTAGAAAACGGCAATCAGGCTCCGTTTCAATCCCTCATAGGTAGGCTCCGAACGCCGGGCCTCCTGATCAGGGGGTGCTGGCACTTGTAGGTTTCAATCCCTCATAGGTAGGCTCCGAACCTAATCATGCGCCACCATCCACCTCCACCCGTAGGCCTGTTTCAATCCCTCATAGGTAGGCTCCGAACCCGTGACGGAAATAAAGGCTGTTTGTCGGCGGTATGTTTCAATCCCTCATAGGTAGGCTCCGAACCATAAACAGCAGTCACATTGCCGGCGCCCGTAGCATGTTTCAATCCCTCATAGGTAGGCTCCGAACCCAAATCATCCTTAGAATCCCAAAGTATCTCATCACGTTTCAATCCCTCATAGGTAGGCTCCGAACGGTATCCCTTTAATTCACAAATAGACATAGATTTATCTGTTTCAATCCCTCATAGGTAGGCTCCGAACGTGAAGGGTATTGCGTTTGTGTCGGGTGTCATGTTAGTTTCAATCCCTCATAGGTAGGCTCCGAACGTAAGCGGGAAAAGTGGCTGCCCCCGAAACGAAATGGTTTCAATCCCTCATAGGTAGGCTCCGAACGTATAGATATGATGTAGTCAGGCGTCAGGATGTTCCAGGTTTCAATCCCTCATAGGTAGGCTCCGAACGGAATAGACAAAATGTTAAGCAAAGGGTAGCATTTAAAGTTTCAATCCCTCATAGGTAGGCTCCGAACGGACGTGTTGCAACACGGTTAATTTGTCCATATAAGTGTTTCAATCCCTCATAGGTAGGCTCCGAACCGGCGCGCGGTGCTGCGGCGGCAAAGCGCGGCGCCGGGTTTCAATCCCTCATAGGTAGGCTCCGAACATTGTTTTTCTGTATGGTATGAAGATGGCACTATTTGTTTCAATCCCTCATAGGTAGGCTCCGAACGGTCCTGGCTGTTTGGATAGGGGGATTTTTAAATGAGGTTTCAATCCCTCATAGGTAGGCTCCGAACCAAACAAAGCCCAGGTTGGCCCCTGGACAACCTACATGGTTTCAATCCCTCATAGGTAGGCTCCGAACTGAAGGCCGTGACGGAGAAGGGGTGTGACACCCCCTCTGTTTCAATCCCTCATAGGTAGGCTCCGAACACCGCCGCGATTACCGGCTACGACCCGGTGACCGGGTTTCAATCCCTCATAGGTAGGCTCCGAACGGCAGGCAACCTCCTTCCCTCGCGTCTCCACCAGGTCGGTTTCAATCCCTCATAGGTAGGCTCCGAACTTCCTTCTCTCATCGTGACCCAAATGTTTCTATAGTATGTTTCAATCCCTCATAGGTAGGCTCCGAACCCGGCGGGGGCAAACAACATCGGGAAAGTTGACGTGTTTCAATCCCTCATAGGTAGGCTCCGAACTAAGTCAGCACTTTGCCTGGAAAGATTATCTCTATGTTTCAATCCCTCATAGGTAGGCTCCGAACAATTACCAGGTCCGGCAGTTTCCTGTAATTGAAGTAGGTTTCAATCCCTCATAGGTAGGCTCCGAACTTCAACCTGCTGTAAGGGGGGCTGACCAGTGGATGTGTTTCAATCCCTCATAGGTAGGCTCCGAACCCTAAAGGGGCGAGCTATACTCCCCAACAGGTTGATGGTTTCAATCCCTCATAGGTAGGCTCCGAACATACCAAAGGGACCCTGGTCTGGCCGGAAGTGCCGGGTTTCAATCCCTCATAGGTAGGCTCCGAACGAAAGTCCTGCTCCGTTACCATTCTTCCCTCCCCTGCAGTTTCAATCCCTCATAGGTAGGCTCCGAACCTCATAGTGGCCCTGGTGGGGGTTATGGCCTTATTGGTTTCAATCCCTCATAGGTAGGCTCCGAACATAAATAAGGAGGGGTAATTAATGGAACTTTTTCCGTTTCAATCCCTCATAGGTAGGCTCCGAACGTATGGCTTTTGAAATTCAAGAGCTTACTAAGACCAGTTTCAATCCCTCATAGGTAGGCTCCGAACCCAGACGACCCGGCAGCAATAGATTTTCACATTGGCTGTTTCAATCCCTCATAGGTAGGCTCCGAACATATTTTGACGACCCGGAAAACTGCGGAAGAATTTTGTTTCAATCCCTCATAGGTAGGCTCCGAACGGGTTTAAGACGTGGCTGACAGCTGGGTGGAAAAAAGTTTCAATCCCTCATAGGTAGGCTCCGAACCCAAAGGGTGGAGTAAAGAAAAGGTAAAGGAAAGGGAGTTTCAATCCCTCATAGGTAGGCTCCGAACCCGGGTCGTCGGGAATCCAAAATTCGTGACTGAATTGTTTCAATCCCTCATAGGTAGGCTCCGAACTTAACCCGCCGCTCCAGGACGGCGTTGGAAAAACAGTTTCAATCCCTCATAGGTAGGCTCCGAACGTTGATGGTCCACAGGCTGCAACAGCAGCTGGAAATTGGTTTCAATCCCTCATAGGTAGGCTCCGAACGGATGGGTATGGTCATCACCGAATACTGCCCCAGGGTTTCAATCCCTCATAGGTAGGCTCCGAACTGCCGGTCCACCGCCGCAGTTTGTCTGCATGAGCCGGGTTTCAATCCCTCATAGGTAGGCTCCGAACGGTGCCGGCGGCTGGAGGATGCTCTTAGAAAGGGGGGTTTCAATCCCTCATAGGTAGGCTCCGAACTTGGCCACGTTCGGGTTGCTGCCGGTTGGGTTTGTGGTTTCAATCCCTCATAGGTAGGCTCCGAACGTTTTTAACTTTTTCCCAGTTCATTTTATCCCTGCTTCGTTTCAATCCCTCATAGGTAGGCTCCGAACGCCGGGCTCCACGGTGGAATCCCCTGTAAGGAAAAGAGTTTCAATCCCTCATAGGTAGGCTCCGAACGGAGCATGGCAAAACTGGAATCCATTTGTAGATACGGGTTTCAATCCCTCATAGGTAGGCTCCGAACAGTAAACACAAAAGCTAATTTACAAGCCATGGTCAAGTTTCAATCCCTCATAGGTAGGCTCCGAACTCCGTGCTGATAATGTCCTTCAATTTCCTGTTGTAAGTTTCAATCCCTCATAGGTAGGCTCCGAACTCATTGAGAAAGACAATGGTGAATCCCGGGTGTTTGAGTTTCAATCCCTCATAGGTAGGCTCCGAACAATAGCGGTTTTAGAGAAAAAATGCAGAGTATGTGGTTTCAATCCCTCATAGGTAGGCTCCGAACGTGCTGGTCCACCGCCGCAGTTTGTCTGCATGAGCCGGGTTTCAATCCCTCATAGGTAGGCTCCGAACGAGATTTGTATGAATTGATACGACGAGGGGACATAGAGTTTCAATCCCTCATAGGTAGGCTCCGAACCAATTGGGTGCCACCAAAATTGGGCAATTTTTTTCTGGCCTCGCTTGCTATTATTTTACTACTTTCATGCTTCAGATCAAGTGTATTCCGGGCTTTCCGTGAAAAAATTTGTCGTCGACCTCCCAGGTTTTTTTACTCTAACGAAGGTCGACGACAAAAAAAGAGCCGGCTATGCCTAAATTATTTGTTCTTCTCCCCCCTTTTTTAAACCCAAAATTTCCCTGGTAGAGTATTTTGTGGTTCTCAGGTTATAAATGATTACCGAATCTTCCTCTTTGTCGATAAGACGGCTTAATTCCATTCTCAGTTTTTTCAGGTTTGCCTCGGAAATTTCTCCTTCCAGAACAGAGTTTTGCACCCAATGCAAGTATTTGCGGCATGTTTTAAGGACCTTGCTTACTCTCTTCACGTTAACATCATAGACTAAAATGATGAACAATGTTGCACACCACCATTCTAACACCATGCACCATTCAGCCCCAAAACATTTCGGGGCGAAAAATGGCTATTGAAGTCACATGGCCCCCTACTCCCTGACGCAGGTCTTCAGGTGGAAAACTCCCCTATGGCTATTGAAGTCACTTGGCCCCCATACCAGTGGTGAAAAAGCTAAATGATATTCACCACGTAGCTACAAAAGGCTCATACTTTTTCTCGCCCATGAGATGCTTTTCCAGCTTGTACAATTCCAGACGAATCAACCTGCGGTAAGAAACCGGCCTGCCTATTTCCCGGTGGCTGATGGTGGTTTTTAGCTTTTCTTCCAATTGCTCCACGAAGGAGCGTTTCGCTTTGTCCTTCATTAATATACCTTCGGTGCCGCGCTCAAAATCGTCTACTGTAATCATTTTCCGCCCTAAAAGGGTGAAAATGACACGGTCCACAATTACCGGCTTAAAAATTTCCGCCAGATCAAGGTTCAGGGTAAAACGCCTGAAGTTTGTAGTATGTAAATAACCAATACGAGGATCTAGATGGGTGCGGTAAATTTCCGATAAACAGATCGTATAAAGAAGTGAGTTGCCAAAACTAATCAGGGTATTTAAATAATTTTTCGGCGGTCTTCGGCTGCGTGCTTCAAAAATGAAATCTGGAAGGCCAATGATTTCATCAAAGGCCCGGTAGTAGTGCTCCCGCATATTCCCTTCTATGGCCATGAGAGCTGCGGTCTCATTGCACTCACCAACTGCCGGCAGCAGTTTTTGTATGGACTCAATTTGCTCCTCAACCTGCTTCCCCCGGGCATTGTAATATTTCAGCACGCGCAGAATATTTTTGGCCGCACCTTCTACCAGCAACCGGGCAATGGTCAGGCGCTTTTCCAGGTCCAGATAGTGCTCGGCCTGCTTTAAAGTCATATAACCTGAGTTCAGGTGTTCCCGCGGATAGAAACTCCCCATGTAGTATCCATTATGATTGAAGTAGTGCAGCACAATCTCTTTCTGAGAAAGGAATTCCAAAAACTTTTTATTTATTGCTACTTCACCAAAGACCATGATCTCAGCCGTATCCTCAACGGGAATAAATCGTCTTTCCCCTTGCTCGGTCTCAAAGTAAAGGGTATTATCTTTCCGGCGAAACTCTCCGCTGGAAAAAATGTAAAAGGTTTTCTTCATGCACCATCCACCCTGACGGGAAAATCAATAGTACTCTCTAAGACCAGCAAAATTCGGCATAAGCACACTTTTTGCAGTAACGGTTTTTTGACGGTGGAGGTGGTTGTGGAAGGTACACAATGCGCAGGATTTCCCGCTCCACCCTTTCCAGTTCTTCTAAAGTTTTTTCATCTAAAACCACATCCTCCCGTTTTTTCTCTTTTGGAAAGCGCAACTCTCCCCGTGCCGGTATGCCCCGGCTATGTAATTCTTTCAAATAAAAGGCCAGCTGCATGCGGGCGCTGTGGCGGTATTTGGAACTCTTCTTGACTTCCCCCACCACCAGTTCACCGTTGGCTATGTGGTAAACGTCCATTTTGCTGTATCCTACGGCCAGTTCTTTTTTTTCCCTGGCATAAGACATTTCCCCGATAAAACGCCCAATGGCCAGGTTATCGTCCTCCGCATCCGGTGTAAGCTGGTGGGCAATTAACCACACCTGGCGGGGACAGATGTAGTAGTACCAAACCAGCGTTCCGCTTACGCCAATTTCCCCGGACCGCTCAGATAAACCAGGCTTCGTGCTCATCTTTCATATCCACCACCGAAAGGCCCGTGTCATCCCGGTAGCGGGAATCATATCTCAAACGCAACAATGACCTGTTGGAAGCAGGCTCACCGATTTCTTGAGCCACTTCTGCGGGGACCTGGACGACAAAGTGGTTCATCAACCCCATGAAAGCTTTTCTCTCCATAAAGCTTAACGATCTTAGAAAATCTTTGCCTGCATACAACTCCCAGATTTCATCAGGACGGGAAATATTGAATTTCCGCAAAGCAGTCTTAATTATCTCTGGTGGTTTACCCCACCATCTGGGTACAAAGATGCCGTACCCGGGAACCTCGGGACCGAACGGATGCACATTTGCGGGAGCAGAGTAATAGCCCGAGGCAGCTTCCAGGATTTTCTCCAGGACGGCCTGATGGGTATTGCGGCGAAAACACTCACGGTAAAATTCCCGCACCACCCGCGATGCCTCATCTTCCGAAAAAACAGGATAGTTTGTCAAACACTTATCTGTAACTTCCCTTTGATCCGGGTCCCGATAGACATAATTACGTGTGTCAGTTTCCCCTCCCCGCAGGAAGTTCAACACGTATAAACGCCCGGTTTCCCCTTCCCCGTGACGGTTGCACCTCCCGGCCGCCTGTACAACAGAGGGTATAACCGGCAGGGCTCGAAACACGACGCGAAAGCTTAAATCCACTCCCGCTTCCAGCACCTGGGTACAAACCACCAGGGCCCTGGAACCTTCTTTCAACGCCTGTCTGATCTCCTCGATACGCGCCTTTTTATGCAGGGGAGTAAGCCTGCCGGAAAGAAAATAAACAGTTTCGTCAGGGACTAATTTTATTAAACGCCGGTAAACCTCCGCCGCATCCTTAACGGTATTGTAGATTACCGCTACCGACCCATAATCCTTGTAGGCCTCTACAGCCTCCCGGGCCAGGTACTCTTCATCCCCCTCACCCCGGACTTCTACGGAGAAGCGGGCAATCACAACTTCGGCTTTTCCGAGGGATACAGCCGAATTGAAAATACCCCCTTCCAGCTCCGGAAGGGTGGCAGTAGTGAGGAGAACTTTGGTGTTCAGTTCCGCGGTAGTTGCCTCCATCAGGGCTAAAAAGAGGTTCCAGACGCCGGCACTGATAATTTGAGGTTCATCCACAATAACAAAGGAGTCTTTTAAACCGTGAAGCCTCAAGGTATGCTGGGCCCGGGAGGGGAAAAGGGCGCGGAACAGCTGGTTGAACGTGGTGGCCACCACAGGAGCCCGCCATGATTCCAGAAGCACATCTTCGTCCCGCTCTTCTTCCATTAGCCTTTGCAGAGTAGAAATATGGTGATGGGTCATCACATTTAAACCCGTGGAACCCTGGATTTCCGCTGCCGCCTGGGAGAGAATGGAGATATATGGCGCTACATAAACGATGCGCCTGCACAGCCCCAATTCGATGGCCTTCAGGGCTATGCTCAAAGAGGTGAGGGTCTTCCCATATCCCGTGGGCAGTTCCAGGGTAAACACACCATTGCCCCGTTCCCGGGCAAATGCCTCTACCGCCTTTCTCCGCCATTTTTCCCTCGCACCCAGCAACATCCGGTCGGCCCCGGCCGCTGTTAAAACTTGCTTCCGGGCAGAGCAAAATTTTTCTATCCTGGCTTGCACCTCGCGGGCCAGGTCGGGTGAGATATATTCTTCCGACAGTTCATCAACCCGGACGCCTGCGGCATGGAAGCGGTCGGCGGCAATTAAACGGGCATTTTCCCGCTGAAGGCACAGCCGCGCACCAACGGCATAACGGTTGCCGCTTTCCAGCAATCTGTCTACATGGCGCCATGCATTCTGAAACCAGTTCTTCCAGCGAAAATTAATTTCTTGCAATCGCTCGTCAAGGGCGGCAAAAGAAAAGCTTTTTTCATCTAGCTCCGGGAAATATACCCTCACCAGGGCAAGAACACCTTCCAGATCACACTCTTTTAAATCAGAAGGTACAAAACTTCCTGTCCAGGGTGGGTAACAATCATTGATATCGGGTATCTCACCGTGGTGCTCGTAAAGGTAGTGGATGAGGCCCACCCCCAGATGGAGGAGGGCCTGTTTTTCCTTTAGCTTTAAGTCCCACTTCTTTATGAGTTCGTCCAAACACACGGCGAAAAGCATGGCCCCGGCAAAGGCGTGAGGAACTCCTTTACCGCGCCCACGAATATACTCCTGCCAGTTGTAACGGCTTTTTCCCGCATCATGTAAAAGCCCGGCCAGGAAACGTAAACGGTCATAAATGTCTTCTTGAGGATTGCCCATACCATTAGCTACGGCCAGCAGGTGATCGACCAGCGGATAATCTTCTCCCCCAGGTCCCTTAGGACGGGCGATACACTCGGATAAGGGATAAGCCTTCACCACAGACACGCAACTTCTCCCCCCGGCAGTTCTACGGCAAGGTAAGGAAATGGCGGCTTCTCCTTGAAACGAACCTTTAAAGTTTCACCCTTTTCCTCGTAAAGCACCGTAACGGTTCTCTCGAAGATTCTTCCGCCGCAATGTTGATAGGGCATGGCCCTTGCCGCGGCATAGGCAGCTCCCGCCTCCAGAGCTATGTGGGCCGTCAGCTCCCGTGGTACCACGGTATGTACGGGGATGGGATCTTCGGGCACAGGTTGCAACACCCTGGCTTCTACTGTATCCTCGTATTCGGGAAACGTAAGGCAGTAGGCGCTGCCCAAATAGGTGTGGTAAACGCTCTTGTTGGCACGTATTTTTTCGGATAATTCTTCTACCCATTTGCCGGCATAGTAAACGCGGTAGCGGGGGTCAACCACCATCTCCACCACGGTGGGGCGGTTAAAAAAATCCCCCTCTCCGCTGACAAAGCCTTTGCCCAGCAATGACATCTGCACACATACGGTGCGTACAGGTGAAAGGAGGGACAGGCCTATAAAATGTCGGTCATTGAGAAAGGCCTTTCCTTCCCTTGTGGAAAAGTTAATCCCCAAAACCGAAGCTAAAAGCCCGTGCAGGGTTGGCCGGGGTGGAAAAGGATAGGTCGCCTGGGTGATGATGGTATCGGGTTGCCGGAAATGTGCGGTTTTACCCCGTAAGGAAAAGATTAATACTTTCAGGTAATCGGTCAATGCTGCGGCACCCCCTTCAAAGACGCGCCTACCACATCTTTTCCTCGCTGCCGGAAAGCTCGCCCAGTAATCTTAACTCCGGGTTTTTCCACCAGCGAACCCTCTTAATCTGGGAGGCAAAGGGGCCGTCCGGACCGGTTATTTTTGCCAGTTCCCTGACGTCCAGGGTTACATCGGACAGCTGCGTTGGGGGGCTGGCACCCAGCCATGCTTCCCTACCCGGCTCCAGGGTTATATAATCTTCCAGGTAACCGATGCGGAAGAAGGGATCATTGTATTCCACATGAACTAAAAGCAGGGGCTGCTGCAACCCTCTCCCCCGTGCCTGGCGGTAAAGGGTGCCTTTCCACAATCCCTCCAGCAATAACTCCACGTCGGCTTCACTCATTTTGTTCTCTTGAGCAATGGTAGCGTTGATTACCCCCGGCATGGCAAAGACGGCAAAGGGAAGGATGTAAGTGGTCCAGATGGTACCCTGTCCGGCCTGTTCTTTACTGGGCATGACCACGGTACCCTGGACATATTTCGTCTCCACGGGATGCAGGGAGTGGGCCCAGCCGAACTGAACGGGCCCCGTTTTATGGAAACTTTTGTCTTTCACGCTGAATACGGCACCAAAGACCCGCACATCAAAAGATGATTCCAGCAAAGCTTCCTCAATATCCTTTTCATTTTTACGCCCCGCCCGTTCTAAAATGAGTTCTGCCAGTTCATTCCGATCATACAATTTCCCCTCGGGTGTACGCTCTCCCCTGCACCAGACGAAGTAGCGTTTATCGGGACCGCCATCCGGGTATTTGGCCAGGACATAGTCCCGTACATCCCTTTTGATGCTCACATCGGAAAGGGATATACGCCCGTCTTCTTCTCCAAAGATGCGCCGGGCATCGCTGTCGTTAAGCGGGTCCCTGTTTGGAATGCCGTCCTTAACGGACTTAACAAATAAAATTTCTCCGGTGGCCACCGTCATTTTCTCTCACTCCCCAGTAATTTTTTAATCGGATTGCTTTGCTGGAAAAGCCAGCGCATAGCCGCTCCAGAAGGCTCCTATGAAATCGTCTTTATGGGCCATGACCTGTTCCTTTAAGCGCCGGTATTCGCTTTCCACCACACCCGCCCGGCGGCGGAAATCATCCGGCAACCCCATGTCCAGCTTCAGGGCATATTCCTGGAAACGAATCAACCCTTTCTTCCAGATCATTTCCGGAGTCAGGCTGGAACCAAAGGCCATTATTCTATGTTTTACGAAATTCTTACCACCCCTGTCTCCACCTGTTTTCGTCCAGTACCAGCGGTCAAAAAGTCGTACAAGATACCCCGCGGCAAAGCCGAGCTCCTCTACATTATCAAAAGAAAGCTCTGCTGGCGAAACACTCGATACCTTATTCAACATCTCCCGCCAATCACCCACTTTTCTTCCCCCTCCCGGCAGCAAACTGTTGTACAGGTTGTAAAAACGGCGGAACGCCAGGTAAAAGATAACCTCATCCCGCAAATTCCAGTAACTGAGCTTTTCATCGCCCAGGCGGGCCCAACCGTTCATCCGGGCGGCGGCCCCGGCAGTAAAAGCATCCCAGGCAATGGGTCTCCTGTGCAGAACAGAACGCAGGGCATGCCATAAATAACATCCCCCGTAAGCCCTGGTAAGCAGGTAAAACAGGGAGTCGTAGCGTCCATCCCGTTGTTCCTCGTTACGTTCACCCACCAGGCGGCGCCGCACATGTACCGCTTCTTCCGCCACCTGGGGCATGTAATCTAAAAGCCTGCTCACAGTTGAAGGGAGCACATCTTCAATGACCGCCCGCAGGTGCACATCTCCCTGGGCCGGGTTGCCGGAATAGTAAATTAGCGTAAGACGGTACTGGTCGGAGTTAAATTCATCGGGCAACACGGCCTCAAAACCCGTTACGGCCGTTATAAGCCGGTCCTGCCTGTCCGGGCGAATCTGTTTGAGCCTTAAAGTTTTTAAGGCATCAGTAAAAAATTCACCCTGCTCCTCCCCTTGTTCGGCAAAAAGGGAAACAACCAGGGCGCATCCCCAGATACCCGGAGGCTGGCTTTTAGACTTCCTGGCTACCTCCCTTCCCCCGGCAGAAGCCACGGGTACAAAAAGCTCCCTGGTTAAGGATAGGGGTAAACGGGTGGAAAGCTCGTCGAAAACACCGGCGCCGACAATCAGTGAAGAATAACATTCCCGGCACAATGCCCCGATGGCAGCAGCTAAATCTATGTTTTTGCCTTTTTTTAATTCCTCGGAAATGGGGGGATGCCACGTGGGGGCCAGCAATGGCCAGGCTTTACTGTATGCAGATACCGCTTCCCCCTCCCGGCCGCACA
Source organism: Desulfofundulus sp. TPOSR (assembly GCF_011393055.1). Taxonomy (NCBI): domain Bacteria; kingdom Bacillati; phylum Bacillota; class Clostridia; order Eubacteriales; family Peptococcaceae; genus Desulfofundulus; species Desulfofundulus sp. TPOSR. The sequence goes on along the minus strand of NZ_JAAOEF010000003.1, from coordinate 328,124 downwards.
AAGAGCACCTTTCCCTTTTCCCTTTCTCCGCTCCTTCTTCCATTTTGGAAGCCCAAAAATACCTGGCCACGGTGGGCAAATGGGCCACCATATACTTTCCCGGATTAAGGACGCTCTCCCCCACCAGGGTGTAATCGCGGTCGCCTTTTACCGGCATTTTATCAGCGTAACGGTAGGGGCCTTCCGGTTGCGGCAAAACCAACACCACTAAAGCATGGCCCTGGTTTGAGCCTTCTTCCACCTTTTTTGCTACCTCTGCCGCGGCTCTTTTCAGCAACCCGGCAAGATGTATTTCCTCATCCTGGGAGAACACTCTCGGCAAGTTCAAAGTCCTTTTAAGCCGGCCCTGCCAGAAGCTACGGGCTTCCTTTTCACTGGCTGCAAGCAGGGGTATATGGCTGGGAAAAACCGGATAGACGGGTACACCATACCTGCCCTGGGGGGCCCTTTTGTTTCCGCCACTGACAATGATAAAAGGCGTGCCCAATCCCCGGTCCGCTTCAGCTTGAAAAATTATTTTCTTTTTCCTCCTTGTACCCCCTTGCTCATCATACCTGCCCCAGGTCTGTAAAGGTAAAGCATCTGCTTTAAACTTCTCTTCCCCTTCCACCTCAATCACAATCACATTTTCTAAAAAGCGTCCTTGCTCTTTGACATCCGAAATCTGCCGCAGGGTCTCCGCGGGAGACATGCCGTAGGCCAGAAAGGGACGACCCTGGGCTACCAGCTTTTCAATGAACAAACAACTACACCCTCCCTTAAACAGAGTTGGAGGCACTGGTTGGAGTAACTATGACGAAAAAACTATGACGAAAAATGTCGATAAAATTTGGTACAACAACCTTTACTTCCCTATTTTGATACTTTTGCTCATTTTCCTTCCCCAAGGGACAATTTTTTTCTTAAAAAACTCGGCTTTGAAAATGAGATCCTCATGCACTTAAGGCTGCTCAAAAAAATACGCCAGGAGGTATCTTTATACGATCCCGTGGGCGTGGATAAGGAAGGCAATGAAATCACCCTGATCGAAGTCCTGGGCACCCACCCGTAAGTAGTAACCGAAATAGTTGAGAACCAGTTTGAACTAAAACACTTGTTGGAAAGAATTGGCCGGATAAGCCCCCGGGAAATAAAGGTTCTAACCCTGCGGTTTGGTTTAAGCAGCGGCATCCGTACAACTCAACGGGAAGTCGCCCGGAAGCTGGGAATATCCAGGTCCTATGTGTTCCGTATTGAAAAGAGAGCCCTGTACAAGTTAACCCGTGAGATGAAAAAAGAAAGCCCCCCCTGCACCATAGAAAATTTACCATAGGGGTCGTAAACCTTTACCCAAAACAGGGTTGGTTTTTTGTTATTTCGCAATGGTTGCTGGTTAATCAGTTGTGCCGCAACGCCCGGACGGTTGTAGCCTCATCGTAATCGCCGCGAGCAAAAAGACGGGATGGACTTGTTATTCCGATTGCGGAAAAATAAAAGGCACCGAAGTGCCTTATAACCGGAGAACGCCTCTCTTGAGACTTTCTCCCACATAGTACAAAGTTGGGTTATGGGTCAGGTTTTCTTCCCCCAGCTCTGTTTGGACCGAAGTTGCGACCGAACTTTGGCGGAAGTGCTACAGCTGTTTCCAACCTCCTTTAAACTTCCGCAGGTAACCAGGATCACCCCTGGCGAGGCAGTGTGCTCCAGAGGCAGGCTACGGTGGCCACCAGCGAAACCAGCGCTGCTGCCAGGTAGGCTTCTCTCAGGGCGGCCAGGAAGGCTCCTATTGGTTCCAGATGCAGGTAAGCGGCCTGCCGGGCCGTCAGTATCGCGCCGCCCAGGGCAATACCCAGCACCATTCCCACGTTCCGGGTAGCGGCCAGCACTCCCCCGGCAATGCCCAGTCGGAAGCGGGGCACGGAGCCCATTACGGCGCTGTTGTTAGGGGACTGGAATAGCCCCGTGCCCAACCCGAAGAGGCCGAGACGCCAGGCCACGTCGCCGGTGCCGGAATGCTGCCCCAGTCCAGCCAGGAGTAGAGCAGCGACGGTACAGATAAGCGAGCCCGTGAAGGCCAGTCCTCGCTGCCCGATCTTGTCCGACAGCGCACCGGCCAGGGGAGCTACTACCAGCACCGTCAGGGGAAAAGCGGTCATGGTTGCTCCTGCCCGGCCAGCGGAAAGTCCCATCGCCTGCTGCAGGAGAAAAGGGGTCAGGAAAACAATGACGTACTGGGTCATGAAGTTTAGAAGGGCGGCCAGGTTGCCGACCGCAAAGGCGCGGATGTGGAAGAGCTTGAGGTCCAGCATGGGTTCGGGAGAGCGCTTCTCCACCACTACAAACCAGCTCAGTAAAGAGAGAGCCGCAAGGCCGAGCACCAGGATGGGCCAGGACCAGTTGTAGGCCTCGCCACGGCTGACGGACAGAAGCAGGGCGCCGAGGCCGCAGAAGGCCAGCACCGCTCCCGGCCAGTCAAAGCGCTGGCGCTTTTCGCTGCGGAACTCGGGGAGAAGGTGCCGGCACCACAGGTAAGCGGCAATACCGATGGGCACGTTAATAAAAAAGATGGCCCGCCATCCCAGAGTATCCACCAGCAGACCTCCCAGGCTGGGCCCCATAGCCAGGCCGAGTGCTATGACCATTCCGTTCATGCCCAGAGCTCGGCCTCGTTCCTGGGGTGGGAAGACGGCGGTGATGATGGCGGGAGCCATGGCCATCATCATGCCTGCTCCGCCGGCCTGCAAAGCCCGCAGCAGGATCAAGGTACCCAGGGTGGGGGCAAGACCGCAGAGGGCGGAGGTGAGGACGAAGGTCAAAAGTCCGGCTAAAAAGACCCGCTTGAAGCCGAATATGTCTCCCATCCGGCCAAAGGCGAGTATCAAGCTGCCCAGTACCAGCAGATAGGCCATGGACACCCAGCCTATGGTGGCCGGGTCTGCACCGAAATCCCGGGCGATGACCGGTATGGCTATATAGACCACACTGGCATCGATGGGACCCATGATGGAGCCGAGCAGGACCGCGGTCAGGATGCGCCACCTGTTGGCGTACTGCTGATCACTCATACTTTTATACACCACCTTTTCCTGGTCTGTCACTCGTAGTGGAGCGCTTCTACGAGTAAAATGTTTTCAGGCCAGATACGGAACCTCCTGGTACTTAACGGAGAAAGCTACCGGTTCCGGGAAAGTCTCAGACGCTTTTTCTATGTTAGCCTTCCACCCCCAATACTCCGTTTTAGTACTGCCTTGTCATTTCAATAACGGCTGTGATAATGGCCGCAATAAAAATGGCGGGTAAAAGGTTTCCCACTTTAATCCGGGCAGCCTTGATCAAATTCAACCCAATGGCCACAATGAGGAGGCCACCGGTGGCGGTAAGCTCCGCCACCACCCAGGGGCTTAAGCCTGCACCTACGAATCGTGCGGCAAGGGTAATGCTGCCCTGGTAAATAAGCACCGGAACAGCGGAAAAAAGCACCCCGATGCCCATAGTGGAGGCAAAAATAGTGGCGGCGATACCATCCAGCATGGCCTTGGCGATCAGGGTTTTGGGGTTACCGGTCAGCCCGTCCTCGATGGCACCCATTACGGCCATAGCACCAACGCAAAAAATCAGGCTGGCGGTAACAAAGGCATAAGCCATGCCGCTCTCCCCGGGGCGGCCAAATCTGGCCTCGATGCGTTTCCCCAGGGACTCCAGCCTGCCCTCAATGTCCAAACCGGCTCCCACCACGCCGCCCAGCGCAAGGCTGCCAATGACAATAAGCGGGTTCCTGGTTTGCAGGGCCATCTGGGCACCGATCAGGATAACGGCCAGCCCGAGCCCCTGTATGACCGTATCACCCACTCTCTGCGGTATGCCTTTTTTAAGTAAGGTACCAAGCAACGCACCTGCACAAATAGCTGCCGCGTTAATTAATGTGCCAACCAACTACAGTAACTCCTTTCCGGTCAAAAAATAAGTTCGCCATATTCAACCAGGGTTCCTGCCGGAACGGAAAAAAGAACCGGCCTTTCGCATTGGGGCCGGTTCCTTTAAGGAAATCCCGACTATGGTGTGCATATAATTTATCCCAGGCTCAAAAAATAGAATTACCCGCAGGGGAAAAATCTATCCACCGGGAGGTATTGTAAAGTGACTGCGGAACCCGTAACGGTGTATACCACCCCCACCTGACCTCACTGTCGCACGGTGAAAGAGTTTCTTTCCCAAAAAGGCATTAAATTTACCGAGAAGAATGTGGCCGAGGACGAACTGGCCCGCAGTGAAATGGTGCGTAAAACCGGACGCCTGGCCGTGCCCACCATTACCGTGGGAGAACGGGTAGTGGTAGGGTTTAACCGGGGTGAACTGGAAAGGTTGTTGCATTAAATGCAGGGAAAAATGGCGGTGACCATCCATCCAGCGGCAGGCATCCCGCATGACAGGTCACCGCCATTCCGGCTTTAAGTTCAAAAATCCGTTCTACAGCAGGCTTTCAAGCCTTTTAGCAAGGACCCCCTTGGGAGTATAGCCGACCATCTGGCCCACCACCTGTCCGGCCTTAAACATAATTAACGTGGGAATGCTCATGACACCGTAACGGCCGGCCAGGGCCCGGTTTTGATCCACGTTTACCTTGGCCACCTTTACCCGGCCGGCAAATTCGGCGGCCAGTTCATCAATAATGGGAGCCATACTGCGGCAGGGACCGCACCAGGGCGCCCAGAAATCCACCAGTACCGGCAGGCTGGATTGTAAAACTTCGCTGTCAAAATTGCTTTCATTTAATTCCAGGGCCATTAAATTTTCACTCCTATTCTTGTGTTGATAGATTAAGAAGGGCTACCAGCCCTTTAGATTAAATCCCTCACCCACCAGCCGAACCAAAACTGCTTTGCCCGCCGCCGCAACTGCCGCCCTTTATGCGAACGGCACAGCCGGTAATCAGCTGGCGTACCTCCCGGCTCTGGCACTGGGGACAGGCAACCTTGTCCCGGTCATCAACCCCCACCAGCAGGGTAAATTTGTGGCCGCAGCTGTTGCACTGGAAATCGTAGATAGGCATCTATATGCACCTCCCCGAAAAGTTTTTGCTTCACAAATCAGGCAGCCGTGATGGCTCCGTTGGGACAGATAAAAATACATTCTTCACATTCCCGGCACAACCCAGGGTCGACCGTTGCCAGCTTGGCGGCAACGGTTATAGCTTTATAAGGACAAACGTGAGCACACGCTCCGCAGCCGGCACAAAGATCCCTTACTACATAGGCAGGCATGGGTAAGTCTGCCTCCCGTTTTTCTCCTATTATACTACATAATATTTTCGCTTGCAATATATTTATTAGGGGGTTGGATATGTTCACCATAGTTTACCATTACTCCAATAAGTCGTCAAGCTCTCCCGTTACAAGCGAAAAATAAAAGGGAACGGCACCTGCTTAAAAGCAAAGCCGGGCTCCCTTCTCAGCATAGATCAGAGCGCTTAAAGAGTTGAATGAAATTCAAGACAAACTGCAACTCCTTCTGGGTGAGGTTGCAGACCAGGCTTAACACCGATTGTACATTGGGGTGCATGAGCAACTCGCGCAGCTCGGGGTTCATTAAACTGAGCATTTGATCCACTGCACCCGGCTCCATAATAAAGTAGCACGGGGAAACACCCATTACCTCGGACAGCTTTTCCAGCGTCTTTAAAGAAGGCTGCACTTTGCCCTGCTCAATCTGGCCGATTAGGCCGGCTGTAACCCCCGCCAGGTTCGCCAGTTGGGCCTGGGTAAGCCCGTACTCTTCCCGGAGGGCCTTAAGCTTGTGGCCCAGAGAACCCTCCTGCCCCATAATGGAAGTAGGGGGTACTTCCAGTGCTTCGGCAATGCGCTTTAAGGTGCTTAAAGCAGGGTAAACAGTACCGCGTTCAATTTCACTTAAGTAAGACAGGGAAATACCCGCCCGGTCGGCCAGTTCCTGAAGCGAAAGGTTTTTTTCACTGCGCATGATGCGAATTTTATCACCCAAAGAGAGGCCTCTGTCCGTAACATCTCCCTCAATGAGCTGTGCTCTGGATACGTTCAGGGCGGCAGCCAGCTTCTCAATGGTTTTCAAAGAAGGGCGTTTGGAACCCCGCTCTATTTCGCTCAAATATGATAGGGAAAGGTTCGCCCGCCGGGCCAGGTCCTGCAGTGTATATCCTCGCTCTTCCCGCAGGGCACGGATTTTTTCCCCCTTGACAATCATCCTCAACACTCCCAAATCAAATTATACTATTATCCTACTATACCTTTACTAAGCAGTCAATGTATGAGGTAAAAATGGTGAAGCCGCCGGCCTTATTCCGGCGGCAGGGTGAGAATTTTCTCCACGATCTCCCGGAACACCGGAGCGGCCGTTTCTCCCCCGCTGATCCCTTCCTGCACCAGAACCGTCACTACATAACGGGGATCTTGCAGGGGAGCATAACCGGTAAACCAGGCATTTACCTTACCCCGGCCGTCCACCTGGGCAGAGCCGGTCTTCCCGGCACTGCCATAACCCGGCACGTAGGCCTGGCGGCCAACACCTTCCGTGGTCACCAGTTGCAACATCTCCCTTACCTGGGCGGCCGTGGAGGCGGGAATGGCCCTGTGACTGGGCCCCAGGGGGAAAGAACGGGTCACCTGACCGGCGTCGTTGCGCAACTCCCGCACCAGACGTGGTTGAATATACACACCGTCGTTAACGATAACACTCATCATGGCCGTAATTTGTACCGGAGTGGCCAGCACCGGCCCCTGACCCAAACTGCTATTGACCAGGTTGTGGGGTGCGGCAACCAGCTGCCAGTTCTGACGCCCATCCCTGGGTACAGGATAACCGGTAATCGTTTGATTATCCAGCCCGAAACGGCCGGCGTATTCAATGAGTTTCCCTGCTCCCAGTTCCAATCCCACCCGGGCAAACACCGGGTTGCAGGATTCGGCAAAGGCCCGGCTAAAACTAATGACACCGTGACCGGGATCATACCAGCAGCGTACAGGCTGGTCCAGACTCCCCCGGCAGTTAAACTGGCTGCCGGGATTAACAATTCCTTCCGCCAGGGCGGCAGCGGCCACCACCACCTTGAATACCGAACCCGGAGTGAACAGGGCCGTGGTCTGATCGGTAAAGGTTCCTTTTTCACCTAGAGCAAGGTATTCAGGCAGGTTGTGGGGACGGGGATCGTAAACGGGGCGGCTGGCCAGGGCCAGGATGTCCCCGGTATGGGGTTCCATAACCACCACTGCCCCTTTCTTTATCCGCCGGTCCATTATTTCCTCCACCACCCGCTGGATCCCGGCGTCCAGGGTGGTAACCAGGTGTTGCCGTCCCGGATCCACCGACTGGAGATCAACAGCAAGGCCCAGTCCCGGTATGGGCCTGCCGGCGGCATCAACGAAGAGCCGGGCGGCACTTTTGGGCCGGGTGGCCTTGAGTTCACCTTCGTAATATTTTTCCAGGCCGGCCTGGCCGACCCAGTCGCTCAAACTGTAGCTCTTCCGGCTGTTGACACTCAAGGCGTCCAGCACTTCTCTTGACTGCACCCGTCCCAGGTAACCGACCACGCCGGCGGCCAGGGGTGTGGGGCCGTAGCGCAAGTGGACCGGCAACACCAGAACACCGGGCCATTGGTGCTCCCGGATGGCCTTTACCTGGCCGGGGGTGAGGGAAAAGGGTAAATAACAGGGCTGTCCGTCAAAATATGGGGCTATTTTCCCCACCGGCAACCCCAAAATCCCGGCCAGGGAGGTAATGACCGCCTGCCTGTCCCGGATCAACCCGGGAAAAACCACCACCCGGTTGGCATCAAAACTGCCGGTCAAGGGTTGTAAACGCCGGTCCAGGATTTCTCCCCGGGGGTATTCTTCCAGAAGTACCGACCGGGTTTCCCTTTCCAGGGCTAAAAAGGCATACTCACTCCCCCGCCCCAGCTGAATAACGGCCAGGTGGAGAAGCAAAAAGGCAAAGCAAAACAGGAAAAGGGAAAAAAGGATGACCAGGCGCCTTCCCTGCACAGTTCCACATCCTGCACCATTTTTATCCAATAGAATGGCCCGGTAAACTAATTATTATACTCTTCCCGGCGGCGCAAAAGGCTCCAGGGCTGAACGGGCCGGGGCAGGGAGAGAAAAATCCTTTGCCGGGGATGGGGTGCCGCATCAATGGGGCTCATTTCTTCGTTGTATAAACCGGTCAATATAAAGGAGAACGTCTGCCCGCCGGGAAGCAGCACCTCCAGTTCTTCACCCCGGGCAAAACGGTTCCGTTGTTCCACCAGGGCCAGTCCCCTGGCGGGGTCATAATCCCGTACCACACCGGCAAAAGTATAAGGCCGGCAGTAAATGGAGTCCACCGCACCCTGGGCCGCTTTTGCCGGCGTACCGGTGAAAAAACCGGTGGTGTATTCCCGGTGGCTGACCTTGCCCAACTCTTCCAGCCACTGCTCCTGAACCTGAAAGCGGGCCGGATCCGCCCGGTAGGCATCCAGGGCCTGGCGGTAGACGCTGACCACGGTAGCCACGTAGTGCACACTTTTCACCCGGCCCTCGATTTTTAAACTGTCAACTCCCGCCTCCACCAGCTGGGGTATATATTCCAAAAGACAGAGATCCCGGGAACTTAAAATATAGGTGCCCCGGGAACCCTCCTCCAGGGGAAAGTACTCCCCCGGCCGCTTTTCTTCCACCAGGGCGTAGCGCCAGCGGCAGGCCTGGGCACAGTCCCCCCGGTTGGCATCCCGGCCGGTCATGTAGTTGCTCAACAGGCAGCGTCCCGAATAGGATATACACATGGCTCCGTGGACGAATACTTCCAAAGGCACCGTCACGTGCCGGCGGATTTCCCGGATTTCCTCCAGGGTAAGCTCCCGGGCCAGGACAATCCGGGACACCCCCTGCTCCTGCCAGAAACGGGCGGCCATCCAGTTGGTGGTACTGGCCTGGGTGCTCAGGTGTACCGGTAATCCGGGGGTTATTTCCCGCACCAGGGCCAGCACCCCTGGGTCGGAGACAATAACGGCGTCCACACCGATTTGTTCCAGTCGTTTTAAATAATGCGGCAGTTCATCAAGATCCCGGTTGTGGGCAAAGATGTTCACCGTAACATAAACCTTCACTCCCCGGGCATGGGCGAAATCCACTCCCACAGCCATTTCCTCCAGGGTAAAGTTCCCGGCCCTTTCCCGCAGGCCGAACTGCTTCCCGCCCAGGTAAACGGCATCGGCGCCGTAAATCACGGCTGCCTGCAATTTTTCCAGATCCCCGGCCGGAGCCAGGAGTTCCGGAACAGCCATAACAGAATCACCTTCATTTAGTGCCCCTATCCTAGCGTATGTATCTTCGCTTATTGGCGTTATGCTCGTCCAGGGTACTGGCAAAAGCATGGGTACCGTCGGGTCTGGCCACATAATACAGGTAACTGGTCTTGACCGGCTGCACGGCGGCCAGCAGGGAGGCTTCCCCCGGACAGGCTATGGGGCCTGGAGGAAGACCCCTGATCAGGTATGTGTTATAGGGGGAATCCACCTCCAGGTCCTTATAGTACAGTTTTGCCCTGTGACTGCCCAGGGCATACTGTACCGTGGCATCGATCTGTAAAGGCATGTCCCGCTTTAAGCGGTTAAAAATAACTCCGGCTATTAACGGGCGCTCCCGGTCCACCCGGGCCTCCCGCTCCACCATGGAAGCTATGATCACCGCCTGGTGCAGGGTTAAGCCTGCTGCCTTAACCTTCCGGTAATAATCCATTTCCTTCAACTTCCGGTCAAAACGGGATAACATGAGGTCGATGACTTCATGGGCGCGGATGTTGCTTCCCACCCGGTAGGTATCAGGAAAAAGATACCCCTCCAGCCGGTTGGGTCCCGGGGGGAGCCCCTGCAAAAAGGGGTAGTCAAACCTGTCCCCGGCGGCAGCAGCCAGGAAATCCTGCCGGGTTACCAGCCCCTCCCTTTCCAGCAGTTCGGCTATTTGTTTCAGGTTAAATCCTTCGGGAATGGTAAAAACACGCCCCTCATCAGGTCCTTTAACCAGTTCGTTGACAATCTCCGGCAGGGACTGGGCGGTAGAGAAAGTGTAACGACCCGCTTTGAGCTTGCCGTCAACACCTTTTAGCCGGGTATAAAGGTTAAAAAACCAGGCACTGTGCACCAGTCCCTGTTCATGAAGAATACGTCCGATGTTACTGCTGGAAGCAAACCGGGGAACGGTTATGTTTACGGACTGACCCTGGCCGGAGGCCACCGGGGATAGCATTCCCAAAATGTAAATGAGTACAAAAAGCCCCAAAAGGGCTATACCCCCGGCCAGCAACTGCTTTTTTTCCTTTTGTTTGAAGACACTTTGCAAGTCTTTCATTTTGCTACCTGCCTGTTTTAATTACCACATTATATATCAATCCCCGTGTCGATACAATGGGCTGAAAGCAGGCGTTCGCATCAAGATTCAGTAAGTAACACTGTACTCGCCTGCCGTTTTGCACACGCTCGCTCCGTTCGCCTCGCAGGCCAAACTAGCGCTCGACCTCGGGCTCCGGCGGGGTTCCCGGCCCATTCGGCATCCATGCCTCAGGGGCCGGCCTCGGGCATCCATGCCCTCGGCCCCGCCTTCGCCCTCGGTCTCGCTAAGTTTGGCACCTGCTCGGCTCAAGGTCGCTCGCTTCGTGCAAAACAGCAGCCATTTTAACCGCTGTTAGTGGCTTTGAATGCGTCATGGGTGAATACACGACCAAACCAGGCCGGGTTTTACGGAGAGCCGGTGGGGTAGACTACCTCGGGCACGCTGCCATTACCCTCGGGGGATTGTCGTTCCGGTGGAGCCATGCCCTCACCATCAGGCGGCTCCGGGGATTCTTCCGGGGGCTTAATATCCTCCCCACCCGCAGGTGTTCTTCCGGGGGAATCACCCGCAGCCGGTGGCTTTTTATCCGGCGGTGGTTTCTGGCCGGATGAAGGCGGGGGAACCACCGGTCCGGTACTCGGTTCCCTGGTGCCTATAGCCACCACCTGGTTCACCGGCTTATAAAAACTACCCGGGAGCCGTTCAGTATACAGCCGGCCGTTTTCCCTCACCACCCGCTCGGTTATTACCCGGTAACCCCGGACTCCCTTTTGCTTGACCACCTGCTCCCCCCGCTCCAGATTGGGGTCGGGCTCCTGCACAACCTTTGGCTCCAGAACCTCCGTTATCCGGGTGCGGATTTCCACCGGTACCTTGTAATCGGTATTTCCGTAAATTTTGAAAGTTAGCCGGTTACCGTTAACGGCGGAACGGATATAAACATAACTTTCAGTATTATTGCGGAAGCGAAAATCAATGGCCCCGTAAACAACCGTAGCATCCCGGCCGACGGGAACATAGGGGACGGGCAAAGAATGGTTGGTACGCTCCAGCACCTCCAGGTTGGCCAGCAGCACTGCATTATACAGTGTGCTGCTTACCTGGCATACTCCTCCCCCAAGGCCATCCACCAGCTGGTTGTTGACAATCACTTTGGCGTTTTTATATCCGGCTTCGGAACTCCTGGGTCCGACTACCTTATTAAAGGAAACTTCCTGCCCCGGCGGGATGAGCAATCCATCAAGGGCCGCCGCAGCCACCCGGATATTATAAGCCCGGTCTGTATAGGAAGCATCAAAACTGGTGGTATAGGAAGCTAGAAGACCTTTAAGCCCCATAGCCTGGACCTCTTCCGTGGTGGTCCGGGGCTTCACATGCACCATGTTAAGTTGAATTTCCGGTTTTTTACCGGCGGAAAGGGCGGAGAGCAAATCCCGGTAAGCCCGTTCTTCATCCACTTTCATCCCGTCGCGGCCCGGGATGATTTCAATGCGATCATCGGGCAGAACCCGGAAGGCGGCGTCCCGGGGCGGGGTGGCGATTTCTCCGGCCAGGGCGCTGAGTTTTTGATTGAATTTCTGCCGGCTGATAACCACCATCAGAGGAAGCTCGTAACCTTCCTTCTTGATTTTCCACTGCCTGTACCACTGCAACCACCATTGTGCATCCCGGCCGGCCTGCAGGGCCCCGGTTAACATGGCCTGCGTGTCCAGACGCAAACCAATTTCCGGTGGGGAAAAGGTCCAGTTACGGTCCCGGTAATGAAAAACAACCGGCGTGGTATTCAGCTTTTCCTCCAGGGAAGCCAGGGCCCGCCGGCACGCTTCCCTGTCCATACCGGACAGGTCTATACCGGCTGCCCGGACGCCGGGAACAACCCGCTCACGGCCGTAAACAGAGCTGGCACCGACGGCGCCAACCGCCAGAAAAACACCGATGATAAAGCCGACGATGATAATAAAATAAGTCCTCCTCATTTTCTCCCCCCCGTCTTAAGACGACATAAAGGGCAAAAAAGTTCCATCCACAAGTTCATGATATTTAAAATATAAGCTACCTGTGAAGGAGGACAGTATGAAACTTGCCGGCGACAAGTGCAGGTTGAAAATAAAAAAGCTGGATGATCCAGGTGCCCCTGTCCCCAGCTCTTCTCTACCTGTGGTGAACTACCCTGTCCCAATCAGGAATCCTCACCAGCAACCATTTCCTCCCAGTAGTCTGCTACCTTTTCCCATTCCTCGTCATCTTCAATATCGACCAGGATTTCGTTCCCGTCCTCATCTGTTTCAAACTTGAGGATAATGGCCTCTCCTTCTTCATCATCAGCCGCCTCGGTGTCACCGGCCGCTTGCAGGGGAAGTAAAATGGCGTATTTTGAGCCATCCAAATGTACAATATCGATAACCTCAAAATCCTGCTCCTGGCCGTCTTCATCCACCAGGGTAATTACCTCTTCCAGTTCCAGCTCTTGTTCGGGCATCTCCCTCACCTCTTTTTAACAAGTTGTGCCTATTCTATATCAAGAGCAACCTTTTTGTCAAGAAACTAGCAAACTTAAAGCTTAACGACGCTTCCCCTTCCACCCCAATTCATACCTAATGTTTAATTTTCCCCACTCTGGAACTTTTTATTCCGGGAATCTAAATAGTTCTGCAAAATCACTGCCGCTGCCATTTTATCAATAATTTTCTTGCGTTTGGCCCGGCTTACATCTGCAGCCAGCAAAACCTTTTCCGCACTAACTGTACTCAAACGCTCGTCCCAGGTTTCCACCGGCAACCCCAGCTCCGCACCAAGCTGGCGGGCAAAAGCAAGCACCTTTTGCCCCTGGCTGCCCAGGGTACCGTTCATATTGCGGGGCAAGCCCACCACTATACGCTCCACCTGGTAATCCTGAATCAGCTTTTTTAACTGCCCCGTTATCTGCTCTTTTGGCCGGTCCCGGCGAATAACCCCTACGCCTTGAGCCGTCCACCCCAGGGGATCGCTCACCGCCACCCCAATAGTTTTTTCGCCCACGTCCAATCCCAATATCCGCAGAGGCAAAAAGCCATTCCTCTCTTTCCCTATAACTATAAATAAGTCCTTAAACGATCTTTATACAGAAATCGGGGCAAACGGTTCCACAGTAACCACATAAGCGGCACTTTAAAGGATCAACCGCCGCCCGCCCGCCGGTCAGGAACAGCGCCCCCGCCCCGCACCTTTCCACGCAGCTCCCGCAGCCCCTGCACCAATCCTCAATATGTAAACGGCGTTTTTGACGCCCCACCCTGGCCCAGAGCCCGGATGGAACCGGCATCCCGCTGAAAACTGCCACGTTGAAATCCACTTCCGCCACGGTCCGCATTCCCACGGCCACACTGGCCAGCTGGGGAATGCCAAGGACAAAGGCAAGCGCTTCCTGCGCCCTGGGTATGAGATGCCCTCCCCCTAAAGCCTTCATGCCGTAAATACCCTTGCCGAAACTGGCAGCCTCGGCAATGGCTGCCAGCATATCCTCTCTGGTTCCTCCCTGAATGCCAATGCCGGCTATATTGATAATTGGATGTATGATATCAAATTCAGCTATGCGAGCTGCAGCCCGTACACCCTCCACACTGTGGGTGGAGACGCCGATGGCCCTTACCAGGCCTTCTTTTTTGGCCGTTAACAGATACTCCACCGCTTCCCAGTGCCCCCGGATGGTCAGAGCCGATTCCTGTTCGTGGAGGAGGAAAATATCTATATAATCCCGACGAAGGGCCCTCAAGGCCCCTTCCAGGCTTTGCCGCATCCCCTGCCAGCTATAAGCATAGGATTTGGAGGCAATCACCACTTCCCCCGCCCAGCCCCTGGTGGCTTCGTAAATATATGGGTAGGTCTGGTAACACTCGGCCGTATCAATAAAATTCACACCTGCTTCCAGTGCCCGGCGGATTACCGCCGCCCCCTTATCCACCGGGAGAGCAGCCTGCAGTGGGCCAACTGTAAGGGCACCGAAGCAAAGGCGGGACACTTTTATCCCCGTTTGACCCAGTATCCGGTACTCCAATAGATGTTTCCTTCTTTCTAAAAACCTTTAAATAGCTTCTGCATCCTTCAAATAGTTTCTCACCAGCTCTTCCAGCAACTCGTCCCGTTCCAGCCGCCTGATTTTGCTGCGGGCATTGTTGTGGCTGGTAATATAGGCCGGATCCCCGGATAACAAATAGCCTACAAGCTGGTTGATCGGATTGTATCCCTTTTCCTTCAGCGCGGCATACACAGACAGAAGTATCTCCTTCGCCTGGTTGACTTCCTCTGCTTCAACCTTGAACATAACGGTATTTTCGGAAGTTTCCCTGCTCACGGCCAAAGCCCCCCCTTTTTAAGAATATAACCCCGTCTGGGATCTATATTCGTTGGCCCGACCTTTTTTCCTCTATTGTCAAAAAACTACTGTCCTGAAAATAGCATTGTTGGTGGCGTTGAAAGCGTCACGGGTGTCGACGAAAAAAAGCGGGGCAAAGCCCGCTTAGCTCTTTAACTGCCCTGCTGCCACGGTGTAGGCTTTTTGCAGCGCCTCCTGAAGACGGGAGGCATCCTTGCCTCCGGCCTGGGCCATATCCGGCCTTCCGCCTCCCCCACCGCCAAGCATGGAGGCCACTTCTTTAACCAGCTTGCCGGCATGCAACCCCCTGGGCAGCAGATCTTTTGTTACTGCCGCCACCAGGTTGACCCTTTCCCCTACCGGGCTGGCCAGGAGAATTACCCCCGAACCAAGCCGCTCCCGCAGCAGGTCCACCATAGCCCGCAGGCTGTCCATGTCGGGAGCGCTGGTTTTAGCGGCCAGGAACTTGGCGCCGTCCAGGTCTTTTACCTGCTCCAGCAGCGTCTGCACTTCGTAACGGGCCAGCCGGGCACGCAACCCTTCGCTTTCCCGTTCCAGTTCTTTTACTTCCTTCACCAGGGACTCCACCCGGTGTACTACTTCCGCCGGAGTAGCCCTGACCAGGGACGCGATCCGGGCCAGCTGTTCCTCCCGGGCCCGGACATAACGCAGCGCCCCGGCACCGGTCACCGCCTCCACCCGGCGCAAACCGGCACCCACACTGCCCTCGCTGATTAATTTAAAAAGCCCGATTTCAGCGGTGGATCTCACATGGGTACCGCCACAAAGTTCCAGGCTGAAGTCCCCCATCTTAACCACGCGGACCTGTTCCCCGTATTTCTCGCCAAAGAGGGCAACCGCCCCCATGGCCTGCGCCTCTTCCAGGGAGGTAAAGAAGGTCTGGACCGGGAGATTTTCCAGCACCGCCTGGTTGACCATTTCCTCTATGCGGTGCAGTTCTTCCGGGGACACCGGAGCATAATGAGTAAAGTCAAAGCGCAGGCGGTCGGGTTCCACTAAAGAACCGGCCTGGTTCACGTGGGGGCCAAGGACTTCTTTCAAGGCCTTATGGAGCAGGTGGGTCGCCGAGTGATTGCGGGCAGTGTCGCGGCGGCGCTTACCGTCAACCACTACCAGTATACTGTCATTTTCCTTCAAAACCCCGTTCTGGACTTTGCCCCGGTGAACAATGAGTCCTTCAACAGGACGGGAAACCTCCAGGACCTGAACCTCCAGTTCAGGGGCGCTGACGCGGGCGTGGTCGGATACCTGCCCGCCCGATTCGGCATAACAGGGAGTTATATCCAGGATAAATTCCACTTCCTCACCGGCAACCGCCTTGTCCACCGGACGCCCTTCTTTAAGCAGGGCCAGAACCTTACCCCGGGCTTCCAGGGTATCGTAGCCCACAAAACGGGTTTCCCCCAGCTTATCCCGCAGTACTTGATAAAAGGCGTCCTTCTCGGAAAGGTATTCCGTTTCCTGGCGCGCGCGGCGGGCCCTCTCCCGCTGCTCCTCCATGGCCCGGGCAAAGGCCTCCTCATCCACGGTTAACCCTTCCTCGGCAGCCATTTCCCGGGTTAACTCCAGGGGAAAACCGTAGGTGTCATAAAGGCGGAAGGCATCCTCTCCCCGGATGACCGTGGAGCCGGCAGCCCTGGCCTCCTGAACCAGACGGTTCAAAATTTCCGTACCCTGGGCCAGGGTTTCTCCGAAACGTTCCTCTTCACTACGGATTATTTTCAGTACGTGACCTTGATTGGCCGGCAGCTCGGGATAGGCACCGGCCATCTGTTTGATCACCGCCCCGGCCACCTGGTAAAGGAAAGGTTCGTGCAGTCCCAGCACCCGTCCAAAACGCACCGCCCGGCGCAAAAGCCGCCGGAGCACATAACCCCGCCCTTCGTTGGAAGGCAGGGCCCCGTCGGAGATGGCAAAAGTAACCGCCCGGCAGTGATCGGCAATTACCTTCAGGGCCATGTCTGTTTTGCTGCCGGCACCGTATTTCACGCCCGCCAGGCCGGCAGTAAAATCCATGATCTCCCGGAACAGGTCGGTATCGAAGTTGCTGGGCACTCCCTGCAGCACGGAAGCTACCCGCTCCAAACCCATACCGGTATCAATACCTTTGCTGGCCAGCGGCGTATAATTCCCGGCCTCATCCCGGAAAAACTGGATAAACACCAGATTCCAGATCTCCAGGTAACGGTCACAGTCGCAGCCCACCCCGCAGCCGGCGGAACCGCACCCCCGCTCTTCTCCCAGGTCAACGTAGATCTCCGAACAGGGGCCGCAGGGACCAACCCCGATTTCCCAGAAATTGGTATCCTTGCCCATGCGCACAATACGTTCGGCGGGGACGCCCACCTCCCGGTGCCAGATGTCAAAGGCCTCATCATCATCAAGATAAATGGATATCCACAACTTTTCCTCCGGCAGTCCCAAAACCCGGGTGGTGAACTCCCAGGCCCAGGGGATGGCCTTTTCTTTAAAATAATCCCCAAAGGAGAAATTGCCCAGCATCTCAAAGAAGGTGTGATGCCGGGCCGTACGGCCAACCGACTCAATATCCGGCGTGCGCAGGCACTTCTGGCAGGTGGTTACCCTGCGCACCTCCGGTTTGGCGGCACCCGTGAAATAAGGTTTAAAGGGAACCATTCCCGCGGCCGTCCATAAAAGGCTGGGATCGTTCGTGGGAATCAAGGAAGCGCTGGGCAGAATGCGGTGCCCCCTCGCTTCAAAAAATTTGAGAAATTTTTCCCTGATCTCCTTCCCGGTCACTATACTTTACCTCCCGTTTAAAAAGAAAAACCGCTCTTCGCCGGTGTAAGGAAAGCCCATCATAATTTCGGAGTAATTATACAAAAAGTGCCTGTACGGTGTCAAGGGAGAGGCTTTGAACGTTCGTATTAAGATTCAGCAGGTAACTCTGTAATCGCCTGCCGTTTTGCACACGCAAAAGACACCCCTTAAAATTTCTCTTGACACAATGGTACCGTATGTGGTACCATTGTGATAGGTGATGAATGGGAATGTCAAGATTCAAAAAAATAGCACTTGAAGCAATTAAAAAGCTTGAGGACAAAGGTGATGAGGAATGAAGAGCCTGGAATATTACTTAAACTTAAACTACGAAATAAAACTGCGGAATTTGCCGGAGGACGAGGGTGGGGGTTGGCTTGCTGAGATTCCCCAACTTCCCGGCTGTATATCCGACGGTTCCACACCCGAAGAAGCCCTGGTAAACCTGGAGGACGCCAAGAAGTGTTGGATTGAAACCTGTCTTGAGCTTGGACGCCCTGTACCAGAACCGGTTCCAGAAAACTATTCAGGACAACTGAGGATTCGTATCCCAAAGTCCTTACACCGCATTTTAGCAGAAAAGGCTAAGGAAGAAAATGTCAGCCTTAATCAGTACATCAGTTACCAGCTAGCACGCAGCGTAGGTTTTGCACAAGGGGGTAAGTAAGCTCAGTCCGGCCTAAAGCCGGGCTTTTTATTTTAATTTTTGCTCACACGCATCCACCAGATATCAGGAGCGGTTTCTATAAAAAAAAGTGAGGGGTTTCCTCACTTTTAGCGGATAATGTCGCTGACCCTGCTGGTCACTCCCCGGAGTATCCGTTGTGTCCTGGACCCGGGACGCCTGCTCTTCACTATCCGAAAAATGCTCCTCTGCTCCGGTTTTCTTTGTGGGGGGGCCATGAGAATACCGAGCACTGCTCCCAGTACACTGCCGGCAATGACACCGCGCCAGAAGCCCATACGCACCACCTTCACCCCCTGGCGAAAAATTAAAGCAGGAATTCGTTATGCGGATCAAAGGCTACCAGACTGCCATCTTCAGCCAGTTCGTAAATCTGCACACCTTCTTTATTGATGCGGTATTCTACGCAACAATCCCAGCAGTAATACTGGTCCTGGCCCACTTTCCCGGTAGCTTTACCACCACAAACCGGGCAATTCAAATAACTTCGCCTCCTGTATCATCCTTTACACCTGCATTATGCCCGGCCGGGGCAAAAAAAATACGCCTCACGGCCCGCCATTTGTCGCAACAAACCCTAGAATCTGGAAACATTTCAGGCGTTATACAGACCGGGACAGGTCCATGGGCGTTTTCTTTTTTATGGGCTTTGTTTTACAGACATTGTTAAAAAACAGCAGGGGTTTTTCTTTTGCCGTTTCCAGCTATAATGCCTCCTCCGACAACGTAATCGCCCTGATAGTAGACCACCGACTGGCCGGGGGTGATGGCCCGCTGAGGTTTGACAAAACGAACCAGTACCCCGTCATCATCCAGGGGACTGATCACCGCCGGTGCCGGGCGGGAGTTGTAGCGGATCTGGGCGGATA
Source organism: Desulfofundulus sp. TPOSR (assembly GCF_011393055.1). Classification (NCBI taxonomy): domain Bacteria; kingdom Bacillati; phylum Bacillota; class Clostridia; order Eubacteriales; family Peptococcaceae; genus Desulfofundulus; species Desulfofundulus sp. TPOSR. The sequence continues at coordinate 309,107 of NZ_JAAOEF010000003.1, read as the reverse complement.
CTTCCATTGGTGCGCTCAGCTTTTCAATTAAAATAAAATTATTGTCTTCCGCCACCAGCTCATCCCCCAGGATGGCTTCTTCGGGCCCCAGTACGACGGCGTTGCGCTCGGGGTCGATGTCCACCACATAGAGCCTCTGCCCCGCGGCGATGCCCAATCCCCGGCGCTGGCCGATGGTATAAAAGGGTATACCCCGGTGCCGGCCAATAACGTTACCCTGGAGATCGAGAAAAGGCCCCGGCTTAATTTCAGCCCCCGCCCGTTCTTTTAAAAAGTTATGGTAATCGTTATCGGGAATAAAACAGATTTCCTGGCTTTCGGGCTTTTCCGCCACCGGCAGGTTCCTTTCCGCCGCCATGCGGCGCACCTGTTCCTTGGTATAATCCCCTAAAGGCATCAACGTGTGCGCCAGTTGCTCCTGGGTCATGTTGTACAGGACATAGGTCTGGTCCTTGCGGGCATCGGCCGCCCGTTTCAAAACATAGCGCCGCCGGTACTCATCGTAAACTATCCGGGCATAATGGCCGGTGGCCACATAACTCGCTCCCAGGGAGCGGGCCTTTTGCAGCAGGCTTTCAAACTTGATATAGCGGTTGCAGGCAATGCAGGGGTTGGGTGTCCGCCCCTTTAGGTATTCCGCACAAAAATAGTTTACCACCTTATCCTCAAAAATTTCGCGGAAATTAAGCACGTAATAGGGAATACCCAGCCGGTGGGCCACCCGGCGGGCGTCTTCAACAGCGGCCAGGGAACAACAGCCCACGTGTTCCCCGGCCACCTCGGTGACGCCGGGGTCCCAGATCTGCATGGTCACCCCGATTACTTCATAGCCCCTTTCAACCAAAAGGGCGGCGGTGACCGAACTGTCCACACCGCCGCTCATGGCCACGATAACCCTTGGCTTCATCCAATTCACCTGTTTATGCTTCTTTTTTCTTTTTGCTGAGGTAATCCTGGATGGCCGCATGCAGGGCATCAGCGGCCAGGTTGGAACAGTGCATTTTCTGGGGAGGCAGCCCGTCCAGAGCCTCGGCCACCTGCTTGTTGCTCACCTGCATGGCCTCTTCCAGGGTCTTCCCCTTGACCAGTTCGGTTACCATGCTGCTGGTGGCAATGGCCGCCCCGCAACCAAAGGTTTTAAACTTAATGTCCTCGATAATATTATCTTTTACTTTAATATAGATTTTCATGATATCCCCGCACACCGGGTTGCCCACCTGGCCCACGCCATCGGCATCGGGAATTTCTCCCACATTGCGGGGATTGGTAAAATGGTCCATTACTTTTTCTGAATACATCGCTTTGGCGACCTCCCTTAAGCACGGCAGGTATGGCTGATCCGGCAACCGTTGCACCGGTCGGAAAGGGAAAATTCCGTCTCCTGATCCAGGGGGGACATGGCCCGCAGCCTTTCCACAATCGGCGGCATGACCTCCAGGAAGTAATCGATATCTTCTTCCGTATTATCCCTGCCCAGGGTTATACGGATGGAACCGTGGGCCACCTCGTGGGGGATGCCCATGGCCAGCAAAACGTGGGACGGCTCCAGAGAACCGGAAGTACAGGCCGAACCGCTGGAAGCGGCAATACCCTGCAGGTCCAGGCTTAAAAGCATGGACTCGCCTTCAATAAACTCAAAACAGAAACTGGCATGGTTGGGCAGACGTTTGGTGGGATGGCCCGTTAGACGCACGTGATCTATTTTTTCCGTCACCTCACGAATGAGCCTATCCCGCAACCTGGTGAGGTAGGCCGCCTCCTGCTCCATATTGGCCATGGCCAGCTCCGCTGCCTTGCCCAGGCCAATAATTCCGGGAGTGTTCTCCGTCCCCGCCCGGCGCAGCCGTTCCTGGGCGCCGCCATGGAAGAGGGTCTGTCTCCAGCGGGTACCTTTACGAATGTAAAGGGCGCCAATGCCTTTGGGGCCATAGATCTTGTGTCCGGAGATGGTCAACAGGTCCACGTTTAGTTCATCGACATTGACGGGAATTTTACCAAAACTCTGTACCGCATCGGTATGGAACAAAATGCCCCTTTCCCTGGCCAGGCGCCCGATTTCGGCAATGGGCATGATGGTACCCACTTCGTTGTTGGCGTGCATAATGGTAATTAAAATAGTCTTGTCGGTAATAGCGGCGGCCACGTCTTCCACGCTGACCATGCCGTACTGGTCTACCGGCAAAATGGTAACGGTAAATCCCTGCTTGCCCAGGGCTTTCACGGTATTGAGGACGGCATGGTGTTCTACGGCGGAAGTAATAATGTGGTTGCCGCGGTTGCGGTTGGTATAGGCCACCCCGTGAATGGCCATGTTGTCGGCTTCCGTACCGCCGCTGGTGAAAACAATTTCGGCGGGATTGGCACCAATGGCCGCGGCCACCTTTTCCCTGGCTTCTTCCACCGCCTTCCGGGCCTTCTGGCCAAAGTAGTGCAGGCTGGTGGGATTGCCGAAATTATCTTTTAAAAAGCGGCACATTTCCTCCACCACTTCCGGGTGTACGGGAGTGGTGGCACTGTGGTCGAAATAAACTCGACGGGTCATACAGCGTCTAGCCTCCTCTTTTTTGGTCAAAATTCCCTGCTCTGGCGGATCTTTGCGGCGTCGCGGCACATATCAGCCAGGCTGATGGAATCCAGTACCCCGGCGATACTGTCCCGTACCCGGGCCCAAACAATACGGCTAATGCAGTAGTCAGCCTGGTCGCATTCTTTTGGATCCACTTCCTTGACGCATTCCACGGGCGCAATAGGTCCCTCCAGGGCCCGGATTATATCTCCCACCTTAATATTCTCCGGCTCCCGGGCCAGGATATACCCCCCCTGGGCTCCCCTGACACTTTTGACCAAACCGGCCTTGCGTAACCTGGCAATCAGCTGTTCCAGATAGTGCTCGGAAAGGTTTTGTCTTTCGGCCACACTCTTCAAGGGGATGGGTTCCGTCCCGTAATGTTGAGCCAGATCAAACATGGCCTTAAGACCGTAGTGCCCCCTGGTGGACAGGCGCAAACCGTCACCTCCCCCGGGTTATGAATCCATGTTCAATTCATACTAAATTACTCGGATTTCATGGGATGATTGTAACACATCCCATCAAGCGGTGTCAATAAAAACCGAGTAAAATACTAAGAATTACTCCTTCTCCTCCCCCTGGCCGGAAGGCTCGTAAAACACCTCGCCCGCTAATTCCGGGGGGAGGTATTGCTGGGGCACATGGTGGCCGGGGTAGTCGTGGGGGTACTTGTAGCCCTTCCCGTGGCCCAGGGCGGCAGCGCCGGGATAACTGGCATCCCGCAGGTGAACGGGCACCGGGTGGGATCTCTCCCTTTCCACCACGGCCATGGCCCGGTCAATGGCCCGGATCACCGAATTGCTCTTGGGCGCCCTGGCGATATACAGGGCGGCCTCGGCCATAATAATGCGGGCCTCCGGCAGTCCCACCCGCTCCACGGCCTGGGCCGCGGCGGTGGCCACCAGAAGGGCCCGGGGATCGGCCAGGCCCACATCCTCGGCGGCATGGATCATCATCCGCCGGCAGATAAAGGCGGGATCCTCCCCGGCATAAATAAGGCGGGCCAGCCAGTAGACGGTGGCCTGGGGATCGGAACCCCGCATGCTCTTGATGAAGGCGGAAACCACATCGTAATGCTCATCTTCCCGGTCGTATTTGAGCACCAGGCGCCCCGAGGCCTGTTCGGCCACCGCCAGATCAATGCGCCGTACCCCCTCCTCGTCGGGGGGAGTGGTGAGCACCGCCATTTCCAAAAAGTTCAGGGCCGCCCGGGCATCACCGTTGGCCGTCCGGACGAAATGCCGCAACGCCTCCGGATCAATCTCCACCCGGTACTCCCCGAGGCCCCGTTCCTTATCGGCAAGCGCCCGCTGCAGGATGCGGTAAATGGCTTCATCGGAAAGAGGTTCCAGGCGGTAGAGCTGTGAACGGCTTAACAGGGGGCGGTTGACGGTAAACATGGGGTTTTCCGTGGTGGACCCGATCAAGGTAATTAAGCCGTTTTCCACCGAGGGGAGGAGGGCGTCCTGCTGGGCCTTGTTGAAGCGGTGAATTTCATCTATGAAGAGGATTGTTTTTTGACCGTAATAGGCCCGCCGGTCCTTTGCCTCCTGGACCACCCGGCGGATATCGTTTACCCCGGCCATGACCGCGTTGAGACTGGCAAAATGCGCCCGGGTCATGCGGGCGATAATACGGGCCAGGGTGGTTTTCCCCGTCCCCGGCGGGCCCCAAAGGATGATGGAACGCAGCTGGTCGGCTTCGATGGCCCGGCGCAAGGGCGTGCCCCTGCCCACAACGGCAGCCTGCTCTTCAAATTCATCCAGAGTGGTCGGGCGCATCCGCTCGGCCAGGGGAGCCTCCCGCTCCAGCGTGTGCTCCAGGGAGCGGGTGAACAGGTTGTCCATTGAGAAAACTCACCTCTGACTTCATTGTACTAAAAAACCGCCGGCCAAACCGGAAAATGTCGCTGCGTAAGTTTAAACACCACAGAGCCGTTAACGTAACCCCCATTAATTCTTGAATAGAAATCAGACAGAGCGTAGAGTTGCCTGCATCCTTCAATCCCGCAGTTTGTCGTATGTTTCCGCAAAAGCCGGCGCAATCTTTTGAAAAGCCCCTAAAACTTCAGGGTCAAAATGACCGGGCATTACCCGCCCGTCTCCCCTGGTGATGATGGAGTAAGCCTCCAGGTGGGAGTAGGCGGGCTTGTAGCTTCTCCTGTTGCGCAGGGCGTCGTAAACGTCGGCCAGGGCCACAATCCGGCCGCCCAGGGAAATGTCTTCGCCCCGCAGACCTCCCGGGTAGCCGCTGCCGTCCCATTTTTCGTGGTGGTGCAAGGCGATCTCCCGCGCCAGGGCCAGATGCGGCGAATCGCCCAGGATGCGTGCTCCATAGATGGTGTGCTGTTTCATAACCGTCCATTCTTCCGGTGATAGTGGGCCCGGCTTGCGCAGAATATCGGGGTGGATATGTATTTTACCCACATCGTGCATCCTGGCTGCATGTTCGATGGCCTTTGTGAAGGAAGGGGAGCACCCCAGTTCCCGGGCCAGCAACCGGGCGTAAGCACCCACCCTCAGGATGTGGTTGCCCGTGTCCTCATCATTTGCCTCCGCCGCCCTGGCCAGCGCGTCAATGGTATATAGAAAAGCTTCCTGCACTTCCCTGGACTGGTCGGAAACCACCTTTAAAAAGTGAGTGTAAGTCATGAGGCTGCGGAAAACATCCGCTTCATATCCGCCTACCGGCTGGGGGTAATTGAATGCCATCACGACCAGGGATTCGCCATAATATCCCACAAAATTGCGGATGGTACCCAGGCGCCGGCAGAGCAGGGGGGCGAAAAGCTCCTGAAGCTCCCGGCAGCCGGCAGTACTTTCCGGCCAGTTGGCGTAGAGGATGTCCTGGTTGTGGGAATAAGCTTTTTCGAACCCAGTTAAATCCAGTGCCAGCCGTTCGGCCTTAACGTTTTGCCCTTCCCCGCCTGCTGAATATAGCCAGCCAGTAAAATGGCCATCGTTGTCACGGATTCCCAGCAGGACGGCTTCCGGCCTTTTTTCTTCGCTTTTCAACAGGGTCTGCTGCAGCAGCTCACGCAGTCCAGCCTCCAGGTTAAATTCCAGGGGATTGAAAGTTTTCAACAGCCGGGCCGTCTGATCGGCCAGGGCGTTGATGTGCCCGTGGGCGTCCAGGAGCCGGTCGTTTAGTTTTTTCACCCGCAGAAGGGAACGCACCCGTGCCGTTAACTCCTGCTCGTTGATGGGCTTGGTGAGAAAATCGTCGGCCCCGGCTTCGATTCCCCTGATCCTGTCGGTGAGCTGGTCCAGGGCGGTAACCAGGATCACAGGAATAAAACGGGTGGCTTCATCTTTTTTCAGCTCCCGGCAGACCGCAAAGCCGTCCATTCGGGGCATCATCACATCCAGCAGAACCAGGTCGGGGGACTGCCGGGCGACCTGCCGCAAGGCGTCCGGTCCATCCGTAGAAAGAATTACCTGGTAGCCCCGGGGTGCCAGCAACGCTTCCAGGAGGGCCAGGTTGACCGGGTTGTCGTCAACAACCAGGATTTTCGCCTTTTGTTCTTCCATTTTTTGCTCCCCCCTGGAAATGTTTCACCACCTGGAAAACCTCTTCAACGTCCAGCGGCTTGGTCAGGTATCCGTTGCCGCCCGCTTCAAAAAACCTCCTTTTCTCCCCCGCAAAGGCGTAGGAACTGACCGCCACCACTGGAATATCCTTCGTTTCCGGGTCCGCCTTGATAGCCCTGGTGGCCGTAAAACCGTCCATTTTCGGAAGCTGCAGGTCCATGAAGATCAGATCCGGCTTTATGGCCCGGCTTAAGGCGATCCCTTCCTCTCCTCCCGCCGCTTCAAATATTTCCGCTCCCAATAGCGCCAGGATGTCCCGCAGCAAAATGCGGTTTATTTCATTGTCCTCCACAATCAAAATCCTCATTGTGCGTCCCCCCCGTCCTGCCTTTCAACTGGCAACGTAAAGGAAAAAGTGCTTCCCTTTCCCTCTCCCTCGCTGTATACCCGGATCCGACCGCCGTGCAGTTCCACCAGCCTCCTGACCAGCGCCAGGCCCAGCCCGGTCCCTTCGTATTGACGGGCGTGGCCGCTTTCCAGCTGGACAAAAGGCTCAAAGATCCGTTCCTGCTCTGACAACGGAATGCCGATGCCCGTGTCGGTGACACTTATTTCCACATAACTGCCCGCCGCCTTTTCGCCGCCGTCGGCCGCCAACCGGGCGGTCACCCGCACCGACCCGCCTTCGGGGGTAAATTTAACCGCATTGGTTAGAAGGTTGTAGATAATTTGTTTCATTTTGCGCTCATCTGCCGTAACCTGAGGTACATCCTCCGCCACCTGCCAGGAAAGAGTAATCCCGTGTCGTTTTGCCCTTTCCCGGACCATCAGCAGGCTGTTCTGTATAACTTCGTGTATAGAGACCGGGCTTAAATCCAGTTCCATTTTCCCCGCTTCGATCTTGGAAAGGTCGAGAATGTCGTTGATCAGGCTCAACAGGTGCTGGCCGCTGGTTAAAATATATTCCACGTATGTGCTTTGTTTTTCCGTCAGGGGGCCGTAATACTGCTTTTGCAGCACCTGGGCGAAGCCGATGATGGCATTCAGGGGGGTGCGCAGTTCGTGGCTCATGCTGGCCAGGAACTCGGATTTCAAGCGGGAAGCGGCTTCCAGTTCAGAAACCATAAACCGCAAATGCTCTTCCTGTTCGGTCAGCTTAACGTTGTTTTCTTCAATTACCTGCAGGCGCCGGAATAACATAACCCCCAGGGTGAAAATAGCCAGGACGGACGCTCCGGTGGAAAGGTAAATTTCCCGGACCAGCCGCCGGTGCAGGGCGTATATTCTGGCCAGTCGCTGCTCCTGTGCGTTGAGCAGGTCTTCTTCCAGGCGGGAAATCTTCGATAGCAGGCCGTCCATCATTTCCCCGCCCTTTTCTTCCCGCCTGATGATTTCAAATTCCGCGGGGTTCAAACGGCTGCTGTCGAGCTTTTGCCGCAGGGCTATATTCGGTTCGACCACCTGCTCAACCCAGTTTCGAACCGAGCTTTGGATTTCCCTGCAGATATGCCAGGGTGGCGATTCCGGTTCCAGCGAAGCCACTAGAGCAGAAAAGTGCTTTTCTATTTCCGCCTTACCGGAGTTGTACGGTTTCAGAAACCTTTTTTCCCCGGTGAGCAGGTAGCCCCGTTCGCCTGTTTCCATTTCCAGCAGGAGAGTTTTCACCTTTTCGACCTCAAACAGCAGGCGGTAGCTCTCTTTGCCTACGGCGTAATAGTTGTCCGCCAGTTGGTTCATCTCCACCTGCAGCCAGGTTGTAAGACCGGCAATAACAAGAATGTACAGGCTTACGGTGAAAACCAGCAAAGAGGAGGGCTTTTTAAGAAAGGAAAACATTTTACCCATGTCACTCCTTAATTAACCACAATTACCTGTCTCCTGACACCAGTGGGCGGGGTGCAGCTCCTCCACTGAAAAATTGCGCCCCATGCTTCCGGTGCGGCGCAGCTTGTGGCAAACCCGTCCCCGCCGCAGTGTCCCCAATCCCTGCCTGGCGCACGATCCTCCGGCGGGCCGGCCGGTTCCCACCGGGGGATCGGAAAAGGCCGAAATGGTGGCGGCTTTTGAATTTTGCGGCTCACGTTTTTATCCATAAGCAGGAAAAAATCGAAAAGCATCGAAGTTATCAGTAAATCCTGCCAGATCTTACCCCGTCCCCCGGAGAGCTTAAGGAGGCAGCCATGTTTTCATACGGTTACAGAAGAAATAGAATTTTGCCCCGGTTGTTGAGAGCGTTTTGCTCAGAGCCACAAAACATGTGTGCGTATCATTTACTACTGATGGAATATCCAGGTATTTACGTCTTTTCTCCCTGGCATTCCTTCCATGTCCTTGCGACAGATCCCCGCCTTTTTTCCCGCATTTCTACCAATCCCCTCCACAGGTTTATTTCTTCAATAATAACAAATTTCATGATGCACCCTGCAGGTGAATTTTCCAGGGGAGATTTTTCTTCACCTTTCTTAATTATGCGGGGCCTCGCACCAATTTTCAAGGGTTTTTGCCTTTTGCTGCCCGGATTCAGTGCAACTCCTGATTTGGTCCCGGCGTGATGGGAGTTTTTGCCGGATTCTGGCAAGCAGTAACGTAAACGGAAAGAAACTTTTTTGCGCCTCGGAGGGTAAGCGCTAATCCGGTTGAAAAGGCACTGGATTGGGTTTAAAGCTGTAATGAAACTGCCCGATTTCATGGACCGTCTTCCCACCGAAAATAATTATGAAAGGGGTTATATTTCGTGCGCCTGAACATCATGGGGAAGCTCATGCTCGGCTTCGGAGCGGTTCTGCTGTTGATGCTGGGCACATGCTTGTTTCTGTGTGACCTGCAAAACTCTTAACCCTTAAAAATCAAGGCTTACGCAAGGGGTCAGATCAAGTTCACCCAATACCTATCATTAACTTAGATCGCATAATTTAACATAAAAAGAAGGGATTTCCTACCTCGTGTCGAATTTTGTTATAGCACCAAAACAAAACACACGAGGAAGGTGGAAATCCCCAATATGTATTTTCTACAAGAAATCCTCTTTCCCTTCGAAGTATTTGTACAAAATGCTGACCATGACGACCATATTTTTTTAGCCCTCTCCTCTGTCGATGTTGAACCGATCCGGAAAATGTTCCCCAATCACTGGGGAGTCGGTCGGCCCGGTTATGATCGTACAGCCTTGTTTAGAGCACTTATTTTGCAAAGGCTCATGCAACTGCCAAGCATTGAGGCCCTGGTCAAATGCCTTAAGTATTCGCCCCAGCTTGCCTACTGGTGCGGCTTTGACATCAGAAAGTCTCCGCCTTCATCAACCGTATTTTACCGGTTCTTAGCTGAGTTGAAGGAGCAGGCGGGTCAGGAACTTCTGGAACAGGCGGTAAAGAGTTTGGTAACCAGGACGGCAAAGCTGGCTGCATCAGAAGGGAAAATTGTTCTGGACAGTACCGACATTCCCGCCCGCGAAAGGGCACCACGAAAAAAGGATGACCTTAGTCCTGAACAGCAGGAAAAAGCTTTGTCTTTTGGTTCCGCCTGGGGACACCGGACGGCGTCTGACGAAGAAACTGAAATGTTTTATGGTTACAAGTTACATGCAGCCACATTACTCACCAATATCGGACCTATACCGTTGGCCGCCATTCTGGCTCCGGCCAATGTCTCGGATGTGGAATTGGCCCCCAGGCTGATGAGCGAAGCATGCAAGGAACATGAAAGGCTTTATGGTTTCCGCCCGAGGTACTACTTGATGGACGCTGGCTATGACTCCGGGGACATATATAAACTTGCCCTGGACCTGAAAGGCCAGGCGATCATAAAACTGAATAAGCGAAATCAAAAGGAGCCACCCCAGGGATTCAATGAAAAATTTTTACCCCTGTGCCCGGCGGGTCAGCCCATGGTTTACTGGGGTTCAGACAAAAAGCACATGACCCTAAAGTTCCGTTGCCCCAAAGCTGCCGGTCGACAGGTGGAGTGTGAGGGTCAGTGCCGGTGCAATAACCCTTATGGGCTGGTGGTAAGGTTTCGTGTAACCGATAACCCCCGCTTGTTTTCCTGCCCTTACCGGGGCAGTGAAAACTGGCAGAAGCTTTACAGCCAGCGAACCTCTATCGAGCGCTGGTTTGCGCTGTTAAAAGAACACCTGTATATGGACAAAATGAACCGGCGGGGAATCGATAATGCTTTTACAGATGTGATGCTCTGCTTGATCACCTTCCTTGCCGGCACACTGGCACAACTGAAAATCGAGCAGCATAGCCGTAAGGCTGCTTAATTCCTGTTAGTCAAAAGAATGCCGCAAAGTGGAACCAGATTTTGAGAGGGGTGGTCTGTCCTTTTTTAGCTGCCTTTTATTGTTAGAATAAGTTTTTGATCATTTTTTAGCGATAGATCAGGGCTGATTTCCCATTCATGTTCCTCAGGAGTTATTTCTTACCAGCTCGGAATCTGAATTTTGCAGGTTACACTTGTTTCTAATAATGCAAATGAGAAACATGAACAATGATTACACCGGGTTAATCAAAATAAAGGCTTTAGCCTACGGTGAATCATTCGAAGCCCTGGCGCATTATAACGCGGCGGCAGCTTATTTAAGACAGTACATATTGACCCGGGAGGAAGACCTGGCCAGCAGGTACCAGCAATCCGTAAAGAATGGAGACGACAAGCTGGGGAAAATCGCCCCTTTGCTGGAAAGGGCGGAAGAAAAGGACCTCTTGCAGAAGTTCCAGGCGCAGGCAGCCGATTTCAAACAAGAGGCCGACCAGATAATCTCCCTGGTAAAGGCCAGTAAATCAGCCAGCGAAGGCGAGCGGGCGGTAATTGAAGAGAGACTGGCACAGATTGAGTCCCGTAGCACAGTGGTCCGTAATCTTATCAGCGCCGGTACGGCCCTTGCCGATTTTGAAAAGCAGGTTCTGGACGATGACGCCAACCGGACTTTATCCAGGGCAAACCGTGACATAAACATATCGATAATCCTGGTGGCCGTCACCATTGTTTTGGGTCTGATCCTGGCCCTTTTCATCGCCCGGATGATTACGGCTCCCATACGCCTGCTGGATGCCGGGGCGGCTAAAATTGCCGCCGGCGACCTCAGCGGGGAAGGCATTAATCTTAAAACGAAGGATGAAGCCGGCCGGCTGGCGGAATCTTTTAATACCATGCTGTACAATTTAAAGGAGATTGTCAGGCACCTCCAGGAAAAATCCGATGTCCTGACCTCTTCCGCCTCGGAACTCTCCGCCAGTGCCCAGAACGTTTCCGCCGGAGCCAGCGAAACCGCCTCCACCATCAGCCAGGTGGCCGGCACGGTAGAGCAGGTCACCAGCAATGTCTCGCATATCGCCGAAATGGCCGAGCTGGCCGCCGGCCATGCCCGGGAAGGCAGTGAAGGCATCCGGAATATCAGGATGCAGATGGACGCCATCCAGCAGGCTGCCGCCGGCACCGGGGAAGTCATCCGGAACCTTTACGAAACCACCTCCCGGATTACCCAGATCGTAGAGCTGATCACCCATATTACCGACCAGACCAACCTGCTGGCCTTGAATGCCGCCATCGAGGCGGCCCGGGCCGGTGAACACGGGCGGGGCTTTGCCGTGGTGGCTGAAGAGGTGCGCAAGCTGGCCGGGCAGTCCGCCGGGGCGGCCAAAGAGATCTACGCCCTGATCACCACCATTCAGCAGGAATCCCAGAAAGCCGTCCAGAGCATGGAGATGAGCGTTACCAGGGTGGAAAATGGAGTGCAGGTAGTGGAAGAGGTGGGGGTGACTTTTGAAAGGATCATCGAGGCCGTCCAGAAACTGGCGGGGGAAATCCGGGAAGTGGCGGAAGCGGCCGAAGAAATGTCCTCGGCAGTACAGAATGTGGCTGCGGCGGCCGAGGAGCAAACAGCGGCGATGGAAGAGGTTTCATCCACCACGCAGAACCTGGCCGGCCTGGCCGGGGAGTTGGACACCCTGGCGGGGCATTTCAAGCTAGCCTGAGCATCCCGCAGGCATATCCTGAAACAATTATTGTTCTTCCTTTTAGAGGTGTTTCCATGAAATCTACAATGATCCACGCAACCCTGACGCTCATCCGGATCATGGAGGCCAGGTTCAAGGAAGCCTCAGAGCATTCCCAGCGGGTGGCCGGCTACGCCCTGGTACTGGCCAGGGAACTGGGCATGTCCGGGAAGGAACAGAAGCGGGTCTACCTGGCGGGCCTGCTGCACGACATAGGCAAGCTGGGCATTGATAGCTCCATATTGTTAAAGCCGGGCAAACTTACCGCTGCGGAGTGGGAAGAAGTTAAAAAGCATCCGGTATATAGCTATGAAATCCTCTCAGCCATCCCGGGAATGGGCCTGATCAGCCGGGCGGCCCTTTACCACCACGAACGCTACGACGGCTGCGGGTACCCGGCAGGTCTGGCCGGGGAAGACATTCCCCTGGAGGCGCGCATTCTGGCGGTGGCCGACTGTTTTGACGCCATGATTTCCAACCGGGCGTACCGTCCCAGGATGCCCCGGGAGGCAGCAGTCAAAGAACTTGAGCGCTGTGCCGGCACCCAGTATGACCCGCAGTTGGTGGAAACATTCTGCCGCCGGGTGGTTTGCGGTGGAGCGGATTTTCAACCCCACCGGCTGGCCGGGGAGGTCCTGGCGGGGAGAAAACCGTGATTCGTTTTTTAAAGAATCATCTTTTTCTGCTTTGCACCCTGTGTGTGATATTTTATACGCTGCCGGTGGTATTTGAGCTGGTGCTGCGCAGGGGCTGGGTATTTGGCAATGCCGTATGGTACGCCTATGTTTTCCCGGCCATCCTTTTGGGGTACTCTTTCGGGTTAAAAGGGGGCATTTTTAACGCCCTGTTTGGTACAGTTCTGGCTCTGGCCGTGGAGTACTTTGAAACACACCTTTATGCCGGTGGTTTGCGGGGAGCTGTGGATACATTGCTAATGGTGGGCCTCACTGCCTTTATGTCCGTCGGTATCGGCTATATGGCCGATATCTTTAAAAAAGGGCTTTAAGGGAACAATATGAAGCTGCTTCCAGGGATGCCCTGACCGGCCTGTACAATTACGGCTACTTCGAGAGGAGGCTCAGGGAAGAATTTGCTTCTGCCAGAGAGCAAAAAATGCCCCTGACCCTGCTTTTCCTGGATGTGGACCGGTTCAAGGACTATAACGACACCTACGGCCACCCTGCAGCCAACCTGGCATTGCAGGAAATAGCCCGGGTGCTCCGGGAAAGTTTCAGGCAAACGGACATAGTGGCCCGTTACGGCGGTGATGAATTTGTCGTGATCCTGCCCGGCACCGGGCAGGCGGAAGCAGAAACCGTTGTTCAGAGGCTGCTGCGCAACATTTCCAATATCCGCCTGCCCCAGGGCAGCATAACCGTTTCCATCGGTATGGCCACCTATCCCCAAAATGCCCGGGATATGATTGGGCTGACCCAGTTTGCCGATAACGCCCTATATCAGGCCAAAAGGGTGGGGTGCAACCGTCTGTAAGCGGCTATGGCCGGCATGCAGTTGCTCCCCGGCCGTTAAGTTCAGTTGGGGAATAATGAAAAGGAGTGAACTGTATGATTTTGCCACTGCTTAAGAAAATAGGAACCCGTCCGTCCATGGAACCCTCTTTCGATACAGTGACAGATACGGTGACAACTTGATTAACAGATAAATGTATAATAATATATATAATATAATTATCATACCTCCCGGAGGGGTAAGTATAGGACAGCGCTGGCGCGCTTATAACGCGCTTATAATCTTATAATAATGAGATTTTACTGGAGTAGCAGAAAATGATTAGTTTATTGATAGGATTGGCGGCAGGTTTTTTTGGAGGGCTTGTTGGCCTCGGCGGCGGGGTAATAATGATTCCCCTGATGGTGAGCATCCTGAAGATGGGCCAGCACAAGGCCCACGGCACAAGCCTTGTAGCACTCGTCTTCACCGGAATTTCGGGGGCTGTTACCTATGCTTTAAATGGTTCGGTGGATATACTGGCCTCCGTCCTGCTGGCTTCCACTGCCATATTCACCGCCAGGGCAGGAGCGCACCTTGCCAATGCTCTTCCCGAATGGAAGCTCAAAAGGTCCTTCGGCGGGTTTTTAATCCTGGTCTCCCTGCTGTTGCTTTTAAAACCTTACCTGCCCCACGCATCCCGGCATGTCACAGGTTGGTTAGAAATTCTTATCCTTTTATTAACAGGTATTTTTACCGGCTTCCTCTCCGGGATGATGGGGGTCGGCGGGGGTACGATAATGGTGCCTTCCATGGTGCTGCTCACCGGCTTCACCCAGTATACCGCGCAGGGCTGTTCCCTCCTCGCCATGGTTCCCGTGGGAATAGTCGGTGCTTATACCCACTGGCGTTTGGGGAATGTCAGCACAAGTATCCTGCCGGGATTGGTACCGGGCATCCTGATAGGCACATATCTGGGCGGCTCCCTCGCCCATATCCTGTCCGAAGGAGTTTTGCGTATTATATTCTCCGCCGTGCTGATCTGGACGGGTATAAGATATTTAAGAACACCAAAACCTCAGACTGGTGAGGTTAATTACAGTTGAACAAGGGTAAGGAGCGGCTAAGCTCGCTCCTTTTTATTTAATAGGAGGGTGGGTGCCATGCTGAATACCAGTGATGCTCCCCGCCCGCAGCGGGGGATAATGGGCATCATACTGGCTTTCGTTCCCTGGATTTTGTACTGGAGCCTCCCGGCTCCCTGGGGTTTGACGGGCGGGCTGGCGGGTTCGGCCCTTCTTTTAGCCCGGCAAGTGGGCCGGGGAAAGCCGAAGTTAATGGATGGGGTAACCCTGGCTTTTTTCGTGGCGGCCGGGATTATGAGCTGTGGCCTGCACTCCCCCTGGTTTGCCCGCTGGGAGGGAGTACTGGTTTTTGCCGTCCTGGCGGCCATGGCCCTGGTTTCCCTGGCTGTCCGCGCCCCTTTTACCCTCCAGTACGCCCGGGAGGACTGGCCCCAGGAATTCTGGCACGAACCCCTGTTTGTCCGCACCAACGTACATATCACCCTGGCCTGGGCCCTGGCCTTTTTATACGGCGCCGGAGCGGCAGCTTTTAATACCCTTAACCCCCCGGGTATCTATGCTCCCCTGTTGACCCACGCCGGTACGGCTCTGGGCCTGGCGTTTACCATCATCTGGCCTGCATATTACCCGCGCCGCACCATTGGCCGCATGCTCCGGAAAAAGGAACGCCGCCGCCCCAGGTGGCCAAATCCCGACCTGGCCTCCTGGCAGCAAATCAGGCAAATCAAGGCGGATGAAAATGACCCCCCCGGGCCCGGCCGGGATTCACCCATACCCCTGTCCCTTGTATATAAGGTTCACCCGGAGGACCGTTTTGATGTCATTGTCATTGGCGCAGGCATTGGCGGCCTTACCGCAGCCGCCCGGCTGGCCAACCGGGGTTTGCGGGTGTGCGTGCTGGAAAAGCACCACCGGCCCGGAGGCTACTGCACTTCCTTTGTGCGCAAGGGCTATACCTTTGACGGCGGGGTGGAATCCATCAGCGGCTGCGGTCCCAACGGCCCCGTACGGTTGCTGTTGGAAGAGCTGGGGCTGGAAAGCCGCATAGAGTTCCGGCACCACGGGCACCGGCTTATCACCCCGGACGGGGTAATCGATATTCCCAGTAGTTACGTGGAATTCACCAATCTCCTGATTGACCTGGCCCCTGCGGAGGAAGAAGGCATCCGCACTTTAATGGGTGAGCTGCATGCAGCCTACTACCAGGTCTACCAGGACACCCCCCGGACGGGAGGGGTGCCCCGCCCCCCGGCTACTGTGGACGAGATGCTGCGGTATCCCCTGGACCACCCTGATTTTTACCGGGCCATGGGCTATACCTGGGGGGATTACCTGCGCCGGAGGGTGCAGGACGAACACATCATCCGCATCCTGGGCTTGCTGACCGCCTACCTTGGGGACCGGGGCCTGGACACCCCGGCAGCCCGGATGATTCCCCTCATGGGTTATTATGTGGACGGGGGAGTTTACCCGGTGGGGGGAAGCCAGCGTCTCGCCGACGTACTGGTAGAGGCTATTCAGGAGCGGGAGGGTGAGGTACGTCTGAATTCACCGGTAGCCAGGATCCTCCTGGCGGAAGACCGGGCGGCTGGGGTCCGTCTTGAAGACGGGAGCGAATTGCTGGCCCCCGTGGTGATCAGCAACGCCGATCCCCAGCAGACCTTCCTCCGGCTGGTGGGTACCGGGCACCTGCCCGCGGATTACGTGGCCCGGGTGAAGCGCTTACGGCCTTCCCCTTCGGCCTTTGTCCTCTATATGGCTCTGGAGCGGCCATCTGGTTTGCCGGAACGGGTTTTTGTCTTACGGGATCGCCCGCTTCCCCGGGACACCTTTGGCATCGGCAGCTTTCTTCTGGTCAGCAATGCTTCCCTGGACCCCGGAATGGTACCGCCCAACTGCGGGGACCTGACCATGATCACCCTGACCCGGCTGACGGCGGAACATCTGAACTGCATGGCCCGCTCCGACTACCTGGCCTTCAAGGAACAGTTGGCCAGCATCATGCTGGATTACGTGGAAGAGGTGGCCCCCAGGATTCGCAGGCACATCGTGCACGTGGAGGCGGCCACTCCGCGCACCTTTTACCGCTACACATGGAACAGCCAGGGGTGTATCTACGGCCTGGAGCCCGAAGCCGGTCCGGAAGGACCGGTATGGCTGGACCGCAAAACACCCATCCCCGGCCTCTGGCTGGTGGGCGCCTCGGTGGAACCGGGACCGGGCATTGAAGGAGTGGTCATTTCTGGCACCTACTGCGCCGACGAGATCTACGCCGGGTGTTAATGTAAACGTGAAAATGAAGCTACATTTAGCAACCTGCTTCCTGGAACAACAGGGGCATTACTATGGTAAAACGGCAAAAGCCCAAAGATGGGCCGGCGGCAGCCCGGTTTTTTCATCTAATTTTAATCTTTTTGTGTTACCATAAGATTTAAGGGGGGCTCCCTGCCTTTAACCTACTCCGGGATTAGGCAAATCCAACCTGGGGGGAGGGAAAGCCTGGTCCATGGGGAGACCGCCTTCAAGCCCTTAGGTACCAGGCGGAGATATGCGAATTCTGGTCGTTGAGGACGAAACCACCCTGGCCAATACCCTGGCCCGTTGCCTGCGGGAGGAAGGATACGCCACCGACATAGCCTACGACGGCGAAGAGGGGATCGCTTTCGCCGAAACAGTGGACTATGATTTGATAATTCTGGATCTCATGCTGCCCCGGCTGGATGGTATGGAAGTTATCCGCCGCCTGCGGAATGAGCGCATTGATACCCCGGTCCTCATGCTGACGGCCAGGGATACGGTGGCCGACAAGGTCAGGGGATTGGATGCCGGTGCCGACGATTACCTGACCAAACCCTTTGCCCTGGCTGAACTGCTGGCCCGCGTCCGGGCCCTGCTGCGGCGGGAAAGCGCCAACAAGAGTACTGTCCTGCAGGTCGGGGACCTGGTGATGGACACGGTATCCCGCCGGGTACGACGGGGAGACCGGGAAATTAACCTTACCAATAAGGAACACGCCCTGCTGGAATACTTAATGCGCAATCCCAACCGGGTCCTAACCCGCACCCAGATAGCCGAACACGTCTGGGATTATGACTTTAGCGGCATGTCCAATATAGTAGATGTCTATATTCGCTACCTGCGGCGCAAGATAGACGATAATTTTGAACCCAAGTTACTGTATACCGTTCGCGGCAGCGGCTATTGCCTCCGGGAACCTGGTAAAAGCTAGGGCCAGAGGGTATGGGAGGTTCAAATTTGCGGCAGAAATTTTCCACCTGGCTCCGCGGTATCCCCCTGCGGTGGCGGCTGACAGCCTGGTATGTTTTCTTGCTGGCCCTGATCCTGGCCGGCTTCAGCGCTTTTATTTACTTTAACATGTCCCGAAGCCTTAAACAGGGCCTGGATGCTGTATTATTCTCCCAGGGGGAACAGGTTTTGAGCAGCCTGGATAACGAGAACGGACTGCTGCGCCTGGATCCTGAGTTGCCCCTCTTGCCTGGTACTTACTTTGGTATTTACGACGCTGGAGGTAAAGTCCTGGATACGAACATGCCGGGGGACCTGGCCGCGGGCTTCCAAGTAAAGGGCTTTACGGCCATGCAGCCCACAACAGTGGAGATTAAGGGGGTCGAATGGCGGATACTCCTGGTTCCAGTAAAGGAAAAAGGCCAACAACCCTGCTGGGTCCTGGTCGTGCGCCCGGTCGAAGAGGCCGAAGGACCGTTGGACCGCCTGCTGTTATTTATCCTTATTGCCATCCCCATGACCCTGGTGATGGCGGCGGGAGGTGGCATTTTCTTGGCCCGGCGGGCGTTGCAGCCTATTGATGAAATTGCCGCCAAGGCCCGCCAGATCAGCGCTACTGACCTGAGCCGGCGCCTGGACCTGCCCCATGGTAACGACGAGGTGGGGCACCTGGTGGCCACCCTGGACGAGATGCTGGATCGCCTGGACCGGGCCTTCCAGCGCCAGCGGCAGTTTACCGCCGATGCTTCCCACGAACTTAGAACCCCTCTGGCAGTTATCCGTAGCGAAGCCGAGGCAGCTTTAAAGCGGCCACATTCGCCGGAAGAATATCGCCAGGCCTTAAAGGTTATCCGTGATCAAGCCATCTGGATGGGCAATCTGGTAGCCAAATTACTGATTTTAGCCCGGAGCGACGAGCAGCAGGAAAAGCTGGAGCGGGAAATCTTGAATTTAGCCGACCTGGTAGAAGGGGTAACTGCTGAATTCCAGGGGATGGCAGAAGCTAAGGGGTTAGAGCTAGTTAAGGTAATTAAAGAAAACGTAAACATATACGGCGACCAGACGCGCTTAACCCAGCTATTGGCTAACCTGCTGGATAATGCTATTAAATATACACCAGCGGGGAAAGTAGTCGTTAGCCTGGAGAGGCTCGGCAAATGGGCCCTGCTTGTAATAAAGGATACAGGGGTAGGCATACCTCCTGAGCACTTACCCCACATCTTTGAGCGCTTTTACCGGGTGAATAAGGCCCGGTCCAGGGCGGAAGGAGGCTTTGGCTTAGGGCTTTCTATTTGTGAGTGGATTGTCCGGGCCCATAATGGCAAAATTGAGGTTGAAAGTTCGGTGGGGCAGGGAACAGCCTTTAAGGTATGGCTGCCGGCCTCCTAAGCGGCCCGGAGTCAAAGACCTAGCACTGGATTATGTGGTTTAAAAAATCGACGCTCGTCGGCAATGCTCTTTGCGGCCATTTCCTTCCACCAGACCCGCCTCCGCATTGATCAAGAAAAGAGGCAACTGTTGGATAGACCAAGTCATATATTAAAAAAGTCTAATCTTTCATTAATGGCCCTTTAATTTAAAGGGTTTATTTTGTAATCGTCGGGTACCCGATAAACTAAATTTACGAAAGGGGAAAGGTAAAGATGAACAGAAAATTGCTTGCCTCTCTAACGACAGGTGTTATGTTGCTTGGTGCGGTGGTAAGTGCCGGTGCCTTTTGTAACCAGTCAGCAAAAGCGGCTGCTCCTCCTCCGGCTCTTACCCAAAATGCTGCGCCGGCACCAGCCAACGGGCAACAGCAGGTGCAAGATAACCAACAGCAGCCTACATACAGCGCCAGCATCAAAGTAGCCAACCCGCAAAATGATAATGATACCGAAGTTAATGACGCTATCGAAAAACAGAATGAAGCTGCTGAAAGCCAGGCTTTACAAGCCAAGGCTAAGATTACCGCTGACGATGCTAAGAATGCAGCCTTGAAGACGGTTTCGGGAACGGTGAAAAAAGTTTCCCTGGACAATGAAAATGGCAACGTCGTTTACAGCGTAGAAATCCAGACCGCCAGCGGCGTTGTAGACGTAAAGGTAGATGCCGGCAACGGGCAGGTACTGGCCCAGGACCGGGATAATGGCGAGGATAATGAAATCGATGACGACAATATTCAAGTACAACAGTAAAGGTAGAACAGTAAAAGGGACATAAGGGCGAAAGCCCAGGAGGGGATAGCCGGGCCGGGTCCTGGTTATCCCCTCCCGTTAAAGAGAAGGGGTGTTTTACCCATGCGGCGAAAGCATATCCACCGCACAGAAACCATGGCGGCGGTAGCCGGACGTGTGGGAATGCTGGGGGGAACGGGCACCCGCCCCCTGCGCGGATTATTGCTGGCCGGCTTCTTAACCCTGTTTTTCTGCAAACTGGCAGAAGATGTGGTTTCCCATGAATTATACGCTTTCGATGGGATAATTGGTAATTCGATCAGACACTATACGAACCCGCCAGTGACGGCAATCATGAAAGGGTTCACCATTATAGGCTCTGCCGGCCCAGTGTCCCTGATGGCGCTGGGGATAATCATTACCCTTCTTATCCTGCGGCGGCCTCTGTGGGAGCCGTTATTCCTTACTATTGCCACCACCGGAAGCTGGCTTACGGAGGAGCTTTTAAAATGGGTCTTCCACCGTCCCCGGCCGGCCGTGGACCAATTGGTGCACGCATCAGGCTACAGTTTCCCCAGCGGCCATTCTACGGTAGGCATGGCCTTTTTCGGAGCCGTTGCCTTTTTACTCTGGACCCACCTGCACCAGTCCCGCCTGCGCCTTTTAACAACGGGTATTTTCGCCCTGCTCATCCTCTGCATCGGCATCAGCCGGATCTACCTGGGCGTGCATTACCCCAGTGATGTGCTGGCCGGTTTTGCAGTCGGCGGAACCTGGTTAACGCTGTGTACAATGGCTCTGGGGATTGCTAGCGGCAATATAAAAAGGCCGCCGGATCGAGCAGGAGGGGGCGGCTAGCCCCCGTCCACTCACACACACCACCGACACACCACCGGACACGCGGGCCCGCATCCAGCGGTTCACCGGGCTTGTCGAAAATTTTGATCGCGCTCGCCCATGCTTACGGGCGCACGCAAACAAAACGCCGGCTTCCAAGCCGGCGCCAACCAGTCAGTTGAACGGCCATGTTTAGCTGGCCTTCTTGATCAGGGTTAAAAAGTCCCCGCCCAGTTTGGTCACACTGCAGATTTTACTCTTGCCTTCGGTGGAGACATCAACCAGGCCCAGGGCATAGAGCTGCATGACCACGTGGTCTAAAACGGCCCTTTTTACCTTTGCCGTCAGGGAAAGTTCCTCCTTATTCATGCTGCCCTGTTCCATCAGGGCAATCAGGACCCTTTCCGCTTCAGTAGGCAGGCGTTCACTCACTTTCTGAAAGTACTCCACCAGACTGATTCCCGTCACAAATTTCACCTCCCTTTGGAATCCCTGACCTTGCTAATAGTATGGTCATTTCTCTAACGAGATAATACGGTTTATGCAAAAAATCTTTAAGAAAAAGAAAAAATAGTAAGGCACGTTCGTTGCCGAACGTGCCCTCATTTTTACCACCGTGGAATTACGAGGATTTTATAAGTGCTTGTCGAGTATGGCCTTGATTTCCTTTTTGGTTTTGAAGCCAATGGAACGGTCTATTTCCTGGCCGTTCTTAAAAACGATCAGAGTGGGTATGCTGATAACTTTATAGTCTGCCGGTGTTTTCTGGTTTTCATCTACGTTAAGCTTGGCTACCTGTACCTTGCCTGCATATTCCGCAGCTATTTCCTCCACCACCGGGGCAATCATCTTACACGGGCCGCACCACTCAGCCCAGAAGTCCACCAGCACGGGAACCTGGGCCGCTGCCACAAACTCTCTGAAAGTAGCGTCTGTTAAGGTATGAATATTCTCGCTGACCACACCTTTCTCCCCTTTCCCAGATAAACTGTAATCCCCCTCACTCTCCCACAGGGACAACTGACTACCTTCTAATTATAATACCCGCCAAAAGTCCCTGTCAATTCGTTACACAGTATACCCATTACAGCATAACAGGCCGCGTACGACCAGCCCGGCCAGGATAAACCCGGCTACCGGCGGCACAAAAGAAATGCTCCCCGGCACCGCAGGGCTTTCGCCCCCGGACCCGCACCGCCTGGGAGGTTCCGTAGAAAAAACCACGGTTACCCCGGAAGTAATGCCCAGCTGGCGCAAACGACGCCGGACTATCCGGGCCAGGGGACAAACGGCGGTTTGGGAAATATCCGCCACCTTAAAGGCAGTAGGGTCAAGCTTATTGCCCGTCCCCATACTGGAAACCACCGGAATGTCCCGTTGAAAACAGCTGGCAATGAGATCAATCTTGGCGGGGACATCGTCAATGGCATCAACCACATAATCCGGCGCGGGGTTGAAAAACTGCTCCGCCAGGCCGGGCAAATAACGCTCCACTCTTGCTTCGACCCGAATGTCCGGGTTAATGAGCTTCGCCCGTTCCGCCATTAACAGGGCCTTGGGTTCTCCCACGGCAGATGTCAGGGCATGAAGCTGGCGGTTTATGTTGCTGGGGCTAACCCGGTCAAAATCCACCAGCACCAGATTCCCCACCCCGGCCCGGGCCAGGGCCTCGGCGGCGTGGGAACCCACCCCGCCCAGGCCGAAAACGGCCACCCGGCTCCCGGCAAGTATTTGCAGCCCCCTTTCCCCGATCAGCAACTCCGTGCGTGAAAAACGCCCTTCCACCGCACACCTCCGGAACATGAGAAAAGGTTTCCGGCATCAGGACCGGAAACCTTCGCAAGTAACGTTACAGAAACCCCACTAATGCCGTGGACCCTCAAGTTTCTTGAACCCGGTCTCACAAGGTGGGTGCCCTCCTGGCTGCTTTTTGTGTCCTCTTAAGCGAGGCATACAAGCCACAGCCAGAGTCCGGGCTCCCTTTGTATAGGTGTTGGCTCAAAACTTCAAGGAGTCCACGTACATAGCAGGGTAATTGCCTTTGCAGCTATTATGTTAACACAAACCGCGGCCCTTGGCAAGTGCCTTGTGGCTTTCGTTACTTTGCTTTTACTTGCGGTGGCAGGTGAACCCGGATATGCAGCTCCTTCAACTGCTCCGGGGAAACCTCCCCGGGCGCATGGGTCATCAGGTCGGTGGCGCTTTGGGTTTTGGGGAAGGCAATCACGTCCCGGATGGTTTTCTTTCCGGCCATGAGCATGACCAGCCGGTCAAAACCAAAGGCAATGCCGCCGTGGGGTGGCGTACCGTATTCAAAGGCTTCCAGCATAAACCCGAACTTTTCCCGGGCCTCTTCGGGGCTCAGCCCGATCGCGGCAAACATCTGCTCCTGCACGTCCCGGCGGTGAATACGGATACTGCCCCCTCCCACCTCCGTGCCGTTAAGAACCAGGTCGTAAGCCCGGGCACGCACCCGCCCCGGGTCCGTCTCCAGGAGGGGGATATCCTCTTCCCGGGGGGAAGTGAAGGGGTGATGGACGGCGACGAAACGTTTTTCCTCCTCGTCGTATTCCAGGAGGGGAAAATCCACCACCCAGAGGAAGTTAAAGGTATCCTCGGGGATCAGGTCCAGGTGCCGGGCCAGCTGCAGGCGTAACGCCCCCAGGGAAGCGGCCACCACCGCCGGCTGATCCGCCACGAAAAGCAGCAGGTCCCCCGGTTCGGCTTCCAAACGTTTTAAGATGGCCTCAATTTCCTCACCGGTAAAAAACTTGGCAATAGGCGATTTTACGCCTTCCGGGGTAACAAAAAAGTAAGCCAGGCCCCGGGCACGGTAATTGGCCACAAAGGCGGTTAGATCGTCAATATCCTTGCGGCTGAAATGAGCGCAGCCTTTGGCGTTAATCCCCTTTACCCGCCCGCCGGCCGCTACCGCCGAGGCAAAAACCTTGAAGCCGCACCCGGCCACGATGTCGGTAACGTCCCTCAATTCCATCCCAAAGCGCGTGTCGGGCTTGTCGGTGCCAAAACGATCCACGGCTTCCTGATAGGACAGCCGGGGAAATGGCCGGGGCACCTCCACCCCGATGGTTTCCCGGAACAGGTAAGCCATCATTTCTTCCATCAGTTCCAGGATATCGTCCACATCCACAAAGGACATCTCAATGTCGATCTGGGTGAACTCGGGCTGGCGGTCGGCCCTCAAATCTTCGTCCCGGAAACAGCGGGTGATCTGGAAATACCGCTCCATGCCGGCCACCATCAGGATCTGCTTGAAAAGCTGGGGGGACTGGGGAAGGGCATAAAAGCGCCCCGGGTTTAAACGGCTGGGTACCAGGAAATCCCGGGCACCCTCGGGAGTGCTCCGGGTAAGCATGGGAGTTTCAATCTCCAGAAAACCATGCATATCCAGAAAATCCCGCACCACCTTGGCCGCCCGGTGCCTTAAAATGAGGGCCTGCTGCATTTCCGGCCGTCTCAGATCCAGGTAACGGTAGCGCAGGCGCACGTTTTCATCCACATCCACCCCGTCCTCAATGTAGAAGGGCGGGGTTTTGGCCGGGTTTAAAATGCGCATGTCCCGGGCCACCACCTCAATTTCACCGGTGGCCAGGTTTGGGTTTTCCGTGCCGGCCGGGCGGGCCTCCACCTGCCCGACCACAGCCAGGACGTACTCACTGCGTACGGCCCCGGCTTTTGAAAAAGCCCGACCGGCCCGGTCCGGGCTGAAGACCACCTGTACCAGGCCGGAACGGTCCCGCAGGTCAATAAAGATCAGGCCCCCGTGATCCCGGCGGCGCTGTACCCAGCCCATCAATACCACTGTCTGGCCGGCGTGCTCACGGCGCAGCAGGCCGCAGTGATGGGTACGTTTCAAACCTTGCATCGTATCGATCATGCCACCATGCTCCCCTTTAGCTATACTGTAACTTGACTTCAGAACAACGTTGTTTGATCTCTTCCGCCAGGCGGTCCAGAGGCACCTCTTCCTGGTTGCCCGTGGCCATATCCCGCAGGGCGACCACTCCGCGCTCAAGCTCGTCGCTCCCCAGGATGGCCACCAGACCAACCTCCAGTCTGCCGGCATATTTCATCTGGGCCTTTAAGCTCCGCCCCAGGTAATCCCTGTCGACAGCCAGCCCTTCCCGCCGCAGTTTCTGAACCAGGACCAGAGCCCGATCCCGGGCCGCCGCGTCGGCCGTAGCCAGGAAAACATCGAGTTTCGGGGGCCGGGGAAAGGCGACACCCTGCTGCTCCATGGTGAGAAGGATGCGCTCCAGGCCCAGGGCAAAGCCAATCCCGGGGATGTCGGAGCCGCCGCATTCTTCCACCAGGCCGTTATAGCGTCCCCCGCCGCCAATGGAGTTCTGGGCCCCAATGCCCCGGGCGATAATCTCAAAGGCCGTATGGGTATAGTAGTCCAGCCCCCGCACCAGGCTGCGGTCCACCGTGTAGGCAACCCCCAGATTGTCCAGGTGCTTTAACACCGCCTGAAAATGATCGCCGCACCCCGGGCAGAGATGGTCCAAAGAAGTGGGAGCTCCCTGCCCCGCCTCACGGCATCGTTCCTCCTTGCAGTCCAGGATGCGCAGGGGATTGCGCTCCAGGCGGTCCCGGCAATTGGGACACAGCCTGTCCAGCCGGGCCCGGAAAAAATCCTGCAGTTTTTCCCGCAGCACCGGCCGGCAGCGGGGGCAACCCACACTGTTGATATGCAGTTCCAGGTCCCTTAAACCCAACCGGGCATAAAGGTCCATGGCCATGGCCACCACCTCGGCATCCAGCGCCGGGTCGTGGGAGCCCAGAACTTCCACCCCAAGCTGGTGGAACTGGCGGTAACGCCCCGCCTGGGGGCGGTCATAACGAAACATGGGGCCGATGTAGTAGAGCTTTACCGGCTGGGGGCCGGCATAGAGTTTGTTTTCCAGGTAGGCCCGCACAACCGCGGCGGTGCCCTCGGGCCTTAAAGTGATACTGCGCCCCCCCCGGTCCCGGAAGGTGTACATTTCCTTCTGAACAATATCGGTGGTCTCACCCACACCCCGCTCAAAGAGCTCCGTATGCTCGAAAATGGGCGTGCGGATCTCCGAATACCCGTACTCCCGGCAGAGACGGCGGATCACCTGCTCCAGATACTGCCACTTTTCAACCTCACCGGGTAATATATCGCTGGTTCCCCGGGGTCGGGTGGTCAACATGGCTTCCCCTCCCAAACACTGTGTTTTGCTTAAAACCAAAAACAGAATAAACTCCCGCCCAGCCGGGACGGGAGCATTTCCCGTAACTTTCTGCCCTTCATTGTATGCAAAAGGAAAAGTTTTGTCAACTTTATTCAAGGCGGTCAATTAATTCGTTCATGGCCCGGGTATATTGATCTGCAATATCAAAGGACAAAAAATTTGTCGCGCCACGCAGTTGCCGCAATTCCGGATGCTCGGGCAGCACGCCCGCCAGGGGCAGCCCTAAATTGGCAGCCGCCTCCTCGGGGGACTCGTCCACCACGGAAGGCATGCGGTTATACACAAGCTGAAAATGATCTGTCTTCACGCCGGCTTCCCGCAGGCGCTCCAGAACTTCAGCCACATGCTGAATATGATAGTGATAGCCGTCTTCCACCAGAAGAACGATATCCACCATGGACAAAATACGCAAAATGTACTCCCGGACGCCCGAACGGGTATCAAAAATAACCACTTCATAGGGCAGGCTTCTCAAGTGGGTGACCACTACTTCCACCATTCCCGCCGCCTGTCCAGGAAAATCCACGGGGCTGGTGGCCAGAACGTCCAGCCCGGTATAGTGGCGCTGGATATAAGAAGTTATCTCCTCCGGAGAAAAACGCAGCTCAAAATAGGGCCGGCCGCTTTTTATTTGCCTGTCAATTTCCTGGAGCCACTGACCCAGGTTTGGCTCGGGTGACAGTCCCAGAGCCCGGGTCACCTGACCGCCCCCCAAAACCATATCCACCAGCAGGGTTTTCTTCCCCCGCAGGTGAAAAGCCCCGGCCAGTTCCCGGGCCACCACGGTTTTGCCACTTCCTTCTCTAGCGCCGTATACGGCAATCTTTTTTTGTGCCAATGACCGCACCTCCGAAAAAATCTCTTGTGAAATTAATTTTTCTCTCACTATATTCAAAAATCCTGCCTAAAAAGCACCCATTCCCGCAGTACCCGGCGATCCACCCGGCCGTCCCTGGTCAGGGGGATGGATTCCTTGACTTCAAACTCCCGGGGGGCGGCGTGGGCCGCCAGGCCCGTCTTGACAAACTCACGCAGTTCCGCGGCCAGCTCGTCTGACCAGGTATAACCGGGATTGAGGACAATAAAGGCCTTGACGATTTCCCCCCGCAATTTGTCGGGCTTTCCGGCCACCCCGGCCCGGGCCACTGCCGGGTGTTCCTCCAGTTTACTTTCCACCTCCGCGGGGCCTACCCGCTCACCGGAGGTATTGATTACACCGTCCAGGCGTCCCTGGAAATAGAAGTAGCCATCCTCATCCCTGTATGCAGCGTCACCGGAAATAAACCAGGGTTTGTGACGGAAATATTCCTCGTAACGCGCCGGATCATTCCACACCGCCCGGATCTGGGCCGGCCAACCGGCACGGATGGCCAGGTTGCCGATCCTGCCCGGGGGCAACTCCCGGCCTTCATCGTCCACCACGGCCGCTTCAATCCCCGGGAAGGGAAGGCCAATGGAGCCAATCTTGATAGGCATGCAGCGGTAATTGCAAATCATGTTCATGCCCGTTTCGCTCATCCACCAGGTGTCGTAGATGGGCTGCCCCAGCTTGGCCAGGCTCCATTCCATGACCTCTTCCGTGAGGGGTTCACCCACACTCAAAATGTGGCGCAGGCGGCTTAAGTCGTACCGGGACAAGAGCTCATCGCCGCCGGACATGATCATGCGGAAGGCCGTGGGGGCGCTGTACCACACCGACACCCGGTATTTGGCCAGGGTGGCGCACCAGTCTTCGGCATTAAACCGGCCCCCCCGCACCACCACCGGAATCCCCAGCAACCAGGGGGCCAGGAAGCCGTAGGCAATACCGGTGATCCAGCCCGGATCCGCGGTACACCAGTAAACGTCGCCGGGCCGCAGGTCGTGCACCCAGCGGGCGGTAATCAAAAGGCCGACCATGATGTTGTGCACGTGTACCAGGCCCCGGGCCTTGCCGTCCGCCCCGGATGCGTAAAGGATAAATAAAGGATGCTCCCGGCCCACCCATTCCATGGGGGGCGTTTCCGTGACCAGGGAAATTTCCCTGTGCCAGTCCAGCGTACCGGCCGGGACGTTTTCCCCCACCACAAAAACGTGCTTTAAAGCCGGCAACTGATCCAGGGGCAGGCGGGGATAAAGTTCGGGTGTAGTTACCACGGCCACCGCCCCGCAGTCCCCCAGGCGGTCCTTCAGGGCTTCAGCCATAAAGGCCTCAAAGAGGGGCACAACCACCACGCCCAGCCGGGCGGCCCCCAAAAAGCTGATATAGAGCTCCGGGCTGCGGGGCATAAAAATACCCAGCCGGTCACCCTTTTGCAGGCCGTATTTTTTTAAAACCGCGGCAAACCGGGCCGTCTCCCTCTGCAGGCGGCCGAAGGTATACTCTTCCTGTTTTTCTCCTGATTCGAAATAAAGGGCAACCTGCTGCTCCAACCCCTTTTCTTCCACCTGCCGGTCCACAGCCTCATAAACAACATTGACCCGTCCGGTGGTGTACCAGCTGAACTCGGGTTCCACACTGGCAAAGTCAAACTCTTTCCGCGCCCGCACGTAATCTTTCAAATTGTGTTCGCCCGGCCGGGCGGGAATGATTTTCCCTCTCATGAAATGTCCCCTCCCCCATCATTTTTTGGACATCAGCGCATTTACCCTTGTTTATTTCGCCCTCCTGTCTGAATTTTCCTGCATGCTGCAATATTTAATCAAAGGGTTCTGTAATTAAAGCAATCAAAAAGATAAAGGCCGGAACATTTCCGGCCATTGGTTACCACCGTCCGTTCAGGAAGGGATTGTACCTGGCTTCTTCACCAATAGTGGAGGCCGGCCCGTGGCCGGGGAGCACTTTGGTTTCCGGCGGGTAGCACAGGAGTTTTTCTTTAATCGATTTGATCAACTGCTGGTGGCTGCCCCCCGGAAAGTCGGAACGGCCCACTGAACCGGCAAAAAGGGTGTCCCCGGTAATGAGGCTGTCCCCCACCTCCAGGCATATGCCGCCGGGAGTGTGGCCGGGGGTATGTATAACCCGCAGGGTTTGCTTGCCTACGTTAATCATATCTCCGTCCTCTAAAAGGCGGTCCGCCGGGGAATAACTGATGGACAGGCCCATATAGAGGGAAAGGTTGCTGCCGGCGCTGGTAAGCATGTGGGCATCATCCCGGTGGATGAGCACCTCGGCCCCCGTGGCCTCTTTAACCTGTCCCAGGGCACCGATGTGATCCACGTGGCCGTGGGTTAAAATGATATAGCGGCATTTCAGGTCCAATTGTTCCAGGCGGCGTAAAATGCGGCCCCCCTCGGC
Organism: Desulfofundulus sp. TPOSR; assembly: GCF_011393055.1. NCBI lineage: Bacteria > Bacillati > Bacillota > Clostridia > Eubacteriales > Peptococcaceae > Desulfofundulus > Desulfofundulus sp. TPOSR. The sequence goes on along the minus strand of NZ_JAAOEF010000003.1, from coordinate 279,722 downwards.
TCCGGGATCCACCACGGCAGCTTCTTTGGTCTCCGGGCAACCGATGATGTAACAGTTGGCTTCCATAGACCCTACGGGAAATCCCTCTAAAATCAACAAGCATACCTCCCCATTTTCTTTGATTAGCGTCGCTCCACTAGAATTCCTTCTTACTGTCCAGGAGCATGGTCACAGGGCCGTCGTTGATGATCTCCACCTGCATGTAGGCGCCAAAGACGCCGGTGGCCACTGCCAGGCCCTCTTCCCGCAGCAGGCGGACAAAAAGCTCGTAGAGCTCCCGGGCCTGTTCCGGCCTGGCGGCCCGGTCAAAACCGGGCCTCCTGCCCTGCCGGCAGTCTCCGAAAAGGGTGAACTGGGAGACCACCAGCACTTCACCCCCGGTGTCCAGCACCGAGCGGTTCATTTTGCCCTGTTCGTCCTCAAAAATGCGTAAACGGGCCACTTTTTGCGCCAGGTAACGGGCATCACCGGCGTCATCTTCCCGCCCGACCCCCAGCAGCACTACGAGCCCGGGCCCAATAACCGCCACCCGTTCCCCATCAACCGTGACCGAACCCCTGGCTACCCGCTGCACTACTGCCCGCATGACCAATCCCTCTTTTAGCTGTAGCCACTCCCCGCGAACTATAGAAAGTCAAAGGACCGGTTGGACAAACCACCGGCTCCGAACCTGAATTTTGCTGCGTTCCGTGCGCCAGAAACCAGCCTGTATTGCCACCGGAATTCCGTCTTCCGGCGGTCTCGTACAGGTAAACTATAACAACGAGATATAATCGTTGTCAAGGATTCTTCCAAGCCGCTCAATAATTTACGAATACCGCTAACCTGTTTCCCCGCAAAGCCAGGACCATCAGACCTTCTTTCTACCGCGCGAACTTCCCCAGAAGCGCCTGCAGGAAACCTTTTCTGCCGGTTCGCACCTTCCTGGCCGTCTCCAAAGGAATGGCCTGTCCCTCCAGCACCCGCCGGGAGTTGTCCACCAGCTTTCGGGCTGCATCAACCCCCAGCCGGCGCTCCACCTCCGCAAGGGCAGGGGAGAGCACGGGAGTGCGCCCGATAGAGGAATGGGCATCGGAAGCCACAAAGTGGGCCAGACCGCACTCCAGGAAATAAAAGGCCATTCTGGCTGCTTCCCGCCCGAACCTCCCGGTCAGGCTGCCCGCGGTAACCTGGGCCGGCACACCCCGGGAAACCAGGGCCTGCAGCAGGTCCGGGCGGCGGCAGAAAGAGGCGTTCCTTTCCGGGTGGGCAATGATGGGCGTAACCCCCTGGAGCTGCAGCTCGTAGAGCACCCGCTCCGTATAAGGAGGCACAAAAGCGGCCGGCAGTTCCACCAGCAAATAGCGACCCCCGTCGTTTAAGGTGAGCAGTTCCCCCCGGGCCAGGCGTTCCGGCAGGTCCGGTTCCAGGCGGTACTCGGCGCCCGGCAATATTTTCAAGGGAATCTGGTATTTATCCAAATGGTTGTTCAACTGCTCTACAGCACTGAGAATTGTCGTCCGGTCCGTGCGGTAATGATCTCCGGTGACGTGGGGTGTGGCTACCAGGGAAACGATCCCGTCCTCCACCGCCAGCCAGGCCATGGACAAAGCCTCGCCCAAATCCGGCGCGCCGTCGTCAAGGCCGGGCAAAATATGCGCGTGCAGGTCAATCATAAAAACCTACCTCCGGCACTGGGTGAACAACAAGTCCCATCTCCATAACCTTCCGGGTGACGCCGGTACCACTCCCAGGCCGTGCGGACGATGGAATCCAGGTCCGTGTGGCTGCCGGTGTAGCCGGCCCCGCCGGTAACCAGAACGTGCATAATAAGCCCCCCTTTTGTCCATTTTACCCAATTCCCGGTAAAGTTGTTCTTCTTCCTCGCGGTTCAGCTTCAGGTAAGTCTCGAAAAAGACGGCCAGCAACTCCATCCGCGCCGGGTCCAGTTTCATCCGGGCCAGCATGCTATTTAGCCCCCTAATCCGGTTGGAGAATCTGTGTTAAGGTTGTACAATCAGGTTATGCACCCGGAGGAAGCCCGCCCTCCAGGGCCCGCAATGCCAGCACATGGGCCGCAGCCAGGTCGGTGACGTGGATGTAGTCCCGCACGCAGGTCCCGTCCGGCGTGGGATAATCGGTGCCGAAAATGGTTACTTTCGGGCGCAGCCCCAGGGCCGCCTGCAGCACCAGGGGAATGAGAGTGGGTTTCGGGTTGGTGGTCCTGGACTTTTGGAGCAAGGGAAAACCGGGCCAAAAATTTTTTGCCCGACCCCTAATTTCTTTCCTGGCAGCGCCCCTTTCTCCTTCTTACGTACTGCAGGGCCAACTCCCAGTATTCGGCCAGAGCTTTCCTTTCTTCCCCGGTGAGGCCTGACACCTGCCTGAGAAGATCGACAAAAAGGGGATCGACGGCAACTGCCCGTAGTTTCTCATCCAGAAGCGGGCCTTTCTCGCGCTCACCCAGGTGAGGCTGATCACTGCGCCCCAGGAGATAGTCAGTGGACACACCAAAAAAGTCCGCCAGGCGTATAAGCGACTGGTGATCCGGCGAACGCTTGTTTTTCTCGTACATGGCAATGGTGCTCTGTCCCATATCTAACAGGCGGGCAAGCTCCGCCTGGGATAATCCTCTTTGATTGCGTAAATAGGCCAGCCTTTCGCCAAAAGAAGGCATGGGGTCACCTCGCTCACATCATAACACGCTTTGTGATAATGGGAAAATCGTAAGGCCTTCCCCTTGCTGCCGGCCGGCCATCACGGAGCTCGATGTCCATTAGTAAAGCGCCCTGCCAGGTGATGTATCCCGCGAAAGAAATTTTTATCCCCTGTTTTACCCGGGGGAAGATCTCAGCCGCCGAGATAACCTGCCTTCTTCAAGGGTAGGGAGGAAATCACTCATTTGTTTTTTCCAAGAGACGTAAAATCATAGATGCTGCTTCAGCACGGGTTACTGCGCTTTTAGGCCGGAAGGTGCCGTCCGGGTACCCGCTTACAATCCCGCTTGCCGCGTCTTCCTCGACGGCGTTCCTTGCCCAAACCGGGATTTCTGCCGCGTCGGCAAATACCGGTGCCCGGCCTGCCACCGCAGTGCGCCTGGTCTCAACAACCCGGCTTAGGAGGGCCGCCAGCTCAGCCCGGTTAATTGGGCTATTGGGCTTAAAAATCACGTTTCCATGAGGCGCAGGATAGCCTTTGAAAAGGCCATCCCTGGCCGCTGCAGCAACTGCCCCGCGAGCCCAAGCGGGAATCTCGCTTTTATCCGCAAAGGTCAGAGCAGATCCGTCCCCAGGTGCAAGCTTCAATGCCCGTGCCATGATGCAGGCCATTTCAGCCCGGGTAATCGTGTTGTCGGGCCGGAAAGTGCCATCAGGATAGCCAGAGATGATGTCCATATCCGCCAGCTTTCTTACGGTGTCAGCCGCCCAGTGATCCCGCATATCCTTGAAGGTGATCACTTCGGGTTTGGATGCCTTCTTGGCTACGGCAAAAACGGCAAACATGGTGAGGTGGTCAACTGTCACCGTTATCTTACCCTTATCGAAATCCACAGTACCCCCAAGGCATACCCACCTGCTCTTTGCTTCGTTGTAGTAATAAACAGCTGGCTCCCGATTGGGCAAAATCTTTGCTCGGTCGAAATAAAGGGTGATGTCCACTTGCCCAGTAAGGGTACCGTTTTTTATAGCGACGTCCACCACCTTGCTCAGGGCGGTCATCTCTGCACTTGGAACCCGGTTTTCGCTCACTATCTCCACCTTTATGGCGGCGTTTGTTCCGCTTACCGCCCCGGCCGGAACCTTAACATCTATCGCACCGGCTATACTGGCCACGGTAACGCTTCCCGCCAGCACGGGCTTTTCCACCCTGTCTGCGGCCAGCACGGCTGCACCTCCGCCGCCACCACCGCCGGAACCACCGCCACTATCCCGGACGCCGGTTGAGGCCGTGCGGAACACGATTTTCACCGTTGTGGAAAGCGCGTTCCCGATAATGTCGGTCAGCGCCCCGGCAGGGATGATAACCTGGTACTCCGTGCCCGGCGAAAGGGCAACTTGCGGCCGCAAAAAAAGGGCTTCTTTGACAGTGCTGCAGTTAAATGTTACTTCCTGCTCATCGGAACCGATAAACTTGATTTCCCCGAAGTGCCCGCCAGGTTTGATCCTTTCGTCGAAGGTTAGCACAAGCGTTGCATTAGGCGAAAAGTCGCGGGCGCCATCACCGGGCATAGAGGAGACCAGGATCGGCGCCTGCCTGTCCGCATCTGGATGGGCCAGGTAGATGCCTCCGCTGTCTTCGTCAAAAATGTAACCAAACGCAGCGGCCAGATGCGCTGCAGGAACGTAAACCCTGCCTTCGGCAATTTCCGGTGCCACGTCAATTTCGCGAACCTCGTCACCCACGTACACTATCCTGCTTCCCACACGCATGCGCACGGTGTGCCCGCGCTCAAAGGTAATCACCTGGGTGTAACCGCTCCAGGAAGTGGCCAGGTTGAGGGCGTCGCTTATCGCCCGCACCGGAACCATCACCCGCCCTTCCCGGAGGTAAGGTGCCACATCCAGTCTAACGGTTTTACCACCCACCCTGAATTCAGGAGAGCCGGTGAAAAATTCCACCGGTGTCGGCCAGACAAGGGGTTCGGTGGTAAACCCAAAGGAAAAAGGCTCGTTTGGGGTGCCGGTAAGATCGCGCACGGCCCCTGCGTCCACGTAAACGGCGTAGTGCGTGCTGTACGAAAGGCGCTCGTAAGGGGCAATGATGAGTTCGTCGTAGTACGTGTCCACCCCAAAATTGATTTCTCTGCCCAAAGTATCAGCAATACGGATGGTCAACCTCGCATTGGGATCCTTTTGCACAGGCTCACCAAAGCGAACGGTAATGACTGAATCGACTGGTACATTGCTCGCACCGTCAGCCGGGCTTGTGGCAACAACATCAGGCGGTGTCCCGTCTATGTGCCAGGCAACGGCAATTTCCTCCGGCGCCACACGGCTGGCGCCAGCGCAGGCGGCCATAACTTTGCCGTAGATTGCTCGTTCGGGATCGCTCACCTCAAACGTCAGGGGAAGGGAAAAACCGGTAGGAGAGCTCGTGGTATATGCCTCTCCTACTACTGTATCAATGATGATCTCCCGTCCCTCCGGACGGAACCGCACTTTACTCAGCCAGGCCAGATCTCCATACAGGAACTCCGGGGCACCCGCCCCGGTCCACCTGTACCCTTCCGGCAGCCGCAGGACTACGCTGGCTGGGTCAGCCGCAAACGAACCGGCAGTTTTTTCCCACAAGCGCAACTTAACTGTTGTCTCATTTACCAGTAGCGGCAAGTCGCCATCAAGGGATACCTCTACCTCACCCTGTACGCACCGCCCCACCACCACCTGCCCTGCCAGTACCACCTCACCCGGTGAATTAAAGACCTCGCCGGTGAGAATTATATCGCCCGGTATACCGTAAGGAACGGCAATCTTTTGAAGAGAAAGACAGAATACGCCATCATACGCAGCAAGCCGCACGGAGTCCTCCGCCCTCACCAGAGTAATGCGCACCTCGTTATCGGCCACTTTATAAGCCGCCCACTGTTGACCCCAGAAGGCGTTGGGCACATCACCCCAACTAGCTGGGAAGCTAACTAAATTATTGAGATTCCTCACTTCGCCTGTTGCGGGGTCCACGTCCAAAACATCCGAGCTCCAGTTAAAGCTGTAACCCTCCAGCAGCTTAAAAATCGCCCCGCCCCCTTCCGTAAATGTACCGGCATATGTGTGCACTACAACCGTGCCGAGATCGGCGTAAGTGCCCCCGCTCACGGAGGGCACCCACAACACGGTGAACCCGTGCGATGCGGCAGCAACCGGCCGGCAAATACCGCACAAAAGTACGATGAGGGCAAAAAAGCCGGCCACCAGGTAGACCACGCGCCACAAAAAACTCAGCCGCATACCTATCTCCTCCTCCTCCTAATTTCCAAATTAACCCGCCGGAACGCAACAGCCCATCAACAAAATAAGTCTATCCCCGCATAATCCTCTTCAACGCCGGTGAGCAAAAAGTGTTAAGGTAATTCCTCTCCCTTAACGTCTTCATTGATAATGGCCTGTGCTTCTTACAATTTCAACTTTTTTAATTCTTCTATATGCCTTTGCCTCATGTCTTGTAAAATAACTTTACCGTCCGTTTCCGGATATCCTATTTTCCGTGCCAGTAACATTTCTATTGCATCATTGCCAAGAAATGTTATTAACAGGATCCTTACAATACAAACGGCCAATTTCAGTTTGAATACATGCTACATCAAAATATTTTCTCTTGGCTGCATCGATAATAATGTCTACTTCTCCATTCCGGGCATTGTATCTTTTGGGGACTTCTGTTAACTTTATCCCTAGTAAACAACGATTTTTCCTTGCAAGCCTAATAAATTTTCTTTTATCCTTCACTATTCGGCACATCCAATCTTGTATTATTAAAGATTAGGATTTTGATATAGGAAGGTAGGAAAAGCTTACCGGCGGCAGTTCCCGAACCTTTTCCACAAGGCCAGTGTGTTCATCCTGAACCTCCAGGAAAGCCTCTTTACATGGCTTTACTTTTGTTGCTATACTTTACTCAACTTTGACAGTAAAAGCCGGTTTTAGGCTCCATCAAGTCTTGAAAACCCAGTAAAATCAAGGGTGTATATTGGGATTATCAAAAAATGTTGTGCCACGTATACCATTTACTGTCTTTGAATATCCAATATTGCCATGTTATAATGATTATGCTATGTTTGTCAGGACTAAAACTTTCGCCAATAAAGATGGCACCAAAAGGACGTACTTACAAATAGTCGAAGGTGTTCGTGAAAACGGTAAAGTACGCCAGAAAGTTGTTGCTAACCTGGGCCGCATTGAAGATGTCCAGTCGGGTAGCCTCGATCGTTTAATTGAAAGCCTGGCTAAATTCTCAAAAAAGAGGTGGGTTCAAGCTGAAGCCGCCAGGCTCATGATTTTAGAGGCAAAAGAATGGGGTACCGAGCTGATCTTCCGACACCTGTGGGAAAAGCTGGGACTGGCTGCCATTATCAAAAACCTTCTTGAGAAAACAGAAATAACCAGCCCTCTTGATGAAGCCATATACGCCATGGTCCTAAACCGTATCAGTGATCCATTGTCCAAGCGGGCGGTCAACGAATGGATCAACGAGATCTACCGGCCCGCCTTTAAGGAACTGGAGTTACACCATTTTTACCGGGCATTGGATTTTCTCATCTTACATAAGGAAACCATTGAACTGGAGTTGTTTGAGCAAACGAAAAATCTATTTAACCTGGAACTGGATCTGGTTTTCTGGGACACCACCTCCACCTACTTCACTGGAAATGGTCCCGAAGGTCTGGCGGAATACGGGTATTCCAAAGACTACCGCTCCGACCGGGTGCAGATTATTGTAGGAGTGCTTATGACCCGGGAAGGAATACCGGTGGCTCACCAGGTTTTTCCCGGTAATACTGCCGACATCGAGACCTTCAAGAAGGTCATCCATGATACCCGAACACGGTTTCTACTCCGGCGGGTAATCTTCGTAGCCGACCGGGGAATGGTTAGCACAACACTTCTGGATGAGTTGTATAAAGAACATATCGAATATATCGTCGGCGTAAAAATGCGCCGGATGCAGGCGGTTGCGGAAGTGTTGAAAACGGGCGGCCGTTATAAAGAAGTAGCCGAGAACTTGAAAGTAAAAGAAGTCTGGCATGATGCCAATCGCTACATTATCTGCTATAACCCGATGGAAGCCGAACACGACCGAAAAGCCCGGGAAGAGATTGTCAAGAAATTGGAAAAACAGCTCAACGAAAAAGGTCTTAAATCAATGCTATCAAACAGTGGCTACAGCAGGTTTCTGAAAATATCAGGCGCCAATGTTGCCGTGGATCAGAAGGCTCTGGAAGAAGATGCCCGTTATGACGGGAAGTATGTTCTCAGGACCAACTCCCAACTGGACACCGCAGAGGCAGCCCTGGCATACAAAGAACTCTGGCGGGTGGAAAGGGCCTTCCGGGAATTAAAATCCACCCTTGATTTAAGGCCAATCTACCACTGGAAAGACCGCAGGGTAAGGGCACATGTCATGGTTTGTTTTCTGGCGCTGGTGTTGGAATCGGCTTTTTACCGGTATCTCAAGCTGGCCGGCAGCCAGGTTGAATACTTGTATCTCATGAGAGATTTAAAAAATCTAAAAGCTGTTGAGTTAACCCTGGAAGGCATAAGATACTTGTGCCGAACTGAATTACCAGGAAATACTTTTCAAGCTTTTAAAGCATTGGGAATAGGAGTTCCAAATCATGTAATAATCATTAATTAACATATCTACCACAATAAGGGATAATGTTGTGGCACGCCAACTCGTTATGTCCCGGAAGCCTTGATTTTCCGGGGTTTTGTTGGGATTGGGTGTTAAAGTTCAGCTTTACATAGTTAAAGAAGGAGGTGAAATTATGGAAACACGCCTCTCTTCAAAAGGGCAAATAACTCTACCTTCAGAGGTCCGGCGCCGGTTAAAAATTCGAACCGGCGATGTCCTGGTAGTAAAAACAGTGGGAGAAAACAGCATTATCTTAGAAGTAAAAAGAAAAGACTTTGTTACAACGACAAAACAAGAGGAAGATATCCTTACTGCCACTGCCGGTCTATGGCGAGATCGAAACGACATTGCGCGGCTATCGCCCCGCCACTGATTTTCTCCGCCAGGATTTCAGCGGTGAATATTCAGGTCACATCTCTGTGCTTACTGAAATGGAACTGTTGGCCACACCAGCTCACCAATTAATTCATTCAGCCAGGCTTATCCCGGCCCACAAACCCACAATTTTTTTGATTTACCACTCCTCTGGCTTTTCAATTACCTTTACTGCCGCCTCTCCCGACATGACTTCTAAGCGCCAATGCTAAAGAAACTTTCGAAGCCTTCGTAATAAAAATCTGTATCGAATAGATCCAATAGGCTCTTGTAGCGAAATTCTGGACAAGAAGTATTACGTTCAGCCCGAACTGGCCGATCACTTTCATGAAGGATCACTTTAACTTTTGTGTTTTGCGAGATGCTTCGCCTTAATAAATATCTCAAATCATGATCGGCGAGGGGCAACGAATAGCCAATAAATATCACCTCCTTGGCTGTTCTCAGTGCGCAGAAGGCCTCGTCCCAAATCAACTCGAGGGTTGGATTTTTTACAGACTTAAGCAACGATGGGGTTAAGAACAGGGGCCGAAGGAGCGGTTCAATGGTCTCGATCGGGTACGCGCAACACCGTGGGCAGCGGACAGGGTCGAAAATATCACGTACTCCTAAACCTTTGGGCCAGACAAATATGGTATGGCACTGGGGGCATGTAAGCCAATTAAAAGAACCATGAAGTTTGAGCAATCTCGGCTCTAAACGGCCTCCTTCAGGTCTCTGGGCTGTGCCGTCCAGTTCAATCCAGAATATATTGGGCCCATAATCGAGTACTAGGTGTTTTTGGCATAATAGAATTGCATAAAACGGCAGCCAAAAATGCATAGCATGGCGCGTGTAAAAGAGGGCATTGCCATCACGCTCTAGAATAACCCTTCTGACTTGGGCAAAGGCAGGAGGGGATACAAGAGGTGATAGCAATGGCCCAACAACAGTATATCAAACATCTTTACGAGCGAGAAGAGTGCAGTATTGCCGAAATTAGCCGGCGGGTAGGTATCAACTGGCGAACAGCGGCTAAGTACGCCAAGAAAGACGACTGGAATCAGCCCATGCAGCAGACCCGGCGCCGGCAGCCGGTCATGGGGTCTTTTGTGGACATCGTGGACACCTGGCTCATGGAGGATATGCTCAAGCCCCGCAAGGAGCGCCGCACTGCGGCTACCATTTACCGGCAACTACGTGAGCAATATGGTTTCAAGGGGTCGGGGAGAACGGTGCGAGCATACGTTTCCCGCCGCAAGAAAGAACTCCGTACTGGAGCGCAAGAGAAATACTTGCGGTTGGAGCACCCACCCGGACAAGCCCAGGTGGATTTCGGGACGAGCCACGTGGTATGGGACGGAGTACTAAGGGAAATCAAGTACCTAACATTCTCCTTCCCCTACAGCAATGCCGGTTTTTGCGTACCGGTGCCCAGCGAAAATACGGAATGCTTGCTCTACGCTATGATCCAGGTTTTCGAGTGGATAGGCGGCGTTCCGCCGGAAATTTGGTTCGATAACCTTTCGGCAGCAGTTGTGGGTGTGGGGAAAGGCGAACAACGGGAACTAACCGAAACTTTCCGCCGGTTCATGCTCCACTACCGGTTTGAGGCTAAGTTCTGTAACAGCGGCAAGGGCAACGAAAAAGGCCACGTTGAGAATAAAGTGGGCTATACACGGCGCAACTGGCTCATACCATACCCGACGGTTTCAAGTTACGAGGAATTAACGGCTGAGCTTTACCGGCGGGCCTTAGAGGATATGCAGCGCTCCCACTACGAGAAGGGCGTTACAATTGCCGAACTGTGGGAAGAGGACAAAAAAGCGCTCCTTTCCCTGCCCGCTACCCCCTTTGAACCAGTCCGGTTCGAGACTGCCCGTGTGAACAAGTATGGCCAGGTGCAATGCTGCGGAGAAGTTTATCCGGTGCCAAGCGCACAGGTTGGAGAGACGGTGCTTCTCAAGCTCTGGTGGGACTGCGTGGAGGTCTTCAGCTGCACTCAAGAGCGTTTAGCCCATCTCCCTCGCCACTACACATTGAAAACCCAACCCATCGACTGGAAAGGGTACTTTAGGATTTTCATCCGTAAACCAAGGGGTGCCCGGCATGCGACCATGTACCGGTTCCTCCCCGAGCCGGTTCGTCAGTACCTGGAAGCATGTGATCCGGAAACATACCGGGAACGGCTAAAGTTCATCCATACCCTCTTGGAAGAAGGGTTCACCATCGAGGATATCGCCAGGGTCTTGGAGGAGGCCGCAAAATACCCGGCGGCAGATAGCGCCTTAATCCGTCATAAGCTGTACCGCATCACATTCCCGGACGCTCCCCTGGAGGCCTTAAACGAGACCTATACGCCGGATAGCGTCAGGCGCTATACACCCGAGATCAACATCTATGACCGGCTGGTGCCGCAGGCGGGCGGGAAAGGAGGTGAACTCCGTGACCAAGTTGTCGTTGAAGGAGCAGTGTAAGGCTTTAAAACTGGCATATATCCCGTCTATTTACCTGGAGATCACCTGCCATGACCGGGAACAATACCTGACCGACCTGTTCGCAGCCGAACTGGAAGCGCGTTGGGCTAACAGAGTCCGCCACCTTATCAAGAAAGCGGGTTTCCCGGCCCATAAGACGCTGAATGACTTTGACTGGAAGCCCGTGACCTTACCGGCCTCCACCACCATCACCCATCTGACAGAACTCACATTCATCGAGCGCTGTGAAAACGTGCTGGCGCTCGGGGCCGTGGGCACCGGCAAAACGCATTTGGCCATCGCCCTGGGGGTTCGGGCCTGCATGGAGGGGAGGAGCGTCCGTTTCTACCGGTGCCTGGACCTCGTCAACGCCCTGTTGGAAAGTCACCGCCAGGGTCGTTTGCAGCGGCTGATGGGAGAGCTAGAGAAGGTCGATCTGATTATCATCGATGAGCTTGGCTTCGTGCCACTTCTCCGTGAGGGAGCTGAACTCTTATTCAACGTTGTAGCTCAAGCGTATGAACGACAAAGTATCATTGTTACTTCCAACTTACAGTTTGGTCAGTGGAACACCGTGCTGGGGGATAACCGCCTCACAGCGGCGCTCATCGACCGTTTGGTCCACCATGCCCATATCCTGGCCTTTGAAGGGGAGAGCTATCGTTTGCAGAAAGCGCTCTCAGCCATAGCTATTAACCAGTCGGAAGATAAAGATAATAGGATTACGACCACAGCGAACTGAAATCTCCCGATTCGAGGGAGAATAATTACCGAGCGTGATGGCAAACTCTGCATTTTTTGATTGCCGAATTCATCATTTTTTACTTGCCAAACACAACTAGGTTATTCTGCCTACAAATCGATAATATAACTTCATCCCATACTGTGTCCCAGTTTGTACTGATCACTATCCAGTCGTTACCGTAATCTGTCAGCAATTTGTGGTATAACCGCTCGTAAAGTCTTTGTTTTTCAGGGCTTAAATTGGTTTCAAGATAATTTAGATAGTACATAATACACCTATCCAAAGCATCCCTCACATTAACAAGTTCAGTTTCGGAAAACGGGGGCAGAACATCCCCTTTGCTAATCGCCCTATCCAGGATAGAGTAGATATCTTCTAACTGAAGGTTGCCTAACTTTTGTACAACCTGCTCGCTACGCTCATCTTTATCAGGGTCTCGCAGAAAAATAGTTCTTAAAAATCTGTTTACTACTCTTTTGGCCTGTACAAACTTCAGGTAGCCAGGTTGGAATATATCTGGCTCGAATCTTTCTATTTGATACAGAAGTTCTCGCTGGGTTGGAATTCCCGCTGGCAACGAAAAACCAGCTCCGGTAACTATAGCTACTTTAACCTCTGCCCTGCCAGACGTCATGCTCGTATACTCCTTTACCCCCCCTCTAACACTTTAGCCCACCGTAAACAGTGAGCGGTGAAAGCATTCCCTACTGCTTTGCATTCCTCTGCCGCCTGGTTTAATTCCCTGGCTATTTGCAAAGGGGACTGCTCCGCCTCTTGGTATTCCTTGGCTTTGCACCACATGTAGTGCTTGACACAGAGATTTCTAGCTTCAGTAGTAGGGTAATTCAGTACCACCATCTGGTTATTACGGCGTGACACTGCTGGACTGGTTTCACCGTAATGGGCAAAACCCTCTTCAACACTCAAAGCCCGGCCAATTAACTCAGTGCACGTTTTGCAGTCACAAACATGACGAAAATAATCTTCTTTACTATCAAGAAAAGGCCTAACTAAAAAAACTACCTCAACATAAGGAATGCGGATATGAAGCGAAGGATAATAGAATTTGGATACCGGGAGACCTCCTCCTACGGGTATCACAGGTCGATATTCGGCATATTCTAGGCCATGACAGACGCCTTTAATGTTTAACTCAGGAAGAGACTTCATCAGGGCCACTGAGAAGTAGGAACCATAAAGAATAAGCACTTCCTTTTTACCGCCTAGTTTTCTTAACATTTCTTTGTACATCGTTAGTTCAGTTATAGTAGCCGAGGTTTCATCAAAATCATCAATCCATATAGCTACCATATCCGCAGGTGTAGATATAACCCTTTCGATAACCTTTGAAAGTTCCTGGGAAAGAAGGAGCCCTTTTCCGATTACTAGCTGCATAACCACTTTTTCGTCTGGGTATTTGGTCTTGGCAATTTCAACCGCTTTCGCATTTATTTCTAACCACTGCCCAACCGACAATTCGTCCATAAAAAAATACGGAGCTATTACAGCCCAAGGTGTAAGAGGGTTAATGTTTATGAACTCATAATATTTCTGCCATTCTCCTTTTTGAGCGCTGAATACGTTCCTCTGAAACTCAATAACCCTTTCCACTGCCGAGGCCAATATTCCATTGTCCTTAAAGTCATCTGGACTGACCGGACGACCAGCGTTGATACTTCTTTTGAAAGGTTCTCCGTACTGTTCTAAGAGTCTTGCGATTGATGATTTTATTTCCTCCGTTTTTGACGATCTAATATATCTAAGGTCATGTTGGAAAGCATGGGTCTGGGGGTCAATAATATAAGGCTTGTTAAATACTTGCTCGGCTATAAATCTTGCCATTGCTGCTGGGTAATACGCAGCCATATTGCCGTTGACCACCAGTAGATGGTAAGCATCCCAAAAGTCTCCAGTCAAGAGTATAGATTCGGCGTGCGTACCATATCTGACCATGTGCAATTTCATCTAATCACCTCCATTTCAAGGGCTTTTCGCAGCCACTTTTCTCCAATGGACCATTTGCGCCTGGAAGGTTTTGCCGGAAACACGAACTTGAAAAGCCGAGGGTATTCTACATCCAACATCAGCAATCCTACATCGGATTCGTTAAACATTTTTTCCATCTTGGGGGTCACTTCTCTCACGGGTAAGCAGACGTATGAGAAATCAACAGCTACCAAATGGTGCTCTGCTTGGATTAAGCCTCTCCGCCAATCACGTAGTTTAAATTCAACAGCCACCAGTTTATCATTCTCTAGCAGGACCAAGTCGATACAACGAGAAAAACAGGGAACGCTCATATAAGCAGGAACACCCAAGCTAGCCAGAGTACGTTTGGCTAGCTCTACCATCTCGTTTTCCGTATGGAACCTAATACTGGTAGACACTGATTGAAGCTTCGTCACGTAGGATCTCTTCCTTGATCTTTGAGTTTTTGGCAGTCTCAGGGTACTTCTCGTATACATAACGTAAGATAGTCCTTAGACTGGCCTTGGTACAGTTCAATTTTAACTGAGCAAGGGCTTGCTTTTGGTTCTCGCTGAGCATTGGCCACAACTTCTTTTCTACGAAGTCACGGCCTATCTTTGACAAGACATATGCTTTTTTCTCGAACACTATACCACCATCTAGAGCAGAGCCATCTTCTAAGCCTGTCATTTCTTCCCACAACCAGTATTCCGCTTCTTCTCCCTGTTCTACCTGCTCACTAGTAGCCTCTGTCTCGACAAACCCAAGGCCTATAAGGAATTCTAAGTCATCGTATACCTGCTTGGAAAAAGGACCGTAATCATACGGTATAAACCTTGGGAGGTCTTCTTCTGTGATTAACTTATTCTGCTTAAACTTCGGATACACTTCTTTTTCAAAGAGAAATACCATCTTCTGTAAACGAGTGCGCCCTTCTATTTTTTCTGCATACTCCCCTGTCTTCCCCGGCGCATATAACAGCAGAAGTATCAAATCTTTCCCTGTGATCTTAGACAAGGGTTCTTCACCTCCTTGCCTTGCCCTGTTGTATTATTATTTTAGCAAATATTAAGGTGTCCTAAAAAGGACAACTCGCAGCTATGTCGCCCTAAGCTTTCTGTAGAACTTTTATTCACCCTTTCCAGAGCAGCAGCCAACGACAGACCCAGTGCTCCGTAAATTACCACATGGGTACCTTTACGTAGCCAGAACTGGATGAAATCCACCGGAGCTCGGCGGTTGTCTACCAGCTGACCGCTGTAGGAAAAGCTTACCGGCGGCAGTTCCCGCACCCGTTCCACGAGGCCGGCATGGCGCCCGATCTCCGGCCGCAAATCCTGCTCGGCAAAAGGCTGGCTGGAAAAATAAGCGATGGCCAGCAGGCAGGCCCCAACCAGCAGCCACCGCCACCATTGTTTTTGAACTTTTAATGCCAACAGCAACACCCGACCCGTCCCAGTTTAATTACCGCCATGTAAACAGTGAGGAAACGTCTTTATGCTACAATATACAATCGGTAGAGTTCACCTTCCCGGAAACCGATGCCTATCTTTTTCAAGAAAAGTATCAATGTATTTTAACACATCTTCCAGGGTCATCTCGTTTGAGGCCATCCTGGACTTATTCAGCAATTCTAATATCTTGAGCACGATCTATTTCACCAATCTTTTTTTTAAGCCCTTCAAAGCTACGCTGATAAGCCTTCCACTCAAGATAGTCGTCCCAGCTCTCAAAGTCTTCTGCCGTCTGTTTGATGCGCCTCTCAAACTCTATAAAGCTACATCCATATTTTTGTTCAAAAAGCTTAATATGTTCCTTTAAAAGGACCATCTCAGAAATAATCTTCAACTTCTGATATTCTTTTATCTCACTTTTCGAAACTTCCAGGATACCCATGATACCACCTCTTAATTGTATTATAACAAAACAGGGGTACCATGTATAGCAACAATGCTACTATAACAGATGCCATCCCTACCTGGACCGGTACGACGGTCTCGCGCGGATAAAGCTCATCCCGCGCAGAAAGGCCCGCCAGGCCAAAGGAAAAGCACAATAGGGCAAAAACGGTCATGGCCACGTCGCTTTCGTCAAAGGCACCCCGGGCAAAAAGCAGCCTCACCACCGGCTCCCGCAGGGCGGCCAGGCCCACACCCGCGGGCAGGGCGACAAGCAAAACTGTTTTCACCGCCCGCAGCAAGGTATGGCTAAAACCGGTATCGTCCCCGGAAGCGGCCTTATTCTACAGCGCAGGAAAAATAGCCGTGCCCAGGGCCATCACAATCACCCCCTGGGGCAGCCAATCCCTGTACCAATCATCACCGGGAACATCAGGCCAAAGGCCTGCTTTAAGCCCGGGTGATGGAAATCCAGCGCGGGGCGAAAGGGAAAACCCGCCCGCCGCAGGTAGGGCAGCTGCAGTACCATGGCGGCAATATTACCCAGCAGGGCTCCCACGGCCACGGCCACAATGCCAAACCTCAGGCCGGCCAGAATGGAAGCAATGATAAATATATTGGTAACCACGGGACCCAGGGCCGGGGGCCCGAAAATGCCGTTGGCGTTTAAAAGGCCGTAGAAAAGGTTGGCCATGGAAAGGAACAGCACGCCCGGCAGCATGACCGCAAGCAAAGCTGCCGCCAGCCGGGCCGTGCCTTCCGGCAGGCCCGGGGCCACCAGCCACACGATCTGCCGCGCCAGGGGCACACCGGCCAGCACCACCGCCAGGAGGACCATGCTCAGCAGAGTGGAAAAGACGGCAAAAAGCCGCCAGGCCTCGTCCCTTTTGCCCGCCGAAGCATAGGAGGCAAACAGCGGCACCGCCGTCACGGTCAGCGCCCCGCCCAGCACGGCAAAGACCACATTGGGTACGGTGTACGCCACCAGGTAGGCGTCGGTGGCCGCGCTGGCTCCGAAAACGTAGGCCAGGGCCATTTCAAAATGGTTTTGTGCCGGAATGTCTACTTCAAACCAAGGCTAATTTTTAAAGCCCGGTCCACTTCGATTATTTTTTCTTTCGGAAGACTGCCAAGTTTTTTGACCAGGCAGGATTTGTCTATTGTGATAACCTGAGCAGCGTTAACCGTGCTCTGTTTCATTTTTGCTATCAACTTCTATCAAGTAGCGATAAAAGTGACAGCAAAAGCAGTTCACGCTCTCCGAGAGACCGGGTATCCCCACCTGCCCGGCTGACGGGGCAGGTGAACCACGGGCTTCTGGAGTCCCGCCCGAAACAGTCACCGCTCAGGCCGGTACGTCATCCGGCAGACCCGAAAGGCCCACCGTCTTTATCCAGCCTGACGGCTTCCAAACGGCGGGGTGGTTTTATCGCCCCGGCACTCAACACCCATCGCAACACTCAGCTTCCGTGTTGAGTGCTGGGCTCCCACCTGAAGAACAGGAACGGTTTGGCCGACCGGAATGCCGTTTCCCGTACATCCCAGTGCAGGCTACCCGGCAGTGCTCCGCTTTCCGTGTGATCAGCGTCATCGTTAAAGCCGTCCTCGCGTGCAGCCAAAAGCCAGCCGGCCGCACGTTCCAGCGGTCTTTCTCCCACCGGGCCAGCCCCTGCCCTTTCCCGGGAACATCCCGGGAGAATAAAGAATTAATTGGCTTGCTGTTTCTGATAATAACGCTGAAACAAAAGCTCCTTCACATTTTTATAGGGCATGTAACGGGTTATCTTTTCGTCGTACAGTCTCAACTTAAGGTTCAGCGCGGCTACGTTGTCCGCATCGGCTTCAAAATTACATTTCCGGCACTTAAAAACGTCCCCGCAGCGATTCTTCGCGTCCACCCACCCGCACACGGGGCACGTCTGGCTGGAGTACGCCGCATTCACCGGACCGGGGTCGGTGACGGAGTAAATGTAATTTTTGTATCCCAGCCGCTCTTTGATGATGCTGCGCTGCCAGCCGCTCACCTTGCGGGAGAGACCCCTGCTCCCGGCCTTCCCGCGCAGGTGGGCAAGGTCTTCGTAGGCAATTATCTTCGGCCGGCGTTCTTTGTAGAATTCGTTAAACGCCCGGTTGATTTCGTTTTCGCACCTGGTCCGGTATTTTTTGTTCCTCTTGGTTTGCTTGATCAGGCCCAGGTTGTGTTTTAAGATGCGCCGGGCTTTGGGTGGGTCCTGCTCCAAAAATTTTCGGCGCAGTGCCCGGAGCTTGCCGCGCTTCCGGCTCTTGTCCAGGATATGGTCGGACATTTCCTGCAGGGCCTCGCCGTATTCGGGCCGGTATTTTCTGCCCGTGTCGTCGGTGAACACTTCCGTTACGCCCAGGTCGATGCCCGCTTCTCCCTCACCGGGCGGGTAAGTCCGCGGTTCCCTGGTCAGGTGGATTTCTACCGCCCGCTCGTTAGGCAACAGTATCACCCGCAGGTTGCCTTCTACGGCATGTACCCCGGCCAGCGGGATGACCACCCTCTCGCCGGGGGTTAAAGTAGCCACGGCAATGTACTGCCGCTTTCCGGTGGCAAACACCCGGTACATCTGCTGATCGACGGCGAAACTGCGGGCTTTTTTAACGCGGGGCTTTCTGCCCAGGACGCGCCGAAAAACGCGCTTTAAGTACTTTCTCACCCTGGCGCGGCCTTCCGCGTCCAGGTTTATCTCTTCGTTGGCCACGTCTTCGCCGGTGAAGACCGCCTGGATGCGTTTCCAGTCACGGCTGTGCTTCTCGTGCCTGTACAGCAACCAGAAGGCGTAGTGCTTTTCTTCATCGGTCAGTTCTTCGTGGCGGTAAAGGCGTTCTTTGACTTCGACGACGGCGGCCTCCCACTGCCTCTCCAGGGTGTAAAGAGCATCTTCCAGGGCCAGCTTCCACTGCCGGGCCTGCAGGCCAAAGGGACTGACGAAACCGGCGGAAACCAGTTCGTCCCGCAGCTTGCGCTTTTCGCCCAGATAGTGCAGGTATTTTACATGCCCGTACTCCACCAGGAAGGTGTCCTTCTGCCGGGCATATGCTTCGGCAGTTTCAGTTATCCTGGCCCACTTCTCATTGTTCAGCGGCAGGCTCTTCTGTCTTACCGTCTGCTGCATCTTTCAGCGCCTCCCGGACGGTTCTGGTGAGCTTTCGCGCCTTATATGTCCTCTGGCCGTACAACCTGGCCGCGAAGTGCTGGACGATGCTGATCAGGTCTTCCGTCAGCTCCCGGGCCGGGGACATGTCTTCGGCTTTGTTGACCACCAGTATTTCGCAGCCGAATTTGGCAAACAGGTCTTCAAAAAATTCAAAGCCGAACCGCACCAGACGGTCCTTGTGGGCAACAATAACAGTCTTGATTTCTCCCCGGGTGACCATGCCGCACAGCTTCAGGAAATTCTTGCGCTTATAATTGAGGGCGGAGCCGACGTCGGCAAGTATTTCGTCCACGGTCAGCCCCCTGCCGGCGGCAAAGTCCTTCAGGTACTCAAGCTGGTTTTCCAGGTCCGGTTTCTGGCCGGCTGATGACACCCGGGCGTATAAAACGATTTTCTTTGGCTCTTGGCGGTTCTTTATGCCCAGTGCCCGGTAGAGCATCTCTTCAGTATACCTTCGCTTGTTGGTTGGTGTACGTAAAGCAACCAGTTTACCTTCTTTATCCCAAGCGCGGAGCGTTGATACGCTGACGCCAAGTTTTTCGGCAAACTCGCTTATTGTGTAAAGTTTCATAAAACACCACCTGATATTAATTTATATCAGATGGTGTTTGGTTGGCAATGCCTATTTAGGATAATTATTAAAAGAGAAGAAGCTGTTTTCTACCTCCAGGTTACACTCTATCATACCAGGAGCCATAACGTTAACCATACTTTTCTTCATTCCTTCAGGAATACTGCGTTGCCACATCACTGAACGTGGCGTCCTGAAAATAGAAGTGAACCTGGACGCTGAACTTCCAGTAAAAAATTACAGGAATACCACCTTGCTTTTTCATCTGGCGATGGTTATAATGTGACTGATATTATTAAATATTTGCAGGACGAGGTGAGATATTTGAATGACAATGCAATACAAATGACAGCTACTGTGCGACTGGGACGAAGGGGGCAGATGGTTTTGCCCGCTGAAGTCAGGCGGGCCTTAGCGGTTAAAGAGGGAGATGAACTGCTGATCGCTGTCTGGCCGGGCGGCAAAGTAACCATGATCCGCAAGCCCCGAAGTTTTGCGGAAGCCCTGGCCGGCCTGTACGGACATTTATGGAAAGGAATAGACCCGCTTATTTACCAGAAGACGGAGCGAGAAACATGGGAGAGATAGCAAAAACGCTCGTCAATTTTGAATTGGTCGCTATAGATACAAATATTTTCATCTATTATCTCCAGAAAGAGGAGTTCCCCGCCTACCATACGGTTCTTGCGGCTATCTTTCATGCCCTGGAAAAAGGCGATTTTCAAGGTGTTTCCAGTGTGCTGATGCTTACCGAACTGCTAACCCTCCCCCAAAAGCTGGGCGAAGAACACGTCGCGCAGCATTATTATCTGCTATTGAAAAATTTTCCTAATTTGAAACTTTTGCCGGTAACAGAAAAGGTCGCCCTCCGGGCCGCCGGGATCCGCGGTAAATGGGGTCTAAAGACACCGGACGCCCTGCACATAGCGACGGCCATCGAAGCAGGCGCAAAGGCCTTTCTTACTAACGACCGCTCCATTGGCAAAGGGTTCCCGGGGTTACAAATAATCTACCTTTCAGATTTTTTACCGTCACACAACTAATGAACACCGGGCGTTGCTTGAAAAGCAGACTGGTGCTGCCTCACCTGTAATGGACTTTCGCCACCAGACGCACGTTTAAAGACCCCCGCTGACGTAATGGCAACGGGGGTCTTGAGAATCTGTGCCGGCCTGGGGTGCACTTTACTGCACACCGAACCTTTTGCTCCGCAGGCCAAGGGTAAAGTGGAACGTTTTTTCCGCACCGTCAGGATGCGTTTTTTAAGCTGCCTGGAACCGGACAAGATTAAATCCTTAGAGGAGTTGAACCTTGGGAGGAAGCCACCAGCACCGCCGGGTCCCCCGGACGCCGACCCCCTTCCACCACCGGGAAATCGCGGCCGGTAACGCGAATGTTTTGTTTTTTTCTACTTGACCAACACCGCGCAAATAAACCCGCCGTCGGTGCGCCCGGCTTTGACGGCGGCAGTTTCCAGTTCCTGCGCAGCCTGCTCCTGCCGGTAGTCAAAGTCCGGTGGGGTGAACAGCACCGCACGAACCCGCACCGAGCCGCCCGGCATAACGCGCCGCAGCTCGTCCAGAGTATAAAATCGTGCCCGGTTGAAGACACTGCCGGGATCCCGGCAGGCCTTTCCCGCGTAAAAATGGCCCCAGCTGCTGTCCCTGCCGATCACTCCCACCACCAGCCTGCCGCACGGTTTCAGAACCCGGTAGGCTTCCCGCAGGGCCGCGCCCGGGTCAGGCAGAAACTCCAGGGCGGACACGGAAATAACGCCGTCGAAGCTGTTGTCCCGGAAGGGCAGCTGCCCGGCGTCCCCCAGGACAAATTCCACCGGCAATCCCTCAGCCTCCGCTTTGGCGCGCGCCTTCGCCAGCATTCCCGGTGAAATGTCAAGCCCCGTTACTCTCAGTCCCCGCCGGGCCAGTTCCAGGGAATAATTGCCTGTGCCGCAACCTATGTCCAGCACGCTCATTCCGGGCCGCGGCTCCAGGTAAGCCAGGACGGCCTCCTTTTCCACCCGGTCCACGAAACGGCCGGCGGCAGTCTGGTACCATGAATCGTAGCTGCCAGCTTTGTCGTCAAACAGCTGTTTCATTTGTTCTCTCTTCCTCCAGCATCTGCAACCTTTCCAGAACATCTTCTCTCCCGTCAACGTTTCTTTCCAGGGCCATACGATAAATGTTTTCCGCCCTGTCGTAATCGCGCGGGGCCTTGCTGTCCCGAAACAGCCAGTACATATCTCCCCAGCCAATGTACACCCACGCAGAGTCGGGGAACTCTTCCACCAGATCCCGGAAGGCCCTGTCTCCTTCTTCAACCATACCAAGCGTGAAGTAAGATTCTGCTTCCGCTCGCTTCATGTTTTCGATAATCAGTCTATCTGTTTCCGGGAATAGCCTGCAGAACTCCCGGCAGTATTCTATCCTCTTCTCGTAGAAAGAAGGTTCTTTTAAGCCAGCGTTGCCCAACTCCATCTCCAGATCCTGGCACCAGTTAAAAAGGTTCTGCAGCCCTGAAAAGACTTTTTCCGCGTCATTGATGGACTTCATCTCCGGAGTAAAGCGTTTTTTCAGATGCTCCCACACTTCCAGCCAGATCCGGCAACCCTCGTCCTCTTTTCCCTCGCTGCAAAGACGGTACCCCTCCTGCATCATGTCATTCAGCTTCTCGGAATTAATTATGTGCGGGGCCAGCCTTTCCCACAGGACAACTGCGGCCATCCACGGAAAGTCCCGGTCGAAGCCCCTTGCAGTAACATGGCTGGTTTTCCACCATTTTTCGGACAAATCATAGGCGGAGTAAAAGTTTTCAACTTCCCGGAGGAAATTCTCTTCAGTAATATGAATTCCCATCGTACCGAGTCTAGAGACTATCTCTTTCGTTGAAAGCGAGCGAACCTCTTCCAAACTCCAAGGCTTTCTTCTCTCTACGAGAAGGCAACATTTCTTGTACTTCTTTCCGCTCCCGCAGGGGCAGGGGTCATTTCTGCCGATTTTACCCAAACAACACTCCCCCTCACCAGGTATACGTAAAAGAAAACGCCGGCAACTCTACACCTGCCGGGTCCGACCGTTTTCTGTGTTCGTCTAATTATTCTTCCGCACCGCCTCGTTAAGAGCCTGCATGAATTCATCAATTGTTTTCGCTTTCACCGCCCTGCGGTGCAGTAATTTTAATGTATCAATATCACGTATAGCCCGTAGGCTGTTCACCAGGCTCTCAGGGCAGCGGCCTATATTTTCCTCCAGGGCATCCAGTATGGTATCCTGTATTCCTTGCTGTATTCCCTGCTGTATTCCCTGCTGTATCCCCTGATCAATCCACTTTTCCCGAATACCGTCAAACAGCGGGGAGGTCTCCATTTTGCTCACCTCGATCACTTTTAAAATTACTTCCCTGGTAAACCGGAGCGACGAAAATATTGCCAGCCCAAGATACAAGTCCGCCTGCCATTCAACGGGGGCTTCTGCAATCCGTTCTACGCACCGGGCCAGTATTTCTTCGGCAGAAAATTCATGCCGCATTAACGGTACCAGCGGTATAATCCCCACCGGAGCATGATGCAGCAAGTGCTCCCCGGGCAAATCTGCCAGGTTGATAGTCCGGAAATTAAACGTCACCACATTGAGGCCCAGGCAGTCAAAAGAGTACCTCTCCTCCTGAAGCCGGCCCGTAAGGTTAAGCACCACCGGGTAAACCGGTTTTTTGAACTCCCGGTGCTGCATCGCCGTATATTCCAGCAACCGCCGGGGCATTTCTCGCTCGGCTTTAGTCTGTACTTCAAGGAGCATCAGATATTCATAGCCATTTTCCATAACTTTAAGCAGTATATCCGATTCCCGCTCCACGGCCACTACTTCTTTTTCCATGCGTTCAACCTTTTCCACGGGCATACCGCGCACCAGTTGTACCAGGTGGGCCGGATAACGTTCCGCCAGTGCTTTGATAACCAGATCAAACTCCCGGGCCATACCAAACCTCAACTTTCTGCCGGTTCTGGCTTTAGTTTACACTATCCCCGAATCTTTTTCAATATGAGCTTTGGCTCAGTTCCTCCCATATGATGTTCCGGGCTTCTTCCAGGGTGTTGGCGGCAAACAGCTGCTCCAGTACACGGTCCAGCACATCCATGTCGGTCAGTTGCGGCACTTTTTCCTGCACACTGGCAGAATCCGCTCCAAACCTGCGAGCCAGGTACTTGCATATGACCTCCTGCTTGGCTTCAATCTTCCCTTCCACACGGCCTTCCGCACGGCCTTTTTTTGCTTGATATTGCGCACTATTTCATGTAGAATAATCCTCAAATGGAGGTGTTTTCTGTGCTTTCATTCGACCTCGACAGCCTGGTCAGCGCCACCGCCCTCTCCAGGTCACTGGGGAAATATCTGGCCAAGTGTAAGGAGAAGCCGCTGCTGATCCTCAGGAACAACGAGGTAGAAGGGGTGCTGCTAAGCGCAGAGGCCTACAGGGAACTGCTGGAGTCCTACGAGCTGGTCCAGGACATCAGGCTGGCCCGGGAGACCTTCGAACAACCCACCGATAACCCCGAGGATAAGGACGTGTTCGAGATAATGCGGGAAGTTGAGGAACAGGGTCGTGTACAGCGTTAAACCCAAGAATGCCAATCGCTTCCGCCACGATTACGCGAGGCTAACACCAGCAGAGCGAGAGAAAGTGCGGCGCGCCCTGGAAGGGCTGGCTGAAGATCCGCGACCGCCAGGCTGTATCTGCCTCGAAAAGAACTACTACAGGCTGCGTGTCGGGAACATCCGCATCCTCTACCAGATTCTCGACGCCGAAAGAACGGTTCTCATCGGGGCCATAAGCAGGCGGGATGAAAGAACGTACAAGGACTGGAAGAAGTGCTTCAAATAGGGGTCTCCAGGTCACCGCAGCGGTAACGCCGGCCCAGTGCGGCAAAGTGGAGCATTGCTCCGCAAAGGGCTGACCGGAAAAATAGGCGATGGCCAGCAGCCAGGCCCCAACCAGCAGCCACCGCCACAAATGTCTTTGCTCCCTGCAAGCCACCCGCAAAACCTACCCCGTCTCCTTTATTTCGAGTCAGCACCGGTAGACAAACGTACGGAGCCCCGCTGCCCATCACAACTACGCCGACCTTGCCGTATATTCCAGCAACCGCCGGGGCATTTCTCGCTCAGCTTTAGTCTGTACTTCAAGGAGCATCAGATATTCATAGCCATTTTCCATAACTTTAAGCAGTATATCCGGTACATCTCTTAAAACCGTCATGATCCCCGGAAGCGGCCTTATTCGACAGTGCGGGAAAAATGGCCGTACCCAGGGCCATGACGATCACCCCCTGGGGCAGCAAAATGAGCTTTTCCACTAATGAGTGAACCTGCTCAGTTCCTCCCATATGATGTTCCGGGCTTCTTCCAGGGAGTTGGCGGCAAACAGCTGCTCCAGTACACGGTCCAGCGCATCCATGTCGGTCAGTTGCGGCACCTTTTCCTGTATAGTGGCAGAATCCGCTCCAAACCTGCGAGCCAGGTACTTGCATATGACCTCCTGCTTGGCTTCAATCTTCCCTTCCACACGCCCTTCTGCACGCCCTTCCGCACGACCTTCCGCACGGCCTTCCGCACGGCCTTTTTCATACCAGCTGGTGGTCATCTGCATAATGGCGTCAACCCCCTTTTGTCCATTTTACCCAATTCACGGTAAAGTTGTTCTTCTTCCTCGCGGTTCAGCTTCAGGTAGGCCTCGAAAAAAACAGCCAGCAGCTCCATCCGCGCCGGGTCCAGTTTCATCCGGGCCAGCATACGCAGAAATTCCAGCTTTACGCGAACCCTTTCTTCCGGCCTGAAGCCCATTTTGCTTAATAACATTCTTTCTGGTTACAGTTTACATCAGGTCCAGAAGGGTTTCAAGAAGCGCGGTCATTCCCTTTCTGGTACCTGCTTAAATTTAACACGGCCAGGTCAATCATGAAAGCCCGTCTTAGTCCCGTCTCCATAGCCTTCCGGGTGCCGCCGGTGCCACTCCCAGGCCGTGCGGACGATGGTTTCCAGGTCGCCGTAGCGAGGGCGCCAGCCCAGCTCTTCCCTGATACGCCGGGAGGAGGCCACCAGCACCGCCGGGTCCCCCGGCCGCCGGTCCCCTTCCATCACCGGGAAATCGCGGCCGGTAACGCGGCGGGCAACCTCCACCACCTCCCGCACCGAGTAGCCCTGCTCGTTGCCCAAATTGTACACACCCGGAGGAAGCCCGCCCTCCAGGGCCCGCAGCGCCAGCACATGGGCCGCCGCCAGATCGGTGACGTGGATGTAGTCCCGCACGCAGGTCCCGTCCGGCGTGGGATAATCGGTGCCGAAAATGGTCACTTTCGGGCGCAGCCCCAGGGCCGCCTGCAGCACCAGGGGAATGAGGTGGGTTTCGGGTTGGTGGTCTTCGCCCAGTTCGCCCTCCGGGTCGGCACCGGCGGCATTGAAGTAGCGCAGGATGATGTACTTTAAACCGTAGGCCGTGCCGTACCAGCGCAGCGCCTCCTCAAAGGACAGCTTGGTGGCCCCGTAGGGGTTGGTGGGCACCAGGGGGTGATCTTCTTCAATGGGTACATTCACCGGCTCGCCATAAACGGCGGCGGTAGAGGAGAAAATAAAATACGGGACTCCCGCCTCCCGCACCGCCTCCAGGAGAGACAGGCCCTTAACCACGTTGTTATGGTAATAAAGGGATGGTTCGGCCACCGATTCCCCCACCAGGCTCAGGGCGGCAAAGTGGAGCACGGCCTGAATGCCGCGCGATCTCACCAGCCCCACCACCAGCTCCCGGTCCGCAATGTCCCCCCAGACGAATTCCGCCCCGGGAAGCACCCGCGCCACCGCCCGGTGACCCCGGGAAAGGTTGTCCAGCACCGTCACCCTGTATCCCGCCCGGAGCAGTTCCTTTATCGTGTGGCTGCCGATATAACCGGCCCCGCCGGTAACCAGAACGTGCATAAAAAGCCTCCTCTACGCCTGCAGGTTTTTGCTTTTTTTGGAAAAGAAAAAGGCCAAAACCACAAACCCTGTCAGGTCCACCAGCACGTCAACCGCCCGACCGGTGCGGCCGGGCACAAAGGTCTGGTGCCACTCGCCCAGGGCGGCCACCAGAACCAGGATCATCCCCGCCACAAACCAGCGTCTCTTATTCAGCCCTTGCAGGGCAGCGGCCAGCAACAGGCCCAGTGCCCCGTAAATCACCACATGCGCCCATTTACGCAGCCAGAACTGGATGAAATCCGCCGGAGCGCGGCGGCTGTCCACCAGCTGGCCGCTGTAGGAAAAGCTAACCGGCGGCAGTTCCCGCACCTTTTCCACCAGGCCGGCGTGGCGCCGGATCTCCGGCCGCAGGTCCTGCTCGGCAAAGGGCTGGCTGGAAAAATAAGCGATAACCAGCAGGCAGGCCACAACCAGCAGCCACCGCCACCAACGCTTTCTATATGCCACCTGCAACACCTGACCTGCTATGAGTTTCTTTGATTAGTTTTATGATTTGAGGCCGATCCCAAAGGGCAATGCCAAATTTTCTAGCTTCTTCGATGGCCTGGTCGGTAAAATATTGATTGGTAATAACTATTCCGCCATCACAACCATACCACTTCATACCCCGGTAAAGTTCCCCCAATGCTTTAACGCCCACCCTGTTTTTACTATATCGCAATTTTTTTGCCTGCACAGCAATTTTACGCCCATTTGAATCTATTAAAATTACATCTGCACCATGATCTTTTAGCTCTGGCGTAAGAATGGTTTTATAACCCAGTCTTCGAAACATCAAATCCAAAAACCTTTCAAAATCCTGGCCGCGCATCTGGTCAATTAACCTCATACAAGCCCTGGCGTTGTGCCAGGGGAAATCGCATTCACCAATCTTTCCAGAAGAACTTGATTTTGCAACACTGTTGCGTCTTGCAACACCATATTTTCCTCTGTTCCTACTTTTACCATCAAATACTGTTGTTATCACCCTTCTAACAGAACGTAAAAAATGATATATGACCTCTCGTAAAACATAAGGTATTGAAGCTATGAAAATAGCTACCGCCGCAAAGATTAATGCCCACTTAATTATATCAACAGCATCAGAGAAGCTAACTAACGGTTTCATAATCTGTGCACCTTTAGATTATTTTCGATCGTCTTTCAACATGATCCTTGAGGCTGCCCGTATATTCCTGGCCCGTAACAACATTTCTCAGTCCATAATGTCGTCCCAGATGAACCGGCACCATCCAGCGACTACCACCCTCCGGTGGCCTCGGGAAAGGTTATCTAGCACCGTCACCTTATATCCCAACCAGATCACCCGCCCTCCGGCCGCAGGTCCTGCTCGGCAAATGGCTGGCCGGAAAAATAGGCGATGGCCAGCAGAGGCCCCAACCAGCAGCCACCGCCACCATTGTTTTTGAACTCCGGAAAACACATGCAACACCTGGCCTGAACGTTTTCCCTGGAAAAACAATCAACACGTATCCCCAAAAGCTTTCCTATCTGGACCGGTAAGATGGTCTCGCGCGGATAAAGCTCATCCCGCGCTGAAAGGCCCGCCGGAGGATACCTTCCAGGTACAGGTACTCGTCCAGCCTAAGGAACCGGCAGGTTCCGGCGAATACCAGCAGCCCGGCCAGGGCATCCATAACCAGCCTCAGGGCCAGAACCGCGGTACCTCCTGCCAGTACACCGGCCAGGTACCCGTCCACGAGCGCCGCCGCGCCGCCAGCCAGAAAAGAGGCCATAGCCGTGCCGGCGGCAAAAAAGAGAACGCTCCTCGCGCCCAGGCCGGGCACCCGCAGGACCAAAAGATAAAATAGCACCGCCACGTTAAATATCGCCGCCAGGGAATTGGCCAGGGCCAGCCCGCCGTGGGCCAGGGGCCGGATGAGCACAAGGCTCAGGGCAAGGTTCAAGGTCACCGTGGCCACCCCCACCTTCACCGGTGTGGCCGTGTCCTGGAGCGCATAAAACCCCCGCGTGAGCACCGGCCCCAAACACTGCCCCGCCAGGCCAAAGGAAAAGCACAAAAGGGCGAAAACGGTCATGGCCAGGTCATTCTCGTCAAAGGCGCCGCGCATAAAGAGCAGCCTCACCACCGGCTCCCGCAGTACGGCCAGGCCCACACCCGCAGGCAGGGCGACAAGCAAAACCGTTTTCACCGCCCGTAGCAAGGTGTGGCTAAAACCGCTATCGTCCCCGGCAGCAGCACTGCTCGACAGCGTGGGGAAAATCGCCGTGCCCAGGGCCATCACGATCACCCCCTGGGGCAGCAGAATCAGCTTGGAAGCGTAGTTGAGTGCCGAAATGCTGCCCTCGGGCAGGCCCGAGGCCAAAACGCGGTCGATGATGAGGTAAACCTGGCCAATCCCCGTACCAATCATTACCGGCAACATCAGGCCGAAGGCCTGCTTTAGGCCGGGGTGGTAGAACTCCAGCGCGGGGCGAAAGGTAAACCCCGCCCGTCTCAGGTAGGGCAGCTGCAGTACCATGGCGGCAATATTACCCAGCAGGGTCCCTACGGCCACGGCCGCAATGCCAAACCTCAGGCCGGCCAGAATGGAAGCAATGATAAACACATTGGTAACCACGGGACCCAGGGCCGGCGGCCCGAAGATGTTATTGGCGTTTAAAAGGCCGTAGAAAAGGTTGCCCAGGGAAAGAAACAGCACGCCCGGCAGCATGACCGCAAGCAAAGCTGCCGCCAGCCGGGCCGTGCCTTCCGGCAGGCCCGGGGCCACCAGCCACACGATCTGCCGCGCCAGGGGCACACCGGCCAGCACCACCGCCAGCAGGACCATGCTCAGCAGAGTGGAGAAGACGGCAAAAAGCCGCCAGGCCTCGTCCCTTTTGCCCGCCGAAGCGTAAGAGGCAAATAGGGGTACTGCAGTCACGGTGAGCGCCCCGCCCAGCACGGCAAAAATCACGTTTGGCACAGTGTAAGCCACCAGGTAGGCGTCGGTGGCCGCGCTGGCCCCGAAGACGTAAGCCAAGGCCATCTCCCGTATAAACCCTAGCACCTTGGAAAGCAAAGTAAAAACGGCGATCACCGCCGTAGCCCGGGCAATAGCATGAGAAAGGCTCATTTTCCCACACCAGCTCACCAATTAATTCATTCAGCCAGGCTTTCCCGGCCCACAAACCCGCCATTTTTTTGATTTACCACTCCAGTACAAAACCTTAAAGGGGCGCTCTTTATTGACGTATATACGGTTTCACCTTTGCTAATAACCCGCCAGACAAATGGATTTGAGGGTTTCCACAAACTTCTTCCTATTATCCGTGGAAGCTTTCAAACCCGGAATGACTTCCCTTTGCTCAATCACCGGCCCGTTATTTGGAGTCCAATTGACAAAGTTCAAAATTCGCATCTTTCTACCCTCAGGAGGGATAAGGAAGTCAAGGAGACGGTTGGTGAGATCTTCGTGGTGGCTGACGATAAAGACCTGCCGACCAAACTCCTCACCGCTCGCATACGCAATCTGCCTGATGAGCGCGGCAGTCCGCGGTAACTGCGCCATGTCAAAAGCAGTGGTTACGTCATCCAGGGCAATAATGTTATGGCATATATACCTGTTAAGCGAATAATTGAGCCCAAGGATCATGGCCAGGCCCAGTTGAGCCTTCTGGCCCGTAGATAAGGCGCCCAGCGGACGGTTGTCATCCGTGTAAACCTCTAAAGGCGATCCCGTCTTCACCCTCCTATCCTTCTTTATTTTAAAGTGAACGGGGCAAATACCATCTACGAGCCGAAAACGATTTAAAATTTCTTTTACTGTTTGTTCCAATTTTTTGATTACATCATCCGGTGGTAGAATTGCCGAGTTCAATATCGAATTTTTTCCGGCTTCTTCCTCCAGGGCTCTAGCAACCGAATTTATCGTCTCCTGGGCCCGCATGTAACCAGCTCTCTGCTGTAAAGCAGCCTTCCTCTTTTCATCCAGTTCCTCTATCCGTATCCACTCCGATACTGCCTCCCGTACGCGCTCAACGGCCGTGAGAAGATGGTCTTTCGCTCCCGTATTCCCCAGGAGTTTTTTCAACTCCGGGGGAGAAATAGATGAACCGGCATCTGTTAAAACTTTAAAATAAGGATTGAACTGCAAAACCTGCTGCATCAATCCGTAAATCTGCTTACACTTTTCCAGAAACACCTTTCTGTTGTGGACCGTTTTTTGCATACCAAGCAGTTGCTCCAGAAGCTCATTACGTCTTTCTTTAACATGCGCCTGCCATTTCTCGAGCTGGTCCGCCAACCCGGCCAGATCATGCGATACGGCCTCACGCAGCCATGCGATGACGGGGGAAGGAGGGCTGAAATCAGGGGCGGCATCCGGCACTTTAAGCCAATCTCCACCCCTGTCCCGCAACGCGACCAAAATTGCCAGCAGCTCGGGGCCACCGGGGTTGCCGAAGTGCCGTTCCAACCTTTCAAGAAGCGAAACCTGAGCTTCCAACTCAGTGGCCTTTTCCAACGCCGCAGCTATATCCTTTTCTTCTGCCGGCCAGGCGTGAGGCGGCAGAAGCATGGTATCATCGGGAAGGTCCTCTAGTAATGAGCGAAGCTTCTCTTCAGCCCCGCTTATTCGGTCTATTACTTTGCGCCGCAGCTCAAAAAGTGATTCTTCAATGAGACGCAAGGAACCAGGCGGTTTCTCGTCCGGGGCGGGCTGCTTCCGATCAGGCAAAAGCAAGGCCAAACAGTCCGCCGCCAGGTTTCTGAGTTCGCCTGCCCATCCGGAGCGCAGGTTGTCCGAATTAATCAGAAACAGCCAGTCCCCGGACCTTCCAGGTAGTTTGATATCTCCTTCCGCACCCGCTATCTCTACCAGCTCATTCCAGGCGTCCCTAAAAGCAGCCGCAGCCCGCTTTCTCTCCTCGTTGATCGTGCTTTCGGCCGGCAAACCCTCTTCACTGGCCAGGTCGCCCAGTACACTTGATACCATATCTTTCCACTGCACCCGTGCCCTTTTTACAGCATCAAGAACCACTGTCACCGGTTTCGGCAGGGGCCGAAGAAATTCCAGAAGGCGAACCTGCGCACTTTCTTCTTCAAACAGCTTGCTCAAGAGATCCTGGTAATAAAAGCTGCAGCGGGCGGCCAGCTCTTTAGGCATATCGTGGTGGGGACAGAAGCTGTCCGGGGGCGAAATATCAGGGGGACCCTTCTGGTTGTCGCGAACAGTAACCAACCTCCTCCTATCGTTTTCAGAACCGTTGCATTCTACAATAGCCTCTATTTGAGCATAATTAAGGCCGTTGCCGCCGGCAGCCGTGCAAGAAACCAGCGGACGTCTTTCTTCGTAATAATGGCCGTTCAATAACAGGCAGAGCGCATCAATGAGGCTGGTCTTGCCGAATCCATTAGGGCCTGCGAGCAGTACAACATCGGCATCGGTATCAAGTGTGACCGGATCGCTGTTCACAAACCCCCTGAACCGGCAAATTTTCAGCGATTTTACGCGAAATACATGCCTATGATCCATTAATATCACTCCCCGCCATAATCCGCCGCACATCACTTATCCGCTCATCCAGCCACTTGCTAATGGGAGCACCACTTTCCTCACGCAAAGCCGCTGCCATGGCGGCCAAAAGACTCGCGTAATTATCCGGTACCTGCTGTGACCGCCGTTCACTTTCAAAACTGTTGATAATAGCACCGAGGTCGTAGGGCTCCAGTTCAATTGATGGCCACGCCGTCGCCACACCGCCCAGCATTTTCCGGATAATATCTTCCGGAACCTGATTTTGATCGCTTTTTATAACGATAATGGAAAAGTCGCCGCGATGCCAGTCCTGGTCGGCTGCCCATTGTTCAAATACCGTTTTTTCATTGGCCGTTTTTCCATCGCGAGCATCAATCACACAAAGTACAGGAACCACGAAGCCCACTTCCCCGGCACATCCGGCCAAAAAGCGCAGGAGCCGTCCCAGGTGCTCCTTTATGTTGCCGCTCCCAGAAAAACCGTTCCTGCAGGAAACGTGTACTGCCAGCGCAACATCTGAGAGGTAGATGTTATGAATGTCCAGGCCGGAATCCTTACATTCTGTATAATTCATTAGCGATTCCAGGTCGACATCGAGAACCCATTCATTCAGATCGAAACTCTTATCTTCCATCATCATCACCCCCGGAACGCAATAGTCTTGAACGGTGGCGCACCCTGGCCCGTCCGGGATCGATTAAAAGAAAAGTTGTACGGAGCCTCTCGTGAAACCTCTTAATGGCCTCCGGAACACTTGTCGCATGCCCGAAGAGATCAAGAATCGAAATCTGGCGAACCGTAACCACCCTGACTTTATTGCCCTTCCCGTCAACTAAATTTACCCTGCTCGTTCTAGCACGCCAGGAACCGACCACTATCTGGATGACCACAGTTACTTCCTCGTTTCCGCTGAACGAAACCTTCTGCGGCAACTGCTCTGCAACATTGCGGTGTGCTATGTACAACCTGACCCCAGTATCACCAAGCACGAAGCGCCCGTCTATGGAGAGCCCCAGAGGACTATCGTCGGCATTTATCTTCGCCCTCAATTTCTCCCAAGATATGTCAGATTTTCCATGATTATTACCAATTAATAAATAGACTAACAGGAGAACAGCCGGGATAAGCACAGAGCGGTCCACCAGGGGGTGGTACAAGCCGCGAGCAATTTCAGGCCGGATCGTGCGCACACGCTCGACCCACCGGGCCAGGGGAATCACCCCTCCCCTGTCTTCCGCCAGATCGAGCATTTCTGAAAAGCGACCGAAAATACACTCCTCTCCGTTCCGGTAAATAAACCAATCAAGGGCTTCGTTCAATAATGCAAAAGCACAGGGCAACACCGGCAGGAAAAAGGACACAACGGCGCTCTCACGCCCGCAGGCCCTGCGCAAGAGCCGCCAGAAGGCGGCCTGGAAAAGGCGCTTCCAGAACGGGTTGGCCGGCAGTCGTTGCTCACCTGACGAGTCTCCGGCATCAAAAAAACATGCGTCAGAACCGAGAAACACATTTTTGTTTGTTTCCTCAGGGCTTAACGAAACACCCTCATAAGAGGCATAAGCCCGCATTATTTGGGTCTGGCTGAAAGAAAGGGTATTCTCATATGCAACAATAAAAGGCGCATTGGGATTTTCCCATATTTCTTTTTCATCAAAGTCACGCGAACGGTTTGTTGCGGTGTTGCGTTCTTCCGAAGCAAATTCCTCACACACCTGCAGGGCCGTATGGCGCACCTGCGGCTCATCACTGCCGAAACCGGAAAACAGCAGGGCACGTGAACGCAGACGGTCGCGGAAAAGATCCCGGGCCCAGCTCCTTTTGCCCCAGTCCTGCAAATCTTTTTCCGTCAGGAGAATATTGTTGCAGTATTCTTGACATTCATTATTTTTTCCACACTTCGTGCGCAGCATGTTTGCGCACCCGTTAATCTTATATACTTTGAGGCACCGACGCTTGTCCTTCCCGTCTGTAAACCTTTTGCCACCGCTGGCCCGGTATTCGGACAGGTCTCTTATGACCACCGCGGGGGAATCGTCGCCTCCCGGAACTTTATTGAACCCAAAAGTATTGCAATAAGCTTCTTCGATACAGGTGTCGTAATTCGTGGTGATCACTTCATCGATAAGCCTTTCACGTGCAAGAAAGGCCAGGTAGTAATGAGCATCTGCCGGCTCCACGTTTGCAAATTCAGGGATTTTCAGAATATCACGGACAAGCTCGCATCTCCGCCTGGTCCCACCATCACGTTCACCCGGACATGACCATGACCACTCCCATAACTCACAGATCTTATCAAAGGATATATACTTTTCCTGTTCACCCTCGATTTCCTTGCGCACCACGCACGAGGCGCAATGCGGCCCCTCTTTTGTTCGGCATTTTTCAAGGAGCGCCAGGTAAACACGCCCGCACATACTGCCCGTGTTTGTGAGGTTGGCAATGCACCCGCGATGTTTTGCGTCGATGGAAACGCCTGCCCCAATAAACGGCACGACCATTCCATCAAGCAATCGCCTGAGTAAGCGCTCAAAGATAGGCTTTGGGTCCCTTGACGCAACCATGCTTTCTCACGCCGGGTTTAGAGCCCCCGGCTTTCCACCCTCCTCGCCTGTTAGTCAGCCCAGGATTTCTCATGCGACGGCAGCCGGCGCGGACTCCCGCCTGAAGCCCAGGATTTTGCTGAGCACCGTGGCTGCCATAGCGCCCGCTGTGACACCGGACGTCTCCGGGGAAATCATGATGCTCGCATCTCTATGCCCGCCGCGCGGACCTGCTCCAGCACGAAGAAAATGATGGGCTTGTTGGTCATTGGGATCAGCTGCTTGGCCGTGGTGCAGGTAAGGGGCCGCAGGCGCGTTCCGTTCCCGCCGGAGAAAACGAGGGCTTTCATTTATCCTTCCTGCCCATATTCTGAAATTCTTCCCACTTCTCTTGGACAAAAACTGTAACTTCTACCTTAAACCGCTCCCGTCCAAATCGCTCCGCATTGCGGCGCAGCACCTCCGGCCGGAAACAGCCTTCCCAGGCCAAAAACTGCTTCACCGTTGCTTGCAGCGCGTTCACCGTTTGCTCGTGAAAGAAAATGCCTGTGGCCGACTCCCAGTTATCTCCAGTTGCAGGCACTATCGTATCCTCCACCCCACCCTTGCCGTAAGCGATAAGCATACCAGGTATGTAAAGGGATCACCACACTTCTGGAGCGAAGAGCTGCCGGTATTCGTTCAAGAGGTACTGGTCGGTCATACCTGCTATATGTTCGGCTATAGTCCGGACAAAAAGGGGGTCATCCTCTATCTTGACCTTAAGCTTTTCAAGACTGGAGCGTTTAAGCTCTTTGCCTTCAGGAATCCGGAGCACATTGCTATACTTAAGCACATCGCTATACTTGCGGTAGACATAGTCGGGCATGCGTGCCGGCTGCTCAAGATAGGCTTTAAAAACGCGCTGTATGTACAGGCGAGCCTTGATGTCTGCACGTGATACGTCATACGATGTATAAACGGTTTCTTTGAGCAGCTTTTGTAGATTATGAACCTGTTCGGCCACGTTCACACTGAAATCAACGATTTTAGAACTGAGAGGCTGCTTGACAGGATCGACTGCATCGCGCTCCAGAACGTATTTTTTTATACGTTCTTCTGTTGCGGAAATTAAGTCTTCTGCCTTTTTAGCCCCCTAACCATATTGGACAATTCGACCTAAATTCGTAACATTATTGATAAGGGGGTTAATCTCAGATGACTAGAAACAAGTACTCGCCAGAACTAAAAATGCAGGTTGTCAAAGAAGCCATGGAAACGGGCAACGCCTCTATTGTAGCCCGCAGGCATGAAATTTGTCCCACCCTCGTTGGTCGCTGGGTAAGAAACTATAAAAGATATGGGACATTTCACCCGGTAAAAGAACAAAATAACATGCGGGAAACCTCCTATTCTTCCAGAGAATATAAAACAGTGGTGCAAGAAAATGAAAAGCTTAAAAAATTGTTGGGTGAAAAAGACCTGGAAATTGCCATTCTCCGTGACCTGCTAAAAAAAACCAACCCACACTTGCCGATAAAATAGAGGTTGCCAGAAAGTGGATTTCTCTGGGCTATAAAGCATCAATTGTATTGAGAATTATTGGGATTAGCCGTTCCACCTATTACTACAGCTTGCACCGGTATTCCCAACCGAAAAACCGGACCTGTACTGGCGGACGCCCCGAATCCCAATTAGCAACGAAAAGGTAAAGGAATGGATTTGTGAGCTTATCACCGGCGAAGGTCTCACCTACGGGTATTTAAAACTAACCTACTGCTTGCGGAAAAAATTCAACCTGATAATCAATAAGAAAAAGGTTTACCGCCTCTGTAAAGAATTGGAGGTTTTACGGCCCCAAAGAAAAATCAAAAGGAAACATGCGAGAAAATTAGCCCGAAACCGGTTGGTTACTGCCTCCAACCAACTGTGGGAGGTGGACGTAAAATACGGTTATATTGCCGGGGAAGACCGTTTTTTCTTCATCATGCCCATAATTAATGTTTACGACCGCTGTATTGTGGATTACCATATTGGGCTCTCCTGTGAAGCTAAGGATGCCGTTATTACCCTCAAAAGGGCACTTTTCAAGCGGCAGTTACTTACGGTGGAAGGAAAGCCGGTAATCCGGTCTGATAATGGACCACAGTTCATTAGCAATCTCTTTGAGGAGACATGCCTGGAGCTAAATATTGAACATGAAAGAATACCCTTTAAAACGCCGAATCTAAATGCCCACATCGAGGCCTTTCATTCGATTCTAGAGGAAGAGTGCCTGTCCCGCCACGAATTCTCCAGTTACGCAGAAGCGTACAAGACGGTGGCCAGGTTTATCCGGTATTATAACACCGTTCGTATTCACTCAGCTACGCACTATTTGGCGTCGGCGGAATGTTACCAGCTTTTGAAGAAAAATCAACTGCAACTAAAGCCGGTTAAGCTATAAAAAGGCATGTTCCCTGGTGAGCCTTTGAGGGTTTTCCGGGCGGCGCCGCAGGGTAGCCTTGACGGCCGGGGACCCCGCACGTGGTACAATGGATAGCCGACGGGGCGTGCTTCTTGTCCATAGCATGTTCCCCGGAGCCGCCCCGTCGGTGGTTTCAACGGACCACGTGCGGGGTGGCCGTCAAGGCCACCGCCTGGGAATGAAATTCTTTAAAATCATAAGATCGAAAGTCTAATTGTCCAATCTTAGGGGGTCAGCCCGCCGGTGAGCCGGGAGTGTTGATTGTAACTCCAGAATTTAGCTAGTGCGCCTGACCTCGTAGATATCCTTAACCCGGTTTATGCGGCTGACAATTATATCAAGCTGCTCCTTGCTCTTCATTTCCAGCAGCAGTTCAATGACTGCCTGCCGGTTTTTCAGCCCCCGGGCATTTACCCAGTTGGCACTGATCTTCAATTCGCTCAAGATGGCCATGACATCGCTCAAAAGCCCGGCGCGGTCCATGCCGGACACTTCCAGTTTAACCAGGAAGGGAGACTGGAACTCCCCATCCCAGGCCACTTCCACCAGGCGATCTTTTTCCCCCTGCTGGAATAAAGCCACATTGCGGCAGTCCACCCGGTGAATGGATACTCCCCTCCCCCGGGTAATGTAACCGATAATGGGGTCCCCGGGTATGGGGTTGCAGCAGTGGGCCAACCGGATGAGGAGGTTGCCGGTCCCTTTAACCCGGATCCCCTGGGCGGATGTGGAGTCCTGGTGGGGTTTCACCCTGGCCGGCTGGGTTGTCTCGGGCGGAGCTTTTGGAGCCTTGATTTCTTCCCTGAGGCGGTTTATTACCGCCTGGGCGGTCAGGGTGCCGTCGCCTACGGCCGCATACACATCTTCTACGGTGGTCAGGTTGAACCGCCGCCCGAACTGGAGAACCTTCTCCCCTTTCAGCAATTCCACATCCACACCCTGCTTGCGGGCCTCCCGCTCCAGGGCTTCCCGCCCTTTGATGATGTTTTCCTCCCGCTGTTCCCTTTTAAACCACTGGCGGATGCGGTTTTTGGCCTGGGAGGTTTTGACCACGTTGAGCCAGTCCCGGCTGGGTCCCACGGCGTTTTTGGAAGTGAGAATCTCCACAATGTCGCCGTTTTTCAGCTGGTAGTCAAGGGGTACGATACGCCCGTTGACCCTGGCCCCCACGCAGCGGTGACCCACCTCGGTGTGCACCCGGTAGGCAAAATCAATGGGCACCGACCCCGCCGGAAGTTCGATCACATCCCCCTTTGGCGTAAAGACAAATACTGAATCGGCAAAAAGGTCGATCTTCAAGCTTTCCATGAATTCCCTGGCATCCCGCAGTTCCCGCTGCCATTCCAGAATCTGCCGCAGCCAGGCCAGCTTTTGATCCAGGTCCCGGTCTGTTTTGCCGCCTTCCTTGTACCGCCAGTGGGCGGCAATACCATATTCGGCCGTACGGTGCATCTCCCGGGTGCGGATCTGGATCTCGAGGGGTTCCCCCTGCGGTCCGACGACGGTGGTATGGAGGGACTGGTACATATTTGATTTCGGCATGGCAATGTAGTCCTTAAAACGCCCGGGGATGGGTTTCCAGAGGGTATGCACCGTACCCAGGACGGCATAGCAGTCCCGGATCGACTCCACAATCACCCGTACAGCCATCACATCGTAAATTTCACTGAGGTCCTTTTGTTGTTTTTCCATTTTGGTATAAATGCTGTACAGGTGCTTGGGCCGCCCCTGGATGTCGGCAAAAATGCCCGCTTCGGCCAGCTTCCGCCGTAAAATCTGGATGGCTGTCCGGATATATTCCTCCCTCTTCCGCCTGGTGCGGGATACCCGCTCGGCCAGTTCGTAATACTTTTCCGGCTCCAGGTAACGGAAGGACAGGTCTTCCAGTTCCCATTTCAGGTGATATATGCCCAGCCGGTGGGCCAGGGGAGCGTAGATCTCCAGGGTTTCCCTGGCTATTTCCTTCTGCTTGGTTTCAGTGTGGTACTTCAGGGTGCGCAGGTTGTGCAGCCGGTCGGCCAGTTTAATCAGGATTACCCTGATGTCCTGGGCCATGGCCAAAAACATTTTGCGCAAATTTTCCGCTTGATGCTCCTCCTTGGACCGGTACTCCAGGCGGCTTAACTTGGTCACTCCATCTACGAGCAGGGCCACCTCGTCACCAAAGGCGGTCTTGATTTCCTCCAGGGTGACGCCGGTATCTTCCACCACGTCGTGGAGCAGGCCGGCCACCAGGGTCTGCAGGTCCATCTGCAGGTTCGCCAGAATATGGGCTACCGCCACGGGGTGGGTGATGAAGGGTTCTCCCGAGATGCGCTTCTGGTCCCGGTGGGCCTGTTCCGCAAAACGGTAGGCCTTGCTCAAGAGGGCCACGTCTGCCTGCGGGTGATATAAAATTACCCTGTGTACCAGTTCCTGGAGCATGCAAGTCACTTCCCTGAAGTAAAGCAAAAACTGTTGCTTTTAATAATTATACTGCACCAGGGAGATGGTGTCATAATTTCTCAGCTTAACCCGGCCTCCGAGCCCGGTTAATTCAATTAAAAAGACCGCCCCCACCACTTCCGCCCCCAGTTCCTCAACCAACCGGATGGCGTTGTAGGCCGTACCGCCGGTGGCCAGAAGTTCATCGGCCACCAGCACCTTCTGCCCCGGACGTATGGCGTCCCGGTGCACTTCCAGAGCATCGCCGCCAAACTTCAGGTCGTAGTGCCAGGTGAAAACTTCTCCGGGCAGCTGGCCCGGCTTGCGCAAAACCACCAGCCCGATGCCCAGGATGTAGGCCAGCGGCGCCCCGATCATCAAGCCGCGGGCCTTGGGACAGACCACCAGTTCCGCCCCTTTATTTTTGCACTCGGCGGCCAGGGATTGGACGGCATAGCGGAAGGCCCGGCCGTCCCGCAGCAAGGGGGTGATGTCCTTGTAGCTGATTCCTTCCCGGGGATAGTCGGGAATCACGCGAATTTTCTGTTTCAGGTCCATTTCACCGCCTCCTTTCTGTTAAAGAGCCGGCAACAATTTCCCGAACGGGGGCTTCCAGGGCATGTTTTTGCCAGGCCAGGGCCTCTTTTTTGAGCTGGTGCAGCCGGCGGTAAGTGGGGGACGCCTCCAGGGACAGCTTTTGCCCGCCTGCAGGACGCAAAGAAACCGGCCACCCGCTTCCCGGGGGCGACCACTCCACCAAACCCAGCTCAGAAAAGACCTTTAAACCCAGTGCCACTGTAAAATCCTGCACCCAGGGGCAGCCGCCGCGACGCAGCAGGCCGGCCAGCCGGCGGGAAAAGCCATCCCCACCCGTTTCCACGGATCCGGCCTCCCGGCCATGCGGGCGAGCACTGTTTTCCCTGGCGGCCCGGTGTAAAAGGGTATACAACCTGGCCAGGGGATCCCTGTCCGGCGCCAGGGCCGCCAGGTAAAAACGGGCCTCCTGCATGTCTTCCGCACCAAAGGGCAGCCAGAGAGACTGTACTTCTCCGGCCAGGGCCGCTGCAAGCAGCAAATCCCACTCCTCACGATGGTAGGGCAGGTTATAAATCACCAGGTGGCCGGTCCCGGCACCGGCCAGGGCGGGGGCCAGAGCCGGCGTGGTCAGCAACACGTTTATCTCCCCCCGGGCAAAAAGCTGGCGCAGCAGTTCCCGCCGCCGGCTGCTCAGCCAGGGGTGGCAAAAGGCCACCTGCCTCCCGGGGCCGGAACAAACCCGCCGCAGGTAAAAGGCCAGCTCCACCGTACGGTGGGCCGAACCGACCACCACCAGAAGACGCTGTCTCGCATCGGCCAGCCCGGCGAGCCAGGATGGCCGGGCAAATTGCCCCCGTAAGTCTTCTATCCGAAAGGGGAGTTCTGCGGTTAGCTGCAATGTATCCGGTGCCCCTTCTGCAGAACAGGCAACCGGGGGAAAGGCGGAACATTCCAGGGGGATAGCGGCATGATGGTTCAGGCCGCCGGGAATTTGCAGTACCGCCGCAAGAGACCCGGACCCCTTTTGCTCATATTCTGCCAGTTTGCGCTGGATAAATTCGGGCCAGAAGAAATAAGGGCTCCGGACTGGAGATTTTTCAGCTTCAGTATGTAGAGCAACCAGAAAATCATCCATCCCCCGGTCCGGGGCAATGCCGGGTTCCTGGAGCGGGGGTGCCCCTTCCCATTCTCCGGCCCGTCGCAGATCCCTGATTTCCAGCTGCACCCGTACATTGCCGTTCCACTGGTCCAGGGAAGGCACAAAAGCCAGATCCACTGCCTCCCCCGGAGCCAGATTCTCCAGATAACCGACGAGATCAAAACCAATGCTGTCCCGTACCGTTCCATTCTCCCGCACCAGTAATTTCAGGTGGCGGCCGTCCCGCCCCACTTCCCGGCAATTAATTACCGCCACACCGCAGCAGGCCAGCAACGGTTCGGGGTTGCCGTGGCCATGAGGACTCAGGCTTTCCAGCTCGGCCACCACTTCGCAGGGAATGTCTTCCAGGGAAACCAGGGCGTCTATCTCCAGCCCTGGCCGCAACAGGTCCGGGGACATTACGGCAGCGGCATAATCATTAAGGGCTTCCCGCAAAGCGTCCACCCGGTCGGCAGTTATGGTAAAACCCGCCGCGCCCTCATGCCCTCCGAAAGCCAGCAAATGCTCCCGGCAGGAAGATAAAGCCTGGTACAGGTGAAAGCCGGGAATACTGCGACCGGAACCCTTCCCCTGGCCGCCATCCAGGGATACCAGCAGCACGGGCCGGTATAAAATTTCCACCAGCTTGGAGGCCACAATGCCAATCACCCCCGGATGCCAGCCGGGTGAAGCCAGTACCACCACCAGATCTCGGGTGCGCCCCAGGGCATCCAGCATACCCAGGGCCTCCGCCAGAACCCGGGACTCCACCTGCTGGCGCTCCCGGTTCTCCCGGTCCAGTTGTGCCGCCAGTTCCCCGGCCCGTACCGGGTCCCGGCAGAGCAGGAGTTCCACGGCCATCCGGGAGTCACCCATGCGGCCGGCGGCATTCAACCGGGGAGCCAGGGCGAAGCCCACCTCCCTGGTGCCTATTTTTTCCGCCTTCACGCCGCTTACCTGCATCAGGGCCTGCAGTCCGGGATTGGCGGTAGCCGCCAGTTTGGGTAAACCGTGCTTTACCAGCAGGCGGTTTTCCCCCGTAAGGGGAACAATGTCGGCTACCGTCCCCACGCAGGCCAGGTCAAGGTAATCATGCCAGGCAGTTTCTCCCTCGCCGGCGGCCTGCAAGAGCGCCTGGGCCAGTTTCAGGGCCACCCCTACCCCGGCCAGTTCCTTGAA
Source organism: Desulfofundulus sp. TPOSR (assembly GCF_011393055.1). Lineage (NCBI taxonomy): Bacteria > Bacillati > Bacillota > Clostridia > Eubacteriales > Peptococcaceae > Desulfofundulus > Desulfofundulus sp. TPOSR. The sequence goes on along the minus strand of NZ_JAAOEF010000003.1, from coordinate 237,448 downwards.
GGGATAGGAGGAGTCCCTCCTCTGCGGGTTAATTACCGCCAGTGCGGGAGGGATTTCCTCCGGCACCTGGTGGTGATCGGTGATGATGATCTCCGGCCCGCCGGCCCTCTTTGCTGCTTCCACCTCCTTTCTTGCGCTGATACCGCAGTCCACGGTGACGAGGAGATCCACCCCGGCCTGCCGCGCCCACTGCAGCGCCCCTTCATGCAGGCCGTAGCCCTGGGTCAGGCGGTGGGGTATGTAGTAATCCACCCGGGCACCCAGCCGTTCCAAAACCTTCACCATAAGGGCGGTGGCGGTAACACCGTCGGCATCATAATCTCCGTAAACCAGGATGTTCTTCCGGTTCTTTATGGCCGCGAGAATTATTTCTACCGCCCGGTGCATGTCCGGCAGCAGGTATGGATCTCCCGCCTGATTTAAATTGCCCTTAAGAAAAAGCCGGGCATCTTCAACCGTCAACACTCCCCGGTTGACCAGCAGACGGGCAAGCAGCGGCGAGATTCCCAATTTCCAGGAAAGGATCTGCTGCAAAACCGGATTTTCTTCTTTAACACGCCAGACCTTTTCTTTTACCATTTTTTGCATACTTCCTACCTCAAGTAGATTATAAATGAACTCCCACAAGCCTGGCAATGGAAAAAGATTAAGGCGCCCGGATGAGAAAACCACCGGGCGCCCGTACAGTTATTAAGCCTTATGACTGGCGCGGGCCGGTATCCAGCTCAAAGGGCCAGGCGGCAATGCCTCCTTCAAAGAAGCTGACGTTTGTAAAGCCCAGCCTTTCCAGAATGGTCTGCGCCTCCCAGCCCCGCAGGCTCACCTTGCAGAAAACAATGATTTCCCGGTCTCTGGGCAGTTCCTTTGCCCGCTCCCGCAGTTTGCCCAGGGGTATGAATACCACATTGGGATAGGGCAGGCGCACTTCATTAAACTCCGCCGGGGTACGCACATCCAGAAGCACAAAATCCTCCCCCGCCGCCAGGCGTTTCTTCACCTCCAGGGGATTGATGGATCTGGCCCGCCCGTCAAGCTTGTTGCGCAGGCAGTTGGCGGCATGGGTAAGGGGATCCAGGGCGGTAGAGAAGGGCGGCGCATAGGCCAGGTCAAAGGTGGCCAGCTGATCCACCGTGGCTCCCATGCTCAGGGCTGCCACCATTACATCCAGACGTTTGTTCACATCCCCCGGCCCCAGGATCTGGGCACCCAGAAGCTTGCGGGTGGAAGCATCGGCCACCAGCTTGATGATAACGGGCTTGCTCCCCGGGTAAAAATGGGCCCGGTCGGGCGCGGGGCAGATGAAGGACTCTACATGGTAACCCAGGCGGCGGGCTTCGCTTTCGGAAAGGCCCGTACGGCCGATGTTCATTTCAAAAACTTTGAGAATGGCCGTTCCCAGCACGCCGGAGAAAGTGTCCCGGCCTCCGGCCACGTTATCGCCAATCACCCGGCCGTGACGGTTGGCCACGGAACCCATGGGGGTGTATACCGGCCGACCGGAGATGAGATGGATGTTTTCCACGCAGTCCCCGCCGGCATAGATATCCGGGTCGGAAGTCTGCAGGTACTCATTCACCTTGATGGCTCCCGTTTCCCCGAGCTCAAGCCCCGCTTCCCGGGCCAGTTCCACCCGCGGCCTTACCCCCGCCGCCACAACCACCAGATCCGCGTCAAAGGAACCGGCGGTGGTGACGACCCGGGCCACGGCACCCCGGCCATCGCCTTCAATGCGTTCCACCCTGCTGCCCAGGAACAACTGCACGCCTTTGCCGCGCAGAACCCTTTCCACAAGGATGGAAAGCTCGGGGTCTAAAAGGGTTGATAAAACGTGGTCCATCAGCTCCACGATGGTGATCCCGGCTTTAGCTGCCAGGGTGTCGGCCAGTTCCAGGCCGATCAAGCCGCCCCCAATAATAACCACCCGGCGGGCACCCTGTTCAACCGCCTGGCGGACGGCCCGGGCTTCCTCCAGGTTTCCCAGCGTGTACACTCCCGCCAGATCCATACCCGGAATGGGCGGCCGGACCGGTTTGCTGCCGGTAGCCAGAACCAGCTTGTCGTAGGGGAGGTCGTAAGTTTCACGGGTGGCTAAATTGGTCACCCGGACGGTCTTATTTTTCCGGTCGATGGCTTCGGCCCTGGTGCCCGTGAGCACGTTAATGTCCTTGACGTTGCGGAAAAAGGCTGCATCCCGGACAACTCCCACCGGTGTGGCCATAAGCTCCTCATGCTTTTCCACCATGCCTCCAATGTAAAAGGGCATGCCGCAGCCGGCATAGGAAAGGAAGCTTCCCTCTTCAACAATAGTTATTTCCGCCCCGGGGTCGCAGCGCCTGGCCCGGGCAGCCGCTTTCGGCCCCGCCGCCACGCCTCCGATAACTAATATTCTTTTTCTCTTCTCTTCCACGGTTGATCCCCCTTTTATTCGATTGGCTGTTATATTGTTATTTCGCGATAATACGATGAACTCCTCTTTTTTAATTAGAAAATGTTTGAAATAAAAAATAAGCCCCCGCGGTAAATAAGGAAGCTCTAAAAAGCTAGACCGTAGGAGCAATGGTAAAATCATTAAATTCGCCCCGGTAAGGTTCGTCGAACACTTCCACTTTTTCCACCCGGGAAGAAGGCGACCCTTCCCAGCACCAGCGGAGCATTTGCTCTACCGCCCCATTTTCGCCTTCAAAGACGGCCTCCACCCGGCCGTCTTTGAGGTTACGTACCCAACCGGTTACGCCAAATTTGACGGCCGCATCCCGGGTATAAACACGAAAGTACACGCCCTGCACTTTGCCGCTGATATAAACGCGCTTGCGCAGCAAAAAGTCACACCCCCCTCATGGCTCACGCAAAGGCTCCTAAACGTTTTCAAAGGCATGCCGGGCGGTCCGAGGAATGGGTGATGCTGAAAAAAGAGTAGGCCGCCGGCCCGGCAGCTTTTCAGCCCCCGTAGCACTTGATAAACCGGGCGATGGAACGGTCGTACGTCCTTTCAACATCCGGGGGGAAGAAACAGCCGGGCAGCTGGTTTTGTTTGCGGTGATAGGCAATACACTCGCAGCATTTCCCTTTCCGGGGACAGGGTTCATAGGTGCAGGTGCATTGACTTTTATTTTTTTCCACATGGCATTCCATTACCTGCCGCGCACCTCCCTCTAAAATTAAGCTGAAATCACTTCAGCATTATCTTACTCCATGGGAGTTCCACCTGGCAACCCCCTCCAGGATACCTTTGGTGACTGAGCGCCGGCCGCGGACACGTGCTTACCTAATTAAGTTAATAAGTTAAGTGCCTGGCACCATTTCAAATCTTAAACCGGGCGGCCGCTTCTTCCAGTTCAGCGGCAAGTTTTTGCAGGCTCTCCGCCGCAGCTGAAACCTCTTCCATGGCCGCCGTTTGCTCCTGGGTGGTGCCGGCCACATTTTGCACGCTGCCGGCGATTTGCTCGGTGGCGGCTGCCACCTCTTGAATCTGGTTGTTTAGTTTCCGGACTGTTTGCGCAATTCCGGTAAAAAGTTCCCCCACTTCCCTGACGATGAAATTACCGGCCTGCACCTGCCGGGCATTTTCCTCCATGTTCGCAATAGTGCCCGCGGCCCTTTCCTGAATCCGCTGCACCAGCTGGTAAATATCCTTCGCCGCGTCGCCCGACTGATCGGCCAGCTTTCTTACTTCTTCCGCCACCACGGCAAACCCCCGGCCCCGCTCGCCCGCCCGGGCCGCCTCGATGGCGGCGTTCAAAGCCAGGAGGTTGGTCTGGTCGGCAATGCCGGTAATCATTTCGACAATTTTCGAAATTTCCCGGGAGGTCTCCCCCAACTCGGCAATGGCCCTGGCCACCTGGTTGGCCGAGTGCTCGATGCTCTCCATCTGGGTGACCAGCCTTTCCACTTTGGCCTGGCCCTCTTCGGCCAGAGCCGCCGCCTTTTCAGCGGCCTGCGCCACCTGCCCGGCATTACCGGCCCCGTCTTCTGCGGCGGCGGCAATTTCGGAAATAGTGGAAGCAGTGCTGGTGGCCCCCTCGCTGGTCTGCCGGGCGCTCTCGGACAGCTGGCTGGCGGCACGGAAAATAGAACGTGCTCCTTCGGCCACCTTCTGGACAATTTCCCGCAGGTTTTGCTTCATCTGGTTAAACGAACGTGCCAGGGAACCAATTTCGTCCCGGGAGCTGCTTTTGAGGTCGGCCACGGACAAATCACCCGCGGCTATGCGGGAGACGCCCCCCTCCACCATCTGAACGGGCCGGGCGATCAACTGTCCGGTGTAAAAGGCGATTAGCAAGCCCAAAAGCATGGCTATGCCGACGGCCAGGTAGTTCACCATTTCAATCTTGTTCACCAGGAAGCTGTTGCTTTCAACCGCCGACTGCAGGGATTTTTCCTGCAAACTCACAAAATCCTGGCCCGCCTTGAGCACCGCATCTATCACGCCATGCTTTTCCGCAAGATAGGAAGATATTTCTCCTTGAAGATCCTCCACCTGCCTGATTAAATCCATCCTTCTGGCCATATTGCTCCCGGTGGCGGGCAGGGCTTTCAATTCCGCCTCATAGTCGATCGCCTGCGTTTTCAGGGTTGTTAAATACCCCGCCACTGACCGGTAATCATCCAGCTTGCGCTGGATCTCCTTGATCAGCGCTTTTTCCTCCTCCGAATCGCAAAGTTCCTCCAGCTTCCTGAGCTGCAGCACAGCTTCGGCGCTCTGGCTGCTGTAATTTTTAAATTCAGCTTCGTTGCCGGTTAAGATGTAGCTCTGGAACAAAATGGGCAGCCTTTGGAAAAGCAGGAGGAACTTCTGCGCCTCCGCAGCTTTGAAAACCTCCCCCTGGATAATCCGTTCGTAACCCGCCCTGGCCTGGCGCATCTGGTAAACCTGGAAACCGGCCGCAACGGCAAAAACCAACAGCACGATAACGTAGCCAATTAATATCTTCCAGCGAATTTTCACCGTCCCACTCCTCCTGGCTATTCTATTATTTTAGTTTTCGGCCGTAAATCAAAAAAATTGAGTCCGGGGCATTTCCCCGGCCCGGTTAAAATCAGGACCCTGTCCCCGGCCAGACTTTAACAGATTGTCCGGGCCGGAAAAGCAAACGGCGGCAAAGAGCGTCTACCCCGGCCAGTACCTGGCCTCCAGGGTGCGGTATTGCACCGCCTCGGCCAGGTGGGCGGCGTCAATGACATCGCTCCCGTCAAGATCGGCAATTGTGCGGGCCACCTTGAGCACCCGGTCATGGGAACGGGCGCTCAGGTTCAACTGGCGGAAAACGGATGAAAACAACGAGCGGGCTTCCCGGGTGAGGGAACAATAACGGCGAACCTGGGCCGGGGTCATGCGGGCGTTGCAGGTGATCCCGGAAGAACCAAAGCGCCGGCGCTGTACGGCCCGGGCCTTTTCCACCCGCTTTTTGATCTCCGAAGACGGTTCCCCCGGCTCCCGGCCGGCCAGGTCCTCGTAATCCACCCGGGGAACCTCCAGGTGGATGTCAATGCGGTCCAGCAGGGGGCCGGAAATGCGCCCCAGGTAACGCTGCACCTGATAGGGAGTGCAGGTGCATTCCCGGACCGGATCGCCCAGGAAGCCGCAGGGGCATGGATTGGCGGCGGCCACAAGCATTAAACTGGCGGGATAGGTCACCGCACCGCTTACCCTGGAGATGGTTACCACACCATCTTCCAGGGGCTGGCGCAGGGCCTCCAGTACGTCCCGGTGAAATTCCGGCAACTCATCAAGGAAAAGGACGCCGTGGTGGGCAAGGCTGATCTCCCCGGGACGGGGGTGGCGCCCGCCTCCGACCAGGCCCACCGCCGAGGCACTGTGGTGGGGTGAGCGAAAGGGCCGCCGGGTTACCAGGGGTTCCCCGGGCTTTAACAAGCCGGCCAGACTGTATATTTTGGTAATTTCCAGGGCCTCGTCAAAGGTAAGGTCGGGCAGTATGCCCGGCAGCCTCCTGGCCAGCATGGTTTTGCCCGAGCCGGGAGGCCCAACCATCAGCAGATTGTGTCCCCCGGCTGCCGCCACCTCCAGGGCCCGCCGTACCGTGGCCTGGCCGCGCACATCGGCCATGTCCGCCCAGTTTTCGTCAACCCGGTTCATCAACAGGACCGGGTCCACCTTATAGGGTGAAATTTCCTCTTCCCCGAGCAAAAAGCGGGTCAGCTGTCCCAGGCTCTGTACCGGGTAAACCTGTACATCTTTGACCAGAGCAGCTTCGGCGGCATTATCCAGGGGCACTACTACCGCCTGCAGACCCTGTTCCCGGGCGGCCAGAACATTGGGCAGCACGCCGGTCACTCCCCGCACCTGCCCGTTCAGGGACAGCTCACCAAGAAACACATAGCGGTCTACGGCGGACTGATCCAGCTGCCCGGTAGCGGCAAGGATGCCCACGGCAATGGGCAGGTCGTAAAGGGGTCCTTCCTTGCGCAGGTCGGCCGGGGCCAGGTTTACCGTTATGCGCCGTGCCGGGAATTCAAAGCCGGAATTTTTCATGGCGGCACGCACCCGGTCCCGGGATTCCCGGCAGGCCAGATCGGGCAACCCCACCAGGTCAAAGCAAGGCAGCCCGTTGCTTACGTCAACCTCTACCTGCACCACCTGCCCGTTTAGTCCGTAAAGGGCCGTACTTTTTACAATAGCCAGCATAGCAAGTCCTCCGTTGTTTTGGCAGCAAAAACCCTGTTGTCATTTTTCGCCAGCAAGCAGCAAGTTCCTCCCTAAAAAGGGGTAATTTTTACACAAGCGTAAGGAGACGTGGGATTAACTAAAGTAGTCTACCCTTCCACCTCAAAGACAACTCTTGTGCCGGCTGGCTGGCAAAAAGCACGGCGATATGCTATATTCAAAGGGGACAGAGTTCCGGTAACAAGGAGGTTGCAGTCATGTCTGAAGTGCTCGGCAGGATTGAAAAGCCTTCCGTTGATAATTTTCAGGCGGGCAGAAAAATTTATCTGGTGCCTTTAATTTATACCCCCAGGGAGATGCCGGAAGATCTTTCCGAAAAGGTCAATGCTTACTGGCAGCAGGTAGAACAGCATTTAAACGGCCTGGAACAAAAAATGGGGCCAATCAAAAAAATTTACCATGAATCCCTTACCGTAAGCGGGGAGACCGGACTGAGCATCATCGAGAAATTTCACGAAAAAAGCTACCGGATCATCAAGGAAAAGTGCGACCGGGGGGCCAGCCTGGAAGCCACCGAGGACATGGAACTGTTTACCGAAAGCATGGATTGGGGCAATTGCCTTTCCGTAGTCATGAGCCAGAAAACTTTTGATATCATCAGCAAGTTCTACCGGGAGGCCAGTGAAAAAAGATTTGCCCATATTTCCCGCCGGATTGATGAAACCCTGGGGGACGGGGAAGCAGGATTGCTTTTTATCCGGGAAGATCACGGGGTCCAGTTCCCTGCGAACATCCACGTGTTTTACGTGGCACCCCCGGCCCTGGATGACATCCACCGCTGGTTCCGGGAGAAAATGAACGCACGTAAATAAGCCACGGGCGCTATCCCGTGGCCTTCTTTACCTTTATCCCGTACAGGGCCGCACCCAGGGCACCCACCAGCTGGGGACGTGCGGGCACAAGCAAATCCGGCAGGCCCATGCGCCGGATAAAATAAGCGGGCAAACCGGGGATGGCCGCCACCCCGCCGGTGAAAACCACCGGGGGCTCAATACCTAAGCGTAAAAGCAGGTTCTGGGTGCGATCGCAAATGGAGTTGAGCACGGCCCGGGCCACGGCCCCCACGGGCTGGCCCGCGGCCAGCAGCGATACCACCTCCGATTCGGCAAAAACGGTGCACATGCTGTTTAAGGTTATTTCCCCATCACCCGCAGAAGCAGCGGCTACCATTTCCTCCAGAGGCAAACCCAACCCCTGGGCCATAATCTCCAGAAATTTACCCGTTCCGGCGGCACAGCGGTCGTTCATGATAAAGTCCACCACCCGGCCCTGTTCGTCCAACCGGATTACCTTGCTGTCCTGGCCGCCGATATCAAGCACGGTGCGGCAGGAGGGAAAAAGGTGACGGGCACCCAGGGCGTGGGCCTTGATCTCGGTAATCAAATCGGTGGCAAAATCCGCCCGGGCGCCGTGGCGCCCGTAACCCGTGGCCACTACACGCCAGAATGACGACAGGTTCCCGGCCATCTCCCGGGCACGCTCCAGGGGGCGGGGCCCGCTGTCAGATACCTGGCCGGCCAGCAGCTCTCCCTTCTCATTTAAAATGGCAGTGGCAATGGTCCGGGATCCGATGTCAATTCCCAGGACGGTCATTAAGTTCTTTCATCCTTTCGGAGCCGGCTAGCGCAACATTTCCAGGAAGGCTTCCACCCGGGTGCGCAGCTGGCCGGTATCTTCTTCGCTATAGTCGGTTTCCACTTTCATCACCGGAATACCCCGCGCTTTTAGGGCCTTCTCCACGGCATAATATTCGACCGCATATCCGTGGCAGAACTGTAAGTTGTAATAGATGACACCGTCAACCCGGTAAGCTTCAACCAGGCGGAAAATATCTTCAAGGCGCCCCGGGTTGGGAGTAAAGCAGGAACAGTTAATTTTCAGGTAGCGCTCGGCCAGGGCCTGCAACTGCTCTTCCAGGGTCCGTCCGGTTTCATCCACCTGGTGCTCGAAAAAGCGGGTACCGGTGCAGGTTTCTTCGCATACCACCGCGGCGCCGGCTGTCTCGATAATGTGGTGCAGCTTCCAGTTGGGAATAGCCATTGGAGTGCCGGTTACAAGAATGCGCGGGGCCCCGGATGGAAATACCCCCTGCCCGGAGGCAATGCGTGCCTCGGCTTCCGCGGCCAGGGCTTCCGTTTTATCAATGAAGCGACGGGGATCATCGTAAAAACTGACCTGCGTAACCAGCAGGGCATCCTTCCCGCTTATGGGCACCGGATCGGCTTTGCGGGTTTGATAAAGGCGTTCCAGTGCTTGACGCAGCCGGTTCTGGAGACGGATTTCTTCCGCCAGCCTCCCGGGGGTCACCCGGCAGCCGGTTAACTCTTCTATTCTGGCCAGGAACAACTCGATCTCCCCGCGCCAGGCAGCCAGGTCCCGGGGCCGTTTCATCTGGGGCAGGTCCATTACGTAGACGGGAGCATATTCACCCAGGACTTCCCAGGCTTTCTTTTTGCCGTCGCAGGTGGTTTCGCCAATTAAGAGGTCGCAGGACTGGAAATAGGGGCAGGTACCGCTGAGACGGGCACCCACCGACGCTTTAATCAGCGGGCAAAGGTTGCGCGGCAAAACCCTTTCCCCGTCGGGAACCCAGAACTGGGAGCCGCCGCACAGGCCGACGGCAATGGCTCCGGCGGCACGAATAATCTCCACGGGTACGAACACGCAAAAGACCCCGCAAACTTTGCCTCCCCGCCGGCGGTGCTCCACCAGTTCGGCAATCCTCAGGCTGTGAATTTCGGCCACCACCAGGTCGAAGTACTCCATGGCCTGCGGGCGGCCCGGCTGCTGCAGGTAGACCTCTTCATAAATCAGAGGCAGAGCACTGGTCAACCGGTCATGCTTTTCCAGGTCCATTCCCAAATCAGACCACAACTTGCGATAGTCAGTCATAAAAAAAGACCTCCTGGTGTTTTGAGGTCTTACATTTCTTTACCTGGTTACACATTTCCTTTATCTAATCGATTTAATTATTTTATAGGTTAACCCTGGGTGATAACAAAAGTTAAAGCGTGCCAACCAGAGACCAGATACGGGGGTCCTCAAGGCCCAGGCGCCACACGCCAATTCCCCGTAAGTTTTCCCGCCGCACCAGGGCCAGTTTGGCGGCAAAGCTGCGGGCATCTTCAAACCACACGATGTGGGTTTCGCCGTCCACCTGGTAGGTGTAGGTCCATTCCTGGGCTTCTTCGTCATAACGGGGGGTAACCCCTTGTTCCCTGGCCCGCTCTATGGCCTGCCGGTAGGATAGTGTTTCCGGTATGTTCACCCCTTCGGTCCAATCATAACCGTAGACGGGAATGCCCAACCGGATTTTTATGCGGGGTATTACCGAAAGGGCATAAGTTAAAACCCGCTGCACAAAACCGATGGAAGCAATCGGCCCCGGCATGGCAAAGTGTTCATCATAGGCCAGAAGGTACACCTGGTCGCTCACCGCGCCCAGTTCCGGGTAGCTAAAAGCCCCGGAAAATGGATGGCGGGGATTGTCTTCCAGTTGGGCCGGTACGGAGATGGTGGTTAAAAACCCTTCCGGCTTCAGGACCTGGTAAAGTTCGGTCATAAATCTGGTTAGATATGGCCGGTCCTCGGGGGGTACAAATTCAAAATCAATATTCACCCCGGCAAACCCGGTGCGCCGGAGCATGTTTAAAATGCTGTTGACCAGTGCCCGGCGCAGGGCATCATCGGTCAACAGAGCGTGAATGAGGGTACGGTATTCCGGACTGGCATAGTTATGCACGATGGCCAGAACGGGCAGATTTAAGCGGCGAATGAGGTCCAGGGAGCGGGGGTCGGATTGATCGGCAAGGCCGCCCTCCCAGGTCACGCCGTACCAGAAGGGGATCAGGTAAGTAATCAGCCTGCCGTGCTCCTGCAGGCTCTGGAAACCCAAAGGATCGGTCACGTAATACCAGTTGTTCTCGAAAGTTTTTCTAAAACGAAAAGGATACACAAAACACCCTCCGTCACCAAACATTTCCTTCTGTTTTCATAATATGAACCGTAAATAAAATATGAGCCTTTCCTTTCGTAATTTTAGCAATAAAGGCCGCTCCTGGTACTAACCATAGCACCCGACCCAGCACCCGACCCGTGAAAAGAAGCAACGGCAACCACGTAAAATAAAAACCACCGGCAGTAGAACCGGTGGTTGTAAAAATAATTTTCCGGCAGCGACCTACTCTCCCAGGGGTAGACCCCCAAGTACCATCGGCCCTGGAGGGCTTAACTTCCGTGTTCGGGATGGGAACGGGTGTTTCCCCTCCGGCATGGCCACCGGAAATTTTTTATTCCCTCAAAACTTCACAGCGGAGTTTAGTTCGCCTTTTCAGCCGGAAACCGGATCTCTTCAGTCGAATTTACCCGGAAATCGCGTAAGCGATTTCCTTCTTAAATCCGACCTCTGACTTCCGACCTCCGACTTCTATTCTGGTCAAGCCCTCGACCTATTAGTACCGGTCCGCTCAACCGGTTACCCGGCTTACACGCCCGGCCTATCTACCTGGTAGTCTTCCAGGGGTCTTACCCCGGCACTCAACTGAGCGTGCCAATCTCTCCTTAAAGTGGATTGGCCTGACAAGCTCAGTTGAGTGCCGGGTGGGAAACCTTATCTTGAGGAGGGCTTCGCGCTTAGATGCTTTCAGCGCTTATCCCCACCAGACTTGGGTACCCAGCGCTGCCCCTGGCGGGACAACTGGTACGCCAGCGGTCTGTCCATCCCGGTCCTCTCGTACTAGGGACAGCTCCTCTCAAGTTTCCTGCGCCTGCGACGGATAGGGACCGAACTGTCTCACGACGTTCTGAACCCAGCTCACGTACCGCTTTAATGGGCGAACAGCCCAACCCTTGGGACCTACTCCAGCCCCAGGATGCGATGAGCCGACATCGAGGTGCCAAACCTCCCCGTCGATGTGAACTCTTGGGGGAGATAAGCCTGTTATCCCCGGGGTAGCTTTTATCCGTTGAGCGACGGCGCTTCCACTCGCTACCGCCGGATCACTAAGCCCGACTTTCGTCCCAGCTCGACCAGTCAGTCTCGCTGTCAAGCTCCCTTCTGCCTTTGCACTCTTACGCGCGATTTCCAACCGCGCTGAGGGAACCTTTGGGCGCCTCCGTTACCTTTTAGGAGGCGACCGCCCCAGTCAAACTGCCCACCTGACACTGTCCATGTACCGGCTCCACGGTACCCTGTTAGAACTCCAATACCACAAGGGTGGTATCCCAAGGTCGGCTCCACCAAGGCTGGCGCCCCGGCTTCCCTGCCTCCCACCTATCCTGTACATGCAATACCGAAGTCCAATGTCAGGCTGCAGTAAAGCTCCACGGGGTCTTTCTGTCCCGTCGCAGGTAACCCGCATCTTCACGGGTACTACAAGTTCGCCGAGCCCCTCGTTGAGACAGCGCCCAAGTCGTTACGCCTTTCGTGCGGGTCGGAACTTACCCGACAAGGAATTTCGCTACCTTAGGACCGTTATAGTTACGGCCGCCGTTTACTGGGGCTTCGGTTCAGAGCTTCTCCTCTCGGATAACCCTTCCCCTTAACCTTCCAGCACCGGGCAGGCGTCAGCCCCTATACTTCATCTTTCGATTTCGCAGGGACCTGTGTTTTTGGTAAACAGTCGCTTGGGCCTCTTCTCTGCGGCCCCCTCGCGCTCCAGTAGCTCCTACCTTCACGCTACCGGGGCACCCCTTCTCCCGAAGTTACGGGGTCAGTTTGCCGAGTTCCTTAACGAGGGTTCTCTCGCGCGCCTGAGGATTCTCTCC